>CAVQNJ010000024.1:0-137355 GCA_963713845.1 uncultured Alphaproteobacteria bacterium
GAATCGAAGTCGTCGTGCCCGACGATCAGCTCTCCCTGGCCATCGGCCGCCGCGGCCAGAATGTGCGTCTCGCCTCGCAATTGACCGGCTGGGACATCGACATTCTTACCGAAGCCGAGGAATCGGAGCGCCGTCAGAGGGAATTCGAGGAGCGCACCCCGGTGTTCATGGCGGCGATCGACGTCGATGAGGTTGTCGGACGCCTCCTCGCCTCGGAGGGATTCCGTTCCGTCGAGGAACTCGCTTATGTAGATTTGCCCGAACTCGCCACGATCGAGGGCTTCGATGAAGAAACGGCGAATGAGATCCAGACCCGGGCGCGCAACTATCTGGAGCGGGTGAGCAGGAGAACGAGGCCCGCCGCGTGGCGCTCGGCGTCGCCGACGAGTGCGCGAGATCGAGGGCCTGACCACCGCGATGCTGGTGCTGGCTCGGCGAGAACGAGGTGAAGACGATCGAGGATTTCGCGGGTTGCGTTCCCGACGATCTCGTCGGCTGGACCGAAAAGAAGGACGGCGAAACCACGAAGCACGAAGGTTTCTTTGAAGGGATCGACGTGTCCCGCGAGGAAGCGGAGTCCATGATCATGACCGCGCGCGTGCGGGCCGGGTGGATCGAGGAGCCCGCGGTGGAACCCGAGACCGAAGCGGTCCAGGCGGAGGGCGAATGAGAGCGGTGACGGCGACGGCCATGAAAGAGCGCGAGCTCCGAGCGGACCTGCATCGTCACCCGGCGGCGCGAGTCGCCTGAGGGGATGATCCGCTTCGTGCGCGGACCCGACGGCGTCGTCGCGCCGGATATTCGCGCGCGGCTGCCCGGCCGCGGCGTCTGGGTCGGCGCGCGCGCGGCGCTCGTCGCCGAGGCGGCGAAAAAGCGTATGTTCGCGCGCGGTCTCAAGGAACAGGTCGAGACCCGCCGCATCTCGACGCAAGACGTCGATCGGCTGCTCGAAGCGGATGCCTGCAGATGCTGGCGCTCGCCAATAAGGCGGGCGCGGCGGTCGCGGGTTCGGCAAAGTGGGGACCTGCTCGCCAAGGGCGGGGCGAGCGTTCTCGTCGAGGCCGCGCGACGGCGGCGAGGACGGCAAACGCAAGCTGGTCAAGTGGCGCGCCGATCGCGCCGCGCGAAAACGATGGCGCTCCGCCGGCCATCGGCTTATTTACGTCGGCCAATTGGATTTGGCTTTGGGGCGCACAAATGTGATACATGCTGCGCTCGCCGTGGGCGGAACGGCGACGAGTTTTCTTCGCGCTGCCGCCGGTTGGCGGCTTATCGGGGCGTTGCGCTGGATGGCGCGCCCCTTGAGGCGCGGGGACGAGAGCCGGAACGCTCGGCGGGCGTCGGAGGCGAGACGGTTGGAGATGACGAAAACGGGTCGGAAGCGGCCGGGGATCGGAAGCTGGATGAGTGAGAGCGAGAACAGCGACAAGACCTTGACTGTCGCGCCGACCGAAGACGTTGCACCTCAAGCAGCGGCCGGCGGGCGAGCAGGGCATGGTGCGTCAGAGCTTCTCCCACGGCCGTCGAAGGTGGTCGTGGTCGAGAAGGTGAAGCGTCGCGCGCCTGGGCAGGTGGAGACGCCCAAGGCCGCGCCGTGCTGCGCCTGCGCCGCCGCCGCGCGCCCGCCGCCGCCGCCCGCGCCAAAGGCCGAGCCCGCGCGGACCGAGCGCCGCACGCGCCGCGCTCCGAGCTCTGGCGTCGTGCTGCGCGCGCTGACCGATGAGGAGCGCGAGGCCCGGGCCCGCGCGCTGGTCGACGCCCGTTCGCGTGAAGAGGAAGATCGCCGTCAGCGCCGAAGCGGACGCGAAGGTTCGCGCCGAACGCGATGCGCGCGAGCGCGACGAGCGCGTCGCCGCCGAGGCGCGCAAGCGGGAGGAGGAGGATCGTCTCGCCCGCGAAGCCGAAGTCGAAGCGCAAGGCCGAGGAAGAGGCGCGCCGCCGCCTGCCGCTGGAGCGGGCCGCGCCTCGACGCGGCCCGCCGCCGCGAAGCCTGGCCCGCGGCCGTCGCCGCGCTGCGCGGCCCGCGCGCGGCGAGCCGACCGATCAAGCGCGCCGCCCGTCCGCACCATCGGCGGCTTCGCGCCGCCGCTCGCCGCCGCGCCCGACGCCGTCCCGCGGCGGCGAAGCGAAGAACCGCGGCCGCCTGACCGTGACCACCGCGACCAGCGGGAGAGCGAAGACGAGCGCACGCGCTCCGTCGCCTCCTTCCGCCGCCGGGTGCAGCGCCTGAAGGGTTTCGGCCACGCCGAGCAGAAGGAAAAGGTCGCCCGCGAGGTCACGCTGCCTGAAACGATCACCATCCAGGAACTCGCCAACCGCATGTCGGAGCGCGCGGTCGACGTCATCCGCCTGCTGATGAAGCAGGGCGAGATGCACAAGATCACCGATGTGATCGACGCCGACACGGCGCAGCTCGTCGCCGAGGAAATGGGCCATACGGTCAAGCGCGTCGCCGAATCCGACGTCGAGGAAGGCCTGTTCGATTCGCCCGACGTCGACGACCGATCTGGAGTCGCGTCCGCCCGTCGTCACCATCATGGGCCATGTCGATCACGGCAAGACCTCGCTGCTCGACGCCATCCGGCAGGCCAATGTCGTCGCTGGCGAAGCCGGCGGCATCACCCAGCACATCGGCGCCTATCAGGTCACCGCGCCCAGCGGCCTGCCGGTAACCTTCATCGACACCCCCGGCCACGCGGCCTTCACGGCCATGCGCGCCCGCGGCGCCAAGGTGACGGACATCGTCGTGCTCGTCGTCGCGGCCGATGACGGCGTCATGCCGCAGACGATCGAGGCGATCAACCACGCCCGCGCCGCCGTGTGCCGCTGATCGTGGCCATCAACAAGATCGACAAGCCCGACGCCAAGCCCGAGCGCGTGCGCACCGAGCTGTTGCAGCACGAGGTGCAGGTCGAGAGCATGGGCGGCGAGACGCTCGAAATCGAAGTCTCGGCCAAGCAGCGGACCAATCTCGACAAACTGCTCGAGGCGATTGCCCTCCAGTCCGAAGTGCTGGATCTCAAGGCCGATCCCCGAGCGCGCGGCCGAGGGCACGGTGATCGAGGCGCGTCTCGACAAGGGACGCGGCCCGGTCGCGACCATGCTCGTCCAGCGCGGCACGCTGCAATGTGGGCGACATCGTCGTCGCCGGCACGCAATGGGGCCGCGTGCGTGCGCTTCTCGACGACAAGGGCGCGACGCGTCAGGCGGCGGGTCCTCCTTCCCCGTCGAGATTCTTGGCTTCAACGGCACGCCAGAAGCGGGCGATCGCGTCGCGGTCGTCGAGTCGGAGGCGCGCGCCCGCGAAATCACCGAATATCGCGAGCGCATGAAGCGCGACAAGCTCGCCGCCCGCGGCGGTTCGGCGCGCGGCTCGCTCGTCCGACATGATGAGTCAGCTCAAGACGGCCGGCCGCAAGGAGTTCCCGCTCGTCATCAAGGGCGACGTGCAGGGCTCCGTCGAAGCCATCGCCGCCGCCCTCGAAAAGCTCGGGACGGATGAGGTCGGCGCGCGCGTCGTTCACGCGGGCGTCGGCGGCATTTCCGAATCCGACATTTCGCTCGCGGAGGCGTCGAACGCCGCCGTCATCGGCTTCAACGTGCGCGCCCACAAGGAAGCGCGCGAAGCGGCCGAACGCGCCGGAATCGAGATCCGCTATTACAACATCATCTACAATCTCGTCGATGACGTGAAGGCGGCGATGTCCGGCCTGCTGTCGCCGACCTTGCGCGAGACGATGCTCGGCAACGCGCTGATTCTCGAAGTCTTCGACATTTCGAAAGTCGGCAAGGTCGCGGGCTGCCGCGTCACCGACGGCAATGTCGAGCGCGGCGCCAATGTCCGCCTCATTCGCGACAATGTCGTCGTGCACGAGGGCAAGCTCTCGACGCTCAAGCGCTTCAAGGACGAGGTCAAGGAAGTCGCGGCCGGTCAGGAATGCGGCATGGCCTTCGAGAACTACCAGGACATGCGCGCGGGCGACGTCATCGAATGCTACCGCGTCGAGGAGATCAAGCGGACGCTGTAGAGCGGCGCGGACCCTTCGGCGCGGCGCGGCCTCGCCGCGCGGCCCGCGGCGTTTTCAATCATGCGACGGCTTCCGACGTCCGCCCTGACGATCAGGCGCGGGCGCGCATGCGTTGCAAACGGCTGAGTAGACGACTTATGTCAAGATCCCATCACTCGAGCGGCTCCGCGCCGTCGCAGCGCATGTTGCGCGTCGCCGAACTCGTGCGTCACGCCGTCGCGCAATTGCTTTCCCGCGGCGACGATCAACGATCCTGTGCTCGAACGGCATGTCGTCACCGTCTCGCGCGTGAAGATGAGCCCCGACCTCAAGCTCGCGACGATTTACGTCATGCCGCTCGGAGGCAAGGACGAACCGGAAGTCTCGCCGCCCTCGATCGGCACAGGAAATTCCTGCGCGGCGAGATCGCGCATGACGTTAATCTGAAATTCGCCCCCGACATTCGTTTTCGCATCGACGACAGTTTCGACAACGTCTCGCGCATCGACGCGCTCCTCAATTCGGAGCGCGTGAGCCGCGACCTGGAGGGTTCCGATCAGGAGCGTCCGACGGCGATCCGCAGGAAAGCGCCTGAGAGAGCCAATGAGCCAGAAGAAATCCAACCGCGCCGTGGTCGACGGCTGGGTCGTGCTCGACAAGCCCGTGGGGGCGACCTCCACGCAGGCGGTTTCGCGCCTAAAACGCATCTACAATGCGCAGAAGGCCGGCCACGCCGGCACGCTCGATCCGCTCGCCTCCGGCATTCTTCCCGTCGCCTTCGGCGAGGCGACCAAGACCGTGCCCTTTGTGCAGGACGGCGAGAAGGCCTACCGTTTTTCTGTCCAGTGGGGCGCCGAGACCAATACGGACGATTCCGACGGGCAGGTGGCGCGTACGAGCGCGATGCGGCCGGAACGCGCCGCGATCGACGCCTTGCTGCCGCAGTTCACCGGCGACATTCTCCAGACGCCGCCGCAATTTTCGGCGATCAAAATCGCTGGCGAGCGGGCCTATGACCTGGCGCGGGAGGGGACGGAGGTCGCGCTCAAGCCGCGCGCCGTGACCATCCATTCGCTCGCGATCGACGTCCACGCCGCGGGAGAGACGGTCTTCTTCATGGAATGCGGCAAGGGCGCCTATGTGCGCGCCATCGCCCGCGACCTCGGTCGGCTGTTGGGGTGCTACGGCCATGTCAGCGCGCTGCGCCGCACCCGCGTCGGCCCGTTCGTCGAAGACGACTCCTTTACCTTCGATGAGATCGAGGCGGAGGGTCTCGCCGGCGACGCGCTCTTGTCCGTCGAAGCCGGCCTCTCGGAGCTTCCCTGCGTTGTCGTGGATCGCGACGCGGCGGCGCGACTGCGTCGCGGCGGTTCGGTCATCTTGCGCGGCCGGGACGCGCCGCACGCCGGCATTGTCTATGCGGCCTGCGGGGGCGCGCCTGTGGCTTTCGGCGAGATCGTCGAGGGCGCGCTGGTTCCGTCGCGGGTCTTCAACCTGCCATTCTGACGTTTCGAAGATCTCGCTTTATCATCGCGCCGCGGGAGCGATTCGCGCGCCGCGCATCATGATGTCGTCCAATGACCCAGCCGCCGAAACTGCTCGTGTTCGACTCAGGCCTCGGCGGGCTCACGGTTTTCGCCGAAATCATCAAGCTGCGGCCGGGGGCGGATTACGTCTATTGCGCCGACGACGCCGGCTTCCCCTACGGCTCCTGGAAAGAGCCTGACCTCATCCAACGCGTGATGGAGGTGATGGAAAGCCTCATCGCCGCGCACGCCCCCGATCTGGTTGTGATCGCCTGCAACACCGCCTCCACGCTGGTGCTGCCGTTTCTGCGGGTCCATTGGCGGGAGGTTCCCTTCGTCGGCACGGTGCCCGCGATCAAGCCTGCCGCCGAGCGCTCGCGCAGCCATCTCATTTCCGTGCTCGGCACGCCCGGCACGGTCGCGCGCGATTATACGCAGCACCTCATCGCACAATTTGCCGCGCATTGCCGTGTGACGCTTGTCGGCTCCGCGCATCTCGCGCGCCTCGCCGAGGCGCAGATGCACGGGGGAAAAGTCGACGACGCGGCGATCACGGCGGAAATCGCGCCCTGTTTCAAGGAGGAGGGCGGCGCGCGCACCGATGCGGTCGTGCTGGCCTGCACGCATTATCCGCTGCTCGTCGACGATTTTCGCCGCCTCGCGCCCTGGCCGGTCGATTGGATCGACCCGGCGCCGGCGATCGCGCGCCGCGCCGATCAATTGCTGCGTGAACGCGGCAGCGCGGAGACATTCGCGTCAACCGGACAGGCGCGCGCGGTTTTCACCAGCGGCGCGACGCCCGACCCGCAATTGCGCGCGACGCTGGCGCGTTACGGTCTGGTTGCGGGCTGAGGGGGTGTCCGATCCGTCAGCGCTTCGAGAAAAGCGACGATCGCGTCGATTTCCCGATCCGACAGACGCGGCTTTTGCCCCGGTTTTCTGTCGTAGGGAACCTCCGCCACATTGACGTTCCCGTGATAATTTTCCGGCAGATCGTCGTATTTCGCCGGCTTGCCCTTTTCGCCCCTCGGGTACCAGCGGCCGGGATCTGTGTCGCGCGTTGCGTAAAAGGCGACGACGTCGCGCAATTTCTCGAAGACGCCATTGTGCAGATAAGGCCCCGTCACGGCGATGTTGCGCAGCGTCGGCACTTTAAAGGCGCCGCAGAGGCTCGAAATGTCGAAGCCCGGCGGCGCATATTTGTCGAGGCCGGGGCGTTTGCAAAGACCAAGATCGGGCGCATTCGCCGTCGCGGCGATCGCCGCATTCCTGGGCGCGCCGAGGGTGTCATAGGTAAAATCCGTGAAGAGCCAGTCCTTGGGGTCGTGCGAGTCCGGCTTGCCGAGATGACAGGCGACGCAATTGCCTTTTTTGGCGTTCATGAAGAGCGCGAAGCCTTCTTTCTCTATTGACGTCAGTTGCGCCGCGCCGCGCAGGTAATCGTCGAATTTCGAGGCGAAGGGATGGAAGCGCGCGCTGGACTCGAAAGCCACGACCGATCTGGCGAGCTTTTCGAAGGCGGCGTCCGGGTCGTCGAAGACCTGATCGCCATAGACCTCCCGCGCGAGCGCGGCATAGGCGCCGGCCTTGATCGTCTCGACGCTCGCGCGTTTTGACGGCGCGTTCATCTCGAGCGGATCGAGCAGGGGCCCCTCGAATTGTGCGAGAAGATCATTGGCCCGGCCGTCCAGGAACTGTCCGCCGGCGGGGGCTTTTTCGATTTTTCCGGTTTTTTCGTCCTTGTCGTCGATGAAGCCGAAGGGCGGGGCGAAAGAGGCGTACATGATCGTCGGCGTGTTGCGTCTGCCGAGCGAATTGGGCAGCGAGCCACGCGCGATCGCGGGGATGGGCGAGCCATTCGACCCCTGAAATGCCGTCGCGGGATCGTGGCAGGAGGCGCAGGAGACTCCAGCGGGCCGCGACAGTGATTTGTCTTCGAAAACGCGTTTGCCCAGTCGCTCAAGCGGTGTGAGGCTCGCCTCGTCGGCGGCGGTTCGGGGCGAATCCAGCGCTTGGGCTTTTGTGCTCAGGAAGAGCGGCTGTGCGCAGAACGGACCGATCGCCAACGCGCAGAATGCACGGAGCGTCAGCGCGCAGAGCGCGAAGCGCATATTGGTTTCACCGAGCATCGCCGCTCATATTTGTCGACAATTCATCGATGATTCTACGGAGCGGCGCTCACGCCCGTCAATTTGGATTACTTACATTCCTTCCAATGAAGCGACGCGCATTGTCGCAGGCGAGCACGCAAGGCGACGCTGGCCGTTTCTCAAAGAAAAGGGCGGCCGGTTGCACGGCCGCCTTTCCGTGAAATCATTGCAGGTTTTTGAGCCAGTCGTCGATGTTGCGCTTCGCCTGATCCTTGCCAATTCCATATCGTTCCTGGATCTTGCCTTCGAACTGCTCGCGGTTGCCCGCCAACTTGTCGAGGTCGTCGTCGGTCAGCTCGCCCCATTTCTCCTTGATCTTGCCCTTGAGCTGCTTCCAGTTTCCTTCGACGCGATTCCAATCCATGTCATTCTCCTTTTCCGCCCGCGACCCGGAGCGTCCAATCGATGCGCCGAGAACGCGACATTCGGCCCCTATGTTCCAGCGCAAGCTGAGCTAAGCTGGCGAATAACCGCCACAATTCTGGGTTTGGATCAGGCGATGCCTGCGCTCGTGCGGCGCAATCGCGGCGCGGGCGAAGCTTGGCGCGAGCCGCCCGAGGAAAGTTGACAGGCAACGTCACCGAAGCGAGTAAGCATGAACCAATCTGCCGATGAAAAAGCGCTGAAGGAGGCTTTCGCCGAGTTCAAGGAGCTCCTGCGGCGCGACACCGAGGGTCCCGATGCGTCTGCCGCGGCTCTCGCCCCGAAGATCGAACTTCGGCAAGGCGACGACGCCGCGTCCCTTCAGGCGGCGCCGCGCGTCTACGTGGCCGACCCGCCGTCAGCCCTGCCCGACCCGCCGTCCCCTGTGGTTAAGCAGCCGTCCGCCCTCGCCAAGCCCCCCGCGTCCCCTGTCCCGGCGCCAAAGCCGAAGGACGCCGATGTCATTGACGAAATGCTCTTGGCCGCCGAGGGCGCCACGGATGATCGCCGCCATAAGCTGATGCGGCTCTCCATCGGAATTGTGCTTGCGGGCCTTCTGGGCATCGGCTGGACGCTCTCGACCTGGCGCGGGCCAGCCGAAGAGCCAGCCATCGCCGACCTTGCGCCGCCGGAAGCGGATTTGGCGTCCGCGCCCGTCGATCAGGCGGCGGTCGGGGAGTTCGGCGAGGATCCCAAGGAAGGGGCGGCGCCTTCTGACGCGGGCGCTTCGCCTGCGGCTGAGGCGACGCCGGGCGTGGGCCCTGAGTTCGACGCAGCCGGAGCCGGCGCCGGCCCCTGTCGTGGCGAAGCCAGTGCCTCCTTCCGCAGCGCCGCTCGCCTCCGCGCCAGGGTCCGCCCTTTCGGTTCCGGCCGGTCTGACCCCTGTCGGAATCCCGTCGGCCGCAACGCCCGCCCGGGCGCCGGCTGCGCCGAAGGCTTCGGCCGCCGCGCCGCGCGCCACGGCGGCGCTCGACCCGACGGCCCCGACCGATTCCGCAGCGGCCGTCGCCCCCGCCAAGCCCGGCTCGGCGAAGGCTGTCAAGGCCAAGCCAAAGCCGCAACCTCTACCACAGGCTGTCGCCAAGCCGCATGAGCCAAAGCCGTCGCGGGCCTCGGCGCCCAGCGAACTCGGCGTCGTCGACGCGTCGCCCACGTCCGCGGACGCGGCCTCGGCTATCGCCGCCGCCGCCTCCTCCGCCGCCGCAGAGCGATGCGCTGGGTTTCGTGAAGCGCACGGTGAATTCGGTCGGCTCGACCATCGGCAACATCGGCCGCAGCGTCATTCCTTGAGCACGCTCTCGCCTTAAGCATGCCTTCGAGCGGCGCGTCCCGTTGCGCCGCGCCCGGCCGAGGGTTTGCCAAACGCCCCGGCGCGGCGCAAGCTGGCGCGACGGGGCGCATCGACATGCGCGGTTCATAGAGTCAAGCGTCGAGCCCGTCGCGGAACCAGAGGACGCGTTTTCGAGCAGGATTTAGGGAGCAATGGCAAAGCCAACTCAGGCTGACGCAGAAGCGGCCGTGCGTGTGTTGATCGAATGGGCGGGGGACAATCCGGATCGCGAGGGGTTGCGCGACACGCCGGGGCGAGTTGCCCGATCCTATCGCGAACTTTTTTCGGGCTATGGAAGCGACCCGCGCGACGACCTCAAGCGCACCTTCGAAGAGGTCGGCGGTTACGACGAGCTTGTCGTTCTCAAAAACATTCGCGTCGTAAGTTTTTGCGAGCATCACCTGCTGCCCGTCATCGGTCGCGCCCATGTCGGTTACCTGCCGACGAACCGCGTGGTCGGCATCTCCAAGCTCGCGCGCGTGGTGCATGGCTTTTCCCGGCGCCTGCAAATTCAGGAAAAGTTGACCGCCGAGATTGCCGAGGCGATCCAGGACATTCTCGAGCCGCAGGGCGTCGGGGTCGTCATCGAGGCGGAGCATAACTGCATGACGCTGCGCGGCGTGAACACGCCGGGTTCGACATTGACGACGAGCCGATTGCTTGGCGTCATCCGCGACGATCCGCGCACCCGGGACGAATTCCTCGGAATGGTTCGCGGCGCTTAAGCCGCGCGGCGCCTGCCCCGCCTCGTGACCGCCTCCGGCGCGGAACATCTCCAATGGCGTCGCGTTATCGAGGCACTTGCTGAACCACCGGAGGCGGCAATGGCTGATGAACGAAATATGACGCGCCAGCGCAATGGACATGGCGCAGGGCCGGGCTCAGGACTTGGCGCAAGCGAGGCGAGCGAGGCGCTCGGCCAGCAGGCCTCGAACGCCGCTGAACAAATGGGCCGCGTCGTCGAGCAGGGCGTCGGGAAGGCCAATGCCGCGCTGTCTTCCGTCACGGAGCAGACCGGAAAGGCGGCGGAGCGCACGGGCGAAGTCATCGGCAACTTTCGCTCGGCTTTGGAAGCATCGGCCAAATCACAGCCGACGACGACCGTGCTGCTCGCAGCCTTTGTCGGATTTGTGTTCGGCTCGTTGTGGAGAATAGGGAGCCGATAGCCTTCGCCTCCGCCTTCAGCTCCCTGCGTGGTGACGTTATGTTCGAGCCGATCATTAAGAGAGCCGATAACGCCGTAGAAGGCGTTCTCACGCGCGTCTCGGGCGGGGCGATGGCGGCGGCCCCATTGCTCATCGCCCTGGGTTTCGCAACGGCGTCCGCCGCCTATTGGGCCGACGAAACTTTCGGCCCTTTCATCGGAAATCTGGTGATCGCGGGACTTTTCCTGGTCATTTACGTCATCGTCGTCGCGTATGCGCGCAAGCGGGAAGCTCTCCAGCGCGCGCGTGCGCGCGAAGAGCTCGCGTCGCTGTCCGAAGCCTCGCCGCTCGCGGCGGCCTCCCGCGCCTTCCAGTCGCCCGACTTTCCGCAGGCTTTGCTTGATCTGGCAAAGGCTGCGGCGCCACTGGCCGCGAGGAACGTTGCCCGCGTCGCGCTGCGCGAGGGGCCCCGCAACCTGCCACTTCTCCTGGGAGCCGGCCTTGGCGTCGTCGTCGCGTCGCGGCTCGTCGGCGCGCTCACAAATGGTCGCGGACGTCATTAGAAGCTGCCGCAATAGACAGGGCGCGCGCGGGGTTCAGCTGATCTAACGAAAGAGCCAGGCCGCGAGAACAAGCAGCGCCGAAAGGCCGATCAGCAGTCGCCAGTCCGAACGCCGGCGCGTTTGCGCCATCGCGTCGATCGCTCTGGCGGAAAGGTCGACGCCCTCGTCCGCCATATGCGAAACGCGCGAGATCGCCCTCTCCGCTTCGGCGAGCGTCTTTGGCAGATGCGCCGCCAGGCGAACGAGCTCCGCGACGCTCTTCCCCGCGTCTTCGAGCTTCGCCTTGGGTCCGAGATTCTCCTCGATCCAGGTGCGCACGACAGGGTCGCAGGTCTTCCATATGTCGAGTTTGGGATCGAGCTTGCGCGCGACGCCTTCGGCGACGACCATGGTCTTTTGCAGCAACACGAGCTCCGTGCGCGTGCGCATGTCGAAGAGGGCGGTGACCTCGAACAGCAGCGTCAGCAGCCGCGCCATGGAAATATCGGCGGCGTTGACCGTATGCAGCGGCTCGCCGATGGCGCGCAGGGCCTGGCTGAATTCCTCGATCGAATGTTTGGCCGGCACATATCCCGCCTCGAAATGCACTTCTGCGACGCGCCTGTAATCGCGCGTAATGAAGCCGTAGAGGATCTCCGCAAGGAAGCGACGCTCCTTCTCGCCAAGCCGGCCCATGATGCCGAAATCGATGGGGACGATGTCGTCCCTGCTTGTCGACGAAGAGATTTCCCTGATGCATGTCGGCGTGAAAGAAGCCATCGCGCATCGCGTGGCGCAGGAACGACTGAAGCACATGCGCGCCGAGCGCCTTGAGGTCGTGGCCGGCGGCCTTGACCTGTTCGAGATCGGAAAGCGGCGCGCCGTCGATCCATTCGAGCGTCAGCACCTCGCGCGCGGTGCGGTCCCAATCGACGTGCGGGACATGTATGTCCTCGTCCTTCGCGACATTCTCCGCGAAATTCGGACGCCGCCGCGGCTTCGAGGCGGAAGTCCGTTTCGAGCTTCACCGTGCGCGCCAGCGTGTCGACGACCTCGATCAGTCGCAGCCGGCGCCCTTCCGACGAATAGCGCTCGGCCACGCGCGCGACGAGATACATGTCGCGCAAATCGCGCGCGAACTGGCCTTCGACGCCGGGGCGCAACACCTTGACGGCGACCTTGCGCGCCTTGCCGTCATAAAGTGCGTCGGCGACATGCACCTGCGCGACCGACGCGGCCGCGACGGGCTCGCCGAAAGAGAGAAAGACATCCTCGATCTTGCGTCCCAGCGATTTCTCGATGATCGCCACGGCCTGCGTGCGGCCAAAGGGCGCCATGCGATCCTGCAGCGCGGTGAGCGCGTCGGCGATCTGTCCGCCCACGACGTCGGGACGCGTCGCGAGAAACTGCCCGAGCTTCACGTAGGAGGGGCCGATCTGCGCGAGCGCGCGCACCAGCGCCGCGCCGGCGTTCTGGCCGTCCGCCTGGGCGAACAGATTGGCGAAACGCACGAGCGGCGCCGCCGCGGGCGGCAGCAGGTTGGGGTCGAGCGAGGTGAACACGCCCTCGCGCGCCAGAATATAGCCAGCGCGCGCGAGGCGCAGAAAATGACCGAGTCCGAGAAGCACGGAGAGCGCCGCCTTGCGGTCTAGATACTTCCAGCCGGAATGAATGGCGACCACGCCGCCGGTGAGGCGCTCAAATGCCCGTGCGGCGGAACCCCGCCTTGCGAATCATGCGCTCGAATTCCTCCGCGCCGGGAACTTGCGGATCGACTCCACGAGATAACGATAGGGCTCGGCGTCGCCCGCGACGAGCTTGCCGACGATCGGAATGACGTTGAAGGAATAGGCTTCGTAGATCTTGTCGAGGCCCGGCGTCGCGACCTGCGAGAATTCGAGGCACAGGAACCGCCCGCCAGGCTTGAGCACGCGCCAGGCTTCGCCGAGCGCGACGTCGATGCGCGGCACATTGCGGATGCCGAAGGCGATGGTATAGGCGTCGAAATGCGCGTCGGGGAAGGGCAGGCTCTCGGCGTTGGCCTGGACGAAGTCGAGCTTGCCGTCGATGGCCTTCTCGCGCGCGCGATCGCGGCCGACCTCCAGCATGTCGCCATTGATGTCGAGGACGACGATTTCGGCGTCGGCCGGGGTTTGCCGGGCGATGCGGAAGGCGACGTCTCCGGTCCCGCCCGCGACGTCGAGGTGTCGGAAATTCTGGCGGTTGCGGGGATTGATCTTGGCGACGAGCGTGTCCTTCCAGAGCCGGTGAAGGCCCGCGGACATGAGGTCGTTCATCACATCGTAGCGGCGGGCGACCTTATGGAACACGTCGTCCACGAGGCCCTGCTTTTCGGACAGCGGCACCTCGGAATAGCCGAAATGGGTCGAACCCTCTCGGTTGGAATGGGAATCGGTCATAGAACGCTCGCCTGCGGTGGGAAGACGTGGGAGGGTATAACCCCTCGCGCGGCCCATGGCTATGGCCGCCCGGCGTCGCCACGCGGCGCCGCCCTTCAAGCGCCGCGCGCGATTTGCTATGAGCCTTCCATGCCTGAACTCCCGGAAGTCGAAACCGTGCGGCGGGGGCTCGCGCCGGCCCTCGTCGGCGCCCGCATCTTGGCGGTCGCGCTGCGGCGGGCCGATTTGCGCTTTCCGTTTCCGCGCGATTTCGCCGCGCGGCTGACGGGACGCACGATTCGCGATCTGCGCCGACGGGCGAAATATCTCCTTGCCGATCTCGACAATGGCGAGACTCTCGTCATGCATCTGGGGATGAGCGGGTCGTTTCGCGTCGACGGGGAGACGCCGGGCCTGTTTCACCATCCGCGCGACAGGAACGCCGCCCACGACCATGTCGTGCTCACGCTGGAGAGCGGCGCACGCGTCACCTACAACGACCCGCGCCGATTCGGCTTCATGCTTTTGATCGAGACGCATGCGCTCGAGGCTCACAAGCTCTTCGCCGGCCTTGGCGTCGAGCCCTTGGGCGCGGGCCTCGACGCCGCCTTCCTCGCCCGCCTCTTCCGCGGCCGCGCCGCGCCCGCGAAGGCGGTTCTCCTGGATCAGCGGCGCATTGCGGGGCTCGGCAATATCTATGTCTGCGAAGCGCTGCATCGGGCCGGCATATCGCCGCTCAGCGCGGCGGGGCGGCTCGTGACCAACGCCGGCCGGCCGCGCGCGGCGCTTTCGCGGCTGCCGGACGCGATCAAGACCGTGCTCGGCGAGGCGCTCGCGGCCGGCGGCTCGTCGCTGCGCGATCACCGTCAGGCCGATGGCGCTCTCGGCTATTTCCAACACAGCTTCCGCGTTTACGACCGCGAAGGCGCCGCCTGTCCAACGCCGGGATGCGGCGGAACGATCGCGCGCGCCGTGCAATCGGGTCGCTCGACCTTCTTCTGCCCGCGTTGTCAGGCCTGACGCCCTTGCCGCGACCGCTCGGGCAAGCCATAAACCTCCAATGTCCCCTTTAACTCTCGAGCCGGCGCTGTCGGTTCACGGTCTCTCCAAAGCCTATGGCGCGCGCAACGTTGTCGGACCGCTTGATTTTGCCCTGGCGCCGGGCTGCGTGACCGGCCTGCTCGGCGGCAATGGCGCCGGCAAGACGACCACGATCGGCATGGTGATGGGCCTGATCGAGCCGACAGCCGGGGCGATCCGCGTCTTCGGCCATGATCTGTCGCGCGAGCCCTACGCGGTACTCGGCCGCATGAATTTCGAAAGCCCCTACGTCGATCTGCCGCATCGTCTCACCGTGCGGCAGAACCTGCGGGTCTTCGGCATGCTCTATGACGTTCCGCAACTCGATGAAAAGATCGAGACGCTTGCCGATTTGCTCGCCCTGCGCGATTTTCTCGACCGCCAGACCGGGCGGCTCTCCGCCGGCCAGAAAACCCGCGTCGCCATCGCCAAGGCGCTCATAAACGATCCGCAGCTTCTTCTGCTCGACGAGCCGACCGCCTCGCTCGATCCCGACACCGCCGATTGGGTGCGCGGGCGGCTCGAGGCGCATCGCGGCGCGCACAATTGCGCCATTCTGCTCGCCTCGCACAATATGAGCGAGGTCGAACGGCTGTGCGATCGCGTGTTGATGCTCAAAGAAGGCGTCATCGTCGACGACGCGTCGCCGGCCAGCCTCCTTGCCCGCTATGGCCGCGCCACGCTCGAGGAAGTCTTTCTCGACGTTGCCCGTGGCCGCGCCGGAGCGCCGTCATGAGCGCCTTTGTGTCGCTCAAGCGGGTCGGCGCGATGGTGCTGCGCTATTCCTACGTGCTGCGCTCATCGGGGTTTCGGCTGCTCGAAATCGTCTATTGGCCGATCGTGCAGCTTTTCACCTGGGGATTTCTGCAAACCTATTTGATCAAGGCGCGCGGCGGCGCGCCGGCGAGCGGCGTGGAGGTGGCGGCGGGCGCGCTCGTGGGCGGCGTGCTGCTCCTCGACATTCTGCTGCGCGCCCAGCAGGGCTTTTCATTCTCCTTTCTGGAAGAGATGTGGTCGCGCAATCTCGCCAATCTCCTGATGAGTCCGCTGCGCATGCACGAATTCGCGCTGGCCTTGATGGCGATGAGCGTCATTCGCCTGGCCATCAGCACGCTGCCCGTGTCCTTCCTCGCGATCTATATTTTTGGCTTCAATCTCTGGGCGCTCGGGGCCGCGCTTGGCGCTTTCTTCGCGATATTGACTCTTCTTCGCCTGGGCCGTCGGCCTCGCCATTTCGGGCCTGCTGCTGCGCTACGGCATGGGCGTGGAGAGTCTCGTCTGGGCCCTGATGTTCGCCATTCAGCCGCTCGGCTCGTTTACTATCCCGTCGCCGTTCTCCCGGCATGGGTGCAACCCTTCTCGTGGAGCCTGCCGCCGACCTATGTGTTCGAAGGCCTACGCGCCATCCTGCTCGACCATGTCGTGCGCTGGGATTTGCTCGCGCAGGGCTTCGCGCTCGACGTCGTTCTCTTCGCGCTCGCCGCCGTGCTGTTCTCGCGGCTGCTGACGAGCGCGCGGCGCGCGGGCACGCTCTTGCAGACGGGCGAATAATGGCCGCCAAGCGCGCCGACGCGGCGCTCTACGAGCGCGGATTCTTCGGAGTCGCGCCAAGGCGCGCGAGGCGATCGAGGCGGGCCTCGTGCGCGTCGACGGGCGGCCGTTGCGCAAGCCTTCCGCCCTGATCGCCGAAGGCGCGCAGGTCGTCGCCCGCGCGCCCTATCCATGGGTTTCGCGCGGGGGCGTGAAGCTCGCCCATGCGCTCGATCATTTCAACGTCGATCCGTCGGGCCGCGATTGCCTCGACATCGGCGCGTCGACGGGCGGCTTCACGGATGTGCTGCTGACGCGGGGCGCGCGCCATGTCGTCGCCGTGGACGTCGGCCATGGCCAGTTGCACGCGCGTCTGCGAGGCGATTTGCGCGTCACCTCGCTCGAAGGGCAGGACGCACGCGCCTTGACCCGGGCGCAGCTGGGGGAGGGGCCGACGCTCGTGGTCATGGACGCAAGCTTCATCTCGCTCGCCGCGCTGCTTCCCAACGTGCTGGCCCTGACCGCCGCGCACGCCGAGCTCGTGGCGCTGGTGAAGCCGCAGTTCGAGGCGGGGCGCGGCGCGGCGAAGAAGGGCGTCGTGCGCGACGACGCGATTTACGCCGCCGTTTGCGCGCGGGTTTGCGCGGACGTCGCGGCGCTGGGCTGGCGTGTGTTGGGCGTCACGCAATCGCCGATCGAAGGCGGCGACGGCAACCGCGAGTTTCTCATCGGCGCGGCGCGAGCATGACGCGTCTGCGGATCGAGCGGCTTGGCGCGCGCGGCGAGGGCGTCGCGCGCAACGGCGCGTCGCTGGTCTTCGTTCCCTATGCGCTCGCCGGCGAAACCGTCGAGGCCGACATCGAGGGCGATCATGCGCGCCTGATCGAGATCATTGCGCGCTCGCCGGACAGGATCGCGCCCTTCTGTCCCCATTTCACCCGATGCGGCGGCTGCGCCGTGCAGTCTCTGGCGGCGCCCGCCTATGCGCAGTGGAAACGCGGCATCCTCGAAACGGCGCTGCGCAACGCCGGTCTCGCGGTCGACGTCGCCCCGCTCGTGGACGCGCATGGCGCGGGGCGGCGGCGCGTCGTTTTCCATGCGCGCATGGAGAAAGGGCGCGCCCATGTCGGATTGATGGCGGCGCGCGCCCATGAAATCGTCGAGATCGACGCCTGTCCGCTGCTGGTCCCGGAATTGTCCGACGCCCTGCCGGCTGCGCGGGCGATCGCGGGAATACTGGCCCCGCGTGGCAAGCCGCTGGATCTTGCCATCACGTCGACGCCCGAGGGCATGGATATGGACCTGCGCGGCTGCGGCGCGCTCGACGAGGCCGAAATGCGCGCGCTGATCGAGACGGCGGCGGCCCATGATCTCGCGCGGCTTTCCAACCACGGGCGCCTCGTTTCGCTGCGCCGGGCTCCCTTTGTCGACATCGGGCCGGCGCGCGTCGCGCTGCCGCCCGGCTCCTTTCTTCAGCCGACCGCCGCGGGCGAAGCGGCCATCGCGGCGCGCGTTCTGGAGGCGGCGGGCGCCTCGCGCGTCGCCGATCTTTTCTGCGGGCTCGGCGCTTTCGCCCTCCGCCTCGCGCAAAAGGCGCGCGTCGACGCCTACGACAGCTCGGACGGGGCGTTAGAGGCCATGCGCGCGGCCGCGCGCGGCGCGTCGGGGCTCAAACCGCTCAACGCCGGCGCGCGCAACCTTTTCACGAGCCCGTTGAGTGCGCGCGAGCTCGAGCCTTTCGAGGCGGTGGTTTTCGATCCGCCGCGCGCCGGGGCCCAGGCGCAGGCGCGCGAAATTGCGAAATCGTCCGTCAGACGGGCGATCGCGGTCTCTTGCAGTGCACAAAGTTTCGCACGAGACGCCGAAATTTTGCTCAGCGGCGGGTTTTCCGTCGCGCCGCTTGTCCCGATCGACCAATTTTGGAACTCGGCGCATCTCGAGATTGTCGCCGTCTTTACCCGGGGCGACGCCCGGAAACGGCCAAAACGGCGTCTTCTAGGTTGAATGTCTTAATTTTTAAGTAATCTTCATGTGACGAGAATGTCTCAATGGAGGGAAAAGAGACTGATTTGTCTGGATCAATGGCGAAGCCGGTTGCCGCATAAGAAAAAGGGGCATAGGATTTGCGAGATGGTCCGGTGTCGGCGGGAACCCACGGGGTTTCCGAGAACTGGAAGGAGATGGTCATGATGAATGCGCTTATCGCCGCAGCATTGTGCAGTGTCGTCCTCGCAAGCGCGCCCACTGCCGCGCGCGCTTACGTCTACGCCCGCAAGAGAGACGCCAGAATGCGTCGTCGCCGTTACTAAGGCGCGCGCCAGTTAAAAGAGGGCGTCGTCTCTGTCGCAGAGCACTCTGTTGAACGCGCCCGATTTCTATGATCGCTTGACCGCGATTGTTGGAAATGCCGGCATCATTCTCGAGCCGGCGGCTATGGACGCTTATTTGTCCGAGCCGCGCGACCTTTTCCATGGCCGCGCCTGCTGCGTCGTGAGACCCGCCACTGTCCGACGCGGTCGCCGGAACGCTCGCGCTTTGCAACGCGCGTGGCGTGGGCGTCGTCCCGCAAGGCGGCAATACAGGCCTCGTTGGGGGCCAAACGCCCGACGCCGATGGACGGCAGATTATCCTGTCGCTTCAGAGGCTCGACCGTATTCGCGAGATCGATCCCGTCTCCAACGCCATGACGGTCGACGCCGGCGTAACCCTTGCGCGCGTTCAAGAGGCCGCGCAATCGGCTCGACCGTTACTTCCCGCTCTCGCTGGCCTCCGAGGGAAGCTGCACCATCGGCGGAAATCTCGCGACCAATGCGGGCGGGGTCCATGTGCTTGCCTATGGCTCGACGCGCGAGCTGACGCTCGGACTCGAAGTCGCGCTCGCCGATGGCCGTGTCCTCTCGACATTGGGCAAATTGCGCAAGGACAATACCGGCTATGACCTGACGCGCCTTTTCATCGGCTCGGAGGGGACGCTCGGCGTGATCACGGGGGCCACGTTGAAACTCTTTCCACGTCCGCGCGCGCGCGCCGTCGCATTTCTTGGGCTCGACAGTCCCGGGCAGGCTCTGGCGCTGCTCAATTTCCTTTCGGGCAAGTGCGGCCCGGCGCTCCAGGCGTTCGAACTCCTGCCGAGGATCGGACTCGAGCTCGTGCTGCGGCATGTGCCGGGCGCGCGCGATCCGCTGGCGCAGACTCATCCCTGGTACACGCTGGTCGAGATCGTCGGCTACGCTGAAGGGGAGGCTGAGCGCCGCGCCGCGACGGCGTTTCGGAGGCGATCGAACACGGCTTTGCGCGCGATGCGACTCCGCCCAATCGCTCGATCAGGCCGCCGCGCTTTGGCGCTTGCGGGAAAAATGTCGGAAGCGCAGAAGCGCGAGGGCGGCTCGATCAAGCACGACATCTCCGCGCCGATCGACCGCATTCCCGAATTTATCGAGGCGGCGGACGCGCTTGTCGCTGCGCATTTCCCGCACGCCCGGCCAGTTTCCTTCGGCCACATGGGGGACGGCAATATTCATTACAACGTCTCGCAGCCGGTCGGCGCCGACAAGGCCGGCTTCCTGGCGCAATGGGATGAGATGAATGCGCTCGTTCATGGGCTTGTTCACGAATTCGGCGGATCGATCTCGGCCGAGCACGGCGTTGGTCGGCTCAAGCGAAACCTGCTCGCGCGCGTGAAGGATCCTGTCGCCCTCGACGCGATGCGCGCGATAAAACGCGCGCTCGACCCAAATGGCGTGTTGAATCCGGGCGCGTTGCTCTGACCCGCTATAAGAGCCGCTCCTGAAGCTGTGCGCCCTCGTGCGTCGCCTTGTTGATCGCCGGTCCAATCTCGAAGAACGCCAGCCTGTCGGCTTCCGCCGGTTTCAGGAGCGCGGCGGCCCGCGTCGCGTCAACGCCGTCGCAATCGAGCCAGGCGCCGAAATCGGCAGGTTCGAGAATGGCGGGCATGCGCGCGTGAACGGCAAGCGTCGCAGCGTTCGCAGCCGTGGTGAGAATGCAGGCCGTGTCGATCTCCGCCCCGTCCACCCCCGCATATGTCTCGAAGAGCCCTGCGAAGCCCATTGGCGCCCCGTCGGCGCGACGAAACAGATAGGGCTTACGCTGCAGGCGCCGGCCCGCGCCGAGCTTCAACCATTCGTAATAGGCGTCCGCGGGGACGAGACAACGGCGCCGCTTCATCGCGTTGCGAAAGCTCGCCTTGTCGTTGACCGTCTCGGCGCGCGCGTTGAAAATGAGCGGAAAGTCGCGTGGGTCCTTGACGAAGCCGGGGAGGAAGCCCCAACGCGCCAGCATGAATTGGGGACGCGGCGCGCCGGTCTCGCGCGCGCCCACGACGATGGCGATGGGCTGCGTGGGCGCGATATTATGGCGCGGCGGAAAATCGGGCGTCTCCGGGTAGCCGAAAAGCCGCCTGACGGCTTCCGGGGCGGAGGTCAGCGCGTAGCGTCCGCACATACTGGGTCAACCTTTCGTCTGCGGATGGCCCTGCAACGCGCGTCCCGTGAAACTTCAGCACAACCGCACATGACTTGAAAGGGTTTGTTATCAAGCTTTCGTGCACGGTAAGCTTAACCGTAACGCGAGCCCTTGCATGGAATCCCAAATCAACGAATCCGGCGCGGACAACCTCAGATTGACGACCGCGGCCGCCTCGCGCGAGCTGACGCACCCGGTCTCGGGCCTCGCCAATGACTATCTCAATCTCTTCAACGAGCTCGTCATGATGCTCGAACAGCTCCCGCAGATGCCTGAATTGCTCGAGGAACTCTACGCCTGGCGGCCCACGAGCTACCAGGGACTATTTCCACGCTTCGAAACTTGCCGGCCGCCAGTCGGCGCTCGAGACCTATGAGCGGACGAGCCCCGCCATTCGGGAGGGGTTTGAGCGTCTTGTCGAGGACCTCAATATCGTGGCGCTCGCGAGCGTCGCTGCGTTGCGTCGGCAATTCCGGCCCGGCGCGATGCAGGATGCGAGCCGAATTGCAAGACCTGCGCGCGCGCCGGCGAGAAGATGCGTGTCATCCTGATGCAGGCGTCCTATCTCATCAACCACCCGGAGATGCGCCCCTGATCCTGCTCATTTGGCCCGGGCAAAGAAGTTGAGCAGCCTCTCGCGCGCCTCGGGAGAGGCGAGCGCCTTTGCGAACAACGCCGCTTCGGCGTCGATTCGCGCCCGCAATTGTGCGGGGTCGCCGCGCATCAGCCGGCGCGCCGCGAGAAGCGCGGCGGCGGGCTTTCCCGCCAATGCGCGCGCCGCCGCGAGGGCCGTCTCATGGACGCGTTCGGGTTCGGCAAGGGCGTTGACGAGCCCGAACGTCAGCGCGTCCTCGCCGTTGAAAGCGTCCCCCAGCAACAAATATTGTGATGCGCGCGCCATGCCCAGCCGACGCGGGACCAGCAGGCTCGCCCCAGCCTCCGGCACGAGGCCGAGATCGACAAAAGGCATGCGGAACCGGGCCAGTGGAGACGCGTAGACGAGATCGCAATGGAAGAGCAGCGTCGTTCCGACGCCGATCGCGTCGCCCGTGACGGCGGCGACCATCGGCTTCTCGAACGCCGCAAGTCTGCGCACGAAGGTCAGGGCCGGAAAGTCGTCGAGCGTGTCGGGGAAATCGCGAAAATCGGCGAGATCGTTGCCGGCCGTGAAATTGTCGCCGGCCCCCGCGAAGACCACGGCGCGAAGGCTCGCGTCGCGGCTCGCATCGTCGAGCGCGTCGATCAGGGCGAGATAACTCGCCTGGTCGAGCGCGTTCTTCTTTTCCGGCCTGTTGAAAGAAGCTGCAGGACGCCATCCGCGCTGTGGCGCAAAATCTTTTCTGACACGGCGTTTCTCCTCGCGCACGTCGCCCTTTGTTTTTCTCGCACGCATGCGCGCGACACGCCATGACTGCGCCAGGGCGTCGCCGCTCGGCTGGGGGCGGGCCATGGCCGCCCCGGAGCGGGCTGCGGTATAAATTTGTTAAGAGTAGTTTAGCCTGCCATTGCGACGCTCGCAAACTATCGCAAATGCGCATAAAACAGACAGGGTAGCCGGCGTGTGGCGGACTGCCTGGCGTTCGTAAATCGCGTCGTCGAGGGACAATGAGCGACAAGGGCTTGGCATTCGTTACCGGCGCGAGCGGGTTTATCGGCGGGGCCGTTGCAAGGCGGCTACTTTCTCAAGGTTTTCGCGTGCGCGCGCTGGCGCGCCCGGCGAGTCGTGGTTATGTCCCCGCCGGATGCGAGGTGGTCGAGGGGGACGTCGCCGACGTCGAGAGCGTGCGCGAGGCGATGAAAGGCGCGCGCTGGGTGTTTCATCTCGCCGCGAACTATCGACTTTGGGCGCCCGATCCGGCGCCGGTGTTCCGCGTAAATGTCGTCGGGGCTGAAATCGTCATGCGCGAGGCCCTGCGCGCCGGCGTCGAGAAGGTCGTGCATACGAGCAGCGTCGCGACGCTCGCACCGCAACGCGGCGTTCTTTGCACCGAAGACTCGCGCGCCGCGCCCGAGCGCGCGATCGGCCCTTACAAGCAGAGCAAGATTCTCTCCGAGCGTCTCGTCGAGCGCATGATCGAAAAAGAACGGCTGCCCGCCGTCATCGTCTGTCCCTCCGCTCCGCTCGGGCCGGGGGACGTCAAGCCGACGCCGACGGGACGCATCGTTTTCGAAGCCATGCGCGGCGCAATGCCGGCCTATGTCGAAACGGGACTGAACATCGCCCATGTCGACGACGTGGCCGCCGGTCATCTCGCCGCTCTCGAGCGCGGTCCCATCGGCGAACGCTACATTCTGGGCGGCGAGAATCTGACGCTTTGCGATCTCCTGCATAAAATCGCGCGGGTGTCGGGGCGGCCGGCGCCGCGGTTCAAACTGCCCGCGGGCCCGCTGCTTCCCCTGGCCTATGCCAATGAATTGGGGCGCGCGCCTTTTCGGCTACGAGCCCTTCCTTCACCGCGACAGTCTGAAAATGTCGCGCACGCCCGTGTTCGTCGATGACAGCAAGGCGCGGCGCGACATCGGCTACCAGTCGCGGCCGGTGCGGCTCGCGGTCCGCGACGCGGTCGACTGGTTCCGCGGCGGTGGCGAAGCCGAGACCCGCGCGGCCGGCGGGCAGAGCGTGCGCCGGGCCTAATATCCGGTCATTTCGAGATAACCTTCTCCCGTGTGCGACCCGGCGAAGGAGATCGGCCCCTCCCAATAGGCGAGCGCCGCGCCCATCCAGCTCCTGGCATTGAGCGGGATCGTCTCGATCTCGAAGCCACGGCTCTTTACCCTGACGCGCCAGCGCGTCGGGAGGCTTTTCTCGCCGATCGTCGTGCGCGCGAGCGGCTCGAGCGAAATATCTTCCGCGCCGAGAAGGTTGGGGGTCCCGTCGGCCGCGATCCAGTTGCCCGAGACATAGTCGTGCGCGCCGCGAAGCCGGAAGAGCATCAGCTTTTCGCCGCTCGCAAGATGCAGGGAGAACCAGTCCCACCCTTTCTGATCTGCGGCGAGGGGCTGGCTGCTCCATTCGCGGTCCATCCAGGCTTTGCCCGAGACGGCGATGCCGCGTGCGCCGAAGGAGAGCGTTCCGGAGACCAGGAAAAACGGCTGGCTGTAGTAATGCGACGCCTGGCCCGAGTCGGATTTGCGGCTGAAGCCGTTCTCTCCCTGAAGCACGAAGGGCGCCTCGCGCGTCAACGCGAGGTCGTAGGAGAAGAGCGGCGAACGCGCGCGGACCCGACCGCGCGTGAAGGCGTCATCCTGCGCGTCGAAGGACCAGTCGTCGATATAGGCTTTGAATGGCGAGGCCTCGACGCCCGCCTGTCCGACGCCGCCGCGCGCGAGGCTTTGGGCGAAGAAATGGTCGCTCGCCCGGGTGGCGGCGGCATGCGCCATCCAGACCGTGCGATCGTCCCAGCCCTCGGCCTTGCCGGGGGAGAGGGCGTGGCGGAAAAGCGTCCATTGCACGCCATAGGACGCGCCGTCGGGGCCATGGAGATTTGCGGTGAGATACCACCATTCGGTACGAAAGGCCGCATGCGGGCCATGGTCCTGCGGGAAGACGATCGGCGCGCCTGGCCTGGGGATTTCGAACCCCGGCGCGGCCGAGCCGAGCCCTCCGAACCCGCCTGACTCCTCAGCCTGCGCGCGCGCGGGCAAGAGGGCTGGAATCAGGGCGACGATGACCGCGGCGATCCTAGCGTTCATCGGCGAAGACCTTCAGCAGATCGGCGGGCGCGCGGCGGGCGAGGCGCAGCGCGGGGACGATCGCCGCCGCGAGCGCCGAGAGCAGCGCGACGACGACGACCTGCGCCCATTGCGCCGGGAAGACATGCATCGGCAAGCGCCAGCCGAAGGCGGCGACATTGACGATCGCCACGAGGCCCCATGTCATGAAGACGCCGAGCGGGATGGCGAGGAACGCCGCGACGGCCGCAAAGAGCAGGACGCGCAGCAGTTCGAGGCCCGCCAGCCGGCGACGGGGAACGCCGGCCGCCCAGACCGGGGCAAGATGTGAAAGGCGCATGTTGCTGAGCGTGACCAGGCTTGCAAACAGCGCCACGGCCGCGACAAGCAGCGTCAGGACATTGAGCGCCGCCGTGACCGCGAAGGTTTTCTCGAAAATGTCTGTCGAGAGTTTCTTCACCCCCGCCTGATCGATGACGCGCGCGAGCCTTGGGCCGAACCGGCTCTGAAGGTCGGCGATGAGCGGTCCGATCGACGCAGGGTCTGCGCGCAACGCGTAATGCACGCCAGACGCATCGGGGAAATGCCGCGCGAGGCGGTCGTGGTCGAGACGCAACTGCCCTTTCGGGTTGCCATAGTCCGGATAGATCCCGACGACGCGCACGCGCCAGAGGTCGCTCTGCGGCGTGGGCAGATCGAGGGTCGCGCCAAGCCCGACATGAAGACGACGCGCCAACTGCTCGCTGATCAGCGCAGCGTCCTGCTCATGCAGCGCGGGCCATGCCCCCGCGCCGCCTTCGAGCAGGGAGAAATGCGCCCAATAGGTCTCGTGCGGGGTCAAGCCGATGATGTCGACCGGCCAGTCGGAAAGGCGCGTGCGCGCGCGCCAGATCGGCAGTATCGCCGTCACCTCCGGCCGCGCCGTCGCCCAGGCCGCGATCTCCCGCGCATCCGCCGGCGTCGCCGCTTCGTAATAAACTTCCGCGGTCAGCCGCTCGTCGAGCCAGCCGGTGAAGGTCTGCCGAAAGCCCTCGACCATGCCGCCGACGCCGACGTTGGTGGCAAGCGCCAGCAGCAGGGCCATCAGCGCGAGCGAGAGACCGCCGATCTCCTGGCGCCCGTCGGCGAAGAACCAGCGCGCGAGGGGGCCGCGCGCGAATCCTTCTCCGAGCCAAAGCGCGATTGCGAGCGCGACCGGCAGCGCGAGCGCCGCGCCAAGAAGCGCGAGCGCAATAACGAGAAAGCCGCCGGACAGACCCTCCGCCGCGCGATAGGCGACGGCCGCGCCGAGGCAGGCGAGGAGGGCGAGCGCGCCCTGGCGGCGAAGATAGCGTTGATGCGCATCGCGCCAGGCGATCGCCCGTCCGATCGAGAGCGGCGGCAGGCGGATGACTTTCGACAGGCCGTTCGCCGCCGCGAGAAAAGCGCCGGCGCCGGCCATCGCGAAGCCCGACAGCCACCACTGCGCGTCAAGCGCAAGTCCCCCCGCGAGCTGCGCGCCGTAAAGCCCTTCGAGACTGGCCGACACATCCGGCAGCAACGCCGCCGCGAGGAGATAGCCGCCGATGACGCCGAGCCCCCCCGCGAGGAGCGTGAAGGCGAAAAGTTCGCCGCACAGCGCCACGGCGAGCGCGGTCGATGAAACGCCGAGCGCGCGCAGCGTGCGCGCCATTTGCAGGCGCTGTTCGAAGGCGAGGCCGAAAGCGGCGTTGACGATGAAGAGGCCGACGAGAAAGGCGAGAAGCCCGAAGGCGGTAAGGTTGAGGTGGAAACTGTCGGTGAGGCGGGAGAGGTCGCTTTCCTCGTCGGGCTCGACGAGGCGGAGCGCGTCGCCCGCAAGCGCCGCGAGCCCCGCCGCAGACACCGGCGTTTCGGCCGACACCAGAAGCCGCGACAGCCGACCCGGCTTATCGAGCGCCTTTTGCGCGACGCCGATGTCCACGATGACCGCGCCCGGCGGCGCGTCGTCAATCACTGAGACGGGAGGCAGGCGGAAGCCCCGCTCTGTCTCCGCCTGCGCGCCGTCGACGAGGCCCATCGCGTCAAGCGTTTGCGCCGAGGCGAAACTGCGGCCCTCTGGGGAGAGAATGCGCGTCGCCGCCGCATCTGCGCGTAACGGCGCGAGCGGGGAGGCCGCGGGAAGGGTGAGCGGCTCGATTCCGATGAGCCGAATGTTTTTGTCGCGAATGCGAATATTTCCCTCCAGCGCCGGAGACGCCTTCACGCCTGCGCGCCGAAGCGCGACGAAGAAATCCTGGCTGAACAGTCCGCCGCGCGCCGAGACGAGATTTTGCGTCTTTCCGCCCGAGAAGACGGCCGCTGCGCTATCGTAGCTCTTGCGCGCCTGCGCATTGAGCGCCTGCACGCCGCTCCAGAGCGCCGTCGCCATGGCGAGGCCGAGCGCAAGCGTCGCGAGCTGGCCGGGCGCCGCCGCCAGTGGCTCATAAGCGCCAGAAAAGCGTAGAGCGTCTGCCTCATGCCGGCGCGAGCGTCCCTGCTTCGAGGTAGGCGCGGCGGTGTAATCTCGCCGCGAGGCGCGCGCTGTGCGTCGCCATGAGAAAGGCGCAGCCGGTCTCGGCGACGAGTTCAAGCGTCAGCGCCATCACGGCGTCGCTCGTCGCCTCGTCCAGATTGCCTGTTGGTTCGTCCGCGAGAAGAATCCGGGCCGCACTGCGAGAGCGCGGCCTATGGCGACCCGCTGCTGCTGGCCGCCCGACAATTGTTCCGGATAACGCGAGACCAGCGTCTCGAGTTCCCAGCCGGCGCGTCAGCCGCGTCTGCCATTCGGCATCGTAACGTCCCGCAAGCTGCGCCTGGAAGGCAAGATTTTCAGCCACGGTGAGACTCGCCACGAGATTGAACTGCTGAAAGACGACCCCGATGCGCGCGCGCCGCGCCGCTGCGCGCGCGCTCTCGGTCAGGCGTGTGAGGTCGACCCCGTCGAGGAAAACGGCGCCGCCGTCGACGTCATCGAGCGCGCCGACCAGATGCAGCAGCGTGCTTTTGCCGCTCCCCGATTCGCCGAGCAGGGCGAGAGTCTCCCCCGCCGCGAGCGAGAAAGTGACGCCTTGAAGCACAGGCAGCGGTCCCTGTGGGGTCGCATAGGTCTTGCGCAGATCGGCGACGCGGAGAAGCGGCGCGGCGGGCGCGTCATGTCGCGTCGCCGGGGAAACGGAAGGGGCATTCACGCGAGGGGCCTTTTCCCATGCAAACTCCGGCGAGGAGCCGGCCAAGACCCTCATATAGGCGAACGCGCCTCCCGCCGCCCGTCGCTTTTACGACAATCGCGGCGCGGCGGGCGCCGTCCGCTCAGGCGGCGCCGGCGGCGAGGGTGGCGATGACCGGCCAGCCGACGCTTCCCGCGGGATCGACCGTCGCGAGTATGGCGAGCATCCTGTCGGCCGCGACGCGATCCCCGCGCTTCAATTCGATAAAGCTCAGAGCCTTCAAGGTGAAGAGCGCGAAGCGCGCGGGCCCGTCCGTATGGGATTGCCCGGGAGGCCAGCGCGCGGGATCGCTCGGCCAGCCGGCCTGCCGCGCGGCTTCGCGCAGCCCGTCCAGCGCCGCCATTTTGGCGACCTCGAGATTGCCCATGTAGGTGTGGATCTTGTAGAGGCAGAAGTAGGCGGCGAGCGCCTCGGGCGCGAGGTCGAGCGCCTGCCTGAACAATCGATCGGCGCGAATCTTGTCGCTGCGATAGGCGACGACGCCCTGTTGCAGCAACATGTCCACCGGCCCGGGAAGAGCGCCGAAATCCACGCCCTCGGCTTCGCGAAAAATATCCATCCTGTCGCAATCCATCCAAAGTGCTCGCCGAAAAATCCGCTCGCAAAGGCGGCGCCAGCAATTTGGCGAAATCGGCGAAAAATTGACCTGAACGCGGCGACCGTCTCGAAAGAATGCGGGATGGCTGGAGGTATTTTGCGCGCCCGCCCGAAAGCGCTATGAAGCGAAAATGACAACAAGCGCGCTACCGAATACGCGAGAGGCTGTCGACGCGCGAGAAGCGTCGCATGCGCTCGCAGCCCTTCTCTTCGCCCTCTGCGCGCTCGCGCTTGCGTTCCCCTGGCTGAGCGGCGAGGTGACGATACCCTGGGACGCAAAGGCGCATTTCCAGCCGCAGTTCGCCTTTCTTGCCCATGCGTTGCATGCGGGTCAATCGCCCGCCTGGACGCCGAATGTCTTTGCCGGCATGCCGCAGATCGCCGATCCGCAATCGCTGATCTTTGCGCCCTTCTTTCTCCTCGCCGCCGCGCTCGTTCCCGAACCCTCCTTCATTCTCGAAGACGCGATCGTCTTCGCCATGCTTGCCATGGGCGGCTTCGCGCTCATCGCTTACTTCAAGGATCGCGGCTGGAGCGCGGCCGGCGCGCTCGTCGCGGCGCTCGCCTTCGCGTTCGGCGGCTCGGCCGCCTGGCGCATCCAGCACACGGGCCAGATCATGAGTCTGTCGTGGCTGCCGGTCGCGCTATGGCTCCTCGCGCGCATGTTCGATCGCCGCTCGATCGCTTATGGCGCGGCGGCGGGCGCGGCCGCCGCCTTCATGGTTCTGGGGCGCGATCAGGTCGCTTTTCTTGGCGCGCTGACGCTCGCGGCCTATGTCCTTTATCGACTGGCGTGCGACGACGCCCCCTTTGCGCGCGCCCTTGCGCCGCTCGCCGCCGCCGCGCTCGCGGGCGCAGCCATCGTCGTGATCCCGCTCGCGTTCACCCTGGAGCTTGCGGCCAATTCCAACCGGCCGGAGATCGATCTCGACGGCGCGCACAAAGGCTCTCTGCCGCCCGCCTCCTTCCTGACGTTGATCTGCGCGAATCTGTTCGGGACCGATGGTCCGCTGGCCGACTTCTGGGGGCCCCCCTCCGGCGAATCCGATATTTTTCTCGCGCGAAACATGACCGACGTCTATGCCGGCGAATTGACGATCGTCGCATTGATCGCGGCGCTGGGGCGGCGCTTCTTTACTGATCGCGAGATCATTTTCTTTTCCGGCGTCGCCGTCTTTTTCGCCCTTTACGCGCTGGGCCGCTATACCCCGGCTTATGCGATTTTCTATCATGTTCCGGGCGTGGATCTTTGGCGCCGGCCGGCGGATGCGACCTTTCTGTTCGGCTTTGCGCTCGCCATTCTCGCGGGCTATGCCGTCTCCCGACTCGAGCGGGGGGAGGGGCTGCCGCTTCCCTGGCTGACGGGCGCTATTCTCGCCTTTTTCGCCATCGCGGCAGCCTATGCGCTGGGGAAGGGGCGACTCGCCATGGCGGCGTCGCCGCTCGCGATCAGCGCCGCCTTTGCTTTGGGCGCGCTCGCCCTCGTCCTTGCAATGCGCGCGCGGCGGCTTGGCGGGACAGCGCTTGTGCTCGCGGTCGCGACGCTTGTGACGGCCGACCTCGCGGTCAACAACGGCCCCAATGAATCGACGGCCCTGCCGCCCGGGCAATTCGACGTGCTGCGCGCCGATTCTGCCGACCCCGTCCTCCTCTTTCTCAAAGAACGTCTGCGGGAAAGCGCCGCGCCGGACCGCCGCGACCGGATCGAACTCGCGGCGATCGATTTTCACTGGCCCAACGCCACGCTTGTCCACGGACTCGACCACGACCTCGGCTATAATCCGATCCGTCTGAAGCTTTTCGAAGACGCGACCGGCGCGGGCGATCATCTCGCCCTGCCGGAGCAGCGCGAATTCTCGGCGCTCTATCCGGCCTATCGCGCGCCGCTCTCCGACTTGCTCGGGCTGCGTTATATCGCGACGGGCGTGCCCGTCGAGGCGATCGACAAGCGCTACAAGCCAGGCGATCTGACGGAGCTGACCCAGATCGGCAAGGTCCACATCTATGAGAACAAGAGCGCCTTTCCGCGCGTCTTCGTCGCGACCTGCGCGATGCACGTCGATTTCGCGAAAATGCTGAAGACCGGCGAATGGCCCGAGGCCGATTATCGCGAAACCGTGTTGCTCGAGGCGCCGCCGCTGTGCCATTCGCGCAAGGGCCTGCCGCCCGATGCGGCGCAGGCGCAGATTACATCATATGGAAATACGGAGATCGTGATCGAGGCCAGGGCCCCGCAGGGCGGCGGCTGGCTGGTGCTCAACGATGTCTGGCATCCCTGGTGGTTTGCGACGCTCGACGGGGAGGCGGCTGACATCATGCGCGCCAATGTTCTGTTTCGCGCCATCCCCATCCCCGAAGGGCGCCATGAAGCGCGCTTCGTCTTCGCGCCGTTCAAGGGTCTGATGCGCGAAATTTCCGCGCGCGGGGGTTAGGCGATGCGCGCATAGACCGCATCGATGCGCGCGCCGCGGTTGAGGCCCTTGTGGATCGAGAGATCGAGTCCGCGCGCGCGCGCCTGCGGCGCGACGCGCGCGACGATGTCGCGCGCCCGCGCTGCGCTTTCGGCGAAGGCGAAACCGGTCGGCCCCCAGGAAGTCTGGCCGCCGCCCGTCGCCCCCGCGCGCAGGAGAAGTCCGACAATCTCCTCGACCCCGGCGCTGGTGAAGCGTCGTCCCCCTTGCGCGGGCGCGAAATAATCGCCGACGATCTCCTGAATGCGGGACACGGCGGCTCCAAAGGGCGCGAGCGCTTTCTCGGCGAGCGCGGGGAGCGCCTGCATCAGCACGAGACGGCAGAGCTCGCCGCTCTCCGCGTCGCTCGATGGCGGCAGGGCGACGAAAGCCTCGCGTTCGTCACGGCCATGAAGGCCCACCGTCTGCGGGTCGGACACGAGAATGACCCGCCAGTCCTCGGGGAATTCGGCGCGCGCAATGACGGGCGGCGTCTGCGTCTGCGATCCGCGCCCGCCGTCGACCACGAGTCCGCCGGCGGCGAAGAGTCCGGCCCCGAGGCCCGAGCGGGCGCCGCGGGAGAGGATCGCCGCGTCGGCCGCGGGGTCATGCGGCAGATTTTCGAGCCGTCTCAGCGCCGCGGCGAGGGCGAGCGCCAGTTGCGTGCCCGAGCCGAAGCCCGAATGTGCGGGGATGGCTTCCCCAATCTCCAGCGCATGACTCGAGCCCGGCGCGAGCGCGGCTTGGGCCGTCTCGAGAAGCCTTGCCGCGCGCGCGCTCTCGGGCCCGGTCACGACGTTTGCGGAGGCGCGGCTGAGCGTGAGGCGGGTCACGGGAGCGTCGAGCGAGAGGCCGAGCCCGCCAAATCTGCGTCCGAGCGCGCCATTCATGTCGAGAAAACCAAGATGCAGCCGCGCCGTCGCCGCGACGCTTACGTGTGCCGGCATGTCGCTCCTTTGTCGATCTTAACAAGACTCCCTGACCGTTTAGGCTATATCTGCCTCAGGCGAAAGAACGCGCGCGGCCGCGCGGCGCGGAAAGGGAAACGCAATGAGCAAGGAAGAACACGCCCTGCCGGAGAGCGAGATCGTCGAACGGCTTTCAAAGGAATTGCCGCACTGGCGTTATGAGAATGGCTGGATTCGCCGCAAATTCAAAACCCATGGCTGGAAGGGCACGCTGATGGCGATCAACACGGTCGGCCATCTCGCGGAGGCCGCCTGGCACCATCCCGACATCGCCGCCTCCTATGCGTGGCTCGAGGTCAAGCTGATGACCCATACGGCGAAAGGGATCACCGAGAAGGACTTCGCACTCGCCCGGAAGATCGAGGAGGTCGTCGGCTGGCGGCCCGGCAAGGAGGGCGGCGCGCTCGAGGGCACGCCGGAGACCGACCAGCGCTTCGCCTACATCAAATATGACTGAAGCGCTTGCATTCGACCGGGCGGCGATCGAGTCCGCCCGGGACCGCTTCTTCGCGCCAGGACGGCGCGCGTCCCCTCATCATGGGCATCGTGAACGTCACGCCCGATTCCTTTTCGGACGGCGGCCTCTTCGTCACGCGGGAACAGGCGCTGGCGCAGGCGCGGCGGCTCGTGGCCGACGGCGCCGACATCGTCGACATTGGCGCGGAATCGACGCGGCCGGGGCACCGGCCCGTCTCCCCGCAGGAGGAATGGGCGCGCCTCGCGCCCCTGCTCGCCACGCTCGTGCGCGAGGCAGGCGCGCCCGTCTCCATCGACACCTACAAGGCCCTCACCGCGCGCCGCGCGCTCTCGGTCGGCGTCGCGGTGGTCAACGACGTCTGGGGGTTGCAGCGCGATCCGGACATGGCGCCGGCGATCGCCGCAGCGGGAGCGGGCGCCGTCCTCATGCACAATCGCGAGACGGCGGACCCTGACATCGACATCGTCTCGGATATGCTGCAATTTTTTGAACGCTCGCTCGACATCGCCAAACGCGCCGGCGTGTCGCTGGGGCATGTCGCGCTCGATCCAGGCATCGGATTTGGCAAGAGCCGGCAACAAAATTACGAAGCCCTTCGCGCCGTTCCGCGGCTGTTGCAGCTCGGTTTCCCGCTGCTGATCGGGGTCTCCCGCAAGTCGATCTTCAAGGGCCTGCCCGACGGATTGATCGAGGGCCGCCTGATCGGGACGCTCGCGGCCAATCTGCTCGCGGCCGCCGACGGCGCCCAAATATTCAGGGTTCACGACGCCGCCGAACATCGCGCGGCCTTCGAGGTTTTCAAGGCCGTGCGCGGCGTCCAGGCAAAGGGATCGGCCATGCGCGTCGGCTTCGGATTGGGCAGCAACATCGGCGACAAGCCCGCCAATATCCGCAAGGCGCTGGAGATTCTCGCGGAACGCGGCGTCGCGCGCCTCACGGCGGTGTCGCGGATCTATCGCACGCCGCCCTGGGGCGATCTCGACCAGGGCGATTTCGCCAACGCCTGCGCCATTGGCGAAACCGCGCTGACCCCATACGAACTGCTGGCGGCGGTGAAGCAAATCGAGGCCGACATGGGTCGGGAGCCGTCGAGGCGCTGGGGGCCCCGGCTGATCGACGTCGATATTTTGTTCCTGGGCGACCACACGCTCGACGATCCCGAGCTGACGCTCCCTCACAAGGAATTGTTCGGGCGCGGCTTCGTGCTCAAGCCGCTCGCCGAAATCGCGCCGGACCTCGTGCTTGACGGCCTGCCTGTCGGAAAGGCCCTGCAGGCGGTCGACTCGGCCGGCGTGGAGCCTTGGACGGAGACGTGACGCACCTACCCCCGATGGCTGGTGTTGGTTGCGTTGCAGCATTACGCCGTGGAAGTTCCGCTGCGCTCATGCTAAAAAAGTCGGAAATGGCGGAGTTTTCTACGTTATTGCGGCGTCTAAGAGAAACTTTCCATGCGGCCGGAAATACCCCTTAGGGCAGTCATCTTCCCACCCACTGGGGTTGTTACTACTATTCGATAGACAGTTTTGAGCTATACCAAGGGATATTGTCATTATGTGAGTGAGAGGGAATGGTTGGGCCACGCTAGACGGGGTAGCGCCGCCTTCTCTTCGGAGGAAATTGGGGGCGTGTCCTTGTTTAGGCGGCGACGTCGGTGTTCGTCCGATAACAACAAGCGGCAGGTTTGAATGTTCGGTCTCTGGGGAGGAATTTCTGGGGATTGTTCGTTTGAGGGTCGCGGCAAGAAAGGGCGGTATGGCGTGGGGGGTGGAGTTTCCAACCCTGCCTAACGTTTCGAAAAACGAGGACGAAGCAGCTCTGTTCTGGGAGGCGGAGCGATACCGGTCACGCGCAAATCCCTGGGAGCACATAGGAGGAGTTAAATATGAGCTCGACCACTAGCGCGGCTGCTGGCGCAGCTGCAGAAGTAGAATCCGTAGTTGATCTTCGCGGGATGTGGATTGGTCTTGCGATCCTGAACGTGTTTTATCTGATCGTGCGCATTTACGAGCAGGTTTTCGGGTGGCGCGCGGGTCTCGACTCGTTTGCGCCGGAATTCCAGACCTACTGGATGTCGATCCTTTGGACCGAGATTCCTCTGGAGCTGGTTTCTGGCCTGGGTCTTGCGGGCTATCTCTGGAAGACGCGCGATCGGAACGTGGACGCTGTTGCGCCGCGTGAGGAGCTTCGTCGTCTTGTGGTCCTGGTTCAGTGGCTTGTCGTTTACGGCGTCGCCATTTACTGGGGCGCTTCGTTCTTCACGGAGCAGGACGGCACCTGGCACATGACGGTGATTCGCGACACGGACTTCACGCCCTCGCACATCATCGAGTTTTACATGAGCTACCCGATCTATTCGGTGATCGCGGTTGGCGCGTTCTTCTATGCGAAGACGCGCATTCCGTATTTTGCTCATGGCTACTCGCTGGCGTTCCTGATCGTGGCCATTGGCCCGTTCATGATCATCCCGAACGTTGGCCTGAATGAGTGGGGCCACACCTTCTGGTTCATGGAAGAACTGTTCGTTGCGCCGCTGCATTGGGGCTTCGTGTTCTTCGGCTGGATGGCGCTCGGCGTGTTCGGCGTGGTTCTCCAGATCCTCGCCCGCGTTCATGCGCTGATCGGCAAGGAAGGCGTCGCCCTTCTGACCGAGTAAGACGAGACGCGGCCGCCCGCGCCCCGAGATGGGTGCGGGCGGTTGAGCCGAGCGGGCTTTTTCGATCGAACATGAAACGCTGTTGCCTGGCTTTTGGGTTGGGCTGGAGGTTTCGCGTCGCGGGTTCTGGCTTGACCTCGAGGGAGGCGGGTCGGGTCGCGGGGACGGCGGAAGGGCGCGCTGGGCGCGCCGGGCGCGAGGAGAACGCGCCGGGCGCGACAATAAGAAACTCGGGGCCGACGCGGCGCTCGAGAAACACCAAGGAGAAGAGTGATGTCACAATCGAAAAGCGGGGGGGCGGTCGGTCCGTTCAACTCCGTCGCCGAGGCGGCGGGTTGCGTTCAGGCGACGGACTGGATGCTTCTTGTGTTGCTGTTTTTCGCCGTTCTGGGCGGCTATCACGTCCACTTCATGCTGACGGCGGGCGACTGGGACTTCTGGGTTGACTGGAAGGATCGTCGTATGTGGCCGACGGTCGTGCCGATTCTTGGCGTGACCTTTGCGGCGGCGTCGCAGGCTTTCTGGTGGGTTAACTTCCGCCTTCCGTTCGGCGCCGTTTTCGCGGCTCTGGGCCTTCTGATCGGCGAGTGGATCAACCGCTACGTCAACTTCTGGGGCTGGACCTATTTCCCGATCAGCCTCGTTTTCCCGTCTGCTCTGATCGTTCCGGCGATCTGGCTCGACGTGATCCTGCTTCTGTCGGGTTCCTATGTGATCACGGCGGTTGTTGGTTCGCTGGGCTGGGGTTTGTTGTTCTACCCGAACAACTGGCCGGCGATTGCGGCGTTCCACCAGGCGACCGAGCAGCATGGCCAGCTGATGACTCTTGCTGACCTTATCGGCCTCCACTACGTCCGCACCTCGATGCCGGAATACATCCGCATGGTCGAGCGCGGCACGCTGCGCACCTTCGGTAAGGACGTTGTGCCGGTTGCGGCGTTCTTCTCGGGCTTCGTCTCGATGATGGTGTATTTCCTGTGGTGGTTCATGGGTCGCTGGTATTCCACGACCAAGGTCATCGACACCATCTAAGCGGACTTTTGGCCGCGACGTTCTCGACAGGGGGTCGCGGCCGGTCGGACTTGAAACGCGTGGACGGCTTTGGCTTGATCGCCGATTGGGCCTGACCGTTTGCGGGAAAAAAAGTCGGCTGGCGCGCGAGGCGCCGGCCGGAAGAGAACCTGGGAGGTTTGTTCATGAAAAAGCTAGTCAAGCTCGCCGCCTTTGGCGCGGCGGCTGCTGTGGCGGCGACGCTCGGAGCGATTGCTCCGGCCTCGGCGCACGGCGAGAAGTCGCAGCAGGCGTTCCTTCGCATGCGCACGTTGAACTGGTATGACGTTGGCTGGTCGAAGACGACCGTGAACGTGAACGAAGAGATGATCCTTTCTGGCAAGGTTCACGTCTTCTCGGCGTGGCCGCAGGCTGTGGCGAACCCGCGCGTTTCGTTTTTGAACGCCGGCGAGCCGGGCCCGGTCCTTGTCCGTACGGCTCAGTTCATTGGCGAGCAGTTCGCGCCGCGTTCGGTGTCGCTTGAGATCGGCAAGGACTATGCCTTCTCGATCAACCTGCGCGGCCGTCGCGCGGGCCGCTGGCACGTTCACGCGCAGATCAACGTCGAGGGCGGCGGTCCGATCATTGGCCCCGGCCAGTGGATCGAGATCAAGGGCGACATGAAGGACTTCACCGATCCGGTGACGCTCCTTGACGGGTCGACGATCGATCTTGAGCATTACGGCATCAGCCGCGTTTATGCGTGGCATTTGCCGTGGCTTGCGATTGGCGCGGCCTGGATTCTTTTCTGGTTCGTCCGGAAGGGCATCATCGCCTCGTATATCCGCGTTGCTGAAGGCCGTCCTGAGGCCGTCATTGGCGACGACGACCGCCGCATTGGCGCGATCGTCCTGGCTCTGACGATCCTTGCGACGATTGTCGGCTATGCTGTGACGAACTCGACGTTCCCGCGCACGATCCCGCTTCAGGCCGGCTTGCAGAAGCCGCTGACGCCGATCGAGACGGAAGGCACGGCGGGCGTGGGCAAGGATCAGGTGTCGGCCGAGCTGAACGGCGGCGTCTACAAGGTCCCGGGCCGCGAGCTGACGATCAACGTCAAGGTCAAGAATGGCACGGCTCAGCCGCTTCGCCTCGGCGAATATACGGCTGCTGGCCTGCGCTTCCTGAACCCGGACGTGTTCACGACGAAGCCTGACTTCCCAGACTACCTCCTGGCGGACCGCGGTCTGTCGGTCGACCCGACCCCGATTGCGCCGGGCGAGTCGAAGGAGATCGTCGTGAAGATCCAGGACGCGCGTTGGGACATCGAGCGTCTGTCCGACCTGGCCTATGACACCGACAGCCAGATCGGCGGCCTGCTGTTCTTCTTCACGCCGGACGGCAAGCGCTTCGCCGCTGAAATCGGCGGCCCGGTGATTCCGAAGTTCGTCGCGGGCGACATGCCCTGAGCGAATATCGTTCATCGATAAAATAAACAGCCGGCCGGATGAAAATCCGGCCGGTCGTCTTTTGGGAACCCATCGCTTAAATCCCGCCGATATGCTCGCGGTCGAAAAACCGCAGGCGATCTTTAGAAGGCGCGAGATCGTTAGCCAAATGAACGGATCAGGCTGCCGACCATCAGGTTCCAGCCATCGATGAGAATGAAGAACAGCACCTTCGCGGGAAGCGCGATCGTCGTCGGCGGGAGCATCATCATCCCCATCGACATAGTCAGAACAGCAACGATGAGATCGATCGCCAGAAACGGCACGACGATCAAAAAGCCAATTTCAAAACCGCGACGCAGTTCGGATATCATGAACGCGGGAATCAGCACCTCGAGTCGGGGCGGACCCGCGTGCGGCGGTCCCTCGGTTTTCCTGAGATCTTCGAAAAGCCGGAGGTCCTTGTCGCGCACATTCGCCAGCATGAACTCGCGGAAGGGCGTCGTCATCCGCTCGAAGGCCTCGGCCTCGCCGATCTTTCCTTCGATAAGCGGCCGAACGCCGCTCGCCCAAGCCTTCTCGCCGCTGGGAGCCATGACATAGAATGTCATGAACAAGGCGAGACTGATCAGAACCAGATTCGCCGGGGTGCTCTGAAGGCCGAGCCCCGAACGAAAGAACGACAACGCGATTGCAAAGCGGGTGAAGCTCGTCGCCATGACAAGCAGGCCGGGCGCGATCGACAAAATGCTGAGCGCGCCCACGAGCTGGATGAGCCTTCCGCTCGCCGAGCCCGCGCCTTGCGGAAGCAGGGCGCCAAGGTCGAGCGCCTCGGCCGCCAGCGCGCGCGTAGAGGTCATCGCGAAAAGGACCAGCAGCACAGCTCTCATTGGATTACGAGCGCCTCGATGATGAATTCGCGTATGCGGCGCTCCGAGCGGGTTGCGGCGCGCTCGTTGAGCTCTTCCTGCAAGCGGCGCAGCCCGTCCGGCCCCTCGATCGCGGCAAGTTCGAGCGTGCTGATGAAGGCGGTGAGGTCCGACATGAGCGCGGCGACGAGCGGCTCGATCTGCGGAAGTTCGTGCGGATCATAAACGATCGCCCCTTGCAAACGGACCAGCTTTCCGGCCTTGCCCGCCAGATTGGCGACGACGGGCGGCAGCTCCTTGACGAGCAGCGCCATCGAAGGCGGGTTCGGCGGATGCGCGGACGCCTGTGCTGTCGCTGTATCCGTCTTGCCCTTGTCACGCCCCGTCGCGCGTCCCTCTTGCGGCGCATGCGCGCGCTCCTCAGCCCCTTGGATTTCCGATTGCGCCTGCCCTTTCGACGCGGGCGACGAGCCCAGAACGAAAAAGCCGAAAAGGCCGCCGGCGCCGCCGCCAATGAGCGTCAATGCGAGAAATGGGAGAAGCATGCTCACGAGGGCGCCTCTCCTCGCACGCGTCGTCGTTTCATCGTTTTGACTCACCAATTGCGCCGCTCCTCAAAAAGGCGTGACAATGTCGTAAAGCTGTTGGCCCCAGGCCGGTTGCTGCACCTCGCTCAACCGCCCTCGGCCACCGTATGAGACGCGCGCTTCCGCGATTTTGTCGTAGGAGATCGAATTGTCCTTGTTGATGTCACGCGGTCGCGCCACGCCTGCGACGGAGAGCACCCGCAATTCATGATTGACGCGGATTTCCTGCGAGCCGTGCAAGACCAGATTTCCGTTGGGCAGCACTGCCGTGACGGCTGCGGCGAGTGTGAAGCGGATTTGCTCGGACCGGTTGATCGTCCCTTGCCCCTGCGTCTCGCTCTTCGCGCTGATGTCGTTCTGCCAGGCGGCCGATCTGTTTCTTCTCGCTCGTCCCACCGATCGTCGGAACAAGATCAAGGAGGAATTTCCATGTCGAATTAATCGTCGATTGGCGCGATCGATCAGTGGAATTGCCGAGAATGGCGCGATCGTCCATTGCGATATTCACTGTGACGACGTCGCCCACGCCCATTGCGCGAACGTCCTTGAACAGGTTGACGCGGTTCTCGTCGAGATGCATGTCCGGACCCAGACTCGCGGTGCGAAGCGCGCCGACAGGCAATTGATCGTCGTAAAAATGCAGTCCGCTGCCGACGGGCGTGAGATGCGGCTCGCGCGCAATATCGCGCGGATCGGTGGCGCAGCTTGCGAGCGCGAAAGCCGCGCCGCACAGGAACCGCAATCGCATCAGGGTTTCCTTTCCCGGGCGGCGGCGCGCATCTGCGAGATTTTCTTCGCAAGCGCCGCGCCGCGTCCCGCGTCCATTTCGCCTAGTATGAGACTCGATACTTTCGTCTTGAGCCGCATCATCAACTCGGCGGCCATGTCGTCGTCGAGCTGAGCCAATTGCGCGGCGGCCGATTCCGGCTTCATGCCGGAATAGAGACCAACCAGCGCATCGTCGGTCTTTCGTTCAAAGGCGTCGAGGCGATCGAGGAGCGCGCGCAAGTCATTTTGCCTTGTTTCGAGCTCGGAAAGTTTCGTTGTAACTTCCGCCTCGAGTTCGGACACCTGCTTGCGACGCCTTTCCAGATGCAACAATTCCACCGAGGCCGCGATGTTCGCGCAGGCCTCCTCCTGGTCTTTTGACGCCGACGGCGCGCCGCGGCTGATCTGTGCTTCCAGCGCGCGCGAAGGCGCACAGGCGAACAGGCCAAGGAGCCCCAAGACCGGCGCCATCCGGCGCGCCCGCGCGAAGGCTGCGAAAATGAGCCGGATTGAGTTCGTCATGACGCGGGACAATCTACAAACTGGCTTGCCCCGGGCTTGCCCGCCCTCCGGCCTCATTCCGCGAGAAGCGCAGACAGCACGGCGATGGCGTCGTGCGTTTGCGAAGACTGCGGCGATTGCTTCAAAGATTCGTAAATTGCCGGCGCAACGCGCATCGCGTAATCGAGCTCGGCGTCGACACCGGATTGGTATCCGCCGAGCAGGCGCAAATCGCGCGTATCTTCATAGCGCGAAAGAGTGCTGCGTGCGCGTCGAACGCAATCGCGTGCCTCAGGGCTCCATGCGCGATCGGCAAGACGCGAAAGCGACTTCAGCACATTGATGGCAGGATAGCGGCCTTCCTCGGCGATCTCGCGCTCCAGGACGATATGACCATCCAACGCGCCACGAACGCAATCCGCGATCGGGTCATTATGATCGTCGCCGTCGACCAGCACCGAATAGATCGCGGTGATGGAGCCCGCGCCATCCACCCCTGGACCTGCGCGTTCCAAAAGGCGCGGCAGGGCCGCGAAGACGCTTGGCGGGAAGCCGTTTGCGGCGGGGGGCTCGCCCGCGGCCAGTCCAATCTCGCGAAGCGCATGCGCGTAACGCGTCACCGAATCGACGATCAGAAGCACCGATAGGCCCTGATCGCGGAAATATTCGGCGACCGAGGTTGCGGCAAGCGGCGCGAGCCGGCGCATCATTGGGCTTTCGTCGCCGGTCGAGACGACAATCGCGGCCTCGGCGGCGCTCTCCCCCAGCGCGTCCTCAAGAAAATCTCTGACCTCGCGGCCGCGCTCGCCGACGAGACAGATTACGACACGATCAAACGCGGCAGAGCGCGTCATCATCGCGAGAAGCGTCGACTTGCCCACTCCCGAGCCCGCAAAGACGCCAATCCTCTGACCGCGACACAAGGGCGTGAAAGCGTCAATCGCGCGAATGCCCGTCGGCGCCGCTTCGCTGACGCGCGCACGAGACATGGGAAGAGGCGGGGGCGCCTCGAGCGGACGGTTCGCGCCGTGTCTGAGAGGACCGCGATTATCGATCGGCTCGGCGAGGCTGTTGAGAATGCGCCCTTTCCAACTGGCGTGCGGCGCGATCTCGACCGGCCCGATCAGCGCCACCCGCGCGCCAAGGCCGATGCCCGCATTGCTCTCGAATGATTTGACCAGCGCCGCCTCTTTGTCGATGCGGATCACCTGGCCGCGAAACGATCTGTCCCCGGCCTCGATGAGAACGCAATCGTCGAGACAAAGGAAAGGAGACAAGCCCTCCACGCTGAAATGCGACGCGGAAATCTTTGTAACCGCGCCAGAAATCCGCAGTGTGCGGTGGCCCTGCCGGGCGAAGTCGTCGGCGTCGTCCGCGAGCCGCCCCAGTGCGTCCTGCATCCTTGTCAGGCGCCGCCGAGCGTGCGCACCGCCGCGCGCTGCGCATTATCCATCATGTCGTATGACGCAGATGCGTTCTCGAAGGCGCGCTGGGTCTGGATTAGCCGGGTGATCTCGGTCACCGGATTGACATTAGCGTTTTCGAGATGGCCCTGCGCGACGCCATTGGTCGAAAAATTCACCACGGCCGTCGCTGGCGTCGATGAATAGACACTTGAATTCTCCCCCCGCTGCAAGCGCGCCGCGTCGTCGATCTCGAACAATCCGATCGCTCCGAACTGATTGACGCCCTGATGGATCATGCCGTCCCGATAGATGGTCGGCGCGCCGCCGTTCGGATCCAGCACGACGGGCGAATTGCCGGCGTCGAGAACAGGAAAGCCAAGAAGCGTCTGCACCTCGCCGGTTTCCGTCATTTTCATCCGTCCGTCGCGCGTATAGGCGACGCCGCGCGGCGTCTGGATCGCGAACCAGGCGTCGCCGATGACGGCGACGTCGAAGGGATTGTCCGTCTTGACCAGACCGCCTGAGGCGCGGGAGATGAAATCCGAGCCGGGCGTCGCATAGGCCGTGGGCGGCCCGGAGGCCGAGAGCGCCGTTTCGAAATTGACTCCCGTTGCGCGGAAACCGGTCGTTGCGGCGTTGGCGACGTTCCCGGCGATGGTCGTCAGGCGCTTGTCGAGGGCGATTTGCGCGGAGAGCGTGACATAAAAGGATGACTGCATTGGTCTCGTCGGCAAATCAGGGCGCGGACCAAATCTGCCCCGCGAAGCTTGTCTCGGGCTGCGCATCTTGTTTCGATCGGCTCCCGCCTATAAATATTGCGGACGGCCGCATTCACGGCGGCCGCCGAGCCGCAGTCCGACGGCCCACCTCCCGAGGAGCCGCGCAGTCGCTCATGTCCAGCCTCACGCATCTTTTTGACGCCGGCGCCGCCGACGCCTGGGTTTTCATTCCGACGGCCGTGCTGCTCGGCGCATTGCATGGGCTTGAGCCCGGCCATTCGAAAACAATGATGGCGGCCTTCATCGTCGCTGTGCGCGGCACTGTCGCGCAAGCCGCGCTGCTCGGCCTCTCCGCCACCTTATCTCACACGGCCATCGTCTGGATTGTCGCGCTCACGGGAATGTATCTCGGCGCACAGATGAATATTGAAGCGAAGGAGCCCTACCTTCAGATCGCCTCGGGCGCGCTGATTCTGTCGGTCGCGGCCTGGATGAGTTGGCGCGTCTGGCGCGAACGCGCGGCCGCGGGCGGCGAAGGCGCCGACGCGGCGCACGACCACGACCATGATCACGACCACGACCATGATCACGCGCATGGTACGCGGCCGAATCAACATGATCACGCGCATGATGATCATGCGCATGATCACGACCATCCTCATGGCGATCACGCTCACCCGCGCGCGCAAGGCGCCGGCGTCGCCCTCGAAGAGAGCGCAAGCGAGAAAGTCTTCGAGAGTGAATTGCGCTCCATTGATCCGACCGTTTACGCGGACGCGCATGAACGCGCCCATGCGCTTGACATCGAGCGCCGCTTCGGCGACCGCAAGGCGACGACCGGGCAGATCATCCTGTTCGGATTGACCGGCGGGCTTATTCCTTGCCCCGCCTCGGTCACCGTTTTGTTGCTGTGTCTTCAGGTCGGGCGGATCGGGCTTGGCGCGGCCCTGGTGTTGTCCTTCAGCGTCGGCCTGGCGCTCACCCTGGTCCTCGTGGGCGTCGCGGCCGCGCTCGGCGTGCGCCATGCCGCGTCGCGTTGGCCGGGATTCGAGGCTTTGGCGGCGCGCGCGCCCTATTTGTCGAGCATCCTCATTTCCCTTGTCGGGCTCTACGCCATCGCGCTCGGGGCCGCCGCGCTCGCCTGATCATCGGCCCTCATGAAACGCCGATCTGCGCACATTGGCGCTGATCGGCGCATCGAGGAAGAAGTCGAGAATCGCATCCTTTTCAGGATCCACGGAATAGGGCGTCAGGTCGCTGACGCCCTCCTCGGCGAGGACATTGACGTCGATGTAGAAATTGCCGGTGGCGACGCGCGCGGGACGTGTCAGCACCGCATGCGCGGCGTCGGCGACGATCTCCGGTTTGCGGGCGCGCTTGAGAATCTCCTCGCCGCCGAGGAGATTGCCGACGGCGGCCGTTGCGATCGCCGTTTCCGGCCAGAGCGAATTCGCCGCGACGCCGTCGCGCGCAAGGTCTTTGGCCAGGCCCAGCGTGACAAGGCTCATCCCGTATTTTGCCATCGTATAAGCGAGGTTTGGCGAAAACCATCTGGGATTCATGTCGAGCGGCGGCGATAAGGTCAGAATGTGGGGGTTCTCCGCTTTCCGCAGAAAGGGCAAAGCCAGCTTTGCGCACAGATAGGTTCCGCGCGCGTTGATCTGATGCATCAGATCGAATCGCTTCATCTCCAGCGCGTCGATCCCGCGCAAATCGATGGCGCTTGCGTTATTGACGAGAATGTCGAGGCCGCCGAAAGTCGCGGCCGCCTGGTTCACGGCCGACGCCACCTGTTCCTCGAAACGAATGTCGCAAGGCAGCGCGAGCGCTTTGCCTCCGAGCGCTTCGATCTCCGCAGCGGCCGTATGGATCGTGCCCGGAATCTTCGGATTCTCGGTGACGCTCTTCGCCGCGATCGCGATATTGGCCCCATCTCGCGCGGCGCGCCTTGCGATGGCGAGGCCAATTCCACGACTTGCGCCGGTGATGAGAAGCGTCTTGCCTCGCAGGGATCGTGTCATGTCGTCAAGCCGCGACTTGCGCCGGGTAGCCCGCCTCGGTGATTGCTTTCGCAAGCGCCGCCGGGTCCTTGGGCGTGGGAGAAACCTCGACCTTGCCGGTCGCGAGATCGACCTTGACGTCCGCGCCCGGCTCGACAGCCTGCACCGCCTTGGTGACATGCTTGACGCAATTGCCGCACGTCATCTCACTCACAGTAAAGGTCGTCATTGTTTCCTCCTCTTGATGATCCTGGCGAGCCGGGTCGCGAACCGCGTCCGAGTGAAGCGCCGTCGTCTCCGACGGCGAAGCCGACGACGGCATAATCGCGGGCGGCCGAAAGCGCCTCAGCCGCAGCGCGTTGGTGAGCACGAAGACGCTCGAGAGCGCCATTGCCCCGGCGCCCAGCATCGGCGACAGCTGCGCGCCATTGATCGGATACAGCGCGCCCGCCGCAACAGGAATCAGCAACGCGTTATAGGCGAAGGCCCAGAAGAGATTCTGCTTGATATTGCGCATCGTGGCGCGCGACAGCGCAAGCGCCGAGGGCACCTTGGTGAGATCGCTCGACATCAGCACGACGTCGGCGGCTTCGATCGCGATATCCGCGCCCGCGCCAATCGCAATGCCGGCGTCGGCGGCGGCGAGCGCCGGCGCGTCATTCACCCCGTCGCCGACGAAGGCGACCCTATGGGTCTCCCGCAAACGTTCAAGCGTCGCCACCTTGCCGTCGGGCATCACGCCCGCCACAATTTCGTCGATGCCGAGCCGCCGCGCGATCGCCTTGGCTGTTCGTGCGTCGTCGCCGGTGATCATCGCGGTCTTGAGGCCGATCGCATGGAGGGCGTCGATCGCGGGCTTCGTCGTCGGCTTCAGTTCGTCCGCGACGCAGAGGATTGCCCGCACCTTATTGTCGACGGCGACATAAAAGGGCGTCTTGCCTTCGTCGGACAGTCTCGCGGCATGCGCGTCGAAAGCTGAGGCCTCGACGCCGAGCGCCGCCATGTAACGCGCGGCGCCGATGGCGACATGGCGCTTGTCGACGACCCCGGCGACGCCCATGCCTGGAACGGAATTGAAGGATTGGACCGCAGGAATCGCCAGTCCACGATCCTTCGCGGCGGCGACGATCGCGGCGCCGACCGGATGTTCGGACTGCGCCTCGACGGCGGCGGCAAGCTGCAGAAGATCGTTATCCTTTTCGCCCGTCGCGGGGATCAGATCGGTCAGGCGCGGCTTGCCGAAGGTCAGCGTTCCGGTCTTGTCAAAGGCGATTAGCGTCACGTCCTGCAACGTTTGCAGGGCCTCGCCCTTGCGAAACAGGACCCCGAGCTCGGCGGCGCGGCCGGTGCCGGTCATGATGGCCGCCGGCGTCGCGAGGCCCATGGCGCAAGGACAGGCGATAATCAGCACGGCGACGGCGTTCACCAGCGCATGGGTGAGGCGTGGCTCCGGGCCGATGGCCATCCAGATGACGAAGGTCACGGCGGCGATCGCGAACACGGCTGGAACGAAAACCGCGGTGACGCGATCGACCATCGCCTGTATCGGAAGTTTTGCGCCCTGCGCCTGCTCGACCAGGCGGATGATTCCGGCGAGGGTCGTATCCGCGCCGACCGCCGTCGCGCGGAAAGAAAATGCGCCCGAGCCATTGACGGTGGCGCCCGTCACCGCCGCGCCGACCGCCTTGGAGACGGGCGCCGGCTCGCCCGTCACCATCGACTCATCGACGTGGGACGCGCCGGCCGTCACGACGCCGTCCGTTGGAATGCGCTCGCCCGGACGCACGAGCACAATGTCGCCGACGCGCACCGCGTCGATGTCGACGTCAATCGTTTCGCCGTCGCGCTCCACCCGCGCAGTCCTGGGCTGCAATTTCGCGAGGGCGCGTATCGCCTCCGACGTTCGCCCCTTTGCGCGCGCCTCAAGAAAGCGGCCGAAAAGAATCAGCGTCACGATGACGACGGCGGCTTCATAATAGACCTGCGCCGCGCCCGCCGGCAGCACATCCGGCAGAAAAGTCGCGACCGCGGAGTAGAGATAGGCGCTGAGCGTGCCGACGGCGACAAGCGCGTTCATGTCCGGCTGACGCCGCAGCAGCGCCGGAAAGCCCTTCAGAAAAAAGACGAGGCCGGGGCCAAAGAGGACAAGCGTCGCCAGCAGGAACGACAATTGCCGGACCGTCGCCTCCCCGAGCGACGCCGCTACCCAGTGGTGAAAAGCTGGAATGAGATGGCCGCCCATCTCGAGGACGACGACGGGCGCGCTCAGCGCCGCGGCGACGATGAGGTTGAACCGCAGTTTGCCGAGCTCCTCCTCCCGCCGCGCGCGCTCGCGGTCGGCGCCGCCGGTATCATTCTCGACACGGCGCGCTTCGTAGCCGGCGTCGGCGACGGCGCGCCGCAATCGTTCGATCAGGCCAGGGCCCGCCAGCGCGCGAATGGTTGCGCGTTCCGTGGCGAGATTGACGCTCGCCGCGATGACGCCCGGCACGCCTTTAAGCGCGGTCTCGACATGGGCGACGCAGGAGGCGCAGGTCATGCCGCCCACGCCGAGTTCGACCGTCTCGACGACGGGCTCGTATCCGGCGTCCGACACGGCTTTCGCCAAAGCCGCGGGGCTGGCGTTTGGCGCAAGCGTGACCTCGGCGCGTTCCGTGGCGAGGTTGACGCTTGCCGAGAGGACGCCCGGCGTCGCCGTCAAAGCCTTTTCAACATGCGAGACGCAGGACGCGCAGGTCATGCCCTGGACGTTGAAGTCGAGCTGCGCGGTCTTGGCGTTCATCGCGGGTCTCCGGTCTGACAGACAAGTCTAGAGCCATCGACGCGTGCGCGCCATATAGGACCGATAGGCCCCGTCGAATTTTCGCAGCAGATGCCGCTCCTCCGGTTCGATCGCGAGCATTTGAAGTCCAGCCGCGACGAGCGGCGCGAGCAGGACGACGAAGGGCGACGCGAGGAGCAGGCCAATCGCCAGAACGAGCATGACATGCGATACGTAAATGGGATTGCGCGACCATTGATAGGGTCCGTCCGTCACAAGGCGCGTCGCCGCGCGATGCGGCAGGATGGTCGTCCTGCTGCGGGCGAGCGTGACGGCGCACCATATGTCGTTGGCGAGCGCCAAACCGGCAAGGGCGCCGCCAAGAATCTGTGCGCCGGGAAAGGTTGCGAACCCCGCGAAAGCTCCTGCAGTCAGCCGATCGAGCGCAAGCCCCACGATCAGCGCAAGCGCGATCAGGATCGGCGGCCATGGCGCGCGCACGGGCGGCGGATCTTGAAGGCGAGACATCATGCGCGGGGCTCCGCTTTCAACATTGCGACGCCGGCGCCCGTTTTCAAGTCCGCCGCTGCGCTCGAGCATTCTTGACGTGGCGGGGCGCGCCATCTACCACCGCCGGCGACGTTGGAGCGAACGTATGGGCGCATATGCTTGAGAGGTTCCGGGCGGATGTCGCCGGCCTTGCCGCGCGCGACCGGCTGCGCGGGCTTTCGCCGCGCGCGGGGCTCGATTTCACCTCGAACGACTACCTTGCCTTGTCCCAATCGCCGGAACTGTCCGCGGCGGCGGCGGCGGCGCTCGCGCGCGGCGCGCCCGTGGGCGCCGGCGGCTCGCGCCTCCTGCGGGGCAATCATCCGGAACACGAAGCCCTGGAGGCCGAGGCCGCGCGCTTCTTTCATGCCGAGAGCGCGCTGTTTTTCGGCGCTGGCTTTTCGGCCAACGAAGCGCTGCTGGCGACGCTGCCCCACCGCGATGATTGCGTCTTTCATGACGCGCTCATCCATGCCAGCGCACATGACGGCATGCGCCTCTCCCGCGCGCCGCACCGGCCTTTCCCGCATAATGACGCGGATGCGCTCGACGCCGCCATCGCCGGCTGGCGCGATGACGGCGCCAAGGGGCGTCCCTGGATCGTCGTCGAAAGTCTTTATAGCATGGACGGCGACTTTGCGCCGCTCGACGATTTCATCGCCGTCGCCGAGCGGCGCGAGGCTTTTTTGATTATCGACGAAGCGCATGCCACCGGCGTCTGCGGGCCGGGCGGCCGCGGATGCGCATTTCGCTTCGAGGGCCTTGAAAACGTCCTGACCGTCCACACCTGCGGGAAGGCGCTCGGCGTTTCCGGCGCGCTTGTCTGTCTTGCAGCGCCCATGCGGGACGTGCTCATCAACCGATGCCGCAATTTCATCTTCGCGACGGCGCCGTCGCCGCTTGTCGCGGCCTGCGTCAGAGCGGCGCTGGCTCTCGTCGAAACGGCGGACGATCGCCGCGCGGCGCTTGAGGCGCGCGTTTCGCGCGTCGGGCGCGAGCTGCAACGGCTTTGCGGGGTGGCGCCCTCGGGTTCGCATATCCAGCCCTTCATCGTCGGCGCCGATTCGCCGGCCATGGCGCTTGCGGCGCGCATGCGCGCGCGGGGCTACGACATTCGCGCCATCCGTCCGCCGACAGTTCCGGAGGGAACGGCGCGATTGCGGCTCTCCGTCACGCTCAACGTCGACGCGCCGCAAATCGCGCAAATGATCGAAGCGCTCGCGCAGGAAACTGCGGCGGCCAAGCGATGAGTCGCAAGCTCGTCATCGTCGGAACCGACACGGGCGTCGGCAAGACGGTTTTTTCCGCAGCGCTCGTTAGCGCGTTGAACGCCTTCTACTGGAAGCCGGTGCAGGCCGGGCTCGACGGCGAAACCGATTCACAATGCGTCGCGCGACTCGCGGGCGCGTCACCGGCGCGGATCCTCGCCGAAGCGTGGCGGTTGAAGCTGCCCGCCTCTCCGCATCTCTCGGCGCGCGCCGAAGGCGTCGAGATTGATCCCTCGCGCCTTGCGCCGCCCGATGTCGATGGAACGCTCGTCATCGAGACGGCGGGCGGCGTCATGACGCCGTTGACGGATCGCGCGTTGACGATCGACCTCCTGGCGCGCTGGCGACTGCCGACCGTTCTCGTCGCGCGCACGGCGCTCGGCACGATCAACCACAGCCTTTTGACCATAGAGGCGCTGCGGCGTCGCGATATCCCCATCGAGGGCGTCGTCTTCGTCGGCGATGAAGAGAGGGAGCCGCAACGAACAATCGCGCGCATGGGCGCCGTAAGAGCGCTCGGACGCCTGCCGCGCCTTGATCCCTTGTCGACTGCTTCTTTGCGCACGGCTTTCGACGCGGCTTTCTCACACGCGGATTTTTTGTAAGATGAGCCTCGTTCTCAACTCGCCGGTCTGGCGCCCGTTCACGCAGCATGCGCTGCAGCCGGGCGCTTACAAGATTGCGCATGCGCGAAGGCGCCTGGCTGACGGCCGAAGACGGCACGCGCTTCCTCGATGCGATTTCATCCTGGTGGGTCATCACCCACGGCCATCGTCGCCCCGAGATCATGGCGGCGATCCGGAAACAGACGGAAAGTCTCGATCAGATCATCTTCGCCGGGTTCACCCATGAGCCGGCGGAAGCGCTCGCGCGTGGCCTCGTTGAGATCACGCCCGAGGGTCTCGATCACGTATTCTATTCCGACAGCGGTTCGACGTCGGTCGAGGTCGCGATTAAAATGGCGCTCGGCTACTGGCGCAATCGTGGAGAGACGCGCAGCCGCATCGTCGCGCTGGAACATAGCTACCACGGCGACACGGTCGGCGCCATGTCGACCGGCGCGCGCTCGGCTTTCAATGCGTCATACGAGCCGCTTCTGTTCGACGTCGCGCGCATCCCGTTTCCGCAGGAAGGAGCCGAGCAGGCGAGCCTCGATGCGCTCGAGTCAGCTTGCCGCGCCGGCGCCGCGGCCTTGCTCGCCGAGCCGCTCATTCTCGGCGCGGGCGGCATGTTGACCTATGACGCGCGCATGCTTGCCGAAATGACGCGCGTCTGCGCGCATTACGGCGTGCTCTTCATCGCGGACGAGGTGATGACCGGCTTCGGCAGAACGGGAACGCTCTTCGCCTGCGAACAGGCCAATGTGGTTCCCGACATCGTCTGTTATTCGAAGGGCCTGACCGGCGGCGCCGTTCCGCTGGCCGTCACCATGTGCCGCAGCGCGGTCTTCGAGGCGCATTATGCGCCGGAACGCGCACGGGCGCTGTTTCATTCGAGTTCCTTCACGGCCAATCCAATTGGCTGCGCGGCCGCGCTCGCCAATCTCGAGCTCTGGCGCCAGCCCGAGACGCGTGCGCGCGTCGCCAGTCTTTGCGCAATGCAGGCCGAGCGTGTCGCGCGATTCGAACGTGACGCCCGTTTTTGCGCGACGCGCCGGCTGGGCACGATCGTGGCGCTCGATCTCAATGTCGCCGACAGCGGTTATCTTGCGACGATCAGTCTGGACCTCATGCGCTTTTTCAATGCGCGCGGCCTGTTGCTGCGTCCGCTCGGGCGCACGATCTACGTCTTGCCGCCCTATTGCGTGAGCGGGGCGGAGCTCGATCTTGCTTACGACGCGATCGACGCCGCGGCGGATGCGTTCGGCGTGCGCTAGTCGCGCGGCGGGCGTGCGATTTCCCGCTCGGCCTCGTCATGCGCGCGCGGGCGCGCCAGATATTCGTCCCTGAGCTCCCGCCGCAAGATTTTCCCGACATTCGTCTTCGGCAGGCTGTCGCGAAATTCATAGAAGCGCGGCGCCTTGTATCCCGTCAGCCTTTCATGGGCGAAACGGCGCAGCTCTTCAGCCGTCAGGCCCGGTTCGCGCGCGACCACAAAAGCCATGGGCGCTTCGCCAGAATGGGCGAATGGCACGCCGATGACGGCGACCTCTTTCACCTTGGGATGTTCGATCAGCGCCGCTTCGACTTCATTGGGATAGACGTTGAAGCCCGAAACAAGGATCATGTCCTTCAGGCGATCGACAATCTTGAACATGCCGTCAGGCTGCATGATCGCAATGTCGCCTGTTTTGAAGAAGCCGTCTGGCGTCGTCACCTTGGCGGTCTCGTCGGGGCGACGCCAGTAGCCGGGCATGACCTGGGGGCCGCGCACGCAGAGTTCGCCGCGTTCGCCAGGCGGCGCGATACGGCCGTCCGCCGTGCGCAGCGAGACTTCCGTGGAGGGCTGCGGATAGCCGATTCCGCCGGTGAATTCCTTTATGTCGGGACGATTGGTCGTCACGATCGGGGAGGTCTCGGAAAGCCCGTAGCCCTCGACGATCGGCATGCCGGTGAGCGCCTTCCATTCATGGGCGACGACTTCCTGCGTCGACATGCCGCCAGAGATGTTCATCACGAGATGAGAGAAATCCACTTTCGTGATGTCGCGCTGATCGGCGAGCGCCGCATAGAGGGTGTTCACCCCGGAAAAGAGCGTAAAGCGCGACTTGCGCAGCGTCGCGATGAATCCCTTCAGATCGCGTGGATTGGCGATAAGCAGACAGCATCCGCCGGTCTTGATCAGGAGCATGCAGCAGGCGGTGAGACCGAAGATGTGATAGAGCGGCAGCGCCGTCACCATTCTGTGCGGCCCTCGCGGCTCGAGATACCAGCGCAGCCATGCCCAGGATTGCGCGACGTTTGCCGCGACATTGCGGTGCAAGAGCACAGCGCCTTTGGCGACCCCCGTCGTCCCGCCGGTGTATTGCAGAAAGGCGATGTCCTCGGGCGTCACCTCGACCCGCGTCACGGGCGCACGCGCGCCGGATTTCAGGACCCTCGCGAAGGTGAGACTGTTCTCGAGGGCATAAGCCGGCACGAGCTTCTTCACATGACGCGAGATGAAATTGACGGCGAGGCCCTTGAGACCCATCAGATCGCCGGGCGCCATGACGATCGCGCGTTCGAGCGCCATTTTCGGCCAGGCGGCCTGCGCCGTATGCGCGAAATTCTCGAAGACGAAAAGAAAGCGCGCGCCAGCGTCGTTGATCTGGTGTTCGAGTTCGCTCGGCGTATAGAGCGGATTGACGTTCACGACGACGCCGCCCGCGATCAGGACGCCGAAGATCGCGGCCGGATAGGCGAGCACATTGGGCGACATGATCGCCACGCGGTCGCCTTTCTGCAAACCTTGCGCTTGCAGAAAGGCGGCGATCGAGTTGGCTGCCGCCTCGAGCTGCCGATAGGTCAATGTCGCGCCGAAGCTCTCCATCGCCGGCCGCTCGGCGAAGCTCTCGACGCTCTCGCGGAAGATCTGCACGATGGTTTGCGCGTCGGAGTCGATCTCCGCGGGGACGCCCTCGGGATAAGAGGCGAGCCAGGGCCGCGCCGCATAAGGATCGTCCGTTCGCTCTGGGCCGGTCATTCTTCCCCTCACGACAATCGCTGGCCGAAATTGCTAATCCGAATCACTCTCCGCATATCAAAATAGCGCGACACGCGCGCTTTTGACGTGACTGGCGCGCGGCCCGTCAATGTCCCGACGGCTCTGGGCCGTCGCATGTCTATGCCGCAGTGCGGGACACGCCGCCGCCCGCGAGAAGCGCGAGCCCGAGCATGAGCACGAGCAGCGCGGCAAGGAATTCGGCCGCCCGTGCGAGAAGCGCCGTTCGCGCCGCGCCGCGCCCGCTGACTTTTAGTGCGACATCCTTGGCATAGACGGCGACCGCTGCGAGCGCGCCTGTCGTCACCGCAGTTCCGGCCGACATCGCCAGCACGGCGCCGACGCCCGCCGCGAACATTCCCTGCGAGAGTGTGAAGACCAGAACCAGAATGGCGCCCGAACACGGCCGAACCCCCGCGGCGACGACGGTCGCCAGCGCATCGCCCCAGCGCAAGGTTGGCCCCGCAAGGGCGGTCGGATCGATCGAATGGCTGTGGCCGCAGTCTTGACCGTGAACATGACCCGCGTTCTCGATCGCCTCGCAGACGAAGCGGTCGGCGCCCGCGGCGGCAAGGCCGGGCGCCGGAGCTTGCAGAGCGGCCAAAAGCGCACGGCCCCTGACGAAAGCCAGTCGCGCCCCGAGCACCGCGATGGCCGCGTAGCTGGCCATCTCGATCGCCTGTGCCGCATCGGACATCTCCTTGGCGGTGGCGTTGAAGAAGAGCGCGGCCACGCCGACGAGCGCGATGGCGACGATTCCCTGCAGGAGGGCGGCGAGCGCGGCCAGGAGCAGGCCGCGGCGGAGCTGAATTTCATTGGCGACCATGTAGGAGGTCAGCACGGCCTTGCCATGTCCGGGCCCGGCGGCGTGAAAGGCGCCATAGGAAAAGCTCGCGGCGACGAGAACATGGAAGGCCGCGGGATCGGTCTTGAGCGCCCGCGCGCCCGCCTGCAGCTCCGCGTGGAATTTCGATTGCCACGCGAGAATGAGGCCGGCAATACCGCTGGCCGCGCCCGCCGCCTCCTGGCCGCCGACGGCAAACGGGTGGCGTTGCGCCAGCGCGGGCTCGAGAGCAAGCGCAAGGATAGCGGCGGCCCAAAACCCCGCGAGGACGTGCGACCGTCGGGGTTTCAAGGGCAGGCCACGATGGCGCGCGTGGCGAGCTTCATGCCGAAATCGGCGCCGGGCGACATGTTCTGGAAAAAGGCTTCGCTGAGTTTCTGATTATCTGCGGCGACAAGCGGCCCCGGCTGGACAAGGCTCACCGAGCAGCCGGCGGGCGCATGCGAGAGCTTCACAGGCTCCTTCTTCTCCAGGGCGAAGGCGACGAAATAAGTCGGGTCGTAGACCTGGAAGGAAAAAGGCTTCTTGGCGGAGGCGGGCGTCGCGAGCGGCAGGAAGAAATGCAGTGTGACAATTTTCTTGTCGTCGGCCTCGATATAGACGTCCTGCGGCGGCTTGAACACGGCCTTGGCGCCATTCTGCTTGCCGTATGTAAAATAGTCGAATTCAGCAAGCGATTCGACATTGGTCTTGGCGAGCGGCGCCAGCTCCTCCCGCGTCGGAGCCTTCCCGTTCTTTCCAAGCCCCTGCACGGCAAAGGCGGAATACATTTCATCAAACTCCCAGGCGTGCTGCACGCCCAGAATATTGCCGTCGGGGGCGAAAACGACCTCGCTGCGCACCGCAACCCATACGTGCGGATGAGCCCGGGCCGGGGCCGTCCCGGCGAGGATCGCGAACAGGATGATATAGAATTGCCGTAAATCCATTAGCGTCCCGACTAGGTTGGGAAACCGGCGAAAGGAGGGCTGATGGGCCGTGCGCCCAATGCTTGTGCATCTTAGCATATCGGTCCTTGAAAACGGCATTCGCTGTGTCGTAAAATGGCCTCAACAGAATCGCGCCTTCGGGCGCGTCGAACGGCCCAGTCGTGAAGGGGGAGGGCTTGAGAAGCCCCGAGGCCGCCTTCCGGTCAAGCCCAAGGTCGGGCTCTCAGTGCTAGTTCCTTTCAGTTCTAGTTCCGCTCAGTGCTTGTTCCTCGTCGGTACTTGCGTTCTGGCGCCACGACCCAAGCGCGCATCGCCGTTTCGCGCAGGAGAGTTTCTGAATGGCGGTTGATATCGCCGGCGACGTGACCCCCGGCTCCGCCTACGGCGCGGCGCGGCTCTCCGATCGCTTTGACCTCTCCCAGGATCGCGTTCTCTTGACCGGGACGCAAGCGATCGTGCGCCTCCTCCTCATGCAGAAGGAGCGCGATCGACGCGCAGGCCTGAATACGGCAGGCTTCATCACCGGCTATCGCGGCTCGCCCCTCGGCGGCATCGACGCTCAGATGCATAAGGCAAAAGAGCTCTTTGACGCCAATGACGTCCTGTTCACGCCGGGCCTCAACGAGGATCTCGCCGTCACCGCCATCTGGGGCGCGCAGCAGGCCGAGATGCGCGGCGAGGGCAAATATGACGGGGTCTTCTCGATCTGGTACGGGAAGGGCCCTGGCGTCGACCGCAGCGGCGACGCGCTGCGCCATGTCAATCTGGCGGGAACGTCGCGCAACGGCGGCGTCCTGGCGCTCATGGGCGACGACCATACGGCCGAATCCTCGACGACTGCGCATCAGTCCGATTTCCATTTCGTCGACGTGATGATGCCGATCCTCTCGCCGGCCGGCGTGCAGGAGATTCTCGATTACGGCCTCTACGGCTTCGCCATGTCGCGATACGCGGGCGTCTGGGTCGGCCTCAAGCTCTTGAAGGACACGGTCGAGTTCCACCGCTTCGGTCGACGGCGCGCTTGATCGCGCGCGCGCTTTGATCCCGCAGGATTTCGTCATGCCGCCCGGCGGGCTCAACATCCGCCCCGCAGATCCGGTTCTCGCCCAGGAAGAGCGTCTGCAGGAGAGCAAGCGCGACGCGATGCTCGCCTTCATTCGCGCCAATCGCCTCAACCGGATCATCACCTCCGGCGGCGCCCATCCCAAGATCGGCGTCATCACCGTCGGCAAATCCTATCTCGACGTTCGCCAGGCGCTGGACGATCTCGGCATCGACGAGGTGAAGGCCAACGACCTCGGCCTGCGTCTTTACAAGATCGCGGCGCCCTGGCCGCTCGAACCGAAAGGCGTGCATGAATTCGCGCGCGGACTCGATCTCGTCATCGTCGTCGAGGAGAAGCGCTCGCTCATCGAGGTTCAATTGCGTGAGGAGCTGTACGGCGCGGCCAATCAGCCGGTCTGCATCGGCAAGAAGGACGAGCGCGGCGACTGGCTCTTCCCGGTCAAGGGCGCGCTCGACGCCAACGACATCGCCATCGCCATCGGCCGGCGTCTGCTGAAGTATCATTTGCTCGAAGACCTCGAAGCGCGCGTGCGGCGCCTGGAACGCGTTCAGGACCGGCGCAAGACGATGACCGACGTCACCGTGCGCGTGCCGCATTTCTGCGCCGGCTGCCCGCACTCGACGTCCACCCATGTTCCAGAAGGCTCGCGCGCCTATACGGGCATTGGCTGTCATTACATGGCGCAGTGGATGGATCGCTCGACCGAGGGTTACACCCATATGGGCGGCGAGGGCGCGAACTGGATCGGCGAAGCGCCCTTCTCGACGCGCAAGCACATGTTCCAAAATCTGGGCGACGGCACGTATAACCATTCCGGCTCGCTCGCGATCCGCTTCGCCGTCGCCGCCAACACCAACATCACCTTCAAGATCCTCTATAATGGCGTCGTCGCCATGACGGGCGGTCAGAAGCATGAGGGCGAGCTTACGGTCGAGGCGATCGTCAGACAGGTTGCCGCCGAGGGCGTCAAAAAAATTGCGCTCGTGTCGGACGAACCCGGCAAATATCCGCCGACGATCGTCTGGCCGCCCGGCCTTACCATCCATCATCGGAACGTCATCAACGAGGTCCAGCGCGAACTGTCGCATGCGGAGGGCGTCACCGTCCTCATTTACGATCAGACCTGCGCGACCGAGAAGCGACGCCTGCGCAAGCGCGGTCTTTTTCCCGACCCCGACGCGCGGATCATCATCAATGAGCTCGTCTGTGAGGGCTGCGGCGACTGCGGCACGGCGTCGAATTGCGTCGCGGTGCAACCGGTGGAGACGGAATTCGGCCGCAAGCGCCGCATCGACCAGTCCGCCTGCAACAAGGATTTCTCCTGCCTCGAAGGCTTTTGTCCGAGCTTTGTGACCGTGCATGGCGGGCGCATGAAGAAGGCGCCGCTGCCGACGAAAGAAGATACGAGCGTCCAGCCGGCCTTGCCCGAGCCGACTATTCCGCAAATCGGCGCGACGCCTTATGGCGTGCTCATCGCGGGGCTCGGCGGCACGGGCGTCGTCACTGTCTCCGCAATCCTGGGCATGGCGGCGCATCTCGAAGGCAAGGGCGTCGGCGTCATCGACATGGCTGGCCTCGCGCAAAAGGGCGGCGCGGTTTATTGCCACGTCAAGATCGGCCGGGCGCCCGAGGATGTGCATGCGATCCGCATCGCCGCGGGGGAAGCCGATCTTCTCCTCGGTTGCGATCTCGTCGTCGCCGGCGCCAAACAAGTGCTCGCGGCGGTCGAGCAGGGCAAGACGGCCGTGCTCGTCAACAGCGCAGAGGTCTTCCCCGGCGACATCGAGCGCAACCCGGACTTCGTTCTCCCCTCGGAGCAGATCAAGCTGGCGATCCGCCGCGCCGGCGGACCTGAATCCATTTTCATCGATACGACGGCGCTCGCCCAGTCGCTGCTCGGCGATTCGATCGCCGCGAATATCTTCATCCTCGGCTACGCGTGGCAGAAGGGTTACCTGCCGCTCTCGGAGGCGGCAATCCTGCGCGCAATCGAACTCAATGGCGAGTCCGTGCCGATGAATTACTCGGCGTTCCTTTGGGGGCGTCGCGCCGCGCATGACCTCAATAATGTCGAAGCGGTGATTGAGTTGCTTCGACGTCCAACCGACATCCGGCGCCGGGCCCGAGACTCTCGACGAGGTGATCGAACGGCGCGCCGCCTATCTTGTCGATTATCAGAATGAGGCCTATTCGGCGCAATATCGCGCCCGCGTCGACGCCGTCTCGCGAACTCGAGAAGGCGCGCGTTCCAGGTTCGAGCGCGCTCACCGACGCCGTTGCGCGCTATCTTTTCAAGCTGATGGCGTTCAAGGACGAGTTTGAGGTTTCGCGGCTCTATGCGAGCGAGGCGTTTCAGCGCCAATTGGCGGAGACCTTCGAAGGCGACTTGCGCCTCGAATTGCATCTTGCGCCGCCCATTCCCTTCCTCCAGTCCAAAACCGACTTCGGCGGATCGCGAAAGATCACCTTCGGCCCCTGGATGTTCAAGGTGATGAAGGTGCTTGCGCGACTGAAACGGTTCCGCGGCTCCTTTATCGATTTCACCCGCTTCAATAATGACCGCATCGTCGAGCGCAAGCTCCTTGCGGATTATCAAGCGCTCGATCGATGAAATTCTAATCGCGCTCACGCCTGAAAATCATTCCGCCGCGGTTGCGCTCGCGCGATTGCCGGAGAAAATCCGCGGCTTCGGGCACGTCAAGGCGCGCCACATTGCTGCGGTCGATGTCGAGCGCGAACGCCTCTACGCCGAATTTCGCGATCCGGCGTCGGTCAAGCTCGCCGCCGAGTGATCGGCGCCGGCCCAGTGGCGATCGCCGCCTCATCGTCCGATCCAGGCGTCCTTGCGGCGCCGACGCGTCGGCGCGTCTTGCTTCTGGGCGGCACGGGCGAAGGGCGCGCGCTCGCGTCGCTTATCGCGAGCGACCCGCGCTATGAAGGCGTCGTTTCGCTCGCCGGCCGCACGCGCTCGCCGGCGCCTCAGGCCCTGCCGACGCGTCTCGGCGGCTTCGGTGGCGTCGATGGGCTGATGCGCTATCTCCGCGAAGCGCGCATCACCCATGTCGTCGACGCGACCCATCCTTTCGCGGCGCGAATGTCGGCCAATGCGCAAAAGGCGTGCGAGGCCCTCGGGATTCCCCTGATCATTTATGCGCGCGCGCCCTGGCGCGCGGAGCCGGGCGACGACTGGACGCTTGTCTTGAACAATGCGGCCGCCGCTCAGGCGCTGGGCGCGGCGCCGCGCCGCGTTTTTCTCACGATCGGGCGTCAGGGCGCCGGGGATTTTCGCATCGCGCCACAGCATGATTACCTGTTGCGCGTGATCGAGCCTCCCCATGCGGACGCGTTGCCGCCAAATTGCGCCGTGATCGTTGGACGCGGTCCTTTCACGCGCGAAGAGGAGATTGCCGTGATGCGCGAGAGGCGTATCGACGTCGTCGTCAGCAAGAACAGCGGCGGCGCGTCGACCTACGGGAAGATCGAAGCGGCGCGCGCGCTCGGTTTGCCTGTGATACTGATCGCGCCGCCGCCCCGCGACGGCGCGCGGATCGCGCATGACCTCGACGCGGCAATGGCCTTTCTCGCCTCATGAGCCGAGCGCTTATGATCCAGGGCACGGGTTCTGACGTCGGCAAATCGCTCGTCGTTGCGGGGCTTGCGCGCGCATTCGCCAATCGCGGGGTGAGAGTGGCGCCGTTCAAGCCGCAGAACATGTCGAATAACGCGGCGGTGACGGCAGGCGGCGGCGAAATCGGACGCGCCCAGGCGCTCCAGGCGCGCGCCTGCCGGCTCGCGCCGAGCGTCGACATGAACCCTGTCCTGTTGAAGCCGCAAGGCGCCGCTGGCGCGCAGATCATCCTGCGCGGCGCGATTGCGGGTCAGGCGAGGGCGCGCGACTATCAGGACTGGAAGCCGAGGCTGATGCCCCTCGTCATGGAGAGTTTTGCGCGATTGAAGCAGGCGAGCGATCTCGTCATCGTCGAGGGCGCCGGCAGCGCCGCGGAGATCAACCTGCGCCCCAACGATATCGCCAATATGGGATTTGCGCGCGCGGCGGATACGCCTGTCGTCATCGTCGGCGACATCGACCGCGGCGGCGTCATCGCACAGATTGTCGGCTGCAACGTTCTCCTCGATGCCGAGGACGCCGCTTTGGTCGCAGGATTTATCGTGAATAAATTTCGCGGCGATGCGACGCTCTTTGACGACGGCATGCGTCTCATCGCGCAGCGCACCGGATGGCGCGCCTTCGGCCTTCTTCCTTTCTTCGAGCCAGCGGCGCGTCTTCCAGCCGAGGACGCCTTCGGCTTGCGCGCAACGCGTCGCGGCGAAGGCGATGGCGCCCTCATCCTCGTCCCGTTGCTGCCCAGCATCGCGAATTTCGACGATCTCGATCCGTTGGCGGCCGAGCCCGACGTCGAGCTGCGCTTCGTGGCGCCGGGCGAGCCTATGCCCGCCGGCGCGCGGCTGGTGATTTTGCCGGGCGCCAAAGCCACCATCGCCGATCTCGCCGCGCTGCGCGCCAATGGGTGGGATATCGACATTTACGCCCATGTGCGACGCGGCGGCCGCGTGCTCGGTCTTTGCGGCGGGTATCAGATGCTTGGGCGATTCATTCACGACCCTCTCGGCATGGAGGGCGCGCCGGGGCACGCGCAAGGGCTCGGCCTTCTCGACGTCGAAACGACGCTGCTCGAAACGAAAACGCTCACGCGCGTCAAGGGGTGGGCAACGCCATTCGACGCCCCCTTCACTGGCTATGAAATGCATATCGGCGAAACGTCGGGCGCCGATTGCGCGCGGCCCGTCCTGCGTTTCGACGATGGCGGAAATGACGGCGCGGTTTCTCGTGACGGCCTTGTCATGGGCGCCTATGCGCATGGGATTTTCGCCGATGACGCCTTGCGCGGCGCGTTTTTGCGCGCGTTGAACGTCGCGCCCTCGGCGTTGCGTTTCGAGGCGTTGATCGAGGAAACGCTCGACGCGTTCGCGGCGCATGTCGCGCGGCATGTCGATATCGACGCGCTGTGGGAGATCGCGCGATGAGCGCGCCGATCGCGCTCGCGCATGGCGGCGGGCTCGACGCCATGCGGCGCATTTATCCGAAGGCGCCAGAGCCCTGGATCGATCTCTCGACCGGCGTCAATCCTCATGCCTATCCCGTGCCCGAGATTGCGGGTGACGCATGGAAGCGGCTGCCAGACGATGACGCCCTCGCCTTGCTCGAGGCTGCGGCGCGCCACGCCTATGGCGCGTCCAACGACGCCGCGATCGTCGCCGCCGGCGGGACGCAGGCGCTCATTCAACTCTTGCCGCGTGTGTTTGCGGCGCGTCGCGTCGCGGTTCTCGGCTTCACTTACGCCGAACACGCCGCAAGCTGGCGCAACGCGAAGGCCGACGTCGCGATTGCCGGGACGCTCGACGCCCTCCGTCAGGCCGACGTCGCCGTCATCGTCAATCCGAACAATCCAGACGGCCGCCTTCTTGCATTCGACGACGTTTCATCTCTTGCGCATGATCTCACGCGCCGGGGCGCGCTTCTTGTCGTCGACGAGTCATTCGTCGACTTTGCGCCGGTGCAAAGCGTCGCGACTCTCGCATCTTTGGAAGGCGTCATCGTGCTCCGCTCTTTCGGAAAGGCCTATGGTCTTGCCGGTCTGCGTCTCGGTTTCGCGCTCTGCGCGCCGGGGCGCGCGCGGCTGCTGCGCGCCGCGCTCGGTCCCTGGGCTGTTTCCGGCCCCGCGCTGGCGATCGGCGCGCAAGCCTTGGCGGACGAGGACTGGCGTTCGCGCATGGCGGCGGTTTGCGCGCGTGAGGCGGATCGTCTCGACGCGGTCCTGGCGCGCGCAGGCTTTGAATTCGTCGGCGGCGCCCCGCTTTTCAGGCTCGTCGCGCATCTTGACGCCGCGAGGCGGTTCGCGGCGCTTTGCGAAAAGGGTATTCTTGCGCGCGCCTTTGTCGAGCGGCCTTCATGGCTGCGCTTTGGGCTGCCGGGCGATGAGGGAGCTTGGGAGAGATTGACGCAAGCATTGGAGCGCGCCGAATGAGCGGCGACGCAACCCCGCGGCCAAACGTCGCGGCTGACGCCGAGAACGAGCTGGCGCATACGGCGCCGTTCGAGCCGGCGGAACGGGCGGCGGTCTATCGTGCGATCTATACGCGACGCGATGTTCGCAACGAGTTTCTTGACGACGACGTGCCGCAACAGCTTCTCATGCGCATTCTCGACGCCGCGCATCATGCGCCGTCCGTCGGTTTGATGCAGCCCTGGAATTTCATTGTTATTCGAGACAAAATCCGGCGTCGCGCTGTACATAGCGCCTTCCTGCGGGGCGTCGCTTCCGAGGAAGCGATGCTCGAGCCGGAGCGCCGCAAGCTCTACCGAAGTCTTAAGCTTGAAGGCATTTTGAAATCTCCCGTCAATATCTGCGTCACCTGCGATCGCGGGCGTAACGGCGCAGTGGGGCTCGGTCGCACCCAGCAGCCCGACACGGATCTCCTGAGCACGGCCTGCGCTGTTCAGAACCTGTGGCTCGCCGCCCGTGTCGAGGGCGTCGGCGTCGGCTGGGTGAGTATCATGCGCGACGCGGAACTGCGGGAAATTCTCGAAATTCCAGCAGGAGTCGCGGTTGTCGCTTATCTTTGCGTCGGCTTTGTCGAGCGCGCCTATCGTCGCCCCGAACTCGAGGTTAAAGGCTGGGCGTCGCGCCTGCCGCTCGAAACCTTAATATTCGAGGATAAGTGGGGACAAGCTTGCGCGTCCACAAACCCGCCTTAAAATAAGGTAACAAAGTTCTTCGAACGGTTAGTTGATTGTCAACGCGATCTTAAGCCTCGGCGGAGAACTTGGTTGAGTTGCGCGCAGAACGTGATGATATTCGCGACACTCTCCATGTTCGGGAGAAGATGGGACGTAGAGCCATGGCGCAAGCGGATTTCGAGAAGTATTTTGACAAGGCCTTTGCTCTCGCCAACAACACCATCCTGACGGTGACTGAAGTGCCGGAGGGCGAAGACGAGCTTTTAAAGCTGCTCGAGCGCGCGATGGTGCGCGGCTTCGACAATCATGCGCGCCTGACGGAAATTCATCTTCCAATGGAGCGCTTTCCTTTCATGGACTCGAAATTCTGGCATGTGCCGATCGAGGATTGCGGGAAAGCGCAGGTTCTGCGTTTTTTCTTCGAGCACCCCGAGACCGAAGCGCACTGATCTTGTCGTTGCGCCGGTCAGGCCGGCGCGCCGGCGCGCGTCGTCGTCGACGCTCCCGCCGGTAGACGCCGCAATTTGCTCATCAGCAGATAGATCACCGGCGTCGTGTAGAGCGTTAGCGCCTGACTGAGCAACAAGCCGCCAATGATCGTTATGCCTAGCGGCCGGCGCATCTCGGCGCCGATGCCGGTCGAAAAGGCGAGCGGCAACGCGCCGAACATCGCCGCAAGCGTCGTCATCACGATTGGCCGGAAGCGCTCCTTGGCCGCCTCGAGAGCCGCGTCGTGGATGGAAAGACCGCGTTCACGCTCGGCGTGGAGCGCGAAATCAACGAGCATGATGCCATTTTTCTTGACGATGCCGATCAGCAGCAGGATCCCGATAAAGGCAATGACGGTAAATTCGGCGCCGAACAGTTCGAGCGCCAGAAGCGCCCCCAGCCCTGCGGAGGGCAGGGTCGAAATGATCGTGATCGGATGAATGAGGCTCTCGTAGAGAATGCCGAGGATGATATAGACGGCGAGAAGAGCCGCGAGTATGAGCGCCGCCATGCCTTTCGCGACCTTGCGAAAATCCGCCGCGTCGCCCGCAAAGCCCGTATGCAGGCTGCTCGGCGGGTTGAGTTCCTGGATCGTCTGTTCAATTGCGGTCGTCGCGGCGTCCAAAGTGGAGCCCGATGCGACATTGTAAGAAATGGTGACGGCGGGCAGCACGCCTTGATGGTTGACGACGAGCGGCATGGCGCCGCGCTCGATGTGCGCGAGCGCCGTCAACGGCATTTGTGCGCCGGTGTCGCTCGTCACATAGACGCCGGCGAGATCGCGAATGTCGCGCTGGCGCGAGGGCGGAGTCTCGAAGATGACCCGATACTGATTGCGCTGCGTATAGATGATCGTGTCCTGGCGCTGCCCGAAGGCGCTGTTGAGCGCTGAATCGATCGCCGCGATCGGCACGCGCATGCGCGAGGCGGCGTTTCGATCGATGACGACCGAAGCCCGCAGGCCGCCCTGTTCCTTGTCCGACGTGACGTCGGCAAGTTCGGGCAGCGTCCTGAGCCGTTCGATCACTTTTTCGCGCCATTCCTCGAGTTCCTCGAGCGAGGCGTCCGAGAGCGTGAACTGATATTGAGATTTGCTGACGCGACCGCCCATGCGCAGATCCTGCGACGGAACCATGTAGACGCTCAGGCCCGCAATTTTGCCGAATTGCTTGCGAAGCCGGTCGATGACCTGCCTGCTCGACGACTGACGCACCCCCATGGGCTTCAGCGCGACGAAGAGGCGCCCCTGATTGCCGGACTGAGTGAGATTGCCCGCGCCGATGAACGAGCCGACTTCCGCGACGTCCGGATCCGCCATCAACACGTCGTTGGCCTGTTTTTGGAGGCGCACCATTTCGGCAAATGACACGTCGGCGGCGGCTTCCGTCGTGCCATTGATGAGGCCGATGTCGTCTTGAGGCAGGCTGCCCTTTGGAATGGTGCGATAAAGTTGCACGGTCAGGAGCACGACGACGAGGATCGCCACGAGGGACGCCCACGGGTGATCCACGACGGGGCGAAGCGTGCGCGCGTAAAAGCCAACGACACTGTCGAGCGTGTTCTCGATCAGATCGTCGAGACGCGTGCGCTTCTTAACTTTAGGCGTCGGCAGCCAGGCGCACAGCATCGGCGTGACGGTGAGGGAAACGACCGTCGAGATGACGATGGCGAATGTCAGCGTGAATGAGAATTCGCGCAAGAGCCGGCCCATAATGCCCTCCATGAAGAGAAGGGGGATGAACACGGCGATCAGCGAGAGGCTGATGGAAATGACCGTAAAGCCGATCTGCGCGGAGCCTTCCACGGCTGCGTCGATGCGGCTCATGCCACGCTCGACGTTGCTTTCGATGTTCTCGATCATGACGATCGCGTCGTCGACAACAAAACCAACGGAGATGGTCAGCGCCATCAGCGACAGATTGTCTATCGAAAAGCCTGCAAGCCACATCGCCGCGCACGTGCCCACGAGCGAGAGCGGAACTGTAATTCCCGCGGCAATGACCGGCGTCGCTCTGCGCAGAAAGACGAACACCACCATCATTACGAGACACACCGAAATCGTCAGCGTGAACTGAATATCGTGAACGCTGGCGCGAATCGTCTGCGTGCGGTCCGAAACGACATTTATTTTGATTCCGGACGGAACCCATTGCTCCAGTTGCGGCAGCATGGCCTTTATGTGATCGACGGTCTCGATCACATTGGCGTTGGGCTGCTTGGTGACGATGACGAACACCGCCGGCTTGCCGTTGTACCAGCCCGCCGACATGCGGTTGCGCACGCCGCGTTCGACCGTTGCGACGTCGCCGAGCTTGACGACGGCGCCGTTGCGCGCGGCGACGACAATGTTGCGATAATCATCAGGCGTCGAGAGCTGGTCGGTCGTCCCGAGCGTGGTCTGCTGCATCGCTCCCGCGACCGCCCCGATGGCCGAATGCGCATTTGCGCTGAAGAGCGCCTTTGCCACTTCATTGACGCCGAGGCCCATGGCGGCGAGGCGGCCGGAGTCGACCTCGACGTGGATTGCCGGCTGCTCGGCGCCGGCGACGCGCGCTTCCGCGACGCCCGGAACCTGCGAAATGCGCTGCGCGATGACCGTGTCGGTCGCGTCGAAAATGGCGCTCGTCCGCAGCGTGTCGGAGGTGAGCGCAAGGACGAGCACCGGCACCATCGACTGGCTCGCCTTGCGAAAGGTCGGTGACGTCGGCAGATCGGTCGGCAGATCGACAAGCGACGCATTGATCGCCGCCTGCACGTCACGCGCGGCGGAGTCGATATTTTTATCGATGTCGAATTGCGCAATGATTGTCGTCGCGCCCAGAGAGCTCGTCGAGGTGAGCTCGTTGAGGCCGGAGATTCCCGACAGACGTCGCTCGAGCGGCGCGGCGACGGAAGCGGCCATGGTCTCCGGATCGGCGCCGGGGCGCGACGCGCTGACGCCAATCGCCGGAAAGTCGATCGCGGGAAGGCTCGCGACCGGCAGAAAGTAATAGGCGACCGCTCCGATTAGAAACAGGGCGGCGGCGAGAAGGGTCGTGCCGACCGGGCGCCGGACGAAGGGAGCGGAAATATTCATTCCGCCGCCTCGCGCCGCGGCGGCGTCTCATCAACGATCAGCGTTTCTTCGTCCGGATCATATGCCCCGGGCGCCAGGAAGCGCTGGCGCCAGCGATCCACCTGAAGATAAATCACCGGCGTCGTGTAAAGCGTCAGCGCCTGGCTCAGCAGCAGGCCGCCGATGATCGAGACGCCCAGCGGAATGCGCAATTCGCTGCCGGGTCCATGCGCGAGCGCCAATGGCAGCGCGCCAAAAAGGGCGGCAAGGGTCGTCATCATGATCGGCCGGAAACGTAGATGAGCGGCGCGAATGATGGACTCGCGCGAGGACAGGCTCTCGAGGCGCTCCGCTTCCAGCGCGAAATCGATCATCATGATCGCGTTCTTCTTGACGATGCCCATCAGCAAGACAATGCCGATCAGCGCGACGACCGACAGATCGATGTGAAAAAAGAGCAGGGCCAGCAACGCGCCCACACCCGCCGAGGGAAGCGTCGTCAGGACGGTGAAGGGATGGGCGAAACTTTCATATAACACGCCCAGCACCACATAGATTGCGATGACCGCGGCGAGAATGAGCCAGGGCTCGGAGGCGAGCGACTTGTTGAACTCGGCCGCGTCGGCGCTGAACACGCCGACGATCGAGGTCGGCATGCCGATCTCGAGCTGCGCTTTCGACATGGCTTTTACCGCGTCGCCGAGCGCAAAGCCCTCGGCGAGGTCGAAGCTGATCGTCGCGGCGGGGAACTGGTCCTGATGCGCGACCGAAAGCGGCGCGGCGATATCGTCTATCGTTACGAAGGTCGCAAGCGGCGTCTGCGGACCTCCGCCGATCGGCGCAACATAGAGTTTTTCAAGCGCCGACATGTCGCGCAGATATTGTGGCGCCGCTTCCAGAATGACGCGATACTGGTTCGACTGTGTATAGATCGTCGAGATCTGTCGTTGGCCGAAGGCGTCGTTGAGCACATTGTCGACGTCTTGCGCCGAAATGCCCAGTCGGCCCATCTTGTCGCGGTCGATGCGCATCAAGGCGCGCAGGCCGCCGTTTTGGGTTTCGGCGGCGACATTCTTCAAGCCCCTCGTGCCGCGCAATTCCTCGATCAGGCGGTTCGACCAGCGCAGCAGCTCAGCGGAATCCGCTGACGTCAGGGTATATTGATACTGCGACCGGCTCGGACGCGTCGTGATTTGAATGTCCTGGACCGGCTCGACGAAGAGCGAGACGCCCGGAATTTTCTCGCCGGCGGCTTTCAACCGCTCGGCAATCGCGTCGGCCCCCAGATCGCGCGCCTCCCGGCTGCGCAGCGTCACCGTAAGCCGTCCGACATTTGTCGTTGCATTCAGCGGTCCGACGCCCAAAACGGAGCTGACGCCCGTCACGTCGGGATCCTTGAGAAAGACCTCGGTCACCTTCGCCTGCATTGCCGTCATGCGTTCGAATGAGGCGTCGGACGAGGCCTCCATGACGACGCTGAGCACGCCCGTGTCCTGACGCGGAAGAAATCCCTTCGGGATGTAGAGGAACAGCGCGATCGTCAACGCGAGCGTCGCGGCCGTCAGCGCGAGCATGAACCTCTCGTGGTTGAGCGCCCAATCGAGCGAGCGGTAATAGGCGCGGTCCAGCCACAGCGACATGGCCTCCCAGGACGAATGCGTGCGCGTCGGCGCGCGGCGCAGGAGGATGGCGCAGAGCATTGGCGTGAGGGTGAGCGAGATCACAGCCGAGATCACGACGGCGATGGACAGTGTGAGCGCAAATTCCCGGAACATGCGCCCGACGATTCCCGTCATGAACAGCAGCGGAATGAACACGGCGATAAGCGAGACGGTCAACGACACGACGGTGAAGCCGATCTCCTTTGCGCCGTCGAGCGCCGCCTGAACAGGTTTTTTGCCGTGCTCGATGTTGCGGACGATATTCTCGATCATCACGATCGCATCGTCCACGATGAAACCCGTGCCGATGGTGAGCGCCATGAGCGAGAGATTGTCGAGCGAAAAACCAGCCATCCACATGACGAAGAAGGTGGCGATGATCGACAGCGGCAGCGAGACGCCGGCGATCAGCGTCGCGCGCCAGCTTCTCAAGAACATCAAAACCACCGCCACGACCAGGCCGGCTGCGATCAGGAGCGTCATCTGCACTTCGTGGATCGACGCCCGGATCGTTTCGGTGCGGTCATTGACGATGACGAGTTCCGCGCCGGCAGGCAATTCGCCTCGCAATTTGGGCAGCGCCTGTTTGATCAGTTCGACCGTACTGATGATATTCGCGCCCGGTTGACGCATGATGTCGAGAACGATGGATTGTTCGCCGTCATACCAGCCGCCGACCCGCGCATTCTCGAGTCCGTCTACGACCTTGGCGACGTCGCGCAGCATGACCGGCGCGTTGTTGCGCCAGGCGACAATGATCGTCTCATACTGCTTGGCCTGAAGAATCTGGTCGTTGGCGTCCAGCGTATACGACTGTCGACGGCCGTCGAGAGAACCCTTTGCCCCGGCGTTGTTTGATGCGGCGACCGCCTGGCGTAGATCCTCCATGCCGATGCGATTGGCGGCGAGCCGCGCGAGATCCGCTTCGATGCGCACGGCGGGGCGCACGCCGCCCTGCACCGAGACGCGGCCAACCCCCGACACCTGCGAGAGCTGTGGCGCGAGGAGCGTGTCGGCGATGTCGCTCAAACTGCGCAGCGTCGCCGTCTTGGAGCGAAGCGTCAGCGTGAGCACGGGCGTGTCAGCCGGATTCACCTTGGCGTAGACGGGCGGGTAGGGGAGATCGCGCGGCAGCGTCGCGGCGGCGGCGTTGATTGCAGCCTGCACGTCTTGCGCGGCGGCGTCGATGTCGCGGCCGAGGTCAAATTGCAGCGTGATCTGCGACAGGCCGAAGGAGCTCTGCGACGACATGCTGGTTAGCGCGGGAATCTGACCAAATTGACGCTCGAGCGAAGCGGTCACGAGAGTGGTGATCGTATCGGGATTGGCTCCGGGGAGCTGCGTCGTGACCTGGATCGTCGGAAAGTCGACCTGCGGCAGCGGCGAGATCGAGAGACGCGAATATCCCAGCACGCCGAACAAGAGCACGGCGAAGGCCATGAGCGAGGTCGCCACCGGCCTGCGAATGAAGGGCGCCGAAACATTCATGTCCGATCAGATCACCTTCTACGAGAGTCCTCGCGGCTGTTGTGGGCGCGCCCGTCATCGGCGCGCGCGGCGCCCGGTTCCGCTCTGACGGTGCTTCGCGGCGCGTCCGAATTGGTCACGCGGGCGATCGCGCCGTCCGAGAGCCGCGAAAACCCGCTTGTCACGACCGTGGTTCCCGGTTCGAGTCCGCTCGTCACCACCACGATGTTCTCATCCTGGCGCCCCGTTGTGACGCTTTTCAAATGCGCCCGTCCGTCGTCGCCAAGAACATAGACGAAAGCCCCGTTGGGGCCCCTTTGGACGGCGGGACTCGGCGCGACCACCGCATTGCGGATCGTGTCGAGTTTCAGCCGCACATTGACGAACTGGCCCGGCCACAGGTTGAGAGCATCGTTGGAGAAGCTCGATTTCAGCTTAACGGTTCCCGTCAACTGATCGATTTGGTTATCGACGACTTTCAATTCGCCTGTCGCGACCGTCGAGGCGTTGTCCGGGCCAAGCGCCAGAACCTTCGCCGCGCCTTCGGCCTGGGCCTTCTGAACGGCCGGCAGCGCCTGCTGCGGCAAGGTGAAGATGACATTGATCGGCTTAAGCTGCGTGATCACGACGATGCCGCTGGCGTCGGAAGGATGAAGAATGTTGCCGACGTCGACGAGCCGGATCCCCACGCGTCCGTCGATCGGGGAGCGAATCGTGGCGTAATCCAGCGTCGTCTTGGCGTTCTCGATCGCGGCCTGGTCGGCGCGCACTTGCGCCTCGAGCTGCGTCACCAGCGCCCTTTGTGTCGTAAACTGCTGTTGAGAAAGGAATTTTCCGGCGACGAGCTTTTCATAGCGTGTGAGATCGATACGGGCGTTGGCAAGATTCGCCTCGTCCTGCGCTCTCTTCGCGACAGCTTGATCATATTGCGCTTTGTAGAGCGATGGGTCGATTTCGGCGAGAATGTCGTCCTTCTTCACATCCTGGCCTTCCGTGAAGGCGAGTCGCACCAGGCGGCCGTCCACCTGGGTGCGGATGGTCACGGAATTGAGCGCCTGTACCGTGCCGACGGCGTCGATCGTCACCGGAACATCCTGCGCCCCCACTGTCGCCGTCGAAACCGCCACCGGCTCGTCCCGGTGGCGTTGGCGGCCGTCGGCTCCGTATCCCTCCTCGCGTGCCGTGTCGGCGTGCTGTGCCCGATAGAACCAGGCCAGACCAAGAACCAGCGCGAGCGCGGCGAGAGCCATGAGAATACGCCTGTCGGCGCGGATCATGGAAAGATCCCCTTGTCCGCCTCATAGACGGCGTTGGCGTAAGCGATTTCGGCGTCCCTGGTCGTGGGCGACCATCCCCCGCCGAGAGCCTGATATAAGCTCGTCGCCGACTGAAAGTAAGAGAGCCGGGCCAACGCGAGCTGATCTTGCGCCTGGAACATGTTGGTCTGAGTGGTGGAGAGTGTGATGATGTCGATCGTGCCCTCCTGAAGGCGCATCTCCGCCGCCGTCAGCGCGCGCTGCGCGGCGGCGACCGCGAGGGCCTGAAGCTTCACCTGCCGCGCCGTTTCGTTGGCGGCGATCATCGCGTTCTCGGAGTCGGAGAGCGCGGTGAGGATCTGCTTGCGATAGAGCGCGGCCAGCTCCGCGTAGCGGCCTTTCTGCTGTTCGTATTGCCCTTGCAGGTTGAATCCGTCGAAGATCGGTTGCGCGATGCCCGCCGCCGCCTGCCAGGCGATCGCCTCCGGGCGCAGCAGATTGCGCAGCAGGGCGCTCTGCAGGCCATATTGCCCCGTGAGCGTGAGCGAGGGGAAGAAAGCGGCGCGCGCCTGGAGCACGGAAAACTCCTGCGAGGCGAGCTTGGCTTCAGCCTCCGCGACGTCGGGGCGGCGCAGGAGCACTTCCGAGGGCAAGCCGGACGAGACGCGCGGAAAGGTAAGCCGCGTCAGCGAGCCGCCCTTCACATCGACGCTTTCCGGGGTTCGTCCGACCAGAACGGCGAGCTGGTTGCGCGTCTGACGGAGGGTTTGCTCCAGTGGGGGTATCGCGGCCCGTTGCTGGGCGAGCACCGTCTCCTGCTGGGCGGTGTCGAGCGCGCTCGCCGTGCCCACCTGGAAGCGGGCCTGGATGGCCCGGTTCACACGATCGGCGATGGCGACATTGTTATGGGCGATGCGCAGCCGGTCCTGCGCCGTCAGCACCTGGAAATAAGCGTTGATGACCGCCACGACGGTCGAAATTTCCACCACGTCGCGATCGAAGCGGCTCGCATTGGCGAGCAGGCGCGCCGCGTAGGAGGCGTCTTCGTTCATGCCCCAGAAGTCGACCATATAGGTCGCGGTCAGGCCGAGCTGGAAAAAGCCAAAATCGCGCGCCGAGAAAGTCGACGACGAGCTCGACGACGACGACGACGTGCTGGTCGCGGGCGTAAATCCGCCGCTCGCGCCGCCAATATTGGTCGTGGTGCCGGGTGTGCGCGTTGTCCGCGCAATGTCCTGCATGGAGATGCTCGGCCAGAGGGCCGCGCTGGAAACGCGCGCCTGGGCGTCTGCTTCCTTGATTCGCGCCGCCGCGGCGGCGAGATCGAGATTCTCCCCCAGCGCCTGCTCGACGAGGGTCGTTAACTCTTTCGAGCCGAAATGCGCCGCGAATTTTGGCCCGCGGTCGATCGGGTGGGCCGTCGCGGGCTTGGCTTCCCGAAAACGCTGCGGCGGGGGAGTCGCCACGTCGGGCTTCTCCCATTCGAGATTGCAGCCCTGAAGGCTCCACGCCGCCGTGACGACCAACGCCGTCCACCGCGGAAACGATAAAAAATAACGGTATGCGACGGCCGTCAACTGAAGCTCATCCTCATTTTGATGCACTCGTCTGACAAAGTCGGACCGTCGTCAAGTAACCCTACAAAATTGGTCGGATTTTTTTTTTTGCCGGACGGCGGGCGCCGAGCGCCGGCGGCCGATTGTGCGGGACGCGGGCCAAAAGCTCGCCTAACGCCCCGCGAGCGTCAAGTTACCTATCCGTAACGCTGTCATTGTCCGCCCTCGGCTGGCCCCGGCTCGGGCTTGGGCGCAGCAGGCTTGGGCGCAGCAGGCTTGGGGCGGCAGGCTTGCGGCGCCGCGGGCTTGGGGGCTGCAGGCTTCGGCGCCGCGGGCTTCGGGGCAATGCTCTTAGCCGGAGTCGATTTGGCGGCCTCCGGCTTCGTCGGCGCCGCAGCTTTCGCCGGGCCCGCCTTGGCGGCGTCGGTGGGCGGCTTCGCCGCGTCCGGCTTCGATTCCGCCTTTCCGTCCGGCTTCGATTCAGGCTTGCTCTCGCCCTTTCCGTCGGCGGCGGGTTTCGTCGGGCCTGACAGTCTCGTCCAGGTTTCGCTCTGGCACAGGAAGGCGACGAGACAGCCGGAGAGGGTCAGCTTGTCTGTCGAGTCATAGGTGATTGTACCCGTGTAGGTTTTGCCGTCTTCCGGGTTGAAGAGGTCGCCTTTCCAGCTGTTTGCTCCCGTCTTCGCCGCGTTGCGCAAGATGAGCGGCGGCGGGCTTCCGTCCAGCATTGGCAGCGTGCCCTTCGCGCAGAGCTTGCCGGCGCAATCGAAGAATTCGAGCTTGTCGGTCGGGTGGCCGTCGCGGACCCAGACGCCATAGATCGGGTCGCTCGCGAGAGCGGGCGACAGGCATAGAATCGAGACGGCGACGACGCTGAGCAAATGCCTTTTCATGGTGCCGATCCCTGGTCGCCAGTTGATTCCATCCGCCGCTAACGAACGGCAGAACCGCGCTTTTATCAAGTCGCGCCCTGTTCGTCAGGGCCGTGTCGCGGCGGCCCGAGGAAGGCCGGAACGATGATGAAAGCCGCCAGAAGCGTGAAGAAGAGCGAAATGGTCAAAAACTCGCCCATGCTCGCCGTGCCCGGATGGCTGGAGAGAAACAGGCTTCCAAAGGCTGTCCCCGTCGTCAAAGAGCTGAAGAAAATCGCCCGGGTGAGGCTCGAGGCCAGCATGTCGACGACGCCCTTCCGCCACGCGATGACGTAATAGATGTGGAAGGCGACGCCGACGCCGAACATGAGCGGCAAGGCGATGATATTGGCGAAATTGAGCGATATGCCCAACATTTCCGCCGCCTGAAAACTCATTACGCCGGCGAGGACAAGCGGTCCGAGCGTCAGCGCCACGTCCATCGGGTTGCGCAGGGCGACGGCGAGAATCAGGAAGACCGCGAGGAAAGCGTAGACGCCCGCTTCCAGGAAGGCGCGGGTGACGGTCCGTCCCGCTTCGGAGATGATGATCGGCGCGCCGCTCGACTCCGGGGCGATCGCGAGCATCGCGTCGGCGAAACGCGCCATGACGAGGCGGTCGTTGCTGTCGCCCTTCGGCGTCGTCTCGAGCCGCACGAGTCCTTTCGGCGAGACCCAATCCGCGCGGAGCTCCGGGGGGATGTTGTCGGGGGTTACGCGGTTGACCTGCAACGCCTCGCGCAACTGGCTCATGAGCTTTTCAAAGCCCCCGAAAGCCGCCTCTCGCGCCTTTGCCCGCGCGTCCGGGCTCGCGGCCGCCAGATGGTCGAGCGCGGCGGCGAAGCGCAGCGTCTGGGGGGCGGGTTTCTTGGCGGCCGCGGCGCGCAGGGCCTTCGCGGCAGTCGTCAGCGCCTTGATCGTCTCGGCGTCGGTCGGCGCTGGCTTGACCCGCGGGTAGAGCGCGCCGCGCAATTCGCCCGACGCGCGCGAGATCAACGTCAGTTTCGCGTCCTGGTCGGCGGGAATGAGCGAGTCGATCGAATCGACGTGATCGACCTCGGGCAACGCCAGAATCTTCTCCTTGAGGTCGCGCGCGGCGGCGAGCGAGGGCGCGATCGTCTCGATTTTGTTCGGCGCGGTCTTCGGATCCCTGTTGAGGTCGAGGAAGGTCGCCACCGATTCGACGCGCTGGCTGCGCAGGTTCATCGGATTGGAGTCGAAATGCAGCCGCAGCAGAAACGGCGTGCCGGCGAGAACGACCGCCGCGGTTGCGAAGAGCACGAGTTTGCGGTGATGCGCGATCCAATGGTCGACCGGAGCGAGCGCGTTCGTCGCGATCGGCACATGTTCGGCTGGCGGATGCAAAAGCTTGATCGCCGCGGGCAGAAAAGTCAGCGTCGCGACATAGGCGATGATCATCCCCACGCCCGCGATCAGCCCGAGTTCCGAGACGCCCCGAAACGCCGTGGGCAAAAAACAGAAAAAGCCGGCGAGGAGCGAGCCGGCCGCAAGGGTGAGCGAGCTGCCGATGCCGCGCGTCGCCGCGAGCAGCGCCCGTTCAAGATCGCCATGGCCGTGCCGTTCCTCGCGGTAACGGGTGGCGAACTGAATGCCGAAATCGACGCCGAGCCCGATAAACAGGGCGGCAAAGGCGACCGAGATCAGGTTGAATCGGCCGATCAACAGAATGCCCATGCCCGAGGTGACGGCAAGCCCCGCCAGCAGGGTTGCGAGCACCGCGAGGATGAGTTTGGGCGAGCGCAGCGCCGCAAAGAGGATCAGCGAGACGATGACGAGCGTGCCGGCCGTATTGACGGCCATGTTCTCGGAGAGCGTGGCGAATTCCTCGTCCGCGAGCGGAACCTGGCCTGTCAGCCGGAAAACGAAGCCGTTTTCCCGGTCGATCCCGAGCTGGGCGGCCGTCTTCCGGACGAGGTCGATTGCGCCCGCGCCCGGCTGAAGGGCGGAAAAGTCGAGGACGGGATTGATCAGCACGATACGGCGCTTCTCGAGCGGGGGACCGGCCGGCGCGGCGTCGGTCCTGCCGCCGGAAAGCAGCTTTTCCCAATCGACCTGCGCGCTGCGCCCGGCGAGCGTCTCCTCGAAGGCGCTGGAGAAGGCGTCGAGCCCGGAAAGATAAAGGGCGGTCGCGCGCTCGCTTCCTGCGGCGCGCTTTTGATTGGCCACGAGAACGCTGGCGAGGCCGCGCAAACTCGGATCTTCGGCGAGCGGCGTCAGGACGTCGCGCTGGCCGATCATCATGCCGACCGTGTGCTCGAGTTCCGGGAGATCGAGGTAGAGAAGCCCGTTCCTGATGAAAAAGGTCGGGTCGTCGGGCCGCCACACCCGAGACATCAGAGGCTTGCCTTTCAGGGCCGCCGTGAGGCGGGCGGCCGCGTCATTGGCCTCCTCGCCCGTCTTGGCGTCGATGACGACGACGATCACATTTTCGAGCTGCGGGAAGGCGCGATAGAGAGCGATCTCGTTTTTTCGCCAGGGCGCGCTGGGCGAGAAAAGGTTTGCCGTATCGGTGTCGATCGCAAAACGCTGGGTCGTCAGGTATACGCCGGCGCCGGTGAGCGCCAATGTCAGAAGAACCACGGTCCAGGGCCAGCGAAGACAGACGGCCACCAGCTTTTCTAGCATTATCCAACCCCGGAACGATTGTAGAGACTTTGCCCAACGGAAACGCGGTCTAAAGCATTCATTCTATACGCGCGCGCGGTCCGCGCTCCAAGCCGCTCGCGCGGCTTCGAGCCTGGTGGCGGCGAAACGACAGGGATGAGAGTCCCTCAGTCGACAGAGGCGGGCGCGCCGCGCCCGCCGGTCAACGGGTCAACGACAGAGCGGTTAAGCGCCGCGACGACGACCCGGGCGACGCGATCAACCGCTACGCCCTCCCCGGCGTGCGCCAGGGGATTGCCCAATGGAACGAATTTGCCCGAACTTGCAATTTACCCGAACCCGGCAAGGTATAGCCGCGCGACAGCGGGAGCGCCAGAGCGACGTCCTTCACCCGAGATTTGCAAGGCCAGGGAACAATTCGAGCAGCCAGAAGGACATCTCCTGCACCCCGCCGGTGAGGAAGGCGACGCCGGTAAAGATCAGCAGGACGCCGACGACCTTCTCCACCTTGCCGAAGTGCTTCCGGAAACGCGCCACGAAAGCCAGAAAACGTCCCAGGGCGAAGCCCGCGCCGATGAACGGCAGGCCGAGACCGAGCGAATAAGTCGCCAGAAGCGCCGCGCCGCGCGCCACCGTATCCTGGGTTCCGGCCACCGCGAGAATCGCGGCGAGAATCGGCCCGATGCAGGGAGTCCAGCCGAAAGCGAAGGCAAGTCCCATCACATAGGCGCCGAAGAGCCCGATCGGCTTTGCGATTTCCGCCCGCTTCTCGCGATAGAGCAGGCTGACCTTCAGCAGGCCGACGAAGTGAAGTCCCATGAGGATGATGATCGCGCCGGCGACGAAGGAGAGCATCTGGATATTGGCGCGGATGACGGCGCCGAAGGCGCTCGCCGTGGCGCCGAGCGCGACGAAGACCGTCGAGAAGCCGAGAACGAAAAGAATGGCCGAGAGGAGCACGTCGCGACGCGCCTGCGCGCGCGACTCGATCTCGAGGTCCTCCATGCTGACGCCGGCGAGATAAGTGAGATAGGGCGGCACGAGGGGCAACACGCAGGGCGAGAGAAACGACAGCAGGCCGGCCGCCGCCGCCGCAGGAAAAGTTACATCCGCCGCCATCTCGATCCCCGTCTTGCGCCGAGCGTTTCTGCCACAACGGCCGCCGCGGCGCAAAGCCGGCGCACTTTGCCCATTAACGTCCTGTGAAAGATTCGCGGATTAAGACGTGATTCAGGCGTTATTTTCGTCGCGGGGCATAGCTTTGCACGCCTTCTTGGACTTAGATCGCAGTTGCGAGCGGATATACGGACCTCCAGTGCGCATCGATCTCGACGGACGTTTCATGTTGCCGGGAGGCGAGGAGCATCCTTGCCGGGTCGTCGAAGCCTCGACGGGCGAAATGGTCCTCGCAACACCCGTCTCGGCCCGCTGCGGCGACCGCGTCGTCGTTTATGTCTCCGAGCTCGGCCGTTTCGAAGGTGACGTCGAACATCCGGTCGCGGCCGGATTCGCGATCAGCCTCAGTCTCACCCACAGCAAGCATCGCCGCCTGGCGGAGCAACTCACCTGGCTCGCCAATCGCGACTTGTGCGACCTGCCCGAGACGCGTTGTCATCGCCGAATCGTTCCGCGTATGGCCTGGACGCGGGTCCGGATGCCGGACGGCAAAGAAAAGGTCGCGAGAATCAACGACTTCTCCCTCGTCAGCATCAGCATCGAGACGGCCGCCGAGGTTTCCGTGGGCGACCGTGTCGCCTTTGGCGTCAAATCGGCTGTGGTGACGCGCCTCCTGGAGGGCGGCTTTGTCGCCGATTTCGAGGAAGCGTTCGCCGATGGCGAGGTGACCGAGGAGACCCGCTTCTAGCGCTTCTCCTTAGAAGCGGTCGGCGCGATAGGGAGCGGGATCGGTGAAGGGCGTCTCGCCCGTCATCATTTCGGCAAGGAGCCGACCCGAGACCGGCCCCATCGTCAATCCATGATGCGCGTGGCCGAAGTCGAACCACAGCCCCTTATGGCGCGGCGCGGGCCCCAGCACGGGCAGCATATCGGGGAGGCAGGGACGCGCGCCCATCCACGGCGCGGCGTCGAGCGCCGCGCCGAGCGGGAACAGCCGGCGCGCGATGGGCTCGCACAAACCGATCTGCACCGGGGACGGCGGCGCATCGCGCGGCGCGAATTCCGCGCCGCTCGTCAGTCGGACGCCCTTGTCCATCGGCGCCAGTAGATAGCCATTGTCCGCGTCGAGAATCGGGTGATTGAGCTTTGCGCCGGGCTGCGGCGCATAATGCATGTGGTAACCGCGTTTGAAGCCGAACGGCATGTCGTAGCCATATCGCCGGAAGATCTGGTCCGACCAGGGGCCGAGCGCCACGACGGCGTCGGGAGCGACGATGGGACCGTCGGGCCCCGCGACACGCCAGCGCCCGTCCGCCGCCGCGTCGAGGCTCAGGGCGTCCGCCAGAACAAACCGTCCGCCGCGCGAGAGAAAGAGCGCGGCATAGGCTTTCGCCAGCGCGCCGGGGTCGCTGACCGAGGCGGTGTCGAGATAATGGACGGCGCCGGCGACGGGAGCCAGAGCGGGTTCTCGGGCCTCGACCCCGGCCGCGTCAAGAATGTCGATCCGCAAGTCGAACTCCCGCAGTTTCTCCGCGTCCGCGGCTCCTGCCGCGAGCGTCTCGGGGGTGCGGAAAAGCTTGATCCAGCCGGTGCGCCGCACAAGCGCGCCGGCGCCAGCCTGCTGGATCAGGGCCTCGTGCTCGATCAGGCTATGTTCGATCAAGGGGCGCCGCGCGGCGATATTCCTGCGCACGCGATCCGGGGCGCTCTCCCGCCAGTACCGCATGAGCCAGGGGCCGATCGTCGGCGCCGCAGATAAATGGTAATGCGCCTCGGGCAGCAAATTCAGCGCGTATTTTATCAGGCGCGCCGGGTCGCGCGGGAAGAGATAGGGGAAAATCGACGAGCGCTCGATGAGCCCGGCGTTGCCGAAGCTGGTCTCGAGGCCGGGCCCTCGCCGATCCACAAGGACGACGTCGCGCCCGCGCGCCTGCAAATGCAGCGCGGCGGAGACGCCGACCATGCCCGCGCCGAGAACGATGACGTCCGCCGTCTGCATTTTTGCTCCTTGGTCCTCGACATATGGGATCACGCCCGACGCAAATACAGGCGCGACCGATGCAAGCCCCGTGCAATGATGGTCGAGACGAAGCGAGCGGCATGGTCCGCCCTCTGCTGCGAAGGATCAGCTGAAGAACGAGGCCAGATAATAGGCGGCCCCCGCGGCGAGCCCGCCGACAAGAAATGTCTGCGCGCCGGATTTGAAGGGATTGACGCCGGTGAGCTGTCCTTTCACCGCGCCGAAGAGGGCGAGAGCGATGCCGGTGAGAATGGCGGAATGGACGAGCGCGCGCTCGACGGCGTTTTCGAGAATATAAGGGGCGAGCGGGATCAGGCCGCCGACGAAATAGGCCGCAGCGATCGTCGCGGCGCTGACCGGCGCCCGCCTGGGGTCGGGCTTTTCAAGTCCGAGCTCGAATCGCATCATGAAGTCGACCCAGCGCGCCTTGTCCGCCGACAGCGCGGCGACGACGGAGTCGACTTCGGGCTTCTTCAGGCCAAACTGCGCAAATATCTCGGCAAGCTCGTGGCGTTCCTGCTCGGGCAGCCGTTCGACCTCGAGATATTCCCGTTTCTCTTCCGAGAGGAAATGCTCGTGGTCGCTGCGCGCCGCGAGATAGCCGCCAAGGCCCATCGCGATAGAGCCCGCCACGATTTCGGCCAGCCCCGCCGTCACCACGAGCCGGCTCGACGCGGCCGCCGCCGTCACGCCGGCCGCGAGCGCGAAAGGCACGGTCAATCCGTCCGCCATGCCGATGACGACGTCGCGCACCGTTTGCGAATTGAGGAAATGGCGCTCGACGTGCTCGCCCTGGCCGGCCCGCGGCCGTCGGCCGCCGAGCGCGCCCGCCCTGAGCTGCGACGCCTGCTCTTTTTCCATTCCGGCCCTCCCTCCGCGCCCTAGTCCGTGCTCCGGAGGTTACCGCGAGAGGCGAACGGGGGCTATGCGCCGTGTCGGCGCGGATTGACCCCGCGACGCGAATTTGCGAACCGATGGCCGCGCCCAGCCGGGCGCCCGGCTCATTCTTTCTCGTCGAGGCCCCATGATCCCGCGCTATTCCCGCCCCGAGATGACGACCATCTGGGAGCCGCAGACGCGTTTTCGCATCTGGTTCGAGATCGAGGCCTATGCCTGTGACGCGCTCGCCGAGCTTGGCGTCATCCCCGGGAGAGCGCCAGGAACATCTGGGACAAAGCCGATTTCGTGACTTTCGACGTCGCGCGCATCGACGAGATCGAGCGGGTGACGAAACACGACGTAATCGCCTTTCTCACCCATCTCGCCGAATTCATCGGCCCCGATTCGCGCTTCGTGCATCAGGGCATGACGTCCTCCGACGTGCTCGACACCTGCCTTGCCGTGCAACTTTCTCGCGCCGCCGATCTCCTCATCGCCGACGTGGACGCGCTGCTCGCTGCGATCAAGAAGCGCGCGCTCGAACATAAATTCACCCCGACGATCGGGCGCTCGCACGGCATTCACGCCGAGCCCCTCACCTTCGGCCTGAAGATGGCGCAGGCCTACGCCGAATTTTGGCGCGCCCGTGAGCAACTCGTTACGGCGCGCAAGGAAGTCGCGACCTGCGCGATTTCCGGCGCGGTGGGCACTTTCGCCAATATCGATCCGCGCGTGGAGGAATATGTCGCGCACAAGCTCGGCCTCTCGCCCGAGCCCGTCTCGACGCAGGTGATCCCGCGCGATCGCCACGCCGCCTTCTTCGCGACGCTGGGCGTCGTGGCCTCCTCCGTCGAGCGGCTGGCGATCGAAATCCGCCATTTGCAGCGCACGGAAGTGCTCGAGGCCGAGGAGTATTTCGCCCCGGACAGAAGGGCTCCTCGGCCATGCCGCACAAGCGTAATCCGGTGCTGACCGAAAATCTCACGGGACTGGCGCGCCTCGTGCGCGGCATGGCGATTCCGGCGATGGAGAACGTCGCGCTTTGGCATGAACGCGATATTTCGCATTCCTCCGTCGAGCGTATGATCGGTCCGGACGCGACGGTGACGCTCGATTTCGCGCTCGCGCGCCTCACCAACGTCATCGACAATCTTGTCGTCTATCCGGAGAATATGAAGAAGAACCTCGACAGGCTCGGCGGGCTCGTGCATTCGCAGCGCGTGCTGCTGGCCCTGACCCAGAAAGGCGTCTCGCGCGAAGACGCCTATGCGCTCGTGCAACGAAACGCGATGCCGGTCTGGCGCGGGCAGGGCGAGTTCAGGACTTTGCTCGGCGAGGACAAGGACGTGAGCGCGAAGCTCACACCGGCGGAACTCGATGAGCTCTTCGATCTATCCTACCACTTCAAGCACGTAGAGACGATTTTCCGCCGCGTATTCGGCGAAGCATAGCGTCGGCGTCGATCTCGGTGTAGCTGAGCTTCACTTCCATGCCGAATGCGATGAGCGCCGCCGTGAACTGAATCATGGCGATAATGAAAAGCGCCGCCGCGCCATATTCGTGCCGCAGCTGGAACAACGCCGCCGCGAAGCCGATGATCACGAGGAAGCTCGTGACGATGCAACTTGCGACGCCCCAGTAGATCGCGCGATAGGCCAGTTTCGCGCGCTGCTTCAGGATGGGAAGTTCGATCTTGCGGTGCGCCTGCGCGTCCTCGTCGGTGAGCGCCGCGAGATCGCGCGAGCGGTCGACGATGCGGTCGAGTCGGGTGATCACCACGTCGAGAAGCTGCGCCTCGGCGGCGAGCAGGAAGGCTGGCCCGGTCACCTGCGTGATGACGTTGGAGAGCTGTTCGATGGTCGGGGAATCGAGCTGCATGGGATCCTGGGCGCGGCAATAAAAATTGCGCGCATGTTACACCAGTTCGCCCGCCGGGAATAATGTCGCGTCGCCAGAAGTTTAGGGCCGCGCGCGCCCAGCTCTTCCAAAGCGCCCGGTAAAGCCTTAAACAGCGGGCCATGATCTGGCTTGTCTTTGCCCTTCTCACCGGCGCCGCCGTCATGGCTGTCCTGGCGCCGCTTTCCCTGCGTGGCGAGGCGCGGGATTCGACCGCCGCCGACGTCGCCTTTTTCGAGGAGCAAATCGCCGAGATCGCGCGCGAGAGCGCCGAGGGGCGGCTCGATGGGACAGAGGCGGAGGCCGCCAGGACCGAGGCCGCCCGGCGCCTGCTGCGCGCCGAGGCCGCGCCGAAAGCGGGGGCGCGGGCGCTCGCGCACGCCGGCGCTCGTTGCGGCTGTTCTCGCAATTGTTGCAATTCCCGCCCTTTCCGTGCCGCTTTACATGCGGCTGGGCAGCGCCGATCTCCCGGACATGCCGCTCGCCGCCCGGCTGGAGGCGACCCCCGACAAGGGCGATCTTGCCGGCGCCGTCGCGCGCATCGAGCAGCATTTGCGCGAACATCCCGAGGACGGGCGTGGGTTCGAGGTTGTCGCCCCCTATTACCTGCGCAGCGGGCGCGGGGAAGAGGCGATCGAGGCCTATGCCGAGGCCCTCAGGCTTCTCGGGCCGACGGCCGAGCGCCACGCGTCTCTTGGCCAGGCGCGCATGATCGTCGCCCGGGGGGCGGTGACGGCGGAGGCCCGCAAGGACTTCGAGGCCGCGCTCGCGCTCGACCCGGGCAACCCGATGGCGCAATATTATCTCGGCGTCGCCGCCGCGCAGGCCGGCGAGAAAGAAAACGCCATCGAGATTTTCGCCCGAATGGCGGCCGACGCGCCAGCCGGACGCCCCTTATCTCTCGGCGGTAAAGCGGCAGCTCGCGACGCTGCGCGGCGAGGCGCCGCCGGCGCCCACGGTCCAGCAGGGGCCGTCAGCGCGCAGGGCAAGGCCATTGCCGCCTTGCCCGCCGACGCGCAGACGGCGGCGATCCGCGGGCATGGTCGACAGGCTCGCGGCGCGGCTTGGCGCAAAAGGCGACGATGTCGAGGGCTGGCTTCGAAGCTTATTCGCGCCTATAGCGTGCTCGCCGAGCCGGAAAAGGCGCAAGAAGGCGCTGCACCGACGCCCGCAAGGCGCTCGCCGGCAAGAACGAGGCGACGGCGCGCATCGACGCGCTCGCCAGGGAACTGAACATCGGCGGATGACCGCCCATCGGGAAACGCGCAGTTAGAGAAAACCAGAAGAGAAAAATGACGCGCAAAGGCAAGAGACTGACGTTGATCATCGGGGCGCTTGCGGTTCTCGCCGTCGCCGCCGAGTCTGGTGTTGTTCGCTCTGCGCGACAATATCGTCTTCTTCTACACGCCCGTGGAACTCGCCCAAAAGCAGATCGCGCCCGGCGCGCGGCTGCGCATCGGCGGGCTCGTCAAGGAGGGCAGCGTCGTCAAGGACGGCCGTGACGTCTCCTTCGCCGTCACCGACCGCACGAAAGACCTCGACATCGCCTATACGGGCCTTTTGCCGGATCTGTTCCGCGAAGGGCAGGGCGTCGTCGTCGACGGCTTCCTGCTAAGCGACGGAACTTTCAAGGCGGACAGCGTTCTCGCCAAGCACGACGAGCGCTATATGCCGCGCGAGGTCGCCGACGCGCTGAAGAAGCAGGGCGTCTGGCAGGGAGAGAGGAAATGAGGCGGTTCGGCGCACTCAGGCGAGGCCGGCGATGATCGTTGAGATCGGACATTACGCGCTCGTTCTCGCGCTCGCGCTCGCCCTTATGCAATTCGCCATTCCCTTTGCCGGCGCGCGTCTCAACGACGCGGCGCTGATGCGCGTCGCGCGGCCGACCGCCATCGCGCAATTTCTCTTCGTCGCAAGCTCCTTATGGCGCATTGACTTATGCGCATGTCGTCTCGGACTTCTCGCTCGTCAACGTCATCGAGAATTCGCATTCGCTGAAGCCGCTCATCTATAAAATCTCCGGCGTCTGGGGCAATCACGAAGGCTCCATGCTGCTTTGGGTGCTCGTGCTCTCGCTATGCGGCGCGCTCATCGCGCTCTTCTGCGCGGCCATGCCCGACAGGCTGCGCGCCGACGCGCTCGCGGTGCAGGGCCTGCTCGGCGCCGCCTTTCTGCTCTTCATCCTGCTGACCTCCAATCCTTTCGCGCGCGTCGATCAGCCGCCGTGGGAAGGGCGCGACCTTAATCCGATCCTTCAGGACCCCGGCCTCGCGATCCATCCGCCGCTGCTCTATCTCGGCTATGTCGGCTTCTCGATCGTGTTCTCCTTTGCGGCGGCGGCGCTGATCGGCGGACGCATCGACGCAGCCTGGGCGCGTTTTGCGCGGCCGTGGGCGCTTTTCGCCTGGACGACGCTGACGCTCGGCATCGCGATGGGTTCCTATTGGGCCTATTACACGCTCGGCTGGGGCGGGTTCTGGTTCTGGGATCCGGTCGAAAACGCCTCGCTCATGCCCTGGATCGCCGGCACGGCGCTCCTGCACAGCGCGGCGGTGATGGAGAAGCGCGAGGCGCTGAAGGTCTGGACGATCTTCCTCGCGATCCTCGCCTTCTCGCTGTCGCTCCTCGGCACTTTTCTGGTGCGCTCGGGCGTGCTGACCTCGGTCCACGCCTTCGCGAGCGATCCCGAACGCGGCGTCTTCATCCTGGCGATCCTCGTCTTCTTCATCGGCGGCGCGCTGGCGCTGTTTGCGATTCGCGCGGGCGCTCTGCCGGTCGGCGGTCTCTTCGCGCCGATTTCGCGCGAGGGCGCGCTCGTCGTGAACAATCTGCTGCTCGCCGGCCTGCTGCGCGACGGTCGTCATCGGCACGCTCTATCCTCTGGCGCTGGAGGCGCTGACGGGCGAGAAGATTTCGGTCGGGCCGCCGTTCTTCAACACGGTGCTCATCCCGATCGCGCTGCCGCTCGCCTTGCTCATGCCGATCGGCCAGATGCTGCCCTGGAAGCGCGGCGATCTGCCGGCGGCGCTGCAACGCCTGCGCGCGGCCTTCGCCGTCGGCGTGCTCGCGGCCGGCGCGTCTCGGCGCGATGTACGGAACGCCTTTCCTCTCGATCGCCTCCGCCGGCATTGCGGTCTATCTCGTCGTCGGCGCCTGAGCGACGTCATTCAGCGCGCGGCGCTTCGCGCCTCGATCGGCGCGCGCTGTCGTCTTGCGGCTCGGCGGCTTGCCGCTCTCGACCTGGGGCGCGTCGATCTCGCATGCCGGCATGGGGCTGACGCTCCTCGGCCTCGCCGCGACCGGCTGGGGCGTCGAGAACATACGCGTCATGAAGCCCGGCGATTATTACGACGTCGGGCCCTACAAGCTCGGCATCGAGGAAATCTCCCCGCGCCAGGGGCCGAATTATTCGGAAGTCTACGCGGTGATGGCGGTGCGCGGCCGGCGGCGGGACGATCGCCACCATCGAGCCGGCCAAGCGCTATTATCCGACGCGCAAGATGCAGCGCTCCGAGGCCGGCATTGTGACGCTCGGCCTCGGCCAGATCTACGCCGCGATCGGCGAGTCGCATCCCGACGGAACGGTCGACGCCCGCCTCTATTGGAAGCCATTGGTCACGCTGATCTGGATCGGCGCGTTGGTCATGGCGCTCGGCGGCGCCCTGTCGCTCGCCGACCGGCGCCTGCGAGGATCGGCGTCGCGAGACGCGCGCGCGCGCCCGCTTTGCCGGAGGCCGCGGAATGAGGCTGCGTTGTGACGCTGCTTGCGCTCGTCCTCGCCCCGCTTTCCGCGCATGCGGTGACGCCGGGAGAAATGCTGCCCGATCCGGCGATGGAGGCGCGCGCACGCGCGATCACCAGCGAATTGCGCTGCCTCGTATGCCAGAACCAGTCGGTCGACGATTCCGACGCGCCCTCGCCAGGGATCTGCGCGTGCTCGTGCGCGACAAAATCAGCGAAGGGTTGAGCGACGCGCAGGTGAAGGATTATGTCCACGCGCGTTACGGCGATTTCGTGCTGCTGCGGCCGCCGCTGAAGATCGGCACGCTGCTCCTTTGGGCCGCGCCGCTGCTTGCGCTGCTCGCCGGCGCCGCCGCCCTGTGGACCGCCTCGCGACGCATCGCGCCGGCGCGTTCCCCGCAACGCCGGAATTGACCGCGCAGGAGCGGGCGCGGCTTCAAGCCCTCGGCCTCGCCGACGGCGACGCGCGCGAAGAGCCGCGTCCGCCGGCCTGAGCGCGAGGCGGGCGCGCCCCCTGTTCAATCAACGCCCGCTGCAATATAGGGAGCGGGAGCGTTTGTGAGGCGCTCGCGGCGCCCGAGCGAAAGAAGCGGACCATGGCTGAACATTCCACGCCCCATTTCCACAACACGCCCGGCGTCGCGCAGATTTGCGTGGGCTCCAAGGAGTTCATGTGCGTCGGCGCCCTGCCGCCCTTCGACCATCCCCATGTCTATATCGACATGGGCGCGGAGACGCAGGCGGTCTGTCCCTATTGCTCGACGCTTTTCGTCTATGACGCCACGCTGCATGGCGGCGCCGATCCGGCGGAATGCGTCTATCATGCGTCTCAAGAGGCCGCCTGACGCGGTTCGACGGGCGTGAACGGCCCAATCGTCATCGCGGGGGCCGGAATCGGCGGGTTGACAGCCGGGCTTGCGCTTGCGCGCGCGGGCAGGCGTGCGCTGATCCTCGAGCGGGCGCCGCGGATCGAAGAGGTCGGCGCGGGCCTCCAGATCGCGCCAAATGCGGGTAGAATTCTGGCCGGGCTCGGCCTTGAGCAGGCGCTCGCGGCGGTCGGTTTGGCGCCGCGCGCCATAAATGTCAGACGCGGCCGCGACGGCGCCGTTCTCGCCCGCCTCGACCTTACCGACTCTGCCGCCCGCTGGGGCGCGCCCTTCCGGGTTTTTCATCGCGCCGATCTGCAAGGTGCGCTGGCGCATGCGGCCGACGCGCACGCCTTGATCGAAACTCGCGTCGACGCGCGGGTCGGCGATTTCGACGCCGACGCAGCGGGCGTGCGACTCCGGGTTCATGGCGCGCAGGGTCTGTCGGAGGTCGCGGCCGCGGGCCTCGTCGGCGCTGATGGCCAGCGCTCAGCCGTGCGCGCCCATCTCCTGCCGACGGAGCGCGACGCGCCTTTCTATTCCGGCGTGACAGCGTGGCGCGCTTTGGCGCCCGCGCAAGGTCTGCCCGCAGCATTGCGCGCGCCGGAGACAAATCTCTGGATGCTGCCCGGCGCCCATGTCGTGCATTACCCCTTGCGCGACGCCTCGATCATCAATGTCGTCGTAATCGTATCGGAGGCGCCGCGCCAGATCGGGGGGGCTTCCATCCTGACGCTGGAGGGGCGTGATTTGGCGCGCAGCCTCGAGCGGCTGCGGCCCTCCGACGATTTGCGCGCGCTCGTCGAGGCCGGCGCGACCTGGCGCCACTGGCCGCTTTTCGCCCGCCCGCCGCTGACGCGCTGGACGCGCGGCGCCGTGACGCTTCTCGGCGACGCCGCCCATCCGATGCTCCCCTTTCTCGCGCAGGGCGCCGCTCAGGCGATCGAAGACGCCGAGGCCCTCGGCCGCGCTTTCGAGCGGCTCGGCGCGACCCCCGAAACGGCCTTTCTGGACTATGAGCGCCGCCGGATCGAACGCGCGTCGACCGTGGTGCGCGCATCCCGCCGGCAAGGGGAATATTTCCATATGCGCGGCCCGGCGGCCCTCGCGCGCGATCTCGCGATCCGCGCGTTAGGCGGGCGCGGGATGCTGTCGCGCAATGCCTGGTTGTATGACGCGGGGCTTTGACGGCGCCCGAACCTTTCTTTCGTCGGGATGGAGGCGTTTTGACCATGCGGAGAGTAGCGCGCGGCCGGAAGGCTTGTTAGAAAACCGTCAAGACATGTCGAACCCGAGAGCAAAGCCTTTTCGAATCAGTCGCGTGCTCGTCCTGACGGCGGCGCATGCGTTTTTGTGGCCGCACGCGGGCCGGGCGGTCGAACTCGCGCCGCCGCCCGTGACCGACGCAAACGGCTGGATTGTCACGGTCAGCCTCATCGGCGCCATAACGCCAAGCTTCCCGGGTTCGGGCCAAATGCGACCCTATCCGTTTCCAGCGGTCGCGGTCCGGCGCGTCGGCGAGGCGGAGACATTCTCGACGCCCGACGAGGGCTTCGGCTTCCCGCTCGCCGATCTCGGTTATTTTCGAGCCGGACCGGTCGCCAATTTCGTTTTCCAGCGCGGGCAGCGCGACGGGCTCTTCGGTCTGCGCCGGATCGGGCTGACCCATGAGGTTGGCGGCTTCGTCGAAGTGTTGCCGGTCGATCATTTCCGCGTGCGGGCCGAGCTTCGACAAGGCGTCGACGGCCACCAGGGCTTCGTCGCCGCGCTTTATGCGGACGCCTATCAGAACTTCGGGCCGCTGCGGGTCTCGGCCGGACCGAGGATCAATGTCGGCGATAACGCCTATGCCAACGCCTATTATTCGGTGACGCCTTTCGAGGCGCTGGTGAATGGACGCCTCACCCCGTACACGGCGACGGGCGGCTTTACGGCTGCGGGCGGAATGGCGACCGCCCGTTACGATCTCGACGAGCGGGTCAGCGTCTCGGTCTATGGGGGCGCCCAGCGCCTTCTCGGCAGCGTCGGCGCGAGTCCCATCCCCGACCTCATCGGCTCCCGAAATCAGTTCAACGCCGGTCTCGCTTTGTCGCGTTCCTTTAGCGTGACGAATCCCTTCTGACGCTGGCGCGGCGCCGCTGCGGATGTTAACCCGGTTTCTGGCGACGGATTAACTCCCGGCTTTCAAAGTCTTGAAGCGTGCTCTCGCCTCGGGCCGGCGCGTCGCCGGCGCGCCAGGAAAGATCGCGTTTTTTCAGCAAGATACGCGAAACACTTAAATTGTATGCATTTGAGTGTCTGAAAATTATACTTACTTTCTATTGCTGAGTTTCTGAATGACTTCCTATAAAATGCGGCCAAATAACTTTCATGCACAGCAAAACAAGAAACCTATTCTCGCCTCATCGAATGGAGGCGCGGAATGCTCGGCGTTGTTGGCAAAGCGGTTGCGGTTCTCGGGTTGGCTGGCGCGCCGCTTGTCGCGGTCGCGACGTCGAGCTTTGCCGGCCCCGAGCCCTCGAACTACGCCCGCACCGGCGAAGAGACCAGCGTGCCGTTCGGCTGGGTCGACTTCTGCGAGCGTAATTCGACGGAATGCGCCGACGACACGCGCGCGCCGCGCGACATTGATCTGAACGCCGCCGCGTTCCGCAAGGTTTCGCAGATCAATAGTTGGGTGAACAAAAACGTCGCGCCCGTTTCCGACGTCGAGCATTGGGGCGCGATCGACCGGTGGGACTATCCCACGGACGGTAAGGGCGACTGCGAGGATTATGCCCTGCTGAAACGGCGCATGCTGATCGGCGAAGGGTTTCCGCGCGAGGCGCTGCTCCTGACCGTCGTCAAGGAAAGGAATGGCGACGGACATTCGGTGCTCACGCTCCGCACGTCGCGCGGCGACTTCGTTCTCGACAATCTTACCGATCAGGTGAAGCCCTGGACCCGGACGAGCTATCGCTTCGTCAAGCGTCAGTCCCAGACGAACCAGAACATCTGGGTCTCCGTTGGCGAACCGACGGCCGCGCCGGCCTTTGTCTCGAACAGGCCGTGAGCGGCTCAAACGACCCTGCGTCTGCCGTCCCATTCTTGCGGCGTTCGCGGAGTCGGCGGTTCGAGCAACGCGGACGGGGGCGTCTGACGCGTTGCCCGAAGGGCGATACGTCGTGCGCTGCGCCACAGGCGTAAACCATAAGTTAAGATCGACTCCCGCGGCGGCTTGGCAAAGGAGCCCTTATCGTTAATGCTTCATTAACGGTCGGTTGGCGCTTGGGGTTGGATTAACATGTCGGGTACGCGTCGCGTTTTGACGAGTGTTGCGCATCTCCTCGCGGCGCTGGGCTTCTCGGTCATCGCAGCTTCCGCGGCGACGCGGCTGCCCAACGCCACTCTCTCGCCTCTCGGCCCGGAGACCAGCATCCCCTTTGGCTGGCTGGATTTCTGCCAGCGCTACGCCGGCGAATGCGACGACCGGCCGACTGCGCCGCGGGAAATCGAATTGACCGCCGAAACTTTCCGCAAGATCTCCGGCGTCAACGCGCTCGTGAACAGCAGGGTCGAGCCGGTTGCCGACCTGGAGCATGCCGGCGTGCCGGACTCCTGGGACTATCCGGAGGACGGTAAGGGCGATTGCGAGGATTACGCTCTGATGAAGCGTCGCGTTTTGATATCGTCCGGCTTTCCCCGCAGCGCGCTGCTTCTGGCCGTCGTCAAGGACCGGCAGGGCGACGGCCATCTGGTTCTCATCGCCCGCACGAGCCGGGGAGATCTCGTCCTCGACAATCTCTCCGACGACGTCTCTGCCTGGACGCAGACGCCCTATCGTTTCGTCAAGCGGCAGTCCCAGGAAAACCAGAATGTCTGGGTTGCCGTCGGGACGCCGACGAGCGCGCCGATGTATGTCGCCGAAATAGCCGCCGAAGAGCGCGCTAGGGCGCGATCTCGGCGAGACCTCCCGTGTAGCGGCGGCCATTCTCCACATAGTGCTTCGCAGACTCGAGGTGGCGCGCGCGCGCGTCGTCGCCAAGCGTGCGGATGACTTTCGCGGGCGCGCCCACGATCAGGGCGTTGTCAGGAAATTCCTTGCCCTCGGTGACGAGCGCATTGGCCCCGACGAGACAGTTTCGGCCGATGCGGGCGTCATTGAGGATGGTCGCGCCCATGCCGATCAGGCTGCCGTCGCCGATCACGCAGCCATGCAGAACGACATTGTGGCCGATCGTGCAGTCGGGCCCGATCGTCAGTGGAAACCCCATGTCCGTATGGAGAACGCTATTGTCCTGGATGTTTGTGCGGGCGCCGATCGTGATCCACTCATTGTCGCCGCGCAGCACGCAATTGAACCAGACATTGGCGTCCTCCTCGAGGTGGACGCGGCCGATGAGATGCGCGCCGGGCGCGACAAAATAGCGTCCCAGGGCGGGCAAGCGCGGCGCAACGCCATCGAGCGAATAGAGCGGCATTTCGTGTCTCCCGGTAGAAAGGCGACGAAGACTGCCACTTCCGGCGTGGAAAAGCGACGCCGCGCCAACCGCGCGGATTTAGCGCAGAAGTGAAATAGTATATAAGGGTTTGCGGCTGGTCGGCGCCCGGCCTTGGCGGCGGAAGCTTTGGTGTTGCGGAGCCGTTCGTCCGGCGCGCAAGCGAATCAGAGGGTTGGTTCTGAGCGGCGGTTTGCGGGATCGGATGCGGGTCGCCGGAGTCCTTGCGGCGAAGGCGCTCGCGCGCGGCGCGACGCGGCCTTATCACGTCGTCAAATCCATGGCGATCGCGCCGCCCGAGCGGTTGCGCATCGCGCCGCCGGACATTCGCACCGCCGATCCGACCGTTGCGGACGAAATCTACGCCGGTTACTTCTCTTTTGCCGGCAAGACGATGCAAAGCTACGGCGAGTCGCCTTTTTCCCTGGTCGCGCCGTCGCCGGCCTGGCGGCGGGCGCTGACCGGCTTCTCCTGGCTGAGGCATTTGCGCGCCGCCGACAAGTCGCTTTCACAGGCGAACGCCAGAGCGCTCGTGGGCGATTTTCTCGCCGTAAAGAGACTTGCCCATGACGATCCCGCGATCGAGCCGGCGGTCGTCGCGCGGCGCATGCTGTCGTTTTTTGCTCAGTCCCCGGTTTTGCTCGAGGGCGCCGACGCCGAATTCTATGACGCGTTCATGTTCTCGCTCGCTCAAAGCGCGCGACTCGTCTGGCGCGCCCTGGCGATCGGACAGGCGGAAGGCGCCGACCGGCTTCTCTGCGCCATCGCGCTCGCCGAATTCGCCGTTTGCGCGGACACCGGCCGCAAGATCGCCCCTCAGGTCTCTCATGCGCTGTCGGCCGAGCTCGATCGCCAGATCCTGAGCGATGGCGGTCATATCAGCCGCAATCCTCAGGTCGCGGTCGATTTACTGCTCGATCTTCTGCCGCTGCGGCAAGTTCTCGCGGCGCGCGGGCTCCAGACGCCCGCCGCGATGCTGCGCGCCGTCGATCGCATGATGCCGACGCTGCGCATGTTGCAGCATGGCGAAGGTTCGCTTGCTCTGTTCAACGGCATGGGCGCGACCCCGCTCGACCGGGTCTCGAGCGCTCTCGCCAATGAGGACACGCGCGGCCGGCGCCGCTCAAGGCCCCCTATGTTGGTTATCAGCGGCTCGAGGCGCGCGAGGCGGTCGCGCTGGTCGATGCGGGGGCCCCGCCGCCGCCGGAATTCTCGCTCGCCGCCCACGCCGGCTGCCTTTCTTTCGAATATTCGCTGGGGCAGGAGCGCGTCGTGGTGAACTGCGGCGCCCCATCGCCGCCCTACGAGGATCTGCGCGAACTCGCACGGGCCACTGCGGCCCATTCGACCCTCGTCGTCGACGACCATTCGTCGGCGCGCATCGCGAGCAAGGAGGCGGGCCGCTGGCAAGCGGGGCGCATTTTCGACGGGCCGCGCAATGTCTCAGTCGAGCGTCGCGACTCGCAAGGCGCGATGGCGTTGTCGCTCACCCACGACGGCTATGTGCGGCATTATGGGGTCATTCATGGCCGCGACCTTGCGCTCGCGGCGAGCGGCGCGAATTTCGTCGGCAGGGACCGGCTGATCCCCGTCTCGACGCCGCCGTTGCGCGCCGAGCTGCCTTTTGCCGTGCGTTTCCATCTCCACCCGCGAGTTTCGGCGCGAACTGAAGGGCGCGGGGATCGAACTGCGCCTCGCCAATGGCGCGCTCGTGCAGTTCGAGGCCGAAGGGGCCGCGCCCCAGATCGAAGACGAGTATATTCTTCGCGGCGCCGGCAGGCCCGCGCAAATGTGTCCAGATTGTGCTGCGCGGCGTCGCCGCGCCCGAAGCGGACTCAGTTGGTCGTTTCAGCGGCGCTGACGGTTCCGCTGCTTGCGGATGTGTGATAAGCGCGGCGCCATCCGCCCATAAAAGGACCGAGCACCATGCCCGTCGATCAGCGAAAAGTCGTGCGTGCGCTTCTCTCCGTCTCGGACAAGACGGGGCTCGTCGACTTCGCGCGGGCGCTTGCGGGGCATGGGGTCGAGCTCCTTTCCACGGGCGGCACGCGGAAAGCGCTCGAGCTGGCCGGACTTGCCGTGAGAGACGTATCCGATCTCACGCAATTTCCCGAGATGATGGACGGACGTCTGAAGACGCTGCACCCCAAAGTGCATGGCGGCCTGCTCGCGGTTCGTGAAAATCCGGAACATGAAGCGGCGATGCTCGCGCATGATATCCCGCAAATCGACATGCTCGTCGTCAATCTCTATCCCTTCGAGGCGACGCGCGCCGCGGGCGCTTCCTTCGCCGAATGCGTCGAGAATATCGACATTGGCGGCCCTGCAATGATCCGCGCCGCCGCCAAGAATCACGACGATGTCGCTGTCGTGGTCGATCCGTCCGATTATGCGGCGTTGATCGACGAACTGGCGTCGACGGGCGGGGCGACGCTTTCCGCCTCGCGTCGGCGTCTCGCGCACAAGGCCTTCGCGCGCACGGCAGTCTATGACGCGGCGATCTCCAATTGGCTCGCCGACGAACTCCACGCGCAAACGCCGCCCCTGCGCGCCTTTGGCGGCCGTCTCGCCGAGGCGATGCGCTATGGCGAAAATCCGCACCAGGCTGCCGGATTCTATCTGACCGGCGAAACGCGACCGGGCGTCGCGACGGCGCGGCAGGCGCAGGGTAAGCAGCTTTCCTATAACAACATCAACGACACGGACGCCGCTTTCGAGTGCGTGGCGGAATTCGAACCGGCGCGCGCCGCCGCCGTCGTGATCGTCAAGCACGCCAATCCCTGCGGCGTCGCCGAGGGCGCGTCGCTCGACGAAGCCTATCGAAAGGCGTTGCGCTGCGACCCGGTCTCCGCTTTCGGCGGAATTGTGGCGCTCAATCGCAAGCTCGACGCGCCGGCCGCGCGCGAGATCGTTAAAATCTTCACCGAGGTCATTATCGCGCCCGACGCGGATGACGATGCGATCGAGATCATCGGCGCAAAGAAAAATCTGCGGCTCCTGTTGACGGGCGGACTGCCTGATCCACGTGCGCGGGGGCTCGCCTTTCGCAGTGTTTCGGGCGGATTTCTTGCGCAGTCGCGCGACAATGCGGTCATCGACGACATGGCGCTGACAATCGTGACAAAGCGGGCGCCCACAGCCGCCGAGCTTGCCGATCTCAAATTCGCGTACCGCGTCGTCAAGCACGCCAAGTCCAATGCGATTGTCTATGCAAAGGAGCTTGCGACGGTCGGCGTCGGGGCCGGACAGATGTCGCGGGTCGATTCCTCGCGCATCGCCGCCCACAAGGCGCTGGAGGCCGCAAAGGCGGCCGGCCTGGCGGAAAGCCTTGCGATCGGGTCCGTCGTCGCGTCCGACGCCTTCTTCCCCTTCGCCGACGGTCTGCTCGCGGCGGCGGCGGCCGGCGCCACTGCTGTCATGCAGCCGGGGGGGTCAGTCAACGACAAGGATGTGATCGCCGCGGCGGACGAAGAGGGCCTCGCCATGGTCTTTACCGGGGTGCGCCACTTTCGGCACTAGCGCGGCCGCAACGCGCTCGATACAGTCGTAGGGCAATATTCAAGGAGCAGAGGTCATGCGCGGCGTTTCGAAAACACTTATCGGCCTCGCGCTGTTGGCCGCGTTCGGCTCCGCGGACGTCACGGCGAAGACACGCAAGAAGCCGCCCGCTCAGGCGCCAGCCGCAACGGATCAATCGGATGATTTCCCGATACCGCTTCCCAGCGATCTGACGACCAACAAGGATTGGCTCGACGACGGCGCGCGGCCGACGCAATCGGCGGCGAAAGGCAATTTGAGGCCCAACGCAAAGGCCAACGACAATTACTACAAGCAGCTCCAGGGCGGCTACGACCCCGCCTGGTATACGCAGGCGGGCAGCATTTTCGACAACCGCTGAGCGCGCGTTTCCATGTCGCCGGACGCGGGACCAGTTGCGCTCACGCGTCGCTTTGCGCCAGAAGCTTTTGCTGATGATCGGTGATGAGCGCATCGAAGATTTCATCGAACTCGCCCTCCATCACCCGGTCGAGCTTGTAGAGCGTCAGATTGATGCGGTGGTCGGTGACGCGTCCTTGCGGAAAATTATAGGTTCGGATGCGTTCGGAGCGGTCGCCCGAGCCGACCTGGCTCTTGCGCTCGGCCGAGCGCTCATTGTCGAGTCGCTGCCGCTCGGCGTCATAGAGTCGCGAGCGCAGAACGTTCATCGCCTTTGCCTTGTTGCGGTGCTGCGAGCGCTCCTCCTGCATCATGACGACAATGCCGCTCGGAACATGGGTGATGCGGATTGCAGATTCCGTCTTGTTGACGTGCTGGCCGCCGGCGCCGCCGGCGCGCATGGTCTCGATGACGAGATCCTTGTCGTCGATCGCAACGTCGACGTCCTCCGCTTGCGGCAGAACGGCGACCGTCGCCGCCGAGGTGTGGATGCGCCCCTGCGTCTCCGTCTCCGGAACGCGCTGCACGCGATGCACGCCCAATTCGAACTTGAGCCGCCCGTAGACGCCGCGGCCGAGGATCTCGGCGATGATTTCCTTAAATCCGCCGAGCGGGCCGGGACTCTCCGAGACGAGTTCCAGCCGCCAGCCTTTGAGCGCCGCATATTTCTGATAGGCGCGAAAGAGATCGCCGGCGAAAAGCGCCGCTTCGTCGCCGCCCGTCCCGGCGCGCACTTCCAATATGACGCCTTTCTCATCGGCCTCGTCCCTTGGCAGGAGCGCGAATTGCAGTGTTTTCTCGGCCTGCGTCAGCCGATCATGCGCCTCGAGCGCTTCCGCCTCGGCCAAGGCGCGCATGTCCGCGTCCAATGAGGCGTCGCCGAGCATGGCGGCGAGATCGGCGACGTCGCGTTCGCGCCGCGCGATAGGCGCGGATCGCCTCGACAACTCCCTCGAGCGACGCGCGTTCGCGCGACAGCGCGACAAAGGCCTGCCCGTCCGGCGCCAGCTGGCGAGTTTCTCGCCGATTTCGTCGAAGCGGCGCAGTGATGAGGTCGAGCTTATCTTCGGCGAACATCGTGGTTCTCGTGATTCGAGGAGAGCGACGGCTTGATGCAGGCGTCGCTACAAGCGGCACGCCGCGCGTGCATCGCATAAGTCGCGCAGCTTCTCGCGCACGATGGCGCGCCGTCCTCGCCGCGAGAAGCGTCGCGACATAAACCTGCGCCTCGTCGAGATCGAGGTCGAGGATCATGGACTTCACGGGTCCGATCGACGACGGCGACATGGACAGCGAGCGATAGCCGATGCGCGAGCAGCGCCAGCGCCTCGAGCGGGCGACCGCCCATTTCGCCGCAAAGCGTCACCGGCGTTGCCGGCGCGGCGGCCCGAGTCGGCGATGCGCTTCGAGCGCGCGCAGCACAGGCGGCGAGAGAGTGTCGTAGCGTTTGGACACCCGCGTGTTGTCGCGATCTGCGGCATACATGATATTGCACGAGGTCGTTGGAGCCGACCGAAAGAAAATCGGCCCGCTCGGCGATGAGGTCGAGCTCCCAGAGCAGCGAAGGCACTTCGACCATCGCGCCGAGTTGCAGCGTCGCGCGGCTGCGGCGTAGCCATGGCGCCGCGAATGTGTCGAGTTCGCGCAGCGCGATCGCCTTGGCCGTGCTCGAATTCGGCGACATTGGCGATCATCGGGAACATGATGCGCAGGTCGCGGCCGGCGCCGGCCTTCAGCATGGCGCGCAACTGCATGCGCAACAGTCCCGGCCGGTCGAGGCCGATGCGGATCGCCCGCCAGCCGAGCGCCGGGATTTTCCTCGTCGATCTTCGCCATATAGGGCAGGATCTTGTCCGAGCCGATGTCGAGCGTGCGGAAGGTGACGGGCCGGTCGGGCACCGCGTCGAGAACGCGCCTTGTAGAAGCGAAGCTGCTCGTCCATGCGCGGGAAGCGCGGCGCCAGCATGAACTGCAGTTCGGTGCGGAACAGGCCGATCGATTGCGCGCCGGTCTCCGCACATGCGGCACGTCGATGGCGAGCCCCGCATTCATATGCAGCGCGATCTCGACGCCGTCCTTGGTGACCGCCGGCACGTCGCGCAGCTTGCGCATATTGTTCCTGCCGACGCGCCCGCAACGGCGCCTTTTCGGCATAGGCGCTCTGTGACGTCGGGCTGCGGGCGCACATGCACCTCGCCGGTCGAGCCGTCGACGATGATCGCGTCGCCCGTCTCGACGAGGTCGATGATGCTCGGCACCAGGCCGACAGTCGGCAATGCCGAGCGCCCGCGCGACGATGGCGACATGGCTCGACGGGCCGCCCTCTTCGAGCACCAGCCCGCGCAGCCTCGCGCGGTCGTAATCGAGCAGCGCCGCCGGGCCCATGGTGCGGGCGACGATGATGGCGTTCTCCGGCACGCTGTCGCGGTCGGCGACATAGCTCTGGCCGGTGAGCTGATGCAGCAGGCGATTGGCGATGTCGTCGAGGTCGTGCAGCCGGTCGCGCAGATAGGGGTCGGTCTGCCGCTGCATGCGGGCGCGGGCGTCGTTCTGCACACGCTCGACCGCGGCTTCGGCGCGTCAGGCCGGTCATCACCGCCTCGCGCAGGCGGCGCACCCAGCCGCGGTCATAGGCGACCATCCGCACGGTCTCGAGCACCTCGCGATGCTCGCCCGCGCCCATGCGATCGCCATGGGCGACCAGTTCGTCGATCGACGGCGCGCATGGCGTCGATCGCCTGTTCGAGCCGCGCAGCTCCCGCGGCAGATCTTCGGCGACGAGCTGTTTGACGACGACGCGCGGCTCGTGCAGCAGCACATGGCCAAGCCCGACGCCGTCGGACATTGGCGCGCCCTTGAGCGACAGCGGGCCGATAGAGCGCCAGCAGCTCGCGCGGGTCTTGGATCGCCTGCAATTCGCCCGAGGCGATCAGTCTCGGCGAGCAGCATCGCCGTCGTCTGCAGCGCCTCGACTTCCTCTTCGGAATAGACGCGGCGCACCTTGTTCTGGACGACGAGGACGCCGAGCGTCGATTGCCGCCGCGCAGGATCGGCACGCCGAGGAAGGAATGGTAGATTTCTTCGCCCGTCTCCGGCTTGTAGGCGAAGGCCGGGTGGTCCTGCGCCTCGGAGAGGGCCAGCGGCTCGGCGCTTTCGGCGATGAGGCCGACAAGGCCCTCGCCGGCGTGCATGGTCGTCTGATGGACGGCCTCGCGGTTGAGGCCCTTCGGTGGCGTAGAGTTCGAGCCGCTGGTCGGCGCGCAGGACATAAACCGAACAGACCTCGGCGACCATGTTGGCGGCGATCTGCACGACGATTTTGTCGAGACGCGCCTGCGCGCTCACCGACTCCGCGCTGATCTCGCGCAGTCGGCGCAGCAGAAGGCGGGGACCGCCAAGGGCGCTACGCATCCGATCCATTCCCGTTCCAAAGACACGACGCCGGGGACCGGACCGTCGCGGAAAATCGCCGCTCAACCTTCTCGGAAAATCCGCGCGCCTTCGCGCCTGTCGACGTCCTGAAGCGTATATTGACGGCTCCCGACCTCCGCAAGCGCTGCCGATTTATCCTCGCAAGGACCATACCGCATTTTACGCCGGTTTGAATCGGCTTGCGGATCGGTTCCGAAGGCTCTACTGCTTTCGGGCATTGCCACGCCTGCCGCGGCGTCGGCTTCGCCCATAGGCGCTGGAGCGGCCAGGGGGCTGGGCGGCTCCGGTCCAATTTTTGGCCAGCAACTGGCGCGCCGTGGCCGCGATCGGGGACGATCGAGAGCCGCTCGATTGAGAAGAGCCACAGCAGGCCCGCAGCCGAGTAGAGAATGTGCGTCTTCAAAAGCTTCTGATCGCCCTCTTTGCGTTCTTTGCCTCAGCGACCGCCGCTTGCTGCGTGGAATTCGATCCGGGTGCCGCAAGGCGCGCAGGCGATCGACCTCACCCATGTGGTCGAGAAACACTCATCGCAGAGCGACCGCCTGCAGGTCTCGACCGCGCCGGGCTCCGACGGCATCGTGCGCCGCATCGAGGTCGGCGCCAGAGAGGCCGGGCAGCCGCCCCAACTGGATCGTCTTCGCGCTGACGAACGACACGGACGAGCAGATCGAGCGGCTGATCGTCGCGCCGCATTTCCGGCTGCGTCGGTCGGGCGTGATCTGGCCCGATCTCGGCGCGACCCGCATTTCCGCGATCACGGCCAGCCAGGGCTTTCCGCCCGAGCGCCGAGGATACCGCCGACGCCGACGTCTTCCGCCTGACGCTCGATCCCGGCACGACCGTCACTTATGTCGCCGAATTGCGCACGCCGAACCTGCCGCAGCTCTATCTGTGGGAGCCCGACGCCTATAAGGACAAGGTGACGAGCCTCACCCTCTATAAGGGCATCGTCATCGGCATCGCCGGCCTGCTGGCGCTGTTCCTGACCATCGTCTTCGTCGTCAAGGGCGCCGTCATCTTTCCGGCGGCCGCGGCGCTGGCCTGGGCGGTGCTGGCCTATGTCTGCATCGATTTCGGCTTTTGGGACAAAATTTTCGGCGTCGGACGCCAATGCCGACCGCATCTGGCGCGCCGGCGCCGAGACCGTGCTGTCGGCGACGCTGCGTCGTCTTCCTCTTCGCCTATCTCAATCTCAATCGCTGGCATGTGCGCGCCTGGCATGTCGCGGTGCTGTGGCTGCTGATCCTGCTCGACGCTCGTCGGCCTCGCCGTGTTCGACGCGCCGGTCGCGGCGGGCGTCGCGCGCATTTCGCTCGCGACGATCGCCGTCGTCGGCTTCGTGCTTGTGCTCTATCTCGCCTCGCATGGCTTCGATCGCGCGATCATGCTGATCCCGACCTGGTTCCTGCTGCGTGCGTGTGGGTCTGCGACGGCGGGCTTCGCGGTCGCCGGCTGGATGACCAACGATCTCGTCTCGCCGGCGCTCGTCGGCGGCCTCGTGCTGATCGTCATGCTGATCGGCTTCACCGTCATGCAGAACGCCTTCGCGACCGGCGGACTGTCGCATGGCGCGATCAGCGATGTCGGAGCGCAAGGCGCTGGCGATGACCGGCGCCAATGAGATCGTCTTCGACTGGGACGTGCCGGCCGACCACATCTACGTCAGCCCCGAAGCGGAGGCCGCAGCTCGGCCTCGAGCGCGGCGGGCTCGAAGGCGCGGCCTCCGTCCTGGCTCGAACTGCTGCATCCGTTCGAGCAGGATCGCTACCGCGCCTGCCTCGACGCGCTGCTCGAGCAGCGGCGCGGCCGAATCAACCAGGAATTCCGCCTGCGCGCCGCCGACGGCCATTATCTGTGGTATCGGCTGCGGGCGCGTCCGGTCGTCGGGCCCGACGGCGAGGTGATCCGCGTCGTCGGCACGCTCACCGACGTCACCGACGAGCGCAACGCGCAGGAGCGCCTGCTGCACGACGCCGTGCACGACAATCTCACCGGCCTGCCCAACCGCGAATTGTTCTTCGACCGGCTCGAGGCGGCGCTGGTCTTCGCGCGCATGGAGAAACGACGTCCGCCCGACGGTGCTCGTCATCGACATCGACCGTTTCAAGCAGATCAACGAGCAGGTCGGCATCGCCATGGGCGACGGCATCCTGCTCACCGTCGCGCATCGCCTGACGCGGCTGCTGCAGCCGCAGGACACGCTGGCGCGCATTTGACTGGCGACACATTCGCGATCATTCTCGTCTCCGAGACCAATGCCGACCATGTCGATCAGTCTCGCCGATGCGGTGCGCCGCTCGCTTGCGACGCCGGTGCGCTTCACGCGATCGCGAGATCGCGCTCTTCGCCTCGATCGGCATCGCGCTCTATGATCCGCAGATCCACCCCGGCGCGACGACATGCTCGAGGACGCGGAGATCGCCATGCGCTACGCCAAGCGCGGCGGCGGCAACCGCATCGAGGTGTTTCGTCCGTCGATGCGCACCCAGCGCTCCGATCGGCTTGACGCTCGAGGCGGACATGCGCCGCGCGCTGGATCGCGGCGAGGTCAAGGTCTTCTTCCAGCCGATCGTGCGGCTCGAGGATCGCACGATCGCCGGTTTCGAGGCGCTTTTGCGCTGGGATCATCCGCGTCTCGGCCGGCTCGAGCCCGCGCAATTCATCCCGATTGCGGAACAGACGGGCCTCATCATCGATTTCGGCCTTCTTGCGCTGGAGCGCACGGCCCGGGAACTCGCAGCCTGGCAGCGCGCGCTCGCCGTCGATCCGCCGATCTTCGCCTCGGTCAACGTCTCGTCGCGGCAGTTGCTGCGACATGATCTGCTGCGCGACGTGAAAAGCGTGCTCATGCGTCACGATGTAACGAACGGCAGTCTCAAGCTTGAACTCACCGAAAGCCTGGTCATGGAGAATCCCGAATATGCGGCGCAGATGCTGGCCCGCATCAAGGAGCTCGGCGCCGGTCTTTCGCTCGATGATTTCGGCACCGGCTATTCGCTCGCTTGCCTATCTGCAGCGCTTTCCCTTCGATACGATCAAGATCGACCGCTCCTTGGTCAAGCAGAGCGGCAAAGGCGTGCGGCCGGTGATTTTGCGCTCGATCATTGCGCTTGCTCAGGACCTCGGCATGGATGTCGTCGCCGAGGGCGCGGAGACGGAAGCGGATGCGATCGAGCTCTATCAGCTCGGCTGCGGCTATGCGCAGGGCTACGCCTTCGGCCGGCCGATCAGCGCGCAGGAGGCGCGTCGGCTCGTGGGCGCGGCGCCGGAAGCAGCCTAGCGCCTCTCGCGCAAGGCGACCAAAAGCGCTAGGCTGAATTCGCCAGCGCTTTATTTTCCTGCCATTGCGAGCGCCGCGAAGCCATGCCGAGCCGCCGCGTCGGGATCCTTCGTTCCTCGCGATGATCTTTGGGTCTGCATTGCGACATGACGAAAAGAAAAGTCCCTCCTCACGCAGCGCCGACGACGCCGGTTGAGGCCCGCGCCGAACATGCGCGGCTCGGCGCGGAAATCGCGCGCCACGACGAGGCCTACTACCAGCATGACGCGCCGCTCGTCTCGGACGCCGATTACGACGCGCTGCGTCGCCGTTACGAGGCGCTGGAAGAGGCCTTCCCCGAACTCGTTTCCGCCCAGTCGCTGACGAAAAAGGTCGGGGCGAAGCCCAGCGAGAAATTCGCCAAGGTGACGCACGCCGTGCCGATGCTCTCGCTCGGGAACGTCTTTTCCGACGCGGACGTAACCGACTTTGTCGCGCGCGTGCGCCGCTTTCTGGGTCTTGCCGAAGACGCCGCGCTCGCCTTCACCGCCGAACCCAAGATCGACGGGCTTTCCTGCTCCTTGCGCTACGAGGCGGGGCGGCTCGTGCAGGCGGCGACCCGGGGCGACGGCTATCGAGGGCGAGGACGTCACCGCGAATATCCGCACGGTGCTCGAAATTCCGCAGAAGCTGCATGGCGCGGCGCCGAGCGTGCTCGAGGTGCGTGGCGAGGTTTACATGACCCATGCCGATTTCGCGGCGCTCAATGCGCGCCAGAGCGCCGCGGGCAAGCCGCTCTTCGCCAATCCGCGCAACGCCGCCGCGGGGTCGCTGCGCCAGCTCGATTCGCGAATTACCGCCGACCGCCCCCTGCATTTTTTCGCCTATGGATGGGGCGAGGTCGCGCGCTTTGCCGGCGTCAACGCAATGGGGCGTGCTCGCGGCGTTCAAGGCCTTCGGCTTGCAGGTCAATCCCCGCACGCGGCTGTGTTCCGAGCGTCGAGGAGATGCTGGCGCATTATCGCGCGATCGAAGCCGAGCGCGCGACGCTCGGCTACGACATCGACGGGGTGGTCTACAAGGTCGACGACATCGCGCTTCAGGAGCGGCTCGGCTTCGTCTCGCGCGCGCCGCGCTGGGCCGTCGCACATAAATTTCCGGCGGAGCGCGCGACCACCATTTTGCGCGACATCGAAATCCAGGTCGGCCGCACGGGCGCGTTGACGCCCGTCGCGCGGCTCGAACCTGTGACGGTCGGCGGCGTCGTCGTCTCCAACGCGACATTGCATAACGAGGACGAGATCGCCCGCAAGGATATTCGCGTCGGCGACACCGTCGTCGTGCAGCGCGCCGGCGACGTCATTCCGCAGATCGTCGAGGTGGTGAAGGAAAAGCGTTTGCAAGGCGCGAGGGCTTACGAATTCCCCCACCTTTGCCCGCGTTGCGGCTCGGCTGCGTTGCGGGAGATCGACGAGAAGACCGGCGAGGCCGACGTCGTGCGACGCTGCACGGGATCGCTCGTCTGCCCGGCGCAGGCTGTGGAGCGGCTGAAGCATTTCGCTTCGCGCAACGCGCTCGACATAGAGGGGCTGGGCGACAAGCAGATCGAATATTTCTTCGAGCAGGGCCTCATCAGGACGCCATCGGATATTTTCACGCTCGAGGCGCGTGACCGCGCGAGCCTCGCCAAAATCAAAAATCGCGAGGGCTTTGGCGAGACCTCCGTGCGCAATCTCTTCGCGGCGATCGACGCGCGTCGCAGCGTTCCGCTCAACCGTTTCATTTACGCGCTCGGCGTTCGCCATGTGGGCGAGACGAATGCGCGCCGCCTCGCGCGCAATTTCGGCGATTTCGAATCGCTCCGCGAGACGTCGCGAGACGCCGCGCCGGAGACGGAGGCGCGTTCGCGCATTGATTCGATCGACGGCGTCGGCCCCGTCGTCGCCGAAGCGCTGCACGACTTTTTCGCCGAACCGCATAATGAGAAAGAACTCGATGCGCTGCTCGAAGAGGTGACGCTCGAACCGATGCCGCAGATCGCCGCCTCGTCGCCCGTCGCCGGCAAAACGGTGGTGTTCACCGGCGCGCTCGAGCGGCTGACGCGCGATGAAGCCAAGGCGCAGGCCGAGCGTTTCGGCGCGAAGGTTGCGGCCTCCGTGTCGAAGAAGACCGATCTCGTCGTCGCCGGTCCGGGCGCGGGATCAAAGCTCGCGAAAGCGCGCGAACTCGGGATCGAGGTGATTACGGAAGACGCGTGGTTTGCGCGCACAGGCCAGGATTGAACGGCCAAGACTGATCGCCGAGCCGCGCAAACGACGCGTCACACCGCTCTCGATCCCGGCGTGTCGCCGCGCTGATAGGCCGTGCCGAACACATAGTCCCACCAGATCGCATGCACGCCAAAGCCTTTTTCAGCGTCACGGAAATGGTGGAGCATATGCAGGCGCTTCACCGTCGCGCCGAGTTCCGACGTCGGCTGGCCGTGATGCGTCCAATAGTGCACGCAATCGTAAATGACATAACCGCTGATGAAGCCGGCAAGCACGGGCCATGCGAAGGCGCCGCCAAAGACGAGCCGGATGATTGACAGCGCGATCAGCATGATCGGCGCCGAGAGCAGCGGCGGCATGACGAGCCGCAGCGGATCGTTGGGGTAGATGTGGTGGACGCCGTGAATGAGGAATTGAAAGCGCGGACCCAATCCCAGGGGCAGCGGGAAAACCGTGTGGAACAGGTAACGGTGGCCGAAATATTCGGTGAGCGTCCAGGCGAAATAGCCGATGGCAAGTCCAAGAATCACGAGGGCGGGCCCAACGAGCGTCAGAGAATAGAACGCCAGCCCAAGAACGATGGGCGTATAGATGACCACCGGCGTCAGGTGATGCACGCGCGAGAGTTTGTCGAGAAGATCGTTCTCGAAAAGCCGGGGCGAGGCGTCGAGCGCTTGTGTGCGGGTCTCTTGCGTCATGTTCTACTCCGCTGCTGCGACGATCGGCGTCGCGCGTCCGGCGGCCTGCGCGACATTCTCGGAGCGCGTGCCGAGCGAATAGCTGGGATCGAAGATGAAGGTGACGAGCAGCGCCACCCAGGATCGGTGGCAGCGCAGGGTGTCGTAGAATTCGGGGGCCATGTTCCTGAGTTCCGGCAGGCGCGTCCACGGCACCTCGTGAAAATCGTGGTGCTCGTTGTGATAGCCGATGTTGAGCGCGAGCTTGTTCGAGCGGCCCGTAATAATCGAACGTGCCCTGGTCGGGCGCGAAGGCAAAATGCTCCTGCAGCCAGCGCGCGCTCAACGGATGCAGGCCGCCGACCGAGAACCAGAACGAGAGGAAGAGATAGAGCAGGGCGTTGGGCCCGAAGGCCCAGAGCACGAATAGATCGAAGACGACGATGACGGCAATATTGATGTAGGTCCATTTGCCCATGATCGGCACGGTGCCCTTGAGCCGCGACAGGCGCGCGAGCTGAATCGCCGGAAAGGCGAAGAGCCAGGCGGCCTTTCGCCAGGAGCTGTTGCCGACCCATTCGACTTCCCAGTGGCTGGGAATGTCGGCGTCATAGTCATAGGCCGACAGATGCGAATGGTGCTTGATGTGATAGCAGCGAAAACCCATCGCCGTAGGGAAAGCCGTTGGGCAGATCCGCGAGGATCGCCGTCCATTTGTTGGCGAGCGGGTTTTCGAAAACGCAATTGTGGATGGCGTCGTGGATGATGACGAAATTGGCGTGATTGGCGAAGGCGCCGACGCAGATCGCCAGAATCAGCGACAGCCACCAGTAGGACAGGCCGAGCCAGCCGAGCCATGCGGCGATCAGCAGCTGGCCGACGAAGATCGCCCGCCGTGATCTTGAACGTGAGCGGATCTCTGCCGAAGAGATCGCGCACCTGCGGATATTTTTCGAGGATCAGGCGGCGGCGCTCGACATGCGAGCGGTCGGCGCCCTGGGCGGTGACCGAAATGCCGTTCATGACCTAGCTTCCTGTGGATTGGTAAACGCTTCTCGTAGATCCGATGCACCTTATCGACCTTGCCGCCGAACATTTCGATCGGCTTGCGCATGGCGAAATTGTCTTCGAGAACCCAGCCCGCTTCGAGATGGATGATCGAAGGCGGCGGCGCCGCGGCGGCGCATTTCCTCGATCATGCGCGAGCAGGATGGCGCCGCCCGTGGCGCTGTTTTGCAGCGCCTTGCGCGTGCCGAGCAGCACGATGCGCGCGGCCTCGAACTTGTGGTTGCGCATGCGCGAGATGAGCTTGGGCAGGCCGAAGGGGAAGAGCCGGCCGTCGAAGTCGGAGACGATTTCGAAGAGATTTGGCAGAGCGATGACGAAGGACGACGGCGCGCCGTCGAGTTCGACGACGATGCCGAATTCCGGCGGCATGACGAGCTTCAGCGCGTCGGCCGTGGAATCGAACTCGGCCTTGGTGAAGGGCACGAAGCCCCAATTGTCGCTCCAGCCGTCGTTGAACAGCTCTTCCATCAGCGCCGTTTCGCCGGTCTTCAGCTGTCGCAAGGTCGAGCGGCCGCAGCTTGAGGCGGTCGCGCCATTCCTTGCGGCTGGAGATGCGCGGCGCTCGCGCCGAGCAGCGCCTCGTCGATGGCGATAGCGATAGGAGATCAGGTCCTTCGCCTTCTCGTAGCCGAGCGCCTCGATATGGCGCGAGAGATAGGGCGGATGCCAGGGCATGAAGATCATGGGCGTCGCCTCGAAGCCCTCGACGAGCATGCCGCATTCGCCATTGATCGTCGGCGAGAAGGGGCCGTTGATGCGGCGTCGCGCCCTGCTCGCGCAGCCAGTCTTCGGCGGCCGTCGGTCAGCGCGCGCGACGACCTCGAGGTCGTCGACCGCGTCGAGCGCGCCGAATTGCGCAGGGCTCGCGCCGACGGGCGTGATCCCGTCCTTGTAGACATGGGCGCGAGATGCGCCCGACCCATTGGCCGTCGCGGCGGGCCAGAAACTTCTGATCCTCGACCAGCTTGTAATGCGGATTGAGCAGATGGGCGAAGAGCGTCCAGCGCTCGACGTCGAGCGGCGGCGCGAACCCCGGCGCGCCCTTGTAGAGAAGGCGCGGCAACTTGCAGAAGGTCGTAAAGCGCGACAGCCCTGCGACCGGTACGATCTCGATTCGCGCCATGCCCGAAAGTCCTACGCTGCCAAGCGGGCGCACGGAAAGCGTCATAGATGACGCGCCTTGCGCGCGTGCAGGTCAGGCGGCCGCGCCCGCCATGGCCGCCGCGACGATGCGCTGCGCCTCTTCCGAGACGGGCGGCATGTCGCGCAGCGCCTGGATGACGCCGCGGATTTCGGCCTCCGTGTGATTGGCCGAGAAGAAGAAGCGCAGCCGCGGCCCGTCCTTGGGCACGCCGATGCGCACGACGGGCGGAACGTAATAGCCCTTTTCGAGCAGATGACGCGCCGCCCACATCGTCTCGAGATCGCTCTCGAAGAGAATCGGCACGACGCCGCGGCCGATCGCCGGGCCGGTCGAGAAGCCGTTCTCATGCGCCACCTGGCGGAAAAGCTCGGCGTTTTGCGCGAGCTTGGCGATGCGCCAGCGTCTCTTCCTGCATGAGCTGCAGCGCCGTGCGCGCCGCCGCGAGCACGACCGGCGAGAAGCCGACGCTGTAGACGAAGCCCGGCAGCGTGTAGCGGAACCACTCGATCACTTCCTTGCGCGGCGCAAATATAGCCGCCGCAGGAGGCGAGGGACTTCGACAGCGTGCCGATGATGAGGTCGATGCGCCGCGGATCGACGCCCTGATGCTCCGCGAGGCCGCGGCCGGTCTCGCCGAGGACGCCCAGCGAATGCGCCTCGTCGACCATCAGCCAGATCTTGTATTTGTCCTTGATCGCGTAGAGGCGCGGCAGGTCGGCGGTGTCGCCGTCCATGCTGTAGACGCCTTCGACCACGACGAGCACATTGCGATATTCCTCGCGGTGGCGCGCCAGCAGATGGTCGAGATGGTCCATGTCGTTGTGGCGGAACTTGACGACTGGCGCCGGCGCGCCCTCGGCGCCATAGACGATGCTGTTGTGCGCCAGTTCGTCGATGAAGATCGCGTCGCGCTTGCCGTTCATCAGATAGGCGATGGTGGTGACGTTGGCGAGATAGCCGGAGACGAGCGCCAGCGCGCTCTCCATGCCGATGAATTTCGCGATCTCCGCCTCGAACATGCTTGTGCGTCGTGCGCTCGCCGCCGACGAGGCGGGAGGCCAGGGCGCCGATGCCGAGATCGTCGACCTCGCGTTTGGCTTCCTCGCGGATGCGCGGATGGTTGGCGAGGCCGAGATAGTCGTAATTGGCGAAGCTGACGAAATGGCCGCCCTGCGCCTCGCAATCCGCCTTGAGCTTGTCGATCTGCGCGAAAAACGGATTGTTGAATTCGAGCAGGGCGTTGCCGGCGAAGCGGAAACGCCGCGACGCATAATCCGGGAGGCTTCTGTGTCTCGTCACTGAATTCGCAGTCCCTGAATGGCCGGCGCGCCGCGCCAAAATGGCCACATCGAAGAATCAGGGCGCCCGACGGCGCACCTGAAAGGCGAAAGCGTCCTTTCCGACTGAGGACCCAAGCTCCAGGGAGATTGGTTCTGAAGCGGGGGTGTTCTTGCCGATCGCCTGGCGTCAGGCGATTCGGAAGAGCGCCGTCGGCGCGCCGCCAACATCTGCATCGGGTCACTTATCATCCCCGCCCCGCCCGCGCCAGTGCGCGCCTATGGTGGAGAGTCGGCGTCGCGAGGGGCGGCCGGCGACGCGCTATGGCGCAACCGCCGCGCATTCTCTATTGCCTTCTCCATGGAGACAGCGCCCATCGCCCACACGCCGATTTTCACCCTGCCGCTGCGGCTTCGGGCGAAGGGCTCGCCGTCGCGCGCGGCGGCCGGCTCGTGCTGGACGGGAATCGACTTCTCGCTGTCCGGCGGGGAGGCGCTGGTGGTCACGGGCCGCAATGGCGTCGGAAAATCGACACTGCTGCGCGCGCTCGCCGGCCTTCTGCCGCATCGCCGGCGGGAACGGTCGACTTGGACGGCGCGCGAGGAGGGGGAACTTGCCCAAGCGGCCCATTACCTCGCCCATGCCGACGGCATGAAGGCGGCGCTGACGGTCGAGGAGAATCTCGAATTCTGGGCGTCATTTTCTCGGCCGCGGGTCGGATAAGCGCAGCCGCGGCGCCGCAGGAGGCGCTCGCCGTCGTCGGGCCTCGCCCATGCCCTGCGCGCGCCCTTCGGCGCGCTCTCGGCCGGGCAGAAGCGGCGCGCCGCGCTGGCGCGGCTTCTCGTCGCCTTCGGCCGCTCTGGCTGCTCGACGAGCCGATGACGGCGCTCGACAGGGCAGTCCGCGAGAAATTCGCCGCCGCCATGCGCGACCATTGCGCGCTCGGCGGGCTGATCGTCGCCGCCACCCATGAGCCGCTCGGGCTCGAGGAGGCCGGCGAACTTCGCGTTGGGAGCCGCGCGCAATGAGCGCGCCGCTCGCCGCGCTGTTCCTGCGCGAATGGCGGATCGCCCGCCGCGTCGGCGGCTCGGGCGCCATGGGCGTAGTCTTCTTCCTCACCCTTGTCGACCATCGTGCCCTTCGCGGTCGGGCCCGATCCCAATCTCCTTGCCCGCATCGGCCCGGCGATCTTGTGGATCGCGGCGCTGCTCGCGAGCCTCCTCGCCTTCGACCGGCTGTTCCAGGCCGACGCCGAGGACGGTTCGCTCGATCTGCTGCATCCTCGCGAGACGCCGCTGGAGCTCGCGGTTCTCGTCAAATGCGCGGCCCATTGGGCGGCGACCGGCCTGCCGCTCGTCGTTGCCGCGCCTTTTCTGGGTCTCATGCTGCAGCAGGAGGCGATGCGCGCTTCTCGGCGTCGCCGCGACGCTCCTCGTCGGCGACGCCGGCGCTGACGCTCATCGGCGCGATCGGCGCGGCGGCGACCGTCACGGTGCGGCGCGGCGGCCTGCTGATGGCGCTGCTCGTCCTGCCGCTGACGATTCCCGTGCTGATTTTCGGCGTTTCGGCTTCGCAGGCGGCGTCGGGGGAACGCGTGCCTTTCTTCTCGCCCTTCTCGATCCTCTGCGCGATCACGCCTCGTTGCGGTGGCGCTCTGCCCCTTCGCCGCCGCCGCGGCGCTGCGCAATCTGGGTGAGTGATGCGCGCGCAGCAGGATCATCAACGCCACCTCGGCGCCCGCTTTTCCAGGAAGGCGGCGATTCCCTCGATCGCGTCGGGGACAAGCATGTTCTCGACCATGACCGCGCTCGCCAGATCGTAGGCTTCGGCGAGCAGCTTCTCGCGCTGCGTGTAAAAGGCCGTTTTTCCGAAGCTGATCGCCTGCGGCGATTTTGCGCGATGTGGCGCGCGAGCGCCAGCGCGCCGGCGCGCGCGCCCTCCGGAGCGACCCGGTTGACGAGCCCGATGCGCAGGGCTTGCTCGGCGTCGATGGGAACGCCGGTCAACAGCATTTCCATCGCGTGTTTGGGCGCGACGCGCGCGACAACGCCACGGCCGGCGTCGTGCAGAAAAGGCCGATGTCCACGCCCGGCGTGCAAAAACGCGCCCGGGGCCCGGCGACGGCGAGATCGCAGCTCGCGACCAATTGACAGCCCGCCGCCGTCGCCATGTCGTCGACCGCGGCGATCACCGGCTTGCGGCAGGGCGACGATCGTCTGCATCAAGGTTGCGCAGGCCGCCATCGTCTCTCAAAAAAGGCGCGGCCCCTGTCGGGATCGTTTCGGTGCGCCGTCAGCTCCTTGAGATCGTGCCCCGCGCAGAAGGCGGGGCCCTCGGCCTGCAACACGACCACGCGCGCCGAATTCGCGACGGGCGACGTCGAAGGGCGCCGGCGATCGCATCGATCATGGCGAGGGAGAGCGCATTGCGCCCGGCCGCGTCGTCGAGCGTGACGAGCGCAACGCCGTCGACGTCGCGCGACGTCACGAGCTGCGCGCATCCTCTCGCCGCCGCCTTGCCGCCTGTCGTCATTGCGCGCTCGTCACATCGCGGGCCGTCGTCCAGCGGCCGGAAAGACTTCCCGGCCGTTATTGGAACCCTCAGTAGAGGCCGCCCGTTCCGCTGCCGACCTGCTGGTCGACGTCGTGGGGCGTGTTGAGCTGGCGCGGACCGCCGCCGCCGCCGCCCGAATAGGAGTCGGGCGGGGCCGTGCCGGGCTTGAAGGCCAGAATTCGACCCTGGCCCGACGAGCGCAGGCCCGAATGGATCGACCGAGATCAGCTTGATGCCCGGCGGCACGCGGAACGGCGTGTCCGGCTTGTCCTTCAGCGCGACCATCATGAAGTCGCGGAAGATCGGCGCGGCGAAGAGCGCGGCCTGAGCGTGGCTGCCCATGGAGCGCGGCCGGTCGTAGCCGATATAGACGCCGACGCAGAGATCCGGCGAAAGCCGACGAACCAGAGATCCTTCGCTTCGTTGGTCGTGCCCGTCTTGCCGGCCAGATGCTTGCCGACGGCCTTGATCGAGACGCCCGTGCCGCGCTGGATGACGCCCTCCATGATCGAGGTGATCTGATAGGCGGTGAGCGGATCGAGCACCTGCTCGCGCTTGTCGATCAGCTTGGGCTCGTTCTGATTGTCCCATTTCGCCGCGTCGCAGCCCAGGCACTGGCGCTCGTCGTGACGGAAGATCGTCTTGCCCCAGCGATCCTGCACGCGATCGATGAGCGTCGGCTTGATGCGCTTGCCGCCATTGGCGAGCATCGAATAGCCGGTGACCATCTTGAGCAGCGTCGTCTCGCCCGCGCCCAGCGAAAGCGAGAGATAGGGGCCCATGTCGTCATAAATGCCGAAGCGCTTGGCGTATTCGGCGATGAGCGGCATGCCGACGTCCTTGGCGAGACGCACGGTCATCATGTTCTTCGAATGCTCGATGCCATAGCGCAGCGGGTGCGCGCCGGTGCCATGACCGCCTTCGAAATTCTCCAGGCGTCCAGTAGCTGCCGTCGGCCTGCTGGATCGAGATCGGCTCGTCGAGGATCGAGGATGAGGGCGTGTAGCCATTGTCGAGCGCCGTCGCGTAGACGAAGGGCTTGAAGGCCGAGCCTGGCTGACGCAACGCCTGCGTCGCGCGGTTGAACTCCGACTGGTCGAAGGAGAAGCCGCCGACCATGGAGAAGACGCGGCCCGTATAGGGGTCCATGGCGACCATCGCGCCGGATATGTCCGGGATCTGGCGCAGGCGATATTGCCCCGGGCGTCCCGCCGAAGGGTTCGACGTAGATCACGTCGCCGACCGCCAACGTGCCGCGCGGATTGCGGCCGGTCCATCGCATGCCCTCGGCGGAGACGACGCCCGTCTCGCGTTCGCGCGCGACTTCGCCCGATGCTTCGCGGCCAGGCTGCAAGCCGACGCGCGCGCTGGCGTCATTCACGTCGAGCACGACGGCGAGACGCCAGCGGCCGAATGTCGCCGAGCGCGGGAATGGCGGCGAGCGGAACGCCCCAGTCGGAGGAAACGTCGATATGGTTCATGGGCCCGCGGAAGCCATGCGCCTCGTCGAAGCGCACGAGGCCGTCGGCGAGCGCCTTGCGCGTCCAGGCCTGCATTTTCGGGTCGAGCGTCGTGCGGACCGACAGTCCGCCCTCGTAGAGGCCCTTCTCCTTATATTGGTCGAGAAGCTCGCGGCGAACCTCCTCGGCGAAATAGCCGGCGACATATGTGTTGGGCGAGAGCGCGCGCGGATTGACGCCGAGGGGCTCGGCCTTCGCTTTTGCCGCCTCCTCCGCGGACACGAAGCCGTCGGCCTCGATGCGGTCGATGACGTAGTTGCGGCGCTCGATCGCGCGTTCGCGATGCTGGAACGGATGGTAATTGTTGGGCCCCTTGGGCAGCGCCGCGAGATAGGCGGCTTCCGCGAGCGTCAGTTCGTTGACCGACTTGTTGAAATAGTTGAGCGCGGCGGCCGCCGACGCCGTAGTTCCCGAGGCCGAGATAGATTTCGTTCAGATAGAGTTCGAGAATCCGTTCCTTCGAATAGGCGGACTCGATTCGGAAGGAGATCAGCGCCTCGCGGATCTTTCGGTCGATCGAACGCTCGTTGCCGACCAGGAAGTTTTTGGCGACCTGCTGGGTGATGGTCGAGGCGCCCTGCACATGGCGGCCGCCCTGGGCGAGAACGGTCACGGCGCGCATCACGCCCTCGGGGTCGATGCCGTTGTGCGTGTAAAAATTCTTGTCTTCGGCGGAAATGAAAGCCTGCTTGACCAGCGGCGGGATCGCCGAACTCGGCAGAAAGAGGCGTCTCTCACGAGAATATTCGGCCAGGATCGAGCCGTCATTGGCGTGCAGGCGGGTTGTCACCGGCGGCTCGTAGTTTCGCAACTGCGCGGTATCGGGAAGATCCTTCGAGTAATAATAGATCAGTCCCCCGGCCGCCACGGCGCCGATCAGGAAAACGATCGTTCCGGTCGCGAAGACAAAGCCCAAAAACCTTGCGAGAAGCCGCATGAACATCTTCCTCTCAGCGGGCGGGAACGCCCGTGGCGAATTGCCTGATCTTATATGGCGCCGCCGCCCTGCCTTTCGCTAGGGTGCTGAAGCGGCGCCGATTGCGTAAATAAACTGGTGGCCCGTCATGCCTATTTCATCTTCACGGGCGCCCGCGCCCGACCGGGTGTTGGCCGCTCGAAACGCAGCGCCGTCCCGTCGAAACCCGGCCATCCGCGCCGCCATGCTTTAGCAGTACCGGCGCCGGCCGATCCAGTGGGGTTCAGACCGATCGTCGCTCGCCGCCGCTGCGGCCGGGAGCGCGATACGAATTTTTCGTCGTCGATCTTGCGCGCCGCGCCCGAAGACGTCGCCCCGTCGCGGCAAGCCACACATGACGCGATTTTGTGTTTTATTGTGGGCGTTGAGGCTTCGAGGGCATGCGCGCTTCGCGCGCGCGGGCGGCGAAGAAGGCCTCGATCGCCTCGGCCGTCTTGACGGCGGCGCGGTCGCGCCACTCGGGCGAGGTCAGCCGGGCCAGGTCCTTCTCGCTCGACAAATAGCCAAGCTCGAGCAAAACTGACGGCGTGTCATATGATTTCAGCACGACGAAGCCCGCCGAGCGGGCAGGGTTCTTGTTGAGGCTGCCAGCCTCCTTCCAGCGGGCGATCAGCGCCTGAGAAAATTGGGCGCTGAAGGCGCGGGTTTCCCGCTGGGTCAGATCGAAGAGGATGTCGCCGACCTGCTCGACGTCTTCCTTACGATCGAGGCCCGCCGCCTGATCCGCGAGATTCTCCTTTTCGGCGATTTTCGCCGCTTCCGCGTCCGAGGCCCTGCTAGAGACGGTGTAGACGGTTGCGCCCTCGACATGCGCCTCGGCGAGCGTGTCGGCGTGGATCGACAAAAAGAGCGCGGCCTTGTTGGCGTGGGCGATGCGGACCCTCTCGTTGAGCGGCAGGAACACGTCCGCGTCCCGCGTCAATACCGCCTTGAGGCGGCCGCCGGCCTCGATCTTTTCCGCGAGGGCCCGGGCGAAGTCGAAGACGATCGCCTTTTCCTGCTCGCCATGTCGTCCGGTCGCGCCCATGTCGACGCCGCCATGCCCGGGGTCGATCACGACGACAGGCTTGTCCGTGCCGGGCCCCGCATCGACCGGCGACGCCTGCGACTCCGGCGCGGCGGATGGCTCGGAGCGGGCCGATGGGGCGCTGTCAGCCGCAGAAGCCAGGAAAGTCGCTTCGGTTGACGGCGCCAGCTCGATCGTGAGCCGGGCGCCTGCGCCAGCAGCGGCGCTCTCGGCGCGCACGATTCGCGCCGGTGCGGCAAGATCGATGACGACGCGCGTTCGCCCGGGCGCAAATTGGCCATATCGATATGACCTTATGAGTTTTGAACCGGCGGCGGCCCGCCCTTCCGCCGGATCCAGCCGGAAGGCGACCTCCGGAAGATCGACGACGATCCGCGGCGGGTTGGCGACAGGACGGGCGCTCAAGGGCACGGTCCCGGTCAGATCGAAGACGAGAAGCGACCGGTCGCCGGACTTTTCGACGTGGCTCGCGATCGCGGAGACCGGCTCCGCGGCAGCGGCGCCACCGGCGGTCGCGGCCAGTAACACTATGGCCATACAAGCAAAATTCCGTCTGCAAGGCGGCTCGCGCATGGCCCGGTTCCAAAAAAATGGTCGACAAAGCGTCGACACTATATAAACGATTCTGAAAGCGTGTCGCTTAACGGGGCGTTAGCGTCCGCGGCCCCCCGGCGACTTGCCCACCCCCGATGGCGAAAGAAGCATGGCGGCGGCGCTTGCGCGCCTCGCGCTCGCCCGCTATGAAGAAGTAGCGCTCTGTGGATTTCCGTCGGCGCAGCCAGGCGCGGCGCGCCTCGCAGAGCGGTTCGGCGGCAATTCAGGACAGGCTGACGTTTTTCGTCACGCTCGGCCTCTCGCCGAAGTGACGCATACTCGCCGCCCTCGGGCGTCGCGAAAGGTTTTTTGACGATCTCATGGCCAGGACCATGATATGCGCAGTAGCGACGGTTTTCCTCGCCCGGCTCGTCCGCGCGATGGGGCCGCGTTCACGCCGCGCGCGCCTTGGTCCTAACCCTGCCGGCCTCGGCCACGCCCCGGGTCGTCATCATCTTCCGCCGGTTTTCGACGCTCTCCTGTTGCGAGGGTTGTCGACGAGCGGTCCATGCCAACTGTCCGCCGGCCGTCATGCCGGCCAGCGCGTTCAAGGCCATCGGCCTTTTCCCCTTTCTCCGACAACAAGCGTGCGCGCCTTCAGGCAGCGCCGAACAGCGGTCGCAGGGTCCCTGACGGGACTACGGCGCATCCCGCTGGCCGCCCCGCGCGCAACGCCCCAAAGAGTTCTCACATGGCGAACAAAATGCTTATCGACGCCTCGCACCCGGAAGAAACCCGGGTGGTGGTGCTGCGCGGTAATCGCGTCCAGGAATTCGATTTCGAGGCCGCAGACAAGAAACCCCTTCGCGGCAATATTTATCTGGCGAAGGTCACGCGCGTTGAGCCTTCGCTCCAGGCCGCCTTCATTGATTATGGCGGCAATCGCCACGGTTTTCTGGCATTTGCCGAAATTCATCCGGATTATTACCAGATCCCCGTCGCCGACCGTCAGGCGCTGCTCGAGGAAGAGAGCCGCGCCCATCGGCAGGATGAGGAGGAGGAGCATCGCCCCCACGGTCGGCGTCGTTCGCGCCGCCGGCATGGGGAGAGTGCGGAAAAACGCGCTCAGGCCGACGAGACCCTGGTGAGCGAAGCGCTCGATGTCGAGGCGCTGACCGAATCGAGCGACGAGGCCGCGGCCGAGGTCGTCGGCGCGCAGACCGATGCCCCGCCGCAGGCCGCCGCGACGGAGCCCGAAGCGGCGGAGGACGACGACGCGCAGGCGCACCACACAATCACCGTGGACCCGTCTGGCTTTGGATCCGTGGAAGTCGGCGCGCCATCCGAATTTTCAGGCGAGAACCCCGCGCCGGATCATGAGTTGAAAGCGCGCCGCCAGGACGAGCGCGACGAGGAGCGCGAGCGCGAACGAGAGGAAGGGGCCGAGGCGGCCCAGGCGGAGAACGAAACGGCCGCCGACGATGACTCGGAAGCGACCGCCCGCGCGCCTGGGCGCGACGAGGAGTCTGACGACGAGGAGCACGACGAGGAAGAACACGTCGAGCACATTGGCGGCGACGCCATGGATGAGGCGCCTTTCCGTGTGGTGCGGCCGCGACGCCAATACAAGATCCAGGAAGTCATCAAGCGCCGCCAGGTGCTGCTCGTGCAGGTCGTGAAGGAGGAACGCGGCAACAAGGGTGCGGCGCTCACCACCTATCTTTCGCTTGCAGGCCGTTATTCCGTGCTGATGCCCAACACCGCGCGCGGCGGCGGCATCTCCCGCAAAATCACCGACGGCGCCGATCGCAAGCGGCTGAAGGAGATTGTCCACGATCTCGAAGTGCCGGAAGGGATGGGCGTCATCCTGCGCACGGCGGGCGCGACGCGCACCAAGGCCGAGGTCAAGCGCGATTTCGAATATTTGCTGCGGCTGTGGGAGAGCGTGCGCGAAATGACGCTGCGCTCCAGCGCGCCGACGCTCGTCTACGAAGAGGGCTCGCTGATCAAGCGCGCGATCCGCGACCTCTATGGCCGGGAGGTCGAGGAAATCATCGTCTCCGGCGACGACGCCTATCGCGAAGCCAAGGACTTCATGCGCATGCTCATGCCGAGCCATGCGAAAAACGTGAAGCAGCATCGCGAGCCGGTGCCGATCTTCGCCGAAAGCGGAGTCGAGGCGCAGCTCGACGCGATGTTCTCCAATCACGTCACGCTGAAGTCTGGCGGCTATCTGGTCATCAACCAGACCGAGGCGCTCGTCGCCATCGACGTGAACTCGGGACGCTCGACGCGCGAGCACAATATCGAGGATACGGCGCTGCGCACCAATCTGGAGGCGGCCGACGAAGTCGCCCGCCAATTGCGCCTGCGCGATCTTGCCGGCCTCATCGTCGTCGACTTCATCGACATGGAGGAGAGCCGCAACAATCGCGCCGTCGAGCGCCGCATCAAGGACGCGTTGAAAAGCGATCGCGCGCGCATCCAGGTTGGCCGCATCTCGCATTTCGGTTTGCTCGAAATGTCCCGCCAGCGCATCCGCGCGGGCGTCGTCGAAGGCTCGACCATTCCCTGTCCGCATTGCGCCGGCGCAGGCCATGTGCGTTCCACCGCCTCCATCGCGCTGCATGTGCTGCGCGTTCTCGAGGAAGCGCTGATCAAGAGCTCGGCGCATGACGTGACGCTGCGCACCCGCGCCGTGGTCGCGCTCTATATCCTCAACCAGAAGCGCGCGCATCTTCATGCGCTGGAGAGCCGCTTCGGGGTTCATATCACTGTCGCCGCCGACGATTCGCTCACCGGCGCCAATTATCACGCGCTGGAGCGCGGGGAACTGGCGAGCGGACCGCGCGTTGCGACGGGCCCGACGCCGCTGCGGGTCGATTCGGTGCGCGCCGAACCGCTCGACGAGGAAATCGTCGACGAAGAATCGCTCGTTGAGGAGGAATTGGCGGAGCCCGAAGAAGCCCCCCGCGTCAATGGCCGCCATGAGGGCCGCGGGTCTCGTCGTTTCGCCGACGAAGAGGGTGACGAGGGGAGCGCGCAGCGCTCGCGCCGCCGTCGCCGCCGTCGCGGCCGTGGAAATGGCGCCAATGGCGAACAGGCGGCCCCCGGGGCCGAGCAGCCGTCGGACGAGGGACTTGCCTTCATGGCCGCAATCGAGGGTTCGCCCGCGCCGCGCGACGCCCAGGAGCCGCGTGAACGACCCAGCCGCGGCCGTGGTCCCGGCCGCTGGCGCCGCTCGCCCCCGCTGCCCGAGGAGTTCCGCGATCCCTCCGAACTCTTCCCGCTCGACGCGGGCGTTCGGGAAGCGAGCGTTTCGCCGCATGAGGCCCATCTGCCCGGCGAGCCGGCTGTCGCCGCCGCGCCTGAGCACGAGACGCATGAGGCCGCCGAAGCGCCGCCAGCGCGCCTGGAGCCGGCCGACGACGCGGCGCGCGAGGCCCAGCCGGCTTCGGACGAAGCAAGCCGATCGGTCGAGCCTGCGCCGGCGCAGGACTCCGAGCCGCCCGCTCCCCGTCCCAATACGGAAGTGGTCATTACCTCGGCCGATCCTTCCAGCCCGAAAAAAGGCGGCTGGTGGCAACGCGTGAAGACCCCGTTCGGCCAATAGACCGCGAAGGGGGTTCAGCGGCGGGGCAGGGCGTCGAGCCAGGCGCCCAGTCGCCCGACCCCTTCCGCCACATCCTCCTGCGCGCCAGCGTAGGAGAGACGGATGGTCGTCACGCCGCGCACAGGGTCGAAGTCTTGTCCCGGCGTCGTCGCAACGCCCGCTTCGAGCAGCAGCCGCCGGCAGAAGTCCAGCGAATCGTCCGTCAGATGGGAGACGTCGGCATAGACGTAAAACGCACCGTCTGGTGGCGCGAAACGATCAAGGCCGATGGCCGGCAGGCGCTCGATCAGCAACGCCCGATTGCGCGCATAGGCGGCGCGATTGGCCTCGAGTTCGTCCACAGCGTCGAAAGCCGCGAGGGCGGCGCGTTGCGAGATGGTCGGCGCGCAGATCGCCAGGGATTGTTGCAGCCGCTCCAGCGCGCGCATCAGTTCCGGCGGCGCGACGAGCCAGCCGAGGCGCCAGCCTGTCATCGCGTAATATTTCGAGAATGAATTGACGACGATCGCGCGATCCGTGAAACGCAGCGCGGTTTGCGCCGCAATTTCATATTCGAGGCCGTGATAGATTTCGTCCGAGACGAAGACGATTCCCGCCGCTTCGCAAAAGGCGCAGATCCGCGCCAGTTCGCCCTCTTCGATGACCGCGCCCGTTGGATTGGAGGGACTCATGAAGAGCGCCCCATCCAGCGGCTTTTCGCGATGCGCGGCCTCGAGCATGTCGGCCGTCGGCGCAAAGCGCGTTCGCGGGCCGACGGGAAGCGCGACGGTCTCGAGTCCGAGCGCCGAAAGAATATTGGCGTAAGCGGGATAGCCCGGCACAGTGACGGCGATGCGCGCGCCCGCGTCGAAGGCTGCGAGCAGCGCGAGGGTGAAGCCGCCCGAGGAACCCGTCGTGACGATGACGCGATCTTGCGCGATGTCGACGCCATAGCGCGCGGCGTAATGGCCGGCGATGCGTGAACGCAGCGCGCCATCGCCCAAGGCCTCGCTATAGCCCAGCCCGCCGGCGTCGAGCGCCGCCGAGGCCGCCCTGCGAACGAGGAGCGGGGCTGGCGCGCCCGGCTCTCCGAGCTCCATGTGAATGATCCGCCGGCCCGAGCACTCCAGCGTTTTGGCGTCGCGCAACGCCTCCATCGCCAGAAAGGGCGCGACGGCGGACCTCGCGGAAGGGCGTGGACGCGACATTTTGTTTCAACCTCGCGGGCGCCCGACTGCTAAGAGTTGTGGCGAAAGAGTTGACCCGGTTTAACGCAGCGGACGCGCCGACGCGAGTTCCGGACGGCTAAGTCTTTGGGGCGAAATGTACGAGACGGGCGTCGTCGACCTCATCCAGCGCCTCGCCTTTGCGCTCGCGATCGGCCTGCTGATCGGCCTCGAGCGGGGCTGGGGCGCCCGCGACGAGCAGGAGGGCGAGCGCACCGCGGGTTTCCGCACGCATGGGCTTTCCGCGCTTCTTGGCGGGGTGTGGGGCGCGCTCGCGCTGCAATTTGCGCATCAGGGCGGCGGGGTCGCGCTGGGACTTGCTTTCCTGCTTTTTGGCGCGGTCATGGCGGCGTTCCGTTATCGCGAGGCGCTCCATGACAGAACCTTCGGCGCGACGTCCGTCGTCGCTGTCATGCTCGCTTTCTCGCTCGGCGCCTACGCCGTCGTCGGCGACCAGGTGGCGGCCGCGGCCGCGGCCGTCGCGACGACGACGCTTCTCGCGCTGAAGCCGATGCTGCATGGTTTCGTCCAGCGCCTGACCTGGCCCGAGCTCAGATCGGTCCTTTCGCTGTTCGTGATGAGCTTCATCCTTCTGCCGGTGTTGCCCGATCATGCGATCGACCGTTTCGACGCCATCAATCCGCATGAGTTATGGCTACTGACGGTGCTGATCGCGGCGATTTCCTTCGCCGGCTATGTGGCGGTGCGGGTCGTGGGCTTTCGACGCGGCCTTGCCGTCGCGGGATTCGCCGGCGGCCTTGCGTCATCGACGGCGGCGACGGCGGCCATGTCGCGCCTTGCCGCCGAACGACCCGACGAGGCGGACGCATTCGCGGCAAGCGCGATTTTCGCCAGCGCCGTGATGGCGCCGCGCGTTTTCGCCGTTCTGGGCGTCCTCAATCCGGCCGTGGCCCTGCGTCTCGCGGCGCCGCTCGCGGCGTTGGGGCTGGTTTATCTCATCGCCGGCGGCGTCGTCATGTGGCGGCGGGCCGAGGGCCGCGACGCCAGCGATCCGCTCACGCTCGGCAATCCGCTCGATCTGCCAAAGGTGCTGAAATTCGGCGCGCTGCTTGCGACGGTGACGGCGCTCGCCAGGATCCTAACGCGCTATGCGGGGACGTCGGGCGTCTTCGCCCTTGCGGCGGTCTCGGGCGCCGCCGACGTGGACGCAATTACATTGGCGATGGCGCGGCAAGGCGTGGGAGAAATTGGCGTCGACGACGCGGCGATGGCCGTTGCGATCGCGATCCTCTCCAACACGATCGCCAAATCGGCGATGGCGTGGGCTCTGGGCGGCGGGCGGATCGGCCTTCGCCTTGCGATCGCGTCCGCTCTCGCCCTCGCGGCGGGCGCCGCCGCGCTCGCGTTTGCGCCGTCATTTGCTCCGATTTAGCTGCGGCGCTTTACCGCGCCGGCGCTTCGATCAGACGGCCGCGGAAATCCAGCGCGACAATTCCCCCTTGGCGGCGGCGCCGACCTTCTGAGCGGCGGCCTTGCCGTCCTTGAAGATGATCAAAGTGGGAATAGAGCGAATGCCAAGCTTGCTGGCGACGGCTGGATTCTCGTCAATGTTGAGCTTGACGACCTTCACCTTGCCCTTCAGCTCCACGGCGATCTCCTCCAGCGCAGGCGCGATCATCCGGCACGGGCCGCACCATTCGGCCCAGAAGTCGACGACGACGGGTTCGGCGGATTTCAGGACTTCCTGTTCGAAAGTGGCGTCGGTGATTTTTTGCGTCGACATGAGGCGCCTTTTTCTGGTGCGGGCCGGAATGAAGATTTTGAACGTAGGAAGGGGCTGTTTGCGCGTCAAGCAGGGGTACGAAAAGCTTCGACCAAGCGCTTTGCCTATAGGGTCAGTGAGAAATCCTATTATGGCTCCTCAAACACAAAGAGCGGGGACGGCCGGGCCGATCCCCACTCTTTGGCACCCTGTCCTTTAACCGAATTGAACGCCTGGCCCCGAAGTCTTTTTGCGCTTCGATAACCGCTCGCCGGAGCTCGTTCGTCGAGCTGTTTGCGAGCTGCGTTCCCTCCGGCGTCCTCCCCGACTTGGACCGTTGTTGGGATTTGAAAAGCTAAACGAAATAAACGCCTAGGCTTGCCCAACCAACTTGGCGATCGGGACATTATGCGAAAAAAAAACGCCTGTCACTCGAAATTGTGCACATTGTCGATTTTTCGGATTGGGCGCCGTTCATTTAAGCAATGCATCAAGACGCGCGTTTCAAAACGAGAGAAGCGGGCGCGGCTCTCGCGCCCGCAGAAAATAATCACGCGCAAACCATCCCTCAAAGAGGGATGTTGTCGTGCTTCTTCCAGGGATTCTCGAGTTCCTTGTGACGCAGCAGCGCCAGCGCGCGCGCGATGCGCTTGCGGGTGCTGTGGGGCAGGATCACTTCGTCGATATAGCCGCGCTCCGCGGCCACGAAAGGCGACAGGAAGCGGTCTTCATATTCCTTGGTGCGCTGCGCGATCTTCTCGGGATCGCCGAGATCAGCCCGGAAAATGATCTCGACCGCGCCTTTCGCGCCCATCACCGCGATTTGCGCCGACGGCCAGGCGTAGTTGACGTCGCCGCGCAGATGCTTGGACGACATGACGTCATAGGCGCCGCCGAACGCCTTCCGCGTGATGACCGTCACTTTCGGCACGGTGGCCTCGGCAAAGGCGAAGAGAAGTTTCGCGCCATGCTTGATGAGCCCGCCATATTCCTGCGCCGTGCCCGGCAGGAAGCCCGGGACGTCGACGAAAGTGACGATCGGGATGTTGAAGCAATCGCAAAAGCGCACGAAGCGCGCCGCCTTCTTTGACGCATCGATGTCGAGCACGCCCGCGAGCACCATCGGCTGGTTGGCGACGAAACCGACCGTGCGACCCTCGATGCGCCCGAAACCGATCACGATGTTTCTGGCGTGGGCGTCCTGAATTTCGAAGAAGTCGCCCTCGTCAACGACCTTCGAGATCAGTTCCTTGATGTCATAGGGCTTGTTGGGATTGTCCGGGATCAATGTGTCGAGCGACAGATCGAGACGGTCCGGGTCGTCGAAAGTCGGCCAATCGGGCGGCGTCCTCGGTGTTGGACGAGGGAAGGAAGTCGATGAGCCGACGCATCTGCAAGAGCGCCTCGACGTCATTGTCATAGGCGCGATCGGCGATCGAGCTCTTGGTGGTGTGCACCGAGGCTCCGCCGAGCTCCTCCGCGGTCACCGTCTCGTTCGTCACGGTCTTCACCACGTCGGGGCCGGTGACGAACATATAACTCGTGTCGCGCACCATGAAGATGAAGTCCGTCATGGAGGGCGAATAGACGTCGCCGCCCGCGCAAGGTCCCATGATGACGGAAATCTGCGGAATGACGCCCGATGAGAGAACATTGCGCACGAACACTTCGCCATACCCGCCGAGCGCCGCGACGCCTTCCTGGATTCGCGCGCCGCCCGCGTCGAAAATGCCGATGACCGGCGCGCGGTTCTTCAGCGCCATGTCCTGCAGCTTGATTATTTTTTGCGCGTGCGTTTCCGAGAGCGAGCCGCCGAAGACGGTGAAGTCCTTCGCGAAGACGAAGACGGCGCGGCCGTTGACCGTGCCCCATCCGGTGACGACGCCATCGCCGGAGGTCTTCTCGCCCTGGTCCATCCCAAAGTCGGTGCAGCGATGCGTCACGAACATGTCGAATTCTTCGAACGAACCCTGGTCGAGCAGAAGTTCGATGCGCTCGCGCGCCGTCAACTTGCCACGGGCGTGCTGCGCTTCAATGCGCTTCGCGCCGCCGCCCAGCCGCGCCGACGCGCGACGCTGTTCGAGTCCATCGAGGATATGTTTCATGTCAGCCCTGCTTCTTGTCGTTCGAGATGTTCAGTGGCCTCAAAGCTTGCGCGATCCCAGCCGCCAGCGCGCAATGTCGCGGCTCGTCAGCATGTAGAGCTGATCTGGCGAGGTCCGTTCAGCGAGATTAACGAGTTCGGCGCTGACGCCCATGCCGCTGGCGTAGCGCGCGAGCATGGCGCGCATGCCCCCGTCGTCATAATTGCGTTCTCGGACGAGCCCTTCGGAGAAATCGAAACTCGTCGAATAGTTGAACATCCGGTGGATGCCGACGCGGCTCTGCGGCGGGATGACGCGCTTGCGGCCGCCCATGAGCGCATAGACACACGCCGAATAGCAGCGGCCCGAGGCGAGCGCCATGGCCTGCGCGCCCTGGTTGGCCGCCGGCCGCGCCACGATCACCGCCATTCCAAGTCGGCGTAACGCCTGGCCCAGCTCCATCGACGCGACGACCTTGCCGCCGGGGGAATCGAGAAGCACGATGCCATGGAGATTGCCGCTCGCGACATTCGAGCGGACGAAATTGATGAAGGCGTCCGGCGTCCCTTCGCCGATTTCGCCCTGGGCGGCGATGATCTGGGGGCAGCGAACGCCGCAGCCGCCGCTCAAACCCACGACACGGAAACTCATTTCTTCGGATTTTGCGGGATGCGCCGCCTGCGCAAGGAGGCCGATCGCGGAAAGAGCCAAGATCCCCAGTTTTCGCATTCGTGCCCGCACCTCGAACTCCGCGGAGTCAGCCTAAATCCTAAACTGCGAGCGGCAAAGAGCTTTCGCGCCGAGCCACATAACGCTGGTGGGCGGTGACGGGATCGAACCGCCGACATTCTCGGTGTAAACGAGATGCTCTGCCAGCTGAGCTAACCGCCCGCGCCGCGGCTGTCGAAGGGTCGCGGCGGCTCGGTTTTAGAGAGCGCGCGGACGGGAGGCAAGCCGCGCGTCCGTCACAAAAGCAGAACGGCCGCCGGAAGCCTCCGACGGCCGTGTTCGGTCGGTCTGTCCGGCCTCTTACTTGGCTTTGTTCAGTGCGGTCTTCAGCGTCGCGCCGGGCTTGAAGCGGGCGCTCTTGGAGGCCGGAATCTTGATCTCTTCGCCGGTCGCCGGATTGCGACCCTTGCCGGCGGCGCGCTTCTTGACCGAGAAGGTGCCGAAGCCGACGAGGCGAACTTCGTCGCCTTTTTTCAGCGCCTTTGTGATGCCGTCGATAACGGCGTCGATCGCCGCCGCCGCCGCCGCCTTCGAGCTTTCCGTCTCGGTGGCGACGTGCTCGACCAGTTCCAACTTGTTCATGGCCATTTCCTTCTCTTAGCGCTTCGCCAGGCCGGCGTTCGTTCGTCGATCGGCCCTCGCTCGAATCGACGGTGGGTGACGATGGCGAGTGTTGTGTCCGAATTGCTGGAAAGGCAAGGGATTCGCGCTGCACGGGGCCTCGAAATCACCGGAAAACCGGGGGAATTGGCGTGGAATTGCGCGAAAACCTCGAAATTATGGCGTTCTCAGGCGCTTGCGACGCGCTGTGTTTGCGTCGGAACGGCGGGACGGAGGGCAAAAAAAGCCCCGTCCATCGGGCGGGGCTTCCTGTTGAAATTGTGACTTGCGTCAGTGGGCGCGGACGCCGGCTTCGTCTTCGGCGAGCGCGCTCGCACGTGCGATCGCCGCCGCGTCTTCCTCCCACACGATCGGCGTCGGTTGGGAGATGAGGGCGTGCTGGAGCACTTCCTCCATCCGCGCGACCGGCACGATCTCCAGCCCGTTCTTCACGGCGTCGGGGATTTCGGCGAGATCCTTGGCGTTCTCTTCAGGGATCAGCACCTTTTTGATGCCGCCTCGCAGGGCCGCCAGCAGTTTCTCCTTGAGGCCGCCGATCGGCAGGACGCGGCCGCGCAAGGTGATCTCTCCCGTCATGGCGAGGTCGCGCCGCACCGGAATGCTGGTGACGATCGACACGATCGCCGTCGCCATGGCGACGCCGGCCGACGGACCGTCCTTGGGCGTCGCGCCTTCCGGCACGTGCACATGGATGTCGCGGCGATCGAAGACCGGCGGCTCGACCCCGAAGTCCACGGCGCGCGAGCGCACATAGGACGCGGCCGCCGAGATCGACTCCTTCATCACGTCGCGCAGATTGCCAGTGACCGTCATCTTGCCCTTGCCGGGCATCATCACCCCCTCGATCGTCAGCAATTCGCCGCCGACCTCGGTCCAGGCGAGGCCCGTCACGACGCCAACCTGATCTTCGAGCTCCGCCTGGCCGTAGCGGAACTTCGGCACGCCGAGATAGGCGGAGATGTTCTCCTCGGTGACGAGGATCTTGTCCGTCTTCTTCAGCAGGATCTCCTTCACCGCCTTGCGGGCGAGGTTGGAAACCTCACGTTCGAGATTGCGCACGCCTGCTTCGCGCGTATAGCGGCGAATGAGCTCCAGCAAACCGTCGTCCGTCACCATCCACTCGTCGGGCGAGAGCCCGTGCTTGTGGACGGCGCTCGGGATCAGGTGCTTGCGCGCGATCTCGAGCTTTTCGGCCTCGGTGTAGCCGGCGATGCGGATGATCTCCATGCGGTCCATCAGCGGCGCGGGAATATTGAGCGTATTCGCCGTCGTCACGAACATCACATTCGAGAGGTCGTAATCGACCTCAAGATAGTGATCGTTGAAGGACTGGTTCTGTTCGGGGTCGAGCACTTCGAGAAGGGCCGAAGAGGGGTCGCCGCGAAAGTCCATGCCCATCTTGTCGATCTCATCGAGCAGGAAGAGCGGGTTGGACGTCTTGGCCTTGCGCATCGACTGAATGATCTTGCCGGGCATGGAGCCGATGTAGGTGCGCCGATGCCCGCGGATTTCCGCCTCGTCGCGCACGCCGCCAAGCGACATGCGCACGAATTCGCGGCCCGTGGCCTTGGCGATCGACTTGCCGAGCGAGGTCTTGCCGACGCCGGGCGGCCCGACGAGGCAGAGAATCGGCCCGGTCAGCTTGTTGGCGCGGCTCTGGACCGCGAGATACTCCAGAATGCGCTCCTTGACCTTGTCGAGGCCGAAATGCTCGGCGTCGAGCACGTCCTGGGCCTGCTGGAGATCGCGCTTGACCTTGGAGCGCTTGCCCCAGGGGATCGACAGGATCCAGTCAAGATAGTTGCGCACCACGGTCGCTTCCGCGGACATGGGCGACATCTGGCGCAGCTTCTTGAATTCGGCGACGGCTTTGTCGCGCGCCTCCTTCGAAAGCTTGGTGTTCTTGATGCGCTCCTCGAGCTCGGCGAGGTCGTCCTTGCCGTCCTCGTCGCCCAGCTCCTTCTGGATCGCCTTCATCTGCTCATTGAGATAGTACTCGCGCTGCGTCTTCTCCATCTGGCGCTTCACGCGCGTGCGGATGCGCTTCTCGACCTGAAGGACCGAGATCTCGCTCTCCATGAGCGACAGGCATTTCTCGAGGCGCCGGGCGACGTTCAATGTCTCCAGCACATCCTGCTTGTCGGCGATCTTCACCGAAAGATGAGAGGCCACCGTGTCCGCCAGTTTGGAGAAATCCTCGATTTGCGTCACCGCGCCGACGATTTCGGAAGACACGCGCTTGTTGAGCTTCACATAGCTCTCGAATTCGGAGATGACGGAGCGTCCGAGCGCTTCGATTTCGACAGGCGCGCCGACGTCGTCGGCCAGAGCTTCGGCGTCGGCCTCGTAATAATCGTCCGCCCGCGCATAGTTGCGCACGGCCGCGCGCGCCACGCCTTCGACCAGCACCTTCACCGTGCCGTCGGGCAGTTTCAGGAGCTGCAGCACCGAGGCGAGCGTGCCGATCGAATAAATTGCGTCGGTCGAGGGATCGTCGTCGCCGGCGTTCTTCTGGGTGGCGAGAAGGATCAGCCGGTCGCTTTTCGTAACCTCTTCCAGCGCGCGGATCGATTTCTCGCGCGCGACGAACAGCGGCACGATCATATGCGGAAAAACGACGATGTCTCGGAGAGGAAGAACGGGATAGCTGTCCACTGTTCCCGGCGTAATCGCGTCGCGCTTTTCGTTGCTCATCTTTATGCCCTGCAGTTATGGAGCGCATCCCGTTCAGCGGCGATGCGAATAAACGAGCGACCACCTGTCGTGGGGGCTAGCAAGACTTAGGCCGTAATCACGCGACCAGCGTCCAGGCCAGACCTTGGCCGCGCAGACGCTCGCTCTCGCGTCTGCGCGCCGTCCGAGGCGACGGCATGAAGCCCAACGGCCTCGTCAACGCAGGAAATGGGATACGCGGAACGATGATTTCAAGAACGCAAGGCCCCCCGCGCCTGCGCCCGGGAAGTCCGGGCAGGCAGGCGGGGCGAGGCGCGTCACCTAGGCGCTGGCGCCGCTCTTTTCGGTGCGCTCAGCATAAATGTAAAGCGGTCTCGCTTTGCCTTCAACAACTTCCGGTCCGATGACCACCTGTTCGACGCCTTCGAGGCCGGGCAGATCGAACATTGTGTCGAGCAGGATGCCCTCCATGATGGAGCGCAGCCCGCGCGCGCCGGTATGGCGTTCGATCGCCTTGCGGGCGACGGAAGACAGCGCGTCGTCCTGGAAGGTGAGCTCGACGTTCTCCATCTCGAAGAGGCGCTGATACTGCTTGACCAGCGCGTTCTTCGGCTCGGTCAGAATCCTTTTGAGCGCGTCCTCGTCGAGATCCTCGAGCGTGGCGATCACCGGAAGACGCCCGACGAATTCGGGGATGAGGCCGAATTTGAGCAGATCCTCGGGCTGCACCTGACGGAAAATGTCGCCCGTGCGGCGCTCGTCGGGGGCCTGCACACTGGCGGCGAAGCCGATCGACGTGGAGCGTCCGCGGGCGGAGATGATTTTCTCGAGCCCTGCGAAGGCGCCGCCGCAGATGAAGAGAATATTGGTCGTGTCGACCTGCAGGAACTCCTGCTGCGGATGCTTGCGCCCGCCCTGGGGCGGGACCGAGGCGACGGTGCCCTCCATGATCTTGAGCAGCGCCTGCTGGACGCCTTCTCCCGACACGTCGCGGGTGATGGACGGATTGTCGCTTTTACGCGAAATCTTGTCGATTTCATCGACGTAGACGATGCCGCGCTGGGCGCGCTCGACGTTGTAATCCGAGGCTTGCAGCAGCTTCAGGATGATGTTCTCGACATCCTCGCCGACATATCCCGCCTCCGTGAGCGTCGTGGCGTCGGCCATCGTGAAGGGCACGTCCAGGATGCGGGCGAGCGTCTGCGCCAGCATGGTTTTACCCACGCCGGTCGGACCGATGAGGAGGATGTTGGACTTCGCGAGCTCGACGTCGCCATGTTTGGTGGCGTGGTTGAGGCGCTTGTAGTGATTATGGACGGCGACCGAGAGGACGCGCTTGGCCTGGGCCTGGCCGATCACGTAATCGTCGAGAACCTTGCAGATTTCGCGGGGCGTCGGGATGCCGTCGCGCTGCTTGACGAGCGAGGACTTGTTCTCCTCGCGGATGATGTCCATGCAGAGCTCGACGCATTCGTCGCAAATGAAGACCGTGGGGCCGGCGATGAGCTTGCGGACTTCGTGCTGGCTTTTGCCGCAAAACGAGCAGTAAAGCGTATTCTTGGAATCGCCGCCGCCGACTTTGCTCATGATATTCTCCTGATGAATCAATCCGCGCCGCGAATTGATTCAAACCATGTGATACGGCCTCGAGCCTAACAAAAGGTAGAGGCCGAGTGACAGGCCCCAACTCCCGCGGGCAAGGCCGCGCCCCCGGACCACCCCGGGCGCGCGGAGCCACGACTTCCGCCCCCACGTTCCTCTACTTTATTTTAGAGGCGGCCGGATTTGCAACCTTGTCACAAATCGGATGGTTAGCAAAATCGGCGCCCGATCCCATAATCTGGCCTTGGATCTGGACGCCGACACGCCGGGTTAAGTCAAGATCCTGGGAACGCGGTTGAGCCTGAGCCGATAGGCGTCCGGCATGCCGCTGCCCAGGAGCGGCCGAAGGTAGAGGCGGAAGGCGTCGGTGACGTCCGTGCCGGAAGGGCTGATGAACGCATCCGGCATCACTTTTGTTTTCGCGGCGATTTGTTCAAGGGGGGTCAACTGATAGTCGACGGAGTAAAAGCCCGTCCGATGGATGGTGACGGAGCCGTCGCGTCCGCCCCAAATCGCATACTGGACCGCCTTTTCCCCAACTTCCCGCGCCTCGCGCTGGTCGACGTCGGAGACGCAGCCCACGAAACTGCGCTGCACATAGCCGAACGTGTCCGCCCGCACGCGTTTGAAGCCAAGCTTGTCCTTGACGAGCTGTGTCAGTTCGTCCGCAAGCGCGCCGCCGCCCAGATGCACGTTGCCATGCGCGTCGCGCTCCACCTGCTTTGCGAGCTTCTCGGCGATCGGGATGTGGTTTTCGTCGCTGACGCCTTCCGACACCGCAACGACGCATCGGCCATATTTATCCATCGTCGCCTTCACGTCGGCAAGGAAGCTTTCGACGATGAAGGCCCGTTCCGGGATGTAGATGAGATGCGGGCCGTCGTCGGGAAATTTCTTTCCCAGCGCCGAGGCGGCGGTCAGAAACCCCGCATGGCGGCCCATGACGACCGCGATATAGACGCCGGGCAACGCCCAATTGTCGAGATTGGCGCCGGCGAAGGCCTGCGCCACCCAACGCGCGGCGGAGGGAAATCCCGGCGTGTGGTCGTTCACCATCAGATCATTGTCGATGGTCTTCGGGATATGCACTGCGCGCAGCGGATAGCCGGCGTTTTTCGCCTCCTCCGAAACGATGCGGACCGTATCCGAGGAATCATTGCCGCCGATATAGAAAAAGCAGCCGACGCCGTGGGCCCGCAGCACCTTGAAGATTTCCTGGCAATATTTGAGATCGGGCTTGTCGCGCGTCGAGCCGAGCGCGGAGGACGGCGTATTGGCGACCATCTCGAGATTGTGCGTCGTCTCCTGCGTCAGATCGACGAAGTTCTCGTCGACGATGCCGCGCACGCCGTGAAATGCGCCATAGACGCGCTCGACCTCGCGAAATTTGCGCGACTCAAGGACCGCGCCGACGAGCGACTGGTTGATGACGGCGGTCGGGCCGCCGCCCTGGGCGACGACGACTTTCGAGAAATCAATGGACGACACGCGGAGCTCCTGTCCAAATGCTGCGTCACGCCACTCTTCCGCTTTGGAAGACGACGGCCTCGACTGTCGAAGGCGGGGCCGCGCTGGCCGAGGCGAAGTGGCCGGCGATCCTTGCGGGAACGCCAAACGTCGTCGCGCGCGCCTCTCTTTATCGTCAACGGCCGACCATTTCCATCGAAACAGCGCTTTTTATCTCAAAGAATTCGCGCCGGTTCCTCGCCCGGCGACGACGCGAGCCCTTACGCCCCGCCCCGGAATCGGGCTGACGGAAACGAAGTTTCCACAAAACCAGAGCGCTCGGTCAAGGCGGCAAATGCGCTGTTCCTCCTCGACAATCCAGCTTATGCTCGGCCCAGCGGCGCGCAGGTCACTTCGGGAACCGGGTCATGCAGTACGAAATCGAGCGGAAATTTCTCGTCGTCGGCGACGCCTGGCGCGCATTGACCCACAAGCGGGAAACGCTGGTCGACGGTCTCGTCGCCGCGTCGGAGGGCCGCAAGGTGCGCGCGCGGCTCTATCCCGACCGTGCGACGTTGACGATCAAGAGCGCGAGAGACGGGCTGACGCGGGTTGAGTATGAATACGAAATTCCCCTGACCGACGCCGCCGAGCTGATCGCAAAGGAATGCGGAGACAAGGTCACCGCCAAGACGCGGCACCATGTCGCGCATCAAGGTTTTGTCTGGCATGTCGATGAATATGTCGGCCTGCTGGCGGGCGTCATCATCGCCGAAGTCGAGTTGGCGAGCGAGGCGACGCCTGTCCCTTTGCCCGATTGGGTGGACAGAGAAGTCACCTTCGATCCGGCCTATCGCAAGATCAACATGGTGAACGCGCGCTTGGCGCAATCGCGCGACGGCGGCGGGCGGAGCGCCCTTATCGCGCCGCGACTGGACGCCTGAGCGAATCAGGCGGCGACCTGTTTCTTGCCGCGCCGCAACGCGGCAATGACGCCAGCGCCGGCGATGAGGGCGACGAAGGGGAGGGCCAGCGCTGCGGCCTCGAGGCCCGCCACGACCGGCGCGGCTTTGACGCGGCTTTCAGGTTTTTGCGGCGACGCGACAGGCGCGGCGATTTGCGCTGGGGGCGGCGCATGCGCCGTCGTCGCCGTCACGAAAGCGTCACTCACGCGCAGGATCGCCCGCTCGCTCTCGGCGTCGGAGGGCTGCAATTCGAGCGCCCGCATGTAGTCGGCGAGACTTCATCCCGGTCTCTCCTCTCATCTCGTGGGCAAGGCCGCGAAGCTGGTAGGCAAGGAGATTCTTGGGATCGAGCCGGATGGCGCGCGTAAAATCGCCGATTGCGTAATCGAAGGCGCCCAATTCGCTGAAGGCGAGGCCGCGACGAAGCCAGACCCTCGGATTCTTGTAGAATTTTTGCAGAACGCCCGTGCAGGACGAGATGGCTTCATGAGGAGGGATCGCTTCGCTCAGGCAATAGGCTGTCGAGTAACCGAGCCGGGCCGCCTGGGCGCCATATGCGGCGAGCAGGGAGGCGAAACCCGCCAAAGCGGCGCGTCGCGCGTATTTGCCGTATCCTGCAAAAGAGCGAATCGACATCGACCAGCCCCAAATGGACCAGCCCCAACTGGACTTCGCGTTATAGTCGCCGCTGATCCCATGAAAATCAACAATTGATCATCGCATGAACCGCGATCACCGGCGCAACCGGGCTGCGGGAGGTGACGCTCCGCGGCGTCCGCCGCCGCGCGGCGGCCATCGATGGAAACAGCAGGACGGTCGAGGCCTGGCTATCAAACAGTTTTACGATTCGTGTTGCGCCGGAGTCACAGACGCCAACGCCATCGACGGCGTATCCTTGAGTTCGCCGACGCGTTGTTCTCGGTGGCGATTTTTCATCCGCTCGCGACAGGCGGCGTTGCGAATCTCTCGCTTGAAAGCAGCGGAATCTTAATCACCTTCAGTTCAGTGTTCTGTTCACCCATTTTCTCAAGGAGCTTGGACATGACAGCAATGTTCGAGATTGAACTGAATGCGCAACAGGCGGCGCTTATCCAAAAGAACCTCCATCAGTCCATTGCCAGCATGCAGGTTCTCCTGGATCTCAATCGTGAAAACACGTGGTGGAGCAGCGCTGAAACGAACGCAGAGTTTGCCGCTTACGCAGCCGAGCTCGAGGCCCTCCAGCAATTGGCCGACGCATTAGACCGGCTTCAAAAGTCCCGCAGCGTGCGGGAAGAAGCAGGCGTTACGACGAATGTGGAGGGAAAAATGCAGCGTGCGGCGGCCTGACCGACGCACTCTTCGGCTTGCGCCTGCGGCCGGTCTTCCGGCCAATCAATTACTATGATCGTCGCGCTGCTGGGCGAGAAGACCAGCGATCGGGATTGCGATCAGCACAAGAAGGCGGTTGGACCAGAAGATCCAATAAGGATCGCCCGGCAAAGGCGGCGCGCTCATTGTCGGAGACACCAATGTCAACACCATGCAGGCCAGCGCGAATATCCAGATCCTGTAGAGGTTGGGTTGCTTCTCCACGAATAGGAGCACCGGGTAGAAGACCGGAAAGATAAGGTTGGGTGGGGAAGCGCAGTCAAGGGCGAAGGTCAACAAGGCCAGCCCCCACTTGAGCAGGGAAGCCTGTTCAATCTTCAGAGGCTTCGCCACGCCGCACAGCCTCCGGCCACGAGGCGCTCATCGGGAATCGCTTGAAAGCCATCCGATACATCGCCTGCGGATGAACGTGTCCCGACGGGGTCCTCATAACGGCGGGCGTCGGCGCACGCGTCTTGCAGCCGCACGACGCGCATCGACAGGCGAAATGGCGCCGCGGACGGCGTCATTAACTCAACTGCCCGTGGCAGTGCTTGTATTTCTTGCCTGAACCGCAGGGGCAGGGCTCGTTTCGGCCGACCTTTCCCCAGCTCGTCGGATCGGCGGGGTCCCGCACCGGCGCAGGCGCCAGCGTCTGCGGAGAAAAGTCAGAGCTGGAGAGGCGCGCGTTCAGATCCTCGAGCGCCGCCAGTTCCCCGCCGACGCCGCTGGAAAGCGGAACCGGGTTGGGGTGCGACATCTCCATGGGCGGCAGCTCCGGCGGCGCCGAGGGCGGCGCTTCGAAGCTGACTTCGACCCGCATCAATTGCGCCGTGACAGTCTCGTCCCAATGGCTCATGAGACTGCGGAAGAGGTCGAGCGCCTCGGATTTGTATTCGTTGAGAGGATCGCGCTGCGCGAGTCCGCGCCAGCCGATGACCTGACGCAGGTGATCGAGGGCGACCAGATGCTCGCGCCATAGCGAGTCGAGTGATTGCAGCACGACCTGCTTCTCGATCATCCGCATGAGCGGCGCGGTGTTTTTCTCCACGCGCTCGGCATAGGCGGCGTCGGAGGCGCTCAGCAGGCGCTCCTTGATCTCTTCATCGGCGATGCCCTCTTCCTTCGCCCAGTCGGCGACCGGCTCGTCCAGATTGAGCTTGGCGCGCACCTCTTCCGCGAGGCCGTCGACATCCCAGGCCTCGGCGTAGGCGTCCGGCGGAATGTGTCGCGTGACGACGCCTTCGACGACCTCGGCGCGCATATCCGCGACTTGCTCCTCGACGCTTTCCTCGCCCATGATTTCGCGCCGCCGCTCGAAGACGACCTTGCGCTGGTCATTCATTACATTGTCGAATTTGAGAATGTTCTTGCGGATGTCGAAGTTGCGCGCCTCGACCTTATGCTGCGCCTTCTCGATGGCCTTGTTGATCCAGGCATGGACGATCGCCTCGCCTTCCTGAAGGCCGAGCTTCACGAGCATCGAGTCCATCCGCTCGGAGCCGAAAATCCGCATCAGATCGTCTTGCAGCGACAGGAAGAACTTCGAGCGGCCGGGATCGCCCTGGCGGCCCGCGCGGCCGCGCAGCTGATTGTCGATGCGCCGGCTCTCGTGACGCTCCGTGCCAATGATATAAAGGCCGCCGGCGGCGATGGCCTGTTCCTTGAAATCCGCGATTTCCTCGCGGATTTCGGCTTCCTCGCGCGTCGCGCGCCGCGCCCTCGAGCCCGGCGCATTCCTGCGCGACGCGCATTTCGACATTGCCGCCAAGCTGAATGTCGGTGCCGCGGCCGGCCATGTTGGTGGCGATGGTGATGGCGCCGGGCACGCCGGCTTCGGCGACGATATAGGCTTCCTGCTCGTGAAAGCGGGCGTTGAGCACCGCGAAGAGCCTGGAGGGCGCGCCGGACCGCGCCGCCTCATAGAGTTTGGTCAACCCTTTCGGATCGGCGAAATCGATCATTTTGTAGCCCTGCGAAACCAGGAATTCCGCAAGCTGTTCGGATTTTTCGATGGACGTCGTGCCGACGAGCAAGGGCTGCATCCGCGACTCGCGTCCTTGATCTCCTCGGCGATCGCGTTGAGCTTTTCTTTGGCGGTGCGGTAGACCTCATCGTCTTCGTCGAGACGCTGCACATTGCGGTTCGTGGGGATCTCGACGACGTCGAGCCTGTAGATCTCGGCGAATTCATTCGCCTCGGTCGCCGCCGTGCCGGTCATGCCCGCGAGCTTGTCGTAGAGGCGGAAATAATTCTGGAACGTGATCGACGCGAGCGTGACGTTCTCAGGCTGGACCTGAACGCGCTCCTTGGCTTCCAGCGCCTGATGCAGCCCTTCCGAATAACGGCGCCCCGGCATCATGCGGCCGGTGAATTCGTCGATGATCACCACCTCGCCCTTGCGGACGATGTAGTCCTTGTCCTTCTGGAAAAGCTTGTGGGCGCGAAGCGCCTGGTTGACGTGATGGACGAGCGTCACGTTGTGGGCTTCGTAGAGCGCGCCCTCGGTCAGGGCGCCGGATTCGGTGAGAAGCTCTTCCATATGTTCGTTGCCGGCGTCGGTCAGATGGATCGTGCGCTGCTTCTCGTCGAGCTCGAAATCCTCTGCCTTCAATCGCGGCATGAGCTTGTCGATCGTATTGTAGAGGTCCGATTTGTCGTCGACCGCGCCGGAGATGATGAGCGGCGTGCGCGCTTCGTCGATCAGGATCGAGTCGACCTCATCGACGATCGCATAGCTGTGTCCGCGCTGAACCATCTGCGCGAACTCATACTTCATGTTGTCGCGCAGATAGTCGAAGCCGAATTCGTTGTTGGTGCCGTAGGTGATGTCGCAATGATAGGCTGCCGCGCGCGCGTCGTCGGGGAGATCGTGGACGACGCAGCCCACGGACATGCCGAGAAAGCGATAGATCTGACCCATCCACTCGCTGTCGCGCTTGGCGAGATAGTCGTTGACGGTGACGACATGCACGCCCTTGCCCGCAAGCGCGTTCAGATAGACCGCGAGCGTGGCCACGAGCGTCTTGCCTTCGCCCGTCCGCATCTCGGCGATTGCCCCCTCATGCAGCACCATGCCGCCGACGAGCTGGACGTCGAAGTGACGCTGTCCAAGCGTGCGCTTGGCCGCTTCGCGTACGGTGGCGAAAGCGGGCACGAGAAGGTCGTCCAGTCGTCTGCCTGCTGCGATTTCCTCCCGGAAGGCGGCGGTGCGGGCGCGCAGTTCATCGTCGGTCAGGACGGCGAGCTCAGGCTCAAGCGCGTTGATCGCTTTGACTTTCGGCGCATAGGTCTTGAGGCGGCGGTCATTGGCCGTGCCGAAAATCTTCTTGGCGATGGCGCCGAGCATTACCGCAAACCTTTCTAACGATGGCGCGACGCCGCCGCGGCGTGCGCCATGGAGGGGCGGGCGGGGCGAAGCGACGCATATGCTGGAAAAGCAACCGCTTGCGACAGCGACCGGGACTCCGGGCGTGAGGTCCGACGCGGCATTTCCGCCGGAGAGATAAGAGGCGGGGGAACCCTTGTCAATGTAAGGAAAATTGAGGCTTGCGGGGCTGGCGCGGTCAGGGGGCCTCGATCAGGGGCCGCAAAGGTCGCGGCACTCTTCCGGTCCTGAGCAGGCGAGAGAAAATCTGCAATCCGGCGGGCTCGTTGCCATTGGGATGCACCAGCAGGATCGAGCCCGCCCGCGGCGGGGGTCCCAGCGCGAGCCAGGAGTCCGCCCCGAGCGCGACGAGATGGCGCGCCTCCAGCTTGTCGAGCAGCGTCCTGTCCGCGACAAGTCCCGGAAAGCGGAAGAAGACCGAGGGAGTTTCGCCATGGGCGATCAGGATCTTTTCGGTCTCGAAAATCTCGCGGTCGAGATCGACGCCCGGGCGCAACAAATAATTCTGGGCGTCTTTGAGGCCCACGACGTAAGGGTGCGAATAAGAATGATCGGCCCAGGCGATGTCCAGCGCGCCGGAGCGCGCCTTTTCCTGGAGCCAGGCGAAATCCTCCGCGTGATGCGCGATCCAGCCGCCCGAGACGGCGAGCGTCAGCGGCGTTCCGGGCCCCAGTGCGGCAACCTCCTCGATGAAGGCCCGGTCGAGCGGCTTATGGCTCGGGCAGAGGTCGCCGGTGAGGAAAGAGCCGTCGCCCTTGCCATGGATCAATCCGGCGTTGACGAGGGCCGGCGGCCGATCCGGATCGACGGGGGCATGCACGGACTGCATGAAACGCGTTCCCGCCTCGGCCGCGTCGTTCGTCTCGGCGCAACGCCAGCAAGCGTCGCGTTCAAGGGATGTCGCAAGAGTTTGCGGATCGACGGTCAGAAGGAGCGCGGCGCCCTCCACCCGCATGCGGCGCGTCGCGAGCCGCGTGACGCCGTCTCGCTCGCAGCGCTGGAATACGGGCGCGTAATCCTGCATGTGAGCGGCCGTGCCGCTCTTGATCGCCGCGGGGCCGCAATCCGTCTGCGCCCGGGCCATTGCGGCGGCGCCGAGGCTTGCGCACAATAGGACGACGAACGCAAAACGTTTCACGGGCGCGATGTGTAGCAGAAAGCAACAGATTGAAAAGCCGGGTCTCGACGTTGAGGCGCGGGAATGTGCTGAGCTGGCGCAGCGCCTCGGCGCCGAAATCGCGGCGCGTTTCGGCCCGCGCGAGGAGGCCCCGCTGTCCGTTACGGCGCGTGATTGCGCGGGCGTTCTGATTGGCGGCGTGAATGGCCTCACACATTGGCGGTGGCTCTATATCCGGCATCTCTGGGTCGCGAAGTCGGCGCGGGGCGGCGGACTTGCGCGGAGACTGATGGACGCGGCGGAGCGGGCGGCGCTCGCCCGCGGGGCCATCGGCGCCTATGTCGACACGTTCGACCCGCGCGTCGCGGCCTTCTACGAACGCTCCGGCTTTGCGCGCGTGGGGGAAATCACCGGTTTTCCGCCCGGCGCGCAGCGCATATTTCTCAGCAAGCCGCTCGCGCCCAAGCGCGAGGCCGGTGAGGAAACCGTCTGATGACGCAGACGATGTCCGCGATGGTGCTGCTACGCCCCGAAGACGCCGCTGGTCCTGGAGCGGCGACGCCGCCCGAGCCGGAGGCGGGCGAATTGCGCCTGCGCGTCGAGGCCTGCGGCGTGTGTCGCACGGACCTTCATCTTGTCGATGGGGAGCTCCCGCGCCCGGCCCTGCCGATCATCCCGGGTCATGAGATCGTCGGGCGCGTCGAGGCGATCGGCGCCGGCGTGCGGGGTTTCACGCGCGGGCAACGCATCGGCGCGCCCTGGCTCGGCCAGACCTGCGGACATTGCCCCTATTGCCTGAGTGCGCGGGAAAATCTTTGCGACGATCCGCTATTTACGGGCTATACCCGCGACGGCGGCTATGCGACCCACGCGATCATTGACGCTTCCTACGGCTTCGCGCTTCCCCAGACGGGCGAGGCCGCGAGTTCGGCCCCGCTGCTGTGCGCCGGACTGATCGGCTGGCGCACGCTGAAAATGGCGGGACCCGCGCAGGACATCGGGGTCTACGGCTTTGGCGCGGCTGCACACATTATTGCGCAGGTCGCGATCTTGCAGGGAAAGCGCGTGCATGCCTTCGTGCGGCCCGGCGATGAGGCGGCGGCGGAGTTCGCGCTCTCGCTCGGCGCTGCAAGCCGCAAGAATCGGATGCGGCGGCGCCTGAGTCTCTCGATGCGGCCCTGATTTTCGCGCCGGTCGGCGCTCTGGTCCCGCGCGCGCTCGCCGCCGTTAAAAAGGGCGGCTCCGTGGTTTGCGGCGGCATCCATATGAGCGACATTCCCTCATTTCCTTATGCGCTCTGTGGGAGGAGCGCCGGATTCTTTCGGTCGCCAATCTCACGCGCGCCGATGCGCGGGAGTTTCTTGCCCTTGCCGAGACGCTGCCG
>CAVQNJ010000025.1:0-90000 GCA_963713845.1 uncultured Alphaproteobacteria bacterium
TTACAACCTTTTAAAATTATGTAAATTCCGAATCATTTAACTCTGTGTCTCCGTGTCTCTGTGGTAAAAATCGATTTTTATTAGAAACTCATAGAATTAAAGATTTCTAATGGACAAGGGGAATGCACATGAAAGTCCTTTTGAAACACGACGTGCCCAAGATTGGCAAGAGCGGGGAATTACTCGAGGTGAAGGAAGGCTATGCCCGCAATTTTCTCATCCCAAGGGGCCTGGCCGTGGAGGCCACGGGCGGGACCCTGAAGCAATACGAGGAAGATATAAAGGCCCAGGAACGCAAGAAGTCCAAGGAGAAAGAAGAGGCCCAGGCCCTGGCCGCCAAGATCAAGGGGCTTACCATCACTTTGCGGCACAAGGCGGGCGACGAAGGCAGGCTTTTCGGGTCCATTACCTCCACGGAAGTGGCCGAAGGCCTGAAACAAAAGGGCTTTGAAATCGATAAAAAACAGGTGCTCATGGACGACCACATCCGCCTGCTGGGGAAGCATATCGTGAAGATCAAACTGCACGCCGACGTCATGGCGGACCTGAACGTGGAAGTGATGAAGCTTTAATTCCCCCTCTAGAACGTCCCGGAGCGGATATGGCCAAAATTTCCTCCAAAACTACCACCGGCCTAAACCTCCAATGGGTTCTTTTGACGGCGGCCTTAGGCCAATTCTTCCTGGCCCAAAACCGGTCGGTTTGGACCTTGGCGGCGGGTCTTGCCATTTTCACCCTTGCCTTTTGGAAACAACGCTCCCTGCCGCCGCCCGCCTTGGATCGGGACAAACCACTTTCCTGGGAAGGTCACCTTTTTATTTTGATTTTTCTTTTTGGGGCTGGGATCCTCCTTTGGCGGCTGGATTCATTTCCCCCCGGCTTATACGACGACCAGGGAGAGATCGGTTATTGCGCGCTGAGGTACCTGCATGAGAGTTGGCGCCCCCTCACTGAAATCTTCCATTATTCCACGCCTTTTGGGCTGGAGTTTTACCAATTGGCGGGGTGGTTCAGCCTTTTTGGCCAGGATGTCCATAGTCTCCATCTTTATTTCATTTTCCTCTCATTGTCCGCTTTCCCTCTCCTTTATTGGATAGCACGCCGTCTCGTCGGCCCTTTTGTGGCTGTCGGATCAATGTTTTTCCTGGCAGTCATGCGTTGGCAATGGATTGAAGCTCGAAGCGCCCATTCCAGCATCGAGGCACCCCTTTATTTGCTTTCCCTGATTCTTCTCTTCCATCATGGAACGCGGGAAAGAAAACCCACCCCCCTTATCCTCGCCGCCTTCTTCGCCGGCCTCGGTTTTTACGGCTATCAATCACTGAAGGTCTTGCCCCTGGTATGGGCAGGCCTCATGGCCTATGAATGGATTCATTCCCCCACCCAAAGGGATTATTTCCGCCGGTACCTTCCCTGGGCCACCCTTGTTTTTTTACTGGCCGTTTCGCCCTATCTTTACTTTTGCCTGTCCAATGGAACCCTTGGTTACCGCGAATCGGAAATCAATCTCTTCCAAGGAATCCTGAGGGAAAAAAACCTCTTCCCTCTTGCCCGATCCATCGGCGGAACCCTCTTGATCCTCAACCGGCAGGGGCCGAACGATGCCTTCCACAATATTCCAGGGCACCGGCTTTTGGATGACACCACCGCGGTCCTTTTCCTTCTGGGGCTTGCCTGGGCTTGGCGCCAGCGCCAAAGGCCGGAAGCCGCTTATCCGCTGATCAGTTTTGGAATCATGGCCCTTCCTGGCTTGTTGACGATGGATCCCGGCGCGTCCCAACGGTTCACGGGATGGATGCCTTGGGTGGCTTATTTCGCCGGCTGTGGTTTAAAGGGAATTTGGGATATTTCCCAAAAGGCTTGGCCGCGATACATGGGCTGGCGGCGGTTGCTGGTGGTTATTCTTTTGGCCGGGGTGGCTGTCCAAAATACCATCACTTATTTCATCGTCCAAGCCCAGGATCCTCGGTGCAGGGAAGCCTTTGAGCCGGAGAGAACATTCATCGGCCGGGAAATCCAGGCAACGGAGAAATCCTTTCCAGGCCGATACCATTACCTGATGGACCCCCTTTACGTCCATAACCCTACGGTAAATTTCCTGGCCTATGCCTCCAAAGACAGGATCGGCCCCTTCCTAGCCTCCGAATGGGCCGTTGGCCGGGAAAAGGGCATGAGGAGTGCGCTTGTTTTTTTAAACGGCGATGAAACAGGGGTGGTTGGCTTCCTCCAATCCCTTTTCCCGCAGGGCCAAACCCGGGCCTACATCAATGAAATGGGTCGGACATCCCTTTACCTGTTCATTTTGCCGGAAATTCCCCAAGCTCCCCCTTTGTGGAACAGAGGATTGAGAGGCAGTTATTTTTCCAAGTCGGAGGATTTGAATTCCCAGTCTTGGTTGGATCCAGTCCTGAATTTTTCTTCCAGGTCGGATTTTCCACCCTCGGGTCCGTCGCCTCTTCAAATCCGTTGGACGGGGGATTTGGAGATCCGCCGGGCTGGTTCCTATCAATTCCAGGTTTTAAGTGACGGACCGGAACAATTTTGGTTGGATGGTAAAGAAGCAAACCTCCCCGCGTTTCTTGTCCTCTCCAAGGGATCACACCCGTTAAGCTTGAATTATGAAAAGGGGACTGGGTATTTCAGCACCATTCATTTAATTTGGAAAAAACCGGGGGATGAAAATTGGGAAGTGGTTCCCGCGACCGCTTTTGGAACTCCCCGGAAAGCCGCGATTTCAATCCATTAAGCGGTAATTGCCCCTCGGCTCCCCCCACCTCGTGAAAGCCAAAAAATAGACCCAGAAAGGACATTGAATTTTAAATGAATACATGTGTATACTTTTCGGAGATGAGTGGAAACCAATTGCGCCATTGGTGGATAAATGTGAATAGAGTGTGGATAAAAAAATTCCATAAAATAAAATTTTTTCCGTTTGCCGAACGAAAAAGATACAATGCCGCCCTCGAGAAAAATTTTTGGAGTTTCTATGGAAGTCGCCCGTAAAAGCAGCCCGCTCTCGCCCCTGCCCAACAACGCCGATTTTCGCGTCCCGCCGCAGGACCTGGAGGCCGAGCAGTCGGTCCTCGGCGCCATGATGCTTTCCTCCGAGGCCACCCGCCTGGTCATTCCCCTGTGCAAGGCCGAGGATTTCTACCGGGAAGCCCACCGCAAGCTCTACCAGGCCATCGTGGCCCTGGACGACCGCAAGGAGCCCGTGGACATGATCACCCTGTCCAACGAGCTCAAGCGCATGGGCGAGTTCGAGACCATCGGGGGCGTCTCCGCCCTGACGACCCTCATCGACCGGGTGCCCACGGCCGCCAACGCCGAGTACTACGCCAACATCGTGAGGGAGAAATCGGCCTCCCGCAAGCTCATCACGGCCGCCACCCAGGTGGTGGCCGACGCCTATTCGGACGCCATGCCCATCAAGGAGCTTTTGGACGACGCGGAGCACCGTATCTTCGAGGCCACGGAGCTTAGGGAAAGCAAGGACTTCGCCAGCATCAAGGACCTGATCGGGAACTCCTACGAGTACGTGAACAACCTCTCCGACCAGAAGATGCACATCACCGGCGTGCCCACGGGCTTCTACGACCTGGACGACCTGACAGCGGGGCTTCAGCCCTCGGAGATGATCGTCATCGGGGGCCGCCCCTCCATGGGAAAGACCTCCCTGGCCCTCAACATCGCCCAACACGCGTGCATGGGCAGCACCGAAACGGAAGCGCGACCTCATGAAGTGCTTTCTTTCGTGAGGTGAGGATCCCTCTACGAGTTCCCTCGCGGGTCCGTGCTGGCTTTTATCACTAGGGAACAGAAGGCCGCGCGCGTCGGCCAAGACGGTCTTTTGCGCTCCCGGCCGAACGTGCCTGGGAAGATCTTCGCTTGTAGCTCGCCGGCGCTGAATGCGCATGATGGGATCAGCCCACGAGGTTACTTGCTGCACCATTCCTCTAAACGTGTCTGCCATACGCTCTGAACCAGACACCTTGAAGTTCTGCGGTGGCAAGAATAACGGCTCCCGGTCACTGACACTAGACAGCCGGCGCTTGACTTCCGTGAACTCGCGATGAGCCGTCTCAAGCGAGGATACCACGTAATCCCCCGCAAGCGTGAGATCGTGCCGGTGAGGAGCTGAATGATGATCGACGCCGAAATATACGGCATGATGTTGAGCGCGAAGATGGCGCGGCGCTGAACGGCGCCGCCCGCGAACATGTTGAACAGCTCCAGCATGCCCTTCGACTGGCCGAAGAAGCTCTTTGCGAAAGCCTCCGGATCAATGCCCGGCAGCGGGACATACGTGCCCAGTCGATAGACAATGAGGGCGCCCAGCGTGAACCAGATCCGCTTCTTGAGTTCCTCGGACTTGCCGAAGGCGGAGAGATTGACGTTGGCCGCGAGCTGCTCGGCTGCCGATGCCATGGAGGAACTCCCCTTCCTTGTGACGCGTCGGCTTAACGACGCTTTTTCATGCGCGGACACGGGAAGCGGAGGCCCGCAAGGTCGCGCATCCTGCATTTGCGTGGTTGTTCTATAAGACAAAGCGGCCGCCCTTGCGAGAGCGGCCGCCCGTAAACTTATCGTCAGGCGGAAGCGGCGTCGCCCGAGAGAAGCTTGACTGATCCGCCCGCGGATTCAATCGCCACGATCGCGCCCTTGGATGCGGCGGCGACTTCGAAGGCCAGCTTCGCCTTGATCTCGCCCTGCCCGAGGATCTTCACGCCGTCGCGCGGCTTGGCCACCACGCCCGCGGCGATGAGCGCCTCGATCGTGACAGGCGCGGCCGCGTCGAGCTTGCCAGCGTCGACGGCCTGCTGGATGCGCCCGATGTTGACCTCGTTGTAATCCAGCGAGAACGGGTTGTGAAACCCGCGCTTCGGCAGACGACGATGCAGCGGCATCTGGCCGCCCTCGAAGCCCTTGATGGCGACGCCTGTGCGCGCCTTCTGGCCCTTGACGCCACGGCCGCCCGTCTTGCCTTTGCCGGAGCCAATGCCGCGGCCAACGCGCATCCGGTTCTTGCTTGCGCCCGGATTATCGGAGATTTCGTTGAGTTTCATTGCCGCGTCCTCACTTCTCGTCGACGATTTTGACGAGATGCGCCACTTTGGCGATCATGCCGCGCACAGCCGGCGTGTCTTCCAGCTGGCGCTTGCGGCCGATGCGCGTCAATCCCAGACCGATCAGCGTCCGGCGCTGACGCTCGGGTCGGCCGATCGGGCTGCCGGTCTGCTCGATGGTGATCTGCTTGCTCTTCGACATGTCAGATCCTCCTTACGCGTCGACGGCGTCGGCGTCGACGCCTTGGCGGCGCGCCTGAAGCGCGGAGACCTTGAGCGAGCGTCGCGCGGCGACCGAACGCGGCGAGTCTTCGCGCGCAAGCGCGTCGAAGGTCGCGCGGATCATGTTGTATGGATTCGACGAGCCCTGGCTTTTCGCGACGACGTCGTGCATGCCGAGCGTCTCGAAGACCGCGCGCATTGGACCGCCGGCGATGATGCCCGTGCCGGCCGGCGCTGCGCGCAGAATGACGCGGCCCGCACCGTGACGCCCGTAGACGTCATGATGCAGCGTACGGCCCTCGCGCAGCGGCACGCGGATCAAGGCGCGCTTGGCGGCTTCCGTCGCCTTGCGGATCGCCTCGGGAACCTCGCGCGCCTTGCCGTGGCCATAGCCCACGCGGCCCTTCTGGTCCCCGACGACGACGAGCGCGGCGAAGCCGAAGCGACGGCCGCCCTTGACGACTTTGGCGACGCGATTGATGTGGACCAGACGATCCACGAATTCGCTGTCGCGCTCTTCCCTATCCCGGTCGCGACCGCGACCGCCTTCACCTTCACGCGCCATTTCTTTTTCCGTCACTTACGCGGCGCAAGCGCCGCTCGCTTCGTTTTAGCTCATGTTCGAAACGCCCGGCCAAAGTGCGGCCCGCGGCGAACATGCGTCTCGCCTTAAAACTGTAGGCCGCCTTCGCGCGCGCCGTCGGCCAGCGCCTTCACACGGCCGTGATACATATAGGCCCCGCGATCGAAAACGACCTCTTTCACGCCCTTTGCCGTCGCGCGCTCCGCAAGCAGCTTGCCGACGATCTTCGCCGCCTCGACGTTGGCGCCCGTCTTCAGCTTCTCGCGGTTCTCTTTCTCGAGAGAGGAAGCAGCGGCGAGAGTCGCGCCGTTCTCGTCGTCGATGATCTGTGCATAGATCTGCTTCGACGAGCGAAAAACGGAAAGGCGCGGGCGGCCGTAGGCACGCTCGCGGATCGCCTTGCGGACGCGCGCCTTACGGCGCTGCTCGTTGACATCATTGCCCATAGCGGCGGATCCTTACTTCTTCTTGCCTTCCTTGCGGAAGATGAATTCATTGGCGTATTTGACGCCCTTGCCCTTGTAGGGCTCAGGGCCGCGCAAGGCGCGGATTTCCGCCGCAACCTGGCCAACCTGCTGCTTGTCGATGCCAGTGATCGTGATTTCCGTCGGCTTCGGCGCCACGATGGAGATGCCGGCCGGAATCGGATAGTTCACGTCGTGCGAATAGCCGAGCGCGAGTTGCAGAACCTTTCCCTGCACGGCGGCGCGATAGCCGACGCCGGTGATTTCGAGCTTCTTCTCGAAGCCCGTGGTCACGCCGAGCACAATATTGTTGACGCGCGCGCGGGCCGTGCCCCAAAGCGCACGAGCGCGCTTTGTATCATTGCGCGGATCGACCTTGATCGCGTTGTCCTGATGGACGACCGAGACGTCGTCAGGCACCAGAAATTCGAGCTGGCCCTTCGCGCCCTTTACGGACACGAGCTGACCCTCCACCTTGGCGGTCACGCCGGCGGGGACGGTCACAGGCTTTTTGCCGATACGAGACATTGTTTGCAATTCCTGTTTCGCTGGCGCACAGGGTCAGAAGACCTTGCACAGCACCTCGCCGCCGACATTGTTCTCGCGCGCCGCGTGATCGGCCATGACGCCCTTGGGCGTCGACACGATGGTGACCCCGAGCCCGTTGGCGACCCGCGGCACGGCGTCCACCGCCGCATAAACCCGGCGGCCGGGACGCGACACGCGCTCGATCTGCTTGATGACCGGTTCGCCGTCGAAATATTTCAGCTCGATTTCGAATTCGGTGCGGCCATTGCCGAAATCCGTCGTCGAATACCCGCGGATGTAGCCTTCTTCCTTCAGGACGTCCAGCACATGGGCGCGAAGTTTCGAGCCCGGCGTCGAGACTTTGTCCTTACGGCGCAGTTGCGCGTTGCGAATGCGGGTCAGGAGATCCCCCAACGGATCGTTGATCGCCATGTGTCGGTCTCCTTACCAGCTCGACTTCACGAGACCGGGCACGAGGCCACGGGACCCGAGTTCACGCAATGCGATGCGCGACATTTTCAGCTTGCGATAAAAGGCGCGAGGGCGCCCCGAAATCTCGCAGCGGTTGCGCACGCGAATTGCCGCCGAGTTGCGCGGCAGTTGGGCAAGCTTGAGACGGGCCTCGAATTGCTCCTCGATGCTCAGCGACTTGTCCTTCGCGGCCGCCTTCAGCCGCGCGCGACGGCCAGCGTAAGCCTTGACGAGCTTCGCCTTCCGCTTGTTGTTTTCGATCGCGCTTTTTTTCGCCATTGATAGTTTCGCCTTTCAGTATCCGCGTTTGAGGACGTAAGGCCTCACTGCCGGAACGGGAAATTGAATGCCCGGAGCAGGGCGCGCGCCTCTTCGTCGGTCTTCGCCGTCGTGCAGACGATCACATCCATGCCCAGGATCGATTCCGCCTTGTCGTAGTCGATCTCCGGGAACACGATATGCTCCTTGATGCCGAGCGCATAATTGCCGCGCCCGTCGAAGGACTTCGGATTCAACCCGCGGAAGTCGCGCACACGCGGCAGCGCCACGGTGATCAGTCGATCCAGGAACTCGTACATCCGCGTCTTGCGCAGGGTGACCTTCGCGCCGATCGGCATGTTCTCGCGCACCTTGAACGTCGAGATCGCCTTGCGGGCGCGCGTCACGACGGGTCTTTGACCCGCAATGAGTTCCAGATCATTCGCCGCGGAAGTGACCTTTTTGGTGTCGTTGACGGCTTCGCCGACGCCCATGTTCAGCACGATTTTCTCGATTGCCGGCACTTCCAGGGCGTTCTTGTAACCGAACTCCTTGGTGAGCTGCTCGCGAACAACCTCGTCATAGTGCTGTTTCAGGCGCGCCGTGTAGCCGGCGACGCTCGCCGCGGCCGCCTTGGCGGGCTTCTCCTTGGCGGGGGCCTTCGGAGCCTTGGCGGCGGGCTTTACCGCCTTGGGCTTCTTTTCCTCAGCCATCGATCAATTCTCCGGAACGCTTGGCGACGCGGACCTTGCGGCCGTCGTCGAGAATCTTGAAACCGACGCGAGTCGCCTTACCGTCCTTGGGGTCGGCGATCGCGAGATTGGACAGGTCGATGGACGCCGGCTTGTTGACGATTCCCGCCTCGCGGTCTTTCGTCTGGCGCTGGTGACGCTTCACAATATTGACGCCATCGACGAACGCGCGTCCCTCGTCGGGAACGACGCGCAGCACTTCGCCGGACTTGCCCTTGTCGCGCCCGGCGAGAACGACGACTTTATCGCCCTTCTTGATTTTGGCGGCCATTACAGCACCTCCGGCGCGAGCGAGATGATCTTCATATGGTTCTTCGCGCGCAATTCGCGCGGCACCGGTCCGAAGATGCGGGTGCCGATCGGCTCCTGCTGGTTATTGATCAACACCGCGGCGTTCGAATCGAAACGGATCACCGAACCGTCCGAACGCTTGATGTCCTTCGAGGTGCGTACGACGACGGCTTTCAGCACGTCGCCTTTCTTGACGCGGCCGCGCGGAATCGCTTCCTTGATCGAGACGACGATGATGTCGCCGACCCCGGCGTATTTGCGCTTCGAGCCGCCCAGCACCTTGATGCACATCACACGGCGGGCGCCGGAATTGTCGGCGACGTCGAGATTTGTCTGCATCTGAATCATGGCTTACCCGCCTTTCGATCCGGTCTGGTTTCGATCCTACGATCGACTTCGTCCGGAAAAACCCCGTTTATCTCTATCGTTCGTTCAGGCTTGCGCGCCGTTTTCCACGACCCGCCAGCGCTTCAACTTTGAAATGGGCGCCGTTTCCTCGATGGTCACGGCGTCGCCCACCTTGAACGCGCCGCTCTCGTCGTGCGCGTGATAATGCTTCGTGCGGCGCACCGTCTTCTGGAACAGAGGGTGCGTGAAGCGGCGCTCGACCTTCACGACGACAGTCTTGTTCTGCTTGTCGCTGACGACGACGCCTTGGAGAATTCGCTTCGGCATGGCGCTTTACCTTACTTTCCCGTGCGCTTCTGCGCGGCGATGGTCTTAGCCCTGGCGATATCGCGACGGATGACGCGAACGCGGGCGGTGTTCTCGAGCTGGCCGGTCGCCCGTTGGAAGCGCAGGTTGAACTGCTCCTTCTTGAGCGTCAGCACTTCGTCGTTGAGCTGGTCTTCGGACATGGCCTTGATGTCGGAGACGCGTTGCTTGGATTTCATCTCGTCCCTCGTTACTCGGCGATGCGTTCGATGAAGCGGGTCTTGATCGGCAGCTTCGCGGCGGCGAGGGTAAGCGCCTCGCGCGCGAGCGGCGCCGGGACGCCGTCGATCTCGAACATGATGCGGCCCGGCGCGACGCGCACCGCCCACAATTCAGGCGCGCCCTTGCCCTTGCCCATGCGCACTTCAGTCGGCTTCTTGGAAACCGGCACGTCGGGGAAGATGCGGATCCAGACGCGGCCGGCGCGCTTCATGTGACGCGTCATGGCGCGCCGCGCGGCTTCGATCTGGCGTGCGGTGATGCGCTCGGGCTCCAGCGCCTTCAGGCCGAACTGACCGAAGTTCAGCGAGAAGCCGGCCTTGGCCGCGCCGTGGATGCGGCCCTTGAAGGCCTTGCGGAACTTGGTGCGCTTGGGTGACAACATGATGTGTGCTCTTTAATCTTTTCCGGTTGCGCGTTACGCCGCGTCGCGAGGTTCGCGCAATTCACGGCGGCGGCGATCTCGGTCGCCGCGCTCGCGGTCCCGTTCGCCATGGTCGCCGCCGGTCGAGGCGTGCTCTGCGGCGCGGCGCTCCTGCGCCATCGGATCGTGCTCGAGGATCTCGCCCTTGAAGATCCAGACTTTGATGCCGCAGGCCCCATAAGCGGTATGTGCGGTCGCAGTGCCGTAATCGACGTCAGCGCGTAGCGTGTGCAACGGCACGCGGCCCTCGCGATACCACTCAAGACGCGCGATCTCAGCGCCGCCGAGACGACCCGAGCAATTGATGCGAATACCCTGGGCTCCAAGCCGGATGGCCGACTGGACGGCGCGCTTCATGGCGCGTCGGAAGGCGACGCGGCGCTCAAGCTGCTGCGCGATCGATTCGGCGACGAGCGCGGCCTCCGTCTCGGGCTTGCGCACCTCGACGATGTTGATCACCACTTCACTGCCCGTCAGCTTGGCGACGAGCTTGCGAATCTTGTCGATATCGGCGCCCTTCTTGCCGATCACCACGCCGGGGCGCGCCGAATGGATTGTAACGCGGCACTTCTTGTGCGGGCGCTCGATGACGATCTTCGACACCGCCGCCTGCTTCAGCGTCTTCGACACCGCTTCGCGAATGGCCATGTCTTCGTGCAGGAGCTTGGCGTATTCGCCCTTGCCCGCAAACCAGCGCGAGTCCCAGGTGCGATTGATGCCGAGGCGCAGCCCGATCGGATTAACCTTCTGACCCATGGTCCCTATCCTTTAGGCGTTCGCTTGCGCTTCGACTTCGCGCACAATGATCGTGAGATTGGCGAAAGGCTTTTCGATCCGGCTCGCGCGGCCTCTGGCGCGCGCATGGAAGCGCTTCATGACCAGCGCCTTCCCGACGTAGGCCTGCGAGACGACGAGATCGTCGACGTCGAGGCCGTGATTGTTCTCCGCATTGGCGATGGCGCTCTCGAGAGTCTTCTTGACCTCGTGGGCGATGCGCTTTCTCGAAAACTCGAGATCGGCGAGCGCCCGCTCGACCTTCTTGCCGCGGATCAACTGGGCGAGAAGATTGAGCTTCTGCGGCGACACGCGGATCATGCGCGCGACGGCCTTCGCCTCATTGTCCGCAAGCCGGCGCGGATTGGCTTCCTTCGACATCGCGTTTAGCCTCTCTTGGCCTTCTTGTCCGCCGCGTGACCGTGGAAGGTGCGCGTCGGAGCGAATTCGCCGAACTTATGCCCGATCATGTCTTCCGACACGTTCACGGGGATATGCTTCTGGCCGTTGTGAACGCCGAAAGTCAATCCGACGAACTGCGGGAGAATCGTGGAGCGGCGGCTCCAGATCTTGATGACTTCGGAGCGGCCGGACGCGCGCGAGGTTTCCGCCTTCTTGAGCAGATAGCCGTCGACGAACGGGCCCTTCCAAATCGAGCGAGCCATGGATCAGCCCTTCTTCTTGCGGTTGTGCCGCGATGATACGATGAAACGGTCGGTGGACTTGTTGCTTCGGGTCTTCTTGCCCTTGGTCGGCTTGCCCCACGGCGTCACCGGATGGCGGCCGCCGGAGGTGCGGCCTTCGCCGCCGCCATGCGGATGGTCGATCGGATTCATGGTCACGCCGCGGTTGTGAGGGCGCCGACCCAGCCAGCGCGACCGTCCGGCCTTGCCGATCGATGTGTTCATGTGGTCGGGGTTCGACACCGCGCCGATCGTCGCGAAGCACTGCCCATGGACGAGGCGCTGCTCGCCCGAATTGAGGCGAATGATCACATAGCCCTGGTCGCGCCCCGCGATCTGCGCATAGGCTCCCGCTGACCGCGCGATGGCGCCGCCCTTGCCGATCTTCGTCTCGACATTGTGGACGAGCGTGCCGACGGGAATATTGGCGATAGGCATCGCATTGCCCGGCTTGACGTCGACCTGCTGGCCGGCGACGACCTCGTCGCCAACGGCGAGACGCTGCGGCGCCAGAATATAGGCGAGGGTGTCGTCAGCGTAACGAATGAGCGCGATGAACGCCGTGCGATTGGGATCATACTCGAGTCGCTCGACCTTGCCGACGACGTCGAGCTTGCGACGCTTGAAGTCGACGAGGCGATAGGCCTGCTTATGGCCGCCGCCACGGAAACGAACGGTCACGCGGCCATGATTGTTGCGCCCGCCCTTCGAGGTTTTGCCCTCGGTCAGCGTCTTGACGGGCTTGCCCTTGTATAGGTCGCTGCGGTCGACGATGACGAGCTGGCGAAGGCTCGGCGTGACCGGCTTGAATGTCTTCAGCGCCATTGTTCTGTCCCCACGCCTTCTCTTACAGTCCCGTCGTCACATCGATCTTGTGGCCTTCGGCCAGCGTCACGACGGCTTTCTTGACGTCGCCCTGCTTGCCGCGCACGCCGCGGAAAGCCTTCACCTTGCCCTTGCGGACCAGCGTATTGACGCACTCGACCTTCACGTCGAAGAGGCCTTCAACCGCCGCCTTGATCTGCGGCTTGGTCGCGGTCTTGGCGACCTTGAAGACCACCTTGTTGCTCTCGGAGGCGAGCGTCGCTTTCTCGGTAATGACCGGCGCGACGATCACGTCGTAATGGCGCACGTCCTTGCTCATTTCAGGCGCGCCTCCAGCGCGTCCACCGCAGCGCGGGTCAAAACCAGCTTCTCGCGGCGGATGATGTCGTAAACATTGACGCCCTCGACCGGCAGAATGTCGATCTTGGGAATGTTGCGGGCGGCGAGAGCGAAATTTGCTGCGGAGCGCCGCCGATCGATGATGATCGCGTCGTCGAGACCCGTCTTGGCGAAACTCGCGGCGAGGGCCTTTGTCTTGGGCTGCGCAAGTTCGGCCGACTCCCAGACGATAATGCCGCCGTCCTTGGCCTTGGCCGAAAGAGCGTGTTTCAAGGCAAGCGCACGCACCTTCTTGGGAAGGTCGTGTTCGTGGCTGCGCACCAGCGGACCGAAGGCGCGACCGCCGCCGCGGAATTGCGGGACGCGCGCCGAGCCGTGGCGGGCGCCGCCGGTGCCCTTCTGCTTGTACATTTTCTTTCCGGTGCGCGCGATGTCCGCGCGGTTCTTGACCGCATGGGTGCCGGCGCGCCGCTTGGCAAGCTGCCAACGGATCATGCGGAAGATGAGATCCTTGCGCGGCTCCAGCCCAAAGACTTCATCGGAAAGCTCGATCGAACCGGCCGCCTGGCCGTCGAACGACGTGACGTCGATCTTCACGGCTCAGTCCTCCTTCTTTGCGTCTTGAGCGGGGGCGGCGTCGGCCTCTCCAGCCTCGCCGAGCCGGAATTTGCCGGGCTGCGGCGCGTCCTTCGGCAAAGCGCGCTTCACCGCGTCGCGAACGAAGATCCAGCCGCCGGCAGTGCCCGGAACGGCGCCCTCGACGAGCAACAGCCCGCGCGCGACGTCGGTTTGCACGACGCGCAGGTTTTGCGTCGTGACGCGCTCGACACCCAAATGGCCGGCCATTTTCTTGTTCTTGAACGTCTTGCCCGGATCCTGACGGCCGCCGGTCGAACCATGCGAGCGATGCGAAACCGAAACGCCGTGGGAGGCCCTCAGACCGCCGAAACCCCAGCGCTTCATCGGTCCGGCAAAACCCTTACCGGTCGATGTTCCCGTGACATCGACGAACTGGCCAACGACGAAGTGGTCGGCCGTAATCTCCGCGCCAACCGGCAGCAGCTCCTCCGCGCCGACGCGGAACTCCGCAAGCTTCAGTTTCGGCTCCACGGCCGCCGCGGCAAAACGCGTGCGCTCGGCTTTGGAGACGTTCTTGACCTTGGCGCGGCCGATGCCGAGCTGAACGGCCGTATAGCCGTTCTTTTCCTTGGTGCGCTGAGCAACGACTTGGCAGCCGTCCAGCTTCAGCACCGTGACCGGCACATGCTCGCCCGCTTCCGTGAAGACGCGGGTCATTCCGACCTTTTGTGCGATGACGCCCGACCGCATGTTCAATATTCCCTCGCAAGGCGGCTGGCCGCTTGGGGCCGCCCAATCTGTCCTTAGAGCTTGATCTCGACGTCGACGCCGGCGGCAAGGTCGAGCTTCATCAGTGCGTCCACCGTTTGGGGGGTGGGATCCACGATGTCGAGAACCCGCTTATGCGTCCTGATCTCGAATTGCTCGCGCGACTTCTTGTCGATATGCGGCGAACGATTGACCGTGAATTTCTCGATCTTGGTCGGCAGCGGAATCGGTCCGCGGACCTGGGCGCCCGTGCGCTTGGCCGTGGAGACGATTTCCTTCGTCGAGGTGTCGAGAATCCGGTGATCGAACGCCTTCAAGCAAATCCGGATATTTTGACCGTTCATTGTTTCGTCCTCTGGGACCGCGAGCTGCTTTCTGCCCGCTTTCATGCGCCGCGCGCCGGACGCGCGCGACTGTTTTCACAAGAGCGAGCCATAAAGACCCGCGGTCCAGATTCGCTTCTATTCGATGATCGAGGCGACGACGCCGGCGCCGACGGTTCGGCCGCCTTCGCGGATGGCGAAGCGCAGCTTCTCCTCCATCGCGATCGGAACGATCAGCGCGACTTCCATCGTCACATTGTCGCCCGGCATCACCATTTCGACGCCCTCCGGAAGCGTCACGATCCCCGTCACGTCCGTCGTGCGGAAGTAGAACTGCGGACGATAATTGGTGAAGAACGGCGTGTGGCGGCCGCCCTCTTCCTTCGTCAGAATATAGGCCTCCGCCTTGAACTTCGTGTGCGGCTTCACCGAGCCCGGCTTGCACAGCACCTGGCCGCGCTCGACGTCCTCGCGCTTCGTGCCGCGCAGCAGGCAGCCCACATTGTCGCCCGCCTCGCCCTGATCCAGAAGCTTGCGGAACATCTCGACGCCCGTCACCGTCGTCTTCGTCGTCGGGCGAATGCCCGACGATCTCGACTTCCTCGCCCACCTTCACAACGCCGCGCTCGATGCGCCCCGTCACAACCGTGCCGCGGCCCGAAATCGAGAAAACGTCCTCGACCGGCATCAGGAACGGCTGATCCTTCGGACGCTCCGGCTGCGGAATGTAGCGATCCACCTCCTGCATCAGCTTCAGGATCGCGTCATGGCCGATCTCGGGCTTCTTGCCCTCGAGCGCCGCCAGCGCCGAGCCCTTCACGATCGGAATGTCGTCGCCCGGGAACTCATATTTCGACAGGAGCTCGCGCACCTCAAGCTCCACCAGCTCCAGAAGCTCGGGATCGTCGACCATGTCGACCTTGTTCAAAAACACCACAAGCGCCGGAACGCCGACCTGGCGCGCCAGAAGAATATGCTCGCGCGTCTGCGGCATCGGGCCGTCCGCCGCCGAAACAACGAGGATCGCGCCGTCCATCTGCGCTGCGCCCGTGATCATGTTCTTCACATAGTCGGCGTGGCCGGGGCAGTCGACATGCGCATAGTGACGGTTCGGCGTCTCATATTCGACATGCGCCGTCGAAATCGTGATGCCGCGCGCCTTCTCTTCCGGAGCCTTGTCAATCTGGTCGTAGGCCGTAAACGTCGCCCCGCCCGTCTCCGCCAAAACCTTCGTGATCGCCGCCGTCAACGACGTCTTGCCATGGTCGACGTGTCCAATCGTCCCAATGTTGCAATGCGGCTTGGTGCGCGAGAATTTTTCCTTGGCCATTGCCGTGCTCCTTCAGAGAGTTCCGTTTACCCAGAGCGTTCGTGAGATCAGGCGTATTTCGCCTGCACCTTCTTCAACTCCGCTTCGGGCACCTGTTCGTAGTGATCGAAAAGCATCGTGTAGCTCGCGCGGCCCTGCGTGCCGGAGCGCAGCTGGTTGACGTAGCCGAACATATTGGCGAGCGGCACCATGGCGTTGATGACCACGGCGTTGGCGCGCATGTCCTGGCCCTGGATCTGTCCGCGACGCGAATTCAGATCGCCGATGACGAAACCGGTATATTCTTCCGGCGTCACCACCTCCACCTTCATGATCGGCTCGAGCAACACGGAGCCGCCCTTCTGCAGCGCCTCACGGGTGGCCGCGCGCGACGCGATTTCGAAGGCGAGAACCGACGAGTCGACGTCATGGAAGGCGCCGTCGATCAGCGTCGCCTTGAGATCGACGACGGGGAAGCCCGCGAGGATGCCGGAAGTCGTCACGGATTGAATGCCCTTGTCGACGCCCGGGATATATTCCTTCGGCACGGCGCCGCCGACGATCTTCGATTCGAACTCGTTGCCCTTGCCGGCTTCGTTCGGCTCGAAAATGATCTTGACGCGCGCGAACTGTCCGGTGCCGCCCGTCTGCTTCTTGTGCGTATAGTCGATCTCGGTCTTGCGGCCGAGACGCTCGCGATAGGCGACCTGCGGGGCGCCGATATTGGCGTCGACCTTATAGGTGCGCTTCAGAATATCGACCTTGATGTCGAGATGCAGCTCGCCCATTCCCTTGAGGATGGTCTGGCCGCTTTCCTGATCCGTCGATACGCGGAAGGAGGGATCCTCGGCGGCGAGCTTCTGAAGCGCGATGCCGAGCTTCTCCTGATCGGCCTTCGACTTTGGCTCGATCGCGATCTCGATGACCGGATCGGGAAACTCCATGCGCTCCAGGATCACGGGCTTCTGCGTGTCGCAGAGCGTGTCGCCGGTGCGCGTTTCCTTGAGGCCCGCGAGCGCGACAATGTCGCCCGCATAGGCTTCCTTGATGTCTTCGCGGTTATTCGCGTGCATCAGCAGCATGCGGCCAATGCGCTCTTTCTTGTCCTTCGTGGAGTTGAGAACGGTCGTGCCGGACTCGATCTTTCCCGAATAAACGCGCGCGAAGGTGATGGTGCCGACGAAGGGGTCGTCCATAATCTTGAACGCGAGCATGGAAAAGGGCTCGGCGTCGGAGGGGTTGCGCACCATGTCCTCGCCGGTGTCCATGTTGACCCCCTTGATCGCCTCGCGATCGATCGGCGAGGGAAGGAAGTCGACAACCGCGTCGAGCAGGGGCTGCACGCCCTTGTTCTTGAAGGCCGAGCCACAGAACACCGGATGGAACACGATGCCGCGGACCGCCTTGCGGATCAGGGCTTTCAGCGTGGCCTCGTCCGGCTCCGCCCCGTCGAGATAGGCGGCCATCGCGTCGTCGTCGAGCTCGACGGCGGCCTCGATGAGGGCCAGACGATATTCCTTCGCCTTGTCGAGAAGGTCAGCCGGGATTTCCTCGTCGTGGTATTTGGCGCCAAGCGCCTCGTCGTCCCACACGACCGCCTTCATGCGGATGAGGTCGATCACGCCCTTGAAATTATTCTCGGAGCCGATCGGCAGCTGCACGCATACCGGACGGCCGCCGACGCGTGTCTTGATGTCCGAGACGCAGCGGAAGAAATCCGCGCCGATCTTGTCCATCTTGTTGACGAAGACAATACGCGGGACGCTGTATTTGTCGGCCTGGCGCCATACGGTCTCCGTTTGCGGCTCGACGCCCTGGTTGCCGTCGAGAACGCAGACTGCGCCGTCGAGAACGCGCAACGAACGCTCCACTTCAATCGTGAAGTCGACGTGGCCGGGCGTGTCGATGATATTCAGGCGCTTGCCGTTCCAGAACGTGGTCGTCGCGGCCGACGTGATCGTGATGCCGCGCTCCTGCTCCTGCTCCATCCAATCCATCGTCGCGGCGCCCTCGTGCACCTCGCCGATTTTGTGGCTCTTGCCGGAATAATAGAGGATGCGCTCGGTCGTCGTCGTCTTCCCGGCGTCGATATGCGCCATGATGCCGAAGTTGCGATAGTCCTCGATCGGATGGGAGCGGGCCATAACGAATGTCCTCGGTGAGAGCTTCTGCGACGCCTTACCAGCGATAATGCGAGAAGGCGCGATTGGCTTCCGCCATGCGATGAGTGTCTTCGCGCTTCTTCACCGCAGCGCCGCGGTTGTTGGAGGCGTCGAGCAATTCGGCCGACAGACGGTCGACCATGGTCTTGTCGTTGCGCGCCCGCGCGGCAATGATGATCCAGCGGATCGCCAGCGCCTGACGTCGCTCGTTCCGCACCTCGACCGGGACCTGGTAGGTCGCGCCCCCGACGCGGCGGGAGCGGACTTCAATCGCCGGCGCGACATTGTCGAGCGCTTGCTTGAACACGGCCAGCGGATCGCTCTTGGCCTTCGCCTCGACCTGGTCGAGGGCGCCATAGACGATCGCCTCCGCGACGGACTTCTTGCCGTCATACATGATCGAGTTCATGAATTTCGCGAGCACGATGTCGCCGAACTTGGCGTCCTCGATGACTTCGCGCTTTTCCGCCCGGTGACGTCTCGACATTGGTGTCTCCTTTCGGCCGGATTACTTCGGACGCTTCGCGCCGTATTTCGAACGGCGCTGCTTGCGGTCCTTGACGCCCTGCGTGTCGAGCACGCCGCGCAGAATGTGATAGCGAACGCCCGGAAGATCCTTCACGCGACCGCCGCGGATCATGACCACAGAGTGCTCCTGCAGATTATGGCCCTCGCCCGGAATGTAGCCGATGACCTCGAAGCCATTGGTCAGGCGCACCTTGGCGACCTTTCGAAGCGCCGAGTTCGGCTTCTTCGGAGTCGTCGTATAGACGCGCGTGCAAACGCCGCGTTTCTGCGGGCAGGCGCCAAGATGGCGGGCCTTCTCGCGATACGTCTTGGGGTGACGCGGCTTGCGGATCAACTGGCTGATCGTGGGCATCAAAAAGTCCTTCGCTTCGCTTCTCGGCGAATGGCGGATGTCATGGAAAACCCGCAGGCGCGTCCGGCAGAGACGCGCAAACGAGCGAAGCGCCGATGGCCGGTTGGCCAAGGCGCTCCTAACGCAGAGGACCCCGGCGAACCGGGATCGTGCCCTCCTGTCCGACGCCGCGAGGCGACGGAATGATTACCAAACCGGCGGCGAAGCCGGCGTCATTTGGCGGTCACAGGCAAGGCGACAGCGTATAAGTTCGAAAGGTCGCGAGCGAGGCGCTCACCGACGGCGTGAACTTACGGCCTGTCGAAAGTTCGCGGAAACTAATCGCGGCGTCGCAGCGCGTCAAGCGAAGATTGAGCGCCAATTCAAGAAAATTCTCTCGACGCGTGAGTGGACGCGCCCGCCCCCCGCGACGCGCGCGAGAAGGCGCGCTTGAGCTCGCGACGCGGGCCGCGCGCCGATCAAGACCGCCGCCGCGAACGCGGGCGCACGGCCATCGTCGGCGTCGTGCGCGTGAACCGGGTATTGCTGCAGCCCGCCCGGCGCCCCGCGGCTCGCGCCCAAATTCGCGTGGCGGCGGGCTTTGGCGGCTCGGCTTGCGCGGATTGGTCGCACAATGATGAGACTCCGCTCCCTCGGAGAAAGCCGGTAAGATAAGCGCCCGACGCGGGCCGCGTCGTAGACAAGAGGCAGAGAGACACCAATGAGCCATGTCGCGCATGCACTGCACGAAGAATTTCCCGAAAAGGCCGAGGCCATTCATGCGCTAAAAGCCGAAAATGCGCATTTTGCCCGACTCGCCGAGGAATATCACACGCTCAACCGCTCGATCCATCGCATGGAAACCAATGTCGAGCCAGCGGACGACGACACCATCGAAAACCTCAAGAAGAAGCGACTGTCGCTCAAGGACCAGCTCGCGGGATTCCTCGCCGCGGTTTGACGCCGCATCGGCCGCTCCGCTTCGGCTAGGGCTGTTCGCGGAGCGCCGGGAATCGACGATTTATCTCTTTGATATTGCGTAAATTTCTTACCCAATACGAGGTCAGGTTCGCGTTATCGGCCGAATGTGTCTATAAAGGTGCGGTGAGGCTATCGTAGCCGTGGGCGCCTTCCGAACGCTCAGGGCGTATCGGCCGGAACGCAAGGCCACATTTCAGCCGCGATAGACCTAGACGTTAAGCAGGTTGACAAAAGCCTGACAGTCGCCCGGCGTCATTGACCGGCCCGCCATCACGACAGGCGGGCGAGGCGGGACAGAAGAGTGTCCGAGCGCCTGGTTGCGTCGCAAGACGCGTATCGCCGCCAACATGCAAAGGATGATCATGCCGACCATCGCTCTCGTCGACGACGATCGCAACATCCTCACCTCCGTCTCCATCGCGCTTGAGGGAGAGGGTTACCGGGTGCAAACCTACACGGATGGCGCTCAGGCGCTTGACGGATTGCGCGCCAACCCGCCGGACCTTGCGATCTTCGATATCAAGATGCCGCGCATGGACGGCATGGAGCTTCTTCGCCGCCTGCGGCAGAAATCCGACCTTCCAGTGATTTTTCTTACCTCCAAGGACGAAGAGATCGACGAACTCTTCGGCCTGAAGATGGGCGCCGACGACTTCATCCACAAACCTTTCTCGCAACGGCTCCTCGTCGAACGCGTCAAAGCAATTCTGCGGCGCGCCAATCCCAAAGAAGCCGCAACGCAGAAAGAGACCGAAGCGAAGGTTCTGGAGCGCGGCGCGTTGTTGATGGACCCCGAACGCCATACCTGCACCTGGCGCGGCGACCCGGTGGTGCTGACGGTCACCGAATTCCTCATCCTGCAGTCGCTCGCCCTGCGCCCGGGGGTGGTGAAGAGTCGCAACGCCCTGATGGACGCGGCCTATGACGATCAGGTCTATGTCGACGATCGCACGATCGACAGCCACATCAAGAGGCTGCGCAAGAAATTCAAGGTCGTGGATCAGGAATTCGAAATGATCGAGACCTTGTACGGCGTCGGCTACCGATTCAAGGAAATGTAAGGCGGAGCGCGGCGTCGCATGAGCGCATCCGAGACCGGCGACATTGACGCGCCAGGGCACGCCGAACCGGGTCTGAGCGCGAGCGAGCCCGTGGCGCGCCCGGCGCGCCGCGCGCGCACGCTGAACATTCGCCTCAGGCGTCTGTCGCGGACGGTTCAATCGCATTTATCGTCATCGCTGACGCGACAAATCGTCGTCCTCAATCTCGGCGGCCTCGTCGCCCTGCTCGGCGGTTTTCTTTATCTCAACCAGTTTCGCGAAGGCCTCATCGACGCGCGGGTGCAAAGCCTGCAAACGCAAGGCGAGATCATCGCCGCGGCCGTCGCCGCCTCTGCCACGGTCGACACAGACGCGATCACCATCGACCCCGAAAAGCTGCTGAAGCTCGCGCCCGGCGAAAGCGCCAGCCCCGACGAGGGGCAGCCCGCGATGGAGTTCTCGCTCAATCCAGAGCGCGTCGGGCCGCTGCTGCGCCAACTCGTGTCGCCAACGCGGCTGCGCGCGCGCATCTACGACCGTGACGGCTATCTGCTCCTCAACTCCCGCTCGGTCTCCGGTCGCTCGAATATTCTGCGCTTCGATCTGCCGACGGCGGGCCAGACCACGATCGACGCGTCATCCTTCCTGCAGAGAATGATCGACTTCATGCGTCGACTGACGCGCCGCCCCGAATTGCCGCTTTACGAAGATATCGGCATGGGGAACGGCAAGACTTATCCAGAGGTCGCGAGCGCGCTCGAGGCGCGCGCCCACTCTGTCGTGCGCGCCAACGCCAAAGGCGAGACCATCATTTCGGTGGCCGTGCCGGTGCAGCGATTCCGCTCCGTTCGCGGCGCCTTGCTGTTGTCGACCATGGGCGGCGACATCGACGCGATCATCGCGATGGAACGCTGGGGGATCATCCGCATCTTTCTTGTCTCGGCGGGCGTGATGCTGCTTCTCTCTCTGTTTTTCACCAATACAATCACCGAACCGATGCGCCGCCTCGCCGAAGCCGCCGAACGCGTGCGACGGGGCGCCAAGTCGCGCCAGGAGATCCCGGATTTTTCAGATCGCCAGGACGAAATCGGACATCTCTCCGGCGCCCTGCGCGACATGACGACGGCCCTCTATAACCGCATCGAAGCGATTGAGCATTTCGCGGCCGATGTCGCGCATGAGCTGAAAAATCCGTTAACCTCGTTGCGCAGCGCCGTCGAGACGCTGCCGATCGCCAAGACCGATTCGGCGCGCGACCGGCTGCTCGCAATCATCAAGCATGACGTCGGCAGACTCGATCGCCTGATCAGCGACATTTCCGACGCCTCGCGCCTCGACGCCGAACTCGCCCGCGCAGACATGGGGGACGTCGATCTCTCGAAGGCGCTAAATGCGGTCGTCGACATGGCCCGCGCCGTCGATCGCGGCGACGGCGTCGCGATCGAACTGAAAATCCGCCAATCCGCCTCCGAGCCCCGCAAGCGATGGACCGTGCGCGGGCATGATTCTCGGCTCGGGCAAGTGTTCAACAATTTGATCGACAACGCCCGCTCCTTCTCGAAGACCGACCAAAGCGTGCGCGTTCTGCTCTGGCCGGAACGCGCCAAGGGTCCCGGCGGCGCGACGCTCGAGGGCTACGAGATCATCGTCGACGACGACGGACCGGGCATTCCCGACGGCGCCTTCGAACGCATCTTCGAGCGGTTCTACACCGACAGACCCGAGCATGGTTTCGGCCAGAACTCCGGTCTCGGGCTGTCCATCTCGCGCCAGATCATCGAGGCGCACGGCGGCCGCATTCGCGCGCTCAACCGCACCCGTGCCCATCCCGAAGGCACGGACGAAGCGGACCCCGATGATCCCGTGCTCGGCGCGCGTTTCGTCATCTGGCTTCCCGCGAACCGATGACCCGCGCGTCCGGTGGATTTATTCATGCGAACGCGCTCGTTCTGGGCGAAACAGGTTTGCTCATACGCGGCCCTTCCGGAGCCGGGAAGAGCGCTTTGACGCTCGCTCTCCTCGCACGGAGCCAATCGCGCGGCGACCTCGCCCGGCTGGTCGGCGACGATCGCGTGCGCGTCGATCTGCAAAATGGCCGGCTGGTCGCGCGGCCTCATCCCTCGATCGCCGGCATGATTGAAATTCGCGGCTTGGGCCTGGCGCGCATCGCGTTCGAAGCCGCCTGCGTATTGCGCGCAATTGTCGACGTCCGCCCCGCGGACGAGACGCTCGCGCGCTTTCCGGAAGACCGCGACAAATGCGCCTCCCTGCATGGAATCCCGCTGCCGCGACTGCAAACGACCAATCTCGGCGACGTCTCGGTCGAAAGAATACTCTTTTTTATTCAGTCTGTTACGACTATTTGACGGCACATCGCGCTTTTTGCTTGCCAATTTCGCCGCGACGCACAAAATGTCGCCCCTGGCGCGCGCCCGGCAAAATGCTATGGGCGCGGCGGCTTCGCTTGTATATGCTGCCGCCGGGGGCGAAAAGCCGCGGCGGGGTTACGTTTACATCCGTCACCTGGCGCTGCGCAGGGCGAGACGTCTTCATGAGTGGTAGGGTCGAATGATCGGAATGGTCTTGGTGACCCACGGCCACCTCGCCACGGAGTTTCGCGCCGCGCTCGAACACGTGGTTGGCCCGCAAAGACAACTCGTCTCCATTTCGATCGGGCCCGACGATGACATGGAGCGCCGGCGGGCCGATATTTTGGAGGCGATCCACAAGGCCGACAGCGGCGACGGCGTCGTGCTTCTCACCGACATGTTTGGCGGAACGCCCTCAAATCTCGCGATTTCGGTAATGAACGGCAGCAATGTCGAGGTTCTTGCCGGGGTCAATCTTCCCATGCTCATCAAGCTCGCGTCGGTGCGTGACACCGCCACGTTGGAGCAGGCGGTTCTGCAAGCGCAGGACGCCGGCCGAAAATACGTATATATCGCGAGCAGAGTGCTTAACCCGAAGTGACCTTTACGATGTCCGAGACACAAGAGCGGACGGCGGAGAACGCCGTCGCCAGCGACCTCCAGATCGTCAACAAAAAGGGCCTTCATGCCCGGGCGACGGCGAAATTCGTGCAATGCTGCGAGCGTTTCGACGCCGAAATCACGGTCGCCAAAGACGGTGAGACGGTGGGCGGAAGCTCGATCATGGGCATTTTGACGCTGGGCGCGGGTCAGGGTTCGACGATCACGGTCACGGCGAGCGGCCCGCAGGCCCGGGAAGCGCTCGACGCGCTCGCGACGCTCGTCGCCAACCGCTTTGGCGAGGATGAGTAGCGCGCTTCACGCGCGCGCCCGATCCTCCCCCGCCAATTGAGTCGGACTCCAGCCAGCGATAAATGTCTCCAGCGCGGGAAACGCCATCGGCGCCGCGATCACGAAGCCCTGCGCCTCATCGACCCCAATCTCCGCGAGCCATTGCAACTGCTCGGGCGTTTCGACGCCTTCCGCGACGAGGCCCAAATGGAACGCGTTCGCCATGCGCGCGAGGCCAAGGATGATTGCCGCGCTGTCGCGCCGCGTCGCAGCGTCCCTGACCAGCGGCCCGTCGATTTTCACGCGGCGAATCGGAAGGCTGCATAACTGGGACAAAGACGAGACGCCCGAGCCGAAATCGTCCAGCGAAAGGCTCATCCCGGCGCGCGATAAATTAACCAGTTCGTCGCGTATGGCCGGAACAGCGGCGGACGTCGCCCGTTCCGTGATCTCGATGTCGAGCCGGCGCGGCGGGAGTGACGTGCGGGCGATTGCCTCGAGCGCGCGCACGGCGAAATCGGGCTGAGCGAGTTGCGCCGCTGAAACATTGACGCAAACGCGAATATCCTCAGGAAGGCTGGCGATTGCGGCGCATGCGCGCTCAAGCGCCCACAAGCCAAGTTCGTGAATGACGCCCGTCAATTCGGCAACGGGAATGAAGGCGGCCGGGGAAATCGCGCCGCGGGTCGGGTGGCTCCATCTCAGGAGCGCTTCGCACCCCACAACCTCGCGCGTCGCCACACGAATGATAGGCTGGTAGACGAGCGACATCTGGTCATTGGCCAGCGCGCGCCGAAGATCCTGTTCGAGGAGGTCGGCCTCGATCGCCTCGAAATCCTCCTCAGGCCGAAAGAAGCGGTAGCCGCCGCCGCGCTGCTTCGCCTGATAGAGCGCGAGGTCGGCGCGTTTGAACAGTTCCTGGCTGTCGAGTCCATCGCCCGGCGCAAGAGCGCCGCCGACGCTCGCCGCGCCGCGCACAAGGCGTCCGTCCAGAAGAAAGGGCTCCTCGAAACAGGCGAGAATCCTGTCGGCGACGATGCCGGCGCCGTTCTTCGTCTCGAGATTGGCGACGATGATGGCGAATTCATCGCCGCCCATTCGAGCGACGAGATCGGCGCCACGCAAGGCGGCCCGCATGCGCCGCGCCGCCTGCGCCAGGAGCGCATCGCCGGCGGGATGGCCGTAGCGGTCGTTGATCGTCTTGAAATTGTCGATGTCGACGCAAAGCAGGGCCAGTTGGCCCCCATGTCGACGAATGCGACTGAGGTCCCGCTCGATCGCCCCGTTGAAGGCCAGACGATTGGGCAGGCCTGTCAGCGGATCGGTCCGCGCTTCGCGCTCGGCGCCGAACTGGGAAAGGACGCGGTCCTTGAAGTTCTCCGCCTCGACATAGACTTCCCGGAGCAGCACCGCGACATAAATGCACAGGACCAGGGTGATGCGGATGAGATCGGGATCGCCGCCGCTGAGCAGCGTGACGGCGGCCGCGGCGGTAATCGGCAAAGCGAAGACGGTGGCGGCGACCGGCGCCCGCGCCAGCGAAAAGGCGCCGCCGAAGAGCATGCCCGCGGTCAGGGAAATCACCATCAGCCGCGCGCCGGGGCTGGCCTCGAGAAAGAACAGCAGAGGGACCGCCGCCCAAAGCAGGCCGAGCACGAAAGCGTTGAGCACCGCGCGCCGGCCGATGCGCGTCGGCGCAGAGGGCGCGGACCGACGCCGCACGCGCCGTCGGGCGCGCCAAAAAATATAAATGGCCGCCGCGAAAAGCGCGACCGTCCACAGCAGCGCCCTGGGACCGAGGGGCGTCCCGGAGAACGTCGCCAACAGCGCGGCGCCATTGCCGACATTGGCGACCATCATGCCGGGCGTATTGGCGCGCACGGCGGCGAACTGCTCCTCCTGCAGGCGCGCGGCGCAAATCGGATCGTCGGGATAGGAGAAAAGGTCTCGCAGCCGTCTCAACGACGACCCGATGCGCTTGCGAAAATCGTCAAACATTCGCCCCCTCCAAAACGCCCTCGGAGCGGGGCAGTTTTAGAGGCGCGGGCCGAAGCGAGGCTGTTCTGCAAAATGTGCCGGCAGCCGGCCGCGGCCTTGCGCTGCGACGGCCACGCCTGTATGCGCCTGATGGAGAGCAGTAGCGGGCGAGACGATGTCGGTCCTCAAGATTTACATGCGCGTCCTCGGCCAACTGCGTCCCCAGGCGCGGCTTTCCGTCATTTTGGTCGTCGCCAACCTCTGCCTGGCCATCGCGCAATTCGCCGAACCTCTCCTTTTTGGCCGCATCATCGACAGAATGACGCAGGCACAAGCTCCCGGGCAGACGCTGTCCTGGAGCGACCTCGCGCCGCTCCTCGGGGCCTGGGCCGGCTTCGGCCTTTTCTCGATCGGCGCCGCCATCCTCGTCGGCCTCAATGCCGACAGGCTCGCGCATCGCCGCCGCCTGGCCGTTGTCTCCGATTATTTCGAGCATGTTCTTAATCTTCCCCTGACATATCACTCGAATGTCCACTCAGGGCGCCTCCTGAAGACGATGTTGGACGGGTCAGCCGCCATGTTCGGCCTCTGGCTTTCCTTTTTTCGTGAAAATTGCGCCTCCTTCGTCGCCCTTTTCATTCTTCTGCCCGCGACGCTCGTTCTCAATTGGCGCCTCGGCGGCCTCCTTATGTTCCTCGTCGCCGTGTTTTATCTGGCGACGAGTTTCGTCCTGCGACGCACCGAATCGCTGCAGGGCGAAGTCGAGCGCTACAACTCCTCGCTCGCCGAGCTTGCGTCGGACGCATTGGGGAATATCCCCGTTGTCCAGAGCTTTACGCGAGTGGAGAGCGAGTCTGTCGCACTTAAGCAAATCATCGACGACCTCCTCGCGGCGCAGATGCCGGTGCTCTCCTGGTGGGCGCTCGTCGCCGTCGCAAGCCGCGCTTCGGCGACGCTGACGATCCTTTCGATCTTCCTCCTCGGAACATGGCTGCATATCAATGGCCAGGCTTCCATCGGCGAGATCGTCACTTTTACAAATTTCGCAACCATGCTCATCAGCCGGCTCGAACAAGTCGTCGGCTTCGTCAACATTCTCTTTCAGCAGTCGGCCAAAATCGGCGAGTTTTTCGAGGTGCTCGACACGCAGCCCGCCGTCGCCGACCGCCCCGGCGCGCGGGACGCCGGAAGGCTGACGGGCGCGGTCGCTTTCGAGAACGTCTCCTTTTCCTATGACGGGCGCCGAAAGGCGATCGACTGCGTCAGTTTCGCCGCCAAGCCGGGCGAGACGATCGCGCTCGTCGGCTCTACCGGCTCGGGCAAATCCACGACGCTCGGCCTGCTGCATCGCGTCTTCGACCCCGACGAGGGGGCAGTGACGATCGATGGCGTCGACATTCGCGCGTTCACCCTCGTGTCGCTGCGCCGCAATATCGGCGTCGTCTTCCAGGAGCCGATGCTCTTTGCCCGCACGATCGAGGAAAATCTGCGCATCGGCAATCCCGAGGCGACCGACGCGGAGATCGCCCTCGCGCTCGAATTGGCGCAGGCGTCCGAATTTGTCTCGCGCCAGAGCGACGGGCGCGAGACCCGGATCGGCGAGCGAGGCCGTTCGCTTTCGGGCGGCGAGCGTCAACGGCTCTCCATCGCCCGCGCGCTCCTGAAGGACCCGCCGATCCTCGTTTTCGACGAGGCGACCTCGGCGCTCGACGCCACGACCGAACGTCAGATCCAGAAGGCCTTGGAGGGCGCGACCAAGGGGCGCACGACCTTCGTCATCGCGCATCGTCTGGCGACAGTCCGCAACGCCGATCATATCCTGGTGTTCGATCATGGCGGGATCGTCGAGAGCGGGTCCTTCGACGCGCTCGTCGCCCTGGGCGGACGTTTCGCGACGCTCGCCGCGGCGCAATTCATGGCCGAACCGCCGCCCGCCCCGGCCGGCCTTGAGGGCCTGCACGAGCCGGCCGCGAGCTAGGGCGCGCGTCGGCGGACGAGAACAAAAAAAGCCGCGCCCAAAGGGCGCGGCTCGCAGTTGAGAAAAGCGATCTCTTACCGGATCACGTAAGGCAGCAGCCCCAGAAAGCGGGCGCGCTTGATGGCCTTGGCCAATTCGCGCTGCTTCTTGGCCGAAACGGCGGTGATGCGCGAGGGCACAATCTTGCCGCGCTCCGAGATGTAGCGCGACAGCAGGCGCGTGTCCTTATAGTCGATCTTCGGCGCGTTGGCGCCGGAGAAAGGGCAGGACTTGCGGCGACGAAAGAACGGGCGACGCGGTGCGGAGCTCATTCGATCTCTCCTTCGGGACGACCATCTTCACGGCGGGGACGGCGCTCGCCACGCGGACCGCCGCCGCCGCGGCGCTCGCCGCCGCGATCGTCGTCGTCGCGCTTGCGCAACTGCGCCGAGGGCCCTTCCTCCAGCTCCTCGACGCGCAGCGTCAGGATGCGGAGAACGTCCTCATTGATGCTTTCCTGGCGCTCGAGTTCGGCGATCGCCGCGGGCGGCGCGTCGATATTGAGCAGCGTGAAATGCGCCTTGCGGTTCTTCTTGATCCGATAGGCGAGCGATTTGACGCCCCAATATTCGGTCTTGCCGACCGTGCCGCCCAATGAGGCGACGATGGTTTTGAATTGCCCGGTCAGCGTCTCCACCTGCTGGGGAGAAATGTCCTGACGGGCGAGATAGACATGCTCGTAAAGAGCCATGAAGTCTTGCCTTTCCGTTGTCGTGAACCGTCCGGCGCCAAGCCCTTCGAGCGTTTCGGACGGGGAAATTCCCCAGGAAAGGCTCGAGAAGGAAAGTTCGAAGGCGGAGACACAGGAAGGCGGGCCCAGGCCCTCGCCGATGACGGCGCTTCCGTTCAGCCCCCGGCCGGGACGTCACGATGCGCGCGTTATACAGGGCTTTTCGTCGGATGCAAGCCGCCGGCGCGACGCCGGAGGCCTGTTGCGCAGCCGCGCATGCCGCTGTGAGCGCGCCGCCCCCTCGCTTGTCTCGCCGGTTTGGCGCGGCTATGGTCCGCTCGAAATTGCGCCGGTGGGAAATCAATGAAACGCAAAGTCGCCGCCCTTTTGGCGCTCATCGGCCTTTCGCTCGCGCTGGAGGCCTGCGATAAATGCGGCGGCTTCCAGGAAATCCGCGTTCCCGGCCAACCCCACGCGTGCAAGGACGACGCGGCGCGCTGACGCGGCGCCGCCGGAACGCCGGGCGCGTTTTGGGGGCGAAAGCGCCTGCGGCGCGAATCGGAGCCTTGCGTGTCGAAAGCCGAGCCGTTCCTCGAGAAGAAGCGCCGCGGCGAAAAAATCGTCGTGATCACGGCTTATGACGCGCCGACCGCGCGCCTCGAGGTCGAGGCCGGGGTCGACGCCATCCTCGTGGGCGATAGCGTCGGCGTGAATATACTGGGCTACGCCCATGAGCGCGAGGTGACGCTTTCCGACATGGCCCATCACATTGCGGCCGTGCGGCGCGGCGCGCATGGCGTCTACCTGATCGGCGACCTGCCTTACGCCACCTATGACACGCCCGAAATGGCGATCGCCAGCGCCCACGTCTTGCGGGGGGCGGGGGCCGATTGCGTGAAATTCGAGGGCGCGCAGCCAGACGTGGTCGCCGCGCTTGTGGCCGAGGGGTTCGACGTGTGCGGTCATCTCGGGCTGGAATCCCAGCATCAAGCGATCAAGCGGCGGCAGGGAAAAACCGCCGTCGCCGCCGCGAAACTCTTCGACGACGCGCGCGCGGCGGATGCGGCCGGCCAGAGCTTCCTCGTGCTGGAGCTCGTTCCGCAGGAACTCGCCGGCCGGATCACGCGCGCCGTCAAGGCGGCGACGATCGGGATTGGCGCTGGTCCCGAGACTGACGGACAGGTGCTCGTCGTCAATGATCTCGCCGGACTCACGACGCGTGACTTCAAGCACAACCGGCGCTATGGGCAGATCGGCGCGGCGCTGCGCGCGGCGGTCGAGGCCTATGCTGCGGATGTGCGGGGGGGAGCCTTTCCCGGACCCGAGCACGCCTTCGAGATGGCGGACGACGAACGCGCCGCTTTTGAAAGGATACGGCCGTGAGTTCGCTCAATTCGCCAGTCGGCCTGCTGCTGGTCAATCTGGGGACGCCGGATTCGCCGGAAGTGCCCGCCGTGCGGCGTTATCTTGCGGAGTTTCTCTCCGACCGACGCGTCGTCGATCTGCCGCGCTTCGTTTGGCTCCCCATTCTCTACGGCCTCGTGCTGAATACGCGTCCGAAGAAATCGGCGAAGGCGTACAACTCGATATGGAACCATGAGATTGGCGAGGGGCCGCTGAAGACGATCACGCGCCGGCAGGCGGAATGTCTCGCCGCCCGCGCGCCGGCGTGGGGCGGCGCGGCGCCCGTCATCGTCGATTATGCGCTGCGCTACGGCGCGCCCTCGATTGAGTCGCAAATCGATGCGTTGATTGCGAGAGGGTGCGAGCGCATCGCGCTGCTGCCGCTCTATCCCCAATACGCCGCCTCGACCAACGCCTCGGTGGCCGACGCCGCCTTTGCGGCGCTCGCGCGTTTGCGCGCGCAGCCCGCTCTGCGGATCGGCGCGCCGTATTACGATGATCCCGCCTATATCGGAGCGCTCGCGACGAGCGTCAGGCGCGGTCTCGCCGAACTCGATTTCGACCCCGAGGTCATCGTGGCGTCCTTTCATGGGCTGCCGCAGGCGCAGATCGACCGCGGCGACCCCTATCGCGGGCATTGCGAAGAAAGCTGGCGCCTGCTTCGCGAGGCGCTCGGCTTCCCGCCGGAGAAGCTGCGCCTGTCGTTCCAGTCGCGCTTTGGGCCCGCGCAATGGATCACGCCATACACGAGCGAGGTGATTACCGAGCTCGCGCAACAGGGCGTAAGGCGCGTCGCGATCGTCGCGCCCGGCTTTTCGGCCGACTGCCTCGAAACCATCGAAGAGCTGGGGGTCGAAATTCGCGAGCTCTTCCTCGAGAAAGGGGGCGAAAAATTCGCGCGGCTTCCTTGTCTCAACGACAGCGACGCGGGCATGGCGCTGATCGAGCATCTCGCGCGACGCGACGTCGCCGGCTGGCTTTGAGCATTCATGCTCCCGCCCCATTTTTCGGATCCGATACGATGATGCGCTTTCTTCTTCTCGTGGCGATATCGCTTGCGGCCTCGCTTTGCGGCGCGCAAGCCGAGGAACAGCCGCCCTCGACGGGCGGACGGGCGATTGGCGCGCTTTTCGACGCGCTGGGCGTGCGCAAGACGCCGCCGCCGGCCCCCGATTTTGTCCGCGATTCGCGATCGGAGCAATTGCACTATATCCCCATCGGCCCGACGCCTGAGAAAGCCGCGAAACGACCGGCGACGGAAATGCAGGCGGTGGGCGCGGCGCTCGACCGTGCGGCGGCGGAAAATCGGCGCAAGGCGGCGCGGGTGCGTACCCCGAATTAAAGCGCGCGCCGGGCCGACGTCGCGCAAGCGCCCATTTGGCGAAGCGGGGCCGAGCCGCTAGACTCGCGGCGCATCCATAACCGGAACAGATCGAGCAATGTCGGATTTCTATCGGATCAAGCGCCTGCCGCCTTATGTCTTCGAGCAGGTGAATCGCCTCAAGGCCAAGGCGCGCGCCGCGGGCGCCGACATTATCGACATGGGCATGGGCAATCCCGATTTGCCCGCCCCCAAACATGTCGTCGACAAGCTCGTCGAAACCGCCGGCCGCCCGCGCACCGACCGCTATTCGGCGTCGAAGGGCATCGCCGGACTGCGCCGCGCTCAGGCTGGCTATTATCAGCGCCGTTTCGGCGTCACGCTGGATCCTGAGACGCAGATCGTCGCGACCCTGGGTTCGAAGGAAGGCTTCGCCAATATGGCGCAGGCGATCACCGCGCCGGGCGACGTGGTGCTGGTGCCCAACCCTTCCTATCCCATTCACGCCTTCGGTTTCCTGATGGCGGGCGGGGTCATCCGCTCCGTGCCGTCAGCGCCAACCCCAGATTATTTCTATGCGCTCGAGAGGGCGATGATCCATTCGATCCCGAAGCCCATCGCGGTCATCGTCTGCTATCCCTCGAACCCGACCGCCGAAGTGGCGTCGCTGGATTTCTACAAGGACCTCGTCGCCTTCGCCAAGAAGCACGACATCTTCATCCTGTCCGATCTCGCCTACGCCGAGGTCTATTTCGACGGCAATCCGCCGCCCTCCGTGCTGCAGGTGCCGGGCGCGATGGACGTGACCGTAGAGTTCACGTCCATGTCGAAGACCTTCTCGATGGCGGGCTGGCGCATGGGCTTTGCGGTCGGCAATGAGAGGCTGTGCGCCGCGCTTGGGCGCGTCAAGAGCTATCTCGATTATGGCGCGTTCACCCCCATCCAGGTCGCCGCCGCGGCCGCGCTGAACGGCCCCGACGACTGCGTGCGGGAGATGCGCGCGATCTACGGGAAGCGCCGCGACGTGATGGTGGAAAGCTTCGCCCAGGCGGGCTGGCCGATCCCGGCGCCGAGCGCCTCGATGTTCGCCTGGGCGCCGGTGCCGGAACGTTTCCGCGCCATGTCGAGCCTCGAATTCTCAAAGCTCCTCATCGAGAAGGCCGACGTCGCCGTCGCGCCCGGAGAGGGGTTCGGCGAGCATGGGGAAGGCTTTTTGCGCCTCGCGCTCGTCGAAAATGAACAGCGCATCCGGCAAGCCGCGCGTAATCTGCGCCGCTTCTTCGACTCCGCCGATCAGTTGCACAATATTGCCCCACTGGCGGCGCGGGCCTGAGCCGGCGTTGGCGACACGCCGCGGCTCCCGCGCCGTTTAACCGTGGCCGCTGATCCGCTCGATCTGCGCGCCGCAGCCGGAAAGCTTCTGCTCCAGCCGCTCGAAGCCGCGGTCCAGGTGATAGACGCGGTTGATCGTGGTCTCGCCGCTCGCGGAGAGCGCGGCGATGACGAGGGAGACGGAGGCGCGAAGGTCCGTCGCCATGACGGGCGCGCCCTCGAGATGGTCGGCGCCGGTCGACGATCGCCGTGTCGCCTTCGAGCTTGATGCGCGCCCCGAGGCGCGCAAGCTCCTGCACGTGCATGAAACGGTTTTCGAAGATCGTCTCGCGAATGCGCGAGGTTCCCTTTGCGCGCGTCATCAACGCCATGAACTGCGCCTGCAAATCGGTGGGAAAGGCCGGGAAAGGGCGCCGTCTCGACATCGACGGGCGCGATGCCGGCGCCGTTGCGATAAACGCGAAGGCCTTCATTGGTCTCGGTGATCGTCGCGCCAGTGGCCGACAGCACATCGAGCGCCGCCTGTAAAATTCCGCCCGCGCGCCGGCGAGCAGCACATCGCCGCCCGTCATGGCGACCGCCATGGCGTAGGTGCCGGCCTCGATGCGGTCCGGCATCACGGCATGACGCGCGCCGCAAAGCGACGTCACGCCCTCGACCTCGATCGTCGAGGTTCCGGCGCCCGAAATCCGTGCGCCCATCTTGCCGAGGCATTCCGCCAGATCGACGATCTCCGGCTCACGGGCCGCATTGCGGATCACGGTCGCGCCGCGCGCCAGCGTCGCCGCCATCAGAGCGGTGTGGGTGCCGCCGACGGTCACCTTCTCGAAGTCGATCTCGCCGCCGACCAGCCCGCCCTTGGCCGTGCCGACAACATAGCCGTTCTCGATTTCGATGTTGGCGCCGAGCCTCTGCAAGGCCGTCAGCAGAAGATCGACCGGGCGCGTGCCGATGGCGCAGCCGCCCGGAAGCGACACGCGGCATTCGCCCATTCGGGCAAGGAGCGGCGCGAAAACCCAAAAGCTCGCGCGCATGCGGGAGACGAGTTCGTAGGTCGCCGTCGTATCGACGATCTCCCGCGCCGTGAAATGCACGGTGCGGCCGGCGTTCTCGTGATCGCCCTTGCGCTTTCCCGAAATGGTGAAATCGACGCCGTGATTGCCGAGGATGCGCTCGAGCTGCGTCACATCCGCAAGCAGCGGCATGTTTTCGAGCGTCAACGTCTCGTTGGTGAGGAGCGAGGCGATCATCAGCGGCAGGGCGGCGTTCTTGGCCCCCGAGATGGGGATCACGCCATTGAGCGGCGCGCCGCCCCGAATCCTGATCTTGTCCATTATTCCTCGCTCTCGCCCTTTTGCGCCGCGCGAAGGGCCCGCTCCCGGGCCTTTCGGCGCGCCAAATTCGTGCGGAGCGCCGCGGAGAGCGCGGCCGACTTCTTCCTGGCTCCGGCTTTGCCACCTTTTCCGCCAGATTCCGACCCTTTTGGGGCGCGATCGGCGGGCGGGTCGGCGTCTTCCGTCATGACCGTCGCACCAGCTTGAGAGAAACGCGCATTCCGTCAACGTTGTCGCAGGAAAGCGCGCGGGCCCGCGCCGGAAGCCGGCTCACACCGCCCGAACGATCAGTGTGGCGTTTATGCCGCCAAAAGCGAAGGAATTCGACGCGGCGACCCGAATCGGCGTCTTGCGCGCCACGTTGGGGATGGCGTCGATCCGGCACTTGGGGTCCGGCTCCAGAAAATTAATGGTGGGCGGCGCGATCTGGTTGCGCAGCGCATTGATGGTCACGGTCAGCTCCAGCCCGCCGGAAGCCCCGAGCGCATGGCCGTGAATGGGCTTGGTGGAGGAAACCGGCGGCGTCCGGTCTCCGAAGACGGCGCGGACCGCCTCTGATTCGGTGATGTCATTGGCGTAGGTCGCCGTGCCATGCGCATTGAGGTAATCGATCTCGCGAGGCTCGAGACCGGCGCTCTCAAGCGCCAGACGCATGCAGCGCGCCGGGCCTTCGACGTCGGCGCGAAGCGGGTCGAAGGCGTCGCTGGTCGTGCCATAGCCCGCGAGCTCGCATAAGGGCGTCGCGCCACGTGCGACCGCCGCCTCGAGCGTCTCGAGGATGAAGACCGCGGCGCCCTCGCCCAGAGTCATGCCGTTGCGCCGCGCGGAAAAGGGCCGGCAAAGGTCGGGGGTGAGGACGCGCAGCGATTCCCAGGCCCGCATCGAGCCATTGATGACGCAGGCCTCGGCTCCGCCGGCGATGGCGCGGTCGGCGCGGCCGGCGCGCAGCATTTCGAAGGCTTCGCCGATCGCCTGGGCGGCGGAGGAACAGGCCGAGGCCAATGCGAATGTTGGTCCCTTGGCGCCATAGCGCATGCCGAGGGTTGTCGGCGCGGCGCTCGGGATGAGACGCGGCACGGCCAGGGTCTCGGGGCGGACCTGCTGCGCATATTCCGCATAGGAGGTGTCGTCGATCGTGGTCGCGCCGCCAATTCCGGTGCCGATCACGACCGCCGTGCGCGGGCCGCCCGCTTCGCTGCGCGACAGACCTGCTTGCGCGAGCGCCTCATCGGCGGCGACAATCGAAAATTGCGTGAAGGGATCGCAATAGGGCAGAATTTCCGGTTCGATGTAGGCGGCGGGATCGAAATCCGGGACCTGCGCCGCGATCTTGATGCGGCCGGGATAGGGTCGCGCGAGTTTCAAGGGTCGGATGCAGGAGACTCCGTCGCGGGCCGCCGCCCAGAGCGTTGACGCGCCGACGCCCGCCGCCGAGATCGCGCCCATGCCCGTGACGACGATCCTGCGGCGCCGTTGCTCCATCGCCATAATCGTTGGTCCCCCCAAGCTTCCAAAGACGCTCGCGATTCGTCCACCCGCCTGTTTGCCTGACGCAGAAAAGGCCGGCAAGCAACCCTTGCAGAAAGGAAAAACCACGATTTCTCCGCGGAATTCCCGCTCGCGCCGCGAGGCGGCGGGTTGGGTCAAGGATCGGGTCGCGCGTCGGGTGAGGGACTGGGTCGATGACCGCTGTCTTGCCTAGCCCCCGCCCCTCGCCTATAAGCTGCCGTCGAGCGCCTGTGTTTCCGACACCCCTGGAGGCGAGCGGCGCTTTTTCTTTATGAAAAGGACACCGAGATGGCCGAGACCAAGACGCTCGCGGCCACGGTGCGCAGCGGGACAGGCAAGGGGGCCGCCCGCAGCGTTCGCCGTGAGGGCCGCATTCCAGGCGTGCATCTATGGCGGCGGCGAAGCGCCGACGCCGCTGTCGCTCGACAAGAAGACGGTGAACAAGTTGATCTTCGCGGGGCACTTCCTCACGACGATCTTCGAAATCGACATCGACGGCAAGAAGGAGCGCGCCATTCCGCGCGACTATCAGCTCGACGTCGTCAAGCGACTTCCCGATCCACGTGGATTTCCTGCGCCTGAAGCCCGGCTCGCGCCTGCGCGTCGATGTGCCGGTGCATTTCATCAATCAGGAGGCCGCCCCGGCATCAAGCGCGGCGGCGCGCTCAATATCGTCTACCACACGGTAGAAATGTGGGTGTCCGGCCGATAATATCCCGGAGGCGATCACCGCCGATCTGGCCGGGCTGGACTTCAACGACTCGCTGCATATCTCGGCCATCCCCCTGCCTGAAGGGCTGCAAGCCGACCAATCCGGACAAGGATTTCACCGTCGCGAGCCTCGCGCCGCCGGCGGGCGGCGCGGAAGAGCCGCCGGCTGCGGCCGCAGCCGCGGCTCCGGCCGCCGAAGGCGCGCCGCAAGAAGCAACGCACCAAGAAGTAAGCGCGCGCCCGCCTCTGCGGGGCGGATGGCTCGGTCGACGCTTCTCGCGGCCGATTTCCCAGATTGCCGCGGATCCGCGGGGTGACCGGAGGCTCCATGCTGCTCTTCGTCGGCCTCGGCAATCCCGGCCGCGCAATATGCCAGAAACCGCCACAACATCGGCTTCATGGCGCTGGAGGCGATCGCTCGGCGCCATGGCTTTCCGCACGGCGCGCGCCCGCTTCCATGGCCTCGTCAGCGAAGGGAACGATCGCCGGCGAGCGCGTCATGCTGCTCGCGCCGCAGACCTATATGAACGAAAGCGGCCGCTCCGTCGGCGAGGCGGCGCGTTTCCACAAGATCGGTCTCGACGACGATCGTCGTCTTTCATGACGAACTCGATCTCGCGCCCGCCAAATGTCGCATCAAGACCGGCGGCGGCGACGCCGGCCATAACGGGCTGCGCTCGATCACCGCCCATGTCGGCAATGATTACAGGCGCGTCAGGCTGGGCATCGGCCATCCGGGCGACAAGGCGCTCGTCCATTCCTATGTGCTGAGCGATTTCGCCAAGAGCGAGGAGCCCTGGGTCGAGACGCTTTGCGACGCCCTCGCCGACAATGCCGGACTGCTCGTCACGGGCGACGACGCCGGGTTGCAGAACAAGGTGCATCTCGTCATGGAGTCGCAAGGCTTCGGGACGGCGAAGCGCGTCGGGGAAAAATAACGGCGGATGAACGCCGCTCTCACGGCAGGTTCAGCAGGCGCAAGCGATGCTTCACCCCATCGAGACGGGATCTCGATCGAGGTTTAGACACGGAGTTGACCCCATGATCCGCCAAGCTGTTCTCGCCGCCGCTGTTTTCGTCGCCGCGCCGGCGTTCGCCGAGCCTCAGACGGCCCCGGCCGCCGTCGCGCACACGCCGTCCGCCAAAATGGGGACCGAAGCCCAGCGCCTCGATCTCAACTCCGCCACGGTGGAGCAGCTCGCCACCGTCAAAGGCCTCAACAAGACGGTCGCCGAAGCGATCGTGAAAGCGCGCCCGTTCAAGAGCGTTGAGGACCTCACCGCCAAGAAGATCGTCTCAGCCGAGGTCTTCACCTCGGTGAGGGACCATCTGATGGTCCGCTGACGGTCACCCCGATCCGTGACGCCCGCCGAACCCTGCGGCGGGCGTTTTCCATTTTGCGGGACGCGGACTTTTCCACCCCTTCCACAAAGTGGCGCAACCGCCTATATAGATCGGGCCGGCTTCACGGTCGGCTATGGCGATAAACGAACACCGCAATAAACCATTCGGACCCGGGGGCGGTACCCGGCGCCTCCACCACAGCCCGTCCCGAAAAAGCGGGCTGCGGCGGGGGCGAAATAGGATCGACGAGGGTGTAAAAGGTGCTTTTTCGCTCGGCATGATACCGCCGTTATCGGGTCAAACTTATAGTTGCCAACGACAACTATGCTCCGGTGGCCGTCGCCGCGTAATGCGGCGCCCAAACTGGGATCAAAGCCCTAGGGGTTAGCACTCTTAGGCGGGGCCCGGAGGCGCCTGGCAACAGAAGCCTCCACTTACATTTTCGCGCAATGGAGGCGCGCAGAAGCTTGGGTCGGACGGCGGCCGGCCAGGGAAAAGCGCATGGCGACCGACCTTATCCGTTACGATCTTCTCGTTCAGGACGCGATGCGCGGCGTGGTGCGCAAAGTTCTCGCCGATCTGGCGGAAAGCGGCTATCTCCCGGGCGATCATCACTTCACGATCAGTTTCCGCACGGACGCGCCGGGCGTCAAGATTTCGCGCCGCCTGCTGGAGCAATGGCCGCAAGAGTTGACGATCATCCTGCAGCACCAATACTCCAACCTTGAAGTGAACGAGGATGGTTTCGGCGTAACGCTCTCCTTTCGTTCGATTCCCGAGAATCTCTTCGTCCCTTACGCCGCTATCACGGGCTTTTACGATCCGTCCGTCGAATTCGGCTTGCGATTCGAGTCCGCCGAGGCTGACGAGGAGGAGGAGGCGGAAGAGCAGGAGGACGGCGCCGAAGGGGAAAGCGCGCCGGCCACGTTGAGTCTGACCCGCGCCCACCCGACCGCGGAAAAGCTTCCCGCGCCGGCAAAACTCGAGAAAGCGGAGAAGTCCGCGCCCGACAAATCCGCGCCCGAAAGAACAAAGAAGTCGCGGCCAACGGCCGTCGAGGCCGAACCCCGTGAGGATGGCGACGCCAAGGTCGTGTCGATCGACGCCTTCCGCAAGAAGACCTGATGGGCGAGGTGGTCAATCTGCGCCGCGCGCGCAAGGATCGCGCACGGCGGCTTCGCGACGACGAGTCGCGCCAGAACCGAATCGACCACGGCCGCGCCAGGGCGGAGCGCAACGCGTCAACGGCCCAGGCGCGCCTCGACGCCGACCGCCTCGCTGCGCACAAACGTGAGAAACCGGAGGGTGAGGCGTGAGCGACGCGCCCCGGACCTCGGCGCGCATTCGCAAGCACTCCATCGTGATCTCCGGCCACCAAACGAGCATTTCGCTGGAAGACGCCTTCTGGCGCGCCCTGAAAGACATCGCGGCGATGGAACAGCTCGCGCTCGCCGCGCTTGTCGCGCGAGTGGACGCGCGCCGCAACGAAGCCAATCTGTCTTCCGCGCTCAGGGTTTTCGTTCTGGAACGGGCGCTGCAAGGCGACGTCCCGGCGCGGCCGGCCGGCGCAGGCGCCGCGCCGCCGCCCCAATGAGCGCCCCGCCCGGGCAATTGACGGTTTTGCGGTGATTCGCGTTCCGTTCTTCTATATGCTCGCGCCGCGGAATACAGGAGCAAGCGGTTGACCGATTTCGACGATTACGCGCCCGAGAGCGGCGGCCTCGCGGCCCGCGCGGCGGCGGCGGCGCAAAGGCCACGCTATCTCGACGGGCTCAACTCCGAGCAGCGCGCGGCGGTCGAGACGCTGGACGGACCGGTACTGGTGCTGGCCGGCGCCGGCACGGGCAAGACGCGCGCGCTCACGACGCGCATTGCGCATATCATGGCGCTGGGCCGCGCGCGGGCCTACGAAATTCTCGCCGTCACCTTCACCAACAAGGCGGCGCGCGAGATGCGCGAGCGCATCGAAATGCTCATGGGCGAAGGCGCGCAGGCCATGCAATGGCTCGGCACGTTCCACGCCATCAGCGCAAAAATCCTGCGCCGTCACGCGGAACTCGTCGGCCTGAAATCCAATTTCACCATTCTCGACACGGACGATCAGATCCGCCTGCTCAAGCAGGTGCTGCGGGCGGAAAACATCGATGACAAGCGCTGGCCGGCGCGCGCGCTGGCGATGCGCATCGACGGCTGGAAGAATCGTGGATTGTCGGCCAGCCAAGTGCCGGCGGGCGAGGCGGAGAGCTTTGCGAACGGCAAGGGCGCGGCGCTTTACGCGCTGTATCAGGAACGGCTGAAGATTCTCAACGCCGTCGACTTCGGCGACCTGCTTCTGGAGACGTTGCGCCTGTTTCGCGAAAATCCCGACGTACTCGCGGAATATCAGAAGCGCTTCAAATATATTCTCGTCGACGAATATCAGGACACCAATACGGCGCAATATTTGTGGCTGCGTCTCATTTCGCAGGGCCGCCGAAATGTTTGCTGCGTGGGCGACGACGATCAGAGCGTTTATGGCTGGCGCGGCGCGGAAGTCGAGAACATTCTGCGTTTCGAGCAGGACTTCCCCGGCGCGAAGATCGTGCGGCTCGAACGGAATTACCGCTCCACGGGCCATATTCTCGCCGCCGCCGCGCATCTCATCGCGCATAATGAAGGACGTCTGGGCAAAACCCTGTTTACCGACGACGAGGATGGCGAGAAACCGACTCTCGCCGGCGTCTGGGACAGCCAGGAGGAAGCCCGCGCCATCGGCGAGGAGATCGAGCAGCTCCATCGCAGCGGCCATTCGCTCGAGGAAGTCGCGATTCTGGTGCGCGCGTCGTTCCAGATGCGCGAATTCGAAGAGCGCTTCGTCGAGATCGGCCTGCCCTATCGCATCATCGGCGGTCCGCGCTTCTATGAGCGCGCCGAGATCCGCGACGCCCTCGCCTATCTGCGCTGCGTCGCGCAGCCCGCCGACGATCTCGCTTTCGAGCGAATCCTCAATACGCCCAAACGCGGCCTTGGCGACGCGACGGCGCAACTCCTGCACGATTATGCGCGCCGCGAACGCATTCCGCTCCTTCAAGCCGCGCGCGTTCTCGTCGAGACGGAGGAGATGAAGCCCAGGCCGCGCGCCGCCCTCAAGGGACTCGTCGTCGATTTCGACCGCTGGGGCAGTCTCATCGACTCCAAGCCGCAACATGAGCTGGCCGAGACGGTGCTGGACGAGTCGGGCTATACGGAAATGTGGCGCCAGGACAAGACGCCCGAGGCGGCGGGACGGCTCGAAAACCTCAAAGAACTCGTGCGCGCCATGGAGGAGTTCCCGGACCTTTCCGCTTTCCTCGAACATGTCTCGCTCGTGATGGAATCCGACTCTTCCAAGGAGCAGGAGCGCGTCTCGGTCATGACGCTCCACGGCGCGAAGGGACTGGAATTCGAGACCGTCTTTCTGCCAGGCTGGGAAGAGGGGCTTTTCCCGCATCAGCGCTCGCTGGACGAGCAGGGCCGCGCGGGATTGGAGGAAGAGCGCCGCCTCGCCTATGTCGGGCTGACACGCGCAAAACGCCGCGCCAAAATCTTTTTTGCGAGCAATCGCCGCATCCGCGGGCTGTGGCAACCGACGGCCCCCTCGCGCTTCATCGACAATCTCCCCGCCGACCATGTCGACGTGGCCGAAGTGGCGAACGCCTCGCAATATGGTTCCTATGGCGTCTCACGCTTCGCCAATCTCGACGTCTATGGCTCGAATTACGCAACTCCCGGCTGGAGACGCGCGCAAGCCGCGCGCGACGAACCCGCGCGCGAAACGCGTCCCTCGCGCGGCAAGCAGCCCGCTGACGATCGAGGGCGAGGTTCTCGCCCGTTCATCGACCGTCTCGCACTACCGCGCGGGCATAAGGGTCTTTCACCTCAAATTCGGCCCCGGCACGGTCGCCGCCGTCGACGGCAACAAGCTTACGGTCGATTTCGACAAGGCCGGGCGCAAGATGGTGTTGGAGAGCTTCGTCGAGGCCAGTTAATTTTTGCCGCGATGCGGGGCATCTCCTGTTGCAAAGGCGACACAGTCAAAATTATTCGGACGCGCGCGCCGTCACCTGAAATTTGGTCGATTCACAAGCTGGTCTCGCCGCGCTAGAATTTAGGCTAAGGGCGGCCCGGCGCACATTGGCGCGACCTTGACTTTAAGATTTTCGGCTTGCGCCCGCGCGCCGGACGGTTTCGAGGCAAAAAAGCCATGCAGGCTTACACGTTCATTGGGCCGTTCACCTCGGCCGCCGCGCTTGCGGCGGCGTTGTTCGCGACGCCCGCCTCGGCCGGTCCCCGCCGCGCGGACGTCTTCGCGCCGCCCGCCGCCGTCGCCCTGGCGGGCGCCGAGAAGCGGCCAGCCGCCGAAGCGCCGTCCCTTAACTTGCTCGACCCGCTCGCAGACCCGGTCGAAACGCCGCCCATCGTCGCCTTCCTCGCCGCAAAGCCGGCCATCGCGCCGCCCGGAGCGGACGATATCGACCTCGGCTGGGCGCTCCTGACCGATCGCCAGCGTGCTTTGGCGCTGGCGCTCGACGACTGGACAGCCGCGCCAGAAGCCGCGCGTGATCCGCAGCGCCGCGCCCTTCGCTCGAAAATTGCGAAAAGTTACGTGGCGGGCGGCTTTACTCCTTACTGGAGCGACGACGCCGGCTGGCGCGAAGGGGCGGCGTCCGCCGCCGCGCGCTTGCGTCTTGCCAGCGAGGACGGCCTCGACCTGCATGGTCTCGCCATTCCCGCGCCCGAGAAGGACTCGGCCGACGTAGCCCGTGAGCTGGCGCTCTCGGAGGCGGTTGCGACTTACGCGCATCAGGCGCGCGGCGGACGACTCCAGCCCGACCGCATCTCGCGCCTCATCGGCGCGCATCCCACTCTGGCGGACCCTTCCCGCGCCGTCGCCGACGTCGCCGCGGCGGGCTATCGCGCGGGAGAAACGCTCCAGGGCTTCAACCCGCCGCAATATGGCTATCAGCAGTTGCGCGAAAAGCTGGTCGAGCTGCGGGCGCGCCGCGCGGTCCTCGGAGACGCCCAGGACAGACGAGACCGGTTTTACGGACAAGACCGGTTTGACAGTCAGGAGCGGTTCGCCGCCGCCGACGAAATCTTCGCTCAGACCGACGCGCCGCCGCCCGCAAAGGCAAGACAGCGCCGACCCGCGACGCCGGCCGCCACGTCGCGTCTCGAATCCGAGATCATCGCCAATATGGAGCGCTGGCGCTGGCTGCCGCGCGATATGGGCGAGGAGCGCATCGAGGTCAATATTCCCGATTTCGAACTCGCGGTCATTCGCGGCGGCGCGGTAATTCACCGCACACGCGTCATCGTCGGCAAGGAAGAGACGCCGACGCCGATTTTCTCCGACCAGATGGTGGAGATCATCGTCAATCCGTCCTGGTACGTGCCGCAGTCGATCATCCAGAAAGAATGGCACGGCGGCGTCGGCGCCGGTTATCAGGTGACCTATCGCAATGGACAGATGATTGTGCGCCAGCCGCCGGGCGAGAAGAACGCGCTCGGGCGGATCAAGTTTATTTTCCCCAATGACTTCGCCGTTTATATGCACGATACGCCCTCGCGCCAGCTCTTCTCGGAATCGCATCGCGCGTTCAGCCATGGCTGTATGCGCGTCGACGAACCCTTTGCCTTGGCCGAAGCCGTTCTGGGTCCCGGCAGCGGCTGGTCGGAGGAGCGCGTGAAGCGTCTTATTGGCCCGAGCGAGCGCTACATCAACCTGCCGCGACCGCTCCCTGTCCACATCGAATATTTCACCGCCTATGTCGATGAATCGGGACGGCTGGCGCAGCGGCCCGATCTCTATGGCTATTCCGCGCGCGTGAGACGCGCGCTGGGTCTCGGCGGCTGAAGGCGTTTGCAACGCATGGGGTGACAAAAGGCGCGGACGCGTCGAAAAGGACGGTCCCAGGGACGTAACCGGTTCGCGCAAAATGGCCTCGCCTCCCCTCCTTGCCCTTCAGGGCGTCATGCTCACGCTCGGCGGGAAGCCGCTTCTCGACGGCGTGGACCTCTCCATCGCGCCCGGGGCGCGCATTTGCCTTGTCGGGCGCAACGGCTCGGGAAAATCCACGCTGCTCAAACTGGCGGCGGGAGAGATCGAGGCGGACGCGGGAACGCGGTTCCTGCAACCGGGCGCAAGTTTGCGCTATCTCCCGCAGGAACCGGACTTTTCGGGATATGCGACGACCGCCGCTTATGTCGAGGCCGGATTGGGGCCGCTCGACGACCCCCATGTCGCGACGACGTTGCTCCTCGAACTGGGTCTGACGGGCGAGGAAGATCCCGGCAAGCTGTCAGGCGGCGAAGGGCGCCGCGCCGCGCTCGCCCGCGTCCTCGCGCCAGAACCCGATATTCTGCTGCTCGACGAACCGACGAACCATCTCGATCTTCCGGCGATCCTCTGGCTGGAGGAAAAGCTCGCGTCGCTCCGATCAGCCCTGGCGCTCATCAGCCACGACCGACGCTTCCTTCAGGATCTGACGCGCGAGACGGTCTGGATCGACCGCGGACGCGCGCGGCATCTTGCGCGCGGCTTCGCCGAATTCGAGGCCTGGCGCGACCGCGAACTGGAGGAGGAGGAAAAACAGCAGCACAAGCTCGATCGCAAAATTGTCGCGGAGGAACATTGGCTGCGCCACGGCGTCTCCGGCCGGCGCAAGCGCAATGTCAAGCGGCTCGCGGGCCTGCAATCGCTGCGCGCGGCGCGGCGCGGTCGCGTCATGCCGACGGGCGAGGTGAAGCTCGAGGCAAGCGACGCGCAGCTTTCCGGTCAACTCGTGATCGAAGCCGTCAAGGTCAGCAAATCCTATGGCCCGCGTCTTATCGTCGACAGGTTCACGACGCGGGTCCTGCGCGGCGACCGTCTCGGAATTGTCGGCGCCAATGGCGCCGGCAAGACAACGCTCGTCAATCTTCTCACCGGCGGCCTCTCCCCGGACGCGGGCAAGGTGAAACTCGGCGCCGGCCTCGAGATGGCGACGCTCGACCAGAGCCGGGCGAGCCTCAAGCCGGAAACGACATTGCAGGACGCGCTCACCGGCGGCGGCTCCGACATGGTCGAGGTCAATGGCGCGCCGCGTCACGTCATCGGTTATATGAAGGACTTCCTCTTCAAGCCTGAGCAGGCGCGCACGCCAATCGGCAAACTCTCCGGCGGCGAGCGGGGGCGGTTGATGCTTGCGCGCGCGCTGTCGAAGCCCTCCAACCTGCTCGTGCTCGACGAGCCGACAAATGACCTCGATCTCGAGACGCTGGATCTTCTCGAGGAAACGCTCGCGGATTACCCAGGCACGCTTATCGTCGTCTCACATGATCGCGACTTCCTCGACCGCGTCGCAACGAGCGTCTTGATGAGCGAGGGCGAGGGCCGCTGGGTGGAATACGCCGGCGGCTATAGCGACATGATCGCACAGCGCGGCAGGGGCGTCGACGCGCGCGGGAGCGAAACACCCCGAGAGACGCCAAAGGAAAAGACGGCGAAGGAAAAGCCTTCCGTCGAGAAAGCGGCCGGCAAAGGCAAACTTTCTTTCAAGGAGCAGCATGCGCTCGCAACCCTGCCTGCAAGGATCGACGCGCTGCGCAGGAAATGCGCAAAGCTTCACGAACTTCTCGACAACCCCGACCTCTATGCCAAGGATCCGGCGAAATTCGCCAAAGCGAGCGAGCTGCTCGCAAGTCTCGAAGCCGAACGCGCGCACGCCGAGGAAGAATGGCTGGCGCTCGAAATCAAACGCGAGGAAATCGACGGATGACGGCGCGCGCGAGCCGGCGCGTCATGGCCCTCGCGCGATGCGCATGACGAGCAGCGCCGCGAAAAGCGGCCCGAGGGCGAGCGCGAGAAGCGCGCCCGAGAAGGCGCCCGTCGCATCCTTCACCGCGCCGACGAGATATGGGCCGACGAGACCGGCGAGATTGCCGACCGAATTGATGAGCGCGACGCCGACGACCGCGTCGGCGGGAGAAAGCGCAAGCGTCGCGAAGCTCCAGAAAGTCGGCAGCGTCGCAACGGCGCCAATCGCAGCCATGCTCAGCGCAATCATCGAAACGATGGGCGTGGTTGCGTAAGCGGCGCCTGCAAGGCCGACGCTGCCGATGAGCGCCGCGCCCGCCGTATGCGCGACCGTCTCACGGTGCCGATCCGAACTGCGGCTCAGGGCCCACATGGCGAGCGCGCCGATGGCGTAAGGAACAGCGGAAAGAAAGCCGGTCGCGACGAGGCCGGCGCCGAATGTGGTCACAATCTGCGGCAGCCAGAAGCTCAAGCCATAGAGCGAGAGCACGACGCCGAAATAGGCGAGCCCAAGCGCGAGGACGCGGCCATTGGCGAGCGCGCGCCAAAAATTCTCATCTTTCGCAGGCTCCTCGCGCGCGAGCGCGTCCTCGAGCCAGCGGCGCTCATCGTTCGAGAGCCACGTCGCCTCGCGCGGCCGATCAGGAAGACAAAAGAAGCAGACAACGCCCAGCGCCAACGAGGGCAGCGCCTCGAGCAAAAACAGCCAGCGCCATCCCGAAACGCCCGCGACCCCGTCCATCGACGTCAGGATGACCGCCGACACCGGCGAACCTATCGCGCTCGACGCCGGGATCGCGACGAGGAAAGCTGCAAGAATGCGTGCGCGCTGCGCCGCCGGGATCCAGTAGGTCAGATAAAGGATGACGCCCGGCGCAAAGCCTGCTTCCGCCGCGCCAAGCAGCAGGCGAAGGACGACGAAGCTCGCGTCGTTCCAGACAAAGGCCGTGGCGGCGGCGACGAGTCCCCAGCTCACCATGATGCGCGCAATCCACCGGCGCGCGCCGAAGCGATGAAGGAGGTAATTGCTCGGCGCCTCGAGCGCGCAGTAACCGATGAAGAAGACGCCCGCCGCCCAACCATAGAACGTGGCAGAGAAGCCGAGCTCCTCATTCATGGTGAGCGCGGCGAAACCGACATTGACGCGGTCAAGATACGCGACAAAATAGCCGGCGACGAGCAGCGGGATGAGTCGCGCCTTTACCTTCGCGACGACGCGATCGCCCGCGACTTGCGTTCTCTCGGGCTCGATAAGCGCTTGCGTCACGAGACCGCGGTCCTGTCTTTCCGGGCGAGGAAGCCGCTGTCGCGATCGGGTCAGCGCAGCTCAAATCCCAGAGCGTTCAACGCCGCGCGAATGTGATCGCGTCCGCTCATGGCATCAGGTCCGCGCACCCGCGACAACACTTGGCGAATCCAGCCCTGTTCGGGCAGTCCCTGTTCCTTTTGAAAGTCCTTGAACTTCACATCGAGAGTCTCGATCGCGTCGCGCTGTGCATCGTTCCATTGATATTGCTCGCGATGCAATACGGCGCCCTGTCCAAGGCGCGGTTTGACTGCGGCGTTGGCGGCGGGATCGGGAACGCCGATCGTCATGCCAAAGACGCCGAAAACTTTGGGCGGAAGATTGAGTTCCTTGGCCACCGCTTCCGGCTTGTTGCGCATCGCGCCGATATAGCAGCAGCTCAGCCCGAGCGATTCCAGCGCAACGACGGCGTTCTGCGCGGCGAGCGCGGCGTCGACGACGCCCGTTATGAAGATTTCGAGATAGGGAAGCGCGGCCCCGTCACGGCCCTTTTCCTTGCCAAGAAGTTCGAGGCGGGCGAGATCGCACAGCCAGACAAGGAGGAGCTTGCAGTCACGAATATGTTGTTGGCCGCCGGCAAGATCCGCGAGACGATTTTTTCGCGCCGCGTCTTCCACCGCGACGACGCTCCACACCTGAAGATTGGATGACGTGGAAGCGGATTGCGCTGCCGCGACGATGATCTCCAGCGCGTCTGGCGGGAGCGGCGCGTCGAGGTAATGCCGATGCGAGCGATGCGCGAGCAGAAGGTCCAGCGTCTCGTTCCAGAGCGCGGGTTTTGGCGCGTCGTCGCGCCGGTAGCGCTCGAACAGGGCGGCGGCGCCGCGCGCGTCGAAAGTGTCGGGGCTCACGGGCTTATTCATAAGCGCTCCAAACGGCCGCGCGCCATCGCGCCGCCTACAACCGCCATTTTAGCAAGGGCCGACCGCGGCTCCAAGAACATTGCGGCGGCGCAGCAAATCACACGCGCTTCGGCACCAGTATCACGCGGAAATCATTGACATTGGTGCGCGTCGGCCCCGTGACGACAAGATCGCCGAGCGCTTCGAACGCCGTAAACGCGTCATTGTTGGCGAAAAGCCCCTTGAGGTCGAGCCCCGCTTTTTGCGCCCGGGCGAAGCTGTCGGCGGTCATGATCGCGCCGGCGTTGGTTTCGACTCCGTCAATGCCATCCGTATCGCAGGCGATTCCCGCGATGGCGCCAAAGCCCTCGAGGGCGAGCAGGAGACCGAGGAGAAATTCCGCGTCGCGACCGCCCTTGCCGCTCCCGCGAACCGTGACCGTCGTCTCGCCGCCCGAAATGATCGCAACAGGCGGCTCGAAGGGTTGACCGTGCAACGCGATCTGCTTGGCGATGCCGGCGTGAACGAGCGCGACGTCGCGGGATTCGCCTTCGAGATCGCCCAGTATACAGGGCGTGAATCCCGCGGATTTTGCGAGCGCGGCAGCCGCATCAAGCGAACCCTGCGGCGTTGCGATGAGAATGTTCTGAACTTTTTCGAAGACGGGATCGCCGGGCTTTGGCGTCTCGCACTCGAGGCTCGCAAGATGTTTCAGGACGGCCGCCGGCGCGTCGATCTTATATTTCGCGATGACGGCGAGCGCATCCTGACGGGTGGAGGGATCGGGAACGGTCGGGCCGGAAGCGATTACCGACAGATCATCGTTCGGCACATCGGAGATCAAAAGCGAGACCACACGCGCCGGCGCGGCAGCGCGCGCGAGACGGCCGCCTTTGATGGCGGAGAGATGCTTGCGCACGCAATTCATCTCGGAAATCGTCGCGCCGCTCTTGAGCAGCGCTTTGTTGACGGCCTGCTTCTCCTCCAATGTGACGCCCTCGGCGGGAAGCGCCATCAGCGCCGAGCCGCCGCCGGAAATCAGCGCGAGAACGAGATCGTCCTGCGTGAGGCCCTGCACCTTTTGCAAAATGCGCTTCGCCGCTTCTCGGCCCGCGGCGTCGGGCACCGGATGAGAGGCCTCAATGACCTCGATTTGCTTCGTCATCGCGCCGTGTTCGTAACGCGTGACAACGAGGCCTTCGAGTGGCCCGCCTTGCCAATGCGCCTCGACGGCCGCCGCCATTGACGCCGCCGCCTTGCCCGCGCCGACGACAATCGTGCGGCCCTTGGGCGGCGCGATCTTCGAAAGATGCGGCGGCAGACAGAGCGACGGATGCGCCGCGGCGACGGCGGCGTCGAACATGGCGCGGAGAAGCTGGCGTGGATCGTCAGACATGGGCGGAGTCCGAATCATTTTTGCGAAATTACGTGCGATTCCTCTCCGCACACAGGAGCGCGAAGATCGGGCATGCGCCCTTCCCCCGCATCGCGGGGAAAGGGCGAAGCACGATCAGGAGCCGCTGATGGAGTTGGCCTTCTCGATCAGCGCTTCCGCCATACGAATCGAGGCGATGTCGATCAGACGGCCGTCGAGAGACACGGCGCCCTTGCCCTCCTTGGCGGCCTGAGCCATCGCTTCGAGAATGCGGCGCGCCTTGGTTACTTCCGCTTCCGACGGCGTATAGACCTGATTGGCCAGCTCGATCTGCGAAGGATGGATCGCCCATTTACCCTCGTAGCCGAGGACAGCGGCGCGCTTCGCCGCGGCGATATAGCCATCCGGATCGTTGAAGTCGCCGAAGGGCCCATCGATCGGACGCAGGCCATAGGCGCGGCAAGCCACCATCATCCGGGTCTGTGCGGCGTGCCACTGGTCGGCCCAGAAATATTCGCGATTGCCTTTGGAGTCCTTGTCGCTCAACACGCCGTAATCGGGATTCACGCCGCCGATGACGGTCGTGCGGGCGCGGGTCGAGGCGGCATAATCGGCGACGCCGAAGGACATGGCCTCGAGGCGCTTCGAGGACTGGGCGATGGCTTCGACATTGGCCATTCCGAGCGCGGTCTCGATCAGCACTTCGATGCCGATTTTCTTGGTGCGCTTTTTATATTGCTCGATCTGCGTGATGATCATGTCAATGGCGTAAACGTCCTGCGGCACGCCTACCTTGGGGATCAGCACCACGTCGAGACGCGGGCAATTCTCCAGAACGTCGACGACGTCGCGATAGCAGTAATGCGTGTCGAGCCCATTGATGCGCAGCGTCATCGTCTTTTTGCCCCAATCAATGTCATTGAGGCCCTGGATGATGTTCTTGCGCGCCTGCTCCTTGTCGTCCGGCGCGACTGCGTCTTCGAGATCAAGGAAGACGACGTCGGCCTTCGAGGCGGCCGCTTTCTCGAACATGCCAGGCGCCGAACCCGGCACGGCGAGTTCGGAGCGATGCAGACGCGGCGTCGCCTGCTCGATCAAAGTAAAGCTCATGGCAATTCCCTTTCCTTCTTCTAGTTTGACGCCGCGTCCTGCGAGGCTGAGCCCAATGCCGGAAGCGCGCATGGATGCATTTAGCCGGTGGCCCCGAGGCCGGCGGCGATGCAACTTATGGAGATGAGGAGCGGCACTTTCACGTCCTCCTTCTCCGATTCATCCTGCGCCGAACGAAATCGGCGCAGCAATTCGACCTGTTCGCGGTTGACTTCGTTGATGACGGGCAGCCGCTGCGAGAGGCGCGCCTGATAGTCCTTGAACCGCTCGGTAAGTTCGCGATCGCCGGTGACGCGAAGCGCCAGCTCCCGCGTGAGCGCCCATTCGTCTTCGATCAGCTTGAAGATCTTCTCGCGCGCGGCTTCGTCGGCGACAAGGCTGGCATATTGCTTGGCGATCGACAGATCAACGAGTGCGAGCGTCTTCTCCACCTCGTCGAGAATAAGGCGGAAGAGACGCGAATCCTCAAACATCCAGCGCAATAGCTCGAGCCCCCGATCGCCGCGCGCATCGAGAAAGGCCTTGAGACCCGAACCGACGCCATACCAACCGGTGATCGAATGGCGGTTCTGCGCCCAGGCGAAGACCCAGGGGATCGCGCGCAGATCGGCGAGGCTCTTGGCGCCGAAGCGGCGGGCCGGGCGCGAGCCAATATTAAGCAATGAAATCTCTTCGAGCGGGCTCGCCGCCTGGAAATAGGTGACGAGATCGGGATCGCCGACGAGCTTGTCATAGGCCGCGAAGGAGGCGGCCGAAATCTCTTCGAGCGCTTCGTCGAATTCCTTACGGGGCACGAGCGCCTCTTCACGTTCCGAGCGCAAGGCGTGCGCGAAGACCGAGGAGGCGAGAAGCTCCATCTGATACGCGGCGGTTCCGCGATTGGCGTATTTGAACGAGACGACTTCGCCCTGCTCCGTGACGCGGAAGCGGCCGCGGATGGAACCGGCGGGTTGAGCCGCGATGGCGTGGCCGGTTGGCGCGCCGCCACGCGAGACGGAGCCGCCGCGACCGTGAAAGAAAGCGATGGGGACGTCGAGCTCCCGCCCGACTTCCGTCAAGCGCGCCTGCGCCTTGAACAGCTCCCAGTTGGAGGAGAGGAAACCGCCATCCTTGTTGGAGTCGGAATAGCCGATCATCACTTCCTGAAGATCGCCTTGCGCGCGCGTGCTTCTGCGCACGACCGGAATTGCGAGAAGCTCGCGCATGATGGCGGGCGCGTCCTGAAGGTCGGAAATGGTCTCGAACAGCGGCACGATGGGCAAGGTGACATGGTCGACGCCCGCGGCGTCGGCGAAAAGGCCGCCTTCCTTGGCGAGGACATAGACGCCCAGCACGTCGGAAGCCGAGGACGTCATCGACAGGATGAAGCTGCCAAAGGCTTCGCGATCAAGCCGCTGTCGCATGTCTGCGACGACCTCGAACATCTCGATGACGTCACGGGTTTCGGCCGAAAGTTTCTCGCGCGCGATTGGCGCGCTGCGCGGCGTTTCGAGGTCCAATAGCAGCCATGCCCGCCAGTCAGGCGAGGTCGCCTCTGGCGGCGTCTCGCCGCGCGTCTTGATGCGCCACAATTCATGCAGCGCCTGCGTCGTGCGCGTGGTGTTCTGGCGAATGTCGAGACGCACCGTGCTGAAGCGAAATATCTCCACGGCGCGTCGCAGCGGCCGCACGAGATCCGTCGCAAGCGCCTCGCTCCTGGCTTCGCTCAGCGCCGCCTCGAGCAGCAGGAGATCCCCAATCAGCTTGTCTGCGCTCGTATAGCGCGGACCGGTCGTCGGCTCGTCATTGGTGGCCGCGAGCGTATTGTCGAGCTTGCGGAGGATCGTCGTGGCAAATTGACGATAGGGTTCATTGAAATTGCGCTGCGCGATCGCCGCGCCATCGTGAAGTTCAGAGAGACGACGCGACAGCTCCTCTTTGAAGGCTGGCGGCACGGCCGCCGCGCGCTCGCTGATTGAGAGCATACGCACGAGATCCACGACGCGATTGTGATAGTATTTAAGACTCGCAGTCGCATTCTCGCGCATCGTGCGCCGCGTCACCTCATTGGTGACGAACGGATTGCCGTCGCGGTCGCCGCCGATCCACGATCCGAACTGGAAAAAAGGCGTAACGTCGAATTTCTCATGCGGGTAATGACGCTTCAGCGCGCGTTCGAATGAAGAAAGAAGCTCCGGCGCGAGATCGAAAATGCTCTCCTGGAAGAAATGCTGGCCCCAGGCGACTTCATGTTCAACCGTCGGCTTTTCGAGATGCAGCTCGCCCGTAAGCCACAGGAGTTCGACCTGATCATAGATCGACTTCACCAGCGCTTCGCGCTCGCGATCGGTCCAACGAGTTGATTCGAGTTCGCGCAGGAGAAGATAGATACGGCGATATTTCTCGAGAATCGAGACACGCTTCGCCTCGGTTGGATGCGCGGTGATGACCGGGCGGATGCGCAACGTCTGCAATTGCGCGTGCACTTCGGCGGCGCCCACGCCGCCATTGGCCGCGGTCGAGAGAACATAGTCGAAAGTGCCGAGCAGTTTGTCGTGCCCGCGCTCGCGCTCGATGCGGCGGCGGCGGCGCATGGCGTAGGCCTGCTCCGCGATGGAGACGAGCTGAAAGAGGATGCCCTGAGCTTGCAGCGCGCGCGCCATCTGCCGCGGCGCGAGGCCTGCGCCCGCTTTTGAATCGCGCACGACCGATTCGATCTCAGGCATATGGCGCCGGATGACGGCCAATAGCTGCTCGCGCAGAAACGCCGACGCCTCCGTGACGGAACGCGTTGCAAAAGCCGAAGGGAGGCTTATCGCGCTTCTATGGTTCTGCGTCTCGGCGGTCATGCGAACTCCCTCGCGCGTGCAAACCAACGATGAACGGTCCTCGCCCCTTCTCCCGGCCTGGAAGTTGGAGCTTCGACCAAAAGCTTGCGGGCAAGTCGACCGCCGCGCCGTCGGAAGACCCGACTTGCGCGACGCGTCACGCCCGCTGGAGCACTTTCGCGACGGTCGAGCCAAACTCTGCCGGATTTGGCGCGACGGTCAGGCCGTAGGACTTCATGATCTCGGTCTTCTCCGCCGCGCTGTCGCCCGTGGCTGAGATGATCGCGCCCGCATGGCCCATGCGACGGCCCTTGGGCGCCGTAAGGCCTGCGACGAAGCCGATAACGGGTTTGGAGAAGTTTTCCTTGATCCAGGCCGAAGCCTCCGCCTCCTGCGGTCCGCCGATCTCACCGATGATGAGCACGGCCTTCGTCTCGGGATCCTTGTCGAAAAGCACGAGGTGATCGAGAAAGGACGATCCGTTGATGGGATCGCCGCCGATGCCCACCGAGGTCGAGATGCCGAGCCCCAGCTCCTTGAGTTGAGACGCGGCTTCATAGCCCAGCGTCCCCGAGCGCGAGATGAGCCCGACCGGACCCCTGCTGTAAATGTGGCCCGGCATGATGCCGAGCATCGACTTTCCGGGTGAGATGATCCCCGCGCAATTGGGCCCGACGAGCAACGGCCGGCGGTCTTTCGGGAATCGCAGAAAATAGCGCTTCACGCGCATCATGTCCTGCGCAGGAATGCCGTCGGTGATCGAGCAGATCAGCCGGACGCCGGCGTCGGCCGCCTCCATGATGGCGTCCGCGGCGAAAGCGGGCGCCACGAAGGTGATGGACGCCTGCGCGCCCGTCTCGCGAACGGCCTCTTTCACCGTGTTGAAGACAGGCACGCCATGATGGACTTTCCCGCCCTTGCCGGGCGTGACGCCAGCGACGACGTTGCTGCCGTAATCGATCATTTCCTTGGCGTGGAAGCTGCCCTTGTCGCCGGTGATGCCCTGGATGAGGATCGGCGTCTTTTCGTCGATGAGAATGCTCATGATGCGTTTCCTCGCCTATTGCTTGACGCTCTGATAAGCGGCGACGGCCTTCTGTGCGGCCTCGGCGAGCGTATCGGCTTGAATGATCGGAATGCCGCTTTCGGCGATGATCTTCTTGCCGGCTTCGACATTCGTTCCCGCGAGACGAACCACGAGCGGCACGCCCTCGATCTTCTCGGCGCGCACCGCATCGATGACGCCCTGGGCGACCCAGTCGCATCGATTGATCCCCGCGAAGATATTGACGAGAACCACCTTCACGCGGCGGTCGGAAAGAACGAGACGGAAGGCGGTTGCGACGCGCTCCGGGCTCGCGCCGCCGCCGACGTCGAGAAAGTTCGCCGGATTGCCGCCGGCGTGCTTGATCATGTCCATCGTCGCCATGGCGAGGCCCGCGCCATTGACGATGCAGCCAATCTCGCCGTCGAGTCCGATGTAGTTGAGACTGTGCTCAAGCGCCTGCGCCTCGCGCGGATCGCTCTGCGAGGGATCGTTCATGTCAACGATGTTGCGGCGACGAAACAGCGCATTGTCGTCGAAGGACATCTTCGCGTCGAGGGCGAGAACCTTGTCGTCCTTGGTAATCACGAGCGGGTTGATCTCGAGCATGGTCGCGTCATTGTCGCGGAAGGCGCGATAGGCGCCCATGATCGTTTGCACCGCCCGGGAGACCTGCTTCAGATTGAGGCCCAATTGAAACGCGAGTTCGCGGGCCTGGAACTGAAGCAGCCCAACCGCGGGCTCGACGATGACTTGCAGGATCTCGTTTGGCGCGGTCCGCGCGATCTCCTCAATGTCCATGCCGCCATGTTTCGAGGCGATGACGCGCACGCGCTCGAGCTTGCGGTCGAGGACATAGCCCAGATAGATCTCGCGTTCAAAAGGATCCGCGACCTCCACATAAACGCGCTGCACGGGCTTGCCTTCCGGGCCCGTCTGGGTTGTCACAAGGCGTTTGCCAAGCAGATCGCGCGCCGCCTGCTGCACCTCATGATAAGTGCGGCAAAGCTTGACGCCGCCGGCCTTGCCGCGCGCGCCGGCGTGAATCTGGGCCTTGACCACCCAATGCGAGCCGCCGAGCTCTGTCGCAGCGTAAACCGCCTGGTCGGGGCTGAAAGCCACGGTGCCCGGCGGAATGGCGACGCCATGGGCCGCCAGGATCTCCTTGGCTTGATACTCGTGGACGTCCATTCTCGGATCCCTCCCTTGGGCGGCGCGCGGAGAGCGCCTCAGCCGCCGATTTTTTGCTTGACCGTCTCATAGACGGCTTCTGTTTCACTCGCGGCCTTTGCGAGCAGCGCATGGATCTCGGCAAGCTGCTTTTCGGCGAAGTCGCGGTCCTTGATCGACTTGGCGTTGATGAAGACGTTCAGCGCGCAACTGCGCAGGCCCGCATTGGCGGCGAGCACGGCGACCCCGGCGTCGCTTATCACATTGACGTTGCCCTTTTCGGCCGCTTCCTTCGAAAGCGCGATCACCCCATAGCAGATCGTGCAGGTGTGCAGCGGCGCGAGAGTCGCGGTCTTGAGCGCCGCCTGTATCGCTTCGGAGCGCTTGGCCTTGTCTTCGTCCGTTGCGCGCGGCAGGCCGTAAGCGCTCATTAGCGTATTGAAGGCGACGACGTCCTCGTCGATCCCCTTCGTCAGCTCGGCCCGCAACGACTCTGCTTTGGCGAGCGTCCTCTTGAGGTCTTCGGAGACCGCCTCATAATTCTTCTTGCCGATGGTCAAATTGCACACCATCGAGACAAGCGCGGCGCCGATGGCGCCCGAAAGCGCCGCGGCGCCGCCGCCGCCGGGGGTCGGCGCGTCGCTGGCGAGTTCGTCGAGAAATTTGCCAATCGTTTCCGTCTTCGCGCTCATGTCAGGCCAGCTCTTTCGCTTGGGCGTAAATGTTTTCGCAATCGAACACCTGGTCGGCGCTATCAAAGAGCTTGCCGACGCATTCGCGGTGGAGCTTCAATTTCAGTCCGCCGAGCCCGAGCGCGCCAATGACGATCTTGCCATGGCGCTCCTTGGCCTTGTCGGTCGCCTCGACGCCGCCGACGCCGAGCGGGGGCTGCGCATTGCAATCGGCGATCAGTTCGATCGTGGGATTAATCTGCCAGTCCTTCTCGTCGAGCAGCGGAATGCCGATCGCCCCCGCTGCGAAAACGACCTGTGCGCCCTTGACAGCCCCGGCGCGCGCGGCGTTGTCGAACGCTTCGATCGCGGTCGGCGTAAAACCGAAGCGCTCCTGAATGGCCTTCGCCGCCGCATCCGCCCGCGATTTCTGCCGCGAAGTGATGGCGACTTCCGCGCCTTCGATGTTGAGCATGGCGGCGGCGCGCATGCCCACGGGACCTGTGCCGGCGAGCACGACCGCCTTCTTCCCCTTGAGATTGCCGGCCTTTGCGAGCAGCGCGACCCCGGCGGCCGCCGTCGTGTTGGAGCCGTTGGAATCGAGCATGGCCGAGACGCGGAAATTGGAGAAGAACCGCTTCTTGACAGCCTTGAATACGGCTTCGCCGGCGATCATCGAACCGCCACCGACGAAAATCGCCGTATATTGCTTCTCCTTCGGACCGCGCGTGTAAATGCAGCCGTCGACTAGCGCGCCGACGTTCTCGGGCGTCACGCCGCCATAACCGATGATGTGGTCTGCGCCGCCGTCATAGCCGACGACCGTGTCGAAAACGCTGGCGACTGGATCGGTGTCGAAAAGGAAAAGAAGCTTCTTGGTCATGGCTTTCCTCGTGAGCGCCCGCCATTGGCGATGGCTAGGCTCGTCGCGGCTTGAAAGGTCGCGACATAGCGAAACAATTGCGGCGCACGCGCGCGTTCCTTCCCGCTCCCACGCCACGCCTGCGCGTTCCGCGCGGGCATGACGGCGAAAGCAGTCTTCAGGAACATCCGTTTGTCCTCGATTTACGCCGTCACGACGTTGCGCGGGGCGCCGGCGACGAAGGCGTCGATATTGTCGATGAGCTGATCGGAGAGCACCTGCATCGCCTCCTTGGAGGCCCAAGCGACATGCGGCGTCACGATCAGATTGGGAATTGTCGGGTCGAGAAGGATATTGCCGCTCTTCGGAGGTTCGACGGTCAGCACGTCGAAACCGGCGCCTGCAATCACCCCCTTGCGCAACGCGTCCGCCAGCGCCTCCTCGTCGACGATGCCGCCGCGGGCCGTGTTGATGATGCAGGCCGATTTCTTCATCGCCGCGAGCTCCTTCGCGCCGATCAGATTCTTGGTTTGCGGCGTGAGCGGTATGTTCAGCGTCACGACGTCCGCCTCGCGCAGGATGGTCGCGACGTCGACCTTGCCCGGAACGTCGGTGACGTCGTTGATCAGCACCTTCATGCCAAGCGCGACGGCGCGCTTTTCGATTTCTCTGCCGAGCGCGCCATAGCCGATGATGCCGAGCGTCGAACCGGCGATGTCGTAAATCGGATAGTCGAAATAGCAGAACTGATTGGCGTAGCCCCAGCGACCCTGGCGCACCGAATTATAATAGTTCACGAGATTGCGGCGCAGCGCGAACAGCAAGGCGAACACATGCTCGGGCAGCGTGTTGAAGGCGTAATTGCGAATGTTCGAGACCGTAATCCCATTGGCGGTCGTATAGGCCTTGTCGATGACGTCCGTCCCTGTCGCCGCCACGGCGATGAGCTTGAGCTTGGGAAGCTCCTTCAAGGCAGCCGCCCGCAACGGAACCTTATTGGTGATGGCGATGGTCGCGTCCTTGAGCCTTTCGACCACCTGATCGGGCGCGGTCTGCGCGAATTCAATATATTCATGCGGGAAATTCGGCTTGCGCACATTGGCGTCGAGCGTTTCGCGATCGAGAAAGACGATTTTGTGCGACATGGAGCTTCCCTGATATTCCTGATCCTGTGGCGCGCTCCCCCAGCGTCGGGAGAGACCCTCTCCCCGCATGCGGGGAGAGGATGCGTGTCGATTTACATCTTCAGCAGCGGATTGGCGCGGTAAACCGCCTGTGCGGCGGCGACGCCGGAACCGGGCGTGACCTTGACGCCGACGTCCAGCAACGCCATCTCCGCGCCGGCAATGGCGCCGAGCAGCATCAGCTCGTTGAGATCGCCCAGATGGCCGATGCGGAACACCTTGCCGGCGACTTCGGATAGCCCGGCGCCCAGCGCGAGGTTATAGCGCTTGTAGGCGATTTCGATGACCTTCGCCGCGTCGAAGCCTTCCGGAACCAGAATGGCGGTGACCGTGTCCGAGTTCCACTTCGGCTCCTTCGCGCAGGTCTTCAGCCCCCAGGCGGCGACCGCGGCGCGGCAGCCTTCGGCGAGGTGATGGTGGCGCTTGTAGACCTGATCGAGGCCTTCCTCGAAGAGGATCGAGAGCGACTCCTTGAGGCCATAAAGCAGCGGAACAGACGGCGTATAGGGGAAGTAGCCGTTGGCGTTCTGCGCGATCATATCCTGGAATTCGAAATAGGCGCGGCGACCCTTGTTGGTCTTGCCCTTCTCGAGCGCCTTCGGGCTCGCGGCCATCAGCAGCAGGCCGGCGGGGAGCATGAAGCCCTTCTGCGAGCCGGACACGATGACGTCCACGCCCCATTCGTCCATCTTGAAATCGAGCGATGCGACCGAGGACACGCCGTCGACGAAGAGCAGCGCCGGATGCTTGGCGGCGTCGATCGCCTTGCGAACGGCGGCGATGTCGGAGGTCACGCCGGTCGCGGTCTCATTATGCGTGGCGAGAACGGCCTTGATCTCGTGGTTCTTGTCGGCCTTCAGCGTCTCTTCGATCAGCTCCGGATCATTGCCCGTGCCCCAGGGACGCTCCTGCTTGATGACCTCGAGGCCCAGGCGCTGGCAAAGGTCGATCCAAAGATGCGAGAACTGGCCGAAGCGCTGAGCCAGAACCTTGTCGCCGGGCGACAAGGTGTTGGTGATCGCCGCCTCCCATCCGCCGGTGCCCGACGCGGGGAAAATGAAGGCGTGGCCCTTTTCGGTGCCGAACACCTTCTTGAGGCCGGGGAAAAGCGGCTTCACGAGATCCGGGAAGGTCGGCGAGCGATGGTCTTCCGAGGCGACCGCCATGGCGCGCACGATACGGTCGGGCAGATTGGTCGGACCCGGCACGAAGAGGAAGTTTCTGCCGGGGACTCTGGAATTCAACATTAGTCGGCTCCTTTTGAGCGGATAGGTTTTCAGGATGTTTGCCCGTCGACGCCCGCCGGGCGTCGCGGATTTCGTGACGTCGAAGGGTCAGAACAGGCCGGAAATGCGACCGTCGGGTCCAACTTCGATGTTATTTGCGGCCGGCGTTTTCGGCAGGCCCGGCATCGTCATGATGTCGCCGCACACGACGACGACGAATTCCGCGCCGGCCGAGAGGCGAAGCTCGCGGATCGGAATTGTGTGGCCGGAAGGCGCGCCCTTGGCGTTCTGATCCGTCGAGAAGCTGTATTGCGTCTTGGCGATGCAGACCGGCAGATGGCCAAACCCTTCCTTCTCGAGTTCCGCGAAGCGGGACTTGATGCTCGAATCATAGGTGATGTCGGCCGCGCCATAGAGTTCCTTGGCGATCGTGCGCACCTTCTCGGGCAGCGGCAGATCGTCGGGATAAAGCGGCTTGAAATGCGCGGGCTTGGTCTCGATCGTCTGCACCACGGCGCGCGCCAGATCGGCCGCGCCGGCGCCGCCGGAGCCCCAGTTATCGGCGACGACGCAATCGACGTCCTCCGCCTTGCACAGCCGGTTCAGCGCCTCCATCTCGGCCGGCGTGTCGGAAGAGAATTTGTTGACCGTCACGAGCGCGGGCACGCCGAACTTGCGGATATTGGCGATATGACGCTTGAGATTGGCGAAGCCTTTCTCGACCGCCGCCACGTTTTCGTGCTTCAGATCGTCTTTGGCGACGCCGCCGTGCATTTTGAGCGCCCGGATCGTCGCGACGATGACCGTCACATCCGGCGTGAGGCCGGCCTTGCGACACTTGATGTCGAAGAATTTCTCCGCGCCGAGATCGGCGCCGAAGCCGGCTTCCGTGACGACGTAATCCGCCAGCTTCAGGCCAGACCTCGTGGCGATCACGCTGTTGCAGCCATGGGCGATGTTGGCGAAGGGGCCGCCGTGGATGATTGCGGGATTGTTCTCCAGCGTCTGAACGAGGTTGGGCGCAATCGCGTCCTTGAGCAGCGCGGCCATCGAGCCGGCCGCCTTGATTTCGGAGGCGCGGATATTCTTCTTCTCGCGCGTCTGGCCCACGACGATATTGCCCAGGCGCTTCTGCAAATCCGCGAAATCCGATGCGAGGCAGAAGATCGCCATCACCTCCGAGGCGACGGTGATGTCAAAACCATCCTCACGAGAGAAGCCGTTCGAGACCCCGCCCAGCGACGAGACGATGGCGCGTAACGCGCGGTCGTTCATGTCGACGACCCGCCGCCATGAAATGCGGCGCGTGTCCAGACCGAGCGAATTGCCCCAATAGACATGGTTGTCGATCAGCGCCGCCAGCAGATTGTTCGCGGCGCCGATGGCGTGGAAGTCGCCGGTGAAATGGAGATTGATGTCCTCCATTGGCACGACCTGGGCGTAGCCGCCGCCAGCCGCGCCGCCCTTCACGCCAAAACAGGGGCCGAGCGAGGGCTCGCGCAAGCAGCAGAGCGCCTTCTTGCCGATGTGGTTCAGGCCATCGGTCAGTCCGACCGTGGTCGTGGTCTTTCCCTCGCCGGCGGGCGTCGGCGTGATCGCAGTCACGAGGATGAGCTTGCCGTTGGGCTTGCCCTCCAGGGACGTGATGTAATCCAGAGAGATCTTGCCCTTGTAGTGGCCGTAGGGTTGCACGTGCTCGGCGGGAATGCCGAGCTTCTCGCGCGCAACCTCGACGATCGGCAGCATTTTCGCGGCCTGGGAAATCTCAATGTCGGTCTTGGGCGCAAGGTGCTGATTGTCTTTCCCGCTCGCGCCCGGCGCGGCGGCTGACGTTGTTGACGACATATAGCTCCACTCCCTCTCGAGCCCGCATCTGCGCGCCCTGGAATTTTTTTATCGGCCGCTGAAACGGAAAGCGGCGGTCCCGCTGTTCTTTCGCGTTCTGCGGCCGAGCGGCGACTTTCGGCGCGCGCTTTTTTAAAACCGTCGAAACTTCGGCTTCGCCCCATCAAGGACCGGCTCGAACCCCGCGGCGAGCGCAGCGCGCAATGAGCCACTCAAATGATGTGAATGCAGCGCTCCGTATGACGGCAATAGAAATGGCCCGTCAAGCGCGCCGCCGCCGCCCGCGCGGTCACATTGCGCCGCAGCAACCGCGCCCTTCCCGCTCACGCGAACGCGGATGTGAGCATGGCGACACATTCCACAAGCGGGGCGGCCTGACTACCCGTATACTACACTAATGGGTGTTTTTTGTGACAGCGACGCGGCATATCGAAATTATGCAAAATCAGTCCAAAAGGAGCCAGATATTCACCTATTTCTAAACTTTAAGACTGGATATTTTTGAGCGACGACGCGAGAATTCCCCAGGAACGGCCCCGCCCTTCCCCACCCTGTGTGAGAGGCGCCGAGCCGCCTGTTGCTCAGGAAAGAGGCAGCAAAAAAAAAATTTGTCGCACCTTCCTGTCGCAGCGCATGCTCTATCGCGCCATCGCGAACTCTTATCGAACCGGCTCGCTTTCGGCAACGAATGTGAGCGCAACGCCATTGATGCAGTAGCGCAGGCCAGACGGCGGCGGCCCGTCGGGGAATACATGCCCGAGGTGGGACCCGCAACGGCTGCAATGCACTTCCGTGCGAACCACGCCGTAACTGCGGTCGGCCTTCGAGCCGAGAGCGCCTGGCAACGGGTCGAAGAAGCTCGGCCATCCCGTGCCGCTGTCGAATTTTTCGCCCGAACGGAACAGCGGCTGATCGCAGCCCGCGCACTGGAAGACCCCGCGGCGCTTCTCGTGATTGAGCGCACAACTGCCGGGCGCCTCCGTACCATGACGGCGCATGACGTCATACTGCGCGCTGGAAAGCCGTGCGCGCCATTCCGCGTCCGTGCGGGTGACCGGAAAGACTTCATCTGTCATAGACGTCTCCTTGAAAGGTCGGCGACCGCGCGCCGGCCCATGGTATGTTGGAGCCGGGAGAGGCTTTGACCAGACCGGGCCCGCAATATCAGGGTCATTGCTAAAGAGGCGACGACGTCCGATGAGCGACAAGAAGTTCGATGTTGTGGTGATCGGCTCCGGCCTCGGCGGCCTCACGGCGGGGGCTCTGCTCGCCAAGGCCGGCTACAGCGTCTGCCTTCTTGAACGCAATTTTAGCGTCGGCGGCGCCGCTTCAGTCTATAAAGTCGGCGATCTGTGGGTTGAAGCCTCGTTGCATCAGACCTCGGACGGACGCAATCCGCGTGACGTCAAGCACCAGATCCTGAGCGAACTCGGTATTCTCAACGAAATCGAGTGGCGCCCGACGGGGCCGCTCTACAAGGTTCGCGGCGGCCCGGTCGGCGATCCGTTTGAACTTCCCGTCGGCTTTGCCGCCGCTCACGACGCGCTGGCGGCGCGCTTTCCCGACAAGAGCGCGGCGATCAAGCGCTTCCTTGGCGAGACGGAGCAAATCCACGACGCCATGTGGACCATCAGACAGGCGCGCGAGGAAAAATCGCTCGCCAAATTCGCACGCGGCTTGTGGGAGGTCGCGCCCGCCGCCGCCGGCTGGCAGCATTCGCTGGACAAGATTTTCACCCGCGACTTCGCTGGCGCGGAGGCGGTCAAATGCGCGCTCGGCGCGAATCTCGCCTACTATGGCGACGATCCGCGCAAGCTCTGGTGGATCTTTTACGCGATCATACAGGGCGGGTTCATCGCCTCGGGCGGCGCCTATATCAAGGGCGGCTCGCGTCAGTTAAGCCTCAAGCTCGCCAAATGCGTCACCAAGACCGGCGGCCTCCTGCGCATGGGTCGTCTGGTCACCGAGATTGAAACCAACGCCGACGGTGAAGCGGTCGCGGTGCGCCATGTCGCGCGTCGCGCCGGCGACAATGAAGAGCGCGTCGAAGCGCGCATCGTGATGGCCAATTGCGCGCCTTCGGTCGCCGCCGCAATGATGGCCGGACCGGCGCGCGCCAGGATGAGGAAGCCTTCGGCGCGCGGCCGTTGTCAACGTCGCTCTTTTCCGCCAATTTCGGATTAAGCGCCAAGCCTGCGACCGTCGGCCTCACCGAATTTTCGCAGATCGTCATGCCGTCGTCGATGCGCCGCTTCGATCAATATGGCGATGGGGCGACGGCAATGGCGGATCTGCCGAAAGGCGAACTTCCGCTGCATACGATCGCCAATTTCACCGCCGTCAACTCCGGCGTGTGGGACGAGCCGCCTATTCTTCTCAGCGTGCTGGGCCTCGACCGACTCGAAAATTGGAAAAATCTCTCGAAAGAAGACGCGCTCTCGCGTCGCGAGGCCTGGCTAGACGCCATTCAGGCGCGTCTGGAACGGGATTATCCCGGCTTTTCACGACTCGTGACCTCGCGCATGCTGCTCAACGCCTTCTCAATGTCGAGCTATTTGAATACGCCGGAAGGGGCGGTCTACGGCTTCGCGCCCCTGCCGCCTGAAGATCCGATTTTCATGGGCTTTCCGCGTACGCCGGCGACGCCCATTGGCCGGCTCTATCTCGCCTCCGCTTTCGGCGGCGAACATGGCTTCAATGGCGCCATGCTTTCCGGGGCGGAGGCGGCGCGCCTGGCTGCGAACCAACTCGAAACGGGCGCGCGGTCCTAGCGATTATTCGCGCTCGAGCGTGACGAGCGCCGCGCCTTTTGCGTCGACGAAGAACAACGTCTTGGCGTCGATCCGATAACCGCGCGCGGCCGCAAGCGCCGCGAGATAATGACGCTCCAGCGCGTCCAACGGCGGCGGGCACGCCATGCGCGTTGTGGCCAGCGCGCCGAAATTCAATTCGGCGCCCTTAATTTTCGGAGCCCCGGCGATACGGTTGCATCCAATCGTCGAGGCGAAGCGATCGCCTGAGAATTCGGCCACGCTCTTCGAGGTGTCGAAATCCTGCGCGCCCTCGATCGCGACGATCCGCCACTTGCCGATGAGGCCCGCCGGCGCGGCCATCGCCGCGAGAGCGACGCTGGCGAGGAAGCCCGAGAGCAAGAGCGAACGCATGACCGCCTCCCGACCAACAGGATCGGGGCCGGCCTTACCGGCCGGACCCGACATAATCGCGCGCCTCAGTCCGCCAGCGCCGTTCGATGAATCAGGCCGCCGATGAAGCCGCCGAGCAGCGGCGCGACCCAAAAGAGCCAGAGTTGCTGCAACGCCCAGCCGCCGACGAAAAGCGCCTGACTCGTCGAACGCGCCGGATTCACCGAGGCGTTGGTGACCGGAATATCGACGAGATGGATCAGCGTCAGCGCGAGGCCGATCGCGATCGGCGCGAAGCCGACAGGCGCGCGCCCTTCCGTCGTCCCCAGAATGACGAGCAGGAAGAAGGCGGTCAGCACGGTCTCGATTATGAAGCCGGACTGAAGAGTGTAACCGCCTGGCGAATGATCCTCATAGCCGTTGGCGGCGAAGCCATTGGCGAGGGAAAAATCGATGTTGCCCTCGAGAAATCTTCAGGAGCACGAAGGCCGCGGCGGTCGCGCCGACGACCTGCACCAGCCAATAGGGGCCGAGTTCCTTCCACGAGAAGCGGCCAGCCGTCGCGAGGCCCAAGGTTACCGCCGGGTTGAAATGGCCGCCCGAAATTGGCCCGAAGGCGTAGGCGCCGGTGAGCACCGTCAGTCCGAAGGCCAGCGCGACGCCTGTAAATCCGATCCCGAGCTGGGGAAATCCTGCGGAAATCAGCGCACTGCCGACGCCGCCGAACACGAGCCAGAACGTTCCGAGAAACTCGGCGAAAAGCTTGCGACCGAAACCAACCCCAAATCCATCCTGCATATTCAAGCTCCCTTGATCTTCTCCGATTAACCCGACGGCTCCGCCGGTTTCGGCGCGTTTCAGCGAGATCCCGAAGCCGATCCAACTGGCGCCAGCAAAAATGAGATCAACGCCCAGAAAGGCGCCGAGCACCCAAAAACTCGAAACCGGCCATTTCGCGAGAATGACGGCGCCGAGCAGCAATGTCACAAGGCCCGAAAAGGCGACCAGAACCCATGGGGCCGTCTTGGGGAGCTGAAAGGCGAGAAACGTGCGCACGAGCCCGGAGGCGACAAGCCCCGCGCCAAGGAGGAGCGTCAGGAAGCTCGCAGCAAGCAGGGGATTCTCGACGACCGCGACGCCGCCCAGGACGTACAGAAGCCCAATGATCGCCCACAGGAAAAACTTTTTCCAGGAGCGCACGGAGATCCCGTAGACAATCTCGACAATGCCGCTCGCGATCATCGCGACGCCGACGACAATGACGGTGACGACGGTCGACAGGACGACGCTGCCCAAAGCAATAAAACCCGCGAGGGCCAGAAACGCGCCGAAGGCGACCATCCAGCCCCATTTTTCGCGCAGTCTGGCGGCTTCCGCCGCTCTCACTTGAATAATGTTCGACATTCCGCGCCCTCCGCTAGCGCCGCAAAATGATGCAATGCACTCGATAGTTAGCAGCGCTCGGCAGCGAACGCCAACGCTAAGTTGCGCAATCGGACGGCCAATCTGTGACAATGTCAGTTTTTGCCGCGCCGCAGACAATTCTCGCCATAATGAGCGCCCGCGCCGGCGCGGTTGGGATCAAGCGCAGTAAGATACTCTACGTCGGTCGCAAGGAGGCAAGTTCTCCAGCGCAGGGCGCGAAACTCAACGACCGACTTTTGAGTGCTCCGCCCGCACTGGCGATTTTCCAGGACGAAACCGGCCCTCGTCTGGTCGATCAGAATTTCATGCCGATGCCCGTCACCGGCCCGTGCAGGATCGCGTTGATTCCATTTTCGCGGCCATTGACCCATTTTGTGAAATCCACGCCGAGCGCGCGGTAACCGATCAAACCCGTCAAATTCAAGCCCGCGAGCGTGAAGTCGTAATTATAGCCGCCGAAATACTGCCAGCTAAACTTGCTGCCCGCACCAAAGCCGCCGATATCGCCGCGCATCTCGAAGCTGTTGCCGGGCGCGAAGCTGTGGCGCATGCGCAAGCCGATCACCGGATCAATCCACCAAAGCGCGCCCGAGCCCCAGAGGCTCTTTCCGCCCGCCTCCTGGATGCCGAGCAACGCCGTATTGGCGTACGCCAAGGCGTTGGCCGTCACATTGACGCCGATGTTGACGTAACGCAAACCCGCATAGGCGTCGATCGCGGTGAACGACTCCGGTCCGCTCAGGAGCTTCCAACGCGCGAGCTCATAGCCCGCGCCGGCCTCCCCAATGCCGAAAGTCGCCCGCAACCGGCCGCTGACGCTCGCGGCGACGGAAAGATCGGCGATTGGCGAATTGAGCGAAAAGGCCGAACCGGCGAAGCGCATGCGCGCCCACGCCAAATCGGTGTAAGCCCAGAAGGGGCCATTCTCGACCTCGGTTCGACCCATGAAGGCGAGCGGAAAGGCGGCGCTCCTTGTCAGAAAGTCGATGAGGGTCGCATTCGTTGAAACCGTCTGGCTCTGCAACAGGATCGCCCCGTTCAGATTGATCGCCCACATATAGGGGAGGACCAGAAGCTTCCAGTCGCCGAACTTCGGCTTCTCGACCGCCGCGAATTGGGGAGAAGCAAAGAGCGGCGTCGCTCCCGAGACTGATCCGGGAATCGTGGGGTCGAAGCGGTAGTTGAGCCCGGCCCGAACGATGTGGCCGTTGTAGCGCGTATGTGCGCTTGTGGCGTCGAGAACGCGGGTGGCGCCGGTAATCGCGTCGGTTTGAGCGAGCGAAGGGTTGGCGAGCCAGATTTCGCCGAGGTCGTAATATAGATATTCGAGCTTGGCGGACAAATTTCGGCTAAGCGCCATTTCGCCGCCCGCGCCGATCGTCCAGCCGGTGAGATTGCTGAATTGGTCGCCGCGAACCGTTTCGGACTGCAGCAAAGTCGGCCGGAGGTTTTGGGACACCGCGCCTGTGAGATTGGCGCCGCCATAGGCGAGGCCGCCCGTGACATAGGCGAGTAAAGTGGGGGTGACGGCATAGCCGAGCCGCGCCCGGACCGTTCCGAAATATTCGAGCTGCCGATTGAGTTTGAAGCTCGTCGCAGCGAAGCCCGGCCCAGACGCCGGGACAATGCTGAGCTGTCCGTTGCCGCCGCGCACGCCCGCGCCCTGGATGTCGGCCTCGACGCCGGCCACCAGCCGTTCGGCGAACTGCCAGTTATAGCCCGCCTGCCCGCCGAAGAAGAAACCGTCCAGGCGCGCGCGCACCGTGCCCGTCGCGCCCGCCGCAGAAGCGGGCCCGAAATTCAAGAGCGACGTATCGACCAGATTGACGGTCGACAGATTGATCGGATCGCTCGCGGCAAAAGTGTAGCCTGAATTGAAGCCCACATAGAGGCCAGTCCATGTAAAGGCGGGTGGCGGCGCGGCCGGCGCCTTCCGGGCCGGAAGATCGGCTGCGATGGCCGGCGCGGCAAATGAGACGATCGCAAGGCCTGCTGTCACAACGGCTCGAGTTACGAATTTCTCAAACATCGTCTTTTGCGCCAAACCATTCGTGAACAGAGCGGGCTCACGCCGCTCTCCTAGGCAGTTTGACCATAGTCGATAGAAACTTAGTTGTTATAATGCTTTTGCGGCCGCGAGATCCGAATCTCGGCCGGCGTGACCTAACGGCAACACCGCCCCGGGGCGGCTATTGTCGGCTGCGCGCCGCCATCGCCCGAACCCTTGCGAGGAAATTCCGGATGGACGGATCGTCGGGCTCGAGTTCGGCGAGACGCTCGGCGTGCTCGGCGGCGTGCGCGAAATCCTGCGCTTCCAGCTCGTAGGAGGCGAGCGCCATCAACGTGTCCCTGTCGAAGGGCCGGCGCGACAGGCTGCGTTCGAGCGTCTCCCGCGCTTTTTGCGGCGCGCCGGTATCGTGGAGCGCGACGGCATAAACATACGCGAAACGTGCGTCGTCCGGGGCCAGTCGCGCCGCTTGCGCGAGACTTTCGAGCGCTTCGGGCAATCTCTTTTGGCGGATGAGACTTAGCCCGAGGGCGTGCGCGAGCGCGCCGGACTCCGGGTTTATGGCGAGGGACTTGCGCAGCGCCTGCTCGGCCCCGCTCTCGTCGCCGTCCGCGCGCGCAATTTCGGCAAGAGAGATCGCCGCCGGCGCAAAGGTCCGATCGAGTGTGAGCGCAAGCGCATAGGCTTCCCGCGCCGCCTCCGTTTTTCCCTGCGCAAGATAGAGCGCGCCAAGATTGGCCTGCGACTCCGGCCGCTCGGCGGAGAAATTCTGACCTGCGACATATTCCGACAGCGCCTTCTCGAAGGCTTGATGTTCGGGGGGCGTCAGCGACGCCTCGGCCTCCCCGGCGAGGGCCCGGGCGGCGTCCATACGCACGAGGCGGGTCGCATCCAGCAGCAGCGGGGCGAGCGCCTCCCGCTTGGCGCCGGCGTCCGCATTGGCGATGATCGCGATCGCCGCGGCCCGCACGATGGGATCCTTATCGCTGACGGCGCGTCGCGCGAGCGTGAGCGCCGCTTGAGTTGGCGCGCGCGCAAATCGTTGCAGCGCGGATGCGCGCGCGATGGCGCTCTGGTTTTCATCCTCGACGAGACCCGCGAGCGCGGCTCCCGCTCCGGGCGCGTCAACGTCGGCGCGCTGGAACGCCTCCGCAAAGCTCTGCGCGCCCGGCTTGGCGCCGGCGCCCCAGGATTTCACCGCTTCGACAGCCCAAGCCGCCGTCCGGTCGGCGTGGCATTGATTGCAGGCGTTCGGCGTCGCGAGCGAAATCGTTCGATCGGGACGTGGAATGCGCATCGAATGATCATGACGCGCGTCGACGCCCATATAGGTTGTCGTGGGCATATGACAGTTGGCGCATTGCGCGCCGACCGAACCCTGAGCATGATGGTGATGCGCTGGCGCGTCGAAAACCGCCGCCGAATGGCATTGCGCGCAGGTCTCATTGCCTGCGAGCCGCAACTTTCCGGAGTGCGGGTTGTGACAGTCCGAACACGTCACGCCGCGCGCATGCATGCGGCTCTGCATGAATGAACCGAAATTATAGACCTCCTCGCGCTGCTGCCCGTCGGCGTGATAAAGCCCTTCGTCGAGCGTCACGGGGCGGAAAGCGTCGTAGAAATGCGAGACGGCGCGCGGGTCGTCGTCGAATTGCTGGCGGCGCGCATGGCAACCCGCGCAGACCAGCGCTTCTTTGTCGCTCGCGGCCGGACCCGAACGCACGGCGGTCCCTTTTCCAGCCTCGCTCCAGGTCACGCCGGCGCGCCAATCGAAGCTCGCCTCGAAACCGTAACGGGCGATTGCGGCATCCGGCTTCGCCGCCCATTGGAGATGTTTCGACGCGGGTCCGTGACAGGCCTCGCAGCCCACGCTGATCTCGGAGAACGTCGTGGAGAATCGACGCGCGACGGGATCGTAATTTTTGCGCAGATTGGTCGAATGACACCAGGCGCACTGATAGTTCCAGTTCTGGTCGATCCCGCTCCAATGCAGCGGATCCCCCGGCTGCAGTTTGCGACCGGGGTAGAGATCGAACCATCTCTGGCCGCCCTGCGCCGCCGGACGCGAGTCCCAGGCGATGTTGAAGGCTTGCAGCCGGCCGCCCGGCAACTCAAGCAAATATTGCTGGAGCGGATAGATCCCGAAGACATATTTCACCAGAAACTCGGCAGATTTGCCGTCTGGGCCCTCGGCGCGGACCAGGAACTTCCCGTCCTTCCTGGAGAAGACGTTCTCCGTCGCGCCGGCTTGGAAGGCGACGCCGTCAAAGCGGCCAAGGACCGCTGACGCGTCCGGCTCCTGCATCGCCGATTTGTGTTGAGATTGGAGCCATTCCCCGTGCTCGGCCTTGTGGCAGTCGGCGCATGACTGCGAGCCGACGAATTGCGCGTCGCCGGCTTGCGCATGAAGGGCAGACGGCGCAAATGCGGCAAGGAGAGCGATGATGGCGGACAGTCTCAACAGCGTGAGCATATTTCTTCCCTCACCGCGTCTTTAGCGCGGCGGGGCGACTTTCGCCTTTTCATTCCCCCCGCACAACCCCGCGAGCTGACAATGCGGTGCGTCTGCTCACCGGCGCCAGGAGTAATGCGCCCGTGCGCGTGAGAGCACGTAAAAGATCGGGGTAAAGGCGAGCCCGAAAATCGTGACGCCGATCATGCCGCTGAACACGGCGACCCCGAGAGACTGGCGCATCTCGGCGCCCGCGCCGTGCGAGACCGCGAGCGGCAGGACGCCCAGAATAAAGGCCAGAGACGTCATCAGGATCGGACGCAGGCGCGTGCGCGCCGCCTCGACCGCCGCAGCATAGCGATCCTTCCCCTCTTCCTCGCCTTGTCGCGCGAATTCGACGATGAGAATGGCGTTTTTCGCGGCGAGGCCGATCAGCACCACGAGACCGATCTCGACGAGAATATTGCGATCGAGACCGCGCAGCGTAACGCCGGTCATCGCGGCGAGGACGCACATGGGCACGATGAGAATGACGGCGAGCGGCAAGAATATGCTCTCGTAGAGCGCGGCGAGGAGCAAGAAGACGAAGGCGACCGCAAGGCCGAAGGCGAGCATGGCTGTATTGCCCGCGAGCTTCTCCTGCAGCGCAATCTCCGTCCACTCGAACGCGAAGCCCTGCGGCAGAGCCTGCTTCGCCAACGACTCGATCATGGCGATGCCCTGACCCGAAGAACTCCCCGCTGCAAATCGATCTGCACTTCCGCCGCCGGGTAAAGATTATAGCGCGGGACACGGAACGCGCCTGTCGTATCCCGAAAGGTGGCGATGGCGCCGAGCGGCGTCATTTCGCCGGCGGCGCTGCGCGTCTTGAGCTGAGACAGATCACGCATGGTCAGTCTTTTGGGATTGTCCGCCTGCGCCATGACTCGGTACGTGCGGCCGAGGATGTTGAAGTCGTTGACGAAGACGGAGCCAAGGTAGACAGACATGGTTTCGAAGACTCGCGAGATCGGCACGCCGATCATCTCCGCCTTCGTGCGATCGATATCCGCGAAGATCTGCGGCGTTCGCGTGTTGAACAAAGTGAATGCCTGCGCGACGCCGGGCATATGCATGGCTGGCCCCGCCAGAGCCCAGGCGGCTCCTTCGAGCGCCGGCAGACCAACTCCGCCGCGATCCTGCACATAGCCTTTCAGACCGCCGCCGGTGCCGATGCCGGGCACAGCGGGCGGCTCGAGGACGAAAACGAAGGCGTCCTTGATGGGCGACAAAGCCGCTCGCAAATCGTCGCGGATACTGGTTGCCGTCAGACCTGCCTTGTGCCGTTCCGCAAAGGACCTCAACGTGACGAAGATCACGCCCGCGTTTGGCGCGTTTGAAAATGTGGCGCCGTCGAAACCTGTGAACACGACGCTCGATTGCACGCCGGGGCGCGAAAGAATCGTGTTCGATGCGGCGCGCATCACGGCGTCGGTGCGATCCAGGGAGGCGCCGGGCGGCAATTGAAACGCTGCGATGAGATAACCGCGATCGAGCGTGGGCACCAGGCCCGTCGGCGTGCGTCGCAAGAGTTCCAGCGCAAGGCCAATCAAGGCGCCATAGACGAGAAGCGCAACGAAGCCCGCGCGAACCAGCCGGGCGGTGAGCACGCCGTAGCGCGACGACAACTGCTCGAAGAAACGGTTGAACCAGTCGAAGAAGGCGCGCACCGGCCGCGTGAGCGCCGCGAACCGGCGATTTCGCTCATGTTTTTCCTCGCTGCGCGGCTTGAGCAGGATGGCGGCGAGCGCCGGCGAAAGCGTGAGCGACACAAATGCCGAAATGAGCGTCGCCGACGCGATCGTGATGGCGAACTGCTTGTAGAAGGCGCCTTGCAGGCCCGTGATATAGGCGACCGGGATAAAGACCGCGCAAAGCACGAGCGCGATGGCGATCAGCGCGCCGCCGACTTCGTCCATCGTTTTATGCGCCGCTTCCTTTGGCGTCATTCCCATATCGAGGTAGCGCTCGACGTTTTCGACGACCACGATGGCGTCGTCCACGACGATGCCGATGGCGAGCACGAGGCCGAAAAGCGACAAGGTATTGAAGGTCAATCCGACGAGCTTCATCACGGCGAAGCTGCCGATGAGCGATACGGGAATAGCCACGACCGGAATGATTGCCGCGCGCCAGGTTTGCAAAAACAGGATGACGACGAGGACGACCAGCACGACCGCCTCGGCCAGCGTGCGCACGACCTCGTCCACCGACTGCTGAATGAATTCGGTCGGGTTATAGACGATCGAATAATCGAGCCCGGACGGGAACTGCCTGCGCGCGTCGACCATCGCCGCCTCGATCGCCGCCGAGGTCGCGAGCGCATTGGAGCCGGGCTTCTGGAAAATCACGATCGCGGTTGCCGGATCGCGATCGAGATAGGCGTTGACCGTATAATCCTGGGCGCCGATCTCGACCCGCGCCACATCGCGCAGACGCACCTGCCCGTCGGGATCGGCGCGCAGCACGATGTCGGCGAATTGCGCCGGATCGGAGAGGCGGCCGAGCGTGCGCACGGAAAGCTGAAAGGCCCCTTGAGAGGCCGCCGGCGGCTGATTTATGGCGCCGGCCGCGACCTGAAGATTGGCGGCGCGCAAGGCGACGATGACTTCGCCCGCCGTCATGCCGCGCGCCGCGACTTTGTCCGGATCGAGCCAGACGCGCATGGAATAATCGCGCGCGCCGAAAACCTGTACGTCGCCCACGCCCTCGAGGCGGGCGAGCACGTCTTTCACGTAGAGCGTCGCGTAATTGGAAATATATTGCTGGCTGCGCGATCCGTCCGGCGAGCGCAAATGCACGACGAGCATGAGATCTGGCGACGACTTTTTCACCACGACGCCGAAGCGCTGAACTTCCTCGGGCAGCCGCGGCGTCGCGATCGCCACGCGATTTTGCACCAGCACCTGGGCGAGATCGATATTCACGCCGGTCTTGAAAACGACGTTGATGGTCAGCAGGCCATCGCCGGTCGATTGCGACGCGATGTAGAGCATGTCATCGACGCCGTTGACTTCCTGCTCAATCGGCGAAGCGACCGTCTGGGCGATGACCTCGGCCGAGGCGCCGGGATAGGTCGCCGTGATCATGACCGTCGGCGGCGCGATGTCAGGATATTCGGAGACAGGAAGGGAACGCTGCGCGATAAGGCCCGCGATGACAAGGAGCACCGACAGGACGCCGGCGAAAATCGGCCGTTCGATGAAGAAATGCGGAAAGCGCATGCGTTCTTTCGACTAATTGGCGAGGGGAGCGATCACCCCGTCCGTCGGGACGACGACAGTTCCCGGCCGGACCATCGGATTGGCGAGGCCGGCGATGATGACGAGATCGCTGGGATCGAGGCCCGACAGCACGACCCGCAAGCCCTTGTGCAAGGCCCCGAGCGTAATGGACTTGGCCACGACCTTGTGATCAGGCGTCACGACGAAGGCGATCTTGCTGGTCTGGTCGGATGCGATCGAGGCGTCGGGTATGAGAAGCGCGGGAAGGTCGCCGCCATTGATCCGCACGCGGCCAAAGCCTCCGGGCGTGAGCAGGGCGTCCTTGTTGTCGAGAAGGGCGCGCGCCCGGATCGTGCCCGAGCGTGAATTGAACTGGTTGTCGAAGAAGTCGATGCTTCCTGCGCGCGGCCAGTCGGTTTCGTCGGCCAGCCGGACGTAAGCTTTGATCGTCGACGGTTTCCGCGTTCCGGCGCCCGCTCGGGCGTAATGAAGGAAATCCGTTTCGGACACGTCGAATTCGAAGCGTATCGGATCGAGGGTGACAATCGTTGTCAGCAACGTCGTTCCGGCTTGCACGAGATTGCCGACATCGACGCGTCGATCGGAGACTCGACCCGAGATCGGCGCGCGCACCTGCGTCCACTCGAGATTGAGTTCGGCATTGCGAAGCGCCGCCTCCGCGCCCAGGAGCTGCGCGCGCGCCAAGTCCGAGCCGCCGCGTCGTTGATCGAGATCACGCCGGGTGATGGAGCCGCCCACCACGAGCGTCTCGCCGCGGACGACGTCCTTCGACAGCATGGCGGTCTGCGCCTGCATACGCGCGACGTCGGCGCGCGCGCTCTCCACCGCGATTTGGTACGGCCGCGGATCGATGTTGAAAAGCGGGTCCCCCGCTTTGACGATCTGACCGTCCTGGAAATTGATCTTCTCGATCGCGCCGGAGACGCGCGGGCGCACCTCCACATGCTGCAAGGCCACGAAACGACCCGTGAATTCATCCCATCGCGGAACGGTTTCGGCGTAGGGACGGGCCACGGTGACGCTCGGCGCCGGAGGGCCGTCCTGCGCACGCGCGGAGGCAATGACGGCGGCCGCCGCCAGGAGGAGGAGCGTATAGAGGGGATTAGCGCGGGGACGCGTCCGACCCATTCTGTGATTCTCGTGAGGAAATGCGAAAGACCGGCTGAAACTAGGACACGGGCGCCAACGCGTCCACATGTCTCGCTTAAGGCGCCCGCAATATTTCGCAGCGGCGACGGCCGCGGCCGAAACAGCGCGACTTCTCTCCATCAGCGCTTCACGCTTGTTTTAGCTAAAGCTTGGACTTATTTTGGAAAATGTGGCAGTTTCGGTTCAAGAGGGTGTCATTCGATAGATTTCCCTCTAAGGTTGCGCCTCGTCCGGACATGGACGAGGGGACCGGCCGAACTAGTTTCAGCGACGCTATGGACGAACAAGTTGGACGGCAAACGATGCCCCGCGGAGACCGGGCCCTCAACCTCGAGCGTTCGGTAGCGAGGCGCTTTTTTGACCGATCCTTTGTCTGAGAACGACTGATGGACATGCGAGCGAGGCCGGGCAAGGGCGCCACGGGAACCGTAAAGGTGAGAAACCTCTCCGCGGTTCCTGAGGTGCTCGCCGAACTGGGAGCGGATGTCTCAGGGGTTTTGGCGCAAGCTGGACTGGAGCCAAGTCTTTTTTCGAATCATGAGCAGTTAATCAGCTATGCGTCTTTGGGACGCCTGCTTAATGCGTGCGTGAGCGCCACCTCGTGCGAGGAGTTTGGCCTGCGCGCGGGCATGCGGCAATCGGCTGCCGTGCTCGGGCTGAGCGGCTACGTCGCGGCGAACGCGCCGACTGTCCGTGAAGCGCTTGAGACGATCGTCAATTCTCTCCGACTGAGCGACACCGGCGGCAGGGTCAGTCTCAACGCGTCGAAGGGCTTTGCGTCGCTGACCTGGGTCATCGCCGCGCCTGGCGTCGACGCGGTAGATCAGATCGACGACGCGGCAATCGCCATCAGTTGCAATATCTTGCGCAGCGTATGCGGCACGCAGTGGGCGCCCGCGGAAGTCTGCCTGACCCGCGCGCCGCCCGAAAAACGCCAATCTGTATTCAAGGTTTTTCAATGCGCCACTGCGGTTCGAAGCGGAGGCGTCCTGCCTGATCTTCGACGAAAAGGACCTCGACCGACCCGTCGCGGGACGTGACGAAAATCTGCATAAGATACTGATACCTTTCCTGGAACAAGCGATGGAGTTCCACCTCGCGAAGCTTCAGGGAAGACGTCAGCAACATATTGCGCGGCCAGGTTCTCGGCGCGCCGCTGACCCCGGACCGCGCGGCGGTGGCGCTGGGGATCAGCACCCGCACGCTCGCGCGCCGCTTGGCCGAAGAGGGCGCCACATTCTCGGAACTGGCGCAACTTGTCCGATTTGAAACGGCGCAGAGATTCTTGCGGACCGACAAGAGCCTGGCGGAAATCGCAACGGCTCTGGGCTATTCTGACGCGACGGCTTTCATACGCGCTTTCAAGCACTTCACGGGAAAAACGCCCGCCCGCTGGCGCAGAGAACTCTGACCAAACAGCTCAATTATCCCGTTGCCGGTTGTTGCAAAAAAGCGACACCCGCGGCGAATCGCGTCCATACGCCAGAATTTGGCTTCGAAAGCCAGCATCTTGGCGTTATTTGTCGATTTGGCTCCCGTAGAGCCTGTTACCTTCCGAGCCGTGGAATGAATGCTCTGCGGACCCCAGCACCCCTCAAGCACTCGAAAAGCGTTATACAAGGAACCCATGATGAAGAAGCTCTCCTTTCTCGCGGCGGCCTCGATGGTCGCCCTGAGCGTCGGCGGCGCCTTCGCGGCCGACCTCCCCTCGCGTAAGGCGCCTCCCGCCTATGTTCCCCCGCCGCCTCCGCCCCCGCTGTGGACCGGCTTTTACGTCGGCGTGAACATTGGCGGCGGCTGGTCGGCCAACACGATCAACCCCAACAGCACGGCGCTCTATGTGAGCCCCGCGACCGGCAATCTCTATGCGCTGCCGGGCAGCAACAGCGGCGGCAGCAACGCCGGCGGCGTGATCGGCGGCGGCCAGGTCGGCTACAACTATCAGTTCGGCAATTCCTTCCTGGTCGGCGTCGAGACCGACTTCCAGGGCGCCAGCATGCGCTCGGGCGGCAACACGAACTATGCGCTGTATCCCGATCCGCTCGTCCCGGGCGGTTACCTCAACCCGTTGTCGCCCTCGGGCAACCCGGGCTTTGGGCTGAACTGGTTCGGCACGGTCCGCGGCCGTCTCGGCTTCCTGATCACGCCGACCATCCTGCTCTACGGCACGGGCGGCTTCGCTTATGGCGGCGTCTCGGGCGGCTACTCCAACTACAGCAACACGCGCACCGGCTGGACCGCCGGCGGCGGCGCCGAGTGGCTGTTCCTGCCGAACTGGTCGGCCAAGGTCGAGTATCTCTACACCGACCTCAGCAGCGGCGGCACGACCGGGACCTTCGGCTACAACTGGGGCTATCACACGCACCCGCAGTTCAACGTTGTTCGCGCCGGCGTCAACTATCACTTCAACTGGGGCGCTCCCGCTCCGGTCGTCGCGAAGTATTGATCCCGGGAGGCGTCGAAGTTTCGGCGCCCTCCGCCTCATGAATGAGGAAGGGCCCGGCGGTTTCGTCGGGCCTTTCTATTTCATCGGCCGCAAAAGTTGTCGCCCGCGGGAGATTGTCGTCAGAACGAGAAGAACGGCAGTAAATGTTGCCGATGCAAGGGAAGTTTCGTTGACACGATGACTTCCTCGAGAACACGATCCCAACTTGTTCCACGCTTGAGCGTTTCGCCCGAAGGAATGAGCGTAAATGCGTAACACGTCGACTGCCCCGGCCTCGAGGCCCCTCTGCGGACTCGGCCTCCTTACTGCCTTCGCGCTGCTCCTCTGCGCTTGCAGCTCGCTCTCGCCTCGGGCGGTCGTGCCGATCGCAGAGCGGTCAAACACCCGCGTTCTCGGGCTGCACAACGCCCGCTTTTTCATCGATGACCCTGCCCTCATGATGGCCGAGCAGGAACGCGCGCTCGAACTTGAAGCGAAAGCTGCCGGCGTTCCGCGCGGCGGTGCGCTGCCGCCGGCCTATCTTCTGTCGCTCTCGGGCGGCGGCGACAACGGCGCCTTCGGCGCGGGGCTTCTCAGCGGATGGACCGCGCATGGCGACCGGCCGAAATTCAAGCTGGTCACCGGCGTAAGCACAGGCGCGCTGATCGCGCCCTTCGCCTTCCTCGGCTCGGAATTCGACAGCGAGCTAACGAATGTCTACACGAACATCAGCCCGTCCCATGTCTATGAGAAGCAATTCCTGCCCTATGCGGCGCTCGCAGACGACGCGCTTTCCGACACGGCGCCGCTCTTCCAGACCATTACGCATTTCGTTGACGAGCGCTTGATCGCACGCATCGCTGAGGAATATGGCAAAGGCCGCCTGCTCCTGATCCAGACGACGGATCTGGACGCCGGACGCCCGGCGATATGGAACATTGGCGCCATCGCGTCGAGCGGGAATCCTCGCGCACCCGATCTGATTCGTCACATTCTCCTTGCCTCGGCGTCCATTCCGGCGGCCTTTCCGCCAGTATTTTTCGACGTGGAGGCTAACGGCAAGCCTTACCAGGAAATGCACGTCGACGGCGGCGCTGTGAGCCAGGCCTTTCTCGTTCCGCCATCGCTCAATACCCATGACGCGCTCAAACGCTCGGGATATCAGCGCAAATCGGTCGTCGCCTATGTCATCCGCAACTCGCGGCTGACGACGCAATGGAGCGACGTCGAAAGAACGACGCTGCCCATCGCGGAAAAAGCGGTGTCGACGATGATCAACTACAATGGCGTTGGCGATCTTTATCGCATGTATCTCGTCACCCAGCGCGCGGGCGCGTCATTCAACCTCGCTTATGTCGGCGAGGACTTCCAGGCGCCTCATCCCGAGGAGTTCGACCAGGGCTTCATGCGGGCGCTCTATCGCTTTGCCTATGACAAGGCGGCCAAAGGCTACCCCTGGGACCATGCGCCGCCCGGTTTTCAGCCTAAAAACCGCTGAACGAGTGGCCCTTTACTAGCGCGCGAGCGCTTTAGGGCCCGAAGCGGGGCGACTCTGCATTCAATTTTTTACCTGATAAATCAATTAGTTATTTTTGGCGGAGAGGGAGGGATTCGAACCCCCGATACAGTTGCCCGTATGCCGCATTTCGAGTGCGGTGCTTTCAACCACTCAGCCACCTCTCCGTGACGCGAACTCCGGGCCCTTGAGCCCGAAAGTCGTGGCGAGCGGCAAATAGCATGCGCGGCCGCGTGTGATCAAGCGCGCAGGAAGATTGTGTGCGCCCCTACCCAAGCGTCGGCGCCGAGAGTCCGGTCATTCTTTCCAGGACAATTTGCCTTCTGCGTCGTCATGAATATATTGCGCGCCACGACGGAGGGGTGGCCGAGTGGTTGAAGGCGCACGCCTGGAAAGTGTGTATGCGGGAAACCGTATCGCGGGTTCGAATCCCGCCCCCTCCGCCACCACGTGACGACGCCGCGCTGGCGGGCCTGAAAAACGCAGGTGCAAGGCTGGGGCAATGCTAAGCCGGCATGCTCGACCGACAGGGTCGACGCGTTCGATCCGTTGGGATCGGAGCCTGTGCATGTCGACCATCAACTCGTATCTCCTCATCTCCGCGAATATCGACAAGTGGCGAAGCATTGCGGCGAAAACGCCGGAAGCCACGGTTCAAACGAATTATTTCCAGGCGAATATCGGCAAGGTCAAGTCAGCCGAAGAGCTCATCGACAATCCGCGCTTGTTCAATTACGCCATGTCCGCCTTCGGGCTTTCCGACATGACCTACGCCAAAGGCCTTATCAAAAAAGTTCTCGACGAGGGCGTCTCGAATAGTCAGTCTCTGGCGCATACGCTTCAAAACAATCGCATCCTCGCCCTCGCCAAGGCGTTCGATTTCGCGGGCAATGGCGCGAATACGACCGCTGCTCCCGGGCTTGTCTCGGATGTCGTCTCCCGATACGCACAAGTCGCTCTCGAAACCGATCAGGGACAGCAGAACCCTGGCGTCCAGCTCGCGCTCTATTTCCAACGCGTAGCGCCCAGCGTCACAAGCTTGTATGGAATCCTTGCCGACAAGGACCTGCTGACGGTCGTTCAGACCGCGCTCAGCATCTCGCCGATGACATCCGCGCAACCGATTGACACTCAATATAATATTCTTTCGAAGCAACTGAACCCGGCGGACTTCCAGGATCCAGCGAAGCTGCAGCGATTTCTGACGCGCTTCTCTGCGATGTATGACGCGAATAATTCGAGCTCGGCGAACGCCTCGCCCGCAAGCGCCGCATTGGCAATCCTCAGCGGCGGCGCCTCCTCCTGAGACGAGATCCTGCCGCGACTGATTCCCAAACGCGCTTGCCCTCGCCCGGCGCAAGGCGATATTCAAAAGACGACAGCACGGAGACGCGTTCTCATGACCTTTCGTCTCGCCGTCACGGGTCTTAAGGGGCAGGTCGCGCGCGCGCTCATTGAGCGTGCGCCGAAGGATGTGGAGATAACCGCGCTTGGACGTCCCCAACTGGATCTGGCCCGTCGCAACGCTGTATTGGCGAACCTTCGGCACGCGCGTTGCGATGCGATAATCAACGCAGCTGCGTATACCGCGGTTGATAGAGCAGAGCACGAAGCTGAGGTCGCGTTGCGGATCAATGGCGAGGGCGCGGCCCATGTCGCGGAGGCGGCTGCGGCCCTCAAAGTCCCCCTTCTCCACCTTTCGACGGATTATGTCTTTGATGGCGCACTCGGACGTCCCTATCGGGAAGACGACGAGCCTCGGCCAACCGGCGCCTATGGGCGTTCGAAGCTCGAGGGAGAGAGAAGAATCGCCGCCGTCCACGACAATCACGCAATCCTGCGCCTGAGCTGGGTTTACAGTCCGTTCGGCGATAATTTCGTGACAGCAATGCTCGACCGCGGAAAGACGCGCTCGGACATTGCTGTCGTGAACGACCAATTCGGCAATCCGACAAATGCATGCGACGTTGCTGATGCGCTGATCGTATCGGCCCGTCGTTTGGCGCAGGATGCTTCGCCGGACTTGCGTGGGCTCTTCCATCTTGCAAGCCCGGACGACGCAAGCTGGGCGGATCTCGCCGAAGCAGCCCTCGCGCTCGCCGAACAGTATGGCCGACCGCCCGTGCGGGTCACGCGCGTTTCAAGCGCCGAATTTCCGACATTGGCGCCGCGCCTTGTCAATGCGCGGATGGACACGCGCAAACTCGCGACATGCTTTGGTCTGCGTCTGCCCTCGTGGCGCGTATCCTTGACGGACTGCGTCAGGCGCATTGTCGCGGAGAACGATTAGCCCCCTCGGAGCTCGCTTATGAGTTTCAGGTAATTGGCGTGCTTCTCCGCTTCCTCGGGCGCTGGCTCATAGGAGCGGATCGCTGACTCGAGGTCGTCAAGTTTCGTCATGCCGGCCTTGACCAGCTTGGCCAGTCCGCGCTTTTTCGCGTCGACGATCAGCTCGATCGACTGAGCCGCGTTATGGAACTCATGGCGCGGGCTAGATCTATTCTCCACGGCGCAAACGAATTTGACCTTCTTTGCGGTCCTTCCCACGCCGCCCTGAAACGGCGGGAATGCGAGCGATGAGCGCCAAAAGCGCGACTTTCAACACCCATGGAATTGTACACGTCCTCCAGGGTGACAAAGCAAGACAGTTTGGATTCGGTCGTGAACATCGCCCGATCGATTGCGGCGCGAGGCAACACATTTGCCTGCATCCATTGGGATTTGGCGCCAATGCATTGCGAGCTGATTCGAAATCGCGCACCAGAACGCCACTCAAACAAAAGAGCCCGGCCTCGCGGCCGGGCTCTTTCATTTTTAGGCGACGCGAGGTCGCCGCGATCATCAATACTTCGCGACGACCGGAGCGGGAGCGCCCCAGTTGAAGTGATAGTTGACGCCGGCGCGAACAACGTTGAACTGCGGGTGCGTGTGATAGCCCCAGTTGTAGCCGAAGGTCCCGGTCGTGCCGCCGCTGCTGAGGTCGGTGTAGAGATACTCGACCTTGGCCGACCAGTTCGGCAGGAACAGCCACTCGGCGCCGCCGCCGGCGGTCCAGCCGGTGCGCGTGTTGCTGTAGTTGGAGTAGCCGCCCGAGACGCCGCCATAAGCGAAGCCGCCCGTGCCGTAGAGCAGGATGGTCGGCGTGATCAGGAAGCCGAGACGGCCGCGGACCGTGCCGAACCAGTTCAGCCCAAAGCCCGGGTTGCCCGAGGGCGACAACGGGTTGAGGTAACCGCCCGGGACGAGCGGATCGGGATACAGCGCATAGTTCGTGTTGCCGCCCGAGTGCATGCTGGCGCCCTGGAAGTCGGTCTCGACGCCGACCAGGAAGGAATTGCCGAACTGATAGTTGTAGCCGACCTGGCCGCCGCCGATCACGCCGCCGGCGTTGCTGCCGCCGCTGTTGCTGCCCGGCAGCGCATAGAGATTGCCGGTCGCGGGGCTCACATAGAGCGCCGTGCTGTTGGGGTTGATCGTGTTGGCCGACCAGCCGCCGCCAATGTTCACGCCGACGTAAAAGCCGGTCCACAGCGGGGGCGGAGGCGGCGGGGGAACGTAAACCGGCGCTTCCTTGCGCGACGGAAGGTCGGCCGCGAAGGCGGAGCCGACGCTCAGGGCGGCCAGCGCGACGGCCGCGAGCAAAAGAGTTTTCTTCATCATCAAACCTCCAGCAATCCCTCGTAAAACCGGGGGAGTTGAGCCGCCCGGACAAGCGTCCGAATATCAATCCGGAAGCACCGGTATAACCGATATCGCCGCGCAGTTGTGAGCGGTAAAATCGGTTATTGGATCGAGTTCGCACGTTTCTCGGCTCGTGTTGCGCCTCGGCAACAGTTTGCGATCCGGGCGCATTAACCCATCGGAAATAAATGAAAAATTTCTGCGCGGAATGATCCATCTGGAGGAGGTTTGCGGACTCGCCTTGCTGAATGCGCGCGCGAGCTGGGGTCAGGTCGACGTCGCGAACACAACCTTCACCACACGCTCAATCATGTTCACAAACGCGCGCCCGGGCGGCGCGATCGCGGCCCGGATCGACGCAACGTCGTTCATATTGCCGCGATCAGAGATCTTGGAAATTGCCTGTCGTCACGAGCGCCCGACCACTCACTGCGCCGAGGCAAGAAGACCCAGGCGCGTGAGTTCGTGCTCGCGAATGTTGTGCGTGATGGGGTAATAGCCGCCCTTCTTGGCCTGCGCCTGGCCGTCTCGTGAAAGGACATATTTCACGAATTCGGCGCTCAGCGTGTCCATCTGCCCCTTGGGGTCTTTCAGCAGATAAACATAGAGGCCACGTGCAAGCGGGTATTTCCGGGAGTAAGTGTTGTCGAACGAAGGATCGACGCATTTTTTGCCGCCGGCCGCAGCGATCGAGACCACGCGCACCGCCTCCGTTTTGTAACCGATGCCGGAATAGCCGATCGCCGCGACGCCTTCCGCAACCGCTTTCACCACGGCTTCCGAACCTTCCTGCTGCTGTACAGAGTCCTTGAAGTCGCCGCCCCCGAGCACGTTCTGCTTGAAGAACTTGTTCGTGCCCGAAAGCGTATTGCGTCCGACCATGGTGATCGGCTTCGTCGCCCACTCCCCGGTTGCGCCGAGATCGCCCCATGTATGGGCGCTCTTTCCGCCCTGACTTTTCGGATCGGCGCCGAAGGCTCTTTCCAACTGCTCCATTGTGAGACAGGCAATCGGATTGTCCTTGTGGACATAGATGGCCAGCGCATCGACGGCCACGAGGACGCCGGTCGGCTTATAACCGTATTTCGTCTCGAAAGCGGCGATTTCATCCGGCGTCATTTGCCGCGACATGGGCCCCAACTGCGATTGACCGGAGAGCAGCGCCGGCGGGGCCGTATTTGATCCCTTACCTTCGATGACGATCGTTGCATTCGGGTAGAAGCCTTTAAAGCCTTCGGCCCAGAGCTCCATTTCGTGAAGCATCGTGTCGGAGCCAACGGATTTCAGCGTTCCAGACAACGCGTTAACCGGCTTGTAAGGGAGCAGCTCAAGATCAAGCGAGAGAGCGCCCGTGATCGAGAGCGCGCAGGTAGCGATCAAGGCGGCGAGGAAAAGGCGTTTCATCGGGGGCTGACGCTCATGAAAGGGCAGTTCGGCAACGATGGGGAAACGTAATGACAAATGCATGACGCCCGGAAGATTTTTCCAATCGCCTTCAGCCGTCGCGCAAATGTTAGCTCAGCAATTAGCCAGGAAAGGAGGCGCGAAACCGGGGATCTGACGACGTCACTGACATCGGTGCTGAACTAATGCCTGGTTGCGAGACCGTCATTCCCAAGCTGAAGCTCGAAACCGCAGGCTAATATGGAGGCGCAGTCTCTGAGACGCCGATCGACCGCTCATCCAACGCCGCCGATTTGAAGAGCGCGAAGACGGTCGAGCCGACCTTCAACGACAGATCTTCCAGAGCCCCACGCGTTATCGTCGAAAGGAGATAATTATCCTGCGTCAATTGTATTTCGACCGTCGCCAGAGCGCCGTCGCCCTTCACGCTCGTGACAGTTCCCGACAAGACGCTTCGAGCGCTGAGATCCCGCGGCGGCATAAGCGACAAAATGACATCCGTGGCCTTGACGACCACACGCGCCTCGTTCCCCGGCGCGCCGACCGGTCCCGCGACCCAGATCGTGCCAGCCGGATGGCTAAGCGGCGTAAGACCGTGAACCCCCGACCGCGCGTCCACGCGGCCTGTCAGGACAGATGAAAGCTCGAAGCGGTTTTCGGCGGGCGTCGTCGCGAGCCGATTGAAAGCGTCCTGAGGATCGCCGACGAATTTAACGTTGCCAGAGTTGATGATCACGACGCAGTGCGCCAGGCGCACGACCTCCTCTACCGCGTGGGAGACATATACGATAGGAACCCTGAATTCATCCCGGACACGCTCGATGAGCGGCAAGATTTCAAGTTTACGCTGCGTGTCGAGAGCCGCCAGCGGCTCGTCGAAAAGCAGCAGTTTGGGACAAGACAGCAGGGCCCGCCCAATCGCGACGCGCTGGCGTTCGCCGCCAGAAAGCCGCGCAGGCGGTCGGGAGAGAAGCTTGCCAATACCGAGCGTGTCGACAACGGCGTCGAAGTCGATTCGTTTTGCGTCTCGCGGCGCGAACCAGCGCCCGTAGAGAAGATTTTGTCTGACGCTCAAATGGGGGAAGAGATGCGAATCCTGGAACACGAGCCCAATCCGCCGCCGTGACACCGGGACGAAGACGCCGGCGTAGGTGTCGACGAGAGGCTCGCCATCAAGCCGCACATAGCCGGAATCAGGGCGCATGAGCCCGGCGATGATGTTGAGCGTGACAGACTTCCCGGAACCGGACTGACCAAAGAGCGCCGTGACGCCGGTTTCGTTTTTGAAGGCGACGTCGAGCGAGAAAGCGCCAAACGAATGTTTTACGTTGACGTCGATCATTCGACGCTCCCGATGCGCTTTTCCGCGCGCCACTGAACGATCTCGGAGGCCACGAGCGCGGAAAGCGCGATGACAACGGCGACAAGCGTCAACCGCAAGGCGCTTTCGTCCCCTCCGGGAACCTGCGTGTAAGTATAGATCGCGGCTGAAATAGTTTGAGTTTCGCCTGGAATGTTGGAGACGAAAGTAATGGTCGCGCCGAACTCGCCAAGCGCCTTCGCGAAAGCAAGGATAGCCCCGACGATCACCCCTGGCACGGCAAGGGGGAGCGTGATCATAAAGAACGTCCAGAGTCTATTTGCGCCCAGAGTTTCTGACGCAAGTTCGAGGCGTCGATCGATAGATGCGAAGGATAGCCGCATGGCGCGCACCATGAGCGGGAAGCCCATCACTGCGCATGCGACCGCAGCGCCAGTCCATCTGAAGGAAAATATAATTCCAATCTCGGCGAGATAAGATCCGAGCAGTCCCTTGCGGCCGAGCAGTAGCAGCAGCATGAATCCAGTGACGACCGGAGGCAGGACAAGTGGCAAATGCACGAGGCCATTAACGATCATCTTTCCTGGAAATTGCCAGCGCGCGAGCGCATAGGCGGTGAAAATTCCAATGGGAAGGCTCGCGAATGTTGCAACGGTCGCAATTTTCAATGAAAGCCAGATTGCGGTCCACTCCGCAGGCGAGAGAGTTAACAATTGGCGCTCCTGCTCACTCGATCAACCTTCATGAACGTGTCGGCCCCCGCTCCATAATCAATTTGCCGAGCGCGCGACGCGGAGGAGCCATAGGAAGTCGAGACTTCCTTGCCCGTCGCGACGTTCCAGGCCTCTGAAATTGCGCCAGACGCCGACTTAGCGCTCGCTGCGGCGAAGTCCACGACCCGCGCGAGCTCATGTCCTTTCCCACGAGAAGCAATCGCTTGCGCGCACCAGACTAAAGCAAGCCATTTGGCCGGCGCGATCAAAAAGCAGGATTTGGAGTTGAGCATCACACCTTCGCGGGTTGGGTTCAGGGAGTGCGAAACTGGTTCGCCGGCCTCCCGAAAGTCCATCGCATGAACTCATGGCGGCTATATATTGTTCGAATATAGTTGTTTTGGCCAGCTCAGATTTAGGTGCGCCGCCCCGACGCTTGCCTATCGCGCCGCCGGGGGACCCTGACATCTCCCGATCACACAGGAAGGCGCCTGTCGTACACTGGTTCAATGCTCGCCTACGAAGGCAATGACGGCGAGACCCGAGGTGCGCGAGCCTCAACCACTGGACACGCAGCGCTTTTCCCCCGAGCAACGTGAATTCAACGACTTGGTCTTGACCTCGATTTGACGCGCGCTTTGTCTTTGCACGAAAAATACGGCAGAGTGCTTGACGCATCTTCGTTTTGAGACGGACGCTCGCCCGAATGCCCCCCAAGAGAAAGATCGACGCCCTTCTGGCGCTTCGAAGCGACGGGAAGTTGCTGATCGGACGCGACCGTATAAAGGTGCTCGAAGCGGTGGCTGAATATGGCAGTATTTCAAAGGCCGCGAAGGCGATTGGATTTAGTTACAAGGCTGCCTGGGACGCTGTCGCGGCCATCAATAATTTGCTCCCGAGCCCCGCGTTCGTCACGAAAGCGGGCGGGAAAAGCGGAGGCGGCGCGGAGTTAACGCAAGAAGGCAAAAAGCTGATTGAAACCTTCCACAGGCTGGAAGAGCGACTGTCGGTCATTTCCTCCATGATCGCCCAGGAGGGGTTCGACAACGAAGAGAACATTCCCTTCTGGGGCGTCACTGTGCGTATCTCGGCGCGGAACGTTTTTCGCGCCGAGGTCATCTCCATTAAAAATGGCCTGTCGACGTGGAGGTAACGCTGCGGATTTCCGACAAGCACGCGCTTCATTCGATCATCACGAATGACGCTGCGGTTGACCTGGAGATCAAACCAGGGCGGAATGTCGTGGCCTTGGTGAAATCATCTTTCATCGAGTTGAGTGCGCCCGATCGAACGCCTAAGGACGCGCGAAACCTGTTTTCGGGTTTCGTGACGCGCAGGACAGACGCCGAACGCAATTGTGAATTGCTGATCGACATCGGTTCGGGAAAGACAATGACCGCGGTGCTTCCAAGGCGCGAGGTCGACGCGTTAGGCCTCGCTGAGAAAAGCCCTGTTCTGGCTCATTTTGCTCCTGAGAATGTTATTCTCGCCGCCGACTGACATCTGATGAGGCAGAAACACGATCACCGGTCCGCCGCCGGCCATATTTTCCCGTCGAAAATCTGCGCATGCCCTCGCGAAACCTCCGAGCTTTGCTTCAGTCTACTGCGACGATCACGTCAGACGATTTGATGATCGCCTTGACTTTAACGCCAGTCGTCAGGCCGAGTTCATCGGCAGACTCATTGGTGATCGAGGCCGTAACGGTCAGCCCCTTGACGTCGATGGTGACATGCGCCGTCGTCGTCCCCTTCTTCACATCCTTAACCGTACCCTCGAGCACGTTACGTGCAGAAATCTTCATTCGACTTTTCCTTAGAACTTCGATACTGGCAGATTTCAGATCTGCCCCTGATTTCGCTGACACGCTTTGAGCGACCTTGCGGAGAGAGAGCCCCTCACGCCGTATCTGTCGGGCACGCCATTTTTCTCCCCCGCCGGCCGACCAAGATTATTCTAGTGACGCCTAGACGCTTGGCAAGAGAGCGCCGTGACCGCGGCCTTCGACGCGGTCGTTCTCTCCTCAAACAAGCGTTCGCTCTCTGATCTGAGGGGCGCAATCTTCACGGCGCGTCGACGCGCCGAAGCCCTGTTGAAAAGTAATCACTGACACTTGGTAATTTTTAGAAAGACCCCATCGGGCGTTCGAGCGCGTGTGACAAGCGCGTTGAGTATGCCTGCTGACAAAAGTTGCGTCAGAAGAGCGGTTCTTCGGCGGCTCAGAAATCGAGCTGAGACTGACGGGTCGTCTGCAGCCTTTTCGGATCGAGCGCGTTAAAGGCGGCTGCGAGCCTCGCGCGGGCTACCAAGCAGCGCCCTAGATATCGCGGGCTCGTCATCCTTGCGGTTATTATGATTTATATTTTGATTTTGCTAATTCTTGGATGCGGGGACAGGATTTGAACCTGTGACCTTCAGGTTATGAGCCTGACGAGCTACCGGGCTGCTCCACCCCGCGCCAAGACGATGACGCCGGTTTATCGGCGCGAAGGGGTTCGGGAAGAGGAAAGATGTGTTTGGCAGGCCTGGCGACGACCTACTCTCCCAGGTCTTGAGACATAGTACCATTGGCGCGGAAGCGTTTGACGGCCGAGTTCGGGATGGGATCGGGTCTGATCGCTTCGCCGAAGGCCACCAGGCCGGCGAAACACATTGTCGAAGCAAATTGGCGCGGGTTTTTTTTGGCGCTGGTCTTTCGGTTGGCCCATTGGATGGGCGTTGATAAATGAGAGCGATCAAGCCAATCGAGCGATTAGTACCCGGTCAGCTCCATGCGTTGCCGCACTTCCACACCCGGCCTATCAACGTGGTCGTCTTCCACGGCTCTCGAGGGAGAACTCGTTTTGAGGTGGGTTTCCCGCTTAGATGCATTCAGCGGTTATCCCGTCCATACATAGCTACCCTGCACTGCGGCTGGCGCCACAACAGGTCCACCAGAGGTATGTTCATCCCGGTCCTCTCGTACTAGGGACAAATCCTCTCAATTCTCCGACACCCACGGCAGATAGGGACCGAACTGTCTCACGACGTTCTGAACCCAGCTCACGTACCACTTTAATCGGCGAACAGCCGAACCCTTGGGACCTTCTCCAGCCCCAGGATGTGATGAGCCGACATCGAGGTGCCAAACAACCCCGTCGATATGGACTCTTGGGGGTTATCAGCCTGTTATCCCCGGCGTACCTTTTATCCGTTGAGCGATGGCCCTTCCACGAGGGACCACCGGATCACTATGACCGACTTTCGTCTCTGCTCGACTTGTCTGTCTCGCAGTCAGGCAGGCTTATGCCATTGCACTCGACGAGCGATTTCCGACCGCTCTGAGCCCACCATCGCGCGCCTCCGTTACTCTTTGGGAGGCGACCGCCCCAGTCAAACTGCCTACCATGCATTGTCCCGGCCCCGGATGACGGAGCGCGGTTAGACATCCATGACGATAAGGGTGGTATTTCAAGGGTGGCTCCACACGAGCTGGCGCCCATGCTTCAAAGCCTACCACCTATCCTACACATGCCGACACGAATGCCAATGCAAAGTTACAGTAAAGGTGCACGGGGTCTTTCCGTCTGACCGCAGGAACCCCGCATCTTCACGGGGAATTCAATTTCACTGAGCTGACGTTGGAGACAGCGGGGAAGTCATTACGCCATTCGTGCAGGTCGGAACTTACCCGACAAGGAATTTCGCTACCTTAGGACCGTTATATTTACGGCCGCCGTTTACCGGGGCTTCAATTCAAGGCTTGCACCTCTCCTCTTAACCTTCCGGCACCGGGCAGGCGTCAGACCCTATACGTCATCTTGCGATTTCGCAGAGCCCTGTGTTTTTGTTAAACAGTTGCCACCCCCTGGTCTGTGCCCCTCCGATCCGGTTGCCCGAACCGAAGGCCTCCTTATCCCGAAGTTACGGAGGTAAATTGCCGAGTTCCTTCAACGTCATTCTCTCAAGCGCCTTGGTATGCTCTACCAGTCCACCTGTGTCGGTTTCGGGTACGGTCTGATGCAGGGGCTATTTCCTGGCGCCGCCAGGCCGCCCAGACAATCCATTAAGTCCGGACGACTTTCGCAACGCGTCACCACCTGCTGGCTCACGAATATTAACGTGATTCCCATCGACTACGCCTTTCGGCCTCGCCTTAGGGACCGGCTAACCCTGCGAAGATTAACTTTACGCAGGAACCCTTGGACTTTCGGCGACACTGTCTTTCACAGTGTTTCTCGTTACTCATGTCAGCATTCGCACTTCCGATGCCTCCAGGGCGGCTCACGCCTGCCCCTTCAACAGCCTACGGAACGCTCCGCTACCGCTTGTCCTTGCGGACAAACCCAAAGCTTCGGCTCGTGGCTTGAGCCCCGTTACATCTTCGGCGCGAGAACCCTTATTTAGACCAGTGAGCTGTTACGCTTTCTTTAAAGGATGGCTGCTTCTAAGCCAACCTCCTGGTTGTTTTGGGATTCTCACATCCTTTCCCACTTAGCCACGAATTAGGGGCCTTAGCTGTTGGTCTGGGTTGTTTCCCTCTCCACGATGGACGTTAGCACCCACCGTGTGTCTCCCGCACAGTTCTTCCAGGTATTCGGAGTTTGGTTGGGTTTGGTAAGTCTGTGGGACCCCCTAGCCCATCCAGTGCTCTACCCCCTGGAGAATTCATGCGAGGCGCTACCTAAATAGCTTTCGCGGAGAACCAGCTATTTCCGAGTTTGGTTG
>CAVQNJ010000025.1:95000-292251 GCA_963713845.1 uncultured Alphaproteobacteria bacterium
TGCGTCGCTTCCAGGATCGTCGGAACGATGTCGATCATGTGATGGAACTGGTTGCGCACGCCGCCCTTGTCGGTGATGACCTTTGGCCAGGAAATCGCCATGCCCTGGCGGACGCCGCCAAAATGCGAGGCGATCTGCTTGGTCCAGGAAAAGGGCGTGTCAAAGGCCCAGGCCCACCCGACCGCCATGTGTGGATAGGTCTGATCCGTGCCCCAGGCGTCATAGAAATATTTGAGCTGATCCTCGACCGGAACCTGAACGCCATTGAACATGGCGACCTCATTCGGCGTTCCGTTGATTTGCCCTTCCGAACTCGTGCCATTGTCGCCGTTGATGTAGATGATCAGCGTATTGTCGAGCTTGCCCATGTCCTCGACGGCCTGAATGACGCGGCCGATTTCATGGTCGGTGTAAGCGGCATAGGCGGCGAAGATTTCCGCCTGTTTGATGAAGAGCTTTTTCTCGTCAGCCGAGAGCTCGTCCCAGTTCTTCAGCAGATCATGCGGCCAGGGCGTCATCCTGGCGTTCTGCGGAATGACGCCGAGTTTCTTCTGGTTCTCGAAGATCTGGTCACGCAGCGCGTTCCAGCCCTTGTCGAAGAGATGCAGGTCGCTGATCTTGCTGACCCACTCCGGGGTGGGATGATGGGGCGCGTGCGTGCCGCCGGGCACGTAATACACGAAGAAGGGTTGTTCCGGCGCCAGGGTGTTGATGCGATTTATATAGGCAATGGCGTCGTCCGCCATGGCGGTCGTCAGGTTCCAGCCGGGCTTGCCGAGAAAGGGATAGATCTGCGTGGTGTTGCGGAAAAGATTGGGTTGCCATTGGTTGGCGTCGCCGCCGACAAAACCGTAAAAATACTCAAAACCCATGCCGATCGGCCATTGATCGAAAGGACCGTCCTGGCTCGCCTCGAAGGCCGGCGTATTGTGGTCCTTGCCGAACCATGAAGTGCGATAGCCATTATCCTTGAGGATTCGGCCGATCGTCGCCTTGTCGTCTGGAATGATGCTGTTGTAGCCGGGATACCCGGTCGCTTGTTCGGAAATCACGCCGAATCCGACGGAATGGTGGTTGCGGCCGGTGATGAGCGCCGCGCGCGTGGGCGAGCAAAGCGCCGTCGAATTGAAATTGGTGTAGCGCAAGCCGTTTTGAGCGATGCGGTCGAGCGCGGGCGTTGGAATCACCCCGCCAAATGTGCTGGGCACGCCGAACCCCGAAATCATCCGTCATAATCAAAAGGACGTTGGGCGCGCCCTTTGGCGGTTCGATCCGTGGCGGCCAGTAGGGCTTCGATTGCGCAGCATTGCGTTCGATCTTGCCGTCGAATTTGAAGGGCGGCGCCGGCAATTGATCGCCTTTGATCGTCACGGTCGCACCGGGCGAGCCCGGGACGCCCTGAATGACGCCGGCAGCGTTCGTCGCGTCAGCGACTTTCTTGCCGTCGCGCCGCGAATGAGACGTGTTCTCGGCGCCGCCAAAGTCGTCCGCAACATCCTTTTGCAGCATTCGATACACGTCGCCGCCGGGGCTCGTCTGCGCAAGGGCCAGTGGGTGAGAGGCGAAGATGACAAACGCCGCCGCCAACCCTCCGCGCATAATGAACGAATGAATGTGCGTCGACTTCGTGCGCAATGCGAGCATCGGACGGCCTCCTTGCCTCAATTCCATCGGTGATCTTGTTTCCAGCGCGCGCAACGGTGCATGCGGCAGGCACGTATGTTCGATCATTTAGTCTTGCGCGATTGGACGGCGTCAAGAGGCCCGGGGTCGCGGGAAAGCAAATTGACATGCTGTTCCATTAAGTTGACAAAGTCAGTCAGTCCGTTTTGCTTGAAATTGATTGGCGCTTGTGTCAGCAAGTTCAATCGTAAATCCTGTTTCAAACCATCAGGGGGTCCTAGATGAAACGTTTGATGTTCGCCTTCGTCATGGCGGGGGCGCTCGCGCCATCGCTTGCTTCTGCGCAAGTCGATATCGACATGGGTCGCATCACGTGCGGCGAGTTCCTCGCCGTTGCCTGAGGGTCAGTCGACCGTCTTCGCCGCCTGGATGAGCGGCTGGGTTCATCAGAAAGTCGGTCGCACGCAGGTGGATCTGGTCGCCTTCCAGAAGAACATCGGCAACGTGAAGACGTGGTGCGGGTCTCACAAGGACAAATCGGTCATGAGGGGCCTCTACGACGCCCTGGGCATCAAGAACTGATCATAGCGAGGAAAGACACATGAAACGTATTTTTGGTCTCTTCGGCCTTCTCGTCGCCGTTGCGGCGACGCCGGCGTCCTCGCAGGTGCTGATCGACATGTCTCAGGTTACCTGCAAGGAGTTCGCAGGATACGACGAGGATACAAAGGCGCTCGTCGCCGCGTGGATGGGCGGCTATTTCAGCGCCGGCCGCAATCTCAACATCGTGCAATCCGTCTATATTGAGCGCAACTTCAAGAAGGTTGGGGAATACTGCAAAAAGCACAAGAAGGACGGGCTGCTCACGGTCGTTGAAAAAGTCGGCCACTAATCGATCGTGGCGGGGCGGCGACGCCCCCTTCAAAACAAGAGAGCCCGGCCTCGCGGCCGGGCTCTTTCATTTTTGGGCGACGCGAGGTCGCGCGATCATCAATACTTCGCGACGACCGGAGCGGGAGCGCCCCAGTTGAAGTGATAGTTGACGCCGGCGCGAACAACGTTGAACTGCGGGTGCGTGTGATAGCCCCAGTTGTAGCCGAAGGTCCCGGTCGTGCCGCCGCTGCTGAGGTCGGTGTAGAGATACTCGACCTTGGCCGACCAGTTCGGCAGGAACAGCCACTCGGCGCCGCCGCCGGCGGTCCAGCCGGTGCGCGTGTTGCTGTAGTTGGAGTAGCCGCCCGAGACGCCGCCATAAGCGAAGCCGCCCGTGCCGTAGAGCAGGATGGTCGGCGTGATCAGGAAGCCGAGACGGCCGCGGACCGTGCCGAACCAGTTCAGCCCAAAGCCCGGGTTGCCCGAGGGCGACAACGGGTTGAGGTAACCGCCCGGGACGAGCGGATCGGGATACAGCGCATAGTTCGTGTTGCCGCCCGAGCTGCATGCTGGCGCCCTGGAAGTCGGTCTCGACGCCGACCAGGAAGGAATTGCCGAACTGATAGTTGTAGCCGACCTGGCCGCCGCCGATCACGCCGCCGGCGTTGCTGCCGCCGCTGTTGCTGCCCGGCAGCGCATAGAGATTGCCGGTCGCGGGGCTCACATAGAGCGCCGTGCTGTTGGGGTTGATCGTGTTGGCCGACCAGCCGCCGCCAATGTTCACGCCGACGTAAAAGCCGGTCCACAGCGGGGGCGGAGGCGGCGGGGGAACGTAAACCGGCGCTTCCTTGCGCGACGGAAGGTCGGCCGCGAAGGCGGAGCCGACGCTCAGGGCGGCCAGCGCGACGGCCGCGAGCAACAGGGTCTTCTTCATTTCGGATCCTCAGATTCAATCGGTTTTGGACGGCGCTTCTGCGCGTCCAACTCTTTTCGACAACCGACCCTAGCGGATGTCCCCGCCGGTCAGATTGACCGCTCTTGCGAAAAAGCTGTCACAACGCGCCAAATCGACGCCTCAATGCTTGATTTTGCAAGCATGTGGCGGCGGCGCCACAACGGCTTTTTCGATGAAAGCACGGAGTGCGCGACTGGGCGCTGCGCCTTCGCAGTCGGTCCGGAGCCTCGTCGTCACCAACGGCGATGATAGGGGCGTCGAACGACCGCGCCGCCATGGGGTCCAACGTATGCCGCGCCGCCGTATCGGCCTCGATAGGTCGTTCCGCCATAGGGTCCTCGCACGACCGATCCGGCAGGTCCCGCGCAGCCCGCGCGGTAGACGCCCCGCGCGCAAACAAACGCTTCGGAGCTCTCGACCTGAGTAAAAAACGACGCGCCGGCCAGCGCGATGATCAGCGAAAACTTCCTCATCCCATTCTCCTTTGAATCCCGCGCTTCTAGGCGCCAATCGTGTCAGAATAAGGAAGAGGCCCTGGTCAGCTCAGAGCGCAAACTTCATGCGCTCCAAGCTCTGTTGGAGCAAGAGCGGTCTCGAAGCAGCGCCCTCTTTGAACATCGCGCAACTCGAGGAAATAGCCCAGCGAACGACCCTCATGGTCGGGGCTCGGACCCGGGCGTCGGCATCTGAAATTCTCGCATCACGACGCGTCACGCGAATGGCGATTGGCGTTGCGTTGACGCGCGGTCGGGCTTAAGGGCGAGCGCATACGGCAAACTCGCAAACCACCGCGCCGCTCCCTTGTTGCATTCGCGACGTCAGGCGTCACAGGGGCGCAAGACGCCAAGCGCTCCGCGCGATCTCCAGTTCCTCATTCGTCGAGATGACATAAACGGCGACCGCGGATTCTGCCCCAGATATCTTCTCGCAGCGGGCTCGGTTCGCCGCCTCGTCGAGCGCGACGCCAAGCCAGGCGCAGCCGGCGACGACCTCGGCCCGTGTCTTCGGGTCGTTCTCGCCGATCCCGCCGGTGAAGATGATGGCGTCCAGTCCGCCGAGCGCGGCGACGAGCGAGCCGATTTCGCGGACGATGCGATAGACGAAAAGCGCGATGGCTTCCTTGGCCGCGGGTTCGGGCGACGCGCGAAGGGTTCGCATATCCGCGGAAATTCCCGAAACGCCGAGCAGGCCCGACTTGTGAAAGATCAAATCTTCGAGATCACGCGCGTTGAACCCGTAATGATCGATCATGTGCACGAGAACGCCGGGATCGATTGCGCCGCAACGCGTTCCCATGACGAGACCCTCCGCAGTGGTAAAACCCATCGTGCTCGCGACGCTTCCACCGTTGCTGATGGCGCAAAGGCTCGCGCCACTGCCCAGATGCGCGACGATGACGCGACCCTTTGCGAGGGCCGGCTCGATCTCAGCAAATATGCTGGAAATATACTGGTAGGAAATGCCGTGAAACCCATACCGCCGCACCCCCGCTTGCGAATAGCGGCGGGGAATGGCGAAGGCCTGCGCGATGGGTGGCTGGCTGGCGTGAAACGCGGTGTCGAAGCAGGCGAACTGACAGAGCTTTGGATGTTCCGCGAGAAGGGCGACAATCACCGCAAGATTATGCGGCTGATGCAGCGGCGCCAGCGGAATGAATTCGGACAGTTTCTCGACGATCGCCTCTGTCACGCGAAGGGGCGAGGTAAAGACGCCGCCGCCATGCACCACACGATGGCCGACCATGGCGAGATCGCCGCCTTCCAACCATGGCGCCGCAATGCGCATCATGGCGCGCGTTGCTGCGGCGTGGTCGAAGTCTTCCGCAGAGAGCTCTTCCTCAATGAGCGCCTCGCCATGCGGGCCGGCAAGCGTCGCGCGCGGCGTCGCGCCGATGCCTTCTACAAGGCCTCTAACGCGAAGTATTGGCGGTTCGGCGGCCTCATACGCCGCAAATTTGATGCTGGAAGAACCGGCGTTGACGACGGCGATGGCGGCCATTGTGGCTGTTCCGTCAGGCCACGAGCCAGGCGATCGCGGCCGCTTCGCCAACGAGCATGTTCGCGAACAGGCGCGCCTTGGCAACGGACGCCACGCGGGTCGTCATGGCGATATGGAGGCACACGAAACGACCCTTCGGCTCGAGTTCAATGGCGCGCATTGCGGCGCCGAGTGGGAAAGCGCGATAGCATCCTGCAGAATAACGACGCTTGCTTCGAGCGTCGACACGTCATTCGCAGCCTCGGCGATGATAATCGGCTGCGGATGACCAGGCCGGCCTGTGACGGCGCATTAAAGGCCGGAGCCCTCGCCGCCTGTCGCGCGGCGCGCGACGCACAACCGAGAAAAGCATTTCATCTCAGCAAATTGCGCGAGGCGCCGACAGATTGGGCGAGAGCGCGACCTGCCGCGCGCGTCCTGTTTCTCGCAAACGGACTGTCACATAGACACGTTACTGTCACAAAGACTTGAGCGTGGGGGTGGCATGACGGCGAAGGATTTTGTAGCGGCTTTTGTGACGCCGATCGGGATCGTCGCCAAACTGCTGAGTTTTGCGCTTCTTATCTTCGCCGGGCCACTCTCGGACCAACTTGCGCTCGGCGTCGGCTTCAGCCTGATCGGCGCGGCGGCGGCCACGATGGTTTTCGCCGTCGCGAGCGACCTGCCCTTCGCGATCGCCGTGCCGGAGTCGAAATCGGTTGCGGTGCTCGTCTCCCTGGCAGGCGTGGTGTCGGCGCAAGTTTTCGCGCATGGCCGCCCCGATGAATTGGGGCCAACCGTTCTCGCCGCCCTCCTCTGCGCCGCCCTTGTCGTTGGCGTTGCGTCCTATCTGCTCGGCGTCCTGAAACTGGGCCGTCTCATTCGGTTCACGCCCTACCCGATCATCGGCGGCTTTATGGCGGCCTCCGGCTGGATTCTGGCGACCGGCGGCGTCCGGGTTCTGCTGAGAGAACCGTTGACCCTCAAAACGCTGGCGCACGTCTCCAATCCCGACGCAATGGGAAAGCTCGCCGCGGGCGTGGTCTTGGCGATCGCGTTGCGAAGCATTCGCCGCGTCGAGCATCCGCTGGCCTTTCCCGCGCTTCTCGCCATCGCGACGCTCGCAATTCACCTTGGCCTGACGCAAGCCGGCCTGTCGCCGGAGGCGGCGCGCGAGAGCGGATGGCTTCTTTCTTTTCCCTCTGCAGCTGATCTGCCGATCCCCTGGCTTTTCGCTTCGGCTGCGAAGATCAATTTCGACGCCATCCTTTCGGCGTCGGGCGAATATGCCGCAGTGGTGGCGGTGACGCTCGCAACATTGCTTCTCAGCCTGATGGCGATCGAGGTTGGCGCAAGACGGGAGATTGATCTGGACTATGAATTGAAAGTGAATGGAATTGCCAATGCGCTCGCGGGCGTAAGCGGAGGGATGGTCGGCGCCATCTCGGCAAACCGCACGCTGTTCCATTACAAGATGGGCGCACGTGCGCGAGCAAGCGCAGCGCTCGCCGGCCTTCTTTGCCTCGCGCCGATCGCCGTCGGTCCCTCTGCGCTCGGATTCGTGCCGGTGCCGGTTCTCGGCGCGCTTCTATTGCAACTCGGCGCCGAGTTGCTGGAAGAGTGGCTGGTCCGCGGCCTGAAATCGCATGCAGAGGGTCGAATATGCGCAACTCATCTTGATCTTTCTCGCGATCGTTTTTTACGACTTCGTTGCGGGCGTCGCGCTCGGCGTCGTCCTCGCCTGTCTGACTTTCGCGATCAACACCAGCCGGGTAGATCTCGTCCGCGCGGCTATGAATCGCAGCACTTATTCCAGCCGGGTAGAGAGGCCGATCATACAGGCTGACGCGCTTGCGCTACATGGCTCGAACATTCAGGTTCTGCAACTGCAAGGCTTCGTTTTCTTCGGAAGCGCATACGGCCTTCTCGCCGAAGCGCGCGAGGCTTTGGCCGTCGCCCCTGGTCCGTGCCGCAGCCTGATACTCGACTTCCACCACGTGCTCGGCGTCAACTCCTCGGCGGTGATGAATCTGACGAAGTTGCGCGACCTCGCCCAGCGCAGGCAGGCGATGCTCGCCTTTTCCGCGCTCTCGCCAAAGATCGAAGACTCCTTGCGCGCCGGCGGCGTTCTGGGGCGCCCGACGATCCGCTTTCGCGCGTCTTTCCCACTCTCGAATCGGCGCTCGAATGGAGCGAGGAGCGTCTGGTCGCCTCGCTTCCGAGCCTCGAGGGCGGGTTCAAGGGCGCCCGCGAATGGCTGATCGCTGAGCTTGGCGACGCGGCGCTCGTTCAATCCCTGGGAAGATACATGGAGAGGCGGGAGCTCGCGCCGGGCGCGCGGCTTTTCGACCAGGGCGAGGCTGGCGACGGTCTATATCTCTTGTCCTCTGGACGGGTGATTGTCGTCCTGCGTGGCGCCAAGGGACAGGATACGCGCCTGCGCGCCATTCTGGGTCAGACGCTCGTCGGCGAAATGGGTCTTTACCGAGGTTTGCCCCGGGGCGCCGCAGTTTACGTGGAGACCGCCGCCATCGTCGACCATCTTTCCAAAGAGGCGATGGCGCGAATGGAGCAGGAAGATCCCATGCTCGCCGTGGCTTTCCACAAGTTTGTCATACGCCTCATCGCGGCGCGTCTCGACTTCGCAAACCGCGAGCTTGCCGCTCTTGAAAACTAGATCGAAGCGCCAAACCGGGGACGGTCCTTGTTTCGCCGCCTCGCTTATTGTCGGGACAGGCTGGACTTGTCGAGAAGGCGGGTTGCAGGCAAACTTCAAATCAGTCGAAACTTTGCGGTCGTCGTGGAAGGGCCAGGAGGCAGCGTCATGAGAAGATTCGCGCACATTCTGTTCGCTTTTCTCGCCTCAGGCGCCGCCCAAGCGGGCGTCGTCAGAGTCGCGACGCATCCTGTTCAAATGGGCGGCGGGGCGAATTATGTGGTTTTCAACTACGACGAGACCGGCGCGGCCTGGATCGAGACGCGAGATTCAAACGGCTATTCGACCGGCAACTGGACAACTTATCCGAAGTTTCCGCTTCCGACGCTTCGCTTCGATCCCACAACGCGCGAGATCGTTTTCGGCAAAGTGATCTGCGCCAATGTCGTATCGATGGCGACTGGCTTCAGCGTCGTCAGCACGGGTCGCTGCCATTTGCACGCGTCCATCCGCGACCTCGGCCCCGACAGCCCGCGACTGGAAACGATCGACATGACGATACAGTAAGCCCGAGACGACGCGTCTGATGGAACCGCACGGCAACGGCCAGATGCTGAGCGGTTCCCGCCCTGCGTCGACCCGGGGCAATCACGCGCTAATTGATCGATTTGAGATTGGCGATGATCTTGTTCAGGTCTGACTGCAGGGGCCATCCATATGTCCGTACTGCGGCGTTGGGCTGTGAAGGATTCGCGCGCACACGTATTGTCACGCCGCCGCCGCCGCGATCGACGATAATGAAGCCATATTTTTGAGCGGCCGTCGCGATCGCTTTTCCTTCTGCGGTCGCAAGACCCAGAGACGCGATACTGACGGTCGGCGGAAGAGCCAAGCGCGACCCCATTGGCAAGACGCCGCGATAGGGACTTCCGTTGGTGGTCGCATCGCGATCGAATGCGTAAGCCGGATAAGAGATCGCCGGCTTTAGAATAGATGGCGGGACGGCAATCGCCATGGCGTGATTGATTGCGCCGTTGTTCAGTTCCTCATCGCTAATTTGCCCGGCGTAGATCGGCAGCATTGAAGCGGTCTGGCCATTTTGCCAGCCGTCCGCCAGGCTTGCCGGGTCCGAAACGACATAGGACAACGCGACGACCTGGCCGGTGCTCAAGACGATCGTTGCGTAAGTCTCCACGATCTTGCCGTTTGGCTGCAAAACCGCCATGTGGCCGTCCGGACCTGAAGCCGGTTGCATCGCGGGCGAAAAGTAGAATTGGCCCGTTGGGTTTGTCATTCCATTATAGCTGACCGGCAGCACCCAGGATGCCGCCGATGTGGTCGAGAAGGAATTGCCCGTGAGCTTGTTCTGATAGAGCGGGAATTGTGTCGTTGAGAGCGAAAGGATCTGCTGTTCGACACTCGGAGAATTGCCGAACCTGCGCCAGGCTCCGGTGTAGACATTCCACCACGCGTATGGATTGAACAGCAACTGCTGCAGTCCGGCGGGGTTCTGCGCTGCGGTCGGACTGGCTTGGTAGAAGGGTATGCTCCAAGCGCTTCCCAACCAGGAATCCAGTCCGATTGACAGGCTGTTGAGACCGGCGACATATCCGAATGAAGCGCCTGACGTGATCGGCGTATTCCAGGCGCTGCCCGCGTTGCTGACGTATGCGGCAGGATATGTCAGACCCGCCGACGCAGGCGCAGGGGGACTTTGGGTGACAGCGCCGGTTTGAACGGCGGGACTGCTCGAGGCTGTCGGAGTTTGAACCGAGTACGTCCGGCCGCCCCATCGAATCGCGGGGTAATTCTGCGCCCCTACGTAATTTTGAGTGGACGTGATGCCGATTGCCGCCGCTGGAAATTGAGCGCCTGCCATGAGAGCCGTCATGACGGCGAGGAACCGAGATCCGCCCCTACGCTTCGGCATGCATGAAACTCGCTTCATATTATCTCTCCGGTCATCGAAATCTCCGGCCAGATTGGACTGTTATACTCTTTCACGAAAGTAAATTAGCCTGATGTTCACGTAATGACGGTGTGCCAATTGTTGAGATATTATATAAAAATCTACGCTTTTCGTATTCGCCTTTTTCTATTGTCCAAGCCTTCAAAACTTCTTTCCGGCGGACCGTCGACGACGTCGCCTGACTTCGGTGCAAGGTCCTTTGGCGCTAGCGTAGGATGAACTGCTCGTGCGAGCCTGATCAGTCGCTGGAGCCGCGCGTGACCAGACGATGCAAGTGCGAACAGCCACACGGGCGCATCAAAATGCTGTTTTGCCGCTGCGCGAATGCTCTGGAATTTGCTGCGCCTGGAATAGGACGAGCCCATGGACTTCGCGGATGGGCTTCGAGGCGGGCCGGACTATTGGGAGGTGACCGGCGTCGCGGCGAAAGACACGCTTACCCCGCGCAGGACCGCCGAGCAGGACCGCCGACATGCACTCCCGCTCTTGAACAATCAGAGCGCCGCCATAAGTCGCATTGCCTCAATGTTGGGAGGCCGATATGCACAGGCTGATGCTACTTCTAATCGCTGCGCTTCTGATCGCTGCTCCTTCTGCCGAAGCTCGACGCGCGGGACACTACGCCTACTCTGGAGACATCCAGGCCTACGGCGGCCCGTGGCGTTATCAGCACAGGGACTGGAGCAGACAAGGACACCCGCTTGACCCGGGCGTTTGCTGGTATCGCAATAACTTTACCGGCGAGTGGGAGTGGGAGTGCTAAGCGAGGACAGAACATAAAACGCAAAAGCGGCCCGTCGCTTCAGCGCGCGGGCCGTCGCTGCGACGCTCGGTCGCCGCTGTTGCGTCTCGAGAGGCTCACGGGTTCGTTCGCTATCGAGCGCTGTTACGGGTTGTCCTGATCGCAGCAAAGGAAGCCATGAACGACGAGGACGAAGCGCCGAGACGCTTCCTTGCGCCCTGGAGCTGACGATCCGTCGCTTTTCACACGCTAATGCCTAGGCATTTATCCAGAGCGCCGCAACTCGAGGTTATTCTCAAACTCGGCAATTGAGTGTAGTTCTCGTTTGGTCAGAAACTCGCGCGATTTCGACCGCTCGGCCGGGAGCATCCTCGGCAGCCACGTGAGCCCGCGCGGCTCCCCTTTCATACGATTTACGGGAGGTCGCCGTGGCGGGAAGCCTGGAAAATTTCTCTCTCCTCGGCGGACCATTTCAGAGGATCGGCGCGCGACTGGGCCTCGTGCACGGCAAGTCGAACACGATCCGCTTCGGACTCGCGCTTGGTTGGTTGTCCTGGCTCGTTCTCGTCGCGCTTGCTTTCGCTAAGGGCGGCGCGAGCGATCTCTTTACTCTTCCGGCCATCGCCATTCATGCGCGGCTCCTGCTGGCGATCCCGCTGCTATTCCTCGCCGAAACCGCGCTCGACGCGAAGCTCCGGGAATTCGTCTCGCTTCTGATGCGCTCGGGAGTCGCCGGCGCAAGAGCCTTGCCACAACTCGAGACGGAAGCCGCGCAACTCTGCGCCTGGGAAGACTCCTGGCTTCCGGACGCCGCGAGCCTCCTCGCCGCCATCGGCCTCAGCTTGCTGGCGGTGCATGCGGGATTGCCGGCCGGGGGCCGTGCTTTGGACGCGATGCCCCTCGCCGGATCATGGTATACGTTTTTCTGCCTGCCGCTCTTTCGCTTTCTGATGTTCCGCTGGGTGTGGCGACTTTTGCTGTGGTGGGGCCTCCTTTGGCGGCTGTCGAGAATGGATCTCGACCTCTCTCCCGCCCATCCCGACGGCGCCGGCGGGCTCGGCTATCTCGAGACTGTGCATACCCGCTTCTCGCCGCTCGCTCTGGCGATCTCCGTCGTCGTCGCCGCGAAGCTCGCCGAAGAGATAGCGCAGGGCGAGTCGGGATTGAGCGGGGCCTTTCCGGAAATGGCTGCGACTCTGCTCATCGACTGCGTGCTATTTATCGGGCCGCTGAGCCTCTTTTCATCTAAACTGCGGGCGTGCCAGGAAAAGGGGCTGCGTGATTATGCCGTGATCGGCGCGCGCTACGTGCACGCCTTCGACACGAAATGGATCGCGGGCGCGGCGCCGGACGAGCCGCTGCTCGGAACGCCGGACCTTCAATCTCTCGCCGATCTCGCCAACAGCGTCGACGTGGTGCGCAAGATGCGCCTTGCGCCGATCAGTATAAGGCTGCTCACCATTATCGGCGCAGCCGCCGTCCTGCCTATGCTGCCGCTTTTTCTCTTCGAATATCCTTTGGCGGATCTGGTGAAGATGCTCTTCCAGAAGCTTGCGGGTCTTTAGAGCCTGGCGCCCGGAGATCGCTCGCCTTGGGGTCATCTTCACCCGGTCTTCCACGAACACTTGCGAGATCGGGGAGCTTCAGTTCTTTATTTGATGGATCGGGCCTTCTGGCGACAGTTCGGCGAATTGAGAGGACAGATCGATGATCCCCTGGGAGATTCAGGCTCGCGAGTTCGTCAATTGCAATTGCGGCTACGCCTGCCCTTGTCAGTTCAACGACTTGCCAACTCACGGCCGCTGCGAGGCCGCGGGCGCCATCGCGATTGACAAGGGCTATTTCGGCGATGTTTCGCTCGACGGCACTAAGATCGCATTCGTCTTCTGGTGGCCGGGCGCAGTGCATGAAGGCAAGGGCAAGTGCCTGCCGATCGTCGACGAAGGCGCGAGCGAAGATCAACGCAAGGCCTTGCTCACGGTGATGTCCGGCGGCGAGACAGATCCCTTCGCCACAATGTTCAATGTATTCGCCTCAACTCTGGAAACCGTGCATGACCCTATCTTTACGAAGATCGACTTCGACGTTGACATCGAGGGGCGTAAAGGGCGGATTAATGTCGAGGGCTACTTCGAAACGGTCGGCGAACCGATCCGGAATCCGGTGACCGGCGATCCACACCGCGTGCGCATCGACCTCCCGCAAGGGTTCGAATACTCAATCGCCGAGGTCGGCAGCGCATCGTCGAACGTCCGCGGGCCGATACCGCTCACATTAAAGAACAGCTACGGCCAGTTTGCGCATCTTCACCTCAACAATCATGGACCAATCCGCAACTGATCGGCGGAAGCTACGGTGGAATCGACGGCATTTGAAGCTCTCCTGCGCCGCGATCGGGCGATCGTCGTTGGCGGTCTGATCATCATCTCGGCGCTCGCCTGGTGCTACGTCGCAACGGGCGCAGGCACCGGCATGAGCGTGCCCGCCATGACCCGCATGGCCATTTCGCCGGGCGCTTTTTCAGGTGACGCGGCGATGCCGCAGGAGTGGACCGGCGCGTATTGGGCGATTATGGCGGCGATGTGGTGGGTGATGATGATTGCCATGATGACGCCGAGCGCGGCGCCGATGATTTTGCTCTACGCGCGCGTCATGCGCTATGAGCAGAAGAGCGGCCGTCTCGCTGACGGCGTCGTGCCGACCGTCGCCTTCGCTTGCGGCTATCTGTCTGCTTGGTTAGTCCTCTCGGTCGTGGCGTGCGTCCTCCAGTTTTCGCTCGAACGAGCGGATTTAATTCACTCGATGCTGATGTGGTCGCTTAACGCGTGGCTCTCGGCGGGCATGCTTTTCGCTGCGGGGCTCTATCAATTCACGCCGTATAAGCTGACCTGCCTCAGGCATTGCCGCTCACCGGCGCACTTTCTTTCTTCTCATTGGCGTCCCGGCCACTTAGGCGCCATTAGGATGGGCGCCGAGCATGGCGCTTTTTGCGTTGGCTGCTGTTGGGCGTTGATGGCGCTACTTTTCGTAGGTGGCATCATGAACTTGCTTTGGATCGCCGGCTTAGCGATTCTCGTGCTGGCGGAGAAGGTTGCGCCGTGTGGCGAACGGGTCGCGCGCGCGGCAGGCCTCGCTTGCATCGCCGCGGCCATCTCGATTGCGGGACGCGCTCTCGGCATCGTCTGACGATCCGGTTTAGTCGTCACTGCAGCCTGGTTGCGAGCAGACAGCAGGGTTTCTTACCAAACGGTCTGACCCATTGCCGGCGGCGTGAGCTTAAACACCTTGCCATAGCCACCTCCCGCATTACCGGCGCGACCGCCATTATACGTTGTGCCGTAAAGCGCGCCGCTGCGATAGGCGGGAATGGCGCCGTCGCTGCCGCCCGTAGATCTGCGCAACACCGTTTCGGCTGGAGCCGCCAAGGAACTGCCTCCCGCCGTGATGATCATCGGGCCCGGCAAAAAGGGCCAGAAACCCCGCGCTCCGTGATGCGCCGCTACTGTCTCTGATTATTTTTCATGAGCAATGCCCTGGCGTTCGGGCGCGTCTAAAATGCCTTCAAGTCCGCGCGCAGTGTGGGACCAAATGTGGGACTAGCCGGGCGAACGCCTTGTAGCGCACTGATTTAAAAGGAAAAATTTTGTGGTGCAGGAGAGGACTCGAGTTAGCTGCCTTTCTGCTTATTTTACAATGAGATTATCAATGCGAATTTTATTTATACCAACAAATATACCAACGCACCGGCCCGGCTAGGTGGGGTCATGGCTCAGCGCTGAAATCCCACGAACGCCTCTGGTATCGCCCCCCCGAGCTTGACCGCCGCCTCGTTTGTCGAGCGATATTTCAACTGGACGAGCGCGTCGAGCTTTTCTTGGTCCAGCTCCACGTCTCCTTCCCGGACATATTGCGCAAGCACGAAATCGAGGAAGGCTTGAAGCTTGTCGTCATAGGCCGCGTCGACGCGCGTCTTGCCGGCCGCCGCACGCTCTTCGCGGGTTATCGGCGCGAGGGCGGGCTCGACATCCGCTTCGTCGTCACGAACCTGGAGCATGGCTCGCCTGAGTGGATTTACGATAGCCTCTACTACGCGCGCGGGCAGATGGAGAACCTGATCAAGCTGCACAAGAAGCAGCTGGCGTACGATCGCAGTCGTGTCGCTCCGCCATCGCCAGTCAGGTGCGTCTCGTGCTGCACACAGCGTCATATTGGCTGACGCTGAACGTGCGCGACGCCATCCTGAAACCGCGCGATCTGGCGAAGGCGAGGCGCACGCGGCTGGCGGTTTCGATAACTCGGGCAGCGATCTTGATGAGCCGAAGCCGCAGCGTCGCGAACTTCGCCTTCGCCGCCTGCTGTCCGGAAGCCGATTTGTTCTTGATAGGCACCGTCGCGCAACAAGGTCATCAATTCCACGGTCGATTCGCGCCAGGTGAGATAGCCGATTTTCGGCGCAACACGTCCGGTGCCCAAGGCCTCGCAAATGCATGCTGCGAGGCTCTCCGGGCTCAAGGCGTCGAAATAACGGACGCCGTCGCCGCCGATCTCATGGAAGATGGGTATGTCGCTCGCGATGATGGGCGCGCCGAACCGGGCGGCCTCGACGAGCGGGAGGCCGAAGCCCTCGGCGAAAGTCGGAAGCAGGACGGCGCGCGCCACACTATAGAGGAAACGCAGATCCTGATCGTCGGCGTCCTCGAGCCAGAACAGACGTCGACCCATTTCGGAGTGACTACGCAACCTGTCTTCGAAGGCGGCGGAGTTCCAGCCCGGCCGACCGACGATAACGTAAGTAGCGTCGATGCCTTCGGCCCAGAGTCGCTCGAAGGCCGCGACGGCGACGGGATAGCCCTTTCGCATCTCCAGCGTGCCGACACTGAGAAATAACGGCCCCGCGGCTGCGATCCGCCGCGTGGCGGCTGTCGGCTCCCTCGCCTCTTCGCCGGCGAGATCGGCCCCGAGGCGCCACCATCCCAAACCGAAGCCGGGACGCGGCGTGGTCTGGATAACCCTGGTGAAGGCCTCGAAACTCTTCGCTGTGCTGCGGGAAATGGCGACGGCGTTTTCGCAATGGGTGACGAGCAGCGTCACCCAAGCCTGGAAATCGGCGACGACGCGCCGACCGTAAAGGGTCGGATAGATAACCGGAAAGAGATCATAAATGCATGCGACGACCTTGCCGCCTTGCTTTTTGAAATCATCCAGCGCCGCCGGATAACGATCCACCCGGTTCCAGCCGGCGTCCAGAAGCAGCAGAATGTCGCCGTCGGTCACCTGGAGTGCCCCGGAACCTTGGGCCGCAGCGACAAAACGCCCATTGTCGATGGCGACGGGCGTCGCGAGCCCCAGTTCCGAAGCATTGCGCGCGATTTCCCGTAGCACGCGCTGGATCCCGGTCGCTTTTCTGGAGATCAGAAGGTCGGTCACATCAATGTAGATTCGGGGATTCGCGGCCACCTGCTCCGGTATGTCGAAGCCGAGGTCGAATCCGACGGTCGCCGGTGCCTCCCAAACGACCGCGCCACCTCCACCCCAAATTTGACGAAACAGGCGAGCCAAAGTCCAGTAAAGCTCACGCACTCGGTACACAAGGCGCGTGTACGGATCGATATCATATGATTTGGCGAAGCTCTCCTCCAGCAACAGCTGTGTACGAAGATAAGAGTAACCCGATCCCGATAATCTATGACGTTCATGAAATCAGCGAGCTTTTTTCCTGCCGAAAGGTGCAAAGCAATCTATTTCCTGCAGAGGTTTTATGCCAGCAACACGCGGATGAGACAAGCGATTTCCCGGGCGCGATTGCGAGCGACGCGCGCCAAAAAAAGCTGGAGACCTCCAGAAACCGTGATTTTTCGTTGATAGGCGGGATTGTTTGAGCCGCTTGAGCGCGGCGATGTGACCTGCTTTTTGTCCGCTTTTGACTGCCGTCCCTACGGCCCTCGGCGTCACGCGGCGGCGGATTTCACCGTCAGCCAGACGAAGCGGCGAAGGCCGCCTCCAGGGCGGCGAGGAACAATCGGCGGAAGCAGCGCGCCAGCGCCTTGACGGGCAGAGAAGAAGCCCGGCTTGCAGGCAATCCACCGCTCGCCATTGAGAGAGAGGCCGCCGCCGGGGACGACGCAATGGACATGGGGATGATGGGTGAGCGTTTGGCCCCAGGTGTGGAGAACGGCGAGCAGGCCGATCCTGGCGCCGAGGCGCTTCGGATTTGCGGGGAGCGTCATGGTCGCCTCGGCGGCGGCGCGCATCAGCGCGGCGTAAACGGGCTCTTGTAATGGAACGCGATCTCGGCCGCGGGCGGCGGCAGGGTGAAGACGAGATGGAAATAGGGCGCGGGCAGCAGCTCGGTCTTGCGTGTGTCGAGCCAGGCGGTTCTCGCGGCTCCCTGGCATTTTGGGCAATGCCGGTTGCGGCAGGAGTTGTAGTCGATGCGCCTCGCGCCGCAATCGTCGCATCGCTCGCCATGGCCGCGAGCGCCGCCGTCCGGCACGCCGCGATCGCGCCCATGACGCGGCGTTCGCCGCGGCCAAGACGCCCGCTGTGATCGCGAAGATAGACGTCGCCATGTCGGCGGAAAATGTCGGCGAGTTCGATCGCCGGCCTTTTCCACGCCCGGTCACTCGGGCGGCGTCACCTCCAGGGAAAGGCGGTCCAGCGGGCTCTTCGTCCCGCTGATCAGATGTGTCGAGACCTACGTGTAGCGCGCGCCGTCGTCGACAGATGCTCATGGCTTAGCACACCTGGATGATGCGAATGTCGACTCCGCTCTCGAGCAAATGCTTCGCGAAGCTGTGCCGCAGGACATGGACGCTCACCCTCTTGTCGATGCCGGCCGCGGCACGCGCCGAACGGCAGGCGGCGTGCAGCACGGTCTGATCGATCGGCTTATCCTTGTCGCGACCGGGAAACAAAAAGCTCTCCGGCCGAGCGAGACGCCAACAGCTGCGCAGAATGCCAAGCAATTGCTCGGACAACATGACGTAGCGCTCCTTGCCGCCCTTGCCGCGTTCGATCCGAATGACCATGCGGTCGCTGTTGATGTCGGCCGCCTTCAGCCGATCACCTCCGACACGCGGAGTCCCGCGGCATAGGCCGTGGTGAGCGCGACGCGGGCTTTGAGGCTCGAGACGGCTTCGAGAAAGCGGACCACTTCGTCCGCGCTCAGAGACGGGAGCTTGCGCGGCTCGCGGGCGTAAGCGATCCGCTCCGGGATCGTCTCGCAATCGAGCGTCACGCCATAGAAAACACGCGGCGCGCAGACGATCTGATTGAGCGATGCCCAGGAGATGCCTTTGGAAATGAGATGCACTTGGAACGCGCGGACGTCCTCCAGGCCCAGGCGGTCGGGTGAACAGCCTAAATATCGGCTGAACTTCGCGACGCCGTGGATGTAGGATTGCTGGGTCGCCGGCGAAAGATTGCGGACCGTCATGTCCTCGATCATGCGACGACGCAGAGGGTTGATGTCGGCCATCTGTAAACCTCCTGTCTGAGGGTGGGTTGCGACGCCCAATCCTCTCAGACAGGAGGCCAATCACTCGAACTCGCCGTTCCCGCCGCGATAGTGGCTTCGTTCAATCCCTCTCAATTCATTCAGACAAGAAACCGATCTAACACCCAAGGGATTTTCACTGGAAAATTCGGCTAACAGTTGCTTCAAAGAACCGGGTAGAATACCAATCCTGCACAGCTGGATCGCTGCGTGGAGGAGCCAAGGTGCGACGACCGACCAAGACCGACAGCCTGCGCTTTCTCATCGCCAGCGGCCTGCCGGTTTAGAATAAGGACGTTCTCGTATAGGGTTCACATCGGGTGATTCGAATTGCCGCGGGATAGCGATCGGCGATGTCGAAGTGTCGTGACGACTGCGGCTCAACAGCCCCGTCGATCTCGATCAGCTTTCCCTCGAGAATCGTCAGCGACCAAGCGGATTCAAATCCTCCGCTTTTGCAAATCAGGTTAGATCGAGGTTCAGCGATTGGCGCGACTGAGAAAAATCTTAATTATGGGGTTGCCTGGCGCTGGTAAGACGACGCTTGCGAAGGCGCTGTCGCCAATGATCAAAGCCGTTCATTTTAATGGGGACGAGCTGCGAACGAACATCAATAACGACTTAAGCTTTTCTCTCGAAGACCGTAAAGAGCAGGCGCGCCGCTTGGGGTGGCTGTGTGACTGCGTCGCAAATGCAGGCCATAACGTTATCGCGGATTTTGTTTGCCCCACGAAGGAAACACGAGACGCCTTTGGCCCGGCTTTCGTTGTTTGGGTCGACAGGATCGGAGAGAGTCGTTTTGCTGACACGAATCGAATATTCGAGCCCCCTACTTACTTTGATGTTCGCGTAACGCCCGAAGGAGACGTGCAGCTGTGGACGGAACGGATCTGTGCAACTTTAGAGGTTGTTGAAAGAGGCTCGCATTTCTTTGGGACGACCGTCCTCAAAGGCGGCCGTGACCGTCGTGAGTGAAACGACTGGAAACGAGAACGGCAGGAGATTATCGTCGGTCATGCGAGCGTGGCGGCGCAAATCGCGCGAAGGGTTGTCTCATCAACCAAATCCTACGCCAGCTCAGTGCCTTGCGCCATGGTCGTCACTATCAAACCCAGCCCGTCGTGAATAAGGCGGGTTAAGTCACACGCGATGGGACTGCAAATATGCGGTGTCTCAGGTGGTGGGATACATCAGGGGCGAGAGCGCGATCCACATGACGCGGGTTTATGCGGAACGTCGGCGCAATTTCGTGGGCCAACACTTTTGGGCGCGGGGATATTTCGCATCGACCGTGGGGCGAGACGAAGAAGTGATCAGGGAATATATCCGCAACCAGGAACTCGAAGATGCCTGATTGGAGCAGTTAAACCTTTGGCGGCGACGCTGGCAGCCGCCTTTAGGTGGCTCAAAAAAAATCGGGGTCGCGTCAGCGGCCCCGTAGCCGCTATGAGCGGCTCACGTCCTAAAGCCCCCGGCGTTGCCGGGGGATATTACTGATCTCTCTCGGATCGTGAAAGCCGCTGGCGGGAAAGGCATCGCAGATGCAAGCAAAAAAAGGGGGGCTGAAAGAAAGATACGAGCGTTTTCGTCGCCGGACATTTCCTCCGTCATTGGACGATTTTACATGGCGCTACGAAGCCTTGATGGCGCGCTTGGATCAAATCGAACAGACTTCCAAGACGATCGAACAGACTTTGAAAACGATCGAAAATACTTCCAAGACGATCGAATCAGACTTCTAAGGCGGTTGAACAGACTTCTAAGGCGATTGAACATCGACTCGAAGCCCTTCCTGCGCTTGAACACCAATTCGAAGCAGTGAAACGAAGCGTAGAGCTGCTTTCGAATACATGGTCTGAATTCGATTTCCTTTTAGACATCTCTCCGAGTCAAGCCCATACGCTTTTTCGCGAACTCAAACGGTCAAAATCTCAACTCTATCAAGACGTTTTTGTGCTTGCCGAACTGCAATGCAAAAAAGGGGGGTTTTTCGTCGAATTCGGCGCTACTGACGGTGTAAATTTGAGTAATACGTATCTTCTGGAGACTCAGCATGACTGGACGGGAATCGTCGCGGAGCCAGCTAAATGCTGGCATGACTCCCTGAAAGCGAATCGAAGGTGCCACGTTGAGACTAAATGCGTGTGGAAGGACTCAGGCACGACCTTGACATTTAGCGAAACTGACGCGCCAGAGTTTTCCACAGTTCATTCTTTTAGCGATTGTGACTGCCATGGGGAGACCCGTAAGAGCTCAAAGCAGTATGACGTCACCACCATCTCGTTTAATGACCTTCTTCAGAAATACAACGCACCTCAAATAATTGATTATTTGTCGATTGATACAGAGGGTACCGAATATGAAATACTCAGCAGCCTTGACTGGGGGAAGTATAGTTTCCGGGTGATAACTTGTGAGCATAACAACACCGACGCGCGCGGAAAGCTGTTTAAGCTTCTAACAGAAAAAGGTTACAGACGAAAGTTTGAAACGCTTTCGAAATGGGACGACTGGTATGTAAAATGTTGAGAACGTGGCTCTTAGCTTGCGAGCGCAGCCCTGTTAAGTTATCATTCTTGTGGCCGATAAGCATCCGCGGGTTGGGCTGGCGGCGAGTAGAGAAAGTCAACGCCTTAAAAGAATAAAGAGCAACTCCATATGTATACGGTTCTGGTAACTGGTATTCCTCGGTCGGGCAGCACGTGGCTATTCAATTCTGCGCGGCTTCTCCTTGGAAGGAAGTATCCTCGAATGCAATGCGTCTGGGTGGAAAATTATACTCCGACGGAAGACGTCGACGCTTTGCTGGTAAAAATTCATGAGACTGACGAGAGATGGCGTGGTGCCGCCGACTGTCAACTATGCTCACGACGGGACCTGAGGGATATAGCAGCCTCCACCGCATCAATGGGCTGGGCCAAGTGTGACGCGGAGATGATTGCCGCCGCCTCAAACGCCCGGAAAATGCACGAATTTTGGTCACCCAGTGCTGCTGTCGATATTGCTTACGAACGCATGCGATCAGAACCTGTTGGTTGCCTCCAAGAGATTGGATATGCGCTGGGCATTAAGATGCGAGACGATGAGGTTGCCGATGTTGTCCAACGGGTACCCGTTCGTCCTAGCGAAATCGGCAACGACGGATATGATCCAATAACGCTGCTTCACGATCGGCACGTAAACGACGGTCGTCCGGGAAGATGGAGGAATCAGTTGCCGTCGAGTGTTGCCGAAGCGATATGGGCCGAAAATAAAGTTTGGCTGATCGCTAATGGATACGAATTGTAATTACCCAGACCCTTGCCAGGGTTGGCAATCTCGGAATCCATGTGCGTATGGAACCGACTGATTTGCAGCGCCTGAGCAAGGACGAGTTGATTTAGCTGGTGATCCAGCTTCAACGACCAGATAAAACGACGCGCAATTCGTTTGAGCGCCAGGTTTGTGTGAAGACGAAAATGAGGCTCCGGTTTCCATGTCGACGGGGATAATCCTAGATCCCGCACTTAAGAACTACGCGGGCCACCATTTGACCGCGGCGGCCGGATGGGTGGACGCCTGTCTCGCCAGTGGGCTGACTCCCGTCGTTCTGGCACATAAGGAGTGCATCCTAGACGCAATCGAAACCGCGTCTGTCGAAAAAACTTTTGGTGGCCATTTTTATCATGTCGCCCCTGTGGACCAGGAAGATGCGCGGACTGTTCTTCGGGTGAATCAACGGCAGTTTCGTGACGCCGTTGCCGGATCTTGTATGCGTGCTCAATCGGAAGACGTTCTCGTTCTTGCCCATTCGACGCTGGTGACGCTCAACGGGATCGCCGCCTGGGCGTCGGCTTTCCCACGAGCGCGTCTTCCAAGGCTCATCATTTGGCTCATGATGACGCCAGAGGAGGAGGATTTTGCGCTCCCCTTCGGATCGACAGATTGCCTGATCGGGGCGGTTGATCGCCTTCGCGCGATCTTCGGCGATCGGCTGACGCTCACGGGGATGACCGAGGACGTATGCCGGCGTTGGAAAGAACTTTGCTGCGAGGAGATCGCTCTTCTGCCATTCATTTCGCTGAGGCCGGCGCTTCCGGAGCGCAAAGGTCACATTGCGGGCTCGCCGCCTGTCATCGCCTTTATTGGACATCTTGGCCTGCGCAAGGGACTCGATTTGATTCCAGGAATTATCGGGGAGTTAGAGCGCAAAGGCGTCAATGTCCGATGGATGATTGCAGGGGAGTGTTTCGATCAGAATTCGACGGCTTTCTCTGAAGTTAAGTCGCTCGCCAAGAGTCGTCGTAACGTATCTCTTTCCAAGCTTCCGGCCGGTATGGAAGATTATGGGCGCCACCTAACCTCCGCGGACATCATCCTTCTTCCTTATTGTCCCGATACCTATGCCGGCCGTGGGTCTGGCGTCGCCGAGGAAGCAGAGTCGATCGGCCTGCCTTACGTCGCGCCGAAGATCGCGTTCAGCGCAAAGGCTGTGGCGGCAGGATCCGCCGTGGCCTTCGAAGAGTGGACCGTCGGCGGGATTGCTGCGGCGATCACCGCCGCCGTAAATGATTTGCAAAAATTGACCCGCGCGGCGGAAGCCAATTCTCGCGGCGCAAGAGGAGAATTCGGGAAGGCTCGCGAGAATTTTCTCCTGCCATTATTATGCGCGCCGGCAAGCGCCATCTCGGCGACCAGCGCCCGGACGGATCCTTGCCGGGCGTCGATATCATCGTCACGTTACATAATTATCGGCGTTTCCTAAACAAATGCTTGGAGTCGGTGCGTCGGCAAAATTACCCGAACTGGCGATGCATTGTCGTTGATGATTGTTCGACGGATGTTTCTTTCAGCGAGGCGCGCGCCATCGTCACAAACTTCGGGGACAGAATTCGCCTATGAACGGCATAGCTCGGCTGGCGGTCAATTGGGAGCGATCGCCACAGGCCTGTCCCTTGGCTCAAATCCCTTTGTCTTGAACTTGGATGCGGATGATTGTCTGATGGAGGACGCGCTCGACGTCCATATATCTTGGCATCTCAATAAACGGGTCCCGGTAGCCTTCACATCCGGCCAAGTGCAAGTGGTCAACGAAATAGGTCGTCTTATTGCCGGAAGCATGGACAACCTCGTCTGGACAGATAACCTTCGTCACGCTTCGCCTCTCATTCCAGCGGACGCTTATTGCAGACCTGGCGCTAAGTTAGCACTCTCCTCGGCGAACTTTATCCGGCAGGATCCGTCGACAATCGGCAAATGGTTCTGGAGCCCGACGTCGGGCCTCATGTTTCGTCGGAGCGTTATGGAGCTGGTGTCGCCGGATCGCTTCCAACTTGGCCGGTGGGCCGGAGATACCTATTTTGCCTTTGCTTGCCACGCAATGGGCGGCTCGCTCTTGATCGATCAGGCCGTCGCGTCGTACCGGCGGCATGGGGGAAATGCCTTTTCGGACATGGCGGTTTATGGCGCTGGAACAATGGCGGTTAGAGACACGGGAAGCAATTGGCGCGACGTGAGGCAGACGCTGTTAGATCATATCAGCGATAACTATCATGAAATCGTACGCCATATACATATCGCTCACGTTGCCAACATATCGGGGTCCGCTCCGAACCAGCAAGAACCTGACACGGCGATTCCGCCGATGCGTGACCCGCGCCCCTGGGTTAAGCCTCTGGCTGAGCTAAGCTGCACGATCGGGCGGGCGTCGGGTGCGCGTTGGCTCGTCCAACTTGGCGAGTGGTTGTGGGCAAAGTGAGCGCGGTCCGACTTACTTTTAGCGGATAAGGCTCGCTTGGACTTGCCCTGGAAAAGTGGAGAGCTGCTGATGAAGCAAGGAGGTCTTCATGAGACAGGGACATCGGCGGTTTATGAACGAGTTTGAGGAAGAGGCCGTTCGCCTGGTCGAAACCTGCGGCGGCACACAACAGGCAATCGTCAACGATCTCGGGATCGGACTTTGGACGTTACGTCGTTGGCTCAATCGCCGCAGCGAGGCGACGGCAACCCGGCGTCAGCGTGAGGATATGATTTTGCTGGCGCATGTGCGATGGCCTTCGCCCTGTCGAACGGCACATCTGGAAGTCCGCGTATGACGCAGAGCTGCATGACGGGGCCTCGCAGTCGGTCGGCCTCGAACGGCTCGTCTGATGCGGGAGAACGGCCTGATCGCCCGGCAGAGCGCGCCATTCACGCGCACGACCGACAGCGACCATGGTTTTCCGGGTTGCGACCAACCTCATCAACCAGAATTTTGTGGCCATGGGGCGGAAGATCAGAAATGGGGTGTCGACATCTCCTATGTCTGGATTTGCGAAGGTTGGCTGTATCTGGCGGTCGTCATTGATCTATTCGCGCGCCGCGTCGTCGGATGGGCAACCAGCGATCGGTTGCACAAGGAATTGGCCCTCTCGGCGCTACGCAAGGCCCTGACGCTACGCCGCCCCGCGAAGGGCTTGATCCATCACTCCGACCGTGGAAGCCAATATTGTTCGAACGGCTATCAGGCCGAGTTACGAAAGCACGGCGTCAGCATCTCGATGTCGGGCAAGGGAAATTGCTACGATAACGCCGCGGTCGAAACCTTCTTCAAAACACTGAAATCTGAGCTGGTTTGGCGGACTATATTCCAAACCCGCGGCGCCGCGACGTCAGCCATTGGCCGCTATATCGACGGCTTCTATAATCCACTATGGCGACATTCAACGCTCGGATATATCAGCCCGACGCAATTTGAGATGACCGTCCGGTAAACGCAAAACGTCTCCACTTTCTCGAAGGAAGTCCACATTTTGATCGAGCGAAAAGCTGGACGCTTCTAAGAACCTCGCCAAATCGCGGCGTTTCTGATTCTCTGGTTGAGAGAGGATCGGAGGCAGATCGATGCGCGGGGAGCCTGGCTTTTTCGACGTGGACGAGAGGCTCAAGCGGCTGAGCGGGCTCGGGGATCATCTGGAGGCGTTTTCGGCGGCGGTCGATTTCGAGATGTTCCGCGCCGATCTCGTCGCGGCGCTCGGTTATTCCGATGGCGCGCAGGGTGGAAGGCCGCCCTTCGATCCGGTGATGATGTTCAAAATCCTCGTCATCCAGGCAATGGACAATCTCTCGGACGAGCGCGCCGAGTTTCTCATCAACGATCGCATGTCGTTCATGCGCTTCCTCGGCCTGACGCTCGCCGACCGGGTTCCCGACGCCCGCACGATCTGGCTGTTTCGCGAGAAGCTCACCAAGGCGGGCGCGATCGAGGGGCTGCTCGCGCGCTTCGACGCGGCGCTGCGGGCCTCGGGGTATATCGCCATGTCCGGCCAGATCGTCGACGCCACGCTGGTTCCCGCGCCCAAGCAACGCAACAGCGAGGAAGAAAAGAGGGCGATCAAGGAGGGGCGCATTCCCAAGGGCTGGGCGGAGAAGCCCGCGAAATTACGGCAGAAAGATCGCGACGCGCGCTGGACCGTGAAGTTCAGCAAGGCGAAGGAACGGCCGGACGGAACGAAGCCGCCAGTCGACATTGCGATCCCGACCTTCGGCTATCAGAACCATGTCACGATCGACCGCGGTTTCGGCTTCATCCGCAATGGATGGCGACCGACGCCGCCGCTTCGAGGGCGCGCGACTGCGCGAGGGCCTGCTCGACAAGACCAATACGGCGGCGTCCGTCTGGGCCGACACGGCCTATCGCTCCGCTGCGAATGAAGCCTTCATGGCGAAGAACGGGTTCGTCAGCCGCATTCATCGCAAGAAGCCCAAGGGGCGGCCGATGCCGGACGCCATCCGTCGCGCCAACGCCCTCAAATCAACCGTTCGCTCGCGCGTCGAGCACGTCTTTGCTGCGCAGAAGGACCGGATGGGCCTCTTCATCCGAACAATCGGCATCAGTCGCGCCAGGGTGAAAATCGGGATCACGAACCTCGTCTATAACTTCAAGCGACTGGTCTTCTGGCGAAGGATCGCCGCCGCCTGACGACTCCGCGGGTGCGGAGCGCGCCATGGCCGCCCCGGTCGAACACATCCAAACCGCCTCGCCAATACGAAATCACGCCATAGCCGGCGTCGGAAATGCGTTGATAGAAGCGTCCAGCTGGAGAGCCGAGCGCTCACGAGGAAGTTGACGAGGATCGAGACGCTTAGCAGTAAACTCTGCCAAGCTCCATTATTTGCACAGAAGACGACGGACGCGAGAAGCAAAACCCACATCCCGAGGGCCGGTACCGAAAGTAGCAGCTTGCATAAAACCCGAATATGGTGGCGGGCAAAAACTACTTGAGAAATTCTGCAGACACAAAGAGCATTCTGCTTCACCGATTCGCCGGTAGGGCTAGGTTTAGCGGAAACTTTAGGCTTCGAGAAGGCGATAATGGGAAGCGCTCGCGAGATCAGAGAGAAGCCCGCCCGAACAGGGGCGACGTCGCCAATCGAAAGTGAAGTATGGGACGTGGAATTGGGCATGTTGCAATTTCACTTTCGATTTGGAATCACGTATGGATAAAGCCCAACTGAGCTTCGCCCCAAGGCGCGACTGTGCGGCGCACGTTCAACTTTGCAGTTAAAAAGGCAGCAAAGGCAGGTCCGAAATGGACGCATTACTTCGCCTCTTCCGGAAACATTTCAAGCGGAAAAAAACGCCATTGCCCGATGACGCCGTTAGCGCACTGATCGTCGACGCCGCTTATAAGTATTTCCTCGGACGCTCCCCGGATCCCGTCGGCTATACGGCCTACATTCGGTCGCTGAAAAATGGCTTGTCCGCCTCCACTTTGTTCCGGGATTTGGCTCTGAGCGAAGAAGCTAGGGGACGGACGTCGGCTGAATCTTCCGACCACGCCCTCATCGTAGATGTCGCCTATAGATACATTCTCGGCCACGCTCCGGACGCCGGGGAGCTGAATTCCCATGTGAACGCTCTTGAGAACGGTTTGCAGGTCTCTGATCTTTTCCAGCTAATCGCCCTGAGCAATGAAGCCCAGTCGGTGCGGGCCGAGGGACCGCGCGTGTGGGGGGTGGAATCGCGGGAACAGGAGTTGTCCGACGGGGAGTTCATCGCCTGCGTCGGTGAATTTCTTTTCCCGGCCCAGGGAGCGACTCCTTTGGACATCGAACGGTGGCGGCGGTTCCTGCGTGAGGAGCCTCACGCTAGGGGGCCGTTTGTTTTGGCGCGTTTTAGAGAAGCTCACGTGGCTATTCAGCTGCACCAGGAGGAGCCGCTGCATGACCCCACAAAGGTCTGGATCATGGGCACGTCGCAATTCTTGACGCCGGAAGTATGGCGGAAAAGAAAGGATGACGCGGTCGCCGCAGGCAGAATCGGAGTTCGAGCGACGGTCAGCACCGAGCGCGCCGACTTCAAACACACGGGCGAATACGTGGTGTCGGCGATCGCCAGCCTATATAGAGGAAAGAAGTTACCTGAAAACTTTCCTGGATAATATCACGTCGCAAACCATATTTGACAGAAGTGAGCTGCTGATAATTGACGCGGACTCGCCTGAGGGCGAATGGGAAATGATCGAAGATTACCGGAGACGATTTCCTAACATAGTTTATAGCGAATCAATTACAATATCGGGATATATGACGCCTGGAATGTCGGCGTCAAACTCGCTCGTGGACGTTACCTCACCAATACCAATTTAGACGATCTACGGCGCAGGGATTCGTTTGAGCTGCAATCGGGTTGCCTTGACAGGCATCAATTCGTGGATGTGACTTATCAGGATTTTTTCTATTCGCTCGATCCGCGGTTGAGCTTCGACGAAGTCGCCGCGGTTGAATTCAAGAGTGAGCTTCCCGTCGTGACTCCTCATAACCTTCTGGCGTTCAACTCCCCCCACAACGCTCCTATGTGGCGGCGGAAGCTGCACGACGAGGTCGGTCTGTTCGACGCGTCATTCAAGTCGGCGGGAGACTGGGAGTTTTGGTTGAGGTGCATCTCGCAAGGAAAGTCGTTTTTCAAATTGAATGCTCCACACGTGGTTTATTTCCAGAACCCCGAAGGAGTTTCCACTCGTCCAGATACGAGGGGCGTTGAGGAAGCGAGGCGAATTTTAAAACGCCACGCCCGCAAGCTAATTTCGAAGCACCTCAAGATGTCCCGCAGCGAATTAGCGTCGGAGATCGGTGCGCAACCAGACTGGGACTGGAATTCCTCCTATTACGATGTCGTCCAGAAACAGTTGCGACGTCTCGGAGAGGGTCAAACCTTTTAAGTCTTTTCGACTGTGTGAACTAACTCAAGCGGGACCTGCTACATGAAGCTCGCTGTCGATGGGGTCGTTTTCCAACTTTCCAGTAGTGGAATGGCTCGAGTTTGGGCATCGTTGCTGCCTCGACTGGCTGAATTTCCGGATTTAGAGATTGTGCTGCTCGACAGAGGCGGCTGCCCGTCAATCCCTGGAATCGAAAGGATCGAATTTCCGGCGGTCACCCACACGAACTCCCCCGCAAATTCGTTTCTGCTCGATCGAAGTCTGTCGCGATTGGGCGCCGAGCTTTTTGTTTCCACCTACTATACGACCCCGGTCACCATTCCTTCGATTCTCATCGTCTACGACATGGTCCCGGAAGTGCTCGGTTTCGAGATGTCGGCGAGAGAGTGGCAAGAAAAGGAGATCGCGATAAGTTTTGCGAGGTATTACGCCTGCATTTCAGATAATACTCGAAGTGATCTTTTGCGCTTTTATCCGCACATAACTCCCGAAAGAGCCGTCGTCGCGCACTGTGGGGTCGATCGGAAGGTCTTCAATTGCCCCAATGAGGCGACGCTGACCGACTTCAAGAAGAGGTTCCAAATCGAAAAGCCTTATTTTCTGACTTTTGGTTCGCGGTCCCAGGCCAGCGGCTACAAGAACGGCTCGCACGTATTCAAAGCCGCCAGCAAAGTGAAAGAAACGTTTGAGATATTGTGCGTCGGCGGCGGAGCCGAGATCCCAAAGGAGCTCCAAAACATTCTTCCGAAACATGTCTCGGCAAGACGGATTCACTTGGAAGACCCTGATTTGGCTTGCGCCTACGCCGGGGCGTTGGCGCTCGTCTATCCCTCTCTCTATGAAGGGTTCGGACATGCCGCCCCTCGAGGCGATGGCTTGTGGATGCCCTGTGATCACGACCAGACGCGGGTCTCTCGAGGAGGTTTGCGATGGAGCCGCACTCTACATTTCGGGCGAAGACGAGAACGAACTTAGCGATCGGCTGAAGTCTGTCATGAACCCCGAGATCAGTACAAAGCTGGTCGAAGACGGCTTGCGCAGGGCGGCCGATTTCTCCTGGGACGACATGGCCCAGAAAGTTCGCAAACTTCTCAATCTAACCTATGGAACTCGCAAGGACGCAGAGACGCGCCAGTTCCTTGAACGGTGGAAGGCGCTAAGGCATATCCAGTATCAGGTTGACGTCGGTCTGTGAACTGTCAAAGCAACTCGAATCGCAAATTTGCGCCCTGGCGCTAGTCCGCAATTCAGGGTTGGGATGAATGTTGAGGTGTCAATTCGCGTTAAATCGTGGTCCCATTTTCGCGTTGAAGGTTAGCCCCTCTGGGTAGATCCCGAATGCGCCGCAACAGCCGCGACGGCGCTGGTCGGGGTTGCGCCGCCGCGGCTGTTCAGGCATCCAGGAAGCGTTTTCTGATTTTGACGGTCAGGCGCGGTTTTTGAAACGCCAGCTCTCGTTTCCGGTCTCGACGATGTCGCAATGATGGGTGAGCCGGTCGAGCATGGTGGGGGTCATTTTGGCGTCGCCAAACACCTGAGGCCCGTCGGCGAATGCGAACTGGGCGTAATGATGATCGACGTGTTTTCATAAAGCTTGCTGATCAGGTGGAATAAGAGCTGGGCGCCGGATTGGCTGAACGGCAAATAGCCGAGTTCGTCGGTCACGATGAACCAGCGTCATTATCACGACCAACCTCAGTTTCGGCGAATGGGCCGCTGTGTTCGGCGACGCGAAGATGACGACGGCGCTGCTCGATCGCCTCACTCACCGCTGCCATATCCTCGAAACCGGGAACGAGGGCTTCTGCTTCAAGAACAGCTCGGCGAAAGGCGCCAAACCCGCAAAGGAGAAATCTCGCAACTTGACGAACGCCTGACCCTCAAACCATCATCAACCCGGGTCAGTCCTCAATGGAAATCCCGGGTCAAATCTCGGCGGAAATCGACACCCCCCTCACTGAAAGAAGCCCGCGTCGTCGTGGAGAGTTGGCGACGTCATTACAATACCGAACGTCCGCACGGATCTCTGGGATACAAGCCTCCGGTGCCTGAAGTGTTCGTTCCTGCCTTCGTGACGCGAACGACGTCAAAATCCCAGTCGGCAACACAGGCCGCTCTGGCTCAGAAGCCCACAATGCACTAACATTTGCCGTCGACCCGTCACTGGGGGCCGATCAGTTAACGCCTTACGTTTCTGGAATGCCGGCATCTTCCCGGCAGGAAAGGGTCAGGCCCAACGACTGTGCGCCGGGTTTTGGTCGGCGGCGCGTGTCGCACTTCGTGCAGACAGGACTCAGCCCCGCATTTTCGTTCGCTCCATCTGCTCGGCAAGCTTCCTGAGCATGTCCGGCGTTATATCCTCCGTCGCCCCCGTCAGGGCTTCCATTGCCAGCCCACGAATGATTTCTGCTTGTCGATGCGGCGAAAGCGTCCCGTAGCTGGAAAAGGTCGTGAGGATGTGGTCATGGCCCAAATTCTGGGACCATGCCTTCATTTTCTCGGCGTCGAGTTTGCGCTCATAAGCGAGCTGCACGAGCGTATTGCGGAACGAGTGCGGGTTGAAATAGGGCAAGCTCACTCGCGCGAAGGCAGCCTTGAAGATCGCGCGGACGGGATCGGCGTTGGCCCAATGCGCGCGTGTCAATCCAACGGGCGTAAATTTGAGATCGGCGCCCGGCGCAATCTGTGACTTTGGGAAGAGAGGATCGTCAGGCCCATAGCCCTTCTCTTCCCGCAGGAAGGTCACCCAATCGGCGACAATCCGTTGAATGTCGCGCGCCAACCGGGAAGAACCAGGTCGCAAATGTCTTGGCGCGCTTGGTTCTCACCTCCCGCGCATCCTGCAGGATCATCTCGTCCTTCAGGTCGATGTGTTTGAGCTTGAAGGACACGATCGCGCGGTCACGCGCGCCCGTGAGGATGGCGAAGGCGAGAAGCGCACGGTCGCGGCGTTCGATCTCCGTCGTCTCTGGCATCGCGTCGAGCGCTTGCCGGATCTCCGCCATGGTCGGGCACGTCTTTGGCCGATGCGCCGTCGCGATCCGGGCCAGATTGTCAGGCGCATTGAAATATTCGGCGTCGCAATAACGAATGCGGGCGCGATATTCCGACTGGTCCGCGAGCCAGATGAAAAACGCCTTTATGGCGCCGAGGGTCGAATGGATGGTCGACGCCGACAGGGGCTTGCCGGTTCTGACGTTCCGCTGTTCGGCGAGATTGGCCTTGAACCCCTGCGCCTGTTCGATATGGAACTTCCGGAAGTCGCGGAAACGGTTGTAGACGTCAAAGCGCTCGATCGCCTTGGCGGCCGCGTCGATGCGAGGCTTCGTCCCTGCCCTTCACCTCGCGAAGGAACTGGAGATAGCGCCGCTTCACGCGCTCGTTTTGAGGGTGTCTTTTCGGGTTCATTTTCGGTCCTTCATCAAAGCACCATTCTGGGAGGGGGAGAGGCTATCGATTAGGCGTCCTTGCGGGTCCCTATGTGAGACGGTCAGACCGACGCAAACTTCGCCAAGAGCGGTGAATTTGGCGGCTCGGTAGATCATGGAGGCGCAGGTCGGGCAGACGCCCTGAAGCACCCCGCGCGTCGGCGAGCGCGCGACATAGTCGACCTCGTCGAAGGCAGGGCGTCTCGGGACGCGACATTTGACGCAATAGAGTTCGCCCGCGCGGCAGGGTTGCTTGCGGGGTTGACGAGCTTGGAGGAAGGCGCGGAGCTCGCTTCCGTGAAACAGAAGCGGGCGTTTGCGCTCGATCGGGTTCAGGCCGGCCGCCATCCACCGCAGCACAGTATTCTTGTGCACGCCAAGCAGCTTCTCGATCTCGGCGATCGCGTAGCAGCGATGGATTTTGACGCGGCGGCAATTATACCGCCTCGCCATGAGTCACCCGGTCTTGTCGATGAGGTCGCGAATATCCTCGACCTTCCAGACGGTCGTGCGCGGACCGAGCTTGACGGGTTTTGGAAAGCGCCCGGATTTCACGCCCGCCCACCAAGTCGAACGCGCGACGGGGATGGGCCCCTTCGGCGCAAGGATGGCGGTCAGACGAACGAAGCCGGTGGACGGGAGCTGGACAGGGATATCAGGCGGGTGAGAATTTGGGTGGACCATATATCTTCTCTCGATCGCGATAGTCCGATCGACGAGCCGCCAATCCGGCGCGCTTTACGCATGCCAAATTGGCGGGTAGGGTTGGCCCGCTCCTAGTCAGAGCGCGGGGGCAACCCCACCGAGCCGCTTGAACCCTGCCAGGGGTTCTTGCGGCTCACTTTTTTCTCGTCACTCTTCCATGCGGGAAGATCGCTCCGGATCTGAATGACTCGGCAGAGTCAATTTGTGCAGCGAATCGAGCAGAGTCGCAAGAGGCGGTGGAACGCCTGTTAACAAGCTTTCGACTGGGCAGGCTTTATCCACAGCCCGAAATCCAAGCGCCATGCAGATCAAATATTTGCAGAATGCAAGCGAAAAAGCGCGCTACCCGTTTGATTCTGATACTCTCAGCTGAACCACGACGCCGCCGCGCCGTAGCTCCTCGCATTTATCAGCCCACCAACTCATCATTCGCACGCGCTCGTCCCAATAATCCGCACGGGCATAAGCGGCCCTTACCGAATCGGTGTCGACATGCGCCAGTTGGCGCTCGATGGCGTCGACGTTCCAAAGCCCCAATTCGTTCAAAATCGACGACGCCGCGGCGCGAAAGCCGTAACTCGTCATCTCATCCTTGCCAAACCCGAGCCGTCGCAGGGCGCCGTTGAGCGTGTTCTCGCTCATGCAGCGCAATGACGAGCGGGCGGAAGGAAAGACATATCGGCCATCGCCGGTGATCCAGCGTAGGTCACGTAGAATCGTCACTGCGCGCGGCGCCAGCGGCGTCCGATGCGGGCGGCGCATTTTCATCTTGGTCGCCGGAATCGACCAGATGGCTGCGTCGAGATCAAACTCCGCCCATTCGGCGGCGCGAAGTTCGCCCGGCCGCACAAAGGTCAGGGAGAGCAACTCCAGCGCGGCGCGCGTTTCGGGCGTTCCCTCATAGTCGGCGATGGCGCGCAAGAGTCCGCCAAACGCCTTTGGCTCGATGATCGCCGCGCGGTGACGCACCACCGGCGCGGCAATGGCGCCCTTCAACGCGCTGGTCGGATCCGTCTCCGCGCGTCCGGTCGCGACGGCATAGCGAAAAACCTGTCCGATCGTCGCCCGCAGTCGGCGCGCCGTTTCATGCTTTCCGCGCGCTTCAATCGGGCGCAGCACGCGGAGGATCTCGGGCGCATTGATTTCGCCGATCGGGCGAGACCCGATCGCGGGGCGCGCGAGGCCGATCAGCCAGGCTGTCTTCGTGATGGTGATGTCGGCTTTCGCCTCCCGGCGCTTCTTCTCGATCAGTTCTTGGGCGACAGCGTCAAACGTGTTTGCCGCGGCCACAGCCTGAGCGGCTTTAGCGAGCTTTTTGGCCTGCGCGGGGTCTTCGCCATTCGCCAGGAGCTTCTTTGCCCGGTCGCGGGCGGCCCGCGCCTCTTTGAGACCGACGGCCGGATAGACGCCGATCGCCAGCAGCTTCTGTGCGCCCGCGAAACGGTACGCAAGACGCCACCGCTTCGCGCCGTCAGGCGAGACCCAAAGCTGCAAACCTCCCCCGTCGGAGAGTTTGACGAGCTTTGAGCCGGACTTGGCGGCGCGGATCGAGACGTCAGTCAGGGACATGTTGGTATCGGGTGTTCAGTCGCGCTGAGATACCAACGAATATACCAACAATTCTCTCGGATACCAACAGACGCCAATGGACGTCCTTGGACCCCTAAATCGCCTTAACTAACTGTTTATTAGCGTTTTATCGGACAAATTTAGACTGTGCCGAACGCTGAAATGGTGCCCAGGAGAGGACTCGAACCTCCACGGCTTTCACCACTGGTACCTGAAACCAGCGCGTCTACCAATTCCGCCACCTGGGCATGTGGGCGCTCTCTTAGAGGCGCCTTGCGTCGTCTGTCAATGCGCCGAGCGGCGAAAAGCGCAAAAAGCCGGCGGGCCGAGACGACTGGCGCGATTGCGATTTCCTTCCCGAGCGAATTTCGCTAGAGCACTGGCAATGGTTTTGCGCCGGCCACGCCGGCGACAGCATGGAGCAGCGGGATGAGCGGCGAGATCCTGGGCGCGGCGCGCGTTGTGACGGTTTTTGGCGGGTCTGGCTTCGTCGGGCGCTACGTCGTTCGGGCGCTGGCGCGCGATGGATGGCGCGTGCGCATCGCCTGCCGTCGGCCCGACCTCGCCTTCCATCTCCAGCCGCAGGGCCGCGTCGGGCAGGTCATGGCCGTGCAGGCCAACGTCCGTCATCCGGAGTCGATCGCGGCGGCGCTGCGCGGCGCTTCGGCCGTCGTCAATCTCGTCGGCATCCTGGCGGAAGGCGGCGCGCAAAAATTCGCCGCGGTCCAGGCCGACGGCGCTCGCGCCATTGCCGAGGCCGCCAAGGCGGCGGGGATCGACAACGTCGTCCATATTTCCGCGATCGGCGCGGATCCGCAATCCGCCTCCGCCTATGGGCGCAGCAAGGCGGCAGGCGAGGCGGCGACGCTCGCCGCGATTCCTTCCGCCATCATTCTGCGCCCCTCGGTGATCTTCGGAACGGAAGACGCCTTCTTCAACCGCTTCGCCGCAATCGCGCGCTACTTTCCTGTCATTCCGATCGTGGGCGCTCAGACTCGCTTTCAGCCGGTCTATGTCGGCGATGTCGCCGAAGCGGTCGCGCGCGCCGTTGGCGGCCACGCAAGGACCGGGACGGTCTACGAACTCGGCGGTCCCGAGGCCAAGACCTTCGGGGCCCTCGTCGACTATGTGCTGAAAGTGACGGAGCGCGATCGCCGCGTCCTGAAGCTCTCTTTTGGAGCGGGCAAAATCGTCGCCGCCGTCACTCAGCTCTTCACAACATTATCACTCGGTCTTTTCCCCTCGCTGCTGCGGACGACCTCGGATCAGGTCGAACTGCTCAAGCACGATAATGTCGTGAGCGACGCGGCGGAAAAAGAAGGCCGAACGCTTGACGGCCTAGGCATTCAGCCGCAGTCGATTGAAGCCGTCGTTCCGACCTATCTCTACCGTTACCGCAAGACCGGACAATATCAGGCGCAGCGCCTCGACGCCTGAGGCCCGGTCGTTCATCGCCCCTCACGTATTCGCGTAGCCGGCCTCGCGCTCCGGCGATAAAACCTTGTGTACGCGCGCCATAAAGGCGACGCCGAAGAGCGGGGTGAGCACATTGAGACCCGGCGTCGCCACGAAGGCGGCGATGAACAAGCCTGCCAGAAAAAGTTGCGGCGCGTAACGTCGGCGCAGCGCGACGGCTTCATCGAGCGAGCGGAAGCGCGTCGCGGCGAAGAGGAAATATTCGCGCCCGAGCAGATAGGCGTTGGCGAAGAGAAAAGCCGCGGCGTTAACACCGGGAATGAGCAGCAGGAAGAGCGCCAGCAGATTGACGCCAGCCGCGACCGCTGCGAAGCGCAGGCCCATGGCCAGCGCCTGCGTGGCGGGAATCGCCCGGCCACGCCGACCCGGCGGATAAAGGCCTTCCTCCACAACGTCCGCGAGATCGTCGAGAAACAGGCTCGCGACAACCACCGAGATCGGACCGAGCAGGAAGGCAAGGAAGATGAAGAGCCCGAAGCCCGTCGCATAGGTCAGGGCGAGTTGCAGCCAGGGATGGTCGACGGCGAGATAGGACATGGCGAGCTTGTCGAGCCCGATCCAGGCCAGCGCCAGGAATACCAAGGTCATGCCCAGGCTTTTGACGAGCGCGGCGCGGAATGGCGGCGACATGATTTCGCGCAGGGCCGCGAGGGCGGCTTCAAACAGGTATGTCATCGGCAAAGTCTCGTTTGGCCGCGACCGAGACGGCCGCCCTGCAGATGGCGACGGGGTCAGACAGGCGCAAGAGGGCGACGCGCCTGATCCGACGACGTGCGGCCCCTTTATCCGACTCGCGCCGGCTCGCGCTGGGCATAGCCGAGGCGGATGTTGAGCTCATGCAGGAGCCGCTCGGCCGCCGCGGGAATATTGGTGCCGGGCGGAAAGATCGCCGCGGCGCCGAAATCGTAGAGCGCCTGAAAATCATCGGGCGGGATCACGCCGCCGACAACCATCATGATGTCTTCGCGATTGACCCGCGCAAGCGCATCCCGCAGCTCGGGGGTCAGGGTGAGATGGCCGGCCGTCATGGTGGAGACGCCGACGATATGAACGTCGGATTCCTTGGCCTTTTGCGCGACCTCGTCCGGCGTCGCAAACAGGTCGCCAATGACGACGTCGAAGCCCATGTCGGCGAAGGCCGACGCAATCACCTTCTGTCCGCGGTCATGACCGTCCTGACCCATCTTGGCGACGAGAATTCTCGGCTTGCGACCGGCGTTCTCTTCGAAGTCGCGCGTCAGGCCGACAATGCGTCCAATCTGTGCGTTGTCCTTGCCGGCTTCTCGCGCATAGACGCCGGAAATGACGTTCGCCTTCGGCTTGTGGCGGGTGAAGACTTTTTCGAGCGCGGTGGAAATTTCGCCAACGCTGGCCTTAGCGCGCGCCGCCTTGACGGCAAGATCGAGCAGATTGGCGCCCGATGTCGCGCCGTCGGTCAGGGCGTCGAGGGCGCGCTGCGTTTGCGTCTCGTCGCGCTCGGCCCGCAAACGCGCGAGCTTGTCGAGCTGCGCGGCGCGAACGGCGGCGTTGTCGACCTTCAGCACGTTCGGCTTGGCGTCGTTTTCCGGTCGATACTTGTTGACGCCCACCACGACCTGCGCGCCGCTGTCGATGCGCGCCTGCGTTTTTGCGGCGGCCTCCTCGATGCGCTGCTTGGGCACGCCAGCGGCGATCGCCTTGGCCATGCCCCCGAGCGTCTCGATTTCCTCGATATGCGCCCAGGCCTTCTTAGCCAATTCAGCGGTAAGCCGCTCCACATAAAATGAGCCGCCCCAGGGGTCGATCACCCGCGTCGTCCCGCTCTCCTGCTGAAGCACGATCTGCGTGTTGCGGGCAATGCGCGCGGAGAAATCCGTCGGCAGCGCGAGCGCCTCATCGAGCGCATTGGTGTGCAGCGATTGCGTATGTCCCTGCGTCGCCGCCATCGCCTCGACGCAGGTGCGGATCGAATTCACATAGACGTCCTGCGCCGTGAGCGACCAGCCGGAGGTCTGGCAATGGGTGCGCAGCGTGAGGCTCTTTTCGGACTTCGCGCCCAGATCCTTCATGAGCCGCGCCCACAAGAGGCGGGCAGCGCGCAATTTCGCCACTTCCATGAAGAAGTTCATGCCGATCGCGAAAAAGAAGGACAGGCGCGGCGCAAAGGCGTCGATGTCGAGCCCAGCCGCGACGCCGGCGCGCACATATTCCACGCCGTCGGCGAGCGTGTAGCCCAGTTCGAGGTCGGCCGACGCCCCGGCTTCCTGCATATGGTAGCCCGAAATCGAAATCGAATTGAACTTCGGCATGTGTTTCGAGGTGTAGGCGAAGATGTCCGAGACGATGCGCATCGAGGGCTCGGGCGGGTAGATGTATGTATTGCGCACCATGAATTCTTTTAGAATGTCGTTTTGGATCGTGCCGGTGAGCTTGTCCGCCGAGACCCCCTGCTCCTCGGCGGCAACGATGAACAGCGCCAGCACCGGCAGAACGGCGCCGTTCATCGTCATTGAGACCGACATCTGATCGAGCGGAATGCCGTCGAACAGCGTGCGCATGTCATAGATCGAGTCGATTGCGACGCCCGCCATGCCGACGTCGCCCATCACCCGGGGATGATCCGAATCATAGCCGCGGTGGGTTGCGAGATCGAAAGCGACGGAAAGACCTTTCTGCCCCGCGGCGAGATTGCGCCGGTAGAAAGCGTTGGAATCCTCGGCCGTCGAAAAGCCCGCGTATTGGCGGATCGTCCAGGGCTGGGCGACATACATCGTGGAATAGGGCCCGCGCACGAAAGGCGCGATCCCGGGATAGCCGTCGACGAAGGAGAGCCCCTCCAGATCCTCCGGGCCATAGGCGTCCTTCACCTCTATGCCCTCGGGGGTCAGCCAGCGCCGCGGCTCCGTCTCTTGCGCGACGGCGACGGCGGAAAAGGCGACTTTGGCGAAATCGGGGATGACGGACATCAATTCCTCACGTTGCTCGATTTTTTCTAAACCAGCCCCGCCCGCAGCGCAAAGGCGTTAGGCGACGGCTGCAACGCCCCTCCCGCGGCGACTCGCGCGCCCGCGCGCGAACTCTTTGAGAAACTTAGCGCTTCTGGATCGATCCCAGATAGGCGAGGAGGGCCTCGATCTGCGCCGTGTCGAAGCTGAACTGCGGCATCTCAGCGCCCTCATGGCCAACGACAATGCCTTCGCCGAGCGCCTCCTCGAGATCGAACAGCGGGTAGCGTCGAGAAAGGAAGCGAAAGGGCGGCGATTTTGGATTTTGGCTTGCGCCGAAGCGGCCAATCGCGTGGCAGGCGCCACAGTTTTGGGATGCGATCCGCTCGCCGCGCCGCAACAGCTCTCGATCCGCCGCGAGGCAGCTCGACGCCGCTCCGGCGAACCCGATGGCGGCAAGGACGAACGGGGCGCGGCGCGCGGGAGCAGCCATGTTCGAAAGTCCAATGTGCGGTCGCGCCGTCGTCGCCGCGCCTATTGGCGCACCACCAGGACGGAGCTTTTGGCGTGGCGGACGATCGTCTTGGCGTTGGAGCCCAGAAGATAGCTCGCCATGGTCGGTCGATGCGAGCCGACAACGATGAGGTCAGCGGACCAATCTTCCGCCTCCGCAAGGACCTCCGGATAAACGGCGCCAAAACGCACCGTGCTCGATACTCGTTCTCGCGGCAAGTCGACGCCAGAAGCGACCTTCGCCAGATCCTTCTCCGCCGTCTCGCGCATTTCATCGTCGAAATTCGGGGGGATATAGTCGACGAAGGCGACCGGCACGAGCGGCTGCACGTTGACGAGACGCACATGCGCCGCAGCTTCGACTTTAGCGAGGGCGACGGCGGCGTCGAGACCTCGCCGCGCCATCTCTGATTCCGATAGATCAATCGGCACAAGAATCCTCTTATACATAACGCCTCCCTTGAGGCGCTTTCGCCTCAAAGCCTGCAGACTAGGCTATCCGCGCCCGCTGCGCGAGGCGCCGGAGAGACCCTCGCCTGCGTAGGATCGCCGCATGGCGCGCTCTGCTATTGCCTGCGGGTGAGGCGGCTCACGGCCGATTTGGTCGCCATGATCGTCTCCACCGACTGCGCGCGTCTGGACGTCGCCTGCGTGACCGCGGCTTTGATTTCGTCGGCGGAGTAAGGCTTGGGGACAATCACGACAGGTTCGAGCTCGCCCGTCTGAAGCCATTGCGGGACGGCGGTGACGAAGACCACCGAGGCGTCGATCGACTTCAGCATTTCGTCCACGGCGACGATTCCCGAGCTGCCGTCCGCGAGTTTGACGTCGGCGACGATGACCGCCGGTCGCGCCTTCATGGCGAGCGTCAGCGCCTCATCATGCGTGCGCGCCGGCCCGACGGCATTGTGGCCGAGGTCCCCGACAATGAGCTCGATGTCCTTCGCGATGATCGCCTCATCCTCGATAATGAGAATGTCGAGTTCGCGTTTTTGTCGTCTCGCGCGCGGCGAGGACGCGGATTCGGGTGTGGGGACGTCGTCCAAAGGAAGGTTCACTTTGTCCTCTTTTCGAAGGAATTTTGCGCTCGGGGGCGTCCGCCTCGCGGCGCGGCGCGGCGACGTGCCCCCACGCGCAACGTCGATCTCCGCAAAGCCGGCGATAAAGCGTTAACTCGCGCGCGGTGGAAGCGTTCCCGCAAGCTCGGCGATACGCGTGGCGACGGCGCCGCAGCCGATGCCCGCGCGAGGGCGCGCCGAAAGCGCGAGCGGCGCGTTTTAGGCGCGAAGCAGGTCGCCTTCACCGTGATGTCGAGCGCTCTTCCACTCCACACGGGATCAATTCGGTCAGGGAAGCATTCTCACCGATTGCTCCCGCGAAAAATAGCGCGTCGCCGCATTCTGCGCGATCCGACCGGGGTCGCCAACGCCGAAGACGCCCTCATCAGGCGACACCCCCGCCCTTTCGAGCAGCGGCTTGGCTTCGGGCGAATAGGCGATCGCCTTTAGATGGCTGTAGGCGTCCGACACGAAGTCGACGGCGGCCGATTCTTTAAGGAGCGCCGCGCATCCCGGCTTGGACAGGACGAGCGCAATGGCGTCGAAGAAGGCCGAGGGCGATCCCGCGAGTTGCCCCTCGGCGGAAAGATGCGCCCCGCCCTTCAATGTCACGCCGCCAATCCGGGGCGAGATGATTTTGACAAAAGCGCCGCCTTTCTGCGCGGCGGCGCGGATCCCCTCGATCGTCGCGCCGTCGGCGCCATCCGTCGCCAGAATGCCGATCATGCGTCCGGCCGGCGCGGCGGGATATTTGTCGAGGAGGCGAAGGCTCCTCGCGGGCTTCATCTCGATCACGGGAGCGGCGGGCGCCGAGGCCGACGGAACCGGCATCCCAAGCGCCTCGGCCGCGCGCGTCGCCAGGTCGACATCCACGTTGGCAAGATTGGACAGAACACGTTCGCGGATATGCGGGAGAGTGACCTTGGAGAGCTCGAAAACAAGTGCGGCGCGCAGATGCGCCTGCTCGATCTCGCTCTGCGAGCGGTAGAAAAGCCGAGCCTCGCTGTAGTGATCGGCGAAAGTTTCCGCGCGGACCCGCAATTTCGTCCCCGAGACGGGCGCGGGATAAGTGCCGAAACCCAATTCGGATTCCCTCGGCCCTCCCGGTTCGCCCGCGTCCGCCAGACTGTTGGGCTCGTAATTCGCGCGGCCCTTTGGCACAAGCGTCTGCATGTGCCCGTCGCGCTGAAAATTGTGGAACGGGCAACCCCTCGGCTGATTTACCGGCAATTGATGGAAATTCGTACCTACCGAGCCGCGAAAGCTGCGTATCTTGATAGGAGAAGAAGCGTCCTTGCAGCAGGGGGTCTTCGGAGGCGTCGATTCCGGGAGGCATATTCGAGGGCAGGAACGCGACCTGCTCGGTCTCGGCGAAGAAATTCTGGGGATTCCGGTTCAGGACGAGGCGACCCACGATATCGATTGGGATCAGTTCCTCCGGGATGAGTTTCGTTGCGTCGAGGACGTCGAAGGGGAGCTTCTCCGCCTGCGCCTCGGTGAAAATCTGGACGCCGAGCTCCCATTCGGGGAAGTCGCCCTTCGCGATTGACTCATAGAGGTCGCGCCGGTGAAAGTCGGGATCGGCGCCGGCGATCTTGACGGCCTCGTCCCAGCAAAGCGCTTGCAGGCCGAGCTTGGGACGCCAATGGAATTTGACAAAATGCGCTTCGCCTTTTTCATTGATCAAACGGAAGCTGTGTACGCCAAAGCCTTCCATCATTCGCAATGACCGCGGGATCGCGCGATCCGACATGACCCACATGACCATATGGGAAGTCTCGGGCATGAGACCAACAAAGTCCCAGAACGTGTCATGCGCGGAAGCCGCCTGCGGGTAGCCGCGATCGGCCTCCATTTTCACCGAATGCACGAGATCGGGAAATTTGATCGCATCCTGGATGAAGAAGACCGGAATGTTGTTGCCGACGAGATCCCAATTGCCTTCCTTGGTGTAGAACTTGACGGCGAAGCCCCTGACGTCCCGCACCGTGTCCGCCGATCCCGCGCCGCCGGCGACCGTCGAAAATCGAACATAGACCTCGGTCTTTTCGCCGACCTCCGTCAGCACGCGCGCGCGCGTATATTTCGCCAGCGACTTCCGCAGCTCGAAAAAACCGCCGGCGCCGGACCCGCGCGCGTGGACGATGCGTTCGGGGATGCGCTCATGGTCAAAATGAAAAACCTTTTCGCGGAAATGGAAATCCTCCAGAAGCGTTGGACCCCGAGCGCCAGCGCGAAGCGAGTTCTGATTGTCGAGGACGGCGACGCCATGACTGGTCGTCAGGATGTCGTCTTCTCTTCCGGCGCGCTCATGCAGTTCGCCGCCGGCGCCGACCACGATCGATGTTTTTCCCCCGCGATCGGGCGTTTTAGATGTGGAACTTGTCATATTATTTCCTTTTCGCAAATGACATCAGTGACGGAGCAGCAGAAATTCCGTTCTTGGATAACTGGAGCGACACCACCAAACATCCCGGCCACTGGCGAACCATTGGCATATGGCGACTGGCGCCACCGGTGCGTCGCGGGAGAGCGTCGACCTTCGCAAAATAAATGTGTTTCGACGCGCTCACATTCGTCTGCCAAAGACTTCATCGCCCTCTCCATGGAAAGGAAGTCTGACCTGAGCCAACGCGCACCGGGCGTCGCGTCTCGCTTCTCTCGCAGTTCCATTCGAATTGATCCCAAGCGCTCATGACGAGCCTGCCCGTGCGCGAGCGCGGTTTTGTCGACGCCGCGGTAGAAGCGGCCAGCGTCCCTGCATCGGTAGAGGCTGGCGCAACGACCCGCTACGTCTTTTGACATAGTCGCGCATCGTTCTTCTTTCTGCGATGGTGACAACTTCCTTCTGAACCGCGATATTGCTTGCGCAGGGGATTGTGGAGAGTCACGTCTCACCCAGGTACTTTTTTCCGAAGGGACACAGGATGGCGCAGCATAAGCGCTCGGAGCGAAGGCCGGCTGAAACGCCATGCAGCGATTGTCCCATCCGCTCATTGAAGACTTTTCGTGAGTTTAGCTCGACCGAACTCGCCTTTGTGGAGGGCTTCAAGCTTCACGAAGAGATTTTCGAGCCGGGCCAAACCGTTTTGATCGAGGGCGAGAAGAGTCCATATCTTTATACGGTGCTCTCCGGGTGGCTCTTCAAATACAAAATGCTCGACGATGGGCGACGCCAGATCCTCAATTATTCAATGAGGGGAGACCTGCTCGGGTTGCAGAGCGCGGTTCTCGAAAAGATGCAACATAGCGTTGAAGCTCTGACGGAGACGAGGCTATGCGTATTCCCGAAGGAAAAAGTTTGGGGACTCTACAAGAACCACCATGCGCTCGGTTTCGATCTGACATGGATTGCCGCCCAGGAGAAGGCGATACTTGCCGACTTTCTCGTGAGCCTGGGTCAGAGAACCGCGACTGAGCGCATAGCCTTTCTCTTGCTTGCCTTATATCGACGCGCGCAAAGCGTCGGACTTTCGCGGCGCGGACAGGTCGAGTTCCCATTCACCCAAGAACATTTCGCCGACACTATTGGCTTTTCTCTCGTTCACACGAATAAGCGATTGCGCCTTTTGAAGCGTTCTGGCGCTTTCGAGTGGTCAGGTCCAAAATTCTCGCTACTCGACGAGCAAAGGCTCGTCGAGCTCGCCGGAGATCCCTGCCATATGCCGGCCTCGCGGCCGTTCGTCTGATTTTTTCACTTCGCTTCGAGAGCGAAATACAACGCTCTTCACGAGGTCCCGAAACGGCGTTAGGCTTTAAATAGGACGTTGTATGAGGCGTTCGGATTTAAAGGGCGGATCGCGACAAACCACATCGATACTTTCGTCGGCATTTGCTTTCGCGAAGGACTATAATAGTCGCCGTAATAGAGCCTGTCGGACATTAACGCCCGCCTTTTTGCACCAGACCCTTGCCGCTATGGACTCGTGAAAAAACAAGTCCAAGAGACCGGGGAGACCCAGGCCTTTGGACGCAATCTCGGGCTGCCGGCATGGGGCGGGCTCGGCGGGCACTTTACTGACAAACCGCTGACGCGAATTCCTGGACCGGGCGAAACTCGGCGTAAGTCTTTGATTTCATGGTAGCGGAGGAGGGATTCGAACCCCCGACACAAGGATTATGATTCCTCTGCTCTAGCCAACTGAGCTACTCCGCCCCGGACTGTCTTGACGCAGCCTTTTCGGAACGCGAGGGATATAGTTCCCACGCCCGCGTCAAGTCAAGCGATCAGGGCTTTCTCGACGCGCCACCCGTTCGAGATGGCGGGCCTTTTACACTCAAGAGCCTTTTCTTTGCGGGGCGGGCATGCGACAAGCCGGACGCGGCGAGTCTGCGGGGCAGGTCGCCGCAACTCGCCAAGGAACTCAATGGGTAGCGCGCCCATGTCGGTCAAACATCCCATTATTTCGATCACCGGCTCGTCCGGCGCCGGCACGAGTTCGGTCAAGCAGACTTTCGAACAGATCTTCCGCCGCGAGCGGATCGAGGTCGCCTATGTCGAGGGCGACAGCTTCCACCGCTTCGACCGCGAGCAGATGAAGGCCAGGATGGCCGAGGCGCAGGCGGGCGGGAACTATCAAATGAGCCATTTCGGACCGGGCGCGAATTTGCTCTCCGAACTCGAAAACCTGTTTCGCGAGTATGGCGAGACTGGTTCAGGCCGGTATCGCCATTACGCCCATGACGAGAACGAGGCGGCCCTGCTCGGGGTCCCGCCCGGCGAATTCACCGACTGGCAGGAGCTCCCGCCCAACACCGACATTCTTTTCTATGAGGGTCTTCACGGCGCGGTCGTGACCGACGAGGTCAATGTCGCCCGCTACGCGGACCTCAAGATCGGCGTCGTGCCGGTCATCAATCTGGAATGGACCCAGAAACTTCACCGCGACCGCAATTCGCGCGGCTACACCACCGAGGCCGTGACCGAGACCATTTTGCGGCGCATGCATGACTACGTGCATTATATCTGTCCGCAGTTCTCGGAAACAGACATTAATTTCCAGCGCGCGCCCACGGTCGACACTTCCAACCCCTTCGTCGCGCGCTCCATTCCGACGCCCGACGAGTCGATCGTCGTGATCCGTTTTCGCGATCCAAGAGACGTGGACTTTCCCTATCTTGTCGCCATGATCGCCGGCAGCTGGATGTCGCGCGCAAATTCCATTGTCATTCCGGGCAACAAGCTCGATCTCGCCATGCAGCTCATCCTCACGCCGAGGATCCTCGAACTCGTAAGACGCCGAAAGAGCGCCACCTGAAAGAAAACGATATGTCTGACGCATTAGAAGCCGCCACGTCCATTGATGTCCGCAATTGCGCCAACGCGATCCGCGCGCTTGCGATGGACGCGGTCGAGAGAGCCAAGTCGGGCCATCCCGGCATGCCGATGGGTATGGCCGACGTCGCGACGGTTCTGTTCCAGCGCTTCATGAAATTCGACGCGAGCCGCCCCGACTGGCCCGACCGCGATCGCTTCGTGCTGTCGGCCGGCCACGGCTCGATGCTGCTCTACGCCCTGCATTATCTTCTCGGCTATCCGGGCATGACGCGTTCGGATCTGGAGAATTTCCGCCAGTTCGGCGCGCCGACGGCCGGTCATCCCGAATATGGGCATGCGCCGGGGGTCGAGACGACCACCGGCCCGCTCGGACAGGGCCTCGCGACGGCGGTCGGCATGGCGATCGCCGAGCGCCTCGCGGCGGCGCGGTTTGGCGACGACCTTGTGGACCACAATACTTACGTCATCGCCGGCGACGGCTGTCTGATGGAGGGATTGAGCCATGAGGCCATCGACCTCGCCGGCCATCTGAAGCTGGCGCGTTTGATCGTGCTTTGGGACGACAACGCCATTTCCATCGACGGGCCGACCGCACTCGCCACGTCGACTGACCAGCTCCTGCGATTCTCGGCCGCCGGCTGGCACGTCGCGCGCGTGGACGGCCATGATCCGGAGAGCGTGGCCGACGCCATTGCGACAGCCAAGCAGGATCCCCGCCCCTCGATGATCGCTTGCCGCACCCTGATCGGCTACGGCGCGCCCGGCAAGGAGGGCAAGGAATCGGCCCATGGTTCGCCGCTCGGCGCAGAGGTGATCTCAGGCGGCGCGCGCGGCGCTACGCTGGCCGCATACCCCGTTCGATGTGCCGGAGGACATTTTGTCGGCCTGGCGGGCGGCCGGTCGGCGCGGCGCCGCTGCTTTCGACGCCTGGGAAAAGCGCCGCGCCGCCACGCCCAAGGCGCGCGCGTTCGAAACTTTCCTGAAGGGCGACGTTGCGTCGGAAGTCGCCGGTCCCCTCGCCGCCTTCCGCGAGACGCTCGCCGTCGAGAAGCCAAAGGTCGCGACGCGCAAATCGTCGGAGATGGCGCTCGGCGTCATCAATGACGCGACGGGCGCGACAATCGGCGGCTCGGCCGATCTCACCCATTCGAACTTCACCATCACCAAAGGCATGGGTTCGGTAACGCCGGGCGACTACACGGGCCGATACATTCATTACGGGGTGCGCGAATTCGGCATGGCGGCCGCGATGAATGGCATTGCGCTGCATGGCGGTTTCGCGCCCTATGGCGGCACCTTTCTGGTCTTTTCCGATTATGCGCGCGGCGCCATCCGCCTTTCCGCATTAATGGGCTTGCGCGTCGTCTATGTGCTGACCCATGATTCGATCGGGCTTGGCGAGGACGGACCGACCCACCAGCCGGTGGAGCATCTCGCCTCGCTACGGGCGCTGCCCAATCTTCTCGTCTTCCGTCCCGCCGACGCCATCGAGACGGCCGAATGCTGGGAGCTGGCGCTCTCCCAGACGAAGACGCCTTCCGCGCTCAGCCTCTCGCGTCAGAACCTGCCGACGCTCGAGCGCTCGGTCTCTGAGAATCTCTCGGCGAAAGGCGCTTATGTCCTTCGCGAGGGCGCCGGCGGCCGCGACGTGACCATCCTGGCCACCGGCTCGGAGGTCGAGATCGCGCTTGCGGGCGCGGAGGCTCTGGCGGCCAAGGGCGTGAAAGCCGCTGTGGTCTCCATGCCTTGCTGGGAGCTGTTCGAGGCGCAGCCGGCGGCCTATCGCGCGCATGTGCTCGGAAAGGCCCCCCGCGTCGGCGTCGAGGCCGCCGTGAGGTTGGGCTGGGACCGCTGGCTTGGCGAAAAGAGCGCCTTTATCGGCATGTCGGGCTTTGGCGCCAGCGCGCCAGCATCCGAACTTTATAAACATTTTGGCATAACTGCGCAGGCCGTGGCGGACGCGGCCATCACCCTACTTAAGACTTGAACGAACAGCGGAGGCGATCATGGCTCTTATTACATTGCGACAGTTGCTCGATCACGCCGCCGAGCACGACTATGGCGTGCCCGCCTTCAACATCAACAATATGGAGCAGGGTCTCGCGGTTCTCGAGGCGGCCTCATCCGTTGACGCGCCGGTGATCATCCAGGCGTCGCGGGGCGCGCGCAGCTACGCGAACGATATCATGCTCGCCAAGATGATCGAGGCGCTCATCGCCATGTATCCCGACATTCCGATCGTGATGCACCAGGACCACGGCAACAGCGAAGCGACCTGCGCCAGCGCGATCCGCTTCGGCTTTTCGTCGGTGATGATGGACGGCTCGCTGAAAGCCGACGGCAAGACGCCCGCGGACTACCAATACAACGTCGAGGTGACGCGCCGCGTCGTTGATCTCGCCCATTGGGTCGGCGCATCGGTCGAGGGCGAACTCGGCGTGCTCGGCTCGCTCGAAACCGGCGAGGGCGAGAAGGAAGACGGCCATGGCGCCGAGGGCAAGCTCAGCCACGATCAATTGCTCACCGACCCGGCGCAGGCCGAGGATTTCGTCGCCCGCACCAAGGTGGACGCGCTCGCCATCGCCATGGGGACGTCGCATGGCGCCTATAAATTCACTCGCAAGCCGGACGGCGCGATCCTCGCCATGAATGTCGTGGAGGAAATCCATCGCCGTCTCCCAAACACGCATCTCGTGATGCATGGATCGTCCTCAGTCCCGCAGAATCTTCAGGACGCCTTCAACGACGCAGGCGGCGAAATGCCGCAAACTTGGGGCGTGCCGGTGGAGGAGATCCAGCGCGGGATCAAATATGGCGTGCGCAAGATCAACATCGACACCGATTGCCGCATCGCCATGACGGCGGCGATCCGCGCGACTCTCGGCAAGAACAAGGGCGAATTTGATCCACGCAAATATCTGAAACCCGCGCAGGATGCGATGGTAAAAGTCTGCAAGCAGCGCTACGAGGAGTTCGGCACGGCGGGGCAGGCCTCAAGGATCAAGCCGATCCCGCTTGCCGAAATGGCGAAGCGCTATGCGAGCGGCGCCCTCGATCCTCAATTCGGAACCAAGAAGGCGGCGGAGTAATCCTTCGGACCCGCCCTCCCCTGCTAAAAAGCGGGGAGGGCGGAAAAGCCGTGCGCATCGCTAACTGGAAAGCGAAAATTATCCGATGTCCGTCGTGATCGCCCCCTCCATTCTCTCTGCGGACTTCGCCCGCCTCGGCGAGGAGACGCGCGCGATGGCGCAGGCCGGCGCCGATTGGATCCATCTCGACGTCATGGACGGGCATTTCGTGCCCAACATCACCTTCGGCCCCGGCGTTGTCGCAGCGTTGCGGCCGCATACCTCTCTGCCGCTCGACGTGCATCTGATGATCGCGCCCGTCGATCCCTATGTCGGCCCGTTCGCTGACGCCGGCGCCGATATCATCACCATTCACGCCGAGGGCGGGCCCCACCTTCACCGCTCTTTGCAGACGATCCGCGCCCGCGGCAAAAAAGCTGGCGTTTCGCTTAATCCGGCGACGCATGAAAACGCCATCGGCTATGTGCTGGACGAGATTGATCTCGTACTCGTTATGAGCGTCAACCCGGGCTTCGGCGGACAGAGCTTCATCGCCTCGCAGCTCGATAAAATTCGCGCCATCCGCGACATGATCGGACGCCGCCCCATCCGCCTCGAGGTCGACGGCGGCGTGACGCCGGAGACGGCCGCGGCGATTGTCGAAGCCGGCGCCGACGCGCTTGTGGCGGGTTCGGCGGCCTTCCGTGGCGGAGCCTCGAAATATGCCGACAACCTCGTTGCGCTTCGCAAAGCGGCGGCAAGCGCGGGCGCGCTGAGCGTCTGATCCTGGCGCACTTGGCGCCGCATATGCGTAAGCTCACTCTTGGCGTTCTCTGCCGCCCGGAAGAAACATGCATAATGGCATCTTCGAAATCGCTCTTCTGCTCCTTGCCGCAGCCTTCGGCTTGTCGGTGCTCGCGGGCCGACTCGGGCTTCCGCCAGCGGCCGCCTATGTTGTCGGCGGCGTCGCGCTCGCCTTCACGCCGGGCGCGCCGCGTTTCGAGGTCGATCCTGAATTCGTCCTGGTTCTCTTTCTGCCGCCGCTGTTGCAAGCGAGCGCCTATTTCACCGTCTGGCGCGACTTCAAAGCGAATTTGCGCCCGATCCTGCTGCTCGCCGTCGGCGCGGTCGTCTTCACGACATTGACGGTTGGTCTCGTCGCGCATGCGCTCGTTCCGGCCCTGCCGCTGGCTGCCGGCTTTTGCCTTGGCGCCATTGTCTCGCCGCCCGACGCGGTGGCGGCCAAGGCAGTCTTGCAGCATCTCCCGGTTCCCCGACGTCTCGTGACGATTCTCGAAGGAGAGAGCCTCGTCAACGACGCGTCCGGACTTATGCTCTATCGCGCAACGGCCGCCGCCGCCTTAACGGGAGTCTTCAACTGGTCGGACGCTGCCCTCGCCTTTGGCCAACTCACGGCGGGCGGCCTTGCCGTCGGCTTGGCCGCGGGCTTTTTGACCAATCTCGCCTTTGCGAAAATGCGCGATACGCAGCTCATCATTCTCGCGAGCTTTCTCGTCGCCTGGATAACCTATGTGACGGCCGAGGCCCTCAATGTTTCCGGCGTCCTCGCCGTGGTGACGACGGGGCTCATCATGGGATGGAGCCAGCACGCCCTGCTCGACGCGCAAAGCCGGCTCGAGGCGCAAGCGGTCTGGCGCACGGTCATCTTCGTGATGGAGGCGCTGGTCTTCATTCTGATCGGTCTCGCCTTGCGCAAAGTGGTCGAGCAGCTCGGCGGCTTTGGCCCAGCGCTCACCTCGGTCCTCCCGCATGCGCTTGCTGTCACCGGCGTTATGATTCTCGCGCGGTTCCTGTGGGTGTTTCCCGCGACCTATCTGCCGCGACTCCTCCCTTCCCTGCGCGCGCGAGATCCCGCCCCACCCCTGTCCGCCCCGATGATTATTGGCTGGGCCGGGATGCGCGGCGTCGTCAGCCTCGCCGCCGCCCTGGCTTTGCCTGTCGGCTTTCCCGGCCGGGACTTCATTCTGATCACGACTTTCGTCGCCATAGCGGTCACGGTGCTTTTTCAGGGCGGCACATTAGGCCTCCTCGTCGGCTGGCTGAAGCCGAGCGCGACGGAACTGACCGGCCGTTCGCATCTGAGCGATCACCAGGCGCGCGAGAAGATCTACGAAGCGGCGCTCGCGCTGATCGCGGCGCAGGTCGACTCAGAAGGGAAGGAACAACATCCAAAACTTCTGGAAGAATATCGGCGGCGCGTCTTCATCTACCAAAAAAGCCAGATGGCGGACGATTCTCTCCTCGAGGTCCGCCGCGCGCATTTCGACATGGCGCTCTCTGCCGTTTCGAGTGCGCGCGCCGAATTATTGCGGCTCCATCGAGCCGGCGACATTCACGACGCCACGCTGAACGCCGTCGAGGCGGAGCTTGATCTGGAAGAGTCGCGATTGCGACGCCTCTCGGAAAATCACCGCGCCACAGTCTGACGGCGCGCGACCGACTTTCTCAACTGACGCGGCCTCGAGCGCGCCAGCTTCGCAATCTGCTGCCGCGAACCGCGATGTAGTCGAATTCAGGAGAAATTTTCGAAGAAGAAGAAGCCTGCATTTTATCGCTTTTGGTTCCGATTTCATAAAGCCTATGGGGCATGGTCATCGAAGTCCGCATACATACCCCGGCATTTTAACATCCGATGGTAGAATTCGTTGAGGTGAGGCATGAGGTCGCAATCTTTTCCGATGGCCAACTCCATCACGCCCATGTTTCCCCGACTTCCGCGCGAACATCTCGGGGTCGCGCTGGCGCTGTTCGACATTTCTCTTATCTTCCTTGCCAGCCAGTCCGTCGCCTTCTTCTACGCGAGGCTGCGTCCGACGGTGGAGTTGGATTCACTTCAATATGCCGGCCTGGCGTGTTTATTCGCCAGCATTTTCGTTCCAACGTCACAAGCTTGCCAATTATATGACCCCTTGAGCCTCGATGATCTGCGTCGACATATTCAGAAGTTGACGCTCGTTGCGTCCGCCGCGGCGGTTTTGATCGCGGTCGCCGTGCTGACGTTGAAGATCGGCGCCAGCTCGGCGCTCCCAGAGCTCCTCATCCCCGCCGCGATCGTCACCGCGTCGATGGCGGGCGGCCATGCGCTCACGAGTTTCATGCTCAGCTCGTCTCGCCGCGATTTGTTTTTCAGTCCGCGGCGCGTTCTGCTCGTCAGCTTCGGCGGCTCGCTTTCCCAGATTGTTCCAGAACATGCATGGGCCCGCAGCGGGTTTGCGCCAGTTCAGCGCATCCTCATTCCGTCCGCGCCCACAACGCCGCGAGAAGCGGAAAAGCTCGGCGCAAAAATCGCATCCGCATGTCGCTTGCATGAGCTTGAAGAAATCATTTTGATCGCGCCATGGCGACGAAGTCTGTCAATTGCGCGCATGCTTCCGATTTTTCATTCATTGCCTCTTCGCGTCCATCTCATCGCGGACCCGCTCGCAAAAGATATTTTGCGAAGGCCCACTCAGAAGCTCGGGGATCTCCTGGCGCTGGAGCTGACGGCCGCACCGCTGACCCGCACCGAGCGTTTCATCAAGCGGACGCTGGACATCGTCATCTCGGCCACGCTGCTCGTCTTGCTGCTTCCCCTGCTCGTCGTCGTCGCGGCGTTGATCAAACTCGACAGTCCCGGACCGGCGCTCTTCGTTCAAACGCGGCTGGGCTTTAACGGCAGACCCTTTCCGATTTTCAAATTCAGGTCGATGCGCGTCATGGAAGATGGGCCCTTGATCCGCCAGGCGACGATCGGGGACGCGCGGGTTACGCGAGTCGGGAAATGGATCCGCAGCTCGAGCATCGACGAACTGCCGCAGTTGTGGAACGTCTTACGCGGAGAAATGTCACTCGTCGGCCCACGCCCTCATGCGACCGCTCACGACATTCACTTCGATGCAAAGGTCGCAAACTATGCGCTACGCCAGCATCTCAAGCCCGGCCTGACCGGATGGGCGCAGATCAACGGCAGTCGCGGCGAGACGCCGACATTGGAAAGCATAGAAACTCGTCTGCGCTACGATCTTTGGTACATTAGCAACGCCAGCGTGCTTCTCGATCTCAAGATATTGGCGCTCACCGCCATCCGATTCCGCGACATCGAAAACGTGTATTGAGTGTTCGGAGCCGACGTGCGGGCGTCATCGACGCGTTTGGCCAAGGTTTCAACGCGTGCAGATGACGTTGATTACATGTCCCACAAATCAGCGCATTTGAATTAAATTTTAGCGTGCTCCGCGCACATCTTCCAAACCGGGAACCGGCAATCGGTTTAAATGTTCGGCAATGAAGGCTGTACCATAATCGTCTTCGTGCCTTTGACCCAGTGAGGCGGTCGAGGCGCGTGAGCCGGCGCAAACCGTTGCGAGGCCACGGTTATAGCCGACAGGATTTGGGGAAGCTGTCATGTTGACGACCGCGATTGCAAGTTTCCTTTGCGGCCTTCTTTTGGGTTGGCGCTTCCGTGTCGGCGCGGCTGTCGGCGCTTCGCTGATCGCGTTTCTCGGGACGCTTGCGCACGCAGCTTCACAGGGCTTTCCTTGGTGGCTCGCCTCGCTCTCGATCATGGTCAATGTGACCGCGCTTCAGATGGGCTACCTCGGCGCTTGCGCGCTCATCGTCGCCAGTCGCGTACAGGGAGCGAGAGTCGCGTCGGCAGTTCCGCCGGACATCTCCGCAAGAAATTTCGCCGCCCCGCGCGAGAGCGCCCTTTTCATGGGACGCGGAATCGAGACTGGCGCGCCTTGAGCGGCGTGTGACAGGCGTCCGCCGGTCAAGGGCGCCGCTCGATCGTCAGTCCTGCTCGTCGTGATAATGATCGTCACGACGATTCATTTGCTCAGCGTCGCGCATCTGTCGAACGACCCCGGATTCTTCCGGCCGCGGTGACGCGAATTCCATACGCTTCTTCTCGCCAAGACCGTAGTGCATAAACGCGGACGTGCGCGTCGGGACTTGTGTGGGCCATTTCCCGCCGTTGAAGAAATCATTTTTTTTCATGCCTAAGCCCCCTCAATGTCCCGCCTCAGCAAAATAGCGTCCCGAAATGACGCAATTTGTGCAGGTATGGAGGCAATGAGCAACCCGTGAGCCAGAGTTTTTCTCTCTTTCCACTACGCAGTGGAAAGGACGTCTTTGCGGCGGGCCGGAGCGGGCCGCGCGAATGGCGGCGCTTAAGCGATTGCGCACGCGGCGCAGTTGGACCTTCCCGCGCAGCTTAGGTCGAAAGTCGTTCAATGAAGCCGGTTTTTAGGCTAGGTTCCCATGACCGCACAGCCGCTCGGATGTCTTATCGCCCATGACGATGGCGCCCCTACGTTACCTTGAACCCGTTTATCGGCCTCCGAGCGAAGCGGAGTCGCTCATCCTGCCGTTAACGGACGGCTGTTCATGGAATAAGTGCACATTCTGCGAGATGTACACGGCCCCTCACAAGCGCTTCCGGCCGCGCGACGAGAAGGAAACGCTTGAGAGCATCCGTCAATGCGGCGTGCAATTCGGCGACCGCGTCAGACGTGTTTTCTTCGCCGATGGCGATGCGATGACTCTTTCCACTCGCCGCCTTGCAAATGTGCTCGACGCCATCCGGCGGCATCTCCCAGGCGTTCGTCGCGTGTCGAGCTATTGTTTGCCACGGAATATTTCCAGAAAGTCGGAAACAGAACTTCGACATCTTTCGGACCTCGGGCTTTCACTCGTTTATGTCGGTGCAGAGTCCGGCGACGACGAGGTGCTTGCTCGCGTTAATAAGGGGGAAACCTTTCAATCAACGCGTGAGGCGCTTGAAAAATTGCGAGCGGCTGGCATCAAGCGATCCGTGATGATCCTGAACGGCCTTGGGGGCCGGACTCACTCTCGTCAGCATGCTCTGAATTCGGCGGCGCTGGTGAATGCGGCGCAGCCGGAGTTCCTTGCGACGCTGGTGGTGAGTTTTCCCAAAGGCGAAACGCGGTTGCGCGAGAATTTCCCGGATTGGGAACCGCTTGACGTCGTAAATTTGCTGCGGGAGATGGAACTTTTCATTTCGGAACTGAACCTCGATCGCACTGTCTTTCGTAGCGACCACGCCTCGAACTGGCTCATCCTAAAGGGAGCCTTGGGCGCCGATAAGCCACGGCTGCTGCGGCAACTGCGTTCGGCGATCGCCGCGCCCGAGACCGCGCCGTTGAGGCCAGCCTGGGCGCGTGGCTTGTGATTTCGAATGTTCACGGCGCAGGCGCGTCCCCGCGCGAGAACAAGCAAGCCAATGTGTCTTCGCCGTGAACAAAAACTTTAGCCGCCGCGAAGAAGCGTGCCGGTCAAGCTCATGCCTCGCGAAAGCAAGCGGCGACGGGCGGCACGCTTTGCGGACTTCAAGGCAATGTGCGAGAGGTCATCACGGTGCGTGGATTTGGTACGGTCCTCGGCGCCGATGAGGGAATTGACGAAACCACCGCAGCGCTCATTGGTTGAGCGACGTCGCTCGGGTTGGTCTCACACAAGGGTGTTGGCGGCGCGCAAATCCGCAAGGAAGCGGTTTCCGATCCCGCTGGCGAAAGCGCCGATCTTCGGCTAGATCGCATTGCCTGAGCCTGAGCGTAAGAGCCGCGCGCGACGAGGCTGCCCCGCGAGGAGGTATGATGAGCACACGGAGAATTACCCTGATCTCGACGGCTATTCTCGCCATGTCGTCCGTATCCTCCTATGGGCAGGAGCCGGCTGTGGCGACCGAGGATGTCTCGGCGCAAAACGCGCCCGCCGCGTCGGCCTCCGCGGAGCATGTTCGACACATAAGGGCGCACAAGAAACCAAAACTCGATCTTAACGCGACGTCTCCCGATGATCTGACCAAAACCTCGGCCAAGCCCGGAGGCAGTTCAGCGGCGGGATCGACCGCGTCGAACGATGCGAAAAAACAAGGTTCCGCGCCGAAGCTGAAGCGCGTCTCAGACGTGGCGCACGCCAAGGCGATCACCAAGAAAGTTAGCGCAAAGGCCGCCAGGCCCATCGAGAGGACGCCCCCGGCTCGGGTTACGCATGAACGCGGACTCTTCGATGAGTTGTTCGGCGATGATTGATGTGGCCCTCGTTTCTCTGGCGCGGTTCCCTGAGGGCTAAAGGCCCCAGGAGTCAGATGCCGACTGGAATCAAAACTATCTCAGAGAATCGAGGTGCGGCGTCGGAAAGGGTCGCATCTGCTCAAAAGCCCGCGCCAGCCGCAGGACCAAGAGGTCAGCGTACTGGGGTCCAACGATGCGAAGGCCGACCGGCAAGCCATTCGTATCGAATCCTGCCGGTACGGAAGCCGCCGGCTGTTGCGTGATATTGAACGGGAACGCGAAGGGCGTCTGTGGCGGCGTTCCAAGGCGCGGGGTGAGCTGCGATAGCACGGGCGTGACCAGCAAATCATATTTTTGATGAAAGCGTCGCATGAGTATCGCGAGTTCGGCGCGACGCTCATTGGCGTCAACAAACTCCGGAAGGGTGTATCGTTCGAGTTGCTCGACGCGCGCGCGAATGCCCGGATCAATCAGCGCGAGTCCGGCGGCGCCGATCTCCTTGCGCAATCTGATGACGCGCTCGGCATTGAGGGCGTCGATAATGGGCGATGGATCGCTAAATCCCGGATCGGCCTCGTCAACATGGACGCCCAGTTCGGTTAGGCGCGCGACGGCTCCGTCGACAAGGGTGGCGACGCCGGGATCGACTCGCACGTAGCCGAGCGTTTTGCTGTAGGCGACCCGCAGCCCCTTAACACTCTGGTCCAGTCCATCTCGCCAGTCAGAGATGTCGTTTGGAAGGCTGGTCCAGTCCCGCGTGTCCGGCTGCGCGATTACATTGAGAAGAAGCGCGGCGTCCGTCACCGTTCGCGTGATCGGCCCGACGTGAAACAGCGCGCCATTGTGTGGATAAGCTGCGACGCGCCCGAAGGTCGGCTTGAAGCCGAAGACGCCATTGACCGCCGCCGGATTGCTGATCGAGCCGCCGCCGTCGGTCGCGACCTGCAACGGACCGAGGCCGAGCGCTGCGGCGACTGCCGCGCCGCCGCTGCTGCCGCCGCTGACATATTCCCGATCCCAGGCGTTGGCCGTCACGCCGCCGAGTTGCGTCTCGGTCAATCCTTTGAGTCCAAATTCCGCGGTCTGCGTCTTGCCAAGAAAGACGGCGCCGGCTTCGCGCAGGCGCGCCGCTGACGGGGAATTGGCTGCCTGGATTGCATCCGGGGTCGCGAGACTCCCCTTTCGCGTGGGAAATCCCTGCACATGCAGCAGATCCTTGAACCCGACAGGCACGCCGTCGAGGAGCCCTTTCGGCGCGCCGCGCACCCAACGCGACTCAGAACTCTTTCGCCTGCGCCAGCGCGACGTCGGGATCGGCCGTACGATAGGCGTTGAAATGAGGCTGCAGTTCGCCGATGCGCCTCAACGTCAACTCGACCACCTCCACGGGAGAAATCGCTTTGCTGCGATAGGCTGCAATCAGATCATGAGCGGAGTTCTGCGTTGGATCTTGAGCCATGTCTGCCCTGAACTTCCCGCAACGACGTCGCGCCAGCCATTTCGACATCAGGTTAGTATGATAAACAATCGCAGCGCAACCAGCGACCCACGCGATCGCGCCGGGAACGCCTGAATTCATGACTCTCACGCAAGTCTGCTTCGCCGCAATTGACAGGCGGCGGCATTAAATCCTACTTATTGAGTAGATTGCCTCGCCTGCGCCGACCGGTTCGCGGGGAGGCCCCGGCGCCCCGCGGAACCTCAATGAATCCTTTCAGCTGCCTTCGTCTCGTCACCGCCTTCGGAATTTTGGCGACCGCCGGACCCGTCCGGGCGCAACAAGACCTACCGAGGCCGGCCGCGCCTTTTTCGGGCACGATCGCCGACACGCGAGAAAAGTCGACGCCGTCGTTTCCACAGGGGCCGCAGGCTCCGAAAGGCGCGCCCAACGTCGTGTTGATCCTGCTCGACGACGTCGGCTTTGCCGCATCCGCGACGTTCGGCGGCCCGGCGTCGACGCCTGAGCTCGACAAGCTCGCCGCGGCCGGAGTTCGCTACAATCGGTTCCACACCACTGCGATATGCTCGCCGACACGCGCTTCGCTGCTGACAGGGCGCAATCAGCATCAAGTCGGCTTTGGCAATCTCGCCGACATCGCGACTGGTTATCCCGCCTATAATTCGGTCTGGCCCAAGGAGACGGCCTCCATCGCAGAAATCCTTCGGCTAAATGGCTACAGCACCGCCGCCTTCGGCAAGTGGCACAACACGCCGATTTGGGAAATTTCGCCCGCCGGGCCATTCGATCGGTGGCCGACTGGACTCGGCTTCGAATATTTCTATGGTTTTCTCGGCGGGGAGACGAGCCAGTGGGAGCCCAGCTCTATCGAAACACAACCGCCGTCGACGCGACGAAAAAGCCGGAGAACGGCTATCATCTGACGACTGATCTCGTTGATGACGCGGTAAAATGGCTGCATCAGCACGACGCCGCAGCCCCGCAGAGGCCTTTCTTTCTCTACTTCGCGTCGGGCGCGACCCATGCGCCCCATCATGTGCCGAAGGAATGGATCGACCGCTACAAGGGACAATTCGACGGCGGCTGGGACCGCCTGCGCGACGAGTCGTTCAAGCGTCAGAAAGCGCTCGGCGTCATTCCGGAAAATGCGGAGCTCACGCCGCGTCCTGACGGATTGCCCGCATGGGACTCCCTCAGCGCCGATCAGAGAAAACTCTATGCGCGACAGATGGAGGTCTACGCGGGTTTCCTCTCGCACACGGATTACGAAGTGGGCCGCCTGCTCAAGGCGATCGCGGACGAGGGCAAGGCAGACGAGACGCTGGTGCTCTATATCGTCGGCGACAATGGCGGCAGCGCCGAGGGCGGACTGACCGGCTCGGAGAGCAATCTCGCCACCTTGCAGGGCGGAAAGAACGAGGTCGTGGAAATGCTGCCGCATCTCTCCGACCTGGGCAGTCCGTTATATGATAATCACTACGCCGCTGGCTGGTCCTGGGCGACGACGACCCCGTTCCAATGGATGAAGCAGGTCGCCTCACATTTCGGCGGCACGCGCAATCCCCTCATCGTTTCATGGCCCGGCCATGTCCGCCACTCCGAGGCCGTCCGCAGTCAGTTCGGACATGTCAACGATATTGCTCCGACGATTCTCGCCGCGACGGGAATCGACTTCCCGCGCAGGGTGAATGGCGTCGAGCAGGTTCCCTTCGAGGGCAAGAGTCTCATGCCGAGCTTCACGGATCCGGCTTACAAGGGCCAGCATGGAACGCAATATTTCGAGATTTTTGGCAATCGCGCGATTTTCAAGGACGGGTGGGTCGCTGGGGCGCGCCGCTACGCGCCATGGGAAGTCTTCTCGGACATAACCAAAGTGTTTCGCGGCGGGTTCGAGAACGACCGATGGGAGCTCTATCACGTCGATGAGGATTTCAGCGAGGCGCATGACCTTGCCGCGAACAATCCGGCAAAGCTTTCAGAATTGAAGGCTGAGTTCGACAAGGAAGCGCGTCGCAACGGCGTGTATCCGCTCGTGCCGATTCCCACGCCCGACAAGACGCCGGCCGCAGTCAATGGTCGCACGCATTTTGTCTATCTCGACGGCGTCGAACGCTTGTCCGATGCGAGCGTCCCTGAACTCGGCGCGCACAGCCATCGGCTGCGCGTCGAAATCGACAATGCAGACGGCGCCGCCAACGGGGTCATCCTCGCGCGCGGCGGCCGGCATGGCGGCTACGCGCTGTTCGTGAAGGACGGGAAGCTCATATACGAGGCGAACACATTCGGTAAGACGCGCGAGTTGCTCGTCTCCTCGCAGCCGCTGCCAAAGGGCAAGTCGACGATCGTTTACGAATTCAAGGTCGACCCCTCATTGACGGAGACGGTCAAAGGGCTGATTTCTGCGGCCTTGCTCGCAAAAGCGCGACCTGGGACAGCGACGCTGTCTCTCAACGGCGTCGAAGTCGCGCACGGGCATCTCAGTCAATTTGGCGGTTTCCGCAGCGCGGGCACGGAGACGTTCGACATCGGCAAAGACAATGGCTCGCCTGTTTCGTCCCTTTACGACGGGCCGAATGCTTTTGCGGGAAAAGTCCAACGAGTCGAGATCGACGTGAAGCCCTGAGCCGCGGCAGTCCGATCCGGAACGGCTGGGATCATAACCGCGCGCGACATGACTTTACGGCCAAGGGCCCTTATCCGCTTCATAAGCTTCGTTCGCGCGCGCAATTTCCGCATTGCGCGTCGTTGGAGACCAGCCGCCGCCGAGCGCCTGGTAGAGACTGACGGCAGATTGCAGATGGGCGAGACGCACGAGCGTCAAATTGAAATCGGTACCTGAAAAAACGTCGTTTGAACCGTCGAGAGGGTGATGACATCGATCGTGCCTTCGAGGAGCTGGGCTTGCGCGGCCTCGAGCGCGATCTTCGACGCAGCGACCGCTTCAGCGCCGATCTTGACGCTCTTTGCGGTCTCTTTCATCGCGATGAGCGCGCTCTCGGTGTCCGCGAGCGCCGTGAGAATGCGCTGGCGATAGGAGGCGGCCGCCTCAGCGTAACGGCCCTTCTCCAATTGATACTGGCCCTGAAGATTGTATCCGTCGAAGAGCGGCTGCGCCAGATTTGATCCGATCTGCCAGGCGATGGCTTCCGGCCGCAGAAGATTGCTGAGCACGATGCTTTGAAGGCCATATTGTCCGTTCAGCGTGATCGACGGAAAAAAGGCTGCACGCGCCCGCAGAACAGAGAATTCCTGCGACGCGAGAAATGCCTCGGCCTCAGCGACGTCCGGCCGACGCAAAAGAACTTCGGAAGGCAGACCCGGATCGAGATGCGGGAAACTCAGCCGCGTGAGGGTTCCCCCCTTGATTTCCAGCGTCTCCGGCGTTTGACCGAGCAGCACCGCAAGCGCGACTTTGGTCTGCCTGAGAGTTTGCTCGAGGGGAGGGATCGCGGCCTTCTGACCAGCGAGAACCGCAGCCTGCTGGCCATAGTCAAGCATGGTCGCCGCGCCCTTTTCGAGCCTCGCGGTTATCGCGCCAAGGACGCGCTCTGCGATCTTGACATGCTCTGCGGCGATCCGGAGCTGATCTTGCGATGCGACGACCAGGAGATACGCGTTCATGACCGACGCGACGGTCGCGATTTCGATGACGTCCCGATCGAAGCGAGACGCGTTCGCAATCAATCGCGCAGCATTGGAGGCATCCTGATTTTTGCCCCAGAAGTCGATCTCATACGCGGCGTTCAGGCCCAGAGCGAACAGATTGGCGCGCGTCGCGCTGAAGGTCCCCTGATTGTCCAGAAGGGCCGCAGCCTGACGCTGGCCGGCCGACTGAACGAAAGCCTGCGCAGGATTGAAGTTCGGCGTCGCACTGCTTCGCGTTCCGGGAACTTGCGCGCGCTGAGCCGTTCCACCCACGCCGATGGACGGCCAAAGCGCCGCGCTGGCGATGCGCGCGCTCGCGTCGGCCTGGTCGATGCGCGCCATTGCAGCCGTGATTGCAAGATTGTCTTGCAACGCGACCCTGACAAGGCCCGAAAGCTCCCTGGACCCAAATTTGGACGCGATTTCGGAGCCCGACGCGATTGGCGTCGACGACTTCGGCTTCGCTTCTCTAAATCGCGCCGGCGGCGGCACACTCGGGTCCGGCTTCTCCCAGTCGAGATTGCATGCCGATAACCCGGTCGTTGCGACAACAATGGACGCCGAAATCCAATCTCGCAGCCGTTGCGATAACCGGACCGTCAAAATCGGGCCTCCTCCGCGCCGGGCGCTTACACCACCCCTGGCCGATCGCGTCATTCGGTGATCGTTTCTCGCGCCTCGACGCGCCGCTCGGTTTCGGATCGTTTCGGCGACGTGACAGAAGCCGCACCGCGCGATTTGACCGACCAACATTACATCAGAATGTCTTATCGGCTCTCGGCGGCGAACCGGGAACCGGCTTTGGCGGATTCGCCAGTTTTCCACAGAAAAAGGCCCGATCGCCCGATGTCGTTGCAGACCGGGCGCGTTTTTCCATTTACGCGTTGCTGGCAAACCTTGCAAAGGTTGGATAGTGCATTGGCTCGCAATCGACTTTTTGCGGTAAGTCGCGATGCGCGCATCCTGATGTTATGCGCGCCCCTCGCGATGCTTGCTCTCGGCGCTTGCGGGCGCGGCGAGGACGATGAATCTCGCGCGCCGCGGCCTGTTCGGGCGGTGGCGATCGAAAAAGGCAAGTTTGGCGAGATCGTCGAACTCACCGGCAGCATACAACCCGAGAACGAGGCGGCGCTTTCCTTCCGCATCGGGGGCCGGATGGTCGAGCGCTTCGTCGGGACCGGAGACGTCGTTTCGGCCGGCCAATTGCTGGCGCGGCTTGATCCGCAAAACGAACAGAACGCGCTTCGTTCGGCGCAGGCGCGGCTGACCGCGGCGCAGGGACGGCTACGCGAAGCTCGGAACATTTTCGCGCGCGAGCAGTCGCTGCTCGCTCGCCGCTATACGACGAAAACACGATTCGACCAGGCGCAGACCGCCGTTGAAACGGCTCAGTCGGATATTGAGGACGCAACGGCGCAGCTCAAGATTGCCCAGGACCGGCTTGGCTACACCGAGCTCAAATCCGACACGGCGGGCACAATCGTCGCGCGCGCGGCCGAAGCGGGAGAAGTAGTCCAGGCGAGTCAGGTCATTTTCCGGCTGGCCCGCCAGGGCGGATGGGATGCCGTCTTCGACGTGCCGGCGCGCGTGCTCAACGTGGCGCCGCGAGATGCGCCGGTTGCGCTCTCCCTTACGGAGTCGCCGGATATTACTGCCAATGGCCGCGTTCGTCAGATCGATCCTGCGGCTGACCCCACCACTCGAACATTTCGCGTGCGGGTCACCATTCAGTCGCCTCCCCCAGCGATGCGACTCGGCGCGAGCATTTCGGGGCGTATCCGCCTCGATCCCTCTTTGGGAATTGCAATCCCTGCAAGCGCGCTGACGGAGACGGACGGCAAGGCCGCCGTCTGGATCGTCGACCCCTCCAGCATGACGGTGTCGTTGCGCAACATCCGTGTCTCGCGCTTCACTGGTGACGCCGTGCTCGTCGCGGAAGGACTCAAGCCCGAGGATGTCATCGTCACCGCGGGCGTCCAGTCGCTGCATCCGGGACAAAAAGTCCGTCTGCTGGACACGCGTTCATGACAGACCTCAATCTTTCGGCTTGGGCGCTGCAACACCGCTCCTTCATGATCTATTGCATGATCGCGGTGACCATCGCCGGCCTGAGCTCCTATCGCAGCCTTGGACGCGACGAGGATCCGAATTTCACATTTCGCACGATGATCGTGCAGGCGGCATGGCCGGGCGCGAACATCGACGACACCCTGAAACAGGTGACCGAGCGGCTCGAACGCAAATTGCAGGAAACACGGAGCCTGGATTTCATTCGAAGTTATACGCGGCCCGGTTCGACGGTCATTTTCGTCAACCTGAAGGGCGCGACGCCACCCGCCGAAGTTCCGGACATCTGGTACCAGGTGCGCAAGAATATCGGCGACATTCGACATTCTCTGCCCGCAGGCGTCGTCGGACCGGGATTTAACGACGACTTTGGCGACACCTACGGGATCATTTACGGTTTTACGGCCGACGGCTTCTCGCAGCGCGAGTTGCGTGATCATGTCGAAGACATTCGTTCGCGGCTGCTGAACGTTCCGGACGTATCCAAGATCGAAGTGCTCGGCGCCCAGGACGAGCGGATTTTCATCGAATTTTCGACCCGGCAATTGGCCGGCCTTGGCATTGACCGGTCTCAAATCATTTCAATCCTCCAGGAACAGAATGCGGTCGCGCCATCGGGCGTCGTTCAAACGGGCGACGAAAAGCTGTCCCTGCGCGTCTCTGGCGCGTTCGAAAAGGAAGATGATCTTCTTGGCGTCACCATACTCGCCAATGGACGTCTCATTCGGCTGAGAGATATCGCCGAGATCAGACGGTCGCAGATTGACCCGCCACAGCCCATGTTTCGCGTCGATGGCCGGCCGGCGATTGGCCTCGCAATCGCCATGCGGCCCGGCGGCGACGTGCTCGCGCTCGGCGCGAATGTCGCCAATGCGATGAACGAAATCAAGAAGAACCTCCCGATCGGAATTGACTCGACGCTGGTGGCGAACCAGCCTCGCATCGTCGAGCACGCGATTGGCGACTTCATGGAGTCCCTTTGGCAGGCGATCGGGATCATCATGGCGGTGAGCTTCGTCAGCCTGGGTATGCGGGCGGGCGCGGTGGTTGCGATTTCAATTCCGTTAACGCTCGCCATCGTCTTTCCCATCATGCAAATGGTCGGGATTGATCTTCAGCGGATTTCCCTCGGCGCCCTGATCATTGCGCTCGGCCTGCTCGTCGACGACGCCATGACGACCGTCGACGTCATGACCTCGCGCCTCGCGGCCGGCGACGACAAGGAGGCCGCGGCAAGCTACGCTTATAAAAGCGTCGCTATGGCGATGCTCACCGGCTCGTTCGTTTCGGCGGCGGGCTTCGTGCCGATCGGCCTCGCAAAGAGCTCGGCTGGCGAATACACATTTTCGATTTTCGCGGTCGTTTCAATCGCGCTCATCGTCTCCTGGTTCGTCGCTGTCCTCTTTACGCCGCTCGTCGGCGTGCTTTTTCTAAAACAGCCGGACGGCGGCGCCGAGGCGAGTGAAGGGCGCGTCGTGCATGCGTTCCGCAAATTGCTTCTCTCGGCGATGCGCGCGCGCTGGGTTACAATCGGCGCCACGCTGGCTTGTTTCGCCTTGGCGCTTCTCGTTTCGCCCTTGGTGCCGCGTCAGTTTTTCCCCGCGTCGGATCGTCCCGAACTCGTCATCGATCTGTCATTGCGTCAAAACGCATCGATTTACGCCAGCCTGGAGACGGTTGAGCGTTTGGACAAGATTTTGAAAGAAGACCCGGACGTGGCAAGCTGGAGCGCTTACGTCGGGCGGGGCGCAATTCGCTTCTATCTCCCGCTCAATGTCCAACTCGCTCACGACTTCTTCTCGCAATATGTCGTCATCGCAAAGGATGTTGCGGCGCGGGATCGTCTTCACAAGAAACTGGAAACGATTCTCGCGGATAAATTTCCAAGCCTCGTCACGCGTATCGCGCCGCTCGAACTTGGGCCGCCGGTGGGATGGCCGATCCAATATCGGGTAAGCGGTCCGAGCATCGAAAAAGTCCGGGACATCGCCCTCGCTCTCGCTGCGAAAATGGGTGAGAACCCTTCGGTCACCCGCATCAATTTCGACTGGATCGAGCCCGCGCGCGCCGTCCATGTCAAGATCGATCAAGACAAAGCGCGCTTGCTTGGCCTGAGCTCACGCGCCCTCGCCAATGCGCTTCAAGGCGTCGCAACAGGCCAGACGATCACGCAGGTCCGCGACGACATCTATCTCGTCGACGTCGTTGCACGGGCGAGCGACGAGCAACGCATGTCGCTCGAAACGCTGCAATCCCTGCAGATCGCTTTGCCTAACGGCGGCGTCGCGCCGCTTAACCAGCTCGCGACCTTCGAATTCGAGCAGGAAAGCCCGCTCGTGTGGCGACGAGACAGAACGCCGACGCTGACCGTCCAGGCGGATCCGTCGACTGGAGCGAGCGCAGAGAGTGCTGTTGCGTCGCTCACGGCGAGCGTTGCGGCGCTGAACGCGGGCCTTGCGCCGGAATACAAGATTGAGACAGGCGGAACGATTGAAGAAAGCGCCAAATCACAAGGATCCGTTTTTGCGCGGGTGCCGTTGATGCTGTTTCTGATGATCACCTTCCTGATGATACAACTCCAGAGCTTCAGCAGGCTGGTTCTCGTTCTCGCCATCGTCCCGATGGGTCTTATTGGCATCATCGCAGCCCTGTTGATTTTCGGAAAGCCGCTCGGCTTTGTTGCGATCCTGGGTATTTTGTCATTGCTGGGGATGATTGCCCGCAACGCCGTCATCCTCGTCGAGCAGATTGAGGTCGAACGGCGGGCGCAGAGCGATCAATGGAAAGCGGTCGTCGATGCGACGATTTCGCGCTTTCGTCCGATCATGCTCACCGCTGTTTCGACGGTCCTCGGACTCCTTCCCATCGCGCCGACTGTATTTTGGGGGCCGATGGCCTTTGCCGTCATGGGCGGACTGCTCGTCGCGACGGTTTTGACGCTCATCGTCACGCCGGCGCTCTATGTCCTGTCATTCGGCATCAGGGAACCGGCCTGACGGCGCCCGTCGAACGTCTAAATGCGCGGATCAGCCTCAGCGCACCAGAAACCCGATCGCCGCCGCATTCGCCAGGTCGATGAAGAAGGCGGAGACGAGCGGCAAGATGATGAAGGCGGTCGGCGCGGCGCCATAGGTCTTGGTGACCGCCGTCATATTGGCGATCGCCGTCGGCGTCGCGCCAAGGCTGATGCCTCCGAAGCCCGCAGCGATGACAGCGGCCTCATAGGTTTTCCCCATCGCCGGAAAAACGATTAAAAGAATATACAAGAGCGCGGCGATTGTTTGGATCGCCAGAACTCCGACAAGCGCGGGCCCCAGACCTCCAAGTGTCCAGAGCTGCATACTCATCAGCGACATGGAGAGAAAAATATTGAGCGACAAGTTGGAAATGAGCGCCAGGCCGCGCGTGCGGGACGGCCATTCGAGTGATGGGAAAAGCCGAGGAATGACATTCGTCATCGCGATCGCCGTCAAGAGACAGGCGACAAACAAAGGAAGCTTTACGCCAAGACTCCGAAACAATTGATTGAGCCCGAATCCGAGCAGTATCGCAACGTTGAGCACCAGGATGGTCCGCAATAGTCCGACATGATTGATGTCGTCGTCGGGCGCTTCGTCAGGCAATCCGATGATGGGTTGAAGATCCGAGGGGCCAGAAAGGTCGTAGCGCGCGATGAGAAATCGACCGATCGGTCCGCCGAAGAGGCTGGCGACGACGAGGCCCAAGGTCGCGGAAGCGATGCCAACCTCAGTCGCATTCGCCAGACCGAAGCGTTCGACAATCACGGGAGCCCAGGCGATCACGGTCCCATGGCCACCGATGAGAGAAGCGGACCCCAACAGCACCGCCATGCCTTGCGGCAGGCCGAGCGCCGTTGCGCTCACCGCGGCGATCATGTTTTGGATCAGAAGATAAAGGAGGGTGATGGCCAGCAGCGTGACGAGCGGCCGTCCACCCTCTAACAAGTCCGTGAGGCGCGCGTTGAGGCCTATTCCAGTGAAGAAATAGAGCAGCAGCATGTCTCGGGCGGCAAGATCGAACTGCACCTCGACGCCGAACGCCTCGTAAAGCGTCAACGTCACGGCGGCGGCGACGAGGCCGCCACTCACGGCCTCCGGTATCGTCCAGCGTCCCAGCGGCGGGATCAGCTTGTTCAAGATCGCACCGGCAAAAAAGACGATGATCGCAATCGTAAAAGAGAGAAATCCGGGGATTTGAATGGTCGTCATTTGAGGTCACATATGGTCAGGAGCGATGCGGCTTGTCGGGATGATCGTGGCGAAGACCGTGGCGCCTGATGCAATCAGTCGACGCTTGCCGACGCGAACCGCAAGGATTCGATGAGCCGCCACGCATGATGAAGCGCGCGGTCTGCTGACAGCAGCGCTTCGATTCTCTCGTCGCCGGTCGAAGCGTTCGTCTGCTGCAAGGCGACAGCCTCCAGAATCTTCTCGCGCTCGGATTTACGATCCAGCGCGAGTTGATCTGCGGCGGAAGCGACCTCATCGAAGATGTTGTCGGGGATCAAAGCCGAGGGTTCCTCGACGACGTCCAACCATGCCGCCAACGCCCGCGCGCCCGCGCCAAAACTTGCGGGCGGCGTCCATCCGGCGCAGGTCGCGGGATTGTCCTTCAAATGCTCATTGAGACGCTTGAGATGATCCACCGCATGACACAGGCGAACGAGACGCGGCTCCATTTCGCCCAGATCAATCGTCTCGAGCGAGAGTGTCTCCAGGAAGTGGTCGATCTGACGAATAGCGTCGTCCGAAGGCTGGTAGGCGACGCTCTCCCCGGCGAGTCTTCGAGAAGCGACGCCAACGGCCCCGCGCGCAACCTCGATCGTTCCTCGCCACGCTGCTTCAAGCGCGACAGCGCCCCCCGCCTCGGCCAATGTGGGGTCCAGCCGGGCAATCGCCGTTTCGGCGCCAGTTCCCGAAAGGCGCTCGACAAAACGGGCGAACGCCCCCAACCAGGGAAAAAATACCGCGACGCCCATGAGTTTGAACAGGCTGCTGAAGGCGGCAAGACCCAGCACGCCATCGTAGTCGTCGAGGCTGGAAACCGCCCATGTCGCCGCAGTTGCGATCGGCTTGAGAAGAAGCAGACCAAGCAGGCCGACGACCACGCTGAAAATAATATGGGCAAGGGCCGCGCGTCTGACCGCCAGCCCTCCTCCGACAGCGCCCAAGGCGGCGCTGGTCGCCGCTGTCCCAATACTTTGACCAACGACCATCGCGCAGGCCTGATGATAACTCAGATTGCCGGCGTGCAATGCAACAAGCGTCGCGGCCGCGGCGGCGCTGGAACTTTGCATGACGATGGTCATGATGACGCCGAGGCCGGCGAGAAGCCAGTAGGAAGCCGCTCCGCTTCCGACGAATGAGTCGATGTTCCAGGAAACATTGCCCATACCGCGTTGAAGGTAATCCAGACCGACAAAGATCAGTCCGAAACCGGCGAGGATGGCTCCCGCGGCGCGAAGTCTGCCCTTGGAGATCAGCCAGAGGAAGGCTCCCACGCCAAGGATGGGCATCGCGAATGAAGAGATCTGCACACGGAACCCGAAAAACGCCACCATCCATGGCGTTGTTGTCGTTCCGAATGTCGCGCCTATCAGCACGCCGACGGCTTGTGGAAAGCTCACGAGTCCCGCGCTGACGAAGCCGATGACCGTCAAAACGGTCGCACTCGACGACTGGATGAGCGCAGTGAAAATCGCGCCGAACAAAATGGCGCTGAAGCGCCCCCGAACGAGAGTTTGCAGGGCCTGGCGCAGCGAGTCTCCGGCGAACCCTTTCAGGCCTTCCGTGAGATGATGGATGCCCAGCAGGAACAAACCAAGCCCGCCGAGTATTGTCGTCGCATCGGAAATGTCCATCTGAAAGGCCCGCCGGCGCGCGCTCAGAAAGCTCGGGAGCTTGAATGGAAGCGACGCGCGCGAATGATCTTTACCCGGGGAGCGGACTCCGTCAAGATCCAGTCAACTCGGGAGTTGACGCGACGCATGCGTTTTTCATCTACTCGGAAGGCGTCCACAGTGCGCAAAGCAGAGGATGCGCCGCGTAAAGATGAATGTGCCGCGCTGCGCCGATGATCATTTTCGGCCAGCAGGAGAGAGAGCGTCTGGCGTCGCGCGCCGTCGGCCGGACGATTTACGGAGCCTGTGCAGTTGTCGCCGTTGAACGTGCGCCGCATTCTCTCCGGCGGTCCTGAAAAGTCTGCGAAGCCGCATCACTCAATTCAAGGAATATTCGCTAATGCTGGCTTTTGCGGTCAGAACGATTTCATGGACCCTGAAGCTGATGACGCTTCTCGTGATCATATTTCTTGGCTTCCGTGCTTATCAGTCCACGCAAGGTCCGCAGCTCGAACCCTGGCATGTCTACGCGCCCGAAGAACTAAGCATCGAGGCGATCGACGGCGCTGATTGGAAGACGTATCTCAACGCCGAGGACCAAATTTTTGAGAATGTGCGGAAGAACGTCAGTCAAAAGCTCGATGTCGAAGAGCGCGTTCCGTTCAACCGGTATTTCGAGGGAAGCCCCGTCAATCCGGATCACTTCACGAATAATTGGAATCGATCGTACCTGCTCGAGCCCGCAGAGAGGCCCCTTGGCGCCGTGGTCTTGCTGCATGGATTGACCAACTCGCCATACAGCCTGCGACATCTGGCGACTTTCTATCGTGATCGTGGTTTTGCCGTCGTGGCGATTCGCCTCCCCGCGCATGGCACGACCCCCGCCGCCTTGGCTGACGTCGAGTGGAGGAAATGGCTGGCCGCGACGCGATTGGCTGTGCGCGAAGCTCGGCGAATGGCGCCAGCGCCGGCGCCATTGCAGATTGTGGGCTTCTCCAATGGTGGATCGCTCGCGCTCAAATATGCGTTAGACGCGATCGAGGACGCGCGCCTTCCCCAGGCGACTCGCCTCGTCTTGATATCCCCCATGGTGGGGGTGACGACATTTGCGCGGTTTGCGGGATTGGCCGGAATTCCCGCCATGTTTCCGGCTTTCGCAAAGGCCGCCTGGCTAGGCATCGTTCCGGAATTCAATCCGTTCAAATACAATTCCTTTCCAGTCAATGGCGCGCGACAGTCATGGCGCCTCACGGACGATCTGCAAAGTCAGATCTCCCGACTTGAAGGCGACGGGCGTCTCGCCTCGCTCCCGCCAATTCTGACGTTTCAATCCGTTTTGGATTTCACGGTCAGCACACGCGCGATTGTCTCCAGATTATACGAAAGACTGCCGCCCAACGGATCCGAGCTTGTGTTGTTCGACGTCAATCGAAACGCCAAATTCGGGCCGCTGCTTCGCGAATCCGCCGAGTTGAAGCTTTCGGCGCTGGCGCCTGCGGCGGTCCGGCGTTTTCGGCTCTCGATCGTCGAAAACGCCGGCGAAGGAACCGATGACGCGCGGGAGCGGGTGATCGACGCCGGCGAAAAAGACGAGAAGATCCGCCAGCTCGGAGTGAAATATCCCAAAGGCGTTTATTCGCTCTCCCACGTCGCCCTGCCCTTTCCGTTGAACGACTCGCTTTATGGCCTCGAGCCGGATGGTCCCGAAGATTACGGCGTGCACTTGGGCGCGCTCCCGGTGCGCGGTGAGCGCGGTGCGCTGATTGTCAGTCTCGACGCATTGGTTCGAATGTCGTCCAATCCGTTCTTTGCATATATGCTCGGACGAATTACCGATGTTCTTCCAAATCAAGCGCAAAGCGGCTCCCCCGCGGTAACGCAACAAGGAGCCGGCCGCCGCAGGGAGCGAGACTCATCGCTCGTCGCCGAACGCTGGCGTGTCGAACGGGCCGACGACGCCGCGGTCGACCGTCCGCTCAGGCGGCCGAAAAACCAAACAATAGGCGGCGGAGCGATCGCGCACCCTGGCGGCATGGTGGCGACGAGGCGAGCGAGGGACGTTTCGCTTGATGCGTCATTCGCTGCGCTGCAAGAAACGCCGCGCTGCGAGAATCATTGCCAGCATCGGCCGACGCCGACCAGCTCGATTCCTTAAAAATAAGGTTCGGCCATCGATGAGAAGAAATGAAGCGTCGCACATTTGCGGGCTGCACCGCTTGATGCTAGAAGAATTTGCGATCAACTCTTTGGCTAAGAGTTAATTGGGAGGAGATCAAGAATGGACTGTGAAAACGAAAATAACGCCAAGATTTCGCGCCGCGCTTTCGTCGCCGCGATTTTCGCAGCAGCGGCGATCGTTCCCGTTGTGACGCTCGGCTCGTCAGAGGCCGATGCGCAAGAATCCGTGGAACGGCAATTTACCGGCGCCCGTCATCAGCCCCGGGTCTCGCGCCCGCGCAGCCCAACGAGAGGCTCACGTCGCCACCGTCGGGTCGCTCGCGTCAGGCATACGGGTCGGCCGCAGCCGCGGCATGACGCGCCCGCACAATAAAGCTGTTGCTGTCGCACCATTCCAAGTCACGATTGGAGTGGTGCGACACAAAGCAAAAATTCCGCTATTTTGCGTCATTTCGAAATTCAAATATTTTGAAGCGTTTGCGCGGCGCAAGAGCGTTGAGCAGTTGCGTCGTTCAGCGCAATCGGCAGTTGGCGTTGGCCGCCGCTTTCATGGAAGCCGCCCGATTTTCCTCTTCTGATGCGCCTGCCTCCGGGGGCCCAACAGAGTCCACCGCGCCCGCGCTTATGACGGATTCCGGTCCGCCGCGCCGCCTCATCCCCGTCTGACCGCGACGACGCGCCGCGAGGCGACGAAGGCGCGCGCGCCAAGAAAACCATCCAACGAGGCCTCGAAAATATCCAACATGGATCGAGGATTGGGCGACTTTACCCGGGGGCGAGACTGGGCCAAGATCGCAAGCGGATGGAGGCTTACCAAATGGATTACCGTCGGGTAAATCAGCAAGAAACTTGGCATGTGCTGGCGATTGACGAGACAATAAATCGTCTCGCCAGCGATCCTGCACAAGGCCTGTCGTCCAATGAAGCTTCGCGACGTCTCGGCGAATACGGTCACAATCGATTGCCGGAAGGAGCGAAGCGGGGCCCATGGCTTCGGTTTTTCCAGCAATTCGACAATATACTTGTCTATGTCTTGCTTGCTGCGGGCTTCGTCAAGCTTATGCTGGGACTTTGGCTTGACGCGTCGATAATTACCGGCGTCGTCGTGATCAACGCCATTCTCGGCTTTCTTCAGGAAGGGAAAGCTGAAAAGGCGCTGGACTCTATTCGCAATATGCTTTCGGCGGACGCGCGCGCACTGCGCGATGGCGCTGCGCGCATTGTTCCGGCAGAGGACCTCGTGCCCGGCGACATCGTGCTGCTTGAATTGGGCGATCGCATCCCTGCCGACCTTCGACTTATCGACGTGAAGAATTTGCGCACGGACGAAGCCGCTTTGACCGGCGAATCCGTGCCGGCCGACAAATCGACGACCCCCGTTTCACAGAATTCAACAGTCGGGGATCGCGAGAACATGGCCTTCTCCGGAACGCTCGTGGTGTCCGGACGCGCGACCGGCGTCGTCGTCGAAACCGGCGCAAATACCGAGCTTGGACGCATCAATCAGATGCTCGCCGCAGTCGATGCGCTTGAAACGCCGCTGCTGCGTCAAATTGAAGACTTCGGCCATACGATCGCAAAATTGATCGGCTTCGTGTCCGTGGCGGTCTTCGCTTACGGACGGTGGGTGCGGAACTTGCCGTTTGTCGAGGCCTTCCAGGCCGTCGTCGGCATCGCGGTGTCCGTCATTCCGGAAGGCCTGCCGGCGCTCATCACGATCACTCTGGCGATCGGCGTGCAACGCATGGCTCAACGCAACGCCATCATCCGTCGCCTGCCGGCTGTCGAGACCCTCGGTTCAGTGTCGCGCATCTGCTCGGATAAGACGGGCACGCTGACACTGATGGAGATGATGGTCGCGTCGGCTGTCACCTCGCGATCCACGTACCGCGTCACGGGCGACGGCTATGCAAGCGAGGGGGAAATCCAGCTCGATGAAAGGCCCGCACCGGCCAATGCGGTCCTGACGCAAATGGGCGTCGTTTCCGCGCTCTGCAACGATTCGGAACTGCGGAGTGTTGACGGGGTGTGGAAAGTCGAGGGCGATCCGACTGAGGCCGCGCTTTATCCCTTTGCGGCGAAGATCGGACTGGATCGGCATGCCGAGCGTGAAGGCCGGCGCCGCATCGACGCCATTCCTTTTGAATCCGAGCACAAGTTTATGGCGACCTTGCACGAGGAACCGGGCGGAGGCCGTCTTTTCCTGGTCAAGGGCGCGCCCGAGATAATCCTCGCAAATTGCGACCGTCAGGAAACGGAAAGCGGACCTGAACCGCTTCGCCGCGAGGACTGGGCGGCGGCGTCGGATCGGTTGGCGGCTCAGGGGGAGCGGGTGCTCGCCCTCGCCTGGCAGAAAGATCCGCGCTTTGAAACAACCAGCCTTAGCCCGGGCGATCTTCCAAGAATTCTTGTCCTTCTCGGACTTGTCGGGCTCATGGATCCTCCCCGCAAAGAAGCGATAGAGGCGGTTGCCGAGTGTCATAAGGGCGGCATTCGCGTCACGATGATCACCGGCGATCACAAGATCACCGCGGCGGCGATCGCCAAGATGCTCGGGATCGGGGACGGCAAAACCGCCGTTACCGGAGTTGAAATCGAAGCAATGAATGACGGCGCGCTTCAGGAAACGGTGCAAGACGTTGACGTCTTCGCGCGCGCAAGCCCCGAACACAAACTGCGTCTCGTGAAGGCCATTCAGGCGAATGGCCAGGTGGTGGCGATGACGGGCGACGGCGTGAACGACGCGCCTGCGCTCAAACGCGCAGACATTGGCGTCGCCATGGGCGTCAAGGGCACGGAAGTGACCAAGGAAGCGGCGGCGATGGTGCTTGCCGACGATAATTTTGCCTCGATCACCGCCGCCGTGCGCGAAGGTCGCACCGTTTACAATAATATCGAAAAGGCGCTGCTTTTCATGCTTCCGACCAATGTCGCGCAGGCGTTGGTCATCCTCGTCGCGATCGTCGTGGGGTTCGTGCTGCCGATTACGGCGCCGCAGATCTTGTGGGTCAATATGGTGACCTCTGTCGCGCTGGGACTCTGTGATCTCCTTCGAGCCGCACGAACTCGACGTGATGTCGCGTCAACCTCGCGCGGTGTCGCGGCCCATTCTCGACGGCTTTGCGATATGGCGTGTCGTTTTTATCGGCGTGGCGCTTCTGGTTCTCACCCTGACGGCCTTTTTCTGGACGAAGTCGCTCGATGCGTCGGACGCGCTCGCACGCACGGTCGCCGTCAACACGCTCGTCATCGGGCAAATCTTCTACCTGCTCAACAGCCGCTTCAAGACGGAATTGTCTCTCTCGATCACCGCGCACCTCGGCAATCGATATCTGCCGATGGGCGTCGGCGCCGTCATCGCGCTACAATTGCTCTTTACCTACGCCGGTCCGCTTCAACGGTTGTTCGGCACGGAGGCGCTGCCGCTGGAGATTTGGCCATGGCTGCTGACCGGCGGCTTGGTTTTCTTCCTCGTCGTCGAGACCGAGAAATTTTTTATTCGAAAAATATTCGCCCGGAACGCGATGTCGCAAGCCTCGCAGCCTTCCCGAAAGATCCCACGATCAGTCGCTCAACAGCCGCTCTCCGCGCCCATCGCGTCGCCGGGCCCGCGTCGATGGCCGGCGCTTCTCGGCGCGTTCGCCGTTGCAGGCCTTATCGGCGGCGAGCTGCTGACGTTTTGGCGTCAAGGCGGTATCCAATACGCCACCGCCGTCGTCTCGCGACCGCAGACAGGCGCGATCGCGTTGACGCCGGTCGCGGCCATCGCGAAGGTTTCGGGCAACGTCGCGGCGATCCTTTGCGAAAGAAGCACCGCCGTCGTCGCTGATCAGCTCTGCGCCAAACTCGATTCTGGTCCGCTTGAACAGAATGTCGCGCGTGCGAAGGCTGCGCTTGAATCGGCGGTGAAAGCGCGTGAGGCAAGCTTGCGCGCCGCGACGCAGTCCCGCGAAGCAGCCGAGCGCATAGGGCGGCGACAATCCCGGACAACACAAACGCGCGCGGCGCTGGAGAAGGCGAAGGTCGTCCTGGAGCGCTCGCAGAAAAGCGCGGACGAGGATCAAGCCGCCCTCGAGCGTGCTGAGGCAGCGCTCTCTGACGCCAAAGGTCGTCTCGCACAGGCCAGCATATTGGCTCCGGTCGCGGGAACCGTTATAGCTACGGCTCCGTTGGGAACTGAGGTCGAGAGCGGAAAAGGGCCGGCGGTCTTTGTTGTCGCCCCGTCCGAGGGCGGCGGCGCCCGACGCTTGCAGATCAAGGCGGCTGCGGCCGATTACGGCGCAAGACGCGCCGTCCGGGAGCAAGGCCTGGCCCCCCTCCCGGAGGGTTGGTCTCGCGTCTGGGTGTTACGTGACGGGACGGCTGAGCCGGTCAAGGTGCGATTGGCCGACGGAGAAGGCGGGTATTTCGAGGTTATCGAAGGCCAATTGTCGGAGGGCGATCTCGTCGTGGTGGACGAGAGCGGAAGCTGACGGTACAAGAGCGAGATCCGATCGCGAGATTGAGGAGATCTGCAAAGGTCGCACTCTGAGATTGCCGGCGACCGGCCGCACGCCAGTGGAAGAGAGACGACTCCGAACCGCCATTCATCTTAGTGGCCGAGCAAATATGCGAGGACGAAACCATCATGACGAACGAAACCGATCTTACCGGATCCCGGCCCAGCGGCGCGGTGACATGGCTTCGCGCTCGTTTGCCTTACCTTATTGTGTTGATCCTTGCGATCATCGGCGTGGGCTACACGAGCATGTCGGGTCGCCCACTCTATGGCTATTGGGAGTTTCTGGCGCTAGCGATTGGCCTCGCCTGCATCTCCATCGGCTGGAGACAAACCAATGACAAAGCCGAGCGCAGGCGGATTCTCGTTACGCAGTCCCTCCATTGGCTCGCATTTTTGATCGCGATGGGCATTGTCTTGCTGCCGATGGTGAACACGTTTCTGAACGGTCCTGCGACGGGCCTTGCATTGATGCTGCTGCTTGCGCTTGGAACCTTCGTCGCGGGCGTGCATGTTTCCTGGGATATCGCCGTTTTGGGCATTGTGCTTGCGCTCACTGTTCCTGCGCTGGCGTGGCTGAAGCAATCCGCGCTGATCTTGGTTCTCGTCGGGCTTGTGATCGGTGGGTTCGCCATCGCCTTCAGGCCGCAAAAAAGCGGCGCATGATTTCAAGAGGTGCGGCAAAATGAACTCCGGCGCGTCGGTCAGTCTCCACTCGCTTGCCTGGAGGGGGCGCGCCACCACGATAATCCTACTCATTGGCATTGTTTGCGCTGGCGCGCTGGCAGGGTGCGCGCCGCCATCGGCGTTCTGGAGCCGGTTGACGCTGCAACTCCGGGCGCCACGCGTCTCGATATCCTTGTCGAGACGACGAGAGCGCCCTCCGCGGACAGAGGCCTGATGTTTTCGGGCGAGCGCGGTCAAACGTCGGTATCAAGCGTTGTCGTCTCGATTCCGCCCGATGAACGACGTCAGACCGGGCGTGTGCAATGGCCGCAGCAAACGCCGCCAGATCCGACGACTGAATTCGCGCTGACGCGCGCCGTCGCCCTGACCGACTCGGCGCAGGTTGAGAGCTGGCTGCACAAACATGCACTAAAGAACCATCGCGTTCTTGTGTTCGTCCATGGATTCAATACGCGGTTCGAGAGCGCGTTGTTTAGTTTCGCGCAGATTTTCCACGAATTCAGGCGCGGACGCCGCACCCGTGCTTTTCAGTTGGCCCTCGCGGGGCAGCCTTTTCGAATATTCCTATGACCGCGAGAGCGCGAACATCTCTCGCGACGCGCTCGAGCAGTTGCTTACGCGCCTCGCGGAGAGCCCTATGGTCGGCGAAGTCACGGTGCTCGCCCATTCAATGGGCGCATGGCTGGCGATGAAATCGCTGCGCCAGATGGCGATCCGACATGGCAGGATTCCCCCGCGAATTCAGACTGTCATCCTCGCTTCGCCGGATCTGGATGTCGATGTCTTTCGCACTCAGTTGGTCGGCCTGGGAGAAAAGCGCCCGCGTTTCGTGGTTTTTGTGTCACGGCGGGATCGGGCGCTGCAATTCTCGCGAAGCATCGCGGGCAACGTCGAACGGCTGGGGGTCATCGATCCGGAATCAAAGCCTTGGATTGGAGAAAAAGGCGTCGATGTTATCGATCTAACCGGCGTCGACACCAGCGATCTGACGCGGCACAGCAAGTTTGCCGCCAATCCCGATGTCGTGAGGTTCCTCGGCGCGCAACTCATTAACGGCGAGTCCTTGCGGAACGCCCAGGGAGGCGCCGGAGAGCGTCTGGGCGGGACCGCGATGGGACTGGCGCAAGGCGTCGCGAGTTCCGCGTCATTAACCTTGAGCGCGCCAATCGCCATTGTCGATCCCGAAGTAAGGCGCGCGTACTCGAGCCAGTTCAACCAATTGAGGCAGGCTGTCGACAACGCGGTTGCCTCTGGTAAAGATTGGTGAGAGAGTTTGCCGTGAGCTTTTCGGCGCTCCATTGTTGAGAAAACGTTGCGCGCTCTCGGCGTTCGGGACCTGCGAGTGGCGAGGCGGGTGTCAGATCTGCACTTGGCTAAGCTCGCAGAACGCTGGGGATGACGTCGCCGAACATTGATCGTTAAAAGGAGTGAAACGTGTCCGATCTCGTCGTTATTGTTTATGAGACCGAGGCGAAAGCGGAGGAAATTCGCAAAAAACTGTTCGATCTGCAAAAGGAATATTTGATCGAACTGAGCGACGCGGCGATCGCGGTCAAGCAGCCCGACGGCAATGTGAAGCTCAATCAGGTCCTCAATACAACGGCGGCTGGCGCTGCCTCTGGCGGGTTATGGGGACTTCTCATCGGCCTCATTTTTTTGAACCCTTTGCTCGGCGTCGCGCTCGGCGCGGCCTCTGGCGCGATCAGCGGCGCGTTGACCGACTACGGCGTCAATGACAAATTCATGAAAGACTTGTCCGAGTCGTTGAAGCCAGGCAACGCCGCGCTATTCCTGCTGGTCAGAAAGGTGACGGGCGATAAGGTCCTCGACGCCGTCAAAGGAACGGGCGGGACAGTCTTAAAAACCTCACTTGACGACAGTAAGGAAAAGGCGCTGCGAGATGCGCTGGCGGCGCGTTGACTGTTCCTGATGGGCGTCGTCGTCGTTGACGGCGCCCCTCGTCAAGCTCGGGGCCGCGATGAAATTCACTTTTTCGCCGAAGGGAAACGATGCGTCTGGCGCCGCGCCGGTCAATTTTGCGTTGCGCTCTGCCATCGTGGCCGTCATTGTCGCGGCAATTGTCGCAGGAGCGATTACTCTCTGGCGGCTCACCGATCTGCTGCCCATCATTTTCGCCACCATTCTGCTCGCCCTCGCGTGGCGCGGGACGGCTGATTTCGTCTCCCGGCGCACAGGTCTGCCATTCGCCTTGTCTCTTGTTTTTGTCGCGTTTGGCCTCGTCGCCGCAATTTATTTCTCGGCGTCTCTTTTCGGGGCGCAGCTTCTGGCGCAATACGACGAAGTCGCGCTCGATATTCCCGCGGCCGTGGCTTTGATCGAACGCGTGATCGAAGAGCATCCGTGGGGGCGCTTTGTCGAGAAGGCGATGAGCCTCGATTTCTCCCAGGCGGCGGCGCCCGTCGCATATAAATTCGGCGAGGCGCTCGGATCTGTCGGCGGCGCATTGGGGATGTCGATCTTTGTCATCATCGGCGCGGCGTATCTCGCGGCTGATCCGGAAAGCGCCACTTCTGGCGCACTGGCGCTGACTCCACCCGAGCGGCGTGAAGACATGAGTAAATTTATCGGACGGTCCGGATCGGCCTTGCGCCAGTGGCTCGTGATTCAGCTCTATGTCGTGGGCATGAATGCGGCGTTTGCCGCGATCCTTCTTTGGGCGTTCAACGTTCCTGCTCCCCTGGCGATTGCGACGATCAGCGGCGCGCTTGCCTTCATCCCCTATTTTGGGTCCATCGTTGCCCTGGTCATCGCGGCGCTCGTCGCCCTTCCGCATGGCGCCGGGACAGCGGCGTTAGCGGCGCTCGCCGTGGGCGGCGCGAGTTTTGTCGAAGGTTACTTGATCACCCCCTATTTGCAGGGCAAGTCGCTCATGGTGCCCCCCGTCGCCCTGCTGTTTTTCATGCTCGTCTTCGGCACGCTGTTCGGCGCAATGGGCGTGGCTCTGGCGGTTCCGGCGACTGTCGTCGTCTTCACGGCCTGGGAAGCTTTCGGCCGAGGGCGCGCTGCATGAGCAAATCAGGGTCGACATATGCCTGGCCTCGAAGAATCCTACCGAATATCGGCCATCGCGGAAACCGGGATCACGCCGCATTATAGCGCCTCGCGTTACTTGGGAGACAAGCATGTTGTGTGTCTTCTGCCGAACGCTTGTTCTGTTGGTCACATGGTCGATCATATCGGGAATCACGAAAGGTGATCTTGCGATCGGCGTCGTGACCGCAGCGGCGGCGGCGCTTGTGAGCGTGCGTTTGTCGCCTTGCGCAAGCGCCTACCCAAATCTGGCGGCATGCGTCATGATCGCTTTGCGGTTACCAATGAAGGCCATGGTTGCTGGCGCGGACGTCGCGCGCCGCGCGCTCCACCCCGGTTTACCGCTTGCCCCTGGATTCATTCCTTATAAATGCAGCCTTTCGCAAGGCCCAGGCCGCAATGCTTACTCGGCGCTCGTGTCAATGCTGCCCGGGAGCGTGCCGATTGAAATCAACCGCGACGGCGACTTCCTGATCCATTGCCTTGACGCCAAACTGTCCGTTGCCGAAGGACTTGCACGCGAAGAAGCGGAATTTCGGACGGCCCTCTCCCTGGAGAACGCAAACAGTGACTGAGTTCCTATTTGCCGCCGCAGGATTCATTGTCGCGATAACGGCGGCAGGTCTTTTACAAATCCTCCGCGGGCCCACCGCCGTGGACCGTATGATGGCGACACAGTTGCTCGGCGCCGGCGGCGTCGCGGCGCTCTTGCTGGCTGAAATTCGCGGCTCCCGGGGAGCGATAGACGTCGCTCTCGTGCTCGCTCTTCTCGCCTCTATCTCAGGCGTCGCCTTCGTGATTGCGCCGTTCCGCAATGATCACGCCGACAACACACGGGATCGCTCAGAGGATGACGCTCGCGATTGAAACTTTCACTATTCTCTGTGTCTCGGCCGGGGTTTTCTTTTTTCTGGCGGGATTGATCGCGCTTCTGCGTTTTCCCGATACGCTGACGAGACTTCATGCCCTTACCAAGGCCGACAGCCTCGGCCTCGGACTGGTCGTTCTTGGGTTGCTCCCCCAAAGCGAGGGACCCCTGTCGGCCGCAAAACTCGTCCTAGTCTGGGCCATTGCGCAGATCGGCGGCGCGACTCTCAGCCAATTGGTCGCGCACCTTGCGCATCAGGGACGCGCCAAGCAATGACGATCTCGCTTGTGTTCGACGTGAGCTTGGCGTTTCTGACGCTGGCCGTCGCGGGTTTTGCGATCGCAGCGCGGGAGGTTTTCACGGCCGTCGTCGCGTTCATTTCTTACGGGTTGCTCTTGGCTCTCGTGTGGGTTCGCCTTTCGGCCGTCGACGTCGCGCTGACAGAGGCCGCGATTGGCGGCGGGGTCACTGGGGCGCTGCTTATCGGCGCCGCCGCGAAAGTTGGAGATGGCGATGTGGATGCGTCGCAACCTAACGGGCCTCTTGAAACCTTGCTGGTCGCGATTCTTTGCGCCGCGATATCGGTCGGCGTCGGCATCGCGTTTCTGTATCTGCCCGCGCAAGCCCCGACGCTCGCGCCTCTTGCCGTCGAGCATCTGAACTCTACCGGCCTTGGCAATCCCGTCACGGCGGTTCTGCTTTCCTACCGCGCGATCGACACCCTGCTTGAGTCGGTCGTGCTTGTCTTTGCGGTCGTCGGCGTGTGGTCCCTTGCCTCGGACCGTCACTGGGGCGGCAGTCCCGCCGCGCCAGGCAAACCCGATCCAGACGGGCCTCTCGTGTTCCTTGGGCAGATCCTTCCGCCGCTCGGCATTATCGTCGGCGTCCACCTCGTCTGGACGGGCGCCACAGAGCCTGGCGGCGCTTTCCAGGGAGGCACGATACTGGCGGTCGTATGGATTCTCGTCATGATCGCGGGACTGGCGGAGGCCCCGCAGATCAATCGACCTTGGCTCAGATTCGCCCTCGTTGGTGGGCCAGCATTCTTCCTAGGCGTTGGCGTCGCCGGCTTCGGTATCGCCAAAGCGTTCCTTGCCTACCCCGAGGGTTACGCAAAAGCCTTCATCCTCGTCATCGAGGCGGCGCTGACCATGTCCATCGCCGTCGCCCTAGGTCTCTTGGCCCTGGGCGCGCCGGAGCGGAGACCGCGCCCATGAACGCGGTCACGCTCGCTGGCCTTGCCGGGGCCGCGCTCATCGGATTAGGTATTTTCGGTCTTATGACGCGCCGACACATCCTGCGAAAAATCATAGCGTTTAATGTCATCGGCGGTGGCGTGTTTCTTCTCTTCGGCGCGGTCGCGCGCAGAGGCGCGGCGTCCGGTCTTGGCGCGGATCCTGTGCCACAGGCGTTGGTAATTACCGGGATCGTCGTGGCCTTTTCCGCCACTGCGCTCGCCGTTGCGCTCCTTCTTCGATATTTCAAAGAGACGGGTCACTCCTTTCCTGATCGACGACGCGGACGCTTCCGACTCCGATCGAGGGGTCGGATGACGCCGCTGCCCCAAATGCCATCGAGCGTCGAAGAGGCTCTGCTGCCCGCCGTCATTGCATTTCCTGTTGGCGCGATGCTTTTGTCCGTGGTTTTGGGCGGGCGCCGAGCGGAATACGTCGCCATGATATTCATGCCGATCGGCCTTGCCCTGTCTGGCGCGATAGCTTTCAGCATATGGCGCGATCAACATCCGCTGGTTTACGTCATCGGCGGGTGGACGCCGCCGCTCGGCGTCGCCATACGCGCGGACGGCGTCTCCGCAGGCATGCTCGTTACGACCGCGCTGATCGCTTCGGCTGTTGGCGTTTTCGCGCGCGACGTTTTCAAGGTGAAGCCGGGCGAAGAGGAAGGTCGCGCGCAATTCGGTTTCTGGACCCTGCTTTTGGCGGTCTGGTCGGCGCTCGATTGCGTCTTCTTGGGCTGGGATCTGTTCAGCATCTACGTCGGCCTGGAGATGCTGACCTTCGCTGCTGCGCCCCTCGTCTGCTTGAAGGGGCAGAGAGAGACTTTCGTCGCAGCGATGCGTTACCTTCTCTTCGCCCTCATGGGATCGGCGTTCTACTTACTTGGGGCGACGCTCATCTATGCAGCGTACGGGGCTTTGGACATCAGCGTCTTGTCGCAAAGGATCCAGGCAGAGCCCGCCGCCTGGGTTGCTCTTGGCGCAATGACCTCTGGTTTACTCGCGAAGACCGCACTCTTTCCCCTACATTTGTGGTTACCGCCGGCGCATGCCGGGGCTGCGCCGCCTGCAAGCGCATTGCTGTCAGCGCTTGTCGTGAAGGGATCGTTTTTTGTGGTCGTTCGACTGTGGTTCGATCTGGTTCCCGCGCAGATGAGCGTCGGCTCCACGCAAATTCTCGCCGCTCTGGGATCGGCCGCCGTCTTCGCCGGAAGCCTTCTGGCGCTACGCCAGGAGCGTCTCAAACTGTTGGTCGCCTATTCAACTGTCGCCCAGATCGGATATTTGTTCCTGGCGTTTCCTATCGCGTCCTGAGCCAGGGCGGCGCAGCCGCCTGGACCGGGGTCGGGCTGCAGGCCATTTCACATGCCTTCGCAAAAGCGGCGATGTTCCTTTCGGCGGGGCTGATCACTGACGCTCTCGGGCATGATCGCATTTCCGCCTTTCGGGGGCTCGCGCGTATCGCGCCGCAGCCGGTCCTCGCTTTTGCGTTGGCGAGTCTGTCGCTGATGGGCCTTCCGCCAAGCGGCGGATTCAATGCGAAATGGTTACTCCTGAGCGCCTCTGTGCAGAGCGACCACACGGCTTTGGCCCTCGTCCTGGTCATCGGAGGATTGTTGACGGCGGCCTACGTCTATCGCGTGATCGCCCCCGCGCTGGTTCCCGCAGAAAACGCTCACGGACGGTCTCGACGAGAACGTCGACGGAGAGGCTCCGTCATCGCATTGGCGCTGGCGTTCGCCGCCATTCTGTTGGGCTTCGCGCCGCCGCAACTTTCCTCACTGCTCAATGTCGGCGCGCCCGGCGCGACGATGGAAAGGTCGAAATGAAGAACGCGATTGTTCTTCACATGACTTTTGCCGACCGCCCCGAGACGCTCGCGATCGCGCTTCTCGCGCCGTTCGTGATTTTGTTCGCCTGTGCGACGACCGACCTGCGCAGATATGCGCGGGTCGGCCTGGTCGTCGCGCCCCTCTTTGCAATTCTCGCCGCATATTTCGCAGCCGACTCCGGGCCTCTGGTGCTGGACCAGATGATCTACCCGATCGTCCTTGTTCTCGATCCTGCGGGCGCATTGCTGCTCGGCGTCACCGCGCTTTTGTGGACGTCCGCCGGCGTTTTCGCGGCCGACGATCTACGCAAAGCGAATCGGAACGCCGGATTTGTCGCCTTCTGGCTCGCGACTCTGTGCGGCAATATCGGCGTGTTCATGGCTGCGGATCTCGCGAGCTTCTACCTCTTCTTCGCGCTTGTCAGTCTCCCGGCCTATGGGCTGATCGACGCGCGCGCGCGCATGAATGGCGTAGGCGGCCTGTATGTGGCCGTTGCGCTCCTTGGCGAGGCTTTCTTGATTGCCGCTTTCGTGCTCCTCGCTTCGGCGGCGCCGGGTCAAAGCCTCCTTATCTCCGACGGAGTCGCAGCCCTCACGACCTCACCGTGGCGCAACGCGACGATCGCCCTGCTCATTCTGGGTTTTGGAACAAAGATCGGGCTTATTCCGCTGCACGTCTGGATGCCCTCGACCTATCGATCGACGCCGACGCCCGCTGCGGCCGTCCTGAGTGGCGGCGCCGTCAATGCGGGCGTCATTGGTTTCCTTCGATTTCTCCCCTGGGGTCACGCTTTTCCCGAATGGGGCGACGCGCTCGCCATTCTTGGAATGTTCGGCGCCTTTTATGGGGTCGCTGTCGGTCTCTCTCACAAGGACGCGAAGACCGTACTTGCCTATTCGAGCGTGAGCCAGATGGGTCTCGTTGTCGCGACGCTCGGCATGGGTCTGTCCGCGGGAAGCGCCGGCGCTGCGGCGGGCGCCGCCCTTTACGCAGCCCATCATGGGCTCGCGAAAGGCGGGTTGTTTCTTGCCGTCGCCATCTTGCCGAGATGCGCGCCGGCACAAAAGCGGTGGCTGGCGCCTTTCGCCGCATTGCTCGCCTTGAGTCTCGCCGGTCTGCCGATCTCGGGCGGAGTCGTCGCGAAACTTGCGATCAAAGACGCCATGGGCGATGGCGTCATGGGAGCGATGTCGACACTTTCAGCAATAGCGACGACATTGCTGATGCTGCATTTTTTGCAGCGCGTCGCGGGGTTGAAAGCGGTGAGCGACGAGGCGCCGGGAGGCGCCCTCATTCTAAGCTGGCTCGCGCTTGTCGCCGCCTCGATCGCCGTTCCGGTCGCCTGCTATTTGTCAATGGAAAGCCGCGGTCTTGAGACGCTCAACATCAAGGTTATTTGGGACTCGCTTTGGCCCGTTCTGACCGGCGTGGCGCTCGCTGGCGGCGCACGTTATTGGCCGTATCGGCGGTGGAGCATCCGGGAGGACGAGTGGGGCGACTTCGTCAGGCGGATCGTGGGAAAAACCGCGAGCGCGGGCGCGATCGTCGTAAATGGCGACATGGTCTTGCGTAGATGGCCCGTAGCGGCGGCCGCGCTCCTGGCGATCGCGATCGCGATTTCTGCGACCGGATTGCTCTAATATTGATTCGCGTCTGTTCTCACTATGTCGGCGCGGCCGCCATTCATATGACGTTGCTGCGCCCGCCGGACAACAGGTCCGCGATTCCGCGGGTGGAGGGAAATTCTTCGAAGAGGGTGATTGCCGCGATCGCCAGCGGAACGCCAAGAAAGGCCCCGAGCGGTCCCCACAGAAACGTCCATAGGACGATCGAAAAAAGCACGAGCGGCGGCGAGATCGACAAAGCCGCGCCTGAGAATGTTGGCTCAAGATAGCTTCCAATGACTGCTTGAATAATTATAACAGCGACAAGCACGAACACTGCGGTTTCAACAGAGGCAAACTGCACGAAAGCGAAAAGCGGAAGCAGTATGGTGACGATGAGCGATCCGAGGTATGGGAGATAATTCAGTGAAAAGGCCAGGACGCCACATGCTGCAGCAATCTCAAGTCCAATGAATCGCGCCAATCCCCAGACCGCCAGACCTGTCGCGATGCTCGCGCCGGTTCGCACCAGAACATAGGTCCGAAATTTTTCTCCGATCCGTCGACCCGCCGTAAGAAGATGACGGCTTACGTCCTGCTGCTTCAGGGCCGCGATGCGATCTGTTAAAATGTTCGTTTCAGCCAACCCGAGTATGACATAAATCATAACGACGAGGGCAAAGGCCAGAATTGTATTCACGCGCATTGCGACGACCTGAAGAATTCGAAGAACCGTCGCGGGATTGAAGTGATCCGAGAGCATCGTAAAGATAAAGATGTCATGGTCTTCAAGCCATGATGTCGAGGAAATCAGAGATTGCTGTATGCGATCGAGGTTTTGGCTAACCCAGTCCGCAACCTCACGTCCTTCCCAAACGATCAAGGAAAGCAGTGCAAGAACCGCGGCGGATGTGATGACGACCGTGATCGTCAAAGCAGCCGCCTTTCCAATTTTCGATTGTAGCCACTTTTGCAATGGCCACGCGATCTCGATGATGAAAATCGCAAAAACGACCGGTTCGAAGACGACCTGAGCTACTTTGCACGCAGACAGAGCAATGATCAGAGCAATTACGCCCAAATAAAACCGTGCCTCGCCCATGATGATTTTCGATCCTTCACGTGCGAGGCCCCAGAGCGCTGGAGCGCGCACCCGAACTGCGCCTGGTCGCACGCGTCAGCGTTTCACCGAACGCCTCAATGAGCTGAGCGCGATACTTAGTCGGACCAACCTTATTTGCGCGCGAGAGTCAATCGCTGTTGTTAAGTTACAGATGTTTTTTGATGGGGACAGTCGTTCGACGCTTCCATTGTGGGCGCGATAAAATCCAGCTTGCAATATCCTATTCCATCGTAAACATTTGAGCGAGGCCAACCATTTTTGAGAGTCGATCGATGTCGCGACAATTTGATGTTTTCGTTGCCGAAGCCCCTGACCTCCTCGCCGTGCATTGGGGGTGGGTCGTCGCACTCGGCGTTCTGATCGGAGCCTTGGGAATTCTTGCAATTCTGCGCGCGCAGATCGCGACTGTCCTCGCCGTCGGATTTCTCGGGGTCCTGCTAGTCGTCAGTGCGGCGGCCATCTTCGTCTTTGCGTTCTCCGCGGCGGGCTATTGGACGGATTTCTTCATCCATGTCGTGTGGGCGATACTTGTCGCGATTGTGGGGATCATTCTCCTCACGCGGCCTGCAATCGGCGCGGAAGCCATCACGCTTGTCGTCGCGTTCTACTTTATTGCAGAGGGGCTGTTTATTGTCGCCTTCGCTTTGTTCTCACATCTCGAAGGTCTCTGGATTTATCTGACCCAAGGGTTCTTCGCCTTTTTATTGGGAGCGCTTCTGCTGATCGGCTGGCCATTCTCCGGCCTATGGGCCATCGGGACATTTCTCGGCGTTGACCTGCTCTTCAAGGGATGGGCGATCGTCGCGCTTGGACTTGGACTTCGCGCCATTTCGGAAGGCAAGCTCCTTTAAGGGTCAAACGACACTTTTTATACAGAGCAGTCGAGAATAACGGCGCCCGCTGTTCTCAATCCTGGAGCTGAGGGCTTAAAGCTAACCCGTCGATAAAAATTATTTATAGGGTTTTAGAAGGAACCGAACTTCGACCCGAGTGCGATGACTGCGACGAGCGAAATAATGGCGCCGACAATGGCGACGACGACGATGTCGAAATAGCTTTCGCTATGCTTGCATCCACAGACGGCGAGCAGAGTAACGATAGCGCCATTGTGAGGAAGGCTGTCGAGCGTTCCCGCGCCGATCACGGCGACTCGGTGCAGCAGCGCTGGATCAATTCCTTTTTGTTCGGCGAGGCGCAGGTAGGTTTCGCCGAGCGTGTCGAGGGCGATCGTCAAGCCGCCGGAAGCCGACCCGGTGAGTGAGGCAAGAACATTTGTCGCAATTGCAAGAGATACGAGCGGGCCACCGTCTATGCCAAGCACCCAGCCGCGTACGGCGGCGAAAGCGGGCATTGCGGCGACAACTGCGCCGAAGCCAACGAGGCTCGCGACACTGACCAACGGCAATACAGACGCTGTGACGCCGGCGTCGACGCTTTCGCGGATCGCCGTCAGGCGGCGCCAATTCAAGATGATGAGCGTCACGATCGCGGCGGCGAGAGCGACAATAACCGACCAGACGCCGCCAACCGCCGCAAGCGTTGTCGGTCCCCAGCGCTCCTCGGACAGGAACAGAATCGTCCATGCGCGGAAGCACACGCAACGACATCAACAGATTCACGCCGATGACCACGATGAGCGGAAGCGCGGCGACGACAACGTTTGGTCCCTCGGCCCGCTGACCATGGGGTATTTCAGCAAGATCGAATTCGCGGGCAGTCGCGGCCCGCTCGCGAATCGCCTGATCCTGCGTCACATCGCCTGCGGACGCCGCGTCTGCGCCATAACCTTCCCCGCGTCGTCGGGCCGAGGTTTCGGCGCGCAAAAGCCACCACATGCCGAAAATCAGCATGATGAGCGACGCAATGACGCCGAGTCCGGGCGCCGCGAAGGCCGTTGTGCCGAAGAAAGGCATCGGAATGGCGTTCTGAATCGCCGGCGTGCCTGGCAGCGCCGACATCGTGAACGTTGAAGTTCCAAGCGCGATGGCCGCGGGCGCGAGGCGGCGCGGAGTACCCGCCTTACGGAACAATTCCTGCGCCATCGGCGCGAGAACAAAAAATGCGACGAACAGACTGACGCCGCCATAGGTGACAAGAGCGCCGGCCAGCACAACGGACAGAATCGCGCGGCTGGGTCCGAATTTCTCCGCCATGAAATGCGCGATGGCGGTAACCGAGCCGCTATCGTCCATCAACTTGCCGAAGAGTGCGCCGAGCAGGAAAATGGGGAAAAATTGAGCGACGAACCGCGAGGCGCCGACCATAAAAGTGACCGTCCAATGCGCGAGCAACGGCTCGCCGGCGAAGAGCGCCGCGGCGAGCGCGGCCAAAGGCGCAAGCAGGAGCACGCTCCAGCCTCGATAGGCGAACCAGATGAGACCGCAAAGCGCGACCATAATGCCGAACAGACCCATCGGATCAAATCCCCTCTCAGAAATTGTCCAGATCGAGTGTCGAACGGCGCCCGAGATCGTCACCGTGCGAATCAAGGAAAGCTTGCGCGGAGCGACGTCCTTCGTCACGCAGCATCCGAAGGAAATCCCACTCGGCGAGCAATTTCGATGACGCACTGAGTTGCGTCATCATGTCGGAGGCAATGCGATGGATGCGCATCTCGGCCCATTGCGCCCCTTCTTCGCCAGCAGGATTCGCCGCCCGCCGCAGCAGCGCGATCATGCGCAACTCCTTGAGAAGAACCGAGTTGAAGGAAACTTCGTTCAATCGGTTCAGGATATCCGTTGCAGAACGTGGCTTCTCCTTCCGCTCGACCGGATTGATTTGCACGAGGATCGTGTCGCGCGACACGCATTCTCGGACAAGCGGCGTGATAGTCGGATTGCCGGCGTAACCGCCGTCCCAATACTCCTCTCCATCGATCTCGATGGCCTGAAACATCGTCGGCAGACAAGCAGAGGCGAGCAGCGCGTCGGCCGTCAGGTCGTGATTTCGGAAAACGCGGGCGCGTCCCGTCGAAACATTCGTCGCCGTTACGAAGATCTTGATTGGCGCCGCCGCAAGACGCTCAAAATCGACCACGTCGGCGAGGATGTCATGCAACGGGTTTACCGCGTTGGTCGCGAAGTAATAGGGCGAATAGAGCCGCGATAACAGATCCGTCGCGATGAACGCCGGCGATGAGTCGAGAGTCCAGCGGCCAAGCAGAATATCGATCGGGCTTCGCTGCAACGGGCTGAGCCGCGCCGCCTCCGAGACGCGACGCCAGAAGCGCTCCAGCGTCTCGCGCGCGCCCGGACTGCCGCCGCTGGCATAACCGCTGATCAATGCCGCAGCGTTCATCGCACCGGCGGATGTCCCTGAAATCCCTTCGATCTTGAGACGGTTTTCCTCGAGAAGGCGATCGAGAACGCCCCAGGTGTAGGCCCCATGAGCCCCCCCGCCTTGCAGAGCAAGGTCTATCGCGATCAAGCCGCTTTCCATCCGCCACCTTCCACGCACGTTCAATCATAAGTCGCCTTGCGCGTCAGCAAGAATATTGCGGGCTAGAACATAGAGGCGATCTGGAAGACGGGGAGATGAATGTCTGTCCCTTTTCCGACATCAAGTCGTCGAGCGATGGATTTAGGGAGATGGCGCGGTCTCTCGCTGTCACGACGGTTTGCATCCAGAGCAGCGATTTACGCTTGCCGCGTTGGAATTGGCGTCGGGCTTCGGGCGCAAGAGCGGGCACAATCGCACCAGAATCGATCATTTGACATTTTCTATGGATTTGATAGGATATTTACGTGGCGCATCACTGTCTGGGCTTCGGTCGGTTAAGGCGAACCATCGACTTCCATCCTAAACACGAGATGAGCCGCCATACCGGTTATAGGACGCAGCACCCGACCCACGGACCTTCTATAACCTGGTGGCAGCCCGCCCAATGGACCCTCTGGGCGGGCTGCTCTTTTTCCCTGCACGCATCCTAAATAACCGCATAGTGCGATATTATCGACCTCGCAGGAATTTTTTCATGGCGCGACTCAATCAACGGGTAAGGACACTTATTTTCTTACGCGTAACTGGGGAGGCGCATTCGTGACCGCGACAACGCGCGCCGTGCACATCCTCGTTGAAGGTCGTGTGCAAAATGTTGGCTATCGCGTTTTTGTAGCGCGCGAGGCCGGTCGGCTTCAATTGCATGGTTTCGTCCGCAATCACAGCGACGGCTCGGTCGAAACCTTTGTCGAGGGACCGTCGCAAAAGATCGACGAGTTTCTCGCTTTAGCGACAAAGGGGCCGAAGACCGCGGAAATTAGGGCGATCCGCATTGAGGACGCCGGCGCCGACGCTTTGGCGGAATTCACGGCTCTTGTCGAGGATCAAGGCGCAGAAGGCTTCTTCGCCGCCCCCGCCAAATGACGCGCCGGGTGGGGACGCTCGCCGCGCGGGAGAACCCCCTCGCGGCGACAACGCAGCGCTACGCGGCAGTCTTTCCACTGCGAGCGTCTTCGCTGATCCGCTTGCGCTATTCCGCGGCCTTTCGCATCTCGGAATAGGTGCATTGCGTTTCCACCGCGCCTGATGTGCGGGGCCGCATCGGGATGATTTTCGATTCGGTAAAGGGGAGTTCGAGCGTCTCCCAGACGTCGACCATCGCTTCCACCAGTTCGGCGACATGCGCTTCGTCGTGACGCGGCGTGGGTGTGATGCGCAAGCGCTCCGTGCCGATCGCGACAGTAGGATAGTTGATCGGTTGAATATAAATTGAGTGTCGGCGCAGTAGAAGATCGCTCGCCGCCTTGCATCGCGCCGCGTCTCCAACCATGACCGGCACAATGTGCGAGACATTGTGCATTACCGGGAGGCCAGCGGCGCGAAGCGCGTGCTTTGTTAGCAGCGCCATATGCTGATGCCGCGTGCGCTCCTCGCCTGAATGTTTAAGATGACGCACGGCGGCGCGTGCGCAGGCCGCGACCATCGGCGGTAGCGTAGTGGTAAAGATGAATTGCGGCGCATAGCTGCGCACCGCGTCCACGATCGCTGGGCTTGCCGTGATATAACCGCCGAGCGCGCCGAACCCCTTCGCAAGCGTGCCTTCGATGACGTCTATGCGACTTTCAACGCCCTCACGCTGACAGATTCCACCGCCTCGCGCGCCATACATGCCGACCGCATGCACCTCGTCGACATAAGTCAGCGCGTTGTATTTTTCCGCTAGCGCGACGATCTCGGCAACAGGAGCGATGTCGCCATCCATGGAATATAGGCTTTCGAAGACAATGAGCTTGGCGCGTTCCTTGCCGGCGGCTTTCAGTAATTGTTCGAGATGATCGACGTCGTTATGGCGCCAGACCTGTTTTTCGCAGCCCGAACGTCGCACGCCTTCAATCATCGAATTGTGGTTGAGCGCGTCGGAGAGAATCAGGCAATCGGGCAGCAGTGAGGCAATCGTCGAAATTCCCGCCAGATTAGACACCCAGCCAGAGGTGAAGACGAGCGCCGCCGGCTTGCCGTGAAGGTCGGCGAGCTCGGCCTCAAGCTCGACAATCGGATTGTGTGTTCCGGAAATATTGCGGGTTCCGCCGGCCCCGGCGCCATGGCGTTCAAGCGCGTCGCGCGCCGCCTCAAGCGATGCGGGATGGCCGCCCATGCCGAGATAGTCGTTTGAACACCAGATTGTAACCTCACGCGGGGCGTGTTCCTCGCCCTCCGGTCGCCACAGGGCTACGGGAAAGCGTGCGGCGTCGCGTTCGAGATTGGCGAAAATCCGATAGCGGTTCTCCATCTTCAACCGCGCAATTGCCGAATGGAAATGCTGGTCGTAGGACAAGGCGATCGGGTTCATCTGACTCTCCATCTCGGCGTAATAATCATCGTTTCCTCAATGCGCCCTTCTCCGTGGCGCACTAAATTCCGCCCGCAACGCGGGTGCCTTCAATAGTCGAGACGCGCAACGAATCGATCTCGTCGCGACTGTCGGCGGCGCCTGGCGTGTCACTTTCCTTCACGCCCCAGGACCAAAGCGTGTTGGCGTGCAACGGCGCCACGAGGAACCAATGTTCGGCGACCGCGAGCGCCATCAGCGTCGCGAGAACGGCGCCGCCGACAAGATCAAACGGCGTTGTCGCCGCCAGCGCATTCTGCGCGATCAGCACCGTCACGATGGTCGAAGCGGTGACGGAGATCGGGAAAAAAAGGTTCATCGGCCGGCGGCGCATATAAGTGACGAGATAGCGGAGATGCTCGGGCAGCAGCTCCTCGCTCAAATTCGGCGCGCCGAAGTAGAGGTTGAGTTTCGCGCTCGTGTGCATCCACCACAGAATGAGAAAGGTCCAAAGACCAATCTGGTTCGGCTGGCCCCATGTAAGTGCGACAAGCAAGAGGGCGCAGATGATGATCGCAAGTTCGTGATAGAGACTTGTGCGCACCGCCTCGACGAATCGGCGCCAGCCCCGCAGTTGCGGCGGACAGTGAGCTTGGTTCGGTCCGGTGATGAAGCCCATATAATAGCTGACGAGTTGCCAGGCCCAAGCCATGAGGCCGCAGGAAAAGGCGCAATAGGCCGCCGCGGCGCTTGTCTCACCGCTCGTCGCGGACACGCCCCACAGAGCGATCAGGAATGCCGACGTCGCCCCGGCCATGCTCCATGCAAAAGTGCGGCGGGAAAGACCGTCGAGGTACAGGATCACGCCGGTGCTTGCCCACCAAAGCAGGAGGGTCGCGAAGATCGGTGGGGCATAAGCTGACATGAATTGCCTCACCACACTGGCGCCAGTCGGATCTCCGCCGGCAGCGCGTTGGATTTTGCGGGCAGAAAATAGAGCCGGGCAAACACAAACGCCGCTCCGGCTGCAAGCCATGCTTGTTTAATGCGCCCAAAGACGCCGCCGTGCTGTTTGACCTGTGCGATCGCGCGCTCAAGTTCGACGAGGCGGTCAAGCCCCGCCTTGAACGAGGGATCGTCGATATCGAGCGTGATCGGGAAGACCTGCTTGGAAATCTCGGACGTCAGATGGAAGACTTTGAAGTCGTATTCGTCCGGATGCACGCCAATTGCCGAGTGGAAGGCCGGCCGACAATGATCGCGCACGTACATCGTCGCAAAAACCGCGAGAAGGAAGAATTTTATCCAGTAGACGTTGTGACCGGAGATCAGTCGTGGATTGGCCCGCATCAGCAGCGCAAAGGCCTCGCCGTGCCGGAATTCGTCATTGCACCACTTCTCGAACCATTTGAAGATCGGATGAAAACGCCGTTCGGGATGGCGTTCGAGCTGACGGTAAATGGTGATATAGCGCGCGTAGCCGATCTTCTCCGAGAGATAGGTGGCGTAGAAGATGAACTTCGGCTTGAAAAATGTGTATTTCTTCGCTTTCGTCAAGAAGCTCAAATCGATGCCGATGCCGAAGTCCTTCAACGTATCATTGATGAAGCCGGCGTGGCGCGCTTCGTCGCGGCTCATGAAGGCAAAGAGATTCTTCATGTCCTGATTGTGAGCACGCTTCTTCATTTCCGCGTAGAGCACGCATCCGGAAAACTCCGCCGTGATCGAGCTGATGAGAAAGTCGCGAAACTCCTTGTCGAGTTCTTCCGGATAGGTGAAATCGGCGTCGAACTCATCGGTCCGCTGGAAATGCCTGTTGTTGGGGTCGGAGCGCAACTCGTCCATCAGCGCGTCCCACTCCTTCCTAACGGCGGAGACGTCAGTCTTGTCTAGTTCATCAAAATCCGTCGTATAGAAACGCGGGCTGAGCAGCGTGCTCTCCTGGGCGGCGCGCGTCGCATCCAGCGAGACGTTGTGGCGCAACGGAGCGTTCATAGCACTCTCCTGTTCGTGAAGCTGACGTCATAGAGTTCGTTCAGTTCGAAATTGCCGGAAATCCGCGTCCAGAAGCGCTCGATCAGCCCAGCGCGAACGATGGTTGCGCGTCGGGTCACCTTGATGCGACAGCCAAACGGCGCATCCTTGGGGGGATTCTGCACCAAGACCCTGTCGCCCGGTCGCATCTCAAAATCGCCGTGGATCTCCACATGCGCAAAGAGACTCTCTGCGGTGTGACCGATTTCGACAGTGCAGGGCGCGTCGAAGGTCTTGCGCGTGAGCGCGAAGTTCCATTTCCTGCTCATCGTTCGCGACGTCTTTCGTTGAAAAGCTGCGCGAAGGCGCGCGCATTATCGGGCCCGAATGCGTCGAGATTGACGCGGCGGTTTGTCGTCGCGTCTTCAAGGGAGAGAGTGCCGTCGCTCCAGCGTGTCAGCGTGAAGGGCATGGCGCCGTCCTGATCCGCGCGGCGGCGCTCACGCGCCAGTCCGCGCAATGTCGAGCGCACGAATCCATAGGCGCCAGGCTGCACGACATAGATGGCCTCGCCGTCGCGCGCATCGCGCACGGTGACAGCGCCGTCCGGTCGATCTTCGAAGCGTAGCGCAAGCGTCTCCATTGCGTTGGCCGGCGGCATATGGAGCGTGCCGACATCCGTCTGACGGGCGACGCCCGCACTCAAAAGCGCAAAGCCGACGAGAATCGCGGCGCCGCGAAGGATTCGGCGCGGCACTCCGTCGTGATCTGCTACATTTTTTCCGATTGACGCTTGGCTCATGGTCAACGCCCTTCTTGATCACGCTGCGACAACGTTACCCGCTGCAACAGGCGCTTCCGCCGTGGATTCATTGGTCGATCCCGACTCGGTCGTGAAGGTGGCGCCGCGCTCATTGGCGGCCACGACCAAAGCGCGCCCAAGTATCTCACCGACATTCTGCACCCCCGCGAGACCACGCAACGCAGGCTCCGGCTCGGCGAAGTGAAGGGGCCGTGCGAAAGGCCACAAGTGCAGATAGCCGATGCGTCTGTCCTGCGAGATGCGCAGCGTTACATCGCCGGAACCGTCGTTCTCGACGCGCAACGCCGCATTCCGGATCTCGGAGAAGGGAAGATTATAGAAGACCTGCAGGGCGACACCGATCTTCATCACGACGCGGCGAGTTGTGATGACGAATAGAGCCGTTCGGGCTGAAGCCCAGGCGAGTAAAGCGAGTAACGCAAGCGCGGCTAGCCCGATCGCCAGCGTGCGGGCGCCTGCTATTGCTGCCGCGCCGGCGCCCGCGCCAACCGCATCGACCGCGTTCCATATTGCGAGCAGGACGAAATAGCCTGCGACAAGATCGGCGCGATATGCGCGGCGGAAAAGCGAAATCCAGTTCGGACGCCCGTGCCAGAGTATACGCTCGCCTTGCGGGATGTCCTCGGGCAACAGCTTCTCGAGATTTACGGCTTTCATAGCAGTGGCTCCGTGCGGGCAGCCGTCGCGTAAAGCGTGCCGGCGGCGTAATAGGCAGCGATCTTTTCTTCTTCGAGCAACGTCACCTTGTCAGGATCACGGGTCACGGGGACATTGGCGAACTGTTGACCAAGAATAGCATCGACATTGATCCGCCGCTTTGAGGCGTCGACCTTGGCGAACCCGACGGGCAGAAGCACGTTGGCGCCGCCTCCTATCGCGACCTCGTAGTAACGCAGAAAGCTTTCGGAGCGGTCGACCCAAACATCCTTGACCGTTCCAACTACATCGCGATCCGCCGCGACCACCTCCATTCCGATAGGATCCGGGACTTCGCTCGCAACGGCGAAATTTGTGGCGACGCGCAACGGTGCGATGAGATCACGGCCATCAAACGTTTTCTCCGTGACATCCGCGCGTATCGCATAGGCCCCGGGACCGACTTCCGCGCGCATTGGGTCGCCATTGGGAGTTAGTGGCGCACCGGGCCAGACTGCCACCTTGGCGGCGTTGGGCGTGCGCGTGTCGCGCTCGTCGAAATTCGGCGCGAGCACAAGCGATCCATCGGCGCGGATGAAGACTTTCGGGTCGGGTATGAGTAGAAATCCGCGATCGCCGACGCCACGATCCTCCGATTCGAGCGGGTAGCCTTCGCGACGATCTTCGCGGCGCAGATAAAAGATCAAACCAGCGAAGAAAATCCAGAAGGCGTAGAGAACAACCTGTGCGACGTCGATATGGCTAGTGATGGCTCCGCGTATCATCGCAACACTCCCGAGTTTAAACTGGCCGAAGTAATCAAGCTGAATTCCTTCGGGTCATCGATTCCTGCAGTCGCAAAGCGCACGAGAGGACCAATCGCGACGACGGTTGCAAGGAGCAGGATAATTTCGACGACATAGACGATTGTATAACCGGTCGCGGGACTAATGAGCGCCTCGCCCAATGCGCCGCTCAATGCGAGGGCGGAACCGGCATCGTTGGCGAGCCCGCTCACGGCGATGGCGAGACCGGCTGCGGTCGCCTGCGCAGCTCCCCACGCGCCGAGCGCGAGCCCGCGATCCTTCGGCTCCGCGGTTTCCATCGAGGCGGTCAGCGTGCCATGGGCGAAGAGACCACCGCCAAGACCTATCAGCGACACTCCGATCCCAAAGAGCGTGGAGCAGTTGGCGGGCGCGGCAAAAATGACAGCGCAAAACGCAATAACCCCAACGATTGCGCCAACCCCAGCGACACGGTGCGCATCGGCCCCGCGCGTGAGCCAACGCGCGGCGATGGCAAGCCCAACACCGCTACCGAGCGCCAATATCGCGGTAAGCGCCGTCGTCGCGCCGACAGGAAGATGCAGCACGCGACCGCCATAGGGTTCAAGCAGGATATCCTGCATGCTGAAGCCAGCGGTGCCGAGCGCCGTCGCAACGAGCCGGCGGCGCGCCCGACCAGTCATCGTGAAACGACGCCATGCGTCGCCGAAGTCGAGCTGTTCCGCCTGCGGAAGTTCGCCCCGCGCCTCCTGCTTCCACAGCGCAATGCAATTCAGCGCCATGGTGACGACAGCAGCACCCTGCACAACCTGAATGAGTCGGATGGCGCTAAAATTCGCGAGCAGCGCGCCAAAGGCCAAGGCGCTCACGCCCATGCCGACAAGCAACATCGCACAGAGCAATGCGACAACGCGCGGGCGAAGGTGCGTTGGCGCGAGATCTGTCGCGAGCGCGAGGCCAACCGTCTGAACCGTATGAAGACCCGCGCCGACGAGTAGAAAGGCAAGCGCTGCCGCCGCCTGCCCAATGATGATCGGTCCCGTCGTGTCGCCTGAGAGAATCAGGAGCGAGAAAGGCATGATGGCGAGGCCGCCGAATTGCAGCATCGTACCGAACCAGATGTATGGAACACGCCGCCATCCGAGCACAGAGCGATGCGTGTCGGAGCGGAAGCCGATCAGAGCGCGGAAAGGCGCAAAGAGCAATGGAAGCGACAGCATCAACGCTACCAGCCAGGAGGGCACGCCGAGTTCGACAATCATCACACGATTAAGCGTTCCGATTAGCAGCACCGCCGCCATGCCGACCGTCACCTGGAAAAGCGACAGGCGAAGCAGGCGCGGCATCGGAAGGTCTGCGGAGCCCGCATCCGCGAAGGGCAATATGCCCGGTCCGACTCGCATAAGGCCTTTAATGAGCGTGGCGCTGGCGCGATTCATGAGCGGCGCGCCTCCACGGCTTGCGAAATATAGAAGCCGCTGACGACCCTTTCGGACTTCTTTATGCGCCATTCGTCGAGTGCGGCCTGCCCTTTCATCTGATCCTCGAGCGCCGCGAGCGCGATCGGCGCGATGGCGGGCGAACGATTGCCGCGAGGAAAAAGCTGTCCAAGCGCATGCATCGCGGCGAGCGTCGGCGTGCGCGGCGCGATGGTAAAGACGAGCGAGCCTTTGACCCGCGGCGCGAGCGCGGCGAGCGTGCGGGCAATGTCGGCGCCCTCGTAGTGAATGAGGCTATCCATCGCGACGACATGATCGAAGCGGCCAAAGGCGGGATCGAGCAGATCGCCGACCGCAAATGTTACGCAACCCGCACCGAGATTACGCGGGGCGCGCTCGTTGGCAAGACCCACGAGCGTTGGAGAAATATCGACCGCGACCACCTCGGCGCCGCGGCGGGCCGCCTCGATGGCGAGCGCACCGGTGCCGCAGCCGGCGTCGAGCAGCCGCAGCCCGCGCAGATCTTGCGGCAACCAGGCCAGAAGCGTGTTACGCATCGCCTCGCGGCCGGCGCGCACAGTCGCGCGGATGCGATTGACCGGGGCGTCGGATGTCAGACGCTTCCACGCCTCGACGGCAGTGCGGTCGAAATAGGCTTCAAGTTCGCCGCGTCTTGCGACATAGCTTGGCGTCGTCATCAGTCAAATCCCAGAAATTCGAAAAGGTCGCGATCCTTCATAGGCGTCGCGTCGAGCGGCTCATAGCCGTCCCAAAGCTCCTGCGCGAGACGGAGATATTCCTCCTGCACCGCAATGAGTTCGGGCGACGCCTCCATTTCGAAGAGGGTTGATTTCTTAAGCCGGCTGCGGCGAATGACGTCGAGATCAGGGAAGTGCGCAACGCGCCTTAGACCGACAGCATCAGTTGTAGCGGTCAATCTCGTCCGTCTTGGCGCTTCGATTGGCGATGACGCCGCCAAGCCGAACCTCATAATTTTTCGACTTCGCGCGGATCGCCGCAACGATACGATTCATCGCGAAAATCGAATCGAAATCGTTCGCGGTGACGATGAGCGCGCGACCTGCATGCTGTAAGGGCGACGCGAAACCGCCGCACACGACGTCGCCGAGCACGTCGAAAATGACGACATCGGAGTCGTCCAGCAAGTGATGCTCCTTGAGGAGCTTCACTGTCTGACCAACGACAAATCCGCCGCAGCCAGTACCCGCGGGAGGACCGCCCGCCTCGACGCACATCACGCCATTGTATCCCTCTGCGACGAAATCCTCGACGCGCAACTCCTCGGAATGGAATTTCACGCTTTCGAGCGCGTCGATGACGGTCGGTGCGAGTCGCTTGGTCAGCGTGAAAGTCGAATCATGCTTGGGATCACAGCCGATTTGCAGCACGCGCTTTCCAAGCTTGGAGAAGGCGACCGAGAGGTTCGACGAGGTCGTGCTCTTGCCGATGCCCCCCTTGCCATAAATCGCGAAGACCTTCGCAGTGCCGATCTGGACATTGGGGTCAAGCTCGACTTGGAATGAGTCGGTTTCGACCGGCTTGCGGATCTGTATGTTCATGCCGCGATCTCCTCGGTGACGCCTTCGAGCCGGTCTTCGAGCTCCTCGCTCGCTTGCTGAAGAGCGGCGAGCGTGTCCTGATCGGGTTTCCAGTATTGGCGCTCATGCGCCTCGATCAGCCGATTGGCGATCCGCGCCGAGGCGGTCGGATTGAGCTGAGCGAGACGCTGACGCATTTCGGCGTCGAGAACGTAGGTTTCGGTCAGGCGTTGATAGACCCAGGGCTCGACCTGACCGGTCGTCGCCGACCAGCCCATGGTGTTCGTGACATGCGACTCGATGTGGCGGACGCCTTCATAGCCATGCTTGAGCATGCTCTCGTACCATTTCGGATTGAGCGCGCGCGTCCGGGTCTCGAGCGCCACTTGTTCGTTCAGCGTCCGCACCACGCCTTCGCCGGAAGTCTGATCGCCAATGTAGACCGGCGACATGGCGCCTCTCGCGCGCTTCACGGAACGGCTGACGCCGCCAAGCGTGTCGAAATAATGATCGATCGTCGTTACGCCGAGTTCAACCGAATCGAGATTTTGGTAAGCGAGATCGACACCGGCGAGTACGCTCTCCAAAACATCTTTTTGGCGCATCGGTTTTCCGGCGACGCCATAGGCGAAGCCCTTGCGGCGCATATAGGCCTCTGCGAGCTGATCTTCGTCCTCCCAGGCCCCGCCGTCGATCATCGCGTTGACGTTCGCGCCATATGCGCCGTCTGCGTTGCCGAAGACGCGCAGCGCCGCCGTCTCGATGTCGCCCCCATGCGCGGCGATGAAAGATAACGCGTGCTTTCGAACGAAATTCTGTTCGATGGGCTCGTCGGCGGAGGCCGCGAGCAGGCACGCTTCCGCCAGCAGCTTGATCTGAAGGGGCAGCAGATCGCGGAAAATTCCGGACAGCGAAATCATCACATCTATGCGTGGCCGACCAAGCTTCTCCAGCGCGACAAGCGTTGCTCCGGCCAGGCGACCATAGCCGTCGAAGCGCGGCTCGGCGCCGATGAGGGCCAATGCCTGCGCGATCGGGCCGCCTTCCGTCTTGAGATTATCGGTACCCCACAGCACAAGCGCGATCGTTTCCGGCAGCGCGCTGCCGTCATGCATATGGCGCTGGAGCAGGCGCGCGGCCTGGCGCGCGCCGTCACGCACAGCGAAGACGCTCGGGATATGGAAGGGATCGAAACCGTGGAGATTGCGGCCTGTCGGCAACACGTCGGCCGTACGGAGCACGTCTCCGCCGGGAGCTGGGCGCACGAAGCGGGCATCGAGAGCGCGAATCAGTCCAGCAAGCTCGTGATCTTCAGCGAGCGAAGCGTTGGCGCTCGTGAGCATGCGCAGGCTCTCGCGCGTCGCGGCGTCCTGTGAAATGCTTTCGGGCGAGACGCCTCGCATCAGCGCGTCGATCATGGCTCCATCGACGCGGGATTCGGTCGCGGCTTGCGCCATCGCAAGAAGCATGTCGCGGCGCGCATCCTGCGCCATCGGCTCGCCGACAATGTGGAGTCCGTGCGGAATGAGCGCATACTCCAGTTCAAGGACAGCTTCGCCAAGCTTTGCGATTTTCTGGCCTGCCGCTTCGCGCCAGGGGGGTTCGGCGACATCGAGATCAAGCGTTGCAGCCTGCGCCTGAATGAGTTCTGCAAGCTCCTGGCGCTCCGTCGCCTCGACCGGATCGAGGGAACGCCAACGATCAAGCGAAAATTTCAAATCGACGAGACCGCGATACAGGCCCGCATTGGCGACGGGCGGCGTCAGATAACTGATCAACGTCGCCGCCGACCGACGCTTGGCGAGCGCGCCTTCCGACGGATTGTTCGAGGCGTAGAGATAGAAATTCGGAAGGGCGCCGATAAGGCGATCCGGCCAGCAGCCCCCGGAGAGGCCGGTCTGTTTGCCGGGCATGAATTCGAGCGCGCCATGCGTGCCGAAATGCAGCAAGGCGTCAGCGCCGAAATCTTCCCTCAGCCAGCGGTAGAAGGCCGAAAAGGCGTGCGTCGGCGCAAAGCCCTTTTCGAAAAGCAGGCGCATCGGATCGCCTTCATAGCCGAAGGCGGGCTGTACGCCGACGAAGACATTTCCAAAGCGCGCGCCATAGATGTGGATCGACGCGCCGTCGCTCTGATGGCGGCCCGGCGCCGGGCCCCATTGCGCCTCAATTTCATCAAGCCATGTCTCGCGGCGCACATGCTGGTCGATGGCGACGCGTGCATGAACGTTCGCTTGCGCGCTGAAATGCGACGCGTTTCCTTCGATCACGGACTTACGCAACGCGTCGACCGTCGCCGGCGGTTCCACGAAATAGCCGCTTCGCTTCATCTCGTGCAAGACGCGATGGAGCGACTCGAAGACGGAGAGATATGCGGCCGAGCCTGTCGCGCCAGAATTCGGCGGGAAATTGAAGAGAATTAGCGCCACCTTGCGCGCGGCGCGATCGCTGCGCCGCAGGAGCGTCAGTCGCTCGACGCGCGCCGCGAGCGCCTCCGCTCGTTCGATGCATACCTGCATATCGCGAGGGCTGTCACTATCTGTAAACACACAATTGCGCGCGCAGGCGGCGCATGAGGCGGCCCCTTGCGGACGGCCGCCGAACACCATCGGTCCGGTTGCGCCGTCGAGTTCCGGAATTGAGACCATCACCGTGGCTTCAACGGGCAGCAGGCCCCGATCGGACGCGCGCCAATCCGCCATCGTCTGAAACTCGACCGGATGCGCGGCGATATAGGGCACGTCGAGCCTTACGAGCATTTCTTCGGCCGCCTTCGCATCGTTATAGGCGGGGCCGCCGACGAGTGAAAATCCGATGAGCGAGACAAGCGCGTCGATCGATCGGTCGCCCGTCGCGCATGAAATATTTTTCGATGGCGGGACGCGCGTCCAGTCCAGTGGCGAAGGCCGGAATCACTTTGAGGTCCGCGCGCTTCCATGGCGGCGATCACGCCGTCATAATGGCGCGCATTGTCCGCCAGCACATAGGAACGCAGCACGAGAAGGCCGACTGTGGCCTTGCCGCCGCCAGGCGGCGCGGGAAGCTGATCGATACTTTCACAGACATGGTCGGGCAGCGCGGGATGATAGAGACCGGTTTCGGGATATTCGACGGGCGGCGCCGCGGTCAGACGGCCGCGCAGCGCGCGCCGCGGCCCATCGGCGTAGCGGTCGACGAGAAAGCGCACCAAATTGGCCATGTTCTCGTCAGAGCCCGCGAGCCAGTATTGCAGCGTGATGAAATAGGCGCGCACATCCTGTGCGGCGCCGGGAATGAAACGCAGGATTTTCGGCAGGCGGCGCAGCATCTTCATCTGCTTGGCGCCGGCAGCGTCGGCTTTGCCTTTATTGCCGCGCAGGCGCTTGAGCAGCGACATGAAGCCCGACGTCGGCGCGCTCATGTCGAAGCGGCCCATGCGCGTGAGCTTCGCGACTTCGCCCGCAGACATGATCGTCACCATGGCGTCGCAATGATCCCGACGGGCGGCGAGGGCGCCGAGCAACGGCCTGAAATGCTCCTCAAGGAAGAGCATCGCATTGACGATGATGTCCCCTTCGGAGATCGCAGCAAGGCAGGCTTCGAGCGCCATGGAATTGGTCGTGAATTCGGAGGCGGCGTGAACGCTGAGCGAAAGGCCTGGCACATCTTGCGCGAGCTTGCGGCCCGCGCGATCCGTCGCGGTGGCCACATGCGTGTCCATTGTCACGATGACGACCTTCACGGCCGTCGACTCAACGTGCGAAATACGCTTTTGCATCGTATAGCGTCTCGATTGTGATGGTCGCAAGGCCGCGCTCGGCGGCGAATTTCTCCGTGTTGCGGCGAGCTTTGCCGCGCACGAAGAAGGGGACTTTCTTCAGTTCCTTTTCAGCGTCGTCCGCCCAGGCGACGACGATCTCGCTCGTGACGGGCGCTGCCGGCAAGGGCTGCGGCGCCTCCTTCGCGCCAAGATGCGAAGGCGCGGCCCCGTCATGGAATTCGGCGTCGTCGCGGAACATGGTGAGAAGATGCTCCTCGAGGCCCATCATCAGTGGATGAACCCAGGAGTCGAAGATCACATTCGCGCCCTCAAAACCCATTTGCGGCGAGTAACGCGCGGGGAAATCCTGAACATGCACCGGGGCCGAGATCACGGCGCACGCCACGCCGAGGCGCTTGGCGATATGGCGCTCCATCTGCGTGCCTAGAACGAGTTCCGGCTGGAGTTCGGCGACCTTCGCTTCGACCTCCAGGTAGTCGTCGGTGATGAGCGCCTCGACGCCGTAGCGTGCCGCCGCCTCGCGCACGTCGCGGGCGAAATCGCGGGAGTAGGTGCCAAGTCCGACGACATCGAAGCCGAGTTCGTCGCGCGCGATGCGCGCGGCGGCGACGGCATGCGTGGCGTCGCCAAAGATAAAGACGCGCTTGCCCGTCAGGTAGGTCGAGTTGACCGAGCGCGAATACCAGGACAGTCGCGGAAGCCTCGACCTGCGTCGCCGCGGCGGGATCGATTTGCGCGAGACCCGCTGATTTCGGCGATGAAATCGCGCGTCGCGCCGACGCCGATCGGAACGGTGCGGGTGAAAGGCTGACCATGGGCGCGCTCGAGCCAACGTGCGGCGGTGAGCGCAACCTCGGGATAAAGCACGACGTTGAAATCGGCGTCTCCGAGACGCGTCAGATCGCGCGGACTGGCGCCGAGCGGGGCGACGACATTGACGTCGACTCCGAGCTCGGCAAGCAGCCTTTCGATTTCGCGCACATCGTCGCGACAACGGAATCCGAGCGCCGTCGGACCGAGGATATTGCAGCTCTTGCGCGCTCGCGGCGCACGTTCGCGCTTGGCGCCGGCAAGGCCGCGCACAAGACGATAGAACGTTTCCGCAGCGCCCCAGTTCTCTTTCTTCTGATAGGCCGGCAGCTCCAGCGGAATAACCGGACAAGGAAGATCGAGCGCCCTGGCGAGACCGCCGGGATCGTCCTGTAACAGCTCTGCGGTGCAGGAGGCCCCGACGATCATCGCCTCCGGGGAGAAGCGCTCATAAGCTTCGCGCGCGACGTCTTTGAAAAGCTCCGCTGTGTCCGTGCCGAGATCGCGCGCCTGGAACGTCGTGTAAGTGACCGGCGGACGCGCGCCCCGACGCTCGATCATTGTGAAGAGCAAATCAGCGTATGTGTCGCCCTGCGGGGCATGGAGCACATAATGCAAGCCGCGCATGGCGGTCGCGATACGCATGGCGCCAATATGCGGGGGGCCTTCATAGGTCCAGAGCGTCAGCTGCATGGCCTAGACCTCCAGTCGCGCGCGGCGGTTCAAGGGCCGCGCGAAGAGTTCGGCGAGATCGCCGGCCTGATCGAAACCTTGAATTGGCGAGAACAGCAGTTCAATCGACCATTTCGTCGTGAAACCCTCCGCCTCCAGCGGATTGGCGAGGCCGAGTCCACACAGGACGAGATCTGGCCTGGCGGCGCGACAGCGGTCGAGCTGCCTGTCGACATGCTGGCCTTCGACGATTGCTGCGCCTTGCGGAAGAAGCGCGAGTTCGCTCGCCATATGACGGCGATGCAAATAAGGCGTGCCAATCTCGACGATCTGCATCCCCATTTCACGCGACAGGAAGCGCGCCAGCGCCGGCTCGAGCTGTGAATCTGGGAAAAGGAAGATGCGTTTGCCAGCCAGCGTATCACGATAATGACAGAGCGCTTGCTGCGCGCGGGCGCGCGGCGCGGCGATCACCGCCTCGAAACGCTCCTGTGTCACGCCAAACGCTTGCGCGGCGGCGCGCAGCCAAAGCGTCGCGCCTTCGACCCCGAGCGGAAATGGCGCCTCGATGCGGCGCGCGCCACGCGCTTCGAGCGCATTCGCCGTATCGGCAAGGAAAGGCTGGGCGAGAAGAAACGACGCGTTGGGGCCGACCGATGGCAAATCGGCGGCGCGCCGCATGGGGAGGAAGCGCACGGGCGCAATACCCAACGCGTCGAAAAGGCGGACGAACTGATCCTCGACAACATCGGCGAGCGCGCCGATAACGAGCAACGAATGTGGCGCGTTCGGCGCTTCTTGCGGGAGGGTCGGAACGAGCGCCGCGAGGCAGGCGTCTTCGCCCTGCGTGAAGGTCGTCTCTATTCCGCTACCGGAATAGCTCAGGATGCGGGCGCGCCGCGCATGTTTCTTCGACTGACGCGCGGCGGCGCGCGAAAGATCGATCTTGATGACCTCGGACGGACAGGAGCCGACGAGGAACAACAATCTGATCTCGGGACGGCGCGCGAGAAGACGGTCGACGACGGCGTCGAGCTCGTCGTCGATATCGACCACACCGGCGAGATCGCGCTCTTCGAGAATGGCGGTGGCGAAACGCGGCTCGGCGAAGATCATGACCCCGGCGGCCGATTGCAACAGATGCGCGCAGGTGCGCGAGCCGACGACAAGGAAGAAGGCGTCCTGAATTTTGCGATGCAACCACACAATACCGGTAAGGCCGCAAAAAACTTCGCGCTGGCCGCGCTCATGCACGATCGGAGACGCATTGCAGACGCCCGGGTCAATTGTGGGGAGCGGCGAGAGCGCGTTCATGGCGCGCACTCCAGCTGCGGCTTCATGCGGGCGGCTTCGTCGAGACGGGCGGCGCGCAGCTTCATCAGAAACTGCGTGGCGTTGATGACATATGTCGCGTAGGCGGCGAGCGCGAGAAACATCAGCCCGCGCGGCATCCAACCAGCCGAAAGCGAGCGCGGCGAGATAGGCCGTGTGCAGCGTCAGCACAAGCATGCTGAACACGTCTTCCCAGAAGAAGGCCGGCGCAAAGAGATAGCGGCCGAAGACCGCCTTTTCCCAGATCGAGCCGGTGATCATGATCGCGTAAAGCGCAAACGTCTTGACGACGACGGAAATGGTCGCGGCGCTTTCGCCCTCGCCGGTTCGAAGATAACGCGTCACCAGAATGAGGCTAACGAGGAAGATGAGAAACTGCGTCGGCGCAAGCACGCCCTGCACGAGCGTCCAGACCGTCTCGTCGCGGCGGCGGCGCTCGTCGGCCGTATAAAGCGGCCTGGCGTTCTGAGGTCGGTGATCGTCCATGCCGCTTCGTCGCCTCGCCCGGTGTTTAGGGCACGTCCCTGGCGCGCAAGCCGCAGCCGGGCCGACCCTGTGACGAAGCTTAAAGCGCTTTACCAGAAAGTGTCAACTAAAATTGACGTTCTGTTTGTGTGACAACTTTGCCCGGATGCGCTAACGTGTCGCTGTGGAGCATTGCTCCGCGCAGCCCGGCTTTTGAAATTGGCTCGGCAAGGAGCTGTGGCGCAACGCAAATCTCTAATCGGCCGACATGCGAGGCGGATATGAGCGGATATGTGATAAGCGGGGCGGTCGAGAGAGCGGTGCGATTGCGGGCTTGAGCGCCGCTATGTGAGGCGCGGCGTGACCCCCAAATGCGATTTCGCTGTGAGGGCAGTCAAAAAACCTGGACGATTATTGCTAAGACTTGACCGTGTGTTTAAGAAAAAATTACTGTTCTTCGTGTCGACGAAACTGGTCAGAAAGCGAGATTAGCGTTGTGAGCGACGCCACGACTACTGCAGCTGCAATGGGGTTTTCGGCCGCCGACGCGCGATTGGGCGGGCTCGAAGCGGAACATTTCGCCGCTCTTCTCGCCGCTGCCTGCGACGTGACTCTTGTTCTCGATTCCAGGGGCGTCATTCTCGACGCAGCGATCGGCGCAAACGGCGCCTCCCTGGCGAAGAGCTGGATCGGCAAGCCCTGGATCGATACGGTGACAGTGGAAAGCCGCCTGAAAGTCGAATCCATGTTGCGCGAAGCCGCGAGGGGCGCGCCGCCGCGCTGGCGCCAGATCAATCACCCGACGCCAGAGACCGATCTGCCGATGAATTACGCCGCGACGCGTAGCCGTCCCGGTGGGCCGGTCGTGGTGTTCGGCCGCGATTTGCGTGCGCTTGCGGCTCTGCAACAACGGGTGGCTGAGTCGCATCAGGAGATGGAGCGTGAATACGCCCGCATCCGCGGCGCCGAAAAGCGCTACCGTCTGCTGTTTCAACTGGCGTCGGAAGCCATTCTCATACTCGACGCATCGACCCATCGCGTCACAGAGGCCAATCCCGCCGCATTGGCCTTGCTCGGAAAGCCCGTCAAGAAAGTTGTCGGCGGCGTTTTCGTCGAGCTTTTTGACGACGCCAGCCGTCGCGCCGCACAGTCTTTCGTCGCGGCGCTTCTGGTGGCGCCGCGCGTCGACAATGTGCACGCCGCGCTCGCCGAAAGCCGTGAGGCGTTGCTGCTGTCGGGCGCCCTGTACCGGCAGGAAGGCGCGGGCTCCATTCTCGTTATGCTGTCGCGCGTCAACGAAAGCGCGGCGGTTTCCGTCGAAAAGGCGGGCGCGTTGTTGGCGCTGGAGCGCATGCCCGACGCCTTTGTGCTGACCGACAAGGACCGCCGCATCCTCATGGCGAATGCGGCTTTCGTCGATCTTGCGCAGGTCGCGTCGGAGGACAGGTTGCGTGGCGAGCAGATCGAGCGATGGATCGGCCGCCCGGGTCTTGATGTCGATGTTCTCTTCGCCAATTTGCAGACTCATGGCGTATTGCGCAATTTCTCCACGGTCCTGCGCGGCGAGCATGGAACAACTGAGGACGTCGACGTTTCGGCCGTTGATGTATCGGACGGCGGCCGCCGCTGTCTGGGCTTCTGCATCCGGGGGGCTGGATGGCGATCCGGGCGCGAGCGGCTCGGCGGTCGCGAACTGCCGCGCACTGCGGAGCAGTTCGCGGATCTCGTCGGGCGCGTGTCCTTGAAAAATCTGGTGCGTGAGACGACCGACCTCATCGAGCGTCTTTGCATCGAGGCGGCGCTGGATCTGACAAAGGACAATCGCGCCTCTGCCGCTGAGATGCTCGGCCTCAGCCGCCAGGCGCTTTACACAAAGCTGCGGCGCTACGGGCTGGGCGATCTTGAGGACGAAGAATCGGGCAACGGCGGCGATTGACGTCGCGCGACAAGGAAGCTGGACAGTTTTCACGAGTGTAAATTCGCATTGACAGTTTACCCTGTCAAGCATACCTTTTTCAGCATGGAGACGCCGAGACCCGCAGCTGTTCTCGAGCTGCTAAAACCGATCACATGGTTTGCGCCAATGTGGGCGTTCGCCTGCGGCATCGTTTCCTCAGGCGTCTCTCCTCTCTCCCGATTGTCATTCGTTGCTGGCGGGCGTCCTGCTTGCCGGCCCGCTCGTCTGCGCGACGAGCCAGGCGGTGAATGACTGGTACGATCGCCATGTCGATGCGATCAACGAGCCGAATCGGCCGATACCTTCCGGCCGCATTCCCGGACGCTGGGGCTTCTACATCGCCTGCATCTGGACGCTGCTCTCGCTTGTCGTCGCGGCGGCGCTGGGTCAATGGGTTTTCGCCGCCGCCGTCCTTGGGCTTCTGCTTGCCTGGGTCTACAGCGCTCCGCCGCTGCGCCTGAAGCAGAATGGGTGGTGGGGAAATTCCGCAGTTGCGCTCTGCTACGAAGGCCTGCCGTGGTTCACTGGCGCGGCGATCATGGCCGCCGCCCTCCCCGACTGGCGCATCATCGCGCTCGCTCTGCTCTACAGCATTGGCGCGCATGGAATCATGACGCTTAACGATTTCAAGTCGGTCGAGGGCGACAAGCGCATGGGCGTCGCGTCGCTCCCCGTCCAGCTTGGCGTCGAACAAGCCGCAGCCTTTGCCTGCATCGTGATGGCCGCCCCGCAGGTCGTGGTCATCGCGCTGCTGGTCCAATGGGGACATTCGTGGCACGCGGCAGGCGTCGCGGCGCTCCTGTTCGGCCAGCTCGTTCTGATGCGCACACTCCTTCGTGACCCGCGCGCGCAAGCGCCCTTCTACAACGCGACGGGCACCACGCTATACGTGCTTGGCATGCTGGTGAGCGCATTCGCGATGAGAATGTGAGAACACAACCATAAGTCGACAACTTGAAACGCCGGATAGGGAGGCATCGATGAACGCAGCGCCGCTCGGCTGGCCCGGCATTATCCGGCTGGGACTCGTCCAAACTGCGCTCGGCGCAATCGTTGTGCTGATGACCTCAACGATCAATCGCGTCATGGTCGTCGAACTGGCTTTGCCCGCATTCGTTCCGGGGCTTCTCGTCGCCTCTCATTACGCGATTCAGATTCTGCGTCCCGCCTGGGGATACGGCGCCGACGTCGGGGGCAGACGCACGCCATGGATTATTGGCGGCTTGGCGACGCTGGCGATCGGCGGCGTGGGCGCGGCGCTCGGCACGGCGCTCACGGCGTCCGATCCTGTGGCCGGCCTGGCGCTCGCGGCCGTTGCGTTCATGCTCGTCGGCGTCGGCGCCGGCGCCGCGGGAACGTCGGTTCTCGCCATGCTCGCGACCCGCGTCGCGCCGCAACGTCGCGCCGCCGCCGCGACGACCGTCTGGGTCATGATGATCCTTGGTTTCGCCGTCAGCGCGCCGCTTGCGGGCCATTTCCTCGATCCGTTCTCTCAGCGCCGACTGATCGTCGTCACGACGATCGTTTGCGCAACCGCTTTTGTTGTCGCAACGCTCGCCGTGCTCGGCGTCGAGGCCGACGCGCCAGATCCGATCTTGACGCGCAAGAAACCGCCGTTCCGCGAAGCCTTCGCGCAAGTATGGCGTGAACCGGCGGCGCGAAAGTTCACCATCTTCATTTTCGTCTCAATGCTCGCCTACAGCATGCAGGAATTGCTGGTTGAACCTTTCGCCGGCGTCGTCTTCGGCATGACTCCGGGCACGACGACCAAGCTTGCGGGTCTGCAACATGGCGGCGTGCTTCTCGGCATGATCGGCGTCGCGCTTGCTGCGAGCGCGATCGGCGGACCGCGCCTTGGTTCGCTGCGCATGTGGACGGTCGGCGGCTGCATCGCATCCGGCGTCTCGCTCGTCGCGGTCGCCGCGAGCGGCTTTGGCGGCCTCGCTTTCGCTCTGCGTGCGTCCGTGTTCGCGCTCGGTGTGTCGAATGGCGCCTTTGCCGTCGCCGCCATTGGGTCGATGATGGGCCTTGCCGGCGCCGGCGCCCATGCGCGCGAGGGCACGCGCATGGGTTTGTGGGGTGCGGCGCAGGCTGTCGCCTTCGGTTGCGGCGGCGTCCTTGCGACCATCCTTGTCGATGTCGCGAAACTCATTGTTGGCGCGCCGCTTTCCGCCTACGCCATCGTTTTCGTCGTCGAGGCGACGCTCTTCATCGTTTCCGCCGCTCTTGCGCGCGGGATCTCCAGCCCGCAAGCGGCGCTCGCGTCGCTGACCATTCCGGCGGATGCGGCGACGGCGCAATCATGAGGAGCAGCGCGATGACCGATGACGCGATCTTCGATGTGGTGGTTGTCGGCGGCGGTCCCGCCGGCGCGACCGCGGCGCATGATCTCGTGCGGCGTGGCCGTAAAGTCGCGCTCCTCGACAAGGCTGGGCGCATCAAGCCCTGCGGCGGGGCCATTCCCCCCCGCCTTATCCGCGACTTCGGCATTGCCGATCACCTCCTCAAGGCGCGCGTCACTTCTGCGCGCATGATTTCGCCGAAGGGCGTGGCGGTTGATATGCCGATCAAGGGCGGCTTTGTTGGCATGGTCGATCGCGGCGAGTTCGACGAGTGGCTGCGCGTCCGCGCCGCCGCCGCGGGAGCAACGCGAGTAACAGGCGCCTATGAGAGGATCACGCGCGACGCCGGCGGCGTCGCGCATGTGCGCTTCAGGGCAAGGGGCGAGACCGAACCGCAGACGTTACGCACGCGTCTCGTCATTGGCGCGGACGGCGCGCTGTCGCAGGTCGGGCGTCAAGAAGTACCGGGCGCCGACAAGACCCGTTTCGTTTTTGCCTACCATGAGGTGATCGCGACGCCTTCGGCCGAGACAAGCGATCCGGATCGCTGCGAGATTCATTATCGCGGCGCCCTTTCGCCGGATTTCTACGCCTGGATCTTCCCCCATGGAGACACAATGAGCGTTGGCTCTGGCAGCGCCAACAAGGGATTTTCACTCAAAACCTCGGTGCGCGAGCTGCGTGAAGGCACGGGGCTGGAAGCAGCGGTGACGGAACGGCGCGAAGGCGCGCCCATTCCCCTGAAGCCGCTGAAGCGTTGGGACAATGGCCGCGATGTCGTCCTGGCCGGCGACGCCGCCGGCGTCGTCGCGCCAGCCTCCGGCGAAGGCATCTATTACGCCATGCTTGGCGGACGCCTCGCGGGGGAAGCCGCCGAGGAATGCTTGCGCACCGGGGACGCGCGGGCTCTGGCGAATGCGCGAAAGCGTTTCATGAAGCTGCATGGCCGCGTATTCTTTATTCTGGGGATATTGCAGTATTTCTGGTATCGTAACGACCGGCTGCGCGAAGCCTTCGTCAGCATCTGCAAGGATCCGGACGTCCAGCGCCTCACTTGGGAAGCTTACATGAACAAGGAGCTGGTGCGACGCGATCCGATGGCGCACATGCGCATCTTCTTCAAGGATCTGGCGCACCTTCTCAGATTGGCTTCGCCATGATGTCATTGGCGGCGGATCGATGGACTCTCGTGGTGGTCGCGGCCGCCATCGTCGGGCTGGTCGGCGTCCTCGGCGGGCTCGCGACTGAAATCGGCGAATGGTACGAGGGACTGCGCTTTCCGTCCTGGCGGCCGCCGAACTGGCTGTTTGGTCCGGCATGGACGCTGATCTACTTTTTGACCGCGACCAGCGGCGTCCTGGCCTGGGAGCAGGCGCCCGATGATCGCGTGCGTATCCGGCTGCTGGCGCTTTTCCTCGTCAACGCCGCGCTCAACATTGCTTGGAGCCCGCTTTTCTTCAAATTACGCCGGCCCGATTGGGCGCTGGTCGAACTCATATTCCTCTGGCTGTCGATCGCATCGCTCATCCTCGCCGTCGGCGCGATCTCGACATTCGCGGGCGCGTTGCTCGCGCCCTATCTCGCCTGGGTCAGTTTCGCGGGGTTCCTCAACTGGACCATGGTGGCGCTCAACAAGCCGTTCACGACATACAGGGCGAAGAACCTGCGTCGCCGGGAGGAGAGCGCATGATGCACTTTGTCGCCGATCCTCATTTCATCGACGTCATTCTCGTTCTTGTCGCGCTCGAGGCTGTTGGCGTTCTGGGCTTTCGCGCGATGCGTCAAGCCGGTCCTGCCCCGCTCGGGTTCCTCTGCAATCTCTTCGCCGGCGCGTTTCTGCTGTTTGCACTGCGGCAAGCGCTCGCCGGCGGGTCGACCGTTGCGATCGCCTGCAGCCTCGCCCTCGCCTTGGTGGCGCATCTCGGCGATCTGTTTTCGCGCTGGTGCGCCGCGCCGGTGATCGATCAGTCGACGATCGGGAAGCAGACGGCGATCGCCCAGGCGAGGCCAAAGGCGGCGCCGAGCGCTCCCGGTCGGGGATCGCGCGTGCGTGCGTAGATCCAACGCCCGACGAGACCATAGACCATCAGCAGTAGAACGACGACGATTGCGATAATGATCAGGAAGAACAGCCGACGCGGATTGAGCGCCACAGCGATCCCGAGCGAGGCGATGAAACAGAATTTGCTGAACACATAGCCGCCCGGCGCCGCGCCCGAGCCTCGCGTCATCCATTCATCGGCCAGAAAATACAGCGCGCAGCCAACGAATATCGGGGGAAGAAGCATCGCGCGTCGCAACGTCGGCGCGAAGGAGACCACATAGGCGTCGAGCGGAATGCCGAAGGCCAAAGTGTAATAAGCGGCGACGGCGACGCCGCAGGCCACGACAGGCTTTAGTTGCGCCAGCGAAACCGTCGCCGATGGAGCGCGCATGCGCCACAGACCTGCCGCGGTCAGCAAGCCGTAAAGCCCCAGATGCGCGGTGAGGTAATCGCCGAGCAGAATGGGCATGAAGTCCGTCGGAACTTTCCATAGCAGAAGAGGCGTCAGCAGCGCCGGGGCAATGGCTCGCGGCGTGAGCCGGCGCCAGGAAAGCCCGGCGCCGAGCGGCGTCGACGCCAACACCGGAAGCAAGCCCGACAAGGGGCGCGCCAGTCCGATCAAGCCGGCGACAATCAGCGCGAGCCATTTGCCCCGACGATCGACAAATCCGGCTTCGCTTCGACCGAAGACCGCATTCAGCCAGGCGACGGACTCGGTGAGCGCATCTTGGCTGTAGAGAACGCCGATATGCTCGACTCCCCGCGCGAGCGCCAGTCGTCGGCCCCCACCCGTCGCGACATCCCCGTAAGTGACGCCTGGTTGTGCCGAAACGCCCGCAGCTTCCGAGACGACGCGCGCGCCGACATTGATGAGCCGTTGTGATTCCCATGCCCCGTCAACGATCAGCAGATTTTTGGGACTGTCGGTCGTGACGTCCTGGGCAAAGAACGAGAGCGCAATAACCGCCTCGATCCCCGGGTCGCGCCTCGCCTCGCGCACGATGAGATCGGTCGCCATCGAATGACCCGCAACCGCGACGCGACCATCAACGCCGGGCAGCGTGCGCGCATAGACGACGACCTTGTCGATATCCGCGAGCAAAACCGCCGTACTTTTCGCAAGATCATTGACGCCGCCTGACATGGCGCGCGGATTGCGGCCATGGCCAGAAAAGTCGAATGTCACGGCCACATAGCCATTCTGCGCCAAGGTTGTCGCCATTGGCGCCATTAATTGCTGCGAGCCGGAAAAGCCATGGGCGATCACAACGGCCGGCGCCGGCGCATGATTTGACTTTTGTAAAATGGTGACAGGAATATCGCCCACTGTCGCGACGGTCGTCACGAGATTTTGCATTTGAGCGCGGACTTGAAACACGCCAAGACCGATGACGAGCGACGCCAGCGCCAGAAAAAATTTTTCGCGCGAATTTTTCACGGCGGAGCCTTCATAGTGAACGGATTCTTTTGGCGTATTATGAACGGCAACTGTCCGCGCAGCATGACACAGCTTGCGCTAGGCGCTCAAGCGTCGTCAATTTAGCTTTACTATTCGCCCTTTGTGGGGTTCACTTTGGCCTTGGGAGTGAAACATTTCGCAAAGCCCACAGCCATAGCGACGAATTTCAGGCGAAAACGCCAAGGCCTACTGCGCGCTTCGACTGGCAAGGAGTGGCAAGTCGAAACATGCTGATTGGCAAAGTCGGATGGAGAGGCCGGCGAACAAGCGGCGTCATGCGTCAACGGCAGGCGATTCCTGCCGTCGAGCACGCGCCGGGAGGCGCGAATGAGCAGCCGTGGCGAATCCGAAGTCAGCGTGCATTTTGACCCCTCGTCCTGCAGCAAGCAGCTTGCGAAACTTTTCGCAACCCGCCCGGGCGCCAATGAAGCGCGCCTCGCCTCCGTCATCTTCAATGATATCATTCCCCGTCTGCACATGCTGCACCACGACATGTCGGCAAAAGACGCAGAGCGTGCGTTCTCGCGCGAGGAAATCTCACAGTTCGGCGAGATTCTGATTACCGACGATAGCGCGGCCGCGGATCAGTTCCTCCAAAAAATGCGGGCGAGCGGGCACTCGGAGGAGACCTTGTTCCTTGGTCTTATGGCCGAGACCGCGCGTCATCTCGGCGCGCTCTGGGAGGACGACCGCTGCAGCTTCGTGGACGTGACGCTCGCAGTTGGTCGGCTGCAAAAGATTCTGTGCGTGTTCAACGGTCATTGCGAACCGGCGGTCGCCGACTCCCACCATCGCGTCGTGTTATGCGCCCTCGCGGGAGAAAGGCATATCTTTGGCGTCGACATGGTCGCGTGCTTCATGCGGCACGCCTGCTGGGACGTCGAGGTGCAAAAGGACGTCGAGGCGCGCGATGTCGCCGACGCCGTCGCGCGCGGCTGGTTTGCAATTCTGGGCTTCACGCTGAGCGCCGAGTCGGGTCTCGAGGCGCTTTGCCGCGCTATTCAGTCGGGGCGCGCGGCTTCGGTCAATCCCGCGATCGGCGTTCTGGTCGGAGGCCCTTTGTTTCGCGCGCAGCCCAATCTCGTGGCTCAGGTGGGGGCCGACGCGATGGCGAATGACGCCGCGAGCGCAAGCCTGCTCGCCAAGAAGCTATTGTTGCTCCAGCAGTCAAAGCGTGCGCCGCAAAACGGTTATGGCGCAGCGCGAGACGGCGCTCAGCCTTCTACACGGTTCTCAGGCTCCGGAAAGCCTGGCGGATCCGGGGCCGGCTCGGAGGCCCAGTCCTCCATCCAGCCCTCAAATTCTTGAAAAATCGCAACGGCGGCGTCGACCGCATTACTTTCCTGACGAGAATCACCCTGAAGCGCCTCAATTCGCCTGAGAAGGACCGGCCAGAAGCCGAGCCTGCGGCCGCCGTCATTTGAAAAAAATCGGCAGCCCGCGCCGTCGTAAGGTTCAAGCAAAGGCGCTAGGGCGCGCGCGATTCCTACGCCGCCCAGCGCCGACCCTTCAACGACATAAAGCGCGCCGAGAGCTTGCGCTTCGTTCATCAAAGACGGCAGCGTCGAACATAAAGGCAAAGCTTCCTGCCCCTCGCGTGTGACGCCGAGCGCAGCGAGATCGATTTCAAGCAGTCGCGAGCGTGGCGACGGGTCTGCTTCGCACGCCAGATGCGCGTGTGCGCCCATGCCGGCGTCAAAGGCCCGATGAAAACCATAGAGGCGCATCAATAGCGCGCGATAATGCTTGATGTCGATCTCGCCGGTCGCCGCCGCACAGAGGCCGCGGTGGCGATGGAGCCGTTGATGCGCAGCCGACGTGGCGACCCGCAATCGTTCTCTCATAATTCCGACAGTCACGGCGCGCCTCGCCGCGTCGAGTCACGCTCGCGTTCGACCTGATCTACGGCGCGCGAAATCTGCTCAAGAACTTCTGCGGCGCGCGCGACAGAGGCGCGCACGCTCTCCAATGTTTCGGGGATGCCCGAGGTGTCGAGGCCATCGGCGATCTCGAGCGCCGCGAGCTGAGCGTTGTCGATGATCCGCAACATCAACCCTTCGACCGACAATACCGAGCTGGACTCGATGCGCCCCATCAGACGGCGCTGGCTCAGCATAACGCTGTGACGGAAGCCCTCGCGCGCGGCATCGGCCGCCTTACGCTCCGTCAGATCGGTGAACAGGACCACATAGCCGAGCACGCGGTCACGCGACGCGAGTACGGGGTCGGCCCGTACGGCGACCGGCTGGGTTGCCCCTTGCGCCGTCTTAAGCAGGGCTTCTCCGCGCCAGGGAGCGCCGGCATCGCGAAGGGCGGCCAGCCTTTGCGCGACAGCCTCCGAGTTGTCGAAATAGCCGGGCAAGTCGTCGAGATGTTTGATCTGTCCGGGAGCGCCAAAGAGGTCGTTCAGCGCGCGATTGGCTTCGAGCACATGTCCGTCCGGACTGGCAACGATAATTTGCTGATCGGCGGAATGGACTTGTCTCAATACATGTTCGAGCTGGTCCTGCGCGATCAGGATCCGTAGCGCGCGAAACTGCATCACGACATCCGCGACGCTCTCGCCGATGAGTCGCGCCGCGGCGCGATCGGCAGCAGACCAGGGCTCCGATGTCCCTTCCACAACCTGATGCCATTGTGCGAATGATCGGCGCGGCGAAAGTTCGCTTGGATCGTCGCCGTCCGAGGGCGGCTTGAATGGATTTCCGCCCCAGGTGACAGTGCGGACCCGCTCCTTACGAAACCAGATCAGCATCTCGTCGTGCTCGTTGGAGATCCGTGTCGCGATAACGCCGCTTGCCACGCCGGTCAGCGGCGCGAGGTCGGGCGATTCGGCCGCGAGCGCCGAGGTTGCAAAGACGCCCCCGGCAATTCGTGGCGCAAGCCAACGTCCGAGTTCGCAAATCTGTTCAGTGCCAGGCACCTCGCCGATCGTCCGAGTCTTGCCTTCGAAGATCAGCGCCGCTCCTGTCGCATTTAGCGGCAGGAGGAGCGAGTGGGAACTGTCGAAGAGCGCGCCGCGCCAGTCTCCCTCTCGGCAAACACTCTGAATCATGCGCTGTTCGAGCCGCCGTACGGCAAGTTCGGCCTGTCCCTGCGCGAAACTTTCAAGCGCGGCGATCCGCGTCCCGATCACCTCGGCGAGCAATTCGCAAACAGCCCGCATCTCGAAATGAAGAAATCGCGGTGCGTAGTGATGACAGGAGATCAATCCCCAAAGCTTGCCGCCGACCATCAAGCGAAACGACCAGCGTGCCCGCGACGCCCATGTTTTTTAGATATTGAATGTGGATCGGCGACGCGCTGCGCAGGAAGCACAGCGACATGTCGAGTTCCTCTCCCGTCGCCGGCGACCGGCGCGGCTCCAGCGGCGCGGGCGTGTAGTCGATGTTGACAAGGAGGCGCACCCGATTGCGCTCATAAAGGCGGCGCGCGATCTGCGGGTATGTCGGACGCGGGATAACGGTTGCCGAGGAACGCCTCGAGTTCCGGGCGTTTGGTTTCCGCGAACACCTCGCCATGCCCCTCATCGTCGAAACGATAAATCATGACGCGGTCATAGCCGGTAAGGTCTCGAAACATGGCGGCGCAGGCGTCGCAAAGCCCGCGCAGACTCGACGAAGTGAGGATCGTATCAACGCTACGCTCGATCACCGGCGTGTAATCGACGATCGGACCGGCGTACTCCAGCTCGATGACGAGTTCGCCGCTCGGCGCCTTGTGCAGCAGCGCGTTCAGTGACTCCTCTCGCGCGCCGGCAAAACAGCGCTGGGCGAAGGGAATCGCGTTAATTGATTGCGAGATGCGGGCTCGATCCGCGCCCAGAGATCACCGCCGAGCTTGCGTGGGTGAAGGCCGATCAGGGGGCCGGACATCCCAAGAAAAGACGACGCATTGGCGCTTTCCTGCATGATGACATAGTCCGCCTCGCGCAGCGCCAGCAGCGCGCCGTGAGGCTGTATCGAGCCCGCCAGGTGGATTTGCTCGCGTTCGCAATTCGAGAGATTGGCCGTCCCGAAGGCTGGCGAAGCGGAAGGGTCGAGCGTCACGGCGTTAGCTACCCTTTTGGTCAGGCGTTCAGTGCGCCTATTTTCTTTCGAATTCGATACTTTTTCAATTTAGCGTGGAGGCTTTGGCGGCTGAGGCCAAGCTGGCGCGCGGCGGCCGTGCGGTTGCCGTTGCTCATATCGAGCGCGCGCGAAATCGCCTTGCGTTCTATGACTTCCGTCGAGATGCCCACGATAGCATCAAGCGTGCGGTTGTCGAAATCCTCCATCGGGAGACGTTGGTCCGCCGATTCTGGCGCGCACGATCTTGACATGTAACTGACGTCACGAATGAGGAGCCCAAAATAGCTGGGCTGCTCGGCGTCGTCGCCAACGGCCGTGATTTCGACAGGCGTCGACTGGCCGAGTTCGCCGTCGATCCGCGTCTGGAAGCGGCGCAGGTCGCCGTGCTTGCGGATCAGCGACATCACCACAGTTGGCGTCGGCGCCTGGCTCCGACAGCCATCGTGCTAATTTTCGTCCCGTCGCCGCGGTCTCGGCGCCGACCTGAACAAGGTCGAGAAACGCGCCGTTGGCGGCCCGCACCACGCTTTCACGATCGATGACGACAAAGCCCTCCGGCAAGCGCTCGATAAATGATGCGGCCGAAATGCTCTTTTGGCCGCCGCTGGACGTCCAATTCGCGCATCGGCGTGAGCTGGCAGATAAACACCGGCCCGGCTTCAGCGTTCATCAGTGACGCGCGCAGACTCCACAAGCCCGGCTGAAGGGGTCGGCTGAATCACGATTCCAGGCGCGCGACCCTGCTCGCGCGTCTGTTCGAGAAGTTCGTCAAGCGCGCGCCGGTCGCGCTCGGAAAGTTGCGGCAGGAATGGCGCGCCCGGCGACAGATAGAGATTGCTGGCCGCGCGAAAATTGGCCTCGATAACGCTCAGATCGGAGACATTGACAAGCGCGACAGCTTCGTCGTCGCGTCGAACAAGCGTGCGATAGCGCGTTTCGATCTCGCGCATCTTCCAGTAGTCGCGTTCGCGCGCCTGCTGGGCCATGTCGCAGTCGTGCGCGCAATTCGCTGATCGCTTCGAGATTGCGTCCGATGGCGATGAAACCCGGACTTGCCGAGGCTGAAGGTCGTATATTCCATCGGGAGTTCGAGGCCGCTGGGAAATCGCTGACGCACCTCGAAGCACGACGGGTCGCCGCGCAGCCGCACACCTTCGATTTTCTTCAAAGCGACGCTGTCGATTGCCGGGATCGATCGTTTCGCCCCAGCGTCTGCCGCGCCATTGATCGAGCGGCTCGCGCGCCAGCGACGTCGGCGGTCACGATTTCTGGATCACGCCGTCTTCGTCAAGCGTCAGCGTCAGGTCGGGACGCGTTTTCCGCTTGTCGGTCATCGCCACACTCCACGCATCAAGGCCTCGCGCGCGCCCGGGCGGCGATCTTTTGCCTGCGTGCAGTTGACGATGCGTCTCATGGATGCGGACCGCCTCTTCTCGGAGTGACCCGTGACACAATGAGGGTTGCGCAGTGAAATTGCTACGCTCCCGTGCCGCTTACGGCAGAAAATTGCGGGGCGACGTCGGTTTAACTTGCACTCCTTGTCAAACGGTGTAAACTAATAATTACACATTGAGCGTAAGGCGCGCCTGTCGCGCCATGCCGAGGGAACCGCAATGGCGCCGCTTCAGGTCAAGCTCCCTCGGGAAACGAGCCGCGCCGCAGCAGGCCGCTCAGGCGACGTCGAGCGCCGTGCTCGACCGCGCAGCAATTTGACGCGTCGGCGCCATTCCCGTTCTCGGCCATCGTCGGTCAGGACGACATGAAGCTCGCTTTCCTGATCGCAGCGATTGATCCGTCGATTGGCGGAGTGCTCGTGTTTGGCGATCGCGGCACGGGAAAGTCGACGGCGGTGCGCGCGCTGGCGCGCCTGCTCCCCAAGATGCGCGCCGTCAGCGGCTGCGCCTACAATTGCGATCCCGCCGCGACGGCGACACTGTGCGACGCTTGCAGAAAGGGCGCGTTGAAAGCGACGTTGCGGCCGGTTCCGGTCATCGATCTGCCGCTCGGCGCGACGGAGGATCGCGTCGTCGGCGCGCTTGATCTGGAGCGCGCGCTGACGCGCGGCGAAAAAGCGTTCGAGCCGGGGCTGCTCGCCAAGGCCAACCGCGGCTTTCTCTATATCGACGAAGTCAATCTGCTCGAGGATCATCTCGTCGATCTGCTGCTCGACGTCGCGGCTTCCGGCGAAAATGTCGTCGAGCGCGAAGGCTTGAGCGTGCGCCATCCCGCGCGCTTCGTTCTCATCGGCAGCGGCAATCCGGAAGAGGGCGAATTGCGTCCGCAATTGCTCGACCGCTTCGGACTGGCCGTCGATGTGAAGACGCCCATCGACATCGCCGACGCGGGTCGAAGTCGTGCGTCGGCGCGACGCATTCGATCGCGATCCGACGCGCTTCCACCGCGCTTGGGCTGGCGAGGAACAGAAGTTGCGCCGCCGCATCGCTTCGGCGCGCGAACGCGTCGATGACATTGAGACGCCGGACGCCGTGCTCGAGAAAGCGGCGCGGCTATGCGTCGCGCTCGGCGCCGACGGCCTGCGCGGCGAACTCACTTTGCTGCGCGCCGCGCGCGCGCTCGCGGCTTTCGAGGGCGAGATGACGGTCGGCGACGCCGAATTGCGGCGGGTTGCGTCCTTCGCGCTCGGCCATCGCCTGCGGCGCAATCCGCTGGACGATGTCGGCTCGGCGCGTTCGCGTCGAGCGGGCGATCGAGGAGACATTCGGCGCATGAACACGGCGGCGCATCCGCGCAACCGGATGACGCCTGCGCGCAGGCGAGCTTCGCCGCCGCGCTCTTCGCCATAGATCCGCCTGCAGTCCGGCGTCTCGCTTCGCGCCGCGCCGGGGCCAGCGCGCGACGCCTGGCTTGCTCTGCTGCGCGATTATCTCCCGGCGGCCGCGCCAATGCGCCGCGCGCCGCTCGCGATTGCAGACGATCGTTTGCTCGGCGGCCTTGATCTCGCCGCGACGTTGCGCGCCGGTCGCCCGGTCGCCGAAGTCGGGCCTCATCGCGCAAACGCATGGCGGCGTGCTGGTGCTCGCCATGGCCGAGCGGCTGAGCGGCGCAACGGCGGCGCGCATCGGCGCGGCGCTCGACGCGGGCAGCGATCGACCTGGCGCGCGATGGACTTGCCGCGCAAGCAGGAGGCGCTTATCGGCGTCGTCGCGCTCGATGAAGGTTATGACGTCGACGAACGTCCGCCGGCCGCGCTGCTCGATCGTCTCGCCATTCATCTCGAACTCGCCGGTCCTGCGTCCCTGCGACATCGGCGCCGCCGAGCGTCGCGCTGGATGAAATTGCGCGCGGCGCGCGCGCGACTCGTGGATGTCGTGACGCCGCATGAAGCCATCGCTGCGCTGGTCGCCGTCGCGGCGCATCTCGGCGTCGATTCCTTGCGCGCGCCGCTTCTCGCGCGGCGCGTCGCGCGTGTCGCCTGCGCGCTGCGCGGCGCGCGCGTCGTTGAGGAAATTGATCTTGAAGTTGCGGCGCGTTATGTCCTCGCGCCACGCGCGACCTGCCTGCCGGCGCCCGACGAGCGAGGCGCCCGAAGAAACGCAAGAAGAGCAGGAGGCGAGACCCCGACGAGCCGCAAAATGATAATCAGTGGCGCGATCAGCAGGCGCTGGACGATGTCGTCATTGCTGCTGCCCGCGCCGCGCTGCCGGCGGATCTATTGGCGCGTCTCGAGGCGCGGACAAGTCCCGCGCGTCATCGACGCGTGTCATGGTCATTCCGGCGCGGCGCTCGTTTCGGCGCGCCGTGGCCGCCCTCTGAACGTTCGGCGTGGCGCGCTGCGCGACGGCCGACTCAGCCTGATCGAAACGTTACGGGCCGCGGCGCCGTGGCAGAAACTGCGACGCATCGAGGCGCCGGAAACGCCAGCGCTTGCGGTTCATGTGCGCGCCGATGACTTCCGCATCACGCGCTTTCGTGAGCGCCGCGGGACGACGGCGATTTTCGTCGTCGACGCATCCGGCTCCTCCGCCATGCAGCGACTCGCGGAGGTCAAGGGCGCGATCGAACTGATGCTGGCCGATTGCTATGTGCGCCGCGACAGCGTGGCGCTCGTCGCTTTTCGCGGCAAGGAGGCCGACATCGTGTTGCCGCCGACGCGCTCGCTGGCGCGCGCGAAGCGGCTTCTCGCGGCGATGCCCGGCGGCGGCGGCACGCCGATTGCGCAAGGCCTCGACGCGGCGGCGGCGCTCGCCGAAAGCGTCAGGCGCAAAGGGCAGACGCCGCTCATCGTGTTGCTGACCGACGGCAAGGCGAATATCGATCGCGCCGGCGCGCCGGGCCGCGCGCGCGCCTTCGACGACGCGCTGCTGGCCGCGCGGCGGTTGCGCGGCGCAGGCTATCGCCATGCTCGCCATCAACTCCGCCAGTCGTTGCGAGCGGCGAGGCTGCGCCGACCCGCAAGATCGCCGAGGCAATGCAGGCCCGTTATTTGCGTCTGCCCATTCGTTGAGGCCGCGCGTCTCTCGCAGGCGGTGCGCGCCGCTCGCGACCGGCTCGTGAACGCGCACGCGTTGTTCGCGCCGACGTCATCGGCTCACGCTCGAAAGGGACGGCGCCGACTGGCCGAACCGCGCGTCAAGCCGGATGGTCGAGGCCGGCGGCGTCGCCTGGCATGTGCAGATCATGGGCGATGGGCCCGACGATGCTGCTGCTGCATGGAACAGGCGCGTCGACGCATTCCTGGCGCGATCTCGCGCCGCTCCTTGCGGCGCGTCTATCGCATCATCGCGCCCGATCTGCCGGGTCATGGCTTTTCGTCTGCGCCCGGCGCGCGGACGCAATCGCTTCCCGGCATGGCGCACGCCGTCGCCGCCCTGCTCGACGCGCTCGGCGCTGTCGCCTGCGATTGTCGTCGGCCATTCGGCGGGCGCCGCCGTTCTCGGCGCGGCTCGCACTTGACAGAGCGATCGCGCCCAAATGCATCATCGCGCTCAATGGCGCGCTCACGCCTTTCGAAGGCGTCGCTGGCCGTCTTCTGCCGACGCTCGCAAAAGCCCTGTTCCTCAATCCTGTCGCGCCGCGCTATTTCGCCTGGTCCGCCAATCGCGGCGCCGTGGCGCGGCTCCTTGACGGCACGGGCTCGACAATCGACGCCAGAGGCGTCGCGCTTTATGCGCGACTGATGCGCAATCCGCGCCCATATCGACGGCGCGCTTGGCATGATGGCGCATTGGGATCTACATGCCCTCAATCGCGACCTACCGCGATTGCGCACGCCGATCGATTTTGTCGTCGCCGAGAACGACAGGACCGTTCCGCCTCAAGGCGCGCGCAAACTCGTTTCACGGCTTCCCGCTGCGCGTCGTTCATTCTGTTCCTGGGCTAGGGCATCTTGCCCATGAAGAGGCGCCCGTGCGTTTTGCGCGAACTCATCTCTGACATTTTCGAAAGCGCGTAGCGCCTGAGACGATCCGTCGCTGCGGGCGAGATCAAAGGGGGTTGCAAAGTGTCACTTTTACTTTACACTCTTGCATGTTTACACGGAGGCCCCGACCTCTGAAAGGGACGGCCATGCGCATCCTCTTCATCCACCCGAATTATCACTCAGGCGGCGCGGAGATCGCGGGCAATTGGCCTCCCGCCTGGGTCGCCTATCTCTCCGGCGCCCTGAAGAGGGCCGGCTACACAGATGTGAAGTTCATCGATGCGATGACCTTCGACATCGGGGACGAGGCTCTGCGAGAGGCGATCGCGGATTATGCGCCCGATGTTGTCGGCGCAACGTCGATCACGCCGTCGATCTACAAGGCGCAGCATGTGCTCAAGCTCGCGAAGGAAGCGGCGCCACAGGCGATCACGGTTCTCGGCGGCGTGCACGCGACCTTCATGTATCGTCAGGTGCTCGCCGAGGCGCCCTGGATCGACGCCATCGTGCGCGGCGAAGGCGAGGAAATCATCGTCAATCTGGTCGGAGCCATCACGAAGGGCGCTGGCCGTCGCAACGCGACGCCATCAAAGGCCTTGCTTATGCGCAGGACGGCAAGGTCGTTGCGACCGCCGCGGCTCCGACAGTGAAAGATATCGAACTCGATCGTTGCCGATTGGAGCATCCTGAACTGGGAAAAGTACAATTACATCCCGCTCGGCGTTAAAGTGGCGATCCCCAATATGGCGCGCGGCTGCCCCTTTACCTGTAGCTTCTGCAGCCAGTGGAAATTCTGGCGCGACTACCGCATTCGCGACCCGAAGAGAGTCGTCGATGAAATTGAAACATTGCAGCGCGATCACGGCGTCGGTTTTTTCATCCTCGCCGACGAGGAGCCGACGATCAACAAGAAGAAATTCGTCGCCTTCTGCCAGGAGCTGATCGACCGAAAGCTCGACATACTTTGGGGCATCAACACGCGCGTGACTGACATTCTGCGAGATGAGGAGCTTCTTCCCTTCTATCGCAAGGCCGGCCTCATCCATGTCTCGCTCGGCACAGAGGCGGCCGCGCAACTCAAACTCGATCTCTTCAACAAGGAAACGACCGTCGCGCAGAATAAGCGCGCGGTGGAGCTATTGCGCGACGCCGGCATCGTCGTCGAGGCGCAATTCATCGTCGGGCTGGAGAACGAGACAGCGGAGACGCTGGAAGAGACGTATCGGATGGCGCAGGACTGGAAGCCGGACCTCGCCAACTGGTCGATGTATACGCCCTGGCCTTTCTCGGATCTTTTCAAGGAACTTGGCGACAAGGTCGAGATCTTCGATTACGAGAAATATAATTTCGTCACGCCGATCATCAGACCGCAGGCGATGGATCGTGGTGAGCTGCTTGACCGCGTCATGAACAATTACCGTCGGTTCTATATGAAGAAGGCGCTCTTTTCCTATCCCTGGGCCGGCAGCGGCCAGCGTCGCCGCTATCTCCTCGGTTGCCTGAAAGCTTTCCTCAAGGCGGGCTTCGAGCGCAAATTCTACGATCTCGGCAAGGTCGATTATTGGGGCCCTCAGTCTCGAAAGAAAGTGAAGTTCAACTTCGACGCCACGCGAAAGCGCGCCGCCGATGAGGATGTCGAATGGCAGGTCACGCATAACCGTCACCCCAGCACAATGCATGACGCGGCGCAGGCAATGGCCTGCGGTGGCGGCAAACAGCAACTCGAAGACGGCGGTGGACGACGAACCGCTCGACGCCATCCTCGTGCCGGAGCGCGCGAAAGCGCATGAGCATCACGTCCATTGAAACGGCGGACGCCGTCGCCGTTGTGGGCCCCAACGCCATCACGCGAATGGCCGAGATCACTGTTGGCCGCGGGCGGAGACGAGCTTTGCCGGGAGATTTTCGCATCGGCGGGACTCTCGGCTTATCTTGTGCGCCCGCCGACGCAGATGATTCCGGAAATCGACGTTGCGCAACTCCATCAGGCTGCAATCGAAAGGCTTGGCGAAGCTCGCTCGGCCGATATCTCGCGTGACGCCGGTCGGCGCACTGGCGATTATCTCCTCGCGCATCGAATACCGGGGCTGGCCGCAGCGCGTCTTGAAAAAGCTGCCGCGCGAGCTTGCGGCGCGCATACTTGTCGCGGCCATCGCGCGCCACGCCTGGACTTTCGCCGGCGGCGGGGCTTTCTCTTACGAATTTTCGCCGCAACTGACGTTGCGACTGATGGGCTCGCCGATCTGCAAGGGGCTCCGCACACAGGAGCCGGCGTGCACCTATTTCGCCGCGACATTCGAGCGCGTGTTCAGAGAAATGCTCGGGCCGTCGTTCGCGTGCACGAAATCTACTGCGAAGCGACCGGCGCGCCGGCCTGCGTCTTCGAGGTTCAGTGGTAAAAGCCGCGACTATTTGGCCGGGACAAGCCAATCTTCGGCCGGCGAATAGCCTTCGCCTACCGCTTTTTGGTAATGCATGGTCAGTCCGCTGATCGCCTTGGCCAAGGCGTCTCCCGGCGATTCAGCCTCCGGGACACAACTCCAATTTGGGCAGGGCTGACGCGGCGTCTTGATCGCGTGACTCTGCCGATAGGCGGTTCGCGAACCCCATATCTTGCGCAGACGGATCGTGACAACCGTCTGGAGCGCCCCGACCCGAATGAGATATGCGCCTTCGTCGTCGCGCCTCTGAACGAGGCTAATACAATCGTCCTGCAGCGCCCTGTCCACAGTGCACACGGGGTCCGTCCTCCCTTTGTCTCCAGCGAACGGAATGCTCATCAAATTGCGAATTCGGCAAAATCACTATCGTTAACAAGCGAGACCTTTTCAGGAGCCCGAAAGAAGTCTGGCCGACCTGCGCCGGCCAGACTGCTTTACGTCAGGGCGCGGCCTTGCCGCCAGAGCTCCGGAAAGTCCTTTGCCAGACTTTGCCCCAGAAGCGGCTTGCTGGCCCCCTGATGGCAGGTCGCGCAATTCGCTTTCGGACTGTCGCCGGTTGGCCCGAGCCGATGCGGCGGATAGATCTGCATGCAACGGTTCGAGATAGACGGCATTGAGCTCCCGCAGCATATCGAGGCCATGCCAGGCGACGGTACGCTGCGGCTTGCTTTCTTCCCAGCCCCCGAAATTGCGCGTGTTATGGCAGAAGGTGCAATTGACGCCCAGCGCTTCAGACATGTGGATCATGAGCGAAAAGCTCTGCTCCGTTTGCTGGATCGATGCGCCCGCGATCGCCGGCAGCGCCGTCTTGCCCTCGACGCGAAGATTGTCGTCGCCGAGAAGATGCGGCGTGAATGGATCGACCGGCAATGCGGTGTCGCCATTCGACTTTGACGGATGTCCGAAGCCATAATTGTGCGCCGACATGCCGCCTGCATGCGGTCCGCCCGGATTCTCGAACCAGATATTGCTCGGAACGGGCTGGCCACGATGACAGGTATAGCAGGTGACGCCGGTATTCCCGACATGCGCCGTATAGGTCCTTGTTGATGTGCCGCGTTCATCTCCAGCATGTGTCGAGCGACGATCTTTGTATAGAGCCCATCGTCAGCGAGATTTTCGGTATTGTGACAATAGGCGCAGCCCTGATCGGGCGAGACCCATTGCGTTATGGCGACCATCACCCGATTGAATTCCTCCGTGCTCAGATCGGTGAGAACCTTCACATTCTTGTAGGCCTGCGTCGCGCGCTCGCCCGAGGGAGAGGCCCTGTCGATTGGCTCGGGCAGTGCGTTCGCCGCTTCAAGAATGCGCTTGTTCTGCGCACTGATAAGCTGTTCCTGGCCTGTGCCGCGAAAGCCGGTCTGCACGCCATAGATCGGCGGACGCACCCAGCCGGCGGTCAGCAGCATCGCTGCCGTCAGAAGCGCCGCTGCGACGACGCCGATGAGCGAGAAGGCTGTTTTCATGGCGTGCCTCCCGTAGCAAGAGCCGGATCGACGACAGGCGGAAAGGCGTGCGGATATTCCGGCGCGATGCCGTGAACGACGCCCCAAAGATACCAATTGTCGACGACCGTGCCGGTGAGCAGGATGCCGATGCCGCCAGTAAACGGGGTCAGCACCGCGAACCACCATGCCCAACGATGGATCAACTCCATCGTTGCGTTGAAGCCCATCGTCCAGCGCCAGAACAAAGCCGCGCGCTCGGACGCCGTGCCGCGATCGAGAATTTGCTCGATCTCACGCTCGCCGCCGAAGCGACCGACCGCAAGAATTGTCGCGCCATGCATTGCGAAGAGAAGCGCCGAGCCATACAGGAAGGCGATGGAGAGCATATGGAAGGGATTATAGAAGAGATTCCCGTAGCGAATGGAGAACGCCGCGGTCCAGTCGAGATGCGGAAAGATCCCGAACGGGACCGCCTCACTCCAGCTTCCCATCAGCAACGGCCGTATGAAGCCGAGCACGAGATAGAGCCATATCGCCGAAAGAAACGCCCAGGCCGTATGCGTGCCGAGACCCAGCGCCCGCGCGCGACGATACATGCGCCACCACCAGAGCAGCACGGATGACGTCAGGAAGAAGCCAGCGATGAGCCACCAGCCGCCTTCCCGCAGCGGCGGGAAGATCTTGAGTCCGTATTGCGGCTTCGGCGGCTCCAGCGCGAGCCAGGGCAATTGCCGCACGAATTGCACCGGATCCCAGTTCACCGACGCCCACATATTGAGGCCGATGATTTCAAAGGCGATGAAGCCCGCAATGAGCGACAGCAGCCCTGTATAGCCGAGATAGATCGGCCCGATCTGCGCATTGCCGATACGGCCGAGCAGATGCGAGAACGTCGCAGACGAACGATCCTCGTTGGGAATCGGCACGCCCATGTCAGGCGCCGCGCCGCGGACCTGAACCTGCGTGAAGATGTTTTGATAATAGGCCACGGATTCTCTCCCTTACGCTCAGCGCCAGACGGGAAGATTGAGCCACCAGTTCCACCACTCGGGCCAGCCGCGAGTCCAGAACGGGCCGCTGATGATGATGCACACAGCGCTCCAGAAGACCGCCGCAAGCGCCAGGAACAGGCCTAGACGATGGATGCCCAGAGTGCCGATCGAGTAGCCGATGGCGTCGCGGAAGAAGGTGTCTTCATGCTCCGGCGTCTTCACGACTTCGCCCTTTGGCGGATTGGTCGCCGAGAGCACCAGCGCGCCATGCAGTGACAGGGCAAAACAAGTCGCGAAGAAGAACGATACCGCGATCATATGCGCTGGATTGTAGTGGAAGTGCAGATACTGGTAGCCAGTGTTCGACACCCAGTCCAGATGGCTGATGATGCCATAGGGGAAGCCATAGCCCCAGGCGCCGAGCAGCAAGGGTCGAATGACGACGAGCGACACATAGGCGAAGATCGCGAACTCCGAAAGCTACCGGCACGTGATAGCCGATGCCGAGCTTGCGGCAGATTTCGACTTCACGCAGCGCCCAGGACACGAAGGCGCCGATTCGCGCAGATCGTGATGATCTGCCACAGCCCGCCTTCTTTCAAAGGCGCCAGCGCGAGGCCGTATTTGATATCAGGCGGCGCGACGTTGATCTGCCAGAGATTCCAGGTTGGGCCGAGCGCCGCGGCCCAGACGATCAGCGCTGTGCCGAGCGTTGCGAAGATGAACGTCGTGACGCCGAAGAAGCCGACGTAGAACGGGCCGACCCAGAAATCGAAGAGGTCGCCGCCGATGAGCGTGCCTCCGCGCACGCGATATTTTCTTTCGAAACTCAGCATGGCCATGGCCGCGCCTCCCTCGGAAATCATTCAGGAATTGGCGGCCGCGGGCGGAAGCGAGACGGCGCGTCCGTCCGCGGCGTGATGGCGATCGAGAACGATCAGCCGAACGAGTTCGGCGTCGTCATCTCGATCTGCCCCGTCTTCTGCGCACGCGGCCCTTCCAGCCAATTGAACCGGTCGGTGCTGAGCAGGATGAAGTGGATCAGCAAGCGCCAGCGTGAACAGAAAGGCGGCGAGCGCGACGAGCACGCGGCGCGGATCGAAAAGCAGCCATATCTTGTGCATGGCGAACTCCTATCAGCCGATGAGCGACAGCGCGGCGTGCGCGACGTTGGTCACGCCGTCGAGCAGCGCATATCCCTTCGGGCCGGGCAGCCAGGGCCGCCAGTTCCACACCAGCACATGCGCGATGATCGCGATGACGGTGAAGATCAGGAAGCTCTTGATGAAGAGACTATGGAATTCCAGAGCCTCGGCCTCTGTCAGTCCTGACAGAGAACTCCTCTCTTTATCGATGGCCATGATTGACCTCCGTTGGCATTGCCGCGCACGCCTTACGCGGCGGAAGCATCGCGGCCCTCAAGGATCGCGACAGGCGTTTCGCTCGGGTTAATCCCGGGCGAAGCTCTGCAGCATCGCGCGCGCCATCAGCGCATATGAAATCGCTATGGACATATTTTCGCGCGCCTCGCTGATGACGGATTTCGCCGGCGACGCCGCTCTCGGCCGGAAAATGGAAGCGCGCGCGGAATGACCGCCGCCGCCGAGGAAAAACGGAAAGAGCGCGCCGAACAGCAGCAAAACCTTGAATTCGTCGCCGCGCGTAGTCGAAGGCGAATAGGTTGTCGAGCTCATGACCTCTCCTTCCCTGTGAAATGATGCTGTGCGATGCATCGCGTCAGTCATGCGGCCCATCTCCATCACCAGCTTGCGCGCATGTTCGACGCGCGCGCTTGTGACCTGATCGTCGCCTGCGCGACGCGCCTCGCCTTCGGCGGCGTCTCGCAGCCGCTTGGCGGCGGAAATGCGCACGAGAACCGGCGTCGCCTCGACGAGTTCGTCAAGCAGACGCTTGGCTTCGTCGTCCCAAGGAATTTCGCGATGCAGACGTGCGGGCGTCGCCTCGACCTTGTCGAGCTCCGTGCCGAGCGGCAGAATGTTGAATAGCGCGTCGAACAGCGCGTTGCAGACTTCCTGCACGAGATAGACGGCGCCCGCGTAGCCCATGAAGGGCGTGCCGGTATGGCGCCGGATGACGCGCCGGGAAAGGACGCCGGAATATACATGGCGCGGCCGCCCGCTTCGGCGGCGTACATGCGTTCATTATAGCTGCCGAACAGAACGAGCGGCGGCGTTTCGCGGATCAGCTCTGCGCACGGCGGCGTTGTCGGTTTTCTCGCCGGGCTTGCGCGCCGATCGCGAAAGTGCAGGGCAGACCCATTTCGTTTTCGAGAAAGTGCCGCACGCCGCGCGCATAGGTTTCCGTCGCGACGATGCCGAAGGAGGCGGTGCCGAAGAAGTCCTGCGTGACCGAGCGCCAGAGATCCCAAAGCGGCTTGATCGTCGTGTGCTTCTCGCGCTCGATGAAGGGCTCCGGATCGAGGCCCAGCTCCTCGCCGAGCTTGCGCAGGAATTTGGTCGTGCTGTGCAGGCCGATCGGCGCCTGGAGATAGGGGCGATCCAGCGCCTCGCAGAGCTGGCGGCCGAATTCGCGATACATGCAGATATTGACGTCGGCGTCGGCGAGACGCGGCACATCCGCGAGGTGGCTGCCGAGCGGGAAAGACCATGTTGATTTCGGCGCCGATGCCCTTCGACGAGGCGACGGATCTCGGCGAGATCGGAGGGCATGTTGAAGACGCCGTAGCAGGGGCCGATAATGTTGACGCGCGGCTTTTCGCCTGGCGCGCGCGCTCCTTGCGTTTAGGCGCCCGGCCCTTCTTCAGGCCATATTCGCTCCAAAGCCAGCTCATGGCGCGATTGGCGCACTGCCACTGATCCTCGTCGATCGTGCGCGGCAGAAAGCGCTGGATGCCTGTGCCTTCCGGCGTCACGCCGCCGCCGATCATTTCGGCGATCGAGCCGGTGACGACGACGCTCGGCAGATCGGGATCGAGCGTCGCATGCGCGCGCTTCATCGCGCCTTCGGTGCCGTGGCGGCCGAGCTCTTCTTCCGACAGTCCCGTGACGACGATCGGCAGTTCATGCGGCGGCAGCGCGTCGGTGTAGTGCAGCACCGAGGTGACCGGAAGATTCTCGCAGCCGACCGGGCCGTCGATGACGACCTGCAAGCCCCTTGATCGCCGTGAAGACATAGACGGCGCCCCAATAGCCGCCGGCGCGATCGTGATCGAGGACTAGCATGCGCCCATCTCCTCGGTCGGCTCTGTGCGCCATTTTCGCGCGATGCTTCTTGCGGAACTCGGGGCGATCGCGCGGCGTGTCCTGCCAGACTCCGGCGGCGAAGCCCGTGCCGACGCCCGCGAAGAAATCGTTCATCTCGTCGAAGCGCGACTGATTGCCGATCGCGGTGTTGATGACCTGTGCGAGCGAACCCGCGCCGGCGACGCCCATCAGCGGACGCGCGGAGATGAGATTGGTGAAATAGAGCGCCGGCGTCGCGCTTCTGCTTCGCCTTCTGCACCACGGGCGTCGTGCCGATGGCGAGATCCGGCTTGAATTCGTCGAAGGCGGCGAAATCCTGTTCGAGCGAGGCGCGGAACTGCACATGCACGCCCTTCGCTTCAAGCCATTCGCGGTCGGCATCGTTGAAGCGCGTGCGCGGACAGGCCGTGCCGACATAGCGCAGATCGGCGCCCGACTCGACAAGCAGGCGCCCGACGAGAAGCTCGGAGCCTTCATAGCCGGAAAGCGTGATGCGGCCCTTGATCGGCGTCGCCGACAGCGCGCCTTTGATCGCGGGCAGCAGGCGCGCCTTCGCGGCGTCGATCTTGTCGCGCGCGACATTGCAGGCGGCGCCGATATTTTCGAGCCAGGCGGCCGTGCCGTCATGACCGACCGGCGCCGAGCCGACGACGCTGCGTCCGGCCGCTTCGAATTCGCGCACGCAGGAGGCGTAGAAGGGATGGATCGCCGCGACCGCCGCGCAATCCAGCGCGCCATAGAGTTCGCGCCATTCGCGCGTCGGGACGACCGGCCCGGCGGCGAGGCCGAGCAGATCGAGCATCGCGCCGATCTGCATCGGATCGGCCGGGAACATCTCGCCGAGCAGAGAAATGGTCGGCTTTTCCGGCGCGCGGCGCGCGCGGCGCCTGGACCGGACCCTGTTCGGCCTCGAGCCGCGCGAAGCGCAGCATGGCGCCGGCGAGCACATCCTTGGCTTCCGCATGCGTCGGCACGCCGAATCCCGGCACGTCGATGCCGATGATGCGCACGCCGTCGATCTCTTTCGGCAGCAGGCGCAGCGGCACGCCGGAGGCGGTCGGCACGCAGAGATTGATGACGACGACCGCGTCGTAATTGCGCGGGATCGGCGAGCTGATACACCGCCTCGCGAATATCCTCGAACAGCTTGCCAGTGACGAGCGTCTCCGAATTGAACGGCACATAGCCGACCGTGCGCTTGGCGCCGTAGAAATGCGAGGTGAAGGTCAGGCCGTAAACGCAGCAGGCGGAGCCCGACAGCACCATGGCGGTGCGGCGCATGCGCAGGCCGACGCGCAGCGAACCGAAGGCCGGGCACATGCTTTGCGGCTGGTCATGCGGACCTTGCGGATAATCCTTCGCATATTGGCCGAGCGTCTCGCTCATGCCCGGCGGCCTGCGCGGCGGCGCGCATCTTGTTCCTTGCCCGCGTGGCATCCGAGCCCATCGCCTGACGCGGCCGCAGCGACGTCGCCAGTCGCTTTCGGCGCGTCGCGACGGGCGCGACTGTGTCTGATGGGAGCCGAGATCGTCCATTGCGCCGCTCCGTCAGATGGTTTCGTAAACGACTTCGAGCGACGGCTTCTGCGTCAGCCGTTCCGCCGCACATGTCTTCGATGCGTCGCGGGCTCGAGCACCACGTCGCGTCCCGACGGACTCGCCCGAAGAAGAGGCCGAGCAGTTCGTCCTGCGTCAGCGGTTTGGGGCGATTGGGCTGCGAGCCCACGACATTCGCCGCGAGCTCCGCGAAGAGCGCGCCCCAGCGTCCGTCCGGACGGCCGATGATTTCGTAATTGGCGCTCTTGCGGCGGATATCGTCGTCGGCCGGAATCGAGGCGAGGATCGGGAATGCCGGCCGCGCTTTGCGAAGGCCTGCGCCTCGCCCGTGCCGTCATCCTTGTTGATGACGAGGCCGCCGACGCCGACATTGCCGCCGAGCTTGTGGAAATATTCCACCGCCGAACAGACATTGTTGGCGACATAAAGCGATTGCAGATCATTGGAGCCGACGACGATGACCTTCTGGCACATGTCGCGCGCGATCGGCAGGCCGAAGCCGCCACAGACCACGTCGCCGAGGAAGTCGAGCAGGACGTAGTCAAAGCCCCATTCATGGAAGCCGAGCTTTTCGAGCAGCTCGAAGCCGTGAATGATGCCGCGTCCGCCGCAGCCGCGACCGACTTCCGGACCGCCGAGCTCCATGGCGAAGACGCCGTCGCGCTTGAAGCAGACGTCGCCGATGGCGACCTGATCGCCGGCGAGCTTCTTCTTCGTCGAGGTTTCGATGATGGTGGGGCAGGCGCGTCCGCCAAACAGCAGCGAGGTCGTGTCGCTCTTCGGATCGCAGCCGATCAGCAGCACTTTCTTGCCCTGCTGCGCCATCATGTAGGAGAGATTGGCAAGCGTGAAGCTCTTGCCGATGCCGCCCTTGCCATAGATCGCGATGATCTGCGTTTCCTTCGTCGCGGTCGCCGGAGCGGGATCGAGCGGCGCGGCGGCTTCTTCGCGCAGGCAGATGCGCCGGCGCATCGGCGAGTTCGGCGGCGGTCAGAAAGCCCTGCGCGTAATTCATGCGACCGCCCTCCAGTCGAGCACCATTTTGAGACAGCCGGATCGTTGAACGCGATCGGATAGGCGTCCTGCGCCTGCAGCGCGAAGCGCCGATGGGTGATGAGCTCGTCGAGCGAGAGGCGCCCCTCCTCGACGAGGCGCACAACGCCGGCGAGATCGTCGGGCCGCCATTGCGCGGCGACGCGCAGCCGCGCCTCGCGCATGAAGGCGGGCGGAAAGGCGAAAGCGAGCGGGCGCTCGTAGAAACCCGCGAGGACGATTTCGCCGCCCGGCGCGAGTCGCGCGATCAGATCATCGAGAATCTCCGGATCGCCGCTCACATCGTAGATGACGCGATAGTCGCGGCGCGTATCCGCTGTCGGGATCGATGACGGCGTAGCCGTCGGCCGCCGCCGCTGCGACGCGCATCGCATTCCCAGACGGTCGGCTCGCCGCCTGCGGCGACGCTGAGGCGCGCAAGCAAGCCGGCCGAGCACGCCATGACCGACGATGAGTTCGCGTCCCTGCGGCGCGACGCCGCCGCGCGCATGATAGGCGGTCGCCGCGAGCGCGAGAAGAACGCCCTTGTCGCCGAGCTCTCGTGGAATGGCGACGATGCGCGAGCCCTTGACGACGAGATGCGACGCCGCGCCGCCGAAGAGTCCGCGCACGGTTCCAAAACATGTCGCGCCCGGCGCAAAGACGCGCTGACCGACGGCAAAGCCGCTCTGCGGGCCGGCTTCGATCACTTCGCCGACGGTCTCATAGCCGGGCACGAGCGGATAGCCCATGCCGGGGAAATCGGGCATGCGCCCAGTGTAGAGAAGTCGTTCAGTGCCGGTGCTGATGCCGCTCCAGTTCGTTGCAACGACGACATCCGCGTCGCCGGGCGAGTCGATCGGCAGGCGGCTGAGCGCCAGCCTTCCGGGCTCCTCAAGGACGATGGCGAGCGCATTCAACATCATCGGCCTTCCGCGCATCTCGCGCGCGACCCGCGCTGGGGCTCGAAGAATGTCAGTCTTATATAGACATAATAAAGCGTCAACTCAAAAATTACACTCTTCCGCCCGGTGACAATGCTCGCAAACATCGGTCGCGGACTGGCGAGATAGCGAATTGCTGTAAATCCAGCGGCTTGCAAGAGCTGCGTCATTTCGGCCCTGCGGCGCGCGCGGCCGCTTCCCATGGCGAGCAGGTAAAAGCCGAAATAGGCGTCGCCGATCGCTTCAGCGCCAGGCGTTTCAGCCATAGGCTCGGCGATGAGAAGCGTCCCGCCCGGCGGTAAGGCCGCGTGCGCCGCGCGCAGCGCGGCGAAAGCCGTTTCATCGTCATGGTCATGCAGCACACGGATCAGCGTCACGACGTCGGCGCCGGTCGGCAGCGGCGTATCGAGAAAGCTGCCGCCATGCACCTCGACGCGCGTCAAGTCCCTGCGCTGTCAAGGCCCCCCGCGCGCGCGGCGGCGACCGAGCGGCAGGTCGAAAAGCTGCAAGCGCAGCGCAGGATGGCGCGCCGCGACGGCCGCAACGAAAGCGCCCTCGCCGCCGCCGACGTCGAGCAGGCTTTGGCGTCGTCGAAGGGATAGGCGTCGAGCACGTCCTCGGCGATGAGCGTCTGCGAGCGCGCCATCAACTCGCTATAGGCGCCGCAGGTTTCGGCATCGCCTGCGCCGGCCTTCCGCGTAGGGCCAGAATTGCGAGAGCCGCGTCTGCGCCTCGCCGCGCAGCAAGGCGACGGGATCGCGCAGATCGTCATAGAGCAGCGCATGATGCTCGACGAAGGCGCCGACTGACGGATTAGCCAGCATCGACGCGCCAAGGTCGTCGAGCGCGAAGCGATCGCCCGGCAGCGCGCGCAGCAGCTTCAGCGACGCGGCGGCGCGCAGCAGGCGCTGCGCCGCCTCCGGCGAAAGCTCGAGGCGCGCCGCGAACTGCGCCTGATGCAGCGGGCCGCGCGGCCAGAATCTCGAAGAGCCGCAGCCGCACGCAGGCGAGCAGGATCTGCGAATAGACGAAGCCCGCGCAAAGATCGAACAGCGCCTTGGCGCGACGCCGCGCGACGACGCGCGTCAGGGGAGAGGCGGCCGCCCAGCGCTGGAAACGCGGGATCCGCAACAAGCCGGTTGCGCCAGTTGATCCAGCGCTCGCGCCACGGCGCGCGCGCCGGAGGCCGGAGGAAGAGCGGCCGACACCGGCGCGGCTCAGGCCGCCACGCGGGCGAGCTGCTTGGGGAAGAACAGCGCCGTCTGCGCCTGGATCAGCGCGCGCAGTTCGCGTGCGCCCGGGCAATCCGGGATCGACGCGACAGCCGCCTTCGACCAGCCCCTCGAGATGGGCCTTTGCGCGCCGCCGACGCCGAGTTCCGCCGCGGCGTTGGGCCGCAGCCGCCGGCGTCCTGCCCGATCGGCTTGCCGAGTTCTTCCTCGTCGCACAGCACGTCGCGCAGATCGTCGGCGACCTGATAGGCTTCGCCGAGCTTTTCGCCCAGCGCGCGCCAAGGCGCCGGGTCATGCCCGGCGGCGGCGGCGCCCGCCGCGCGTCGCGGCGACGAACAGCGCGCCCGGTCTTGGCGCGCTGATAGTCGGAGAGCGGCACGGCGACCTCGCATTCCCAGGCCTGGCCGGCGACGATGCCATGCGGCGAGCCGACCGCTTCGGCGACGATGCGCGATCAGCGCCGCCATGCGCGACGGGATCGCGCCGCGCGACCGCGCCAAGCGTCGCGAAGGCGTGGACGATCAGCGCGTCGCCGGTCAGCACGGCGAGCGGCTCGCCGAATTCGAGCATGCACGGAGGGCTTGCCGCGGCGCAGGTCGGCGTCGTCGAAACAGGGGAGGTCGTCATGCACCAGCGAGGCGCAGTGCAGCAGCTCGATCGCGACCGCCGCCGCGTCGGCGGCGACAGGGTCGGGGTCGCCGCAGGCGTGGGCGACGGCAAGGCAGAGCTGCGGCCGGATGCGGTGCCCGGCGGGAAACACGGCATAGTGCAGGGCGGACGCAAGCAGGGGCGGCGCGCCGGGCGCCCGCGCCTGTGCGACCGCGCCTGTCCAGCGCCTCTTCGATTCGCGCCGCAGTCTGCATGGCTCGCCTCCGTCATTTTTGATAGACGTATATTACTGTCATTTCAGATTGACATATTCGGCAGCGCGAGTCAATTGTTTTCCTCCTGCGATTGCACCGCGCGAGCGCGCGAAGGCGAAGCACAATGCGAAGCGCAGCGCGTCATCGTCATCGGCGCCGGCGTCGGCGGTCTGGTCGCCGCCCTGCTGCTCGCGGCGCGCGGGCTCAGACGTGACGGTGGTCGAGCGCGCCGATGCGCCGGGCGGCAAGATTCGCGAAGTCGAGGCGGGCGGCTTGCGCCTCGACGCCGGCCCGACGGTCTTCACGATGCGCTGGGTCTTCGAGGAGATCTTCGACGAGGCTGGCGCGACGCTTTCCGATCATGTGCGCCTGCATCGCGCGCAAACGCTCGCGCGCCACGCCTGGAGCGACGGCGAGCGTCTCGATCTCTTCGCCGACTCCGAGCGCAGCGTCGACGCGATCGGCGCCTTTGCGGGCAGGGCGGAAGCCGAGGGGTTTCGTCGCTTCTGCGCGCGCGCGCGAGCGATCTACGAGACGCTTGCGCGATTCCTTCATTCTCGCGCAGCGGCCGAGCCCCGTCGGATCTCGTGCGCCACGCCGGCGTCGGCGGCCTGCCGAATCTCCTGCGCATCTCGCCCTTCGCGACGATGTGGGACGAGCTCGGCAAATATTTCCGCGATCCGCGCCTGCGCCAGCTCTTCGGGCGCTACGCGACCTATTGCGGCTCGTCGCCCTTCGCCGCGCCGGCGACGCTGATGCTCGTCGCGCATGTGGAACTGGACGGCGTGTGGCGGGTCGAGGGCGGCATGCACCGCCTCGCCCGCGCGCTGGCCGAACTCGCGCAGGCGCGCGGCGCGACGTTTCTCTACGGCGCGCGAGGTGCAGCGAATTCTTGTGCGACCGCGGGCGCGTCGCCGGCGTCGCGCTCGCCGACGGCGAAACGCTCGACGCCGACGCCGTCGTCATGAATGGCGATGTCGCGGCGCTGCGCGGCGGGCTGCTCGGCGCGAAGCGCAGGGCGCCGCCGGCGACGCCGCCACGCGCGCAGCCGTCGCTGTCGGCGATGACCTTGGCGATGCGCGCGCAGCGCGACAGGCTTGCCGCTCGTGCATCACAATGTGTTCTTCTCGCCGAGACTATCGCGCCGAATTCGACGACATTTTCACACGCGCCGGCCTGCCTGTCGCGCCGACGATCTATGTCTGCGCGCAGGATCGCGGCGATGACGACGCGTCCGCGCGGCGAAGAAAGACTGTTTGCGCTCGTCAACGCGCCCGCCGGGCGACGGGCAGGCGACATTTCGCCAGAGGAGCTGAGCCGATGCGAGGAGACGATCTTTCGAAGGCTCGCGGATTGCGGCCTGAACGCTCCGACGCGACGGCGACGACGCGCACGACGCCGGCGGACTTCGCGCAGGCTGTTTCCGGCGACGGGCGGCGCGATCTACGGTCAGGCGTCGCACGGGTGGACGGCCTCCTTCACGCGTCCGGGCGCGCGGACGCGGCTGCCGGGCCTCTATCTCGCGGGGGGCAGCGTGCATCCGGGCCCGGGCGTGCCGATGGCGGCGATTTCGGGACGGCTCGCGGCGCATCGCCTGATGGCGGACCTGCCTTCGATGCGGCCGTTGCGTCCGGGCGGCTATCGCTGGTGGTATGTCGACGCGCTGAGCGACGACGGCGCCTTCGGCCTCACCGTCATCGCCTTCATCGGCAGCGTGTTCTCGCCCTATTACGCCTGGTCGGGCTGGGCCGATCCCTATCGACATTGCGCGGTAAATGTCGCGCTCTACGGACCGCGCGGCGCGCGCTGGGCGATGACGGAGCGCGGCCGCGACCGTCTCGAGCGGTCGCGCGGATGCGCTGGCCATCGGCCCGAGTTCGCTCGCATGGCGCGACGGCGCGCTGGTGATCCGCGTCGACGAGATCTCGGCGCCGATCCCGCAGGCGCATTCGCGGCGACATCGTCATCGAGCCGCAGGCGATCAACGCCGCGAGTTCACGCTGGAAGAGCAGGGCCGCCATGTCTGGCGGCCGATCGCGCCGCATGGCGCGCGCCGCGGTCGAGTCTCGAGGCGCCGGATCTGCACTGGCGCGGGCACGCCTATTTCGACACGAACGGCGGCGACGAGCCGCTCGAAGAGGCGTTTTCTTGCTGGACATGGTCGCGGGCGCGACTCGGCGACGGCGCCGCGATCTTTTACGACGCCGAGAGGCGCCGCGCAGCGCCGCTGTCGCTGGCGCTGCGCTTCGACGCCGCGGGCGAGGTCGACGAGCTGGCGCCGCCGCCCGTCGCGACGCTGCCGACGACGAAGTGGTGCATTGCCGCGCCGCACGCGCGCGGACGACGGGCGTCGCGCAGGTTCTGCGCAGACTTCGAGGACACGCCCTTCTATTCGCGCTCGCTCATTGCGAGCGCTTCGAGGGCGCGCCGGTCGAATGGGTGCATGAGAGCCTGTCGCTCGATCGCTTCGCGCATCCCATCGTGCGGCTGATGCTGCCCTTCCGCATGCCGCGGCGCGGCTGACGGCTGTCAGTGCGACTCCTCTTCTTACGCGCGTTCTTCTTCGCGCAGACGCTTGCGCGTCTTCGCGACCGACCAGAGCTGCCAGACGCCGAAGGCGATGAGAAGGCCGAAGGAGAAGGCCATCTCCACAATGCCGTAGTAGTTCTCCGGGCATTTCGTGCTATCTCCGAAGCGCTCGGCGCGTTCGAGCCGTTCGAACATGTCGAGCACGCGAACGAATTGCGCGCGCTCATACTCGCGCGGCTTCGTCGCTGCCGCGCGCACGGGCTCGCGCGCGACGGCGTCGATCAGAAAGGCCGCGGCGTCGAGCGCCGGCGGCGGCGCGCCGCCGGCAGCCAGGGCGACGAGCGCGACGGCCTTGCCGAGCAGCGCGAGCTTGCGCGCGCCGCCGACGCGCGCGCGATGCGAAACCGAGTTCGAGCCCATGCCGTCGGCCGAGCTCGCGGCCGATCTCGGCATAGAGAAGCGCCGCGGCAAGGATCGCGGGACGGCAGCTCGCGGGCAGATGCGCGACGCCGCGCGCGGCGCGCGCGTAAAGCGCGTCCGCCTCGCGCAGCAGCCGCGCGACCACCTGCTTCACCGCCGGACTCGCGACGGGCGCCGCCAGGAAGGCGTCGGGATCGACGCCGGCCTCGCGCAGCCAGGCGAGCGGCAGATACAGCCGGCCGGCGCGCGCGTCTTCGCCGACGTCGCGCGCAATATTGGTGAGCTGCATCGCGACGCCGAGATCGCAGGCGCGCGCCAGCGTCACGGCGTCGCGCACGCCCATCATCAGCGTCATCATCACGCCGACGGTGCCGGCGACGCGCACCGCATAGGCCTGCAGATCGTCGAAGGTCTCGTAGCGCCGCCCTTCGGCGTCCCAGGCGAGCCCTTCGAGCAGCGCCTCGGGCACCGCGCGCGGAATGGCGTAGCGCGCGCACGACGTCGGCCATGGCGCGATCCGCCGGCGAGTCGTGCGGGCGCGCCGTCGTAGGCGCGCGCGAGACGCTCGCGCAGGCGCGCGACGCGCGTCGAGCGAGCCGCCGTCGAGATCGACGGCGTCGTCGGACAGCCGGCAGAAGGCGTAGAGCCCGTAGGCCGGTCGCGCACACGCGCGCGGCAGCAGGAGCGACGCCAGCGTGGAAGGAGCGCGAGCCGTCGCGAATGGCGGCGGCGCAATGCGCGTGGTCGGCGGCCGTGGCGAAGGATCGGCTCAGGCGAAAGCGGAGGCATGCGGCGCCACCTTGTCGAGAATCCGCGCGGAGGAGAGCACGCCCGGCAGTCCGGCGCCCGGATGCGTGCCGGCGCCGACGAGGAAGAGATTGCGCACGTCCTCGCTGCGCGTTGTGCGGACGGAACCAGGCGCTTTGCGTAGGATCGGCTCCAGGCCGAAGGCGGCGCCGCGATAGGCGTTGAGCCGGCTTGCGAAATCGAGCGGCGTCGCGATGCGCGAGGTCACGATCTGCGACGAGAGGTCCGGGCAGCAGCTCGCTTCGAGCGCGTGCGGCGATGCGCCGCCGGTAAGGCTTCGGCCAGCGTGCGGCCAGTCCTGGCCGCCTTCGAGATTGGGCACCGGCGACAGCACGTAGAATGCGTCGCAGCCGGGCGGCGCCAGCGACGGGATCGGTGGCGGTCGGCCGATGCAGATAGAGGCTGAAATCCTCGGCCAGCATCTTGCGCTCGAAGATGTCGTCGAGCAGCTCGCGGTAGCGCGGCCCGATCAGGATCGTGTGGTGGCGCGACGTCGTCGTAGCGGCGGCGCGTGCCGAAATACCAGAGGAACAGGCCCATCGAATAATTCGCGCGGTCGATCTTGCGATCGCTCCAGCGCCGCCGCGCCGACGCGGGCAGGAGATGGCGATAGGTCCAGGCGGAATCGGCGTTGGAGACGACGATGTCGGCGGCGATCGTCTCGCCGGTCGCCAGCCGCACGCCCTGTCGCCGCGCCGTTCTCGACGATGATGGCGTCGACCTCGCAGTTGCAGCGGACATCGTCCGCCCTGGCCCTCGATCAAGTCGACGAGGCCCGTGACGAGCGCGCCGGTGCCGCCCATGGCGAAATGCACGCCCCAGCGCTTCTCCAGCGCGGCGATCAGGCAGTAGATGGCGCTGGCGCGGAACGGATTGCCGCCGATCAGCAGCGGATGGAAGCTGAAGATGGTGCGCAGGCGCTCGTCACGGAAATGCTGCGAGACCAGCGCATAGACGCTGCGATAGCCCTGCAGGCGCATGAGGTCCGGCGCGATGCGCGCCATGTCGAGCGGCGGACGAAAAGGGGACGTCGCCGAGCTGCTCGAAACCGATGCGGCAGATTTCACGGCTCGTCTCCATGAAGCGCATGAAGCCGTCGACGTCGCTGCGGTGAAAAACGCGCGACCTCGGCGCGCATCGCCTGCAGGTCGCCGCTGTAGTCGAAGCAGGCGCCGTCGTCGAAGCGGATGCGATAGAAGGGCGAGATCGGCCGCAGGTCGATGTCGTCGGCCATGTTGCGCCCGCAGAGCGCCCACAGCTCCTCGAACAGGAATGGCGCCGTGACGATGGTCGGGCCGGCGTCGAACGTAAAGCCGTCTTGACGATAGACATAGGCGCGACCGCCGGGCGCGTCGCGCTTTTCGACCACCGTGACGCGATAACCGCGCGCACCGAGACGAACTGCCGCGGCAAGCCCGCCGAAACCACTGCCGATCACGACGGCCCGGGGCTTTCCCGCAGCCTTCTCCAACGTTTGGGGGCGCTGGGCGAGTGTCAACATATGTGGACAGTAGCGCGCCGCGGGAGATTGATCAAGTGGAAGCGGGAACGATCCAAGGCTAAGTTTTCGCTAGACCACAGGCCACGGGCGGCGGGTGAGCGCTTCGTCAACACGTGCATGAACCGTGGCTGCCGTACGGCGCTGACGAACGCTTGACCGGGCGCGCAGTTCAAACGCCCGCGATGATTCCCCTTTTATCAGTCTTTAAAGCGTCCCTCTGACTGAGAGCGCTCTGAAACGCCAAGCCAATCAGCACGTAACTGATCATAACGGCCCCGAGGACGTATCGGGGGATGACGTCGTTGCTATACAGGGGCGCCGACGCGAGATTTGCCAGCAGACCCGCGGTGAGGACTACTGCGCTTGGCCGATGTCGCGCCCGGATCATGAGATACGCCGCCGCCGTCAGGCCAAGGAGAAGCTGTAGCGGATATAAATGCGAGAGCGCCGCATAGAGGCGTATGAGGGGTGAGAGGGTCTTTGTAATGTCCGGCTCGATCTTCAAAACGCAATGACGATTGGAGAACGCGACGAATTCGGCCGGGAGCGCTATCAGGAGGCCCATCTCTTCATAAAATTTGCTTTGCCACTCTGAAGGGTCCGCATACAGCAACGCGGTCCAGGCATAGACCTTTGCAAGAGCGACAGGACTGCGTCGTAGCGCGCTCCAGACCAGTTTTGACGCGGTTCGGTCAACTATCGCCGTATAATCGTGCTCGACGTGGAGTTTATCCTTGATGAATTGGTGTAAGTTATCTGGCGATGGACCCCAAACCTGAGCCGATCGCTTATCGTAATTCGTCAAGTCGAGCCCTTGAAACTCGGAAGTTGTGATCGCAATGCCAACCTGCTCGAAGTCTGTCATCTCCAGGGCTGGAGCAAATACGCCCGCGAGGAACACTCCGGCCGATTTATTTACAAAATATTCGTTCTGAAACCGATCTGCGAAGACGATGCGATTAGCGACGGCCAACGACCCGATGGCCATCCATGGACCAAGCGCGGTTATTGCGAGCGCGAAGCGCCGCCGACGGTCTAAACGACGAGCCAAAATGAGGCCAACCAAAATCACAGTTATTTCAATTATCAAGGCATAGGCGACACGAAGGAAGACCGCGACGACGGTGGACGCGATGACGATGAATGCAAGGGACGCCAATCGTCTCATCCGACCGCCATCACGCGCAAGTAAATGCAGTCCAACCAGGGCGACGAAGAAAGCCGCTGCGGCCGAAAAATCGCTCATGACGAAACGAGTGTAAATCTCCGTGAGGGGGTCAAGCGCCAGAAAGACGCCGACTGCGCCGTAACAGATTATCGATCCGTTAATATCTGTGAAGAAAACGCGCATTGCGGCGATCAGGGATGCCAAAATGCCGATCTGCACCAGCATGAACGCGCTGTAACCGTGTGTATGACGCAACAAAAAATTCGACGCAAAACCGAAGGCCCATGAACGGTCAGGAGGGATCGCGCCTTCTCCGGTCATCAGGTAGGCGATGGAGTCCCCTTGAAAAAAATCTTGGTATAAAATCCGCAAGCGCCCACAGGGCGATGGGTATGCAGAAGGTGTAGTCGCTTAAGATCGCTACGGCTCCGCCGCGCCTCCCAATGCTCAGCAATGGCCCCAAGCCTGTTCTCATGAGTTGCAGCAAAATGCATCGACGGAAGTCGATGCAGACTCCCGGCGTCGCCGCCGCCTCACCTCTTGACTCTGATGGCGAACATCGAGGCCAGAAAGGCATTCGACGCAATCTGAATGGCGAGCGTCAGGGCCGCGAGCGAGACCACGATGACGCGCATAAAACCAGAATAGCTGATGGGGCCAAAATTGCTGCTTGCCCAAAGGGCGATCGCCCAAATCACGCCCGCCGTCCCCAGCACAAAGATCACGCCCGCGACCTGCAAGAGCACCTCGAGGCTGAGGCGTTCTATCAGGTCAGACGCCACCCTCGTCCGTGGGAGAAACCCTTCCGAAACCGCGTAACGCTGCGCCAGCACAGCTAACGAGATGAGCTGCGCCCCTATGATGACCGCGAAGCTCGCGAAAACCAGGGCATGAATGTCGAGCACCACATGCGGGGCGATTTGAATCCCGCCGGGCGCGAGCATGACCATGCCCAACAAGCCTGTTGAGAGCGCCGCGACGCCTGGGTAGAAAAACAGCCATTTCGGACTATGCAGCAAAAGGAAGCGCAGGTGGCGCCAGCCGTCTCGCCAAGTCCGCAAATGGGGGGGGCGTGAGCGGCCGCCCGTCGACAGCGTGGTTGGCACTTCGGAGAATGAATACCCCGCAAGGGCCGCCTTGACGATCATCTCGCTTGCAAACTCCATTCCCTGGCAGGCGAGATTTATTCGCAATGCCGCCTCTCGCTTGAAGCCGCGCAGCCCGCAATGAAAATCCCCGACTGGGATGCGAAAGAATAATCGGCCCAAAAAGGAAAGCGCGGGGTTGCCGAGATAGCGATGCAAAAAAGGCATGGCCCCCGGTTTTATTTCCCCCGTGAACCTGTTGCCTATGACGAAGTCGTCACCGGCGCGCAGTCGTTCGACGAAGGGATTGACGGACAAAAAGTCATAGCTGTCGTCCGCGTCGCCGATGATGACAAAACGGCCTCTGGCCGCCTCTATGCCTGCGATCAGCGCCGCTCCATAGCCGCGCCCCACGACCGACAGAACGCGCGCACCCGCCTTCGCGGCGAGATCCTGTGAACCGTCTGTGCTCCCATTGTCGGCGACGAGGACTTCGCCCTGCACGCCGTTATCTTTCAGAAATGTAGAAGCCTTGGCGACACAGGCGGCGACCGTCTCGGCTTCGTTAAGACAGGGAATCAGGATCGTCAGCTCGAGCGGCCAGGCATGCGTCAACCCCGCGTCCATATATACCTCCGGCGCCGTAGAGCGTGTGCATGGACGAATGATTATAATTAAATCCAGATCGAGTCACCGGTCCGCGATAGGCGCGCCCACAGCATATCGGCGACGCATCTAAAGCCCGGATCGTTGTATTGTGAAGGGGCGCCGAACCTCGCGGCGCCGGATCACAGGGAATTTGGATCACCGCGCCGGCCCCGATGACGCGCATTTCGATCGATTGAAGGCGGCTGGCGCGGGACGCACTCGCGCCAGCGAGACTCTGCGACGATCGAGCAACTAATTCGCTGCAACAACCGGAGCCGGCGAACCCCAGTTGAAGTGATAATTCGCGCCGACTCTCAGAATATTGACCTGCGGGTGGAAATGGTAGCCGTAGCTCCAGCCCCCCGCGCCCGTCGCGCCGCCGCTCGAGAGATCCGCATAGAGATATTCGGCCTTAACCGACCAATTGGGAATGAACAGCCATTCGAGCCCGCCGCCGGCGGTCCAGCCCGTGCGCGTATTGGTCTGGTTGAGAGCGGTCACGCCGCCATAGGCAAAGCCGCCGGTTCCATAAACGAGCAAGGTCGGCGTAATCAGGAAGCCGGCGCGGCCGCGCACCGTCCCGAACCAGGGAAGCCCCATGCCGCCAGCGGAATTCGAGATCAGCGGCAAAAGCACGCCGCCGGGGGTCACCGGGCTTGGATAAGGCAGCACCCAGTTGTTGGCGCCGGCGGAATGCATGCTGGTTCCCTGGATGTCCGCCTCGGCGCCGAGGACGATCGAGCTTCCCAACTGATAGTTGAAGCCGATCTGACCGCCTCCGACGAAGCCGGCCGCATTGCTCCCCGTGAGCGTGGAGCCCGGAAGATAAAAGACCGCGCCGGCGATCGGGTCCACATAAGGCGCAAGCACCCCGTTGACTGGACCCGATGAACTGTTGTTCGTCCAGCCGCCGCCGATATTCAGACCGGCATAGAGTCCCGTCCATGAGGGCGGCGGCGGCAGATAGACCGGCGGCGCCTTCGCCGAGGGAAGATCGGCGGCGAACGCCGATCCGGTGGAAAGCGCCAAAGCAATGGCGCTGGTCGCGAGAAGTCTGTTCATTCGCGTGTCTCCTGATTGAATAGGCGCAAGCGCGCGATTCCGTTTTCGTTAAAAGGGGACGGCTGACATCGGGGCGTCGAGGATGGTCAGCGGCCCAGCGAAGGTGAATCGAACGGCCGGCGGGTCCTGCGGCTTGAAGTAGCGATCGCTGATGCCGGAGCTACCGCCCGAGTAGCCCGGGAAAAGCAAGTAATCCTGCTTGGCGAAGGCGCCGTAGGCATAGTCAATCGTGCTCGAACGCTGATTGGTGATGTTGAAGGCGTCGATTTGAAGCTTCCAACCATTGTCGAAGTGGTAGCCAAGTCGCGCGTTCACCGTTCCCATCGCGGAGGATTGGATTTGCCCGTCCTCCGTGAGTGGACGAGAGCCGAAATAGCGGTAATACATGCCGCCGAACCAGCCCGTTTTTTCGCCGATGTCGATGCCGCTCTTGGCAACCCAGACGGGTGCGAGCATCAGATAGTTGCCGGGCGACGTTCCGGGGAGGTTGAGCGGCCAAAGCGGATCATTCGCGCCGTTCGAGACGAGCTGCAGGTAGGTCGCCTGCTGAACCGCGTCGGAGCCGCGGAAACGCGCGTGCGTCCCTGTGACCTCGGCATAGGTATTCACCCAGGAGGTCGGCGCATAATTGCCTGTCCATTCGAAGCCGAGGCGCCGGCCGGGACGGCCATAGCCGGTCGTGCCCGTATCGCCATTGAAGACGTTTTCCGCGTCAAAATCCTGCCAGAACAGCGAAAGCGTCGTGTCCATCCCGTTGATCGGCTTTGCGCGAACGCCGGTTTCCGCGCCGCGCGTCTTTGTGAGAAGCTGATTGTTGGGGCCATAGGTTCCAACGGCAGGATCCCAATGCGCAACCGTGCCGCGGATGTCCTCTTCGCGGTAACCCTCGCCGAAGTTCACGAAAAACTCGGACTTGGCGATATCCTGGAACGGTCCGAACACGGCGCCGGCCTTGGGACTGGTGAACCAACGGCCGACCGTGTTGTCATTCGCCGTGCCAAGAATGAACGGCTGCGCCGGTATACCATCCCGGCGCGATAAGCGGATTGAGCACCGAATTCACCGAGCCATGGACATAGTCGAGGCGGAAACCGCCGGTGGTGCGGAACCAGGGCGTCCAGTTGACGGTCGTATCCGTCCACCAGCCATGGCTGTAGTTCTCGACGGCGTCGTTGCGAATCTGGTCGTATTGCTGCCGAAAAAGCGAGTTGCCGAAACCGTTGCGGATGTTGTCGTAACGGCTCTGGGCGCCGACGCGCGTTTCGACTGGAAGCGCCGCGACAGTGTAGTTCCAGCCGTGCAAGGCGTTAAAACCGACAACCGACCGACGATCGAACTGGTGCACCTGGTCGTTCAAGGGAAGCGGATTGACGAGATTATAGTCGAAGTCGTCGTAGAGATTGGTCGTCAGGCGCATCGCATAGGCCTCGACCCGCGAAAAACTGGTCTTCGTCGTCTCACTCCAGCGCGCCGACAAGCTGTAGCGCGTGGCGTTGCCGCCATCGCTCGGGTCCTGGTGCCCCAGCGCGACATCAGCCCCAGCGCCACGTCATGCATGGGGATCTGGTCAGTCGCGAACCAGTGATTGGAATAGGCCATGGCGGTGACAGCAAAGCCATTCGTCTCGGTGCCCATGCTCCAGCGCGCCACGCCGTTGATCTTGCGTTGCTCGTCAGGGCGCTCCCAGGGGCCGTTGTAATTATTGAGTTCGAGCGCAGTGAGCAATTCGCCCGCGCCCACGCCCCAGGATTTGATAGCGAGCGTTCGGCCATAGGCGAAGCTGCCCCCCGTTCCGATGACCAAGACCCTGCCGCGACGAATTCAGATACTGCATATGAACGGCGCCGACGGATGAGAATTGTCCTTCGTCGGCGAAATAAGGGCCCTTGCGCACATCCATCGAACTGAACAGTTCTGGGATGATGAAATTGGCGTCGGCATAGCCATTGCTGTGAACGTGCGAGCCCTGGTTGATCGGCATGCCGTCGATCGTCAGCCCAATGTCATAGCCATGATCAAGCGCGAAGCCGCGCAAAAAATACTGGTTGGCCTTGCCGGCGCCGCTGTGCTGCGAAATGATGAGGCCGGGCGTGATTTCGAGCGCTTCGCCCGGCTGTGAATAGGAACGGGACGTCACCTGATCGCTGGTGAAGCTGCGCGTGCTGGACGAGGTGACGGGCGCATCACGGTAGGAAGGCCTGGCGTTGACGTTCGCCGCGTCGGCCGCGAGAGTCGTCTCACGTGTTGGAGCTTGACGGGTCGTCGCCGGCTGCCCGCTCCGGGCGGCTGCACGCGCCGGCCCGGTTGAACGGCCGTGCCCGGCCGCGCGTGCTTTGGCTCCGCCGACGTCAATCGTGGGAAGATGTTGCTGCGCAAGAGCAGAGGACGAAACGAGCCCGAACGCCAGCGCCGACAGGCTGACACGGCCAGCGAATTTCTTCTTCGACATGATGGAATCCATTTGTCTCGCCGCAAGCGGCGACGTTAAGCGTTCGCGCGACTCTAATTATTTCAGCGCATACGCTTCGGCTGACGATCGGCCCCTGAAGAGCTTCGTCGGGACCGCTGAAAATGATCGGCGTTTTGCGGAACGTTTGAACCCCGCGCGAGGTCAACCGATCAAGCGCAATGCGGGTGGCGCGCGGGCGTGATGCCCACGGGTGGCGAAATGCGACCAGGGCGTGGGAACATCGACAGGCGTCGCGAGCGTCGTCGCGATGATCGCCACCCCGACGACTGAGGTCACCGGAGGAAGAAGCGCGACGTCCTTCAGAGAGATCTGACAGATTGGACAGAGGTCGGCGCAATCCCCATCGTTGGGTGCGCCGCTCCCCGCATGATCGCAGTGGACCGATTGCGGCAACGACGCAGTTACGACATGCGGCATATGACCCGCGTGGCTGCGGGCGAAAACGCCCGCCAGCACCAGGCAGACCAATAGCATATGGCGCAATCGTGATTTCATCGGGCTTACGAAATTGCCTCGTCACTACTCTAATCTAAGAGAGTAACCAAAGATTCGGGCCGACGACCAGCGCATGCCGCCTTCGAGCGCTGAATTTCGCTCAGCTGTGTCCTATTCGCCACATTTGCCGATGAACCCGCGCGGCGACGTGCTGAAGTCCATATCGATGATCCGGACGCGCTTGCGGATCAATGGGCAAGGGTTCTGCAAGTTGCCGCTGGCGAAGCCAGGGACCCCGCCGCGCAGTGGTCCAATTGGCCTTCGGCACGATCAACGGCAAGGCGCCAAGCTTGCTCTTCTGGTTTGCCGTTGCTCGGCTTTCGCGACGCGACTATCATCTACTTGGCCTGAACAATCGACTCGAGCCAAGGCGTTCCCGCCGAATGTGATATGCGTTGCCAACTGGCCCCGCCCGGACAAAGAAGGCGCTCGCGCGGGACATGCCGTCATGGAGCAAATCCCAGGTTTGCGATTGCAGTAACGTCAACTCCTTTTCCGGGAACTGATCGACAATGTTTTCGATAACTCGCCGAAAAATGATCGCCATGGCCTCGGTATCCGCAGCCTCCAGCCTGACGGGATGCGGTCGCTCGCTATACGGGCCTCAAATCCAGGCCACGGCAACTGCGGTCCCACCTCCGCCTTTACCCGCCGATCCTTCCACCCCGGCGACCGCCGTCGATGCGCCTTACAGCGCAATATACGCGGAGACGAAGGACGCCGGGTTCACGGTCCCCGCGGTAAAATCGGGCCAGGTGGGCCCGACGTTCGTTCGCCACAACGTCTCTTTTTCGACGAAGGAATCGCCAGGAACAATCGTTATCGATCCTTCCAATCACTACCTTTACCATGTCGAGGACGGTGGCCGGGCGAACTCGCTATGGCGTCGGTGTCGGCCGCGAGGGTTTCGCCTGGGCGGGCGAAGCGACGATCAAGAGCAAGCAGGAATGGCCGGACTGGTATCCGCCGAAGGAAATGGTTGAGCGTCGGCCCGATCTCAAAAAGCAATTGGTTGAGCTGCAGAGCGGCTTCGGCATGCATGGCGGTCCCGCCAACCCGCTGGGAGCACGCGCCATGTATCTCTGGCAAGGCGACCGAGACACGCTGTTTCGCATACATGGCACGAACGAGCCTTGGACGATCGGACAGAAGTCAATCCTCAGGCTGTATCCGGATGATCAACCAGGATGTGATGGATCTCTATCAAAAGACGCCTGTCGGCGCGAAAGTTGTTGTTCTTCCGGTCAAGGTCGGAGGCCGGTGACGCTTGCGCGCACTCTTAGGGTCGGGCCGGAGGGGCGCGGGACTGGATTGGTGCGGTGCGCGCGCTACCGGTGAGCGCCTGATCGCTGAAGAGGCGCGTGCAAGTGGTTTTACGGCAGATGAACCACAAAGCCTTATGTATGCGCCTGAAAATTTATTAGAAAGATGGCTCGGAACTTCGGAGGGAACCGCAGCGGGCCAGATGTCTAGACCGCATAATGATCGAGCCACGACCGCCAGAAGCGCAGCGCGGCCCGCTCGAGCTTCGGCGCAAGCTCACGACTCTCCTGCGAAATCTACGATATCGATTTTCGCGGCGGCGAGCTCGCACGCATGTCCGACATACCATCGTTCGAGCCCATCCGCGGTCACCTCGGGATGAAATTGAATTGCCAGTGCGTAGTTATCGATTGAATAAGCCTGGTGCGCATATCGCTCGGAACTGGCGAGTAGCCTGGCTCCCGCAGGTAAATCGAACGTATCGCCGTGCAATTGAAACATGACCGGCGCGTCCGCGAGGAAACGCGCGAAAGCGGGGTCGGCGGACATATCCGGCCCTGGCGCGACCGCGCCCCAACCGATCTCCTTCCCCTGCAAACCGGGGTAGACCCGCGCGCCGAGTGCGCAAGCCATGAGCTGAGCGCCAAGGCATATGCCGAGGGTCGGGCGCCGCGCGTTCAGCCGGCGACGAATGAATTCAATTTCGGCGCGCAAAAAAGGGTAGGCTTCAACCTCGTAAACGCCGATCGGGCCGCCGAGAATGACGGCCAGATCTGCGGACACGGCGTCCAGAGTTCCGAAATCCGCTGTAGAAGCGTCTGCCCAATCGATGGCGGCGCCTCTTTCGTGGAGTTCGACCCCCAGCGTCCCCAAATCTTCGAAGGCGATATGGGATATTGCGAGAATGTTCTGCATTAAGTCCGGATCTTGCGGTTGCGGTGGACAAGCGAGCGCCTTGATGACGGTCATGGACCCCCCCAGGCGAGGGATGCCGACGGCGAGCCACGAGGGGATCAGGACGGGCCAGAACGGATCGTTCGCGGCTGAAGAAGCCGCTCTGAGGAGCCGGCGATTTTTGATGACAGCGACATCCGCCATTTTGCGCGTCTTTCGTTTTCGTCAGGCGCCCATCAGGATCCAACGGGCGCTGACGCGGTATCCTGTCGCATAGCGCTTGGCGTCGTCGGGCGTGACGATGCGCTTTCCCGTTTCGTGTTCGACGTAGACTTCGAGACTCCAGCGCTGATAGGCGACGGCTGCGCCGGGAGTGGCGTAGCCCGCCATTTCGCGCGCACGGGCGAGCCGCTCGGCCACCGCAGGATCGATGCGCGGGAACCGGTCGGCGCAGAGGAAAAATTGCTGTTGCGACGGCGCGACGGTCATAGACGTCTCCCGTGACAGCCTTCCAGCATTTCGATCATGGATGACGCCCTCACTCCGCCGGCGTCGCCGGCGCTTCGATCCGGCGGCTGTTCTCCGCCATGTCGCGATAGCGCTCCTGCCATTCGGTCGGGCCGTTGGAGGGCGAGACCTGCACGGCGGTCACCTTGTATTCGGGGCAGTTCGTCGCCCAGTCCGAATTGTCGGTGGTGACGACATTGGTCTGGCAAAGCGGATGGTGGAAGGTCGTGTAGACGACGCCCGGCGCGACACGGTCGGTGATCTTGGCGTGCAGCGTGGTCTCGCCGGCGCGGCTTTGCACGCGCACCCAATCGCCGTCGCGAACGCCGCGCTAGCTCGGCGTCGTGGGGATGGATTTCCAGCACGTCCTCGGGATGCCACTGGCTGTTTTCGGTGCGACGCGTCTGCGCGCCGACATTATACTGCGAGAGGATGCGTCCTGTCGTCAGCAGCAGCGGGAAGCGCGGACCGGTGCGTTCGTCGGTCGGCACATATTCGGTGATGACGAACTTGCCCTTGCCGCGCGCAAAGCCATCGATGTGCATGATCGGCATGCCGTCCGGCGCCGCGTCGTTGCAGGGCCATTGCACCGAGCCGACATCATCGAGCTTTTTATAAGTGATGCCCGCAAATGGCGGCGTCAGAGCTGCCATCTCCTCCCAGATTTCGCGCGGATGCGTGTAGCTCCAGTCGCAGCCCAGAGCATTGGCGAGTAGCTGCGTCGCCTCCCAATCCGCATAGCCGGCCTTGGGGCTCATCACCCTGCGCACGCGCTGCACGCGGCGCTCGGCGTTGATGAAGACGCCGTCCTTCTCAAGGAAGCTCGCGCCCGGCAAGAAAACATGGGCGTAATTGGCCGTCTCGTTGAGGAAGAGATCCTGCACGATCAGACAGTCGAGCGCGCCAAGACCGGCTGAGACGTGCCTGATGTCGGGATCGGATTGCAGAATATCCTCGCCCTGAACGTAAAGGCCCTTGAAGCGCCCCTCGACGGCCGCATCGAACATATTCGGGATGCGCAGGCCGGGCTCCGGATCGAGATCGACGCCCCAGGCCTTCTCGAAGAGTTCGCGCGTCTCGTCGTTCGAGACATGGCGATAGCCCGGATATTCATGCGGGAAGGAGCCCATGTCGCAGGAGCCCTGCACATTGTTCTGCCCGCGCAGCGGATTGACGCCCACGCCCTTGCGGCCAAGATTGCCCGTCGCCATGGCGAGATTGGCGATAGCCATGACGGTCGTCGAGCCCTGCTGAATGCTCGGTGACGCCGAGGCCATAATAGATCGTGGCGTTGCCGCCGGTCGCATAAAGGCGGGCCGCGCCGCGCACGAGATGCGGCGGAACGCCGGTATATTTCTCGATCGCCTCCGGGCTGTTGCGCTCCTGGGAGACGAAGGTCGCCCAGTCCTGATATTCGTCCCAGTCGCAGCGCGCGCGAACGAAAGTCTTCGTCGGCGAGACCCTCGGTAACGATAACATGGGCGAGCGCGGTCACGATCGCGACATTGGTCCCTGGCTTCAGGGGCAGATGATAGTCGGCCTCGATATGCGGCGTGCGCACCAGTCTCGGTGCGACGCGGATCGACGACGATGAGCTTGGCGCCCTCGCGCAGCCGCTTCTTGATCTGCGAGCCGACGACCGGATGCGCGTCGGTCGGATTGCAGCCGATGATGAGAATGACGTCCGGCTTCCTCGACCGAATCGAAATCCTGCGTGCCGGCGGACGTCCCGAACGCCTGGCTCAGGCCATAGCCGGTCGGCGAATGGCAGACGCGCGCGCAGGTGTCGACATTATTGTTGCCGAAGCCGCTGCGGATGATCTTCTGCATCAGATAGGTCTCCTCGCAGGTGCAGCGCGAGGAGGTGAGGCCGCCGACTGAGAGGCGGCCGTATTTTGCCTGAATGCCTTGAAGCGCGACGCGGCGTAAGAGATCGCCTCCTCCCAGCTCACCTCGCGCCAGGGATCGGTGATCTTCTCGCGGATCATCGGCGAGAGCACGCGGTCGCGATGCAGTGCATAGCCATAGGCGAAGCGGCCCTTGATGCAGCTATGGCCGTGATTGGCCTTGCCGTCCTTCCAGGGGACCATGCGCACGATCTCCTCGCCGCGCATCTCCGCCTTGAAGGCGCAGCCGACCCCGCAATAGGCGCAGGTCGTCACTTCTGAATGCTCCGGCTGGCCGATGGCGATGACGGAGTTCTCGACCAGCGTCGCCGTCGGGCAGGCCTGCACGCAGGCGCCGCAGGAGACGCATTCGGAATCCATGAAGGCTTCGCCGACGCCGGGCGCGACGCGGCTGTCGAAGCCGCGGCCCTCGATGGTCAAGCGCGAATGGCCCTGCACTTCGAACAGGCGCGGACGCAGCGGTTGCAGACGATGCATTTGGCGGGATCATAGGTGAAATAGGGGTTGGACTGATCCTTCGGCAGCCACTCGTCGTTGGGCTTGCCGTCGTTGCGGGCGAAGACATGGTTCTTGCCGTCATAGCCGTAGCGCACGTCGCGCAGGCCGACGGCGCCGGCCATCGCCTGCAGTTCGCAGTCGCCATTTGCGGCGCAGGTGAGGCAGTCCAGCGGATGGTCGGAGATATAAAGCTCCATGATCCCGCGCCGGATTGCGTCGAGCCGGGCGTCAGCGTTTTGACCGAGATGCCCGGCGCGACCGGCGTGGTGCAGGAGGCGGGCGTGCCGATGCGGCCCTCGATCTCGATGACGCAGAGCCGGCAGGAGCCGAAGGATTTGATGCTGTCGGTGGCGCAGAGCTTGGGGATCTCGACCCCGATCTGCATCGCCGCCCGCATGATCGACGTTCCCTCGGGGACGGTCACTTCCTTACCGTCGATCGTCAGGGTGACAAGCGTGCGCGACCGCGAGGCCGGCGTGCCGTAATCGATTTCCTTGATAAGCGTCATGAGCCCAATCCTCTTGCGGTTTCCTCGGCAAAGTCGGGAGCGCGCGCTCCGGCGAATCTGCTGGCGGCCGGCGGACGCTCGCTTGAGGAGCTATTGCCTTCTTGTCGAATGTGCGAGGCGGCGGCGACGCTTGAGAGATGACTCCAATGTGTAGAATGATCAATAGGCCACTATCGATAACCCGATTTGCTTGAGGAATTATGCCGATTACGGATCCTATACAGACATATATTACAAGCACCCGCAGATATAAATGTCGCTCTCAGCGTGATAAGCGTTAATATTACGACATGAATATAACTCAGATACATAGCGTATCCGCCTGCGCGTCTCGCCCGGGCGCGCCTGAAAACATGATCGGACTCGCACCTCTTCGGCGATCTGCGCTGGAAAGCGAAATCATTATTCAAGAAGCGAGGACCAGGCCACATTCTTTCCGGTGGCGGGACGGCAGCGCAGGGCGCCGGGGCGCGCTGGACGCGCCGGCGGCGGGATCGACGCGCCTGTCAGATATCGCCCAAATTGTCGGAAGGCCGCCTGCTGTTCGTCACTTTTCGCGCGCGCCGCTGTCAGGCATGGCGACGTATCCGACGCGAATCGCTATATATCTACGAAACATGACGACGCGCGCCCATGGCCGGTGCGCTGGCCTGCCCCTTGCTCCTGTCCTCCTTCGAAAGGGGACACGCGCATGGACGACCTCCCGCCATACGAATTCTTCTCGCAGGAAGCCGATCCCTTCGCGATCGTTCTGGGGACGAATGAAATCGCCTCTGCGATCGCGGTTCGGCTCGCCTGGAAAGGCTATGGGGTGGTGATGAGCCACGATCCTTTTCCGCCCGTCATCCGGAGGGGAATGGCCTTCCATGACGCGTTGTTCGACGACCGGGCCGAGGTCGACGGAATCCTCGGCCGCCGCGCCGAAACCGCTCTCGAGATCGTCGATGCGCTCAACGCGCCGGGACGGGTCGCGGTCACGCACCTTCAGTTGACGGATCTCATTACGCTTCGGTCCCCGATGATTGTCGTCGATGCGCGTATGCAGAAACACCGCGTCACCCCGGATCTGCGGCGACTCGCGCGGCTGGCCATCGGCATCGGGCCGAAATTCACCGCGCGCCAAAACTGCGATGTCGCGATCGAGACCCATCCGACCAAAACCGGCGGCCTCGTGGCGTCGGGCGAGACGTTGCTGCCCGACGGCGTCGCGCGCAACTTGGGCGGCGCCGGAAAGCAGCGCTTTGTCTATTCGACGCGCGCGGGCCTCTGGCGCACGCCGCTCGACATTGGCGCGTTGATCTTCAAGGATTTTGTTCTCGGTTATCTGGACGGCCTGCCGATCAGGGCGCCGATCGACGGCTATTTGCGCGGGATCGTCCGGGACGCGCCTTCGCGCCTGCCGACGTCAAATTGGTGGAAGTCGACCCGCGCGGCCGAAAGGCGTGCTGGACCGGCACTGACGAACGTGGCCGCTTGATCGCCGCGGCGGTCGTCGACGCCATCGCCAGCTGCCCGGCGACACGACGCGTACGCTCATCGCGCGCCGTGACGATTCATTAGGACGACGGAGGCTGCAATGGCCACTCCCGAGAATGCGCAATCCCTGCGTCGGATCGCGGCGCTGCACGGGGCCCCGAGCGCGATGATACAAAATCTGCTTTCGGATTTTGCCCAACGACTGCAAATTCGGGGGCTGCGCGTCGCCGGACTGATCGAAGTCGCGCAATGCGTCAATCCAGGCGGATGCAAGAATCTGAGCGTGCGCGATATACGCACAGGCGTCGAGCTGCCGATCTCCCAACGACTCGGTTCGGGCTCGCAAGCCTGCAACCTCGATCCCGGCGGCTTGGCGAGCGCCTGCGCTTTGGTGGAGGACGCGATTTACGACGGCGTCGACGCGGTCGTGCTGAGCAAATTTGGCAAGCTCGAGGCGGCGCGTTCAGGCCTTTGTGACGCCTTTCGAGCGGCAATGCTCGCCGACATTCCGGTCATCACCGCTGTCTCTCCGCTCATGAGCGACGATTGGGATCGCTTTGCGGGTGAGCTCTCCGAGTTTGTGGACGCGCGAGACGACGCGCTCGCCGCATGGTGGGAAGCCATTTCCCGATCCCATCAGGCGACTGATCCACCGCGAACTTTCGAGGTCGCGGCCAAGGAGCGCGAGCCCCTGTGCTGCTAACACACGCGTCGTCTTGACGGTCAAAACGGGCAGTCATCCCTCCGCGTTCAGAGATATGGGCCCAATATACGGCGCCGGCATCCGGGGCCCGCAGGAGTTATACTGCGAAAGTTACGCCCCCGAAGATGGACAAGCCGCCGACATCGCACCTAAAGTTGTGGCGGGACGATTCGCCCTACGACGCCCGCGCAAGGAAATATGTCGACGCGGAACCCATATGCGCGCGCCGCGAATGCGCTGCTGATGGTGGGCGCGCTTGCTGCGGCCTTGTGGGCGCTCGTCGGCGTCCCTGCGCTTGCCGCCGGACGCGGCGGGCGTATCGGCCATGGACGTGGCGGCCGGGCGCATAGTTCGCCCGGCGTTAAAGTTCTGGATGAAGACCTCGATCCGCCGGCGCCTTCCGCCGACCTCGGCGATCTGACGCGCGGACTTGATGACGCCTATGATCGCTACCTTGCCGGCAAAACGCGGCTCGACCGCGCACATCGGCCTGCAATTTTCGATGCAGGTTTCGAATTTCGGGCAATGGGGCTCGCCCTCCGGCACGCCGGAAGTGTCGACTATCGCCTGACGCGCCGACGCTGATCTGGACGCCTTTCAAGGATGCGACGATCGGCTCCGGTTCCGTCACGCTGGGCTTTCAGCAATTCCACTTCTGGACCGAACACAATACGGTCGACCAGCAGGACTTTCTGCAAACGATCACGCCACCGGCGAGCTTGCGACGAACGGCTATCAGCATACGCAGATCACTTATACGCATGCGCTGCCCGGTGATTGGCTCGCCGCGTCGGCCGGAATTGATTCGATCGGCAATTACGACCAGAATAATTTTGCCTCGAATCCGCAGGCGAATTTCGTGAATTTCGCGCTGCTCATCGAACGCCAATCAGACGTACGCGAACGCGGGGCTGGGCGCCTATTTCGAGATCACGCCGCCCAAGACCCCGCTGACATTTGCCGCGGGCTTTCAGGAAGCGACCGACATTTTCGGCGAGAGATTCACCGCCATCGGCTATCGCCACGGCGAGATCGCCTATTTCGGCAGCGCGTCGGTCAACGCCGATTTCCTGGCGGGCGGGACATATTCGGCGTTGTGGTATTCGCAGCCCTCGATCCCCTTGCAGCCCGGCGTCACGCGCGGTTTTTCGATAAACGCTTCGCAAAATCTCGACCGGCGCCTCGGCGTTTTCATGCGCCTTAATCACGCGACGGGCTCTGCGATTCCGATCGAGACGTCGATCGCGGCGGGCTTCGTCTACAACAATCCGTTCGAGCGTAACCGGCTTGACGAAATCGGCTTGGGCGCGGCGTGGAACAAAACGAACGGGACCAATTTGACCGCCGCGCAAATCAGTTTTTTCAGGCCGTCGGAATGGGTCGTCGAGACCTATTACAATTATACGATCTTCAAGGCGCTGAAGGTGACGCCGGACGTGCAGTTTTTCATCAATCCGGCGCTATCGCAGAACCACCGAGTGTCCGAAGTTTTTACGTTGCGCACGACCTGGACATTCTAGCGCGCGATCCATCGGCCCCTGTGGACGATAGCGCTTAAGCCAGCCGATGCTCCTTGATCTGCGTCTCATTTGCCTTGGCGCTGCATGCCCGGATCATGTCTAACGCCGAGCGGACGCCGCTAAGGATATCGCCGCTCCATCGCGGCCCGCTGCAATTCGTTGACGCGTCGCCGTCAACGCTAGAATAGAAATCCGGCGCACGTCACGTGCGAAGAGGTGCGAAGCATTTCAATCGAGGATGGGCGCAGCCTGGCTCGGCGAGACTGCGCGACGCGAGGCTCGGATGCGTTGATGTGAAAGGCCTGCGCGAGGGAAGGCCTGTTCGGCATCGCCGGCGCTGGCCAACGTCTCGATAAGTTCCAGGAAACGCGCTGGGGGCGGCTCTCCTAAAATGTCCTCATAGAACGCCCTTAACCGCCCTTCGATCGCGAGCTCTTTTGCCGCAGTCTTGAACTTGCGAGCCCGCCGGCGGTCGTCTGGTGGGACACTGAGCGAGTTTGGCCCTCGAACGCATGTTTCGGCTGGAGGCGGGCAAGGGGCCTCCCCCCCTAACGCGGGGCCAATCGGATAGCCTAATTCGTTCGATGTGACGCGCATCGGAAAGTTCCCACCAGCCTTCAATGAAGGGAGCCTGGGGCGCGCTCATGGTAAAAATGTGGTTACGCGTCTCCAGAAAAGCGTCGACTGGAAGTACGGTTAATTTTTCCCCCGGGCGCGCAACGACTTCCGTCTCCCGCGTCGGGTTCTGCGGAAAAAGCCCTCGCACGGCGGGGGTCAGGCGACGACCCATCCTATGGCGTTCCGGCAATTAACCTTTGCGACCAATTATAGATGACGCCTTTCGAGAGAATGTTAACCTTACCCTGTTGGATGGCGCCCGAGTAGGGGCCACGATCGCGAGCAGCGTGTGTCAACCGAGTAGTGAGTGTTTAACAATGCAGCCGGGAAACAGCAGCGTTACCCTCTCTGCCGTTGATCAGCGCTTGTCGGCGATGTTGGAAGAGCTTGAAAGGGGATTGCGACGCACGGGGGCGCTGGAGCAGATCGTCGCCGCGCCGCTCGGGGACGTTCGCCCACCATTCGATCTCAAGAAATCCTTCCGCGCACGTTTCGGGTGGCAAAAGGCGTCGGCGTCCGATCAGGCAGTGGCGACCATGTTCCTCGCCGCGGGAGTTGTAACGTTGATCTTGAGTTTCGCGCTCGAAGTTTTGGGTCCCCAAATTCGAACGTCGACGAGTGAAGACGCGCTAAAAGTCGCATCGTATGCGGCGCGGCCCGCGGCCGAAACGCCCGCGCAGGCCGTGGTGGCGTCGCCCGGGAAAAATCTTGCGGCGCCAGGCTTCCAACGTGAGGAAGAGGGCCTCTCGGTCGAGGAGTTCGAGAGGCAAGTGCGCCGAATATTTGCTGAAAAGCGCCAAAAGGATTCAACGACGAAGCCGGTAGACGAGGACGTCGAATTTTCTTTGGACCCGGACGACGGCGCGCCAAAAACTGAACGCCAATCCTTCCCTGAGCCCTTGGCGCCTCCGATTGTCGCACCCACTTCGGGCGCCGATGTAGCGGCCGCCCAACCAGAGTATCAGGCTGCCGAATTGGCGAGACCACCAAAAGCAGCGATGCGAGGGAAGACCGCGTTCGACCAGGACAAGCCCAGGCGCGCGAAGATCGTTGCGAAAAGGGAAGCCAAGCCAAAGACCGCCCACGTCCCTTCGCAAGACTCGGTGGGGCCGGCCTCATTCGTGGCAGGCGCAGCCGACGCGTTGAAGGGCATGGTCAAAAATTGGACTCAGTAGACTTGAGGCCATCGAGGGGACAGCAGGACCTCAACGGCTGCGAAGCGCCACCACGAAAGTTACCAGCAGGAAGACGAAGATCGCGATACTGATCCAGTCGAGACGCTCCTTTGGCGCATTTGCGTCCACACCGTCTTCCATTTCATGCTTTTCCTTGAAGTCTGCGCCAGCCCATCGCGGCTCCTCTCGTTCAAATCGGCGGCGCCGGCAAGGTCCAGTCGCTCGCCTAGCTCTTCGCCAATTGCATCACGCATGTGATCATCAGCGGCACGGCGACGCCGAACAGGCACGCGATCAAACATTGTCTTCGCACATCGTCATCGTCTTGTTTTGACCGTCCTTCGCCCGGCGTCGGCAGGCGAATGCCCTTTTGCGCCGTCTCTTCCTGCGCCGCAACCACGCCGGACGCGGGGCATGCTTTGCCCTGCCGCTTTGCAGATCCGATGCGGTCTGACGAAGCGCGGCCAAGTTGAACTCTGCCCCAAAGAAGCAGCGCCATGCCGGCCACGGACAGTCTCGCACGCGTTCCAATGCGAAGGCCACGTGACGGACGGCCTCTCACGAAAACAATGCTTGCGTGTCGCGCCTTCTTGGCGGTCGTTGATTCCATCGAATTGCTCATTGCCAGATTGGGGTTGTCGAAATTCGGGGAAAGCGGCGCCGCTCTCGCTCCGGTGTCATTGAACGGACGGTGTAAGCGGTGCGCGTTGTCGCGCCGTTTATTAAAAATTCAGCTAGATATTAATGATTGTTAACCGGTCCTTCATCGCGTTCGGCCGCAGTTTATGTGCGCGGTCGACGCGCCTGGGCCGTCGGCAGGGGTTCGATGATCGGGTCGCTGATGAGCGCGTGCGCGTCCGCACATTCGGCGGCTATTGCGCCTGCTAGGCTCCGAGGATGAACTCCACGAAGGCGAACAGGGTGGCGGACATGAGGACAAACGAGGAATTCGACAACGCGCAAGACGCGCAGTTCTTGCGCGGGTCGGGTCGCGGCCAGCTCTGGATTTCTGCCCTGCTCATTACGACGATGGCGATGGCCGCCTTTGTGCTTGGGCTTCACGCGGGCGTCCCTCGCGCTGGGCTTGCCGTCAACCCGTCGGGCGTCGCCTGTGAGAAGGTCGGCGCCCTGTAGCAAATGGAGCCGCGCCGGTCGCTCGGCGCTCGCACATCTTTTCCCACGTTGATGAAAGGACATGCAGGCGAGGGCTCCGGCCCGGAAGAAAACCGGACGGATTCGCGCAACACGTTGATAACAGGCGTTTAGAGCCTACTCGCGGGGTAACCGGGCCGTTGGCCCGTGAGTTGCATGGGAATTTGCAGTCTGGCGTTTCCATTCATGCGAGTGAATCATGGCCAACGAGCCCCCAACTGTCGCGCAGCTCCAGTCTCAAGGCGTCCCCGGGTTCTATGTCACCTGCTCCAACCCCTTGTGTCTGCATTCGACCGCGGTTCCCTTTGAATTGCTCGCGCTCGATCCGTCGACCCCAATTCCAGCGATCGAAAATGTGCGTCGCTTCGTGTGTTCGGCGTGTGGAGATCCGCAATTGTTGACCATGCCCGAATGGCAAGGCCGCCGTCTTACGGGTGTGCGCCGCTTCACCGAAGGCAAATAGGCGGTCAGTTTCGGGGGCGCGACTGCGCAGGCTTGGCCGCGCGTTCAGCGGGGCGGCGCATGGATTGCGCGGCCACGCATTTTCGATCGACCGCCGGCCTCCTCTACGGCGTTTTCTTGTCTACGGCGTTTCTTGGCGCGTCACGTGCTCCAGCGCACATCAGCCGGTCGGCCTCAGCGGCTAGATCCCGCTCATGTGCTTGACGGAGTTGACAATGACGATCACAAAAACCTTGACGGTGGGCTACACGCCGGAAATGGCGCGCCGACAACTGCGCATCTCAATATTGGTCGGCGTGGCAGTTTTAGTCGGCGCCTTTGCATTCGGCGCAGGCGCGCCACCCCAGCACGAGGCGGCGCAAGTTTCGGACGGCTCGGGCTTTTCAGGGCGATTGATCGGCTCGCTTCTCTGATTCGCGAGCGGCGGGTGGAATTTTGGAGAGAGTTTAGTCTCCTGCTTGCTTTCGGCACGAAGCGCGTCAGCTATTTTAGCGCTGGTGAAGAGCGAGCCCCCATCATGCATCCGCAGGGCGAGATACTACTTAAGGCCATGGCTGTCGCCTCGATCACATTCTTTGCGATCAAGATCGGCGAAACTGGAATACCCGTTCTCATGGCGGCGCTGACGCTCAATTAGCTTGGCGGCGCGTGTTCGATTGACTTCTTCGCATAAAATGTCTTCCGTCAGCTTTGGTCGCTCGTCTGGCGCAGATGGATTTATTGTCGGGATCTGTTGTCGAATTCGTGAGAGTCCGGGAATGACGATTGACACGCTATTGCTGACCGCGACGCGCGTTTTGACATTTAACGATCAGCGGCTGCTGACGAATGCAAGCAGCTTTTTTTTCGAGCGCGACGCGCGCTTATTTCTGGTCACCAGTCGGCATGTCATGATCGACGAGCCTACAAATCATTTTCCACAGCGGATCGAGATCGAACTGCATAGCGATCCGCAGAACGTAGCCGAGTCGGTTGCGTTTTCAATCCCGCTCTATAGTCACGGCCAGGCCGTGTGGCGCCAGGGCGTCGACTCCGCGGGCCCTGTTGATGTCGCTGTCGTCGAGATCGAGCGACAGGCCCTCCCTAACCACACCACTTATCACGCGTTTACACCCAATCATTTGCTGATGCCCGCCGATCATCATGTCGAGATCGGGTCGTCGCTGCTCGTGGTCGGATTTCCGCTCGGGTTTCATGACGCGCTGCATCACATGCCGGTCGCGAGGCAAGCGGTGATGGCCTCGTCATTCGGGTTGCGTTTCCAAGGTCAAGGTTATTTCCTGACGGACGCGCGCATGCATCGCGGCGCGAGTGGCGCGCCCGTCGTCATGCGCGCGTCGGACAGCGCTGTCGCGGCGGACGCCCTGCCCTGGCGGTTGCTGGGCATTCATTCCTCGCGGCTCGACGTCGGCACGCGAGATCTCAATCAGGACGAAGCGCTGGGCCTCAATTGCGCCTGGTACGCGGATATTCTCCTTGCGCTGACAGCATGAACCGCGTGCGCAGCCTTACTGCGGGCCCTGGCCGGCGAGGCATAGCCCTATAATCTATAGAAATAATTGACTATACCCTTTTTGGGCGATAGCAATGGCGTCTTGAGGCGTTTTCAGGAACCCGCGCGCGTGCTGACCAAAAAGGGAAAATACGGCCTGAAGGCGATGGTGCATCTCGCACGCGCCAATAGTGCGCGTCCGGTCCCCGTTCTTGAAATTTCCGAACGCCAGTCCATTCCGAAGAAATTCCTCGACAGCATTCTCTGCGAATTGCGCAATTCAGGATTCGTGCATTCCAAGATGGGCAAGGGCGGCGGCTACTCACTCGCGCGGCCGGCGCGCGAGATTACGGTGGGGGACCTCGTCCGGGCGATTGACGGACCTCTGGCTCCCGTGCCCTGCGCGAGTAAGACACGTTACCGACGATGCGACGATTGCGCCGATGAAAATGCCTGCGCCGTGCGTCGCGTGATGCAGAACGCCCAACAGGCGCTGTCCGACGTCCTTGACCATTGCTCTCTGGAGCAGATGAGCCTCATGGTCGAAAGCAAGGCCGACGCCTACTTCTACGAGATCTGACAGGCGCTCTGCGAGCCCGCCTTCGACGCGCCTTCAACTTTTGCGCGATGACCGCCCACCTCGACTTCCCCGCCCCCTCAATTCGTCTGGTCGAATTCAGCCTCGCCGGCGAAGGTCGTCAGCCGTGCTTGCGCATTCGGACGATGTTTTGTGAGACGAGGGACTTGAGGTAGCGCGCCGCGCGGAAGCTCACGACTTTTCGCCGCGACACGAGCGCAAAATCGCCTGTGCGCGGATTGCGTCCTTTCCGCTCTTTTTTGTCGACCAGAACAAATTTCCCGAAGTTGCACAGAGTGACGTTTTCGCCTCCTACGAGCGCCTCGGAGATCTCTTCAAGCACCTGATCGACCAGAATTGCAGCTTGGCCGTGCGAAATGCCTGGACAGGCCAGAAATACAGCCTGCGCGAGTTCTCTTCTGGTTTTTGTATGACTGGATAAAGATTTATCTTCATCCGAAGGCAAATTCATCAGGAGTTCGTATGGATTTTTATCTTCCTTATGCATCGCCAGTTGCATCCTTCGTTTTGTCTATATTCGACTAAGTTGTCGACATTCACTGCGTTGGCTGATTTGTACGAAGGATAGATCGATGAATTCATGCCTGTCCCTAGCCATTTTGCGCAAAGTCAAGCTTGAGCTGAGAATGAAGGCGGGCGGGAACGCTCTGAAATCGGCGGATCTCAGTGCACAGGAAGCTGAAATGTGTTTGGGGGGAAGGAGTTAGGCGTGCGGGCCATGATCGATGGAGGGCAATACGCCGAACATCTCCCGATAGTGGCGTGCGAACCGGCTCAAATGATTGAATTCATGCGCCTTGGCGATCTGTCCAATGCCGTTTTGTCGAGGCTCGACCTTCAGGATGGCGTGAACCTGGTGAAGACGGATGGCGCGCTTGAGCGCAACAAAACCTAATCCCAGCTCTTCATGGAGCGCGAGCTGGATGCTGCGCCGCGAACGCCGCAATCGTTTCGCCGCATCATCGAGGGATAGGCGCCGGGAGACGCCGAGGAGCGGGCTTTCCCATAAAAGTTGCTCAACGTCTCGCGCCAATATGCGCCGGCGTTCGGCGTGGGGGGTTTCCAGCGCGGGGGCGCCGCTTGCGATCTCATGGAGCGTCGCGGCGCTGCGTTCGATCAGGACTTGACGGTCGTCGGGGCCAAAGCGGCCTTGCTGCGCGCCGCGCAGCACTCGCTCAAGCGCTTCTTTCAACCGGAGTCCCGTGGGCGTGACCGGGAAAAGCACCGTCTCCTTATCCGGCGACCCTGATCTCCGCCACATGTCCGGCAAGCCCTCCGGAATGATGTCACCGCCGAGCGTCTCGCTGATCGTCAGCGCGAGCGCGCGTCCGGAGCTATACGCGGCCCCCTCAAGGCGGGCGCCGCCGAGACACAGGGCCATTGCGACGCGCACGGGGGTCCCCTGGATGCGCGCCTCGTCGGTCTCGATGAATGCAAGCGCGAAGGTCTGCGGCCTCAGCACAACGCCGCCGATGCGCAGCGCCCCTTTGAGCAGACAATAATCGTCGAGGACGAGGTCCGGACCCAGCTGGAGCGCAGCGTGCGTAAGACGAAACTCGCCAGCCTGGAGGCGGTAGAGTTTTGGGCGCTCGACGCTTGGCGAGAGGGCCGCCAGCGTGCGCGCGTCGGACACGATCGTTTGTCGGAAAGCCCTCATGCGCCCGCACCGCGATGGCCAGGAGAAAACCTGACCAAAATCCGATTAACAAAGATCGGGGTAACCTACAAGGTCAAGCTTACGGTTGGCTGTCTCCAATCGTGGCCGCCGCAATTTTTTCAAAGAGTAAGGACTGGCCGCTGGCCTTGACGATCTTGGGTTCCGCCTCCTCGAGGCTGAACCAAGCCGCCACGATCGACCGCGGGGATGTCGGTATGCCGCCCTGAACCTCGCCACTCTATCCGGCAGGCATTGCTTGAAACTTTTGCGGCGCTCGCCTCTCCCGGCGCCGCGTAGACGATGACGGCCTCTGCGCCCCATTGTTTGAAAGCGCCGAGCAGGACGAGTTCGCCATCAACGACGACGCCCGGCTCTGCCGGGTGGACGAGGAACACGTCGAGGCCTTGCGGCTTCCTGCGATACAATAAAATCCCCGCGCTTTTCGCCATGCTCGCGCTCGCGTTCCCAGCGTTCCAGTCAGACTTGCGCCGCAATCCTGGACGATCAATTCCCCATGGCGACACGGGAGAAACTCATGGCGAAGGCGCGCGGTTTGGCCCTCGGAGCGATTGGTCTCCTCATGGCGTTCGTCGGTCCGGCGGCGGCGCTCGACAGTCCTCTCTCACATGGCCCCATCGCCGATTTCCTGACGCTTTTTCGCGAACAATCGATCCCGCGTCAGGTCGTCGCCTGGAACCACCCTGAATATAAGGCGGGCACAATCCTCATATCGACCCGCGAGCGCCGGCTTTATTACGTCCTCGGCGATGATCGCGCAGTCGAATATGGCGTTGGCGTCGGGCGCGAAGGCTTCACCTGGGCGGGCGTGAAGACCGTCTCCCGTAAGCGCGAATGGCCGGATTGGCGGCCGCCGGCGCCCATGCTCAAAAGGCGCCCCGACCTGCCCAGCCACATGCCCGGCGGCATCGACAATCCGCTCGGCGCGCGCGCGCTTTATCTCGGCTCGAGTAATTATCGCATCCATGGCTCCAACGAGCCGGATACGATCGGCGCCGCCGTCTCGTCGGGGTGCATCCGCATGACGAATAACGACGTGATCGACCTCTATTCGCGCGCGAAAATCGGAACGAAAGTCGTGGTGCTGAAGTAGCGCGCGCGCCGTCTCAATGCGGGTGGGCCGCGCCGGCTTCCGCCGCCTTTTGTGGCGCTTCGATGCGTATCTTCACCTGCATCGCGTCGGCGCCGCGGCGAAACTGCACGTCGAGTTCCGTCCCTGCCGGCAAGACGCCGAGGAGCGTGCGTAATTGCGCGGGTGAGGAGATGGTCCGGCCGTCGACGGCGCTGATGACGTCGCCTTTCGTCAAACCGGAGAGCGCGGCCGGCGAGCCGGGCTCGACGGTGACGATCTCCGCCCCGCTGCGATTTCCCCTCGGGGAGCGGATCGAGACGCCGATTTGGCCGCGTCGCACCTCTCCGTTCTCGACGAGTTGCTGCATGATGCGGCGCGTCATGTCGATCGGCACGGCGAAGCCGATGCCGTTGCTGCCGCCGCTCTTTGATAGAATCGCCGTATTGAGGCCGACGAGACGGCCATCGAGCGTCACCAGCGCGCCGCCGGAATTCCCGGGATTGATCGACGCGTCGGTCTGAATGAAATCCTCATAGCCCTCGATGCCCAGTCCGGTTCGTCCGATCGCCGACACAATGCCGGAAGTGACCGTCTGCCCCAATCCGAAGGGATTGCCGACGGCAAGGACGAAGTCGCCGACTTCGAGCGCGCGGCTGTCCCCCATGGGAAGGGCGACGAGATTGTCCGCCTTGATTCTCAGGACCGCGACGTCGGTCGCCTTGTCCCGTCCAACGAGTTGAGCGCGAAAGCGCCTGTCGTCCTTGGTCGTCACCTCGATCATGGAAGCGCCGCGCACGACGTGTTCATTTGTCAAGATGAGACCGCGCGTCGCGTCGACGATGACGCCGGAGCCCGCCGAGGTCGTCTCGCGCTTGAAGCGCGTATTCGGAATTTCGAAGAATTCCTGCAAGACCGGATCTACGGACGTCGGCACTTCGATCGAACTCGATGCGCTTCGTCGCAATATTTACGACGCCGGGCGTCACCGCGCGCACCACGGCCGCAACCGAAGCCTTCGGCCCCGGAGGAAGGGCTCCGGCGTGAAGCGGAGACGCGATCAGCACGGCGAAGAGGAGGATGAATCGCTTTACCATGAATTCGGCGAGGCTCCCGGAGACGCATGACGAAAAGATGGCGCAAAGAGGGCGCGGTCGCTTGCTGGCGCACGAATTGCCCAAAGCGCAGCCTGCCAGCCCGGCGAGGGAATTGGGGGCGAAGCGGCGCGGCGTCAAGGGGAGCGCCGAGAAAATCAGCACTCACGTCAACTCGCTGCTAGCATGTTGTTTTTATGCATGTTCGTGGCCCAGGAGTTGCTTCCTTTCTCACGCCGCCGCAAGATTTCAACCTCGCGCAGCGACAGGAGATGGATACATGGCGTCACATGACTTTAGCTTGCAGATGCAGGGCTACGGACTTACGACGGCGAATATTTTCTATCGCCTGCCGGACCACCCGAGGATAATCCAGTCCTATGTCTGGCAGGATTACGATCTCCATCCGCACTTTCCCCATTTGAAGAACTTCCTGGACTTTTGGACGCGCAGTCTCGACGGGCCCTTGCACACGGTGACCGTGGCGCATGCTCATCTCATCAAACCCGCGGAGTTACGTCTTGTGAACGGCGAGTTCCAGGTGCATTGAGTTGCGCGTCAAACGGCTCTCTGGCGCGTCGCGCGGCTTTGGTGCAAGAATGCGCCACGCCTTCAAGGCGCAGGGGAAACGCTCGTGAAAAAAGAACTCAATCAACGGTGCGACGCTCGCCATCGCCGCAGTGTCCATCGCGCTTGCAGGGACGGCGCCCGCCGCCAGGGCCGAGCCGACGCCGGTCAGGGTGCATTGCGTCGGCGCCAACAGCTGCAAGGGTAAGAGCGATTGCCATACGCCGAAGAACGCCTGCAAAGGCCTGAACGGCTGCAAGGGGCAAGGCTGGATCTACAAGGAGTCGGCCCAGGCTTGCCAGGATATCGGCGGCAAAGCGCTCGACTGATGACGCCCGGAAGCGCCGGGACGCGCGCCAACAGATGTCCGGCGGCGGCTGATTTTGACGGCGCCGCCAGCCGCCGCCCAGCGCCTTGAATAAGTGCCCGCCTTTGCCGCATTCGCCGTCCCGCAGGCGCCGCGCCGTCGGACCCGCTTCTCGAGGCAGGGGGCGGCCGTCCCGTTAAGACGCCTTTTCCAGTAATGCAATCAGCCCTTTAAGCAGTGTAACCGGATCCGGCGGACAGCCGCGTATGTGCAGATCGACGGGAACGACCTTCGAGACGGGGCCAACGCATGCGTAGCTCCCCGCGAAAACGCCGCCGTCAAAGGCGCAGTCGCCGACGGCGACGACCCATTTCGGGTCTGGCGTCGCATTATACGTGCGCTCGAGCGCCTCGCGCATGTTCTTCGTCACGGGGCCGGTTACCATCAGCACGTCGGCATGTCGGGGCGACGCCACGAAACGCATCCCGAACCGCTCCACGTCATAGAACGCGTTGCTGAGCGCATGAATCTCAAGCTCGCAGCCATTGCATGATCCGGCGTCGACCTCGCGGATTGCGAGACTGCGCCCGAGCTTTTCGCGCGCGGTCTTTTCCAGCGCTTGTCCAACCTCGGCAAGCATCGCGTCGTCAGGAGTCGGCGCCGGCTCGGTGAGCGCGCTGCGAAAGAGGCCTTGGAGAAGAAACTTCTGCATTTTGCGCCCGGCTCTATAGGTCGTGCCCCGAGTAGGAGCAGTTGAAAGACTTATTGCACAGCGGAAAATCCGCCACGATGTTTCCCTTGATCGCAACCTCCAGCAGCGGCCACTGAAACCACGAGGGATCGCGCAAGTGGGCGCGCTCGATCAGCCCGTCGCGACCCAGCCGCACCCAGACGAAAATATCGCCGCGGAACCCCTCAACGATGGCCGCGCCCTCGTCCGCGGAGTCGGCGCTCGCGCCGGTTTCGGCGCGGATGGACCCGTGCGGCAGAAGGTCGAGGATCTGCTCGAGGATTTGAAGCGACTGCTTAATTTCGTCAAAACGCACCCATACCCGCGCGTCCACATCGCCGTCCGACGAGGCTCCGAGCTCGAAAGAGAGCTTCTCATACGGCGCGTAACCGATGCTCCGTCGTGCGTCAAAGGCGCGACCCGAAGCGCGGCCGATGAAGCCGCCGCACGCGTATTGGCGTACAAGCTCGCCGCTGATGACGCCGGTCGTGACGGTGCGGTCCTGCAAGGACGTGGTGTCGCCGTAGAGGCTCACGAGACGTGGCGCTAGCAGCGCGATCCAGTCGAACAGCTCCCGCAGGGCGGCGATCCCTTCCTCGGAAAGATCGACCGCCACGCCGCCCGGCACGATTCGGTCCATCATCAGCCGATGCCCGAAACAAATGGCGGCGGTCCGCAATAGCCGTTCGCGAATGAGGCCGCACTGGGCGAGCATCAATGAAAATGCGGCGTCGTTGCAGATTGCGCCGATGTCGCCAAAGTGATTGGCGAGTCGCTCGAGCTCCGCCATCAACGCCCTCAGCCAGACGGCCCGCGGAGGGATCTCGACCCCCTGCGCCGCTTCGACCGCCTGCGCAAAGGCATAACTGTAGGCGACGGTGCTATCGCCCGATACGCGCGCGGCGAGGCTGGCCGCGCGCGCGATCGTCGCGCCGGCGATGAGACCGTCGAGCCCCTTGTGGACAAAGCCCAGCCGCTCCTCCAGCCTGACGACGATCTCGCCATTGGCGGTGAAGCGGAAATGACCCGGTTCGATGATGCCGGCATGCACCGGACCAACCGGAATCTGATGCAGCGGCGCTCCCTCCGCCTTGAGGAACTCATAAGGATCCTGGGATGTCTCGAGCGCTTCGGCGCGCCCGTCCGGATAGCGCACGCCCCAGCGCCCATGATCGAGCCAGCGACGCCCGTCGGGCGAATCCACCGGCACGAGTCCATAAAGGTCGTGGATGGCGCGCTCAAGCCGAAGCGCCGGCGGATGCAGGCGGCCGACAGAAGGGAAGCGTCCGTCCTTCGTCTCGAAGGCGGCGATCCCGACCGTCGCGGCGCCGTTTTCCACGAGCGCCATGTAAACCCGCGCGCCGTCGCTCCAAAGACTGAGGAGGTCGGCGCCGCCCTGCGCAACATTTTGAGCCGCCGCTATCCACTCCGATTCGTCGAGCGTCTCTCGCGGATAGGGGCGACAAGTTGGCCCGGCCGCGGACGGCGCGCTGCTCGGTCGATCCTTTCGCTTGAATAACATTGTCATTTCCTTTGAGCCTAGCCGAGTAGCCGCGCGACGTTTTGGAACCAGACGACGACATAAGACGGCAGGTAAAGCCCGGCGATCAGCACGAGCGCGAGATGCGCGAACAGCGGAATCGATGAGGCCTCGACCTCGCCCACGCTCTCCGACGGCTCGCCGAAGGCCATGCCGATCAGCCGCAACAGCAGCGCGCCGAAGGCGACGAGCAGCCCGATCACCAGCGGCGCGGCGAGCCAGGGCTGCCGCGAGAAAGCGGAGCTTACGACGAGAAATTCGCTCATGAACACGCCCAGCGGCGGCATGCCGCAAATCGCCATGACGCCCACGACGAGACTCCAGCCAAGCAAGGGGTGGCTTTGGGTCAAGCCGCGGATGTCTGCGATTTTCTGCGTGCCCTTTGCTTGCGCGATATGGCCGACGGTAAAGAAGATCGCCGATTTGGTGAGGCTGTGCATCGCCATGTGCAGCAAGCCCGCGAAATTGGCGAGGGGCCCGCCCACTCCGAAGGCGAAGGCGATGATGCCCATATGTTCGATCGAGGAATAGGCGAACAGTCGTTTGATGTCGTCTCGACGATACAGCATGAAAGACGCGAAAAGCACGGACGCCAGACCAAGGGCGATCAGCATCGGCCCGGGCGTTATGGCCGCCGCATTGGCTGTGAGCAGCATCTTGAATCGCAGAACCGCGTAGAGCGCGACGTTCAGGAGCAATCCGGACAGAACGGCGGAAATCGGCGTCGGGCCCTCGGCATGCGCATCCGGCAGCCATGCGTGCATCGGCGCGAGGCCAACCTTGGTTCCATAGCCGAGCATCAGGAACACAAAGGCGACGTTGAGCAAACGGGGACTGAAATGCGCCGCCTGCTGCATCAGCGACGACCAGACCATGGCGTCATAGCCCTCGCCCAGGACCGGTTCGGCCGACATATAGACGAGGATCGTGCCAAAGAGCGCCAGGGCGATCCCGACGCTGCCGAGGATAAAATATTTCCATGCGGCTTCGAGAGACTCTCGCGTACGGTAAATGCCGACCATCAGGACCGTGGTCAATGTCGCGACCTCTACCGACACCCACATCACGCCGATGTTGCTAGCCAGAAGCGCGAGATTCATCGCGGCCATCAGCGTCTGATACATCGCGTGATAAAAGCGCAGATTGCCCGCCGACAGCCGGCCTGTCTCTACCTCGTGGCGAATGTAGCTCGCGCTGAAGCCGCTGGTCGAGAAGCCGACGAGCGTGGACAGCACGACAAAAACGATGTTCAGGTCGTCGACGAACAGAAAGCTTCCGGACTCCGCTCCCTTCAGAAGGAGCAGCAGCGCGAAGAAGAAAGTTGCGCCGGAGGCGGCGAAGTTTATCTGCGCCGCGCGCTTGTAGTCTTTTTGGAAAGCGAGAACGACAGCCGCGGCGACCGGGATCGCGATCAGAGCGTTTGAGACCATAAACACCTCGGAAGTCATCGACGTTCTCCGCGCACCCGGTCGAGTTCGAAAAGATCCACGGTGTCGAAGCGTTCCCGGATGCGAAACAGGAAGATTCCAATCACGATGAAGGCGACGAGAACAGAAAGCGCCACGCTGATCTCGACGACGAGCGGCATGCCGTCGGCTCCGGCCGCGGCCAGGATGAGGCCGTTTTCGAGCGACATGAACCCGATGATCTGACTGACGGCGTTTCGGCGCGTCACCATCATCAAAAGTCCAAGGAGAATGATTGCGAGAGCGAAGGCCAGATCTTCCCGGGCGAGGGGGTCGGCGGCGGCCGTCGCCGGCAGCATCACGACGAGAGAGAGCGCCATCAGGAACATGCCGACGAGCATCGTGACGCCGATGCCGCCGACAACCTCCACGGTGCGATGAATGCGCAGACGCTTGACGATCGCCTGGAGGCTGAAGGGAATGATGATGGCCTTGAAGACGAGAGCGATCGCCGCCGTAACATAAAGGTGCGGCGCCTTTTGAACATAGGCCTGCCACGCGACCGAAAGCGTCAGCACGAAGGCGTGCAGCGCGAAGATGTTGATCAATCCGGACAGGCGGTCCTGATAGAGCAGCATGAAGCTGACGAGAACGAGCCCGCCCGCCAGCAACTGTGCGACGTCGAGGGAGAGATGCTCCATCAAAGACTCCGGGTGACGAATACGAGCAATGTGCCGAGCAGTCCGAGCATCAGCGCGGCGCCGAGGAAGTCCGGCACACGGAAGACCCGCATTTTGGCGGTCGATACTTCGAAAAGCGCGAGGAGGAAGCCGCCCACGGCCAGTTTGACGATATAGTTCAAGACGCCGTAGCCCAGGTCCGCCAGGCTCGCGTCATGCGGCGCGAGGCCGAAGGGAAAAAATACGCATCCAATGATGGACACATAGAGGAGAAGCTTGAGCGCGGAGGCGAGTTCGATGACGGCGAGATGGCGTCCCGAATATTCGAGAATCATTGCCTCATGCACCATCGTCAGTTCCAGGTGGGTCGCGGGATTGTCAACCGGAATACGCCCGTTCTCCGCGATGGCGACGATGATAAGGCCAATGAGCGCGAACAGGACGGAAACCCGCAGCGCGAAATCCGACGCCATGTAGGCGGCGACCTCGGAAAGTTGCGTCGAGCCGGCGATGAGCGACACGATGAAAGCGATCATGATCGTCGCAGGCTCCGCCAGAGAGCCAAACATCATCTCGCGACTCGCGCCGATCCCGCCGAAACTCGTGCCAACGTCCATCCCGGCCAACGCGAGAAAAAACCGGCCAGCCCCGAGCAATGCTGCAAGCGCGATGAGATCCGCGATCCAACTGAACATCAGTCCCGTGGCGAAGGTCGGCACAAGGGCGGTGGCCACCCAGGTCGTCCCGAAGATGAGGTAGGGCGCCGCCCGATAGAGCCAGGAGGCGTCGTGGGCCAACACGACGTCTTTGCGCAGCAGACGAATGATGTCGTACCACGGTTGCAGAATAGACGCGCCGCGCCGGCGTAGAAGGCGCGCCTTCACTTTGCGGGTGAAGCCGATGAGGATGGGCGACAGCGCAAGGACCAGGGCCATTTGCGCGGCCTGAGTCAAGAGATCGAAAAGGAAGGTCATAGCGCCACGAGGATGAGGAGGAAAACGAGAGCGACGAAGACGAGCCCGAGGTATTCCTGGATGGACAGGAAGTTTAGGACGTTGAGCCTCCCTGCCACAAACCAGACCACGCGCGCGAGCGGTTCGTAGATCAGGTTCATGAATTGATCGCCCAGTTCAAGCGTAAAGGTCGCGACTCGCGTTTCCCCCGGGGCGGGCATGTCGAGGCGCTCTTTCACCGAAAACGCGATGCCGCCAAGCACGCGGCGAACCGGCTGAGCAAAGCTGCTTGCCGTATATTGCGTTGCGGGACTGGGGTCGACGTAGCCGCAATCCCACGGCGGGGACCGCCGCACGGGGCGCGGGAAGAACGTCTTGATCGCATGCATCGAGGCGACGGACGAAAACAGGATGAAGCCGAAGACCAGAAGCCCGTTGTATGAACTGCGACTTTCGGCGATCGGCGCAATTGACAGCCATGCAATGTCGGCCTGCGAGGGCATGCGTCCGCCAACGTAGTCAACCGCAGCCGGCGATATTGTGTCGATCATGACGCTCGGCAGGATGCCGGCGAAGAGACATAGAAGCACCAGCGCCGCCATCGCGCCAAGCGACCACGGGTCTGTCTCCCGCGCGGCCAGGGCCGCCGGCGAGCGCGGACGGCCGAGAAACACGACGCCAAAGGCCCGAACATAGCAGCCAGCGCCAAGCGCCGCGCTCAGGGCGAGCGTCACGCCGACGGCCGGCGTTATCAGCTTCAAAACCCATTGCGGCAGCGAGGGGCTCAGCAGAATGGCCTGGAAAACGAGCCACTCCGACACGAAGCCATTCAGTGGCGGCAGCGCCGAAATCGCGATGGCCGCCGCAAGAAAAAGAAACGCGGTGCGCGGCATGGACCGGATGAGGCCGCCGAGCCGTTCAATATTCTTCTCGCCGGTCGCGCCGAGCACGGCGCCCGCGCCGAAGAACAGCGCGCTTTTGAACAGCGCATGATTGAAGACGTGGAAAAGCGCGGCGGTGAAGGCGAGCGCGGCGGGCAGTGACTGGCCGTTGGCCTTGAAGGCAAGGGCCAGCCCCAGCGCGATGAAGATGATCCCGATGTTTTCGATCGTGCTGTATGCCAGCAGTTTTTTGAGGTCGCTCTGCAACGTCGCGAAGAGGACGCCCACGAGGGCGCTCAGCGCGCCAAAGGTCAAAGGATGAATTGCCCACCAGAAGGAGGGCGGTCCAAGCAGGTCAAACGTGAATCGAATGAAACCATAGACGGCGACTTTCGTCATGACGCCGCTCATCAGCGCCGAGACATGGCTTGGCGCGGCCGGATGCGCGAGCGGCAGCCAGATGTGAAGCGGAGCGAGTCCCGCCTTCGATCCGGTCCCGAGCGTCACAAGGGCGAGGACGAGACCGATCTTCCAGACATCCTTCGGCGCGTCGCGTATCGTCGTGAAGTCATAGGCGCCCGTTGCGCCGCCCAACACGCCGAAAGCCATCAGAAGGCAGAGTGTGCCGAAGCTCGCCATCAGCAGATAAATATACGCGGCCGTCCGGTTCTCTTCCTGCTCATGATGCGAGATCACCAGACCCCAGGACGACAGGGACATGAACTCCCATGCGACAAGAAAGGCGAATGCGTCGTCTGCGAGCACGACGAAGTTCATGCCGGCGATGAAGGCGGGAAAAAACGGCAGCACCCGCAACGGGTTTTTCTCATGAGCGCCATAACCGATCGCATAGGCGCTCGCCGCTGCGCCGCCGAGATTGATGACCGCGAGGAAAAACGCGCTGAGCGGATCGATGCGAAAATGCACGCCGATCCAGGGCAGCCCAAGGGGCAGCGTGGTCGACAAGACATGCGCGCCCCTGGGAACGACGACGGCGGCGAAGATCGCCGCGCAAAGCACGCCGCAAAGGGTGTAAATGAGCCGTGTCAGATTTTCGCGGTCACGGTAATAGATCGAGGCGACGCTGACGCCGAGGAGGGCGCTGGCGCAAAGCAGGGCAAAGTTGAGCGGCATCAATCCCTCACTGGGTGCTATCTGAGCAACGAGCCCTAGGCGCTACGTTTGCGTGGCGCGAGCGGATGCTTGGATGTCGACACCAGTTGATCTAGTCCGTGTATTTCCGCATGACCGCCCTTGTTCTTATAGTCTTCACAAAAGTGATGAAGATTTTCCATCACGGTGTGGTCGACCGTCGACGTTTCGGAGAGATCGAAGATGACGGTTTTCCGTTCCGGTATCGCGGCAAGATCGCTCTTTAGCGCGAGATAGTTTCCGAAGAAGGCCGCGCCCTTCACCTGTATGTGAAACACGCCAGGCTCCGTCTCGCTGATGGTGCGGCTCAATTTGACCACGTCCAGCCAGTTGATGCTGCGCCAGAAGTGGAAAACGAGTTCCGTCACGACGCCGATTGCGACGCCGATCAGCAGATCGGTCGCGAGGACGCCAACAATCGTGATGACGAAGACGCCAAGCTGATCCCATCCGATCTCGAGCGTCTTCTTGAATTCACGCGGCGACGCGAGCCGATAGCCGGTGAACACCAGAAGCGCGGCGAGCGAGGAAAGCGGGATCTCGTGAATGACTTTCGGGAACAACGCGACGAAGAAGAGGAGAAAGAGGCCATGGAAGAAATTGGCCCATCCCGTCTGCGCCCCATTGTTGACGTTGGCGGAGCTTCGGACAATCTCGGCGATCATCGGCAAGCCGCCGATGAGGCCACAGAGCGTGTTGCCGATTCCCACCGCAGCGACGTCGCGATTGAGATCGGAGACGCGCTTGTAAGGATCCAGCTTATCGACGGCCGCCGCGCTCAAGAGGCTCTCGAGGCTGCCGACGAGCGCGATCGTGACGACCTGCTGCCAGAAAACAAACTGGCCGACGCGCGAAAAATCCGGGAAAGCGAATCCGGAGAAGAAATTCTCCGGCAGAGTGACCAAGAATTTCGGGCCAATGGTGAATTCATGGTGCGGCAGGAAGACGGCGGTCGGCAGGAAGAGGTATTTGTGCTCGTCCTCAAGGTCGAAGTATTTCGCCAGCGCCATGCCGACGAGCACGACGAGCAAGGGCGCCGGAATCATTTTGATCCGCGGATTCCCGACGAAGGTCCACAGCGCCAGAATGCCAAGGCCGAGGAAGCCGATCGTGGCGACCTCGGGATTCATGTCCCGGAAACTCGCGGGAATCGCGCCAATCGTCTGGAACAGGGTTTGGGCGTCCGGCTTTACGCCGAGCATGACATGGATCTGCTTGGACATGATGATGATGCCGATGGCCGCGAGCATCCCGTGGACGGCCGACGCCGGAAAGAAGGCGCTCATCTTGCCGGCCTTCATCACGCCCATCGCGATCTGGATCAGTCCCGCAAAGACGATCGCGGCGAGCGTCAGGCGATAGCCCGCCATGGCGTTGCCGGCGCCGAGCTCCTGGACCGAGTCGAGAATCACGACGATCAGGCCCGCCGCCGGGCCCATGATCGTAACGAAGGAGCCATTGATCCGCGACACCAGCAGGCCGCCGACGATCGCGGTGATAATGCCCGCCTGGGGCGGGAATCCCGACGCCATGGCAATGCCGAGGCAGAGCGGCAGCGCGATAAGGAAGACCAGGAAGCCCGAGACAATATCGGCCCGCCAGCTTTCGGCGAGCCCCGCCAGTCCGGTTTTGGGCAATGATGTCTCGTAAACAGGCGTTGAGATGGTCATCTGCGACGGTCCCTCGGATAGAAGTACGATGGCTGGGAGCGAGCCCGCCGTTCCGCCACAGCGGGCAAGGCATGAATCACGCCAACAGCAAAACGGCCCTGCGCCTTCCAGATTTCGGCGCGAGGGTCAGCCCGCGGGCTTTTTTGCCTTTTTAGCGATCGAAACGCCTATTTGATAGGCATTTTTGCGTGCCCCACTGATCCTCGGGTCGGGATCGGATGGAGCGGTGCAAGAAGTCGACCGCGCCGCAAAGCGGAATTGTGAATGCATCTGGATTCCTCGCGACGTTCGGGCGACAGCAACCTCTCAAGGCCCTGTTTCTGTAGTTTTTCGCAGCGCAGCATAATGTTTCCAAACTGTTTCCGAATGGCGGCGACGCGCCGCAAGAGCCGGACAACAAACAAGTGTAGCGGTATAGGCGAAAACCTACCGATGGCCCGAACTTGAAAAGGAACAGCGCAGCATGACCAGTCGCAACTCGGTCATAATTGTCGAGGACGACGACGAAATCGGGGAATTGATCTCGCGGTATCTGTTGAATAACGGGATGGACGTCATGCGCGTCGCCAATGGCGAGGCCCTCGACGCCGCGCTCGCGGGCGAGAAATTCGACATTGTCATTCTCGACATCAACTTGCCCGGCGAAGACGGTTTTTCTATCTGCCGGCGGATTCGCGCGTCCATTAATATTCCCATTATCATGGTGACCGCTCAAGGCGAGGACGTCGATAAAATTCTGGGCCTCGAGATGGGCGCGGACGACTACGTCGTCAAGCCGTTCAACTCACGTGAGCTGCTCGCGCGAATCCGTGCGGTCTTGCGGCGCGTTGAACCGCAGGAGCATAATGAGCAAGGGCCGCCAAACCAGGCGTTTCAGTTTCTCGGCTGGCGGGTGAATTTGCTGGCCCGCGAGGTCGTGGCGCCGACCGGAACCAAAGTTGCGATGACGGGGGCGGAGTTTGATCTTCTGCACGCCTTTTGCGAGAATCCCAATCGGGTTCTGACGCGCGATCAGCTCATCAACATGACTCATGGCCCGACCGCCGGACCTTTTGAGAGAAGCATTGACGTCCTTATCAGCCGGCTCAGACAGAAACTTGAAAAAGACGCGAAAAACCCCGTGCTCATCCAGACAGTGCGATCGGAAGGCTACATGCTTTCTGCCCCCGTGACGCGCTCATGACGCTCAGAGGCCTCATGCGACGATCTGCAACCCGATCGTCTCGCAGGCCAAATCACATTCCTGATCCTCGTCTCGATCGTAACCTTCCAGACGATCGTGCTCGTCACTTTTCATGTGCTCGACGTCGAAGGGCGCCGTCACATCGTTGACCAAACCGATTTCATTGCGAGCATCATACTGGCGTTGGACGCGGCTCCCGTGGATGCGCGCGACGACCTCCTGCGCGAATTCGCGCGCGCCGTTCCTTTCGCGAACATTCGGCTCATGGACGTGCGACCAGATCCCGTCGAGGTCGGCGACCGGGAATTCAACAATGAAATTCGCCTCATTCGCTCCGATCTGTGGAACGGGGCAGGCGTCTTTGCGGCTCAAGCGCCAATCGACCGCGCGCCCGGCGAAATCGCGGTCGACTTGCGAAAAGGCGGATACGCGCTCGTCTCCATTTCACAGCACCAGAAGCCGCCCCGGTCGGTCTGGCGGTGGCTTTGGCAGCCGGAGCCGGGAACGCCGTTCCTGTTGACGCCCTGGGCGCTTTCGGCCCTCCTGTTCTTCCTCAGCACCTCCGTCCTCGTTTTGTGGGCGTCAAACGGCATTGTCGAACCGCTGATCACGCTCGCGCGCCATGCAGAACAATTTACCGGGGACGGTGAGGGCGATCAGCCGCTCGATGAGCGCGGTCCGAGTGAAATCCGGGAGCTGACGCGCTCCATCAATCGCATGCAGGGACGAATTCGGACAATGATCGCCGCGCGTTCGAGGGTGCTCGCGGCCGTCAGTCACGACCTTAAGACGATCATCACCAGACTGAACCTGCGAACCGAATTCATATCGGACGCGACCCTGCGCACCAAGATGTTGCGGGACATTAGTCTGATGGACGCGATGCTGCATAAAAACTTGCAGCACTTGCGCGCCGAAAGCGACAAATCCGATTATTCCCTGATGGATCTCGACAGCGTATTACAAACCGTCGCCCATCAATTCGCCGATATCGGCCACGACGTCTCGTGCTCTGGCGGTCGCCACCAAATGATGCTGGGTTCGCTGACCGACATGCAACGCGTCTTCACCAATCTCGTGGAAAACGCCGTCCATCACGCCCATAAAGTCGAAATCGTCATGCAGGAGACTGGGACCGGCGAGATTCAGGTGGATGTGATCGACGATGGGCCGGGAATAGCCGACGACAAGAAGGAGTCGGTGTTCGAGCCTTTCGTGCGAGGCGAGCCCGGGCGCACGATAGACAGTCGCAGCGGATTCGGTCTTGGTTTGTCGATTGTGCGCACCCTGGTCAATCACCACGGGGGAACCGTCGAACTGATCGATCGGCTGCCCCATGGACTGATCGTGCGTGTTATATTGCCCGCCGCCATTGCGGAGCCCAAAACCGCGACGTGATCGTCAGATTCCCTGCCGACGGCTGCCGTTCTGATCGCTTCCGCCCGCGCCCTGGCCGTTTGTCCCCGTGGTGTTGTCTTGCGAATTCATGTCCTGATCGCGCTTTTGTTTCATTGACTGGCTCGAGCCATAGGACTGCTTATCAGCCCCACGGGCGTGGTGCTTGTGATGGGTCGAACAATGATGCGCCCAGGCCGAAACCGGGGCGAATGCGACCAATGGCGCAACGAGCGCCGCTATGAAGAACTTCCTGTCCATCGTTAACTCCCGTCGATGTCCGGCGCGCCGGATCAGGGCTAACTATGTGGTCCGATCGCGCAAGCAAGCTGAGCGATCGAACGAATGTCGCGGTCGGCCCGACGCGCGAATAATCGCGTGGCGGCCAGTCTATGACTTCGCCGCAGTTCCCGCGACGCGCAAGCCAAGCGATCGTAGAACGCGCCCGACGCCATGCCTCGTTCTCGATCACGGCGATCTGTAGGCATTGCATGGATGTGGCTGGCTATCTTCTTGACCTTTTACTTCACGCCTTATCTTTGATGAGCGGACGGCAAAGAAATCATCGCCCGCGTCGAGACGCGCGCCCGACAATCCGCGATAAGACGGCGCGAGCCGTCAAGGATGGCGCAATGACGAGCCCGGTTGGATAAAACAGAGGCGTCCGAAGTTTGCAGGACGACGCGGTCAATGTCACAGATGCAGTCGGCGCCATCGTCGCATCCCCGCGAGCAAGCGCCAGCCGTCGCGGACGAGTCGGCTGCGCGCGGATTCGTCGGACGTCATAGGGTCGTCCTCGCGATCGGACTTTTCACGGCGCTGATATTTGCGGGCGCGACGTTTCTCTACTGGGATCACGCAAGCCGTTTCGAGACTACGGACGACGCCGTTCTCGACGCGCGGCAATATTCCATCGCGCCGAAAGTGTCAGGTTACGTTACCGCCGTTCTGGTGACGGATAATGAACATGTCTTTGCGGGAGAGGTGATCGCGCGGATCGACCCTCGCGACTATCGTATCGCTTTGGCGAACGCGGAAGCTCAGCTTGCGGCGGCGCAAGCCAGCATCCGCAATCTCGACGCGCAAATTGCAGCTCAACAGGCGCAGACTGGCGCCTCCCGCGCGCAAGTTGATCAGTCGCGTGCGGCTCTACGTTTCGCCCAGGAGGAGGCCACGCGTTCGCAGGCCCTTGCGCAACGGGGGACTGGGACCGTCCAGAGAGAGCAACAGGCGACGTCCACCCTGCAGCAGGAACAGGCGCGACGACAAAGCGCGACGGAAGCCGTTGAAGCGGCGCGCGCGACCGTGACCTCGCTCGAAGCGCAGCGCAAAAGCGCCGAGGCGAATGTGGCTCAGGCGAACGCACAGGTCGACCGGGCGCGACTCGATCTCTCTTACGCGACCGTGACGGCGGCCGAGCCGGGTCGAATCGCGCGCTTGACCGCGGCGGTCGGCCAGCTCGCGCAGGCTGGCTCCAGCCTGTCGATGTTCGTGCCCGACGAGATTTGGGTGACGGCAAACTTCAAGGAAACCCAGTTGGACAGGATGCGCGCCGGGCAGCCCGCCCAAATAAGAATTGACGCTTATCCCGGAACGAAATTGACAGGGCGCGTCGTCAGCATCCAGCCGGGCTCCGGCGCCGCTTTTTCTCTCCTTCCGGCCGAGAACGCTACCGGAAATTACGTCAAGATCGTTCAACGCGTCCCGGTGAAGATCGCCATCGACGACCGGCCGAACGACATAACGCTCGGCCCTGGCATGTCGGTGGTGCCGACTGTTCGCGTCGTCCCCGAAAGCTCATACTATGAACGCCTCATGGATTCGCGATGAGTGGCGCAACGCCCTCGCCGTCGGCGAGAAATCCCTGGCTGATCGCGATTGTCGTCTCCGTTGCGACCTTCATGGAGGTGCTCGACACCACCATCGCCAATGTCGCGCTACCCTATATCGCCGGCGGCATGGCGGTTTCAGCGGATGAGGCGACTTGGGTCGTGACGACCTATCTCGTCGCCAACGCCGTCGTTCTCACCGCCAGCGCACATCTTGCGCAAACACTCGGCCGCAAGCGCTTCTTCATAATCTGTCTGGCGCTTTTCACGACAAGCTCTATTTTGTGCGGGTTCGCGTGGGACATTCGCTCGCTCCTAATTTTCCGAATCCTTCAGGGCCTCGGCGGCGGGGGAATGGTCCCCGTTTCCCAATCAATCCTGGCCGACGCCTTTCCCCCCGAAAAGCGTGGGCAAGGATTCGCGCTTTTCGGCATCGCCGTCGTCGTCGCGCCGGTCATCGGCCCCACTTTGGGCGGATGGCTCTCGGACAATCTTTCATGGCATTGGTGCTTTCTCATCAACGGTCCCGTCGGGCTGTTGTCGATCGCTCTCGTCATGATCGTCATTGGGGAGACGCGCGTGCGCGCGCGGAGCGAAGCTTTCGATCTGTTGGGGTTTATTCTCGTGTCCGCCTTCCTTGGCAGTCTCGAGGTCGTGCTCGACCGCGGCCAGATCGAGGACTGGTTCGCCTCGACGTTTATCCGCGCCTTCTCCGCCACCAGTCTTGTTACGTTTCTCCTGCTCGTCCCCTGGGAAGCAATGCATCCCAATCCCGTCGTCGACGTCAGGATGGTCGCATCGCGGCAATTCGGCGCGTGTTTCTACGTGATGATGGCGATCGGCGCCATCCTGATCTCAACGACGCAAATGTTGCCCCAGCTTTTGCAGCTCAACTTCGGCTATTCAGCGACGCTCGCCGGGCTCGTCCTCTCGCCGGGCGGCTTGATGACCATGACGATGATGTTCGTCGTCGGACGCCTCTCGAGCCGCGTGCAGCCGAAATATCTCATCATGGCCGGCGCGGCGATCGTCGCTCTTTCGATGTATAATCTCACCTTGCTCTATGGCGGCCTCGACTTCTGGTTTTTCGCGCGCTCCCGTATTTATATCGGAATGGGCTTGCCGCTCATCTTCATTCCCATCACGACGGCGTCCTATGACGGGGTTCCGCCCGAGAAGACAGATCAGGCGTCGGCGCTGATCAATGTCGCCCGCAACGTCGGCGGGTCGATCGGCGTGTCGCTGGCGCAAAATGTCCTGGCGCATCGCGAGCAGTTTCACATGGCGCGCCTGTCCGAGGCGATCACGCCTTCGAGCGTCCAATATCAAGAGGCGCTTCGGCGCATCAATGAGATTTTCCTCTCGCTCGGCGCCTCGGGCGATCTGGCGCAGCATCAGACGACGGAGTGGATCGGGCGCCAATTGAGGGCCCAGTCATCGCTGCTCGCCTATATCGACGCGTTTGAGATGTTGATGTTGCTCGCGGCGATCGTGATCCCGCTGGCCGCGATTTTGCGCCGCGTTCGTCTTGGCGCGGCCCCCGCCCTCGCGCATTGAGCGGCCCCGCCGCCGTTCATGTCGCGCGCTCGCTCTCGATCGCGCCCGGGGAGTGCATATCGAGTCCGCGAAAGACGGCGCATCGCTGAAAGGCGCCCAAATCGGGCGCGATCTGTTTTTGGTGGCAGAACTTGGCGACAAGCTTGGCGAGACCTTTGATGTCGCGGCCCGTCGCTTGCGGAAATGCGCGCACGAGACGTCCGATCATCTGCGCGTCCAACGTGAGGTCGAATTGCGCAGCCATGACTTCCCAGATGCGTCGCTTGGCCTCGGCGTCGGGCGGATGATAGCGGATCAGCGCAATGCAGCGTGAGACAATCGCCTCGTCGATGTCGTCGACGCGATTGGTGGTCAGGAAGAGCAGCCCGTTGAAATATTCGAGAACGCGCAGGAAGACGCCGACGACCGCGTTCATCGCAATATTGTCGTCGCGACGCTTGATGTAAACATCCGCTTCGTCGATAAGCATGACGGCGCCCATCGCTGCGCGCGGGTCAGGATTTCCTTCAGCGCGGTCTCCATCGAGCCGACGTTGAGACCGAGTTGGCCTGAATGTACGCGATAGAGCGGGCGTTGAATGATTTCGGAATAGACCTCCGCGGTCAGGGTCTTCCCGACGCCCGGCGGGCCGGCGCAGAGCACTGTCGTGCCGCCGGATTTTCCTTGCACGATATCGTCCATCAGCACGTCCATCTCCGCCGTCAGAATATCGATAAGATCCGTCTGTTCGGGAGGAAGGACAAGCTTCTGTTTGAGTTCCGGCTGATAGCGATACGGCTTCAGCTCGTCGACATGCACCCAGAGATGATGGTGCAGGTCGAGATGGAAAACAAGAATATAGGGATGCACAGGGATGCGCGTGAAGAGACCTTCGGGAATTTGCGTGCGCAAATGCGCGATCTCGTCTTCGGCGGCGAAACGGTTACTCTTGCCTGCCTTGCGCAGAAAATGGCCGAGAAGGTCGCCCGCCGCCTCGAGCGTCAGGCTGCGGGCGGACAGCACGCCTTCGTCGTTGACGAGGCGCGCTTCGCCGCCGCTCGTCGAAAGCACGATAATGTCCTTGCGCGCCCAGTCTGTGTCACGGTGGGTGGCGTTCGGGTCTTCAGCGTGGAACCCCGTCCCCTTGCCGCTGAATTGCTGACCATAACGCCCGCGCCAATCGAAATAGGTCTCGCTCGCGGCGTCAAAGGCCTCGACGAGTGCGGGCGTCTCGCGCAGATAGCCCTTCGCCGCAAGAATTTCACTCACCGTGCGTCCGACGATGTCGGCCGCCATGATGCGAATCGCCGCCGATTGCAGCGTGCCTTTGGCGTTGGCTTTCATCTCGATGAGAATTTTGCCTGCCTCGTCGTTCGAGGCCGGGATGTAATCGAGCCGTGTCACGAGATAGGGCAGAGGCTTTGCGGCCACGCTCGCCGAGAACAGCCAGCCGTGTATGGGCGCGCTTGTGAGATAACGCACGAGCGCCGGCAGGACCTCCTCGAGATCGCCGCTCTCGAAGCGCGGGCCCTGCGCGGCGAGCGCGGCGCGCAGGGTTGCAATCTGCGCGGCGCGCGTGCGCTGTTCGGGGCCGGCGGCGCGATAGCGCTCTTCGAGAAAATCCAGCTCGGCTTGGGACAGATGATCGAGATCGATTTCGACCCGATCGGAGAAACGCAATTGCGCAGCAAGGCCTGCATGGGCGGAGAAACGGGCCATCAGGGCTTCGACGTGGTTCTTTTCGATCTCGATGTTCATGTGCGCCGCTCTTTGGTGTAGGGCGGCAGGGTCTGGATTCGGGGGTCCTCGACTGCGCCGCCGATCGTGAAATGATACAAATCCTGAAATTTCGTCTCACCGGACGTCAGGCCCAGAAAGCGATGCGCCTCGTCGTCGAAAAAGCAGCCGATCCCCGTTCCGGCGAGGCCCGCCGCTGTGGCCCACAGGTAAAGCGCCTGCCCGATCAATCCGGCTTCCCAATGCAGACGGCGGTAGGCAAAAGCGCCTTCGTCATCGAGCGATCTATCGAAATCAGCGATCATCGCCAGGCTGAAACAACCCTTGCCCGCGATCGGCTGAAGACAGGAAACGCGGGTCGCCTCTTTCTCGACTGAGGCTGTACGCAACGTAAAGAGCTTTATTCCGCCGAGATCGAGCGGGGTCCAGGCAAAATCCGCCGAAAGCGCCGCGCGCAAGCCGACTTCCAGCTCCGGCGCGCGCGCGAGGAGATAAAGCCCCGGTTCAATCCCATCGACGCGGTGAACGTAAATCACGAGCGCGACGCGGGCCGGCCAGGAGAAAGCCGACAACAGCGGCGCTGCTCCGGGAAGCGTCGCCGCGAGCATCAAACGAAACATTTGCGCGGAAAGAACGGTGGTCCCGTCCATGCGCTGCGCGCTGCGGCGATTGCGGACGACGACGCCGATCTGCGGCGACCCCTCGAAACTTGCCGCCGGTCGGCCTTGTTGCGCCGCGGGCGAGCGCTCGCAATTCTTGCGACAAAGGCCGACCGCGCGGTCGACGAGTGGCCAGCCGTCGTGATCAGCGCTGAGCCGGTTGGCGGTTCCGAAGAGCTCCCTGCGGCAATGAATCAGCGCGGCAAGCTCGATTTCGTCCGGCGAGTCGGGATCGGTTGCAATCCAGATGAGCGCCTCGGGGCGCTCCTCCTCGCGCCTGTGGAACGCGCCGGGGGCGTCGAGCCCGATCAGAGCGGCGATCTCGTCGTCGGTCGCGGCGGCGAGAAGATGCGCACGCCAGCCGAGCCCGGCCGCGGCTTGAGCGGCCGCGCCAATCGCATGTCCCGCGTCAAGCTGGCAATAGCGGAAGGCGCGCTCGCCATATTTCCAGGCCTCCCGCCAGGGGATCACGCTGAGCGCGACGAGGAAGCCGCCTTCCGGGAGAAGTCGGGCCGTCTCGTAACGACCGCGTTCTTCGAACGCGTGGGGGAGCGGCGCATAATGGTAGAGGCCCGCCTTCTCGCCGACCGCGTCGAGCGCATTGAGCAGGACATAGGCCTCGCTTGGATGCAGATTTCCCGAGGACGGGTTGTTGCGAACCGCCCAGGTCGATCCCTCGACGCTTTTCCACGCACTCAGGCCGAAGGCCAGTTCGAGGAAAAGGCCGAGCGATTCTCGGTCCAATTGAACGGCGTGGAGCGCCGGGCCAGGGAAGGCCGCGCTTGGACCCTCGACCAAAGGCAAATTTATCTCTCGCGCGCCCTCGAAGCGCCTGTAGGGCGAAGGTTGCGCGCTCCAGTCGAGAAAGGCGGGCCCGAGCGCATAATGCGTCGGCGCATGTTTGGTGCGCGCGTGATAGCCGCGAATGTCGAGGGGAAGAGAATCCGGGGGGCCGTTCATATCGGCAAGCCCCGGCTGTCGGCGCAGGCATGAAGTTTGTTTGGCATTTGCTCATTTCGCGATCGCGGCCGAGAAGGCAACGCTCATTCAAGAACCGCGCCCAAAATGATTTTGCGAGCTAATATCCATGAATTCAACGGCTTGTTGTCTATTTTCTGGCGCGGGAGCGGCGCGCTGATGTCCCGAAGCTTTGAACTCGTCGTCGTCGCGCATGGCGTTTTTGGCGTATTGGCGACATTGCGACTGCACGGTCAGCCGGATCGCAAATTCACATTGCAAGAGGCGCTGATCGTCGCGCGCGCCCTTGACGCCGTTGCGCAGAAGAAGAGTTGCGCGCGCGAGATTTATATGAGCCCCATTGCAAGCGACCATGATTTTGAGGCGCGGGTCTTTGACGATGGCGTCGCGGTCATACTTGCAGGCTACCCCAATGCCCCGCTCGACTGGACGCAGACGCTCGCCTTAACGCGTGAGTTCCTTCGCGTCGCGGGCGGATCGCCGGAATAAAACCGGGCCCGCGTCCTTGTCCCCCGTCCCGCGCGGATCATCGGCGCGCCTTGCCGCCGAATTGTTTTTTGCAGGCCGGCGACAAAGCGCGCTATGTGCTGCTGGAGACATTTTTCAACGGCAATCGCGTCGGGCTCAGCCTCGGCGCAGAGCCGATGAGAGTCCCGCTCGCAGGCGGCGCGCTGCATTTGGGTTCCCTGGGCCTGAACAGGGTGCGTGGCGAGAAGACAGGCGACGATCAACCCCGGTAAAAGCTTGCGCATGGCGGCCTCGCTGCGATGGTGCGCACGCCCCGACGGGCGCGGGGAAAGCTGGCAAGACGCAAACTGGATCGTCGACACGCGATATCAAGCTCGGCGGCCTGCGCGGCTTTCCATGGACCGCCCGCGCATGCGCGCGCTGCGCATGTCTGAAATATTTCTGTCGAAATGCTATAGAAATACTTGTTTATCAGAAATTTAGGAATGCTTCGCAAATCTGATCTCCGGCACGGTCCTTGCTGCCGTCCATCTCTTCGCGTCAACGACAACGCCTCACGGAGCGTCGCATGAGCAGCATCAATTTCAACGCTGTCGCGTCCAAAAGCAATGGAATCCTGGGAGTCGTCATCTCTCTCCCGCGCGTTTTCATCCGCCGGGTCGCGCGGATTCCTGCCGCGCTAGTCGACATGATGGAAAAGCATGGGAGCGAAAAATAGGCAGTCGCCTGCCTATTGAGCGACTTCGCCCGTACTTTGCGGCGGCGCGGTAGGCGACCGCCGCATCGCTCTGTCGCGCCTGAGCAGGTGTGCAGCGGTTCCGCCCGACACGACCCCGGACGTCGCGGCGCCGCGAGTCCAAGCCGTCGATTTGCATGAGCTACGACGCCTGAGCCCCTCCATCGGCGCCCCGATGGTTGTGGCGCAGTTCGCTCGCGCGTTGCGCCCAACCCCCGCCCGAGGTTACCCCTTGTTGATGCTGCACGCGTCGGCCACGCGCTCGGCCATGCGCGTCGACAATAGCGCCGACGTCGGCCTCTTTCGACCCAAAGCGGAGAACAGGCCGAGCGCCGACAATGAAACCGCGGCCGTCGGCGATAGGGTGCGGTTTCGGCTGGACAGGCGGGCTTCAATCTACCTATTAGATAGGCTTCAATGCCGAGGCCCTGCGGGCGTCGGCTTGCTCAACTCCGCGGGGAGGATCGGCGCGCGGCATTTCTGGCTTAGGCTCAACCTCAACGGCGGCGGGGATCCGCGGCCCGGGCCGGGTTCGCGGATGAGCTTTCGACACAAAGTCCTATATTTCTTTCCAGGCCGGACACATTCGCGTCGCGTCGCGCGTTCGGCCCCAACGCTCCGTCGTTGCGAATCCCGCGCTTGACGGCCGCAGCGGCGCGAACACAAAAATGCGCTCATGGGCAGCAGTCATCGAACAGGAGGACAGGATGAGCGAGGCATGGGAATATCAACTGCGCATCAAGCTTGCCGAAGACGCCGCCGCCCTTGCGCGGACCGAGCCGGGCAATGCGGCAATCAAACCCATTACGGACGTCCTGGTCCGACATAATGCAACGCTAAGGAACCAATACGACGCCTTCGTCAATTACGTGATCGAGGCGGAGAAACATGGCGTCGAGCATTTTCCGCTTTATAAATGGACGAAGGCGACGATCGAGGATCCGGCCAAGAAAGCGAAGCATTCCACCTCATTCGCCATCTATGTCGATGGCGAAGAGGTCTACGCCAAAGAACACGCCGACGCGCTGGAGAAGGAATTGCGCCCGCTCGTCGACAGCGGCCTTATCGCGCATTTATCAAAGCACGACACGAATCCGGCGAACAATCCTCAGGCTCCCGCACATCTGCGCTAACGCAGATCGTGCAGGCCCGTCGCTGGAAAATCATACTTGTGTTGTAGATAAACACGCGTAACATCCCGTCGCGGACGCTTGCGCCTGCGATGGGACACAGGGCTCGCGCAAGCACCCGCGCTCGATCGGCCGCAAAAGAGGGGCTGCGCTACAAAGCCTTCCCCGTCAGCGCGCGCTGCGCTTCTTTCAGGTCGCACCGACACCCCCAACTCGGCTTCGGCTCGCTTGGGGAAGCCGCCGGTTACTTCCTCGCCGGTTATGAGAGCCAATGGGCGCCGCGGGTCTATCGCAACGCCACGCCGGTCGATCCCACGGATGGCGCGCAAAAATAACAAGCATGTGACCACTGGGCTCGTCGACAACGCCATTGGATCGCTCAGAAAGGACGCCGGCGCGAGGGAGAAGCCGTTCTTTCACTTCTTTGCAATCGACGCGACGTATTGGCCGCACCACGCTGCCAAGGAATGGATCGCGCCATGTGACAGGGCGCCTCTCCCTTCCAAAGGGCGCCCTTCGTCATGACGCGCGCGTTGCGGAAGGACAGATCGAGAATCTCGTCCTCTCTTACAATGAGACGCTCGACGTGGGAAAAGACACGGGGTCGCCCGTTGCGACCTACGCCGCGCCATTCCCCTTCATCGGCAAGATTGACTCGGTCCGCGTCGAGTTGAGATAAATGCAGGGAGGGCCCGGGCATCGCGGTCCGATCTTTCGACGCGTCCGGCTGCTGGCCTTTTGCCCGCGACACTGGGCCGCGAGCTCTCAGTGGAGAACCGCGTATCAATGACGACCACTTTCGGCGAGAAGGAGGTCCTTGTTTTGCAGGGGGGAGGCGCGCTCGGGTCTTATCAGGCCGGAGCCTTCCAATCGCTGACCGAACGTGGCCATGCGCCGGATTGGGTGGCGGGCATTTCAATCGGCGCCATAAACGCGGCGATCATCTGCGGCAATCCTCCAGAACGACGGGTCGAGCGTCTCGAGGCCTTCTGGAAGGAGGCGTCGAGCCGTCTTGTGATCGCGCCTCCCGCCACCGATCTCGTGACGCGGCGCGCTTTCAATGAGTTCAGCGCCGCCACGACGGCGGCCTTTGGCGTTCCCGGGTTCTTCACGCCGCGGCCCTTGCTGCCGTCGCTGCTCTTTTCACGTGAGGCTCAGAATGCGAGCGTCTATGAGACGCGGCCGCTCCGCGACACGCTCACGCAACTCGTCGATTTCGATCGCATCAACGGGGGCGACGTCAGGCTGAGCGTCGGCGTCGTCAATGTGCGAACCGGCAACTTTCGTTATTTCGACACGGACGCCGAGGAAATCCTGCCTGAGCATATCATGGCGAGCGGCGCGCTGCCGCCCGGGTTTCCGCCGGTCGAAATCGACCAGGAGCTCTATTGGGACGGCGGTCTCGTTTCCAATACGCCCTTGCAATATGTTCTCGAGGTCGGCGGCCCCCGCGAAGACATGTGCGTGTTCCAGGTCGATCTCTTCAGCGCGCGCGGACCGCTCCGTACACGCTGCTCGAGGTCGGACAAAGGGAGAAGGATATTCGCTACTCCAGTCGCACGCGCTTGAATACGGATATCTTCAAGAACCAGCAGGCGACCAGGCGCCTGATCCAACGGCTTGGCGATAAGCTCCCCGATCACTTGAAAGACGATCCGGACTGGCTCGCCTTGCAGGACATGGGCTGCGCCGCCGCCGTCACCATCGTCCATTTCATCCATCGCCGGGCCGCGTATGAGACAAATTCGAAAGACTACGAATTCTCGCGTCACACGATGCTGGAGAATTGGGCAGCCGGTCGAGACGACGTCGCCCAGACTCTCGACCATCCGATTTGGAAAGAACGGCGCCCTCCAGAGGAGGGCGTCGCCATATTCGACCTCGCTGAGGGAGCAGGGATGTGAAAATCGAGCAAGTGCGGCGCGACGCCTTCGCCATGCCGCTGACGAGTCCCGCCTTTCCCAAAGGGCCGTATCGTTTCATAAATCGCGAATATCTCATCGTCACCTATCGGACGGATCTGGAAGCGCTGCGACGCGTCGTGCCGGAGCCGCTCGAGGTGAGAGAACCGATTGTAAAATATGAATTCATCCGCATGCCGGATTCGACCGGCTTCGGGGACTACACGGAATCCGGGCAAGTCATCCCTGTGACGTTCAATGGGCGCGAGGGCAATTACACCCACGCCATGTATCTCAACGATGGGCCGCCGATCTATGGCGGCCGGGAACTATGGGGCTTCCCCAAGAAATTCGCGCAGCCCGCGCTCTTCGTCGAAAAGGACGCGCTTGTCGGGACTCTCGACTACGGCGCCGTGCGCGTCGCCACCGGCGTCATGGGATTCAAGCACGCCGTCCTCGACCGCGAAAAGATCGCCCAGAGCATGGCAACCCCGAACTTCCTTCTCAAGATCATCCCGCATGTCGATGGTTCGCCGCGTGTTTTGGAACTGGTGGACTACCGTCTCGAGGACCTCTCGATCAAGGGAGCGTGGTCAGGCCCCGCCTCGCTGGATCTCAGCGTGCATGCGCTCGCGCCTGTCGCAGACTTGCCCGTGCGCGAGATCGTCTCTGGCGTCCATATCCTTGCGGATCTCACGCTTGGCCTCGGACGCGTTGTCTTCGACTATCTCAAGCTTTGATTGGGGAACGCGACATGGACTTGTCTGGAAAGGTGTCTTTGATCACCGGCGCGGCGAGCGGCATTGGTTTTGGAATCGCCAAGCGTTTCGTCGAAGCGGGCGGCCGGGTCGCCGTCGCCGACATCAACCTGGATGCCGCGAAAGCCGCCGCGACGACGCTCGGCGACGCGAGCGTCGCAATTGGCGTCGCCATGGACGTCGCCAATGAGGAACAGGTGAACGCCGGCGCACAGGCAGTGGCGGGCGCTTTCGGAACAATCGACGTCCTGGTGTCAAACGCCGGAATACAAATCGTCCATCCGATCGAAGAGTATCCCTTCGCGGACTGGAAAAAGCTTCTTGCGATCCACCTCGACGGGGCGTTTCTCACGACGAAAGCTTGCGTCAAATATATGTATCCCCAGAAATCGGGCGCGCTCATCTACATGGGCTCCGTTCACAGTCACGAAGCCTCGCCCCTCAAATCCGCCTATGTCGCGGCAAAGCATGGAATCCTCGGTCTCGCACGGGTGATGGCGAAGGAAGGCGCCAAATATAATGTGCGCTCGAATGTCATTTGTCCTGGCTTTGTGATGACGCCTCTCGTGGAAAGGCAGATTCCCCAGCAAGCCGCCGAACTGGGCATATCGGAGGAGCGAGTTGTCAAAGAAGTTCTGCTCGGCGAGACGGTGGACAAGCAGTTTACGCTGGTCTCCGACGTGGCGGAAGTCGCATTGACCCTCGCAGCCTTCAAGACCAACGCGCTCACCGGCGAATCGATCATCGTCAGTCACGGATGGCATATGAACTGAATTCGCGCGAGAGGCCTGCTCGCTCTTGTGCTTAGCCTGCCGCAGAGGTCGCGGCGGATAGATCGATCTGAAGCGTCAGGCATTTTGCAGCGCCTCCGGCTTTGAGAAATTCGGAAAGGGGCGTCACGACGGGTTCAAGACCTGCCGCTGTCAGTCGTGCTTGCAAGGCAATGGAGCAGTCGTTCAAAAAGACTTTGCCGCCCGAGAGGACGGCGTTGCAGGCGAAACTCTGCGCATCCCTCTCGTCGATTTCAATGCGCTTATCGGGATGCACGCGCGCGCGGATCGCCGCAAGCGATGGCGGGTCGAAGGCGGCCGGATAATAAATGACCGTTCCGTCGGCAAGCGGACAGAAGCAAGTATCCAGATGGTAGAAACGCGGGTCCTGGAGCTTCAGGGCGACGGCCTCCTGTTGAAAAATCTCCTGAAGCAGCGCAGGCGCGCGGGCGCTCGAGCGCCAACCGTATCCGCACCAGATCAGATTTCGCTCAAGATCCATCAGGGCGTCTCCCGCGCCTTCGAAGTCGACGTCTCTCGGCCAGGGCGCGATGTGGAACCCTTGCTGTTCGAACCAGCGCCTGAAAAGCCCCTCCTCCTCGCGGCGCTGCTTGGCGTGAAACTGCGCGAGGACGACGGTTCGGCCGATCGCCAGTCCCGCATTGGCCGTAAACACCATGTCGGGCAGTCCGGATTGCGGCGCGACAAGAACGACGTCCGTCGTTTCAGCAAGCTTTCGCCGAAGATTTTCCCATTGAATGCGCGCGCGGGCGCCGTCGGCGCGGCCGATGTGATTTTCCATCCAGGGATTGATCACGTAATCGACCCCGAAATGCTCGGGATCGCACATGAGAAGGCCTTGCGTCGCGCCCGACTTGAGCGACGCGCCGATCGCAGGCTTGGCTTCAATATGATAATTCATGGGGCGTTCGTCCCGATCCGTCGAGGGCGTCGACGGTTTGGCGTTTCGGAAGCGGTGCGGCCGAATGTTTGCGGGCCGGCTGAAGCGCAGAGAAGAGATCTTTGGGGTTTGTCGGCGTGGGCGTCAGTTCTATCTTGCCGCCAACGCCGGTTTCTTTCGCGAGATCGTAAAGAAGCCGCATCACGGAAAAGTCTTCGACCGCGAATCCCACGCTGTCGAAGACGGTGATCGACTCCTGCGCGATTCGACCGGGTCGCTGACCGGTGAGGACGTCGTGCAGTTCCGTCACCGGATGATCGGCGGGAAGCTGTTGAATTTCACCTTCGAGCCGCGTCTGTGGCGCATATTCAACGAAAATCTCCGACGCCAGGAGCAGGTCGCGCGACAATTCGGTTTTGCCGGGACAGTCTCCGCCCACGGCGTTGATATGGGTTCCCGGCGCGATCATGTCGCGCGTCAGTATGGTCGCGCGCCTCTTGTCCGCCGTGATGGTGGTGATGATCCCGGCGCCTTTTGTCGCATGCGCCGCATCGGAGCAGCGCAAGATGTCGACGTCAAAGCCCGACATGTTTCGTTGAAATTTCTCTGTCGCGTCCGCGTCGACGTCATAGACGCGCAGGCAATCCACGCCGAGAATTTCGTGGAACGCGCCGGCCTGGAATTCGGATTGGGCGCCAAGCCCGATCAGCGCCATCGTCCGACAGTCGCGCGGGGCAAGACGCGTTGCAGCCAAGGCCGAGGTCGCGGCCGTCCGGAACGCCGTCGCAAAGGTCATGTCGGTCAGAAATGTCGGATATCCGGTCGCCACATCGGCGAGCGCTCCAAAGGCAACGACGGTTTGCAGGCCCTGCGCCGTATTGTCCGGGTGGCCGTTGACGAATTTGAAGGCGAAGACATCTTCATCGCTGATCGGCATGAGCTCGATCACGCCGCGCGCTGAATGTCGCGCGAAGCGCGGCGATTTGTCGAAGACTCGCCAGCGCTCGAAATCCGCCTGGAGATAGGCGATCATGCGACGCCAAAACGCGCCGATGCCGATGTCGGCGACGATCAGCGCGATGTCTTGAGGATTGAGGTAGACGGCCATTTCATCGATCCAGACTCGAGAGGCCCAGAGGCCTCGGTGCCTTTGGGAGACTCCAAGCGTTTGCCGCAACATCCTAAGATGCGCCGGTGCTGACAAAAATAGTAATATGTTGCAAATTTTTGCATTTTATTATTCAAATAGCTATTAATATCCAGCAAACCGTCAGAGGCACAAGAATTTGGACGATCTCGACCATCGTTTGATCGCAGCGCTGCGCGTGGATGGTCGCGCCTCGCTTTCCGAGCTCGCGAAGCGGCTGGGGGTCTCTCGTGGCACGATTCAGAACCGTATCGACCGACTGATCGAGTCCGGCGTGATCCTCGGCTTCACTGTACGGGTCAAGGACATTGCCGCGTCGGGCCGAATTCGCGCCATTATGATGCTCGAAGTAGCCGGGAAGAGCACGCGCAGCGTCATCCAAGCGCTGCGCGGCCTTCCGCAGATTCACGCGCTCCACAGCACGAATGGCGCTTTCGACCTTATCGCCGAGATTGACGTCGAAAGCCTTGCCGAGTTTGACCGCGTTCTCTCGAGCGTCAGAACGATCGAGGGCGTCTCGAGAAGCGAGACAAGCCTGCTGCTCGCCCCAGCATGAATATCAGCTGAGAAGGTCTGTCAGAATTTTGCTATAAGCCTCTGCGCCTTCTTACCAGCCATGGTCCATGGACCTGTTTTCAAACGCGCGCGGCGAGGGATATCCAATGGAAGCAGAGTGGCACTACGAGCAGAATGGTCAGAGCGTCGGGCCGGTTTCAGCAGCGGAAATAGCCAATAAGATAAAGGAAGCGCCGCTGCCGCTCTTCGTTTGGCGGGCGGGCATGTCGGAGTGGACCGACGCGCGCGAGGTGCCGACGTTTTCAAGCGTGTTCGAGAAAAAAATCGGCTCGATCCCGAGCGCGCGGAAAGCGACTGTGGCCAGTCCGCCCGCGCAGGGAGGAGCACATCCGACTCTCGCGCAGCGCGCGCGCCACGAGTTGATCGCATATCTGACAATATGCGCCTATCTCCTGATCTGGTTTAGCGCCCTTTTATTCTATAAGGCGACGGTGCTCGGCAGCGTCGGGGTCGCCTTTGCGCCATTTGGCTTCGCGGCCATCAAGGCGTTGATTTTGGGAAAATTCATCCTTGTGCTCGAGGCTCTGCGTTTGGGCGACAAAAGAACAGGCGGCGGGATCTTGATTGTCGAGATTCTGCAGAGAGCGCTGTTGTTCACGGTTGCGCTGATCGTGCTGAACCTTATCGAGGAACTGGCTGTCGGCTATTTCCACGGGCGCGCGGCGAAAGAGGTCCTGCGCGAGATTGGCGGGGGAAGTCTTTCCCAGGTCTTCGCTTCGGCCATTCTCATGTTTTTGGTCCTGATCCCTTATCTGGCCTTTCGACGCCTCGCCTCAACCTACGGCGAATTGCCCGAGCTCTTCTTTGCCCGTCGTCCGCCGCCCCGCCAGTCGCTTTAACCGCGCTGGCGGCCATGTCTATTTCTTGCGCCGGGCCAATCCGAGAGCCCGCTTGCAGACGAGCTGTCTCGGCATTATTGAGAACTAGCGTTTTTGGGGCGTCGCCAAGTGGTAAGGCAGCGGATTTTGATTCCGCCATACGGAGGTTCGAATCCTCCCGCCCCAGCCACGCATTCCGCGGTAGCGGAGACTTTCTCCTGTTTTCGTTGAGCGGGCGTAAAGTCAGAGGGTTGCGCCGCATTAAAGTGTCTCTGCACCCATTGAGAAGTGGGTTGAGGCGGTTTCCTGGCCGGATTTAGGACCCAGTCTCTGACGGCCATTTTCCAATCTCCGGGATTTTCGCTCCTTCATTGCTGAGACCGGTTCGCATTTGGCGAAGAGGCGGTTCGCATGAGGTCGCGCCTGATAAAAGGACGGCTCCACAGCCGACGCGCTCAATCGAACGCACACAGAGTGGATTTGCGGCCAAGCGTTTGGGATCGATTGGAGAGAGGCGGCGGTGGCGAAGCTCAGCGCAGGCCGAATCGCTGTTCCTGATCCGCCCAATTCAATGGCAGGGACCGAACGAGCCCACTCACGGTCACGCCAGCGGGAACATCGCCATTGGCGATCGCAGCGACGATGCGCGGCGACAGGAACGCGAGCGGCGCCAGGAATCGGATATGGCGCACGACCTTCTGTTCACGATCGGCAATCTCTTCAAAGGACTGAACCTTGCCGTCGATCAGATCGTCCATCCAGGATCGGGATTTGGCGATCGCGGTCAACAGCGTGTCCCGGTCTCTGGGATCGCGAACATCGGACGCGGGTTGATGGACGATCCCCTTTCTCCGTTGCGCGACTGGCGGCGACCAGGGGACGCTAATCAATCGTCTTGTGTCGGCGAGCGCTGGCGCGACGTCTGAAGCGCGTAAGCCGTCGCCGGGTTCGTCTTGCGCCTCGCTCATGGTGATCTCGATCGCGCATCGGCGCAGAACGATGCGTGCGACGTGACGCGTGATCAGGTCCCGGTCGTTCGCCGGAGAGGCGGCGGCGACCGCCGGCGCGACCGCCGCGGTTATTGTCTGATCGCCTTCGTCCGCGGCAGCGCGTCGATCGCCGTCGTGATGGTTGGCCGAAACGTTCCCATCAGCGATCGCCTGCCGGACAGCCTCGACGACGATCGCTTCGATGTCTGGACCGGAGACACGGCAGACCGACCCGACCTCGGATTTTTGGTTCTGCAGGATCGCCTGCGAGACGTAATAGCGATAACGCACGCCCTTCTTGTTGGCGTGACTGGGGCTCATGGGATTGCCGCGATCATCGAAGATCAAGCCCATGAGCAGGGACGGTGATCGCGAGCGACGAACCTTACGCTGCACCGCGCGCTCCGCGAGTTTG
>CAVQNJ010000026.1:0-166170 GCA_963713845.1 uncultured Alphaproteobacteria bacterium
CGTCACGCCTTCGCGCACCTCCGACAGCGCGTCCTTGTAGAGGTCGCAAGCGTTTTCGTCGCGCATGACGTAGGTCTGCACGTCATGATCCAAACCCGTCAACTCGCGGAGGCTTCGGGACGTTATGCGGGTTCCGCAGCGAGCGGCAGTCGAAAGATTTTCGCGCCCTGCGGGGCCTGCCGTTCTTGAGGCTCGAACTCACGATTCGGAATGGCATCGGTGCAACCTCACCGTTTCCACAACAGCGTCGTCCAGTTCGACGCCCTCGATGCGCAGGCTGTCGAACATCACATCGACCTCGTCCTGCTCCATGTTGGTCATGATTGTGGCTTCCGCCTTGCGCCCGCCCTCTATGTCGCGAGAGGCGAGCAAGAGAATGCGATGATCGGGGAATAGATCATTCGCCTGATCCAGCGCGGCCGAAGGAAGTCGTCGATGTACATTGCTGGCCTGCCTCTATAATCCGAGCCGCCATCATTCGGCGACGCCGGGCGGTCCAGTCCGAAATCTGGCGTTGCATGGCTTCGTGAGCCCGGCTCACGTCGCCCTCCTTGGTTAGCGCGCCATGAATTGCAGTCTGGCATTCAGCGGCGGGACAGCAATCCGAAATCCATCACGAGCAAGCGTTTTGCTTGAGAACCGCAGGCGCGAGGCGTTGTCTTCGAGGCGACTTTGGAGCCGGAGGCGTTCGGCTGGCGTGGTGCACTGCAGGGCTTCGAGTTCGTAGCCGAGATAGTGAGCAAGCGCTCTGCATGGTCTCCATGTCGGCGGGACGTGGTGCCCTCTTCTGAATTCGGCGCAGCGTGGCAGCGATGGGACGTTCGCCGGGGACGCCAGCGTCCTTTGGGAGATGCGCTGTTCCTCTCGCAGCTTGGCGATCAGGCGGCCCCAAAAGTTCGACTGAGGCATCGCAAGCTCCAGCTCAGACGGGCACCGAATAGAGGATCGTCTGCACATACCGGCAACGCTAGTCCGTAGGGCGGCTCGTTTTGGGTGCGGCAAGGCCGTCGATGCGGCTTGACAACTTCTGGCAGCGGTCTTTGAGGGCGGCCAGGAGCGCGTTGAAGACGCCGCGCTTGCTGGCTGGAGGGCTCGACATAGGCCAACGTGACGCGGGCAACGCCGAGCCTCCTGTTTGTAAGTGAGCACCCCAACGAGGTCGCCTTCCTTGCTCACCGCATAAAAGACCTCGTCGACGGGCTGACGGACACCCCTCCCGGTCGGGCGTATAGCCCTGCTGAACCAGTTCATTCCAGCCTTCGGCGATGATGGCGAAAGCCTCCGTGTTCCCCGCACTCGGGCTGTAGCGATTTCATTGATGCGCCTCCGTCGCCGTCGTCAGTAAGCGCCCCACACCTTCGTCGCGCCGCTGAGCGACGTGATCGACTTGACGCAAATCCGGTTCTCGCCCTTGTTGAGCGGGAAGCCGGTCAGCGAGTTGCCATAAGCTGGTCGACGACGGTCGCGCTCGCGGCTGCGTCGGCGGACACGGCGCGGGTAATGTCGAAGGTCGAGCCGTCCGTCGCGAGCGACGCGAACTTGGCGTAGGGCATCATCGTGTAAGGCCCGAACTCGGTCAGGTCATTGTAAATTTTGCCGCCGAACTTGAAGATCGGGTCGCTCACGAGGGCCTCCTGCACGGTGCAGTTAAATGCACGCGCAGGTTATAGCTCAGCGACACTCGCCGGGCAACATTTTACGGCATTGACGAAAGCCTTTGAAGTTGCCGTGTTGTCGGGGTGCGCGTAACGCAGCAGCAAGGTGTCGACGCGGTCGCCCGTGACAGTGTGTTGCGAGGCGCGGATGCTTTTGGCAGAGATCGTCGTCATACGTATTTTACCCGATCAGATTTCGGTCAGCTTATGTCGCATGCCCTGTAAATGTGGCAGTCAATTGCAGCATTGAGAGAGACAGCCCCCGTGGGGGCTGTCTGGGTTAATGCGTGCGGAAGGCGTTGCGACTTCAAGCGCCGCGCAACGTCTGGCGGAAGCTTCGGCAGAACCCCCTCCGACAGCTTGTCGTAGAAGGCGTGCGGCTCATATTCGGGGAAGACGATCATCTGCCGTTCGGGGATCATGTCGACCCATTCGTCGGCCAAGAGCGGCGTCAGCTCCAGTCGGATGAATTTCTCGGCGATGGCGTCGATCATACAAACCGCGTCTCGTCGGAAGCGGCGGTGATTTGAAAACCGAGCGCGCCGAAGCAGAGGCGAGACATGCGGCTGCTCCCAAAGGTTGCGATCGAAGTCAATCGGCGTCCTCGGATCAACGCGATACAGCATAAATTCATGCGTGGCGCTGTCGAAATGCTTTGTTTTTTTCGTCGTAGGGCAGTCTTTCAGCGCATAGAGAAGCAGCAAACCTTGCCGGATATAGGGGTGTATCTGCGGAGGCTGCAAACCCCAAGCAGCGCCGAACTCACCGCATTCAACATCTTAATATCCTTACGCTTTCCTATAACATCCCCCACAACAACCTCCTTGTTGTTTTTGGTTAGAGGCGCCCTCTAATTGCATAATGTATAGGCACATTATGCTGAGGACTTAGCAGGTACGCTTAAAAACAAGGCAGACAAATCAGTCCGCCCCCTCATGCCAAATTCAGTCCAACTGAGCAACCCTGACGAGACCAGTCCCGGGGCCGACGAGCCCGATAACGGTCGCAGCGCCGCGAGACAGATCGAGCGACCGTCCGGTCCACGCGGCGGGTCCGCGATCATTGATGCGAACGACGACGCAGCCCCGGTAGCAGACGTGCAGGCGCGTCCCGAAAGGGAGCGTTCGATGCGCCGCCGTCATTGCCCATTGGTTAAAGCGTTCGCCGTTCGCGGTGTGGCTGTTGGGCTCATACTTGCGCGGGCCGCCGCCGTAGAACGACGCCCGCATGGCTCTTGCGCGAACAGGCGGGACGTCGAAGTGCTTCCGACCAACCTTGCGCTGGTGAGATTGCACCTGCTCGGCCGCCAGCGACTGCCCGCTCAACAGCGCCGACAGCTTGTCCGACAGCGGATCGGACAGGGCATGCGACGTAAACGCGATACCAAGCGCAAGCGACGTAGCAAGGGTTTTTCTCATTAACAGCTCCGCGCTTTGTTTCTTTGAAGTGCAGTTAATTGCATTCTTGAGGTCAGGTCAAGACGGTCACTCGGGACGCGCCGCAACCCCTGCGGCGGCCTTCTCGTTCTGCTTGGCGCGGAAGCTCTCACGGGGAACGCCCATAATCCGCGCAATCTCGGCGGACGCCGTTTCATCGAGGCGCGCGCCAACGTGGCGCAAAGCGCGAGCACGTGACGATGACGCCGCCAATCTCCTGCTTCAACTCACCGGCCTTCTTCTCGAAGACGCGGTCCACAATATTGTGCGCCTTCTTGCGCGCGACGATCGGATCGCCCGCGAGCACCTGATACAGCTCGATCGCCTCTTCGAGTACGCGCGCGCTTCGCTCTTCCTTGTCTCGAAAATCTTGTCGCCGAACGTCTTGCGGATCCACCGCTCGACAACCGCTTGGTCAATCCCGTAGCCCTTCCAGTCGGGCATCTTGTCTTCTTCGCTCATGATCTCTCCTTTAGCCGCGAAGGTGGTTGACGATCTCCTTGATCAGATCGACGAGGCGCACGAACACGCTCTCGTGGCGGACAACGATTGCGATCGAACGCACCGTTCGGAACTGATTTGCGCGACACATAGGAGCGTCTTGCGCGATTTGAAACGGCATGTCTCTGGCCATGAGCTTTCCATGGTTCCGGCCTATGGTCGAAGCCTATTCGCAAAACCGATATTGCGCAATTGATTGCACTTACAGATGCCATTCAAATGCAATTAATTTCGGCAGCGTCTTGCTTTGGAGGCATCCTCGTGATCTGTTCCGCACAGTCGAACAAGGAGGAAGACGAATGTTCGTCAACCATCGACAAGGTCGAGACATCCTCTCCAAGCTCGACTTCATCGTCCTTCAACAGGAGCAAATCATGTCCGTAATCGACGACATCAAGGCTGACGTCGCTGCCCTCAAGACCCTCGCCGACGCGGCGGTCGCCACGATCTCGAAGGTCGGCTCGCTGACCGATCAGGTCACTTCGTTGCAGGCCACCATCGCTCAGAGCCCCGTCACCCCGGCCGACCTCGACGCCGTGAAGGCGGGCCTCGACGCAATCAAGGCTGAACTGGCTGGCGCTCTCCCGGCCCCTGCCGCTCCCGCTGCGGCTCCTGCCGCTCCGGGCGCCTGATCGGCCGCTACGACAAAAAACGCCCGGGGAGCGATCCTCGGGCGTTTCGTTCTGCAGTTAATTGCGCAGATTAGGCCGCAGTCGACGTTGCGTCCGTCTCGGGGTCAGCCGCGTTGGCCGGAACCGGTTCGTCGATCTCCTCGACGTCGTCGATCTTGGTCATCTGCCTGACGAGGCCCAAGCCCTTTTCGAGCTGCTCGGGCGTCGAGCGTCGAACCACTCCAGCCCGCTCTCCTTCTTATAGTCCTTCTTGAAGGTGCGGCCCTCGACCGTGTCGAGTAGGGGTCGACGCGGAGATCGGCCTCCCACTGGTCGCTTCTCCTCGGTCGCGAACGGGCCGGAGCCCGCTCGACGCGGGTTCTGCGCCGGGCGAAGGTCCTTCGTCGCCCAGAACCATTCCGACCGTAGCCGTCGCCTCAATCCTCACTTGCATTCTATGCTCTCCAATCGCGGGATCGGTTTTGACTTGGGCCTGCGTATCCCGCGAACCGCGAGGCCGTCAGCGCAAAGCCCCCGCACGATGCTGGCGAAGCTCACCTTTGCTCGACGCCGAGATGCTGTATCGCGCGAGACCCATTCATCGTCGAAGGTGATCGCAACCTTCGTCCACTCTCGCCGAGGACGCCTTGGCGTCGATCAGATCCCGGATGATCCCATTGCTTGAGCGGCGGACCTTTAGAGCCATGGTCGCCTCACTTCTTATCTAGTTGTCGAAATCTAACGTTTGGTTCCCCCGACATCGAGCGGCGCAAGCGGTTGCTGTTGGATCGCTTTTGACCCTGAGCGGTCCGTCGGATTACGCAGTTCGATGACGCGAAAAGCCGTCCGACTTTTTGCACCTATCTTTTGAGTGAAACACCGCGACGAATTGTCGGGCTGGGTTTTTATGGAGAAGGTTTGATTTATGCACGGTGAGGGCGAGCCGCTTTCCCTTCCGACCCGTCCGCCGTAGAATAAAGCGTAGATGCTCGGCGAGCGTATCCCTGATCCATTGCAGTTCCACCCGGAATAAATTCGTGATCGGGATCGAGCCTAACGCATCCACAATCTTTTTTCCAGGCAACTGGAGGAATTTCATCAAACTCTCAGGCGTTTGCTGATACGAAATCGTGCTTCCGTCTTTCGTTTGCGCAAGCGCCTTTGCTAGCGCCTCGTCAAAATCATAGATAGCCACAATAAACGTCCGCATGCGTCCAGAATCTCGAACCCAAAATTGCCAACCAGCCAATTTATGAGCTGCCATCGCAAGCCACTCCCGCTTTTGTTCCAATCATAGCAAAAGGAGTTCTGACCGGCGCGACCCCAAGTCCCTTCTTCAATCCGAATGGCTCAAAGGAGGTAATGGCTATTCCACGCAAAAAGAGCACTCGGTCGAGCAAGCTTGCGCTTCGGGTTCAATACGCAGCTCTGCCTTATCGCTTTAATGATGAGGACGCGCTTGAAATTCTTCTCGTCACCACGCGCACGACAAAACGCTGGATTATTCCAAAGGGATGGCCGATCAGAGGATTGAAGCCGCCGGAATTGGCGGCCGGTGAAGCATATGAAGAAGCTGGCGTGCGCGGGGCAATTGGGAAAAAATCAGTCGGGGTCTTTATCTATTCGAAATTACTGGACGCGGACGGCATTACAGTGCCTTGCGAGGTAAAGGTCTTTCCTTTGTTGGTCAAGCGTCAGAGCAAAACTTGGCCAGAAATCGATCAAAGACTGACTTAATGGCACGAACCAGAAAGAGCCGTGTCGTTGATCGGAGAGCCAGGCCTGAAAGTGCTCATTTCTGAGTTTGTGAACAGGCTTACTGCCTCTCGATAAAAGGCGAATGCAGAGAGTGCATTGTCAAGGAGACCTCAATCCCCGATTTTCCGAGCCTTTGTCGGCATAAAGCGCAATACGGAACGTGTTGGCGGCGACATTGCCGCCCGCCGAACGGCGACGTCAGAGCGGATAATCCCGCTCAGGGTCCACTCCGGCGTCCATCAGGAATTTGCGCATAGCCGCAACCTCGTCTTTCGAAAGGTTATGGTGGCTGTCATGGGATCGATGGGTGAAGCCGTTCAGCGTCACCAACAAATGGCCGTGCCACGGCTGGGTAATTTCAGCCCCAAGTTCTTCCAGTGTCGCCTTGACCATTCTCGGATCGATGTTGTTGCTCATCGGGTGCGCAAACAAGGCATGCAGGGTTATCCGATGCTTATGGTTCATTCGACGCGCTCCCTGCACATTCACTTCCGCGCGTTGATAGCACGGCGCAGTGAGCGCCCGGCTGCGACAAAGAGGCTGGGCGGGCCCAGCTGACCACTTGAGCTCGGCTTTGGCGGTGATTTACGCCTTCTTGGCTGGGCCCCGAAGGTCAGATGCGGGTAAGGTGCCGATTACGGAACGCCGTCGGCTCCGACACACCCCTTGATCTCGACCATTGGCTTCTCCTGCTCCTCCGGCTTCGGCGCGCGGCTGATCACCAGGTCGAGATCGACTTGCGCAGGTCCAGCGTCACAAAGACCAGCTTCGCCCCCACCTTGTTCTCGGCCTTGAACTCGTCCATCAGCTCGAGCGCGCTGCGCCGCCGGCGGAAGACCGTCAGCGCCGTGTCGGCGACCGCCTCTGAGCTTCACCAGACGCGGATTGCTGTCGACCAGATTGCCGTGGACCTCGACAGCAAAGAACATGAGCTTCAGCATTTCGACCCTCGCCTGTACGCATTTAATTGAACCCGACGCCTACCCAATCGGACGGACGCTCTCTAGCGGCAGCTTCGCTCTGCCGGTTTTATTCCAGATTTTTCCAGATGACTGCACCGGACTGCCCAAACCGAAGACTGACAGACCTCCGACCTCATCTCGAGGCGCCGCAGAAGCTCCATCTTGACCCCTAGGCCCAGCGCTTTAACCCGAAAAAAGTGGGACACACCGCTTGAAATATCCTACGTTTCTATGCCCCGAAAAAGTGTCTCATCGAGAGCTAACCAACTGTTTTACCTAGTTTTCGCTTGCCCTTGTGCGCCCACCAATTCCTCCAGAATGCGGCGACCCAAGTCTCCTCATTTCAGGCGCGGCCAGCCGGGAGCCGATGCGGTCGGCCGCGGGCGTCGAGCTTGTCGAGCCTCCAAGCCGCGCCGCCCCCCTCCGGCAGGCGTTTCGCGCCGCACGGCCCGCGCTTGCATTGCCTTCCCAAAAGTGGCGGGATGAGCGCCGTTGAATGAAGCGGAGGAAAGAAAAATGGTCACCAAGAACGATTTCTCGCCGATTGAATGGAAAAAGCTGTCCAGGCCCCGCTCCTCGCCGGTTTCGCGGTGAGCGCCGCCGATCCTTCCAGTTTTGTTGGCTCTCTTCAGGAAGCCTTCGCCAACGCCAAGGAACTCGCTCAAGCAAAGACCGGCGCGAGCGGCCCGCTCGTCCAGGCGGTCGCCGAAGAGATCCTGAGCTCGTCCGGGCGCGCCGAGGCGCGCGAAGGCATCCGCAGCATCGTCCAGGGAGCCAAGCTCGACGAAATCAAAGCGCGGGCGCTCGAAGCCTTGAAGGAGACGGCGACGATTCTCGATCAGAAGGCCCCAGGGGACGCCAAGGCGTTCAAGGGCTGGCTCGCCCATATCTCCAACACGGTGGCGGAGGCTGGAACCGAAGGCGGCTTTCTCGGCTTCGGGGGCGTGAAGGTCAGCGACGCCGAAAAAGCGACCCTCGCCGAAATCTCGACCGTCCTCGGGGTCTGACGCCAAAACCAGACCCTCGAAACGAAGGTCGGCTCTCCTCTCGCAGCCGGCCTTCACCGCGCCGTCCATTTCGCAACCCTGCCCCTTGTGTGTTGACGCACCTCCAGACTGCCCCTCCCCTGTTAGGTTGAACCCAATCAAGAGGAGAGAGACATGTCGTTCCGCCTGGGATCCTTCATCGCCGCCGCCGCCGCAGCCGACGCCGCCAACGAAAAAGCGCAGGAGCAAAACGGCGCGAAAGCGCCCGCCTTGCGCGCCGCCTCGCCCGTGACCTCGACCCGTATGGCCCCGGCCCTTCGCGTGGCTCCGCTCCCCCTTCGCGCCTGCCGCGCGTATTGCGGCGCGCGCGCCTGACCCGCGAAACAATTGCTTTTTGCCCGGGGCGGCGATTCGGTCGAGATCCGCCCTGGCCATCGGGAGGGAGACGGCCAGGCCGTGTCCCTCCCTGACGCGACGCTACTTGCCGCCAAGTCGCCATATGGCGCCCACGAACAGACCGGCCGCCGCAGCCACCGCGAGCGCCGCAAGAGGCTGCGCACGAACCGACGCCTCGACCGCCCCTCGCAGATCATTGGCGATTTCGCTCGTCTGATCGACGGCTTGTCGCCCCTGCTGCTGCGCCGTCGCGAGGGCCGCGTTTCCGCGGTCGACGCCCTCCTCGACAATGCGCCCGAACTGGTCCGCGGCCGCCGACGCCTGATGGGCGATCGCGCCGCTTACGTCGCGGCCGACACTCTGATTTCGTTTAAAAAGCTGCATATCGCTCACCTTAGGCACAGGCCGCCCCCGAGCCTTGGCAATCGGTTAAACCAAAGGGAACCGCTCTTGTTCCTCGGGAACGGAGCGTGGCGGGGGGCCTGCAAGCTCACGACGGCGCATGTGTAAATTTTTTCTTATTTGCATTTTAGTAAGCCTAAAAAGCGTTATCCACCCATGGGTTGCAACGATTTAACAAAGAGTTGCTATCGCTCAGCATGCGAAGTTAAGTTCTGGAACCTTGCATGAACGACGATCCTCAAATGTCGTGGGCGGAAGGCGAGCTTTATGAGCTGCTTTGCCTCATGGTGATTGGCGCGTGCATCTGGCTGGCCGGTACCGAACTTGGCTTGTTCGACGCCATCCTCGCCTTCATCGTCGGGAATAATCTGCTCGACGTGGTTCTTCTCAGCTTTTGCATGAACCTTGGAATATTTGTCGCGGCGATGCGCAAGTCGCTTCTCTTGCGCAACGCGATGATGGCGCGCATCGAAGCCGAGCGCCGTGCGGAGGCCATCGCGCGCCATGATGCGCTGACCGGCGTCGCCAACCGGCGCTATTTTATGGAGGCCTTCGATCATGTGATCGCGACGCGTCGAGATGACGAGCATCACGCGGTTTTCATGATCGATCTGGACCGGTTCAAGCCGGTCAATGATGCGCATGGCCACGCCGCGGGCAACGTTGTGCTGTGCGCCGTCGCCGATCGGCTGAAAGTCGTGTTGCCCGCGCAAAGCGTCGTCGCGCGCCTTGGCGGCGACGAGTTCGTCGTTCTCACGCCCTTCGACGGCACTCAGCTCGAACTGACGAGGATCGCGCAACGCGTCATCGACAAGATTCGAGAACCGGTGATGTGGAATCACAGCCAGATCGACGTTGACGCGACTGTCGGCATCGCCGTGCTGAGTCAGGGCTTGGTCGACGCCGAAGCGGCGCTCCACGAAGCCGACCTTGCGATGTATGAAGGAAAGCGCGAAGGGCGCGGACGTTTTCGCCTCTTCCAGATCGAACTCGACACGAACTTGCGCCTGCGCGCTCAACTTCAGTTCGATCTTCGAGTTGGAATCGAGCGGGGCGAACTGACGCCTTTCTTTCAGCCGATAGTCAAATTGCCGTCCCAGGATCTCGTCGGGTTCGAGGTGTTGTCGCGCTGGCATCACCCGACCAAAGGCTTGATCATGCCCGACGTGTTCATTCCGCTCGCTGAAGAGACCGGGATGATCACGGATCTCTTCTACAGCATCCTGAAGCAGTCCTGCGACATCGCGCGCGCCTGGCCGTTGCATCTTCATCTGTCGGTCAATCTCGCGCCTCAGCAGCTCCTCGACATGCGGTTGCCGGAGAAAGTTCTGTCCGTCTTGACCGAGACCGGTTTTGCGCCCGCGCGCCTCGAAATCGAGATAACCGAGTCCGCGCTGATCAACGATCTTGAAGCGGCGCGCACCGTCCTGACGTCCCTTCAGAACCTTGGCGTGAAAATCGCGCTCGATGATTTCGGCACCGGCTACTCGAGCCTCTACCATCTCAAGGAGCTGAAATTCGATAAGCTCAAGATCGACAAATCATACGTCAATTCGCTGTTGCAGGACACCGAACGCGCCAAGCTGGTCGACGCCATCATCAGCCTGGGCGAAAGTCTGAGCATGCAGACTACGGCGGAGGGCGTCGAGAACGCATCCGATTTGAATTGGCTCTCCAGTCAAGGTTGTACATACGGTCAGGGGTTTCTCTTCGGGCGCCCGATGCCGAAGGATTGCGTCGAAGCTTATCTCCTGAACGGCGCCATCGAGAATCCTGACGAAGACGACATGCGGGCGAGCGCCTGACGAGCGGACACTGACTCACTGGCGCGGCGGGAGAGGACGCTGCTTGGCGACGACGTCGAACGCCATGAGTTCCGCGACAAACGCGGGCAGGGACCGAAGCGGCAGCATCACAGGACCGTCTGAGGGCGCGTTGTCGGGGTCCGGGTGCGTCTCGACGAAGAGTCCAGCGACGCCGACAGCGACCGCCGCGCGCGCAAGCACGGGAACCATGCTGCGATCCCCACCCGACGAAGCGCCTCTTCCACCCGGTTGCTGCACCGAATGCGTTGCGTCGAACAACACGGGAAAACCCGACGCCGCCATGATCGGCAGCGCGCGCATGTCGACGACGAGCGCATTGTAGCCGAAGCTGACGCCTCTCTCGGTCAGAAGAAGCCGCTCATTGCCGACGCTCGTCACCTTCCGGGCGGCGTTGGCGACGTCCCAGGGCGCCATGAAAGGCCCTTTTTTGATATTCACCGCCGCTCCCGTCGATCCCGCCGCGAGGAGAAGGTCGGTCTGGCGAGAGAGAAATGCCGGTATTTGCAGGATATCGACGACGGACGCGACGATGTCGCAATGCTCTTCCTTATGCACGTCGGTCAATACGGGCACGCCGAAACGCTCCCTTATGTCGGCAAAGACGGAAAGCGCCTTATCCAGACCCAGGCCGCGCGCGGCGGCGCCCGAGGTTCTGTTCGCCTTGTCGAACGACGTCTTGTAGACAAGGCTGATTCCGGCCCCCTTGGCGATTTCGACGAGCGCCGCCGCGCATTCGAGCGCATGATCGCGCGATTCGAGCTGGCAGGGTCCGGCGACGAGCACGAGCGGCGCGTCATTGGCGAAACTGACATTCCCGACGGTTACGTGGCGCTGCATCGGTTTCCCCTTTTTTGGAACACAAAGCATACCGGGGAATGGGCGCGGCTCCAACCCCGCCACGCGCGGTCTCGCCACGCGCCGACGCCATTAAAAAAGGCCCGGGCGAGCCCGGGCCAAGTAGAAAGGGAGGTTACTGACCCCAATTTGTCGTGCGGGACGCGTCGGCGATAGCGCAGCCACCGTCATCCAGCGTCAATTTCCCGCCATTGACGTTGCCCGCGCGCCGTTTCCGGTTATTTTGTCCCCACGAACCCCTTGCGGCCAAGAGCCCTTGCCCCCATGAGCCGCTTGCCCCCATGAGCTATTCTCTCGTGATCCACGGCGGCGCCGGAGCTGTCGACGATTCCGCGCGATTTGCCCCCTCCCTGCGGCGTGTGGTCGAAAGCGGCGCCCAGATGCTTGCGTCGGGCGCGGCGGCTCTCGATGTCGTGGCGAATTGCGTGAGCTTTCTCGAGGACGACCCGCTTTTCAACGCGGGCTGCGGCTCCGTGCTCAACGCCGAGGGCGCGGCTTTTTGCGACGCCGCCATCATGGACGGCCGCACGCTCGCCGCGGGCGCCGTCGCCGGCGTTCGCAACGTTCGCAATCCCGTTCTGCTCGCGCGTTTGGTGATGGAGAAGACGCCGCATGTTTTCCTCATCGGGGCCGGAGCTGAGCGCCTGGGACGCGCCTTCGGCGCCGTCTTCGAGGAGGAGGCGTATTTCGTGACGCCGGAGCGCCTGGCCCAATTGGCGCGGGCCAAAGCCGCCGACGCAACAACGCTCGACCATGCGCCAGCCAATCATGGGAAACACGGCACGGTCGGCGCCGTGGCCCGCGACCGGTTGGGCCATCTGGCGGCTGCGACCTCGACTGGCGGCCTCGTCAACCAGATCGCCGGACGCGTCGGCGATTTTCCGGTCGTCGGCGCCGGCGTCTTCGCCGACGACGCCTCTTGCGCGGTCTCCTGCACCGGCGTCGGCGAGCATTTCCTGCGCACGACGCTGGCGCGAACGGCAGCTTTCTTCGTCGAGCATGGCGCAATGAGCGCCGACGCGGCCGCTCGCGAAGCGATCGCCTATCTCGTGCGCAAAGTGGCGGGGTCCGGCGGGCTGATCATCGTCGATCGTCAGGGGCGCTGCGGCGTCGCGCATTCGACGCCCGCCATATTGACCGCCGAAGCGATAGACGGGCAAATCAGCGTCTGCGGTAAGACCGCGCCTCCCCAGGCAATGTGATGCAGAGCAATCTGACGCAGAGCGATCTGGCGCTGGGCCGCGGCGCGGTCGCCGCAGCCCCGTTTGGGTCAGTAATTGTAGAATGCGACGCAGACCCGCTGGCCATTATAATCCCAACCCCATCTTGCGCAGCGCGGGGGCGGGGGCGGCGGCGGAGCCGTCGCCGCGCCGACAACGGCGCCGGTCGCCGCCCCAAGCGCCGCGCCGGCGAGCGTGCCGCCCGCGCGCCCGCCCGAGGCGAGCGCCCCGATGCCCGCGCCGCCCAATCCGCCGATCACGGCGCCGCCCGCGGCGCGCTCGCCCGGCGAATAGCAACCGGCCAAAGGCGCGGCCATCGTTATGGCCGCCGTCAGCAGCAAAATCTTCCTCATGCTCGTCTCCTTCCGGGAAACCCCGCTCCAACCGATGCTGGAGATTAGAAAAAGCCTCGACCGATCGCTGTCGCCGAAATACAACACTACGCATGTTTCGAGGCCGCCAACGTCGCGATTTCGCCACAACTTCGCCGCCGCAGCGTAATCATTTCCTCAACGACGGATCACGCAAAGGACAAGGACGGACGATGAACGCAACCGATCGCGCCGATGAATTTCGCGTTCGCCTGGAGGCGGCCGCAGACGCGACGGAAGCGGCCCTCGACACCTTGCTTTCGCCAGGCGCGCTGCCGGGCGAGACCACGCGCCCCGCCCGGCTCCTCGAGGCGATGCGCTACTCGACGCTCGGCGGCGGGAAGCGGCTGCGCCCCTTCCTCGTCATCGAAAGCGCGCGCCTCTTCCGTGTCGAGGGCGAGAGTCCCCTTCGCACGGCGTGTGCTTTGGAAATGATCCATTGCTATTCGCTCGTCCACGACGATCTCCCGGCCATGGACGACGACGACCTGCGCCGCGGCCGCCCGACCGCGCACAAGGCCTTCGACGAAGCGACGGCCATCCTTGCGGGAGACGGACTTCTCACATACGCCTTCGATGTTCTCGCCGATCCGGCGACGCATGCCGACCCGGCCCTGCGCGCCGCTCTGGTGCTCGCGCTTGCCCGCGCCGCCGGGCTCGGCGGCATGGTGGGCGGCCAGGCGCTGGATCTCGCCGCCGAAACCGCGCAAACGCCGTTGAGCCAGCCGGAAACGCTGCAAATGCAGGCCATGAAGACCGGCGCCCTGCTGCGCTTTGCGGTCGATGCGGGCGCGATTCTCGGCGCCGCGACGCCGCAACAGGCCCTGGCCTTGCAACGATATGGGAAGGCGCTCGGCGCCGCCTTCCAGATCGCCGACGACATACTCGACGCCGAGGGCGACGCCGCCGCGCTCGGAAAGCGCGCGGGCAAGGACGCGGCGCGTGGCAAGGCGACGCTCGTCAGCCTTCTCGGCCTCGACGCCGCGAAAAGACGTTGCGACGCGCTCGTCGAGGAGGCGACGGCCGCGCTTGCCGAAACGGGCCTCGGCGCGCGGACGGCAATTCTCGCCGATGCGGCGCGGTTTGTCGCGGCGCGGCGAAGCTAGGAGCGGGAATGAGCGGGGCGCCATCCCCAGGACCGAGGCGCTGGCGCCTGTTCGCGCCGTTTCGAATCTTTGCGCGCCCGGCCGCAATTGCTCGCCAGCGTCGCCCTCGGCGTCGGGGCCTTTTACGCGCTGCCGGCGGGCGTGAACCCCGCCTCGCGCGCGCTCCTTGGATGGAATGCGGCGGCGATTGTCTATTTTCTGCTGGCGCTCATTCTCCACGCCAACGCCACGCATGAATCGATCCGCGCCAGCGCGAAGCGGCTCGACGAGGGCCGGGCAATCATCTTGTTGCTGACGATCGCCGCGACAATCGCGTCCATCGGCGCGATCGTCGTTCATTTGAACGCGGTAAAGTCGACCGTGGGCGTCGAGAAAGCGCTGGGCGTCGGCCTGACGATCATTACCGTGCTGAATTCCTGGCTGTTGCTGCATCTCTCCTTCGCGTTCCATTACGCGCATGAATATTACACCGAGGAAGCGCTCGCGCCCTATGTGCCGCTTCAAGCGCGCGGCGGCTTGCGTTTCCCCGGCACGAAGCAGCCGCAATATGTCGACTTTTTGTATTTTTCCTATGTGATCGGCGTCGCTTGTCAGACGGCAGACGTCGAAACATGCTCCCCGACGATGCGCGCCATCGCGCTTGTGCATGGCGTCATCGCCTTTTTCTTCAACTCGATCATCGTCGCGTTGATGGTGAATATCGGCAGTCAGCTCGTATAGGCATGCTTCGCGCCTCTCCCCCACTGCTCGACGAGAAAGCGCGCATACGGGCCATTCTCGTAGGTTCGGTGGGGAATCTCGTTGAATGGTACGATTTCTACGTCTATTCGGCGTTTTCGCTTTATTTCGCCGACGCCTTCTTTCCAGGCGACGATCCTGTCGCGCAAATGCTGTCGGCGTCGGCGGTCTTCGCGCTCGGTTTCCTCATGCGGCCAATCGGCGCCTACATCTTCGGGCGCATCGGCGACGAGCATGGGCGGCGGGTCGCGCTGATGCTCTCGGTCCTTCTGATGTGCGCGGGGTCTCTCATCATCGCGCTGGCGCCGAGTTACGCCGTAATTGGCGATGGCGCGCCGACGCTGCTGCTTGTTGCGCGGCTCCTGCAAGGCGCAAGCCTCGGCGGCGAATATGGATCGAGCGCCACTTATCTCGCCGAGACCGCGACGCCTGCCCGGCGCGGCTTTTATTCGAGCTTCCAATACGTCACATTGATCGCGGGCCAGCTTCTCGCGCTCCTCGTGCTGCTCGTCTTGCAAAATCTGCTGCTCGACGAGAAAGCGCTGCACGCCTGGGGCTGGCGCATTCCTTTCGCAATCGGCGCCCTGCTCGCGTTCGTCGCGCTCGTCATGCGCCGGGAACTGCCCGAAACGCAGGCCTTCAGGGCGTCGCGAAAAGACGCGGAGCGCGGTTCCCTGCGCGCGCTCCTTGCCTATAAGCGGGAGACGGCGACGGTCGTGGGGCTGACGCTCGGCGGCACGATCGCCTTTTACGTCTATACGACCTACATGCAGAAATTCCTCAAGCTCTCCGCGCAACTGAGCGCGACCCAGACCACCTGGATTGCCGCCGGATCGCTTCTCTTTGCGCTTGTCCTGCAGCCGGTTTATGGCGCGATTTCCGATCGCGTCGGACGCCGCCCGATGCTCATCGCCTTCGGCGTGCTTGGAACGCTCTTCACAGTCCCATTGCTCTCGGCAATCGAGAAAACGCGCGATCCATGGGTCTCCTTCGCGCTCATCTGCAGCGCGTGGCTCATCGTCGCGCTCTACACATCCATTAATGCGGTCGTGAAGGCGGAGCTCTTTCCCGCGGCGATCCGCGTCACCGGCGTCGCACTGCCCTACGCCGCAACCGTCTCGCTCTTTGGCGGCTCGGCCGAATATATCGCCCTCTGGTTCAAGGCGCAGGGCCATGAAAGCTGGTTCTATTGGTATGCAACCGCCGCGATCTTCGTCTCCCTCGCCGTCTATGCGACGATGCCCGAGACGCGCGACACGTCCCGGATCGACTTGCCCGACGGGCCGCAAATCAACGATTAAAGCGCGCCGATCGCACGGATAATGCTGTCGCGTTTGACCTAATTATCCAGGAAGCTTCTGAGCTTGCGGCTGCGCGAAGGGTGTTTCAGCTTCCTGAGCGCCTTCGCCTCGATCTGACGAATGCGCTCGCGCGTCACGGAGAACTGCTGACCAACTTCTTCGAGCGTATGGTCCGTGTTCATGCCGATGCCAAAGCGCATCCGCAGCACACGCTCCTCGCGCGGCGTGAGCGAGGCGAGCACCCGCGTCGTCGTCTCGCGCAAATTGGATTGTATCGCCGCCTCGATGGGAAGCACTGCGTTCTTGTCCTCGATGAAGTCGCCGAGATGCGAATCCTCCTCGTCGCCAATCGGCGTCTCGAGAGAGATCGGCTCCTTGGCGATTTTGAGGACCTTGCGCACCTTCTCGAGCGGCATCGCGAGCTTTTCGGAAAGCTCTTCCGGCGTCGGCTCACGCCCGATTTCATGTAGCATCTGGCGCGAGGTGCGCACGATTTTGTTGATCGTCTCGATCATATGAACGGGAATGCGGATCGTGCGGGCCTGGTCGGCGATCGATCGCGTGATCGCCTGCCGGATCCACCAGGTCGCATAGGTCGAAAATTTGTAACCGCGACGATATTCGAATTTGTCGACCGCCTTCATCAGGCCGATGTTGCCTTCCTGAATGAGGTCGAGAAATTGCAAGCCGCGGTTGGTGTATTTCTTGGCGATCGAGATGACGAGACGAAGATTGGCCTCGACCATCTCCTTCTTCGCCTGACGCGCTTCGCGCTCGCCTTTCTGCACCATGTGCACGATCTTGCGGAATTCGGAGATTTCAAGGCCCGTCTCTGTCGCAAGCGCATGAATTTCGGCGCGTAGATCCCTGATGCGGTCTTTTTCTTCGGAGACGAATTCCTTCCAGCCTCTTGAGCCAAGCTTGGCGACCCGCATCACCCACTTGGGATCGAGCTCGGAACCGTGAAACTTGTCAATAAAGTCCTCGCGCGCCACGCCATGGGTGTCCGCAAGACGCAGAAGCTTCGTTTCGTAGCCGATGAGCCGCTTGTTGATGTCATAGAGCTGCTCGACCAGCGCCTCGATGCGGTTCTGGTTCAAGGACAGAGACTTCACGTCGGTGACGATCTCCTTCTTGAGCTGCTTGTATTTGCGCTCCTGCGCGGGCGTCAGCGTCTCATTCTTGAGCTTGTTTTCGACATTCTGGTCCTGAAGACGACGCAGCTTTTTATAGGCGTCGGCGACACGCGCGAACGTTTCAAGCACCTTTGGCTTGAGCTCCGCCTCCATGGCCGAAAGCGACACGGAATTTTCGAGATCGTCCTCCTCCTCGAACGCCTCTTCCGGCGCGGGCGCCTCCTCGGCGAGGCCGGCGGGCGGGGTGCGCGGAGCCGTGGCGGGCGCGAGCTCACCCTCGGAAGGGGGCTTGGCGGCGGCCGCCGCCTTGCCATCCGGGCCGGCATAGGTCGCCTCGAGGTCGATGATGTCGCGCAGAAGCACCTTTCCGGCTTCCAGCTCCTCGCGCCAGATAATAATCGCCTGGAAAGTCAGCGGGCTTTCGCAAAGGCCCGCGATCATCGCCTCGCGGCCGGCTTCAATCCGCTTGGCGATGGCGATTTCGCCCTCGCGCGACAAAAGTTCCACGGAGCCCATCTCGCGCAGATACATGCGCACGGGATCGTCGGTGCGGTCGGCCGGCTCCGAGGTTCGGGTGGCGACGGCGGTCGTGCGCGGGCTCTCGACGAGATCGCCGCCTTCGGGCTCCTCCTCGTCGACCGGCTGGGCCTCTTCCTCGACGTCGTCGGGGTCGTCTCCCTCCGAGACGGTGATGCCCATTTCGGAGAGCATGGCGTAGACGTCCTCGATCTGGTCGGAGGACACCTCCTCCGACGGCAGGACGGCGTTCAATTCCGCATAGGTGACGAAGCCCCGCTTTTTGGCGAGCTTGATCATCCGCTTGACCGCGGCGTCGTTGAGATCGAGAAGCGGACCGTCCGCGGCCTCGACAGCCGTAACGCCCTCGTTTTCGACCTTTTCTTCGTCTTTTTTCGCCATACACCGCTCCACACGTCGCCGGGCGCCGCCTTTCGGGGCCGCTCGACCGCGCAACGTTTTTTTCCGACAAACGTTAAGGACGCCGCCGCCGCCGGCCCTCCCCGTTCGGCGCGGGCGGAAACCTCGCGCCGATTCTCTTTGTTCAACATTCGCCGCCGGGTCTTAATGCCCCGCTAACCACAGACAAATTGCGCCTTGGGTGCAGAAAGTCAAAGCGAACGCGTCGAGCGGCCTGACAGGATCCCGAAACCCTCCAAGGCCGCCTCTGCGCCATCTAGCGCGGACAGCTGCGTTTGAATATCCCTCAATCGCGCAGAATCTTGTTCGCTCGGATCAAGGGCCAGACGAGCCTCAACCACGCGAAGCTCCTTATTTAGCGCCCACACGCGGCGATGCAAGACTAAAGCCTGACGCAGGCTCTCCGCGGCGTCCGCCGCCGCCGCGTCCTGACGCACGCTCCAGAGCGTCGCATGGGCGACCATGCCGACAAGTTTTGACGCCACAGCGCCGAGTCCCGCCTCCTCGAGAGCTTGAGCGAGCGTCGGGCGCTCGCCTGCCTCCGCCCAGCGCAGGATCGCATCACGCAGCGCCGCAGCCTCGGGTGACGCGAATTCGAGACCGGCGATTTCCTCGAGATGGGCCGGCACCAGCTCCGGATGGTTCATTAAAATGAGGAGAATCAAGGCGTCGCGTGGACCGATCGCCGATTTCACTCCCCGGAACAGAGGGGAATTGGCGAGCGCCGGGCTGATCCGCACGGGCCCCGCGTCGAATGTCGCCGGCCCGCTCTGCCGTCGTCCGCGTGGCTGAAAATCGCGGCGGCGGGCGGTTCGCTCCCCCGGGGGACCAAGAAGGTCCGCTAGCCGACTGCTTAATTCCTGGGCATAGTAACGTCGCAACGTCTCATCCCCGATTTGAGAGGCGACGTCGCGCAGTCGGCGCTCGAGCGCTGCGCGGCGCTCGGGCGTGTCGAGAATGGCCCCTTCGGTCTCTCGCATCCAAAGCAGATCCACGAGCGGCAGGGGCGTATCGAGCGCCTGCGCCATGGCTCCCGCCCCCCCGGAACGCAGCAGCTCGTCCGGATCCTGCCCGTCCGGCAGAAGAACGAAACGCAATGTGCGTCCCGCCCCGATGAGCGGCAACGCCGTGTCCACTGCGCGATAAGCCGCTTTGCGTCCGGCCTTGTCGCCATCGAAACAAAGAATTGGCTCCTCGGCCATGCGCCACAGCAGCGCGCATTGCTCCGCGGTGAGCGCCGTGCCGAGCGGCGCGACCGTATGCGAAAACCCGGCCGCGGCGAGCGCGATGACGTCGATGTAGCCTTCGACGACGATGACGGTTCCCGCCGAATGCGCGGCCATGCGGGCGTTATGGAGATTGTAGAGGGTCGCGCCCTTGTGGAAGAGCGACGTCTCCGGGGAGTTGAGATATTTCGCCTGGGCGTCCGCCTCCAGGGCGCGGCCGCCGAATGCGATCACCCGGCCCGAACGATCGCAGATCGGAAACATCACGCGATTGCGGAAACGATCGTAGGGAACCGCGATATCCTCGCCGTGGATGAGCAGCCCCGCCTCGATCATCGTTTCGACGGCGGCGCCTTTGGCCGCGAGATGATCCCGAAGCCCATGCCGGTCGGGCGGCGCGTAGCCGATGCGAAACGTCGCGCGCGAGGTCGCGGAAATCTGGCGTCGGTCAAGATAGGCGCGCGCTTCCCGCCCGGCAGGCCCCGCAAGCTGTTTTTGGAAAAAGTCCGCTGCGGCGTCCAGCACCTCCTGCAGGGAGGCGCGTTTTTGCTCCTCCTCGCGCTGCTCGCGCGATTCGACCGGCATGGAAAGGCCTGCCATGGCCGCGAGCCGCTCGACCGCCTCTGGAAAGGTAACCCCCTCCGTCTCCATCAGAAAGGCAAAGCCATCGCCATGCTTGCCCGAAGAGAAATCGTGGAAGAAACCCTTCTGATCGTTGACATAGAAAGAGGGGGTCTTCTCCGCATTGAAGGGAGAAAGGCCGCGCCATTCCCTCCCTTGCTTGGCAAGCTTCACCTTTTTGCGCACGACCTCGGAAACGGGCACGCGGGCTCGGATTTCATCAAGGAAGGAGGGCGGAAAGCGCATGCGCTACTTTTAGCACAGCCCGGCCGCGAAATTGGAACTGTGCGCGAACCCCTCCGGGCCGGCGGGGACCGCCAAGCGTCGGTCCGCCTTAACGCGACAAGACCCGAGAAAGATGGCATACGCGGAAGCGGCGCTGTCAATCGGCTCCGGCGATTTGCTGCTGAAGTCACTTTTTTGCAACAGACCCATGCGCCCATTATGCGTGCCGGTGAACACGCGCGGGATCGCCCATTTCCTCGACTGCATCCTGGGACTCGGCCGGCACGACCACGAGTCGTCCGTAGCGGACGCCGCGCTCGCCGATGAGATGGCTCGCGAAATGCTCCACCTCCGCCTTCTGGCCCTTGAGTAGCGACACCTCCAGGCAGCTCACCGCATCGAGATGAACATGCAGCGTCGCAATGGACATGTCGGCGTGGCTGTGATGATCATGCACGAGCTTTTTCGAGAGCTGCCGCGTCTCATGATCGTAAACGTATACCAGCGCGGCGATGCAGGGGCGGGCGCCGTCCTCCGCCTCTGGTTCCTTCAGAAGGCCGGCGCGCACAAGGTCGCGGACGGCCTCCGAGCGATTTTGATGCCCGCCTGACTCCATGTAGCGATCGAGCGCGCTCATGAGGTCATCGTCGATTGTCACGGTCACACGCTGCATGATCCCCCCGTCGGGCGAGACTGACCCGCCCTTTTAGCCTCGGGCGCCCTGCCCGGCAATGCGCCCCAACGGACGCGGTCTTGTCCGCAAGCGGGTCCTTTGGCATGTTGCGCGCCAACGAAAACAAAAGGGAACGCCCAAAATGACCGGGTTCCGGAGGAGACTGACCGTCCTATCCCTGCTCTTTCTCGCCGCGTTTTTCGGCGTCGAGGGGCCGGCTCATGCGCATACGCCGGATATTTCCACCGGGAAAATCGCGCCGCAGGGCGAGAAGACTTATGTCGTCGACGTGGGCTTCCTCGCGACCGATCTCGAGCGCATGTTCCAGGACACCATGGGCGAACGCGGCGGGGTCGATCTCTCGGCGCCCGGCGCGCTCGAGGACGAGATCGGCAAGTTCGTCGCGCGACGCGTCACCATGCGTGACGAGGCAGGACGCGCCTGCGTCGGCAAGGTGGCGACCTCCGGAGAAGATCCAACCAATCAGGATAGCGCGCTGGTCGTCTTGCGCTTTGACTGCACGGGCGCAACGGGAAAAATTTTCTACGATGCGACGAAGCTTCTCGCCGCGCAGGGCGCGAAGGGGAAGCATCTCGTCAGCTTGACCGGCACGGCGAACGCCGGCGAGACGATGCTTTACCCGCAGGACCCGCCGCTCGATCTGGCCAGGCCGATGGAAACGACCGCCCAGTTGATGAAGAAATTCTTCGAAGCGGGCGTGGAGCACATCGTCACCGGTTATGACCACCTGTGCTTCCTGTTTGCGCTGATTCTCTGGGCGCATCGCGTCTGGCCGGTCGTGAAGATCGTCACCGCCTTCACCGTTTCGCATTCCATCACGTTGTCGCTCGCGGCGCTCAACATCGTCACGCTGCCGTCGACGCTGACCGAGGCGCTGATCGCCGCCTCGATCGTTTTCGTCGCCGCCGAGAATTTCTGGTCGCGCGATGTCGACAGCCGTTGGCGCAACACGTTTCTTTTCGGATTCATCCATGGCTTCGGCTTCGCCTCGGCGCTGACCGAAATGGGCGTCCCGCAAGGCGCTGTCATCCCCGCGCTCGCCGCCTTTAACATTGGCGTGGAAGCCGGACAGATCGCGATCGTGATCGTAGTCTTGCCGGCGCTACTCTATATTGATCGCCACACCAGCGGGAAGCGACATGACAAGCTGGTTTACGTCCTCTCGGGGCTGATCGGCCTCGCAGGCGCATTCTGGTTCCTCCAGCGTATCGGGGTCATTCCCGGAGCGTGAAGACGCCCGCGCCGTCGCGCTAACCCTTCACGCGCACATATTCGCCGGGGGCGTCGCATAGGAGATCCAATTTGCCGCCACCGGGCATGCGGGCGGGAACCTTGCGCGGCGCCTGAGCTGTGACCCATTGCAGCCAATGCGGCCACCATGAGCCTTTGCTCTCTTTCGCGCGCGCAACCCAATCGTCGAAGCTTCCCTTCACCGGGCCGCCCGTCAGGTAATTGTATTTTTCCTTGGACGGGGGATTGATGATGCCGGCAATGTGACCGGAGCCGCCAAGGACGTACGTAACGTCGCCGCCGAAAAATTTCGCGCCCCTGAACACCGAGCGGGCCGGCGCGATGTGATCTTCTCGCGTGGCGATTTCATAGATCGGAATCGTCACCTGACGCAGATTGAGGCGGACGCCGTCGATCTCCATCTCGCCGCGCGCCAGCCTGTTCTCGAGATAGCAGCTTCGCATGTAGAAGGAGTGATTCGCGCGCGGAATGCGCGTGCTGTCGGAGTTCCAGTAGAGAAGGTCGAAGGCGGCCGGTTCGACGCCTTTCATGTAATTATTGACGACATAATTCCAGATGAGCTCGTTGGGGCGCAGCATGTTGAAGGCATTCGCCATCTTCACGCCCTCGAGAAAGCCGGTCTTCGCCATGCTCTCGTCGAGCGCCGTGAGCCGCGCTTCGTCGATGAAAATCTGCAAGTCGCCGGCTTCGCTGAAATCGACCTGGGTGGCAAAGAAGGTGACGCTCTCGATACGGTCGTCGCCCTTTGCCGCCATGTAGGCAAGCGTCAATGCGAGCAGCGTGCCGCCAACGCAATAGCCGGCCGCCGTCACCTTTCGTTCGCCTGTCGCTTTCTCGATAACGTCCAGAGCGGTCAGGATGCCTTCGTGCATATAGGCTTCGAAGCCCTTCTCCGCCTTGCTCTCGTCGGGATTGACCCAGGAGATGATGAAGACGGTGAAGCCCTGCGCAACCGCCCAGCGCACGAAACTCTTTTCGGGATTGAGATCGAGCACGTAGAATTTATTGATCCACGGGGGCGTCAGTAAAAGGGGGCGCGCGTAGACCTCCTGCGTCGAGGGCGCATATTGAATGAGTTCCATCACATCGCTGCGCCAGACCACCTTGCCGGGCGTGTTCGCGAGGTCGACGCCGAGCTCAAACTGGGTGTCATCGCTTTGACGAATCTTGAGCATGCCGCCGCCCGCGGAAATGTCCTCGGCCAGCATTTTGAAACCGCGAATGAGATTTTCGCCCTTATTCTCGATTGTCGCGCGCAAGAGCTCGGGGTTTGTCGCCACGAAATTGGACGGCGATGCCGCGCTCGAGATGAGCCGCGCATAAAAGGCGGCCTTCGCGCGTGTATGCGCGTCAAGCCCCTCGGCCTTATCCACCATCTCGCCGACCCAGCGCGTGGCATAGAGATAGGATTGGCGCAGCCAGTCGAAGAATGGATTCTGTTCCCATTCGGGCGACGAGAAGCGCTTGTCGGACGGGTCGGGAGGCACGATCGGCGGCGCGTCCTCGCCCGAGTAGCGCCGCATGGTCTGGCGCCAGATTTCGCTCAAGCCGCCGTAAAGCTCCGCTTGGGCGAACGCAGCACGCTCCGGCTGGGCGAGCCAATATTCGGCGACGACGCCGAGCGTCTTTGTGGCGTCGGCGACATTGGCGGCAAGCTCGCTGCGCGCGCCGCCCGTGTCGATCGTGCCGATCGCCGCAGCGAGCGCCCGGCGACCCTGGTCCACAAGCTGCGCCATGTTCTCCGCGAGCAATTCAAGGTCGGAGATCGCCGTCGCCGGCGTGGGGACCGTCTCAGGCGCATGTCGTTTCTTCTTGGAGTCTCCCCCCGCCTTCGCGCCGCGCGCTCCCGTCTTGGACTTTGCCGCCGTCGCATCGGCGACGCGTGCGCCTCCAGCCTCGCTGTCCTTGTCCCTTGTCGCTTCCTTCGCCTTCTTCTTGTCTTTTTTCACGGGCCTCTCGCGCTCCGAAACCGCCTCGATCACGGGCGACGCACGCCGCCGTTTGACCGCAGGCTCTCCGTTGCGAATTGTCATGCTCTTTCCCGTCCCTCTCTGCGGCCCGCCGAAGCAGGGCGGCGCACGTCACGACACTATGCCTCAACCGGTCCGGCGCGTCTTGGTCTATCGCAGCGAGCACGACCGAAAAAGCCGCGTCGCCGAGAATCGCGGCCCGCCGTTCGGCGGAAACGAACCTCATATATTACAATCGCCTGGCGATCGGGAAGGGCGGCAGATCGGCCATGTTGTCGCAATCGGCCCAGAACGGAAGGCCTCGCGCCAGCGCTCCGGCCCAATATTCCAGCGCCGATCGGGGAATGGCGAGAGTGGAGAGAGCATGTTTCGACCAGCGCTGTCGGCGACAGATTTGATCCTTCTCGCAGCGCTCGCCGGATGCGCGAAGCCTCATGAACAGATCGACCCGGCGCCGTTTCCAACGGCGCCGTTCGAATTGGCCTCCTGCCGGGAGCTTGCGCTGCTCCATGCCAAGACGACGCGCGCGCTGATCCTCGCGAGCGTGGCGCAAGATCAGCGCCACGCCGACGATCGAACGCCCACGTTCGGCGTTCCGACGCCGATGGCCACGATCTTCGGGGAGAACGACGAAGAAACAGTGGCGCGCCTAAAAGGACAAAGCCTCGCCCTCATCGCGCGTGAACGGCGTGCCGGTTGCGTCGCGCGAGAAGGGTGAGCGCTTGCGCGAATCTTGCGGCGCGCGTCAAGGCGCCCCGCGCTGTAAGATATTTCTTCAGCGATGGCAAAGGAAAGTCGATCGATCAAGCCCACGGAGAAAGCGTATGAACGCAGCGCTCAAGGTCAAAATGCCGGCAATGTCGATCGAGGACTGTCAAAGTCTCAACTCGAACTTGCGTAAGGACCTCGAAGTCCTCGACTATGAAACGCGCGCGCGCGTCATACGTATGCGTGCCGAAACGCGGCGGCGCGGCAACGACGACGCGGCTTTCCTGAAAGCGTCGTCGACTGTTCTGCTTTCGATCGCGGCAGACTTGCTCGCTCACGCGGCCGAAGACAGCCTGGCCGCGTTCGACGCCTCCTCTTTCGAGAAATGCGCCGGCGCCGCCGCCCGATGGGCGGAGAAGAGACGACCCCGAAGCTGCGTCGCCGCCGAAGCTGAGCTATAGAGCATAGTAACAGCTCCTCATCCGCCGCTCGAGAGCGGGGTTCGCGACGATCCTTCCCGAAAGACGGCAGCCGATCTCCAATCCCCTTCGCCAGATCACGCGGGCAAGAAAGACTCCGGCTTCGTCGTCCGCAACAAAAAGAAATTCGAGCGGAAGGGAAGCGTTTCGCGCGATCGCAAATCGCGCGCCGCCGTTCGCGCGGTCAATCATGACGCATTCGCTTAGGAAGCGCCCCCCACGATCCGCCGCCTTTCCCCATCGCAGCCGCGTCCGAGTCCTCTGCGCGAGGCGTCGTTCGATCACGCCATCGGCGACCCGTCGATATGTGGGAGCGCCGCAATAACGCGCCCGAAACCTGGCGAGCGCGGGCATGTCCCCTCGCAGTCGCACCGCTTCGAGAAAATCTTTTTCTTTCGTCATGAGACGCTCAAGCACCATTTCATGCACGTCTTTAATTTCACCGCGAGCGGACGCCAAGCACGCATGCGGCGAATTGAAAGTTTCGGGCAAGGCTGCGAACCTTATATCGTCTCGAAGCTCTCTCAGAGGTCGCGCGATGAGCAATACTTTCGGCTTGTTCAATGCATCGGTGATGGGCATGTCGGCGCAGGCCGAAGCGCTCGCCAATGTCTCTGAAAATATCGCAAACGCAAACACGATTGGTTACAAGCGCACAACGACCAATTTCCTGACAGTCCTTAACGGCTTCCAGGGACAAAGCGCCTTTGGCGGCGGCGTCTTTGCGGTTAACCGACCTAATGTTGCCGCACAGGGAGCGTTGGCGCACACCGACAGCCCGACCGACCTCGCTATTCGCGGAAATGGATTCTTCGTCGTGTCGGACGGATCGGGCGGCGTCTTTCTTACCCGCGCCGGATCGTTCGCGCCCGATTCCCAGGGGCGGCTCGTCAATTCCGCTGGCTATTACCTTATGGCCGCGCCGGCAGGGGCAAATTCAAATTCTCTCTCGAATATGGAAATTGTACAAATTCACAACGATCGTCTTTACGCTGATCCCACAACATCGGGAACATTGTCGGCGAACCTTCCTGCAACCGCACAAATTGTCCCGGCGGCGAATTTGCCCTCCGCCAATAGCGCTGCCTCGACCTACAGCGCAAAGACGTCGGTGACGGTCTACGACAATCTCGGCGAGCCCGTCGTACTTGACGTCTATTACGCGAAAACCGCGAACAATAGCTGGGAAATGACCCTTTATAATTCCGCTGACCGGACAAACGGCGGATTTCCCTACACGACGGGCGCCCTCGCAACTCAAACGATCACCTTTTCCGCAACCGATGGATCAACGGTGACGGGCGGCGCCCTTCACTTTACGCCGCCGGGCGGTTCAGAGATCACGCTCGACATGAGCAAAGGCACGCAACTTGGCGCGGCCTTCAGCGTCAATTCCCTCAAGACGAATGGCAATGCGGCGAGCCCGGTGAGCGGCATACAGATCTCTTCCGACGGAACGCTGAACTATCAGCTCGACAGCGGACAGCTCGTCCCCGCCTACCAAATTGCCATCGGCAACGTCGCAGCGCCCTCCGCCTTGCAAAATTTCACAGGAAACGTCTACGCCGCAAGCAAGGACTCCGGCGATATCACGATTGGATCCGCCGGCGTCGGAGGGTTAGGGACAATATCGTCATCGACTCTCGAAGGGTCGACCGTCGATCTCGCGACTGAGCTTTCAACGATGATCATCGCGCAACGTTCCTACACGGCAAATACCCAATCGTTCCAGGTCGCTTCCGAGATTCTGCAGGTTCTCAACAATCTCAAGTAAGAGAGCGAATAATGACCCTGAGCTCCGCGAGCGCGATCGCCACCAAATCCCTGGCCGTCATATCGAGCCAGATCAGCGTCACATCGCGCAATGTTTCGTCGGCGGGCGTCGCGGGGCTGAGCTTGAAGACATCGCTGATCGGAACCAGCGACGACGGCCTCGACTTCCTTGGCGTGAGCCGCGCGGTCAGCCCTGCTCTTTTCCGAAGCCTCCTCTCGGGGAACGCCTCACAGGCGGGAGCCACGCTTATTTCGCAGAGCTATGCGCGTATTTCTCAGGGCCTCAACCTGTCCGATTCGTCCAACAGTCGGGCGCCGCCCGCCCTCATCGCAAAGCTTACTGCAGCGCTGCAAACCTACAGCGCATCACCCGCAAATGACACCGCCGCGCAAACAGCGCTCGGAACGGCGAAAGATCTGGTCTCAGGCCTGCACGACGCATCGACGCTCGTGCAGAGCGAAAGAAAGCAAGCTGACGCCAGCCTGGTTTCCGACGTGAATGACGTCAACGACCTGCTTAAGCAATTTGCGCAGCTCAACCACGACATTGTTTCCGGAACCGCCGCCGGCGCCGACATCACGGACGCGCTCGACCAGAGAGACGGAGTTCTGACCAAAATTTCCGAAAAAATTGGCGTCACGGCGGTCAACCGCGCCAATAATGATATGGTTCTTTATACCGACAGCGGCGTCACGCTCTTCGAAACAACGCCCCGCGCCGTTACCGTTGACGCAACTCCCAATCTCTCGCCGGGGGTCAACGGCGCCGCCGTATATGTCGATGGCGTGCCGATAACGGGCAAGGATGCGCGATTCGCGGTGACTTCGGGATCAATCCAGGCGAATGCGCAGATCAGAGACGACCTCGCTCCCCAGATGCAAACTCAGCTCGACGAAATCGCTCGCGGGCTCGTCGTCGCATTCGCTGAAAAAGATCAAAGCGGCTCGGGCGGCCCGCCGCTACCCGGACTTTTTACCTACCCCGGCGCAAATGGGGTTCCCGGCGCAACGGCGATAGCAGGCCTGTCCAGCACGATCGACGTCAACGCAACGGTCGACCCCTCGCGCGGAGGAGTGGTGTCACGGTTGCGCGACGGTGGAGCCTCGGGAAACCCGAATTATGTCTACAACTCCGGAGGAGGCGCCGGCTATACGGCTCGTCTTATCGAGCTGACCAATGCCGCGTCCGCTTCCCAAACCTTCGACGCCGCGGCGGGATTGGGCGGGTCTGGCTCGCTCAACAGCTTCGCCGCCGACTCCATAGGGTCAATCGCGGCGCAACAAAAGCAGGCCGACAGCTCGACAACCTATTATAACGCGGTCGTCTCCCAGACGACTCAAGCCTTATCGAACGAAACCGGCGTCAACGTCGACGAACAGATGTCGCAGTTGCTGTCTCTTGAAAACTCATATCAAGCGTCCGCCAAGCTGCTCGAGAGCGTCAATTCGCTGTTTGACGCGTTGTTTGCCGCGACGAAGGCATGAGAAATCAGCGATGACATCCTCATACTCGATGACCGCCGGACTACGCCAATCGATAACACTGCTTCAAGCGGAGCTCACTCGCGCGCAGCAGGAAGTCGCAACTGGTCGTCGCGCCGATCTAGCAGACTCGCTTGGCGTTCAGTTAAGTCAAAGCTTCACGACCTCGACCGACGAGGATGTCACGGCGCAGATCATTGCGACCAACCAGGTCGTCTCATCCAATCTGGCGTCGACACAGAATGCACTCGCTTCGCTTTCTGATGTTGCGACCGCGATGCGGAATGCGTTGATTCCCGAGCTGACGAACCCCAGTCATCCGGAGGTGCTTGCCGATCAGGCTCGCCAATCCCTCTCGGAATTGACCGCAGCCTTGAATACAAAGGTCGGGGACACGTTCATCTTTGGGGGAATCAATACTGCCAGCGCCCCGCTCGCCGATTATCGCGCATCGCCGCCATCCCCGAACACACAGGCGCTCGACGCCGCCTTCTTCTCAGCCTTCGGTGTTTCCCAAATGGACCCTGCGGTCTCCGACATTACGCCAACGCAGATCGAAAGCTTTCTCTCCAACGGATTTGCAAATCTTTTCTCCGCCGCACAATGGAAGGCGAATTGGTCATCGGCCTCGGACGCAACGATGACCAGCCAAATCAACTATGCATCGACCATCGACTCGTCCGTGTCTGCAAACGACGGAGCATTCCAGAAGCTTGCCGCCGCGTATACGATGATGAGCGATCTTGGCTCCGAGAAGATGGACAAGGCGACCTACGCCGCAGTCGCAAAGACCGCGGTCGATGATCTTAACGTCGCCATTGATGGCCTCGCCAAGTCGCAGGCGCAGGTCGGGTTAAAACAAAGCGCCGTGAACGCGGCCGATGCAGCTTTAAAAGATCGCTCCGCCGGGCTCGAGACGCGACAAAATCAGCTCGAAAGCGTTGATCCGGCTGATGCGGCAACGCGAGTTAACGCTCTGATGACCCAGATCGAAACGGCCTACACGTTGACCGCGCAGCTTCACGATCTCACCCTGTCGAAATACCTATAAAGCGACGAGCGCGATGTATCTGCAGATCTACGAGGAAATGACACAGGACTCGGCTCAGCAGGCGCGGGCGATAGAAAGAGACGCGCTGGAAAAGGCAATCGCAAAACTTGTCGATGCGAGAGCGAAGGGTAGCCTTACGCCCGAGGCATTCGAGGCGACGCGTTTCATGCGCCAGCTCTGGTCCGTGTTTCTGAACGATTTGCGCGGCGAAGGGAACGGATTGCCGCCAGATCTGAAGAACTCCCTCATCTCCATAGGCCTATGGCTCACGCGCGAGGCCGATCTGATAGATCGCGGACAGTCAACGAATTTCGATGCGCTGATCGACATCAACCGGACAATAGCCGAGGGGCTTGGCCAATGAATATCTCCTTACGCCGTGGCGAACGAATTTTCATCAACGGCGCCGTCTTGAGAGTGGATCGAAAAGTTTCTCTCGAACTCCTCAATGATGTGACCTTCCTTCTCGAAAGCCATGTCATGCAGGTCGAACAAGCAACCACGCCACTGAAGCGGCTTTATTTCGTCATCCAAACCGTCCTGATGTCCCCACAAAACAGCGCGACGACCCTTCAGCTCTGCCAGGAGATGCTCGTCGATCTGATCGCGCACACGAGCGAACTGCAGATCGCATGCGGCCTCGAAGCCGCGCTTCGCCATCTCGGCGAGGAGCGCGCATTCGACGCGCTAAAGAGTGTGAGATCCCTGTTCCAGATTGAAGAACGACGAACTGCTCGGGCAGGAGCGGACGAGTCGCGCAACGTTGCTTGAAGGGACCTTCCAATGAGCATCACTCCCGTACAATTGTCCTCTCCAAACTCCACGCCGTCGTCGCCGTCGGGCGGCTCGCAAACCGACAACTCATACAGCACTTTTCTTCAACTGTTGACGACTGAGATGAAATACCAGGATCCGCTGAAGCCAGTCGACCCGACGCAAACCGTCACGCAGCTTGCAACTTTTTCTGCGGTCGAGCAGGCCGTGAAAACCAACGACCTGCTTTCTTCACTTTTGGATAACTCGAGCCTGTCTCAGGCGGCATCGCTTATCGGACGCACGGCGACCTCGGCCGACGGGAAGGTGAGCGGGGTCGTAAAGTCCATAACGAATACCAGTGATGGCATGGTCGCAACTCTCGCGGACGGAGAGCGCCTTACATTGTCCTCCGGCGTCACGATCAGCTAAACAATGAACGAAGCGGACGCGCTTGAAATCGTGCAGCGAACGATCGCGACAGTTCTTGTCGTCAGCTCCCCGCTTGTCGGCGCCGCGATGATCGTCGGCATTGCAGTCGCGCTATTGCAGGCGCTCACTCAGGTCCAGGAGATGACGCTAACCTTTGTCCCGAAGATCATCGCAATTATTTGCGTCTTGAGTCTGTCCGCACCCTTCATTGGATCAAAAATCGCCGCGCTCGCACAGATTACCTACTTACACATCGAACGAGGCTTTTGATGACTGAAACGGCGAATGTCGTAACGCGGCCGCCGACCGCGGGAAGTGCGCGCGACATCGGATTCGCCACATCGATCGTCTTCATTCTTTGCGTCTTCTTTCTTCCGATTCCGCCGTTTTTACTGGATGTCGGACTTGCATCGTCGATCGGTCTATCCGTGCTTATCCTCATGGTGGCGCTATGGATACAAAAACCTCTCGATTTCTCGTCATTTCCTACCGTCCTGCTCGTCGCAACGATTTTGCGCCTTTCCCTGAACATTGCGACAACGCGACTCATCCTGTCTAACGGCTCGGAAGGCTCAACGGCCGCCGGTTACATCATCAGCGGCTTCTCCCGCATGTTGATGAGCGGCGACTTCGTCATCGGCCTCACCGTTTTCGCAATCATCGTCACCGTCAACTTTCTGGTCATTACCAAAGGTGCGACGCGCATCGCCGAAGTGGGCGCTCGATTTACCCTGGACGCCATCCCGGGAAAGCAAATGGCGATCGACGCCGATCTGTCGGCGGGTTTGATCGACGAAAGACAGGCGCAGCTTCGCAGGCGCGAACTCGAGGAGGAGAGCGCCTTTTTTGGCTCAATGGACGGCGCGTCGAAATTTGTGCGGGGCGACGCCATCGCTGGGCTGATTATCCTCGCGGTGAATATATTCGGCGGCGTCATCATCGGCGTCACGCGTCACGGTATGACGCTTGCAGCAGCCGCCGACATATACACAAAGCTCTCTGTGGGCGATGGGCTCGTCTCACAAATTCCTGCCCTGATCGTTTCGCTTTCCGCTGGTCTCCTCGTGTCGAAAGGCGGCACGCGCGGTTCGGCCGAACAGAACATCGTGCGGCAACTCGGGGCCTATCCCCGGGCTCTTATGGTTGCTTCGACTCTCATGTTCCTGCTCTCTCTCATGCCGGGTTTGCCGCTCCTTCCCTTCGCGGCGCTTGGCGGGGGCATGGCTTTTGTCGCCTATCTCATCCCGAAGCGGGCGGAAAAGGAACGACGCGCTCAAGACGCAGCCGCCCGCGCCCTTGAACGCCAATCCCAATCCGAGATCAGAGACTCTGCTCGCGACCTGCTGAAGATTTCGCCCGTTGAACTTCTGCTCGGCAAACAGCTCTGGGCTGAGACTCCTGCCACAACAAGCGGAGCTCGGGTCGAGGGTTCTCAAAATGCGGCGAAACTTCGCCCGCGACTATGGCTTCGTATTTCCTGACATTAAATTGGCGGATGACTTCGACGTAGACCAAAAATCCTATCAAATCCGTATTCAGGGCGCCCTTGTCGCGTCGGGTGAATTGCGTCTTCGTCATCATCTCATAATAATTGGCGACGGTCGCGCGCCTGATCTTCTCGGCGAAGAGACTTTGGACCCCGCATTCGGCGTTCGTGCAATGTGGATCCCCGACGTTATGCTCGAAGAGGCGCGGCGACAGGGCTTCGCGCCGATCGATCCCGTGTCGGCTTTGCTTACGCATCTCTCTGAGACGCTGCGGAACAGTCTGGCGCAATTACTGACCTATCGCGACGTGCGCGTCCTGATTGAGCGCCTTGAGCCCGAGTATCGGCGACTTCTCGATGATATCGTGCCGAATCTCATTAGTCACTCAACGCTCCAGGGAGTTTTGAAGCTGCTTCTCAGCGAGCGGGTTTCCATTCGCAATCTCGAGCTGGTCCTGGAGGGAATTGCAGAGATCGCGCCCTTCGCCCGGCGCGCGGAGGCGATCGCGGAGCATGTCCGCGTACGCCTCGGCTCTCAAATTTGCAGCGATCATGCGATTAAGGGAACGCTCTGCGTCTTGCGCCTCGGAACGCGCTGGGATCTATTCTTTCACGAGCATATCAAACGGGACGCGAAGGGCGAGCTGATAGGATTTGATGCGGATCCTGGTCAAATGGAACGGTTCTCGCTCGATGCAGGCGCGGCGATCCGGGAGCGAATGGATAAGGGAGAATCATTCGTCATACTCACGGGGCCTGAGGCGCGACCATATGTCCGGCTTATGCTCGCCCGAGCCTTCCCCTCCCAAGCCATTCTTTCGCATATGGAGATTGCCGGAGGCGTGCACATCAAGTCGCTTGGGGCAATTTCATGATCGCGCTTGAGGGGCAGATCGCCGCCGCCTTTATTGCCTTTTGTCGAGTCGGCGCATGCCTCATGATCGCACCAGGATTCTCAACCGAGAGCGTTCCCATAAGGTTTAGGCTTTATCTCGCGCTCTCGATCACGATAGCGCTTTCGCCGTCCTCAATCGTCCCGGAGGGCATGGTTTCCGAACCGGGGTCGTTGACGATGCGTTTGGGCGTTGCATCGACGGAATTGCTCGCGGGCGCCACATTAGGCCTGCTCGCGCGCTTTTACTTCTTTGCCATCGAGTCGTTGATGACGAGCGTTGCGCTGAGTTTTGGTCTTGGAAATATATTCGCCTCGCCTCTCCTTGCGGACGAAGCGGCTCCTGCGCTTGCGACCTACGTGACGCTGAGCGCCCTCGGCCTCGCCTTCGCGGCGGACCTTCACCTTGAGATCATTCGTGGGCTTTATCATTCCTTTCAAACCGCGCCCATTGGCTCTGCGCCTGGGCCCGGCGCGATACTCTCCGAGGTAACAAACGTGCTCACGCAGTCGCATCTCGAAGCAATGCGCATTTGTAGCCCATTTCTCGCCATCAGCCTGATCATAAATCTCGCGCTTGGCTTTCTCGCTCGCTTGAGTCCTCAAATCCAGATCTATTTCCTTTCAGGCCCACTGGTCGTGCTGGTCGGCATCTATGCGTTTTCAACCCTCGCTTCGGATTTTTTCACGGCCTTCGAGATGATTTTCGCGTCGAGCTTGTCCCGAATTTGAGATGCGGAAGAGACGCGACCGACTCATCCGCGCGTCGACTCTCTCAACGAGGCTGCTGAGCCTTGAGACCTTTCGCTACGCTCAGCTCGAAAGGCAAATTTACGCATTGAGGAACAGCGAAATTCAGGCTCTCGAAGCGCTTGGACGCGTCGAGGCCCGCCTTCTATCAGAACGCGTCACGTCTCTCAGACAGCGCCGGGAGGAGTTGGAATCGGCGTTTGCCGTGCAAGCAAAACGTGTGGAGGAGGCCAAGCGGAAAGTAAGATTCCTCGAAATATTGCGGGATCGCGCAATTGCCCGGCTTCGTCGCAAGATCGCGCGCGATATGCTGAGACGTCTCGCGAACAGCGTCGACTCCAGCTTGTGGTAAGCTGGAGAGTCTATGGTGCTTCAACTCCAACAGGATAAGCATGTCGATTTTCCCAGCAACAGACATCGTCTCCGACGTCGCGCGGGCGGCGGATCCCGATCGCTACAAAGCTGCTTTGCAGCGCCTGGATAGTGCGGCGGCTGGCCGAGCGCCACGGGGGTCAATGGGCGCCTTTGAGAGCTCAACCGAACAGCGGCTCGTGAAGCGACCGATCGTCGCCAATTCGTCGCCGTCGCTATCGCGCGAAAGGCATGTTGGGGCGGGCGCCGCAGAGAAGTTCGAGGCGTTCATTCTCCAGGGATTGTTCGAAACCCTTCTTCCCAAGCAAACGCGAGATGGCGTGAGAGAGGACTTCGCTTCGGGCGTCTGGCGCGCGTTGATGGCTGAGCAATTAGGGGCGCAAGTCGCGAGCGCCGGAGGGATTGGTTTGCAAAGACTATTCTCGAGTGTCGGAACGCGGCCCCCCCCCTCTGACGAACTGAGCTAACCGCATGGACGTGATCATGGGCGAGCGCCCTGTCGATCGTTTGAGCGTTGGTCAAGTGCCGGAGACCGTGCCGGCGCTCCTGCGATCCATCGACCGTCTCAAGGATTTGATTGTAGCCGAGACCGCCCAGCTTAAAAGTGGCGCTGTTGTCGATTTCGACGCTTTCAACTGGCAAAAGTCACGCGCGTTCTTCGAGCTAACGCAGATGACGCGCGATTCATTCCCTTCGGCAGGCGAAGAAATAAAGACGCGTTTGATGAACCTTCGATACCTTCTTGTCGAAAATGAAGAAGCGTTGAAAACTCACCTCAAAGTGATGCAGGACCTGAATGCATTGATTGTAACGACGATTCGCGAGAGCGAATCGGACGGGACCTATTCGATTAAAAGGCAAGGCGTCGGCTAAATGATCCGCAACCTGCTCGTTGGCCTTTGGGCCTGTACGGTCACGCTGGCGGCGACGCTTGGCGGCGCATATTGGCGGGAGCAGCCCAAGGCGAGCGGCTCAAACGAGCACAAGCCAAAGGTTCAAGTCGAGCAGATCGCGCCGATTACAGTCCCAATCATCGACCGAGGCGTCGTCACGGGTTATGTCTCTGCTGAATTCAGCATCATCGCGACGAAAGGCGAGGCGCACGGGGGCTCACCGCTCGAGCCGGAGAGCTTCTTTATGGATGAAGCCTTCAGGCTCATTTATTCAGACAATAAAACTGATTTTTCGAACATCCAGAAAGTGGATCTTGATGCACTGACAGCAAAGATAACGGCAAACGTGAACAAGCGCATGGGGCGACCAGCCGTACAGGAGACGCTTATGCGAAGCTTCAATTTTGTCCCGCGCGAGGAGATTATGAGGTAATGGCAAGACTCGTCGCCCCCCGCGCGGGAAAGGCGTCAGACGACGCGTTGCACGGGTCGATAAAGTCCGTTTTTCACGACAGAAGGTGCGATCTCGCCACGCAACTGCGTCTCGATCACCTGCGCTATCTTTCGGTTGGACGCGTCGCCCTCGCTCTCGTGTCGCACAGGCGCAGGGACATCGTAGATTTCCGTTAATTCAACAATACAACGCTCGATCTCTTTCAGAGCGCGATATTGCGGAATTTTGATCAATTCTTCGACCATCTGCCGGCGTATTTCGTCAAGTCGTGTTATCGGATTCATAGCGCGCCTTCTGGTTAACTTGCGCCTTAAACTACTTATTTACGCTTGCCTCGGGCTTGTCGCAATGCGTCAGCTTCGCGCGAATTTGAAAGTGTATCTTCAGCCGCAATCCCGTGGAGGAACATATGCTCGCGTCCAGATTCCTATTTCGCAAGGGAACGGATTTCGGATTTCATTTGACGGGTGTTGCGCTCGCTTCAGGCAGCGTATTGTTCGCCGTGGAAATGTATTCTCGCTCCGATGGGGAACTGCAAATTCCCGGCGCCGAGCATCTCGCGATTTACGCCAAGCCCACAACGGTCGCACCATCGGAAAATCCGCCCCATTTCGGCGCGAATATTGACTATACGCCGATAGGATCAACCACAGGGAGCCTACATAATCCGGTTCTAAATTCCTACGAGATTGTTGAAGCGACGCGAGACTCGGCGGTCATCCGTCTCCCCGAGGGACGCATCATAAAAATTGCGCCGGGCGTTCGCGTTGCTGGACTTGGCGGCGTAATCGCCATCGAGCAGAGAGCGCATAAATGGGTGGTCATCACCCAGAGCGGCGTTATTCGCGCCCGATGATCTTCAATCGCTCGAGCGCATCGTCCAGTTCTGCGTTCAATTTCGCGAGTGTGTCGTCCCTCGACATCATTCGGTCTCCTCGATCGGGATGAATGCGCCACGCGAGTTCGCGCCGAAGACGGCGCAGGAGCTTCGCGCTCGACCGGGCGCTTGCGAATTCACGCGCGAACCAGGCAGAAATACTGAGCGCGTCTTGAGTGATGCGGTTCATTTCAACTGCGTGCGCGCGATAGGCCGCAAGCGCGTCGCATCGCGATCGGCCGAACGTCGATTCAGGCGTGACAAATGGGACGCTGAAGGAAAGATTAAGGCGTTCGACGATTTCCGGGGGGTGTTCGAGCGCGCCCAGTATGCGCGTGAATTGATCCATTCCATCGCCCGCGATTATTGACGGGCGCAGCTTAGCGTTGTGGCGCTAATGAGGCGTTATGACCTAGCCGGCGGCGCGAAAATCTTCAGCCGCGCCGCTATGGGACGGTGGCGCGACGAGCAGATAGCCGAGAAAACGCTGCGAATCGATGGCGTCATATCCCAGACGTTCACGCAGTTTCTTACGTAGTTTGCTGATGTGGCTCTCGATGACATTCTCCTCGACCGCGTCATCGAAGAGTCCGTAAACCGCATTGAAGATCTGCGCCTTGGTCATGCGTCGGCCTCTGTTGATGAGGAGATACTCCAATATGCGGCGCTCGCGTCGCGGGAGCGGAAATGTCTCGCCGTTCACGACCGGATCGCTCCCATTGAAGAATACATGAATGCCGCCGACCATCACACTTTCCTGCCGCGCCTGCGCGCGTCTGCGAATTGCGTGCACGCGGGCAAGCAGCTCACGTACGTGGATGGGCTTGCGCACAACGTCGTCGACCCCTGCGCTGAAGAGACCGAGCGTTTGTTCGAGCGACGGCATTTCGTTCAGAGCGATGACCGGCGCGTGCGAGCGGCGGCGGATCAGCCGGGGCATGTCTTCGCGATCCAGACATTCGCCGATCAGGAACGCTTCAATGGCCTGGACGTCGTCTTCGACCGCGCTGGCGACCCAGTCACGGAACTGCGGAGGACGGAATCCGGCGGATGCGATGCCCTCCTGTGTAAAACGCGAGGCGTATCCATTCGTTACGAGATCCCGCTCGTCGACGATGATGAACATGCCTGGCCTCCGCTTCGGTAAATCAAATATCCGGTCGAATCGACCGTTGCAACCAGTTAAAATCCCGCAAACGTCGCGGTCAACTTAATATTGATAGTAAACATCGAATTGCTTGATGTCTGTTTCTAATCCGCGACAGTCAAATGTAAACGGCTGAGGTATTTTTAACCTGCCAATACTTCTTGGGCACGCGCTTCCGGGAGGCCGTGCGCGGCGGCGACCGCGCGCGAGAGGAGGCGGCCGCTGCTGATTTCAAGGCCCGCGCGAAGATGTGGATCGTCTGACGCCGCCACGCCGCCAACCCTTGTTTGCAATCGCGAGCGCGAAAGGCAAAGTCGCATTGTTGAGCGCGAACGTCGATGTGCGCGGCACGACGCCAGGCATGTTCGTGACGCAATAATGGATGACGCCGTCGACGACATAAACGGGATCGGAATGGCTCGTCGGTCGGGAGGTTTCGCAACAACCGCCCTGATCGATCGCGACGTCGACGATAACGGCGCCTCGCTTCATTGTCGCGACCATCTCGCGCGTCACGAGGATAGGCGCCTTCGCTCCCGGCGTCAGCGCGGCGCATATGACGAGATCGGCGCGCTTGATGGACTCCTCGATCGATGCGCGCGTCGAATATATCGTGCGCGCAGCGGCGCCGAGCTTGATCTCAAGTCGTCGGAGAGCGTCCGTGTTCCTGTCGGCGACGAGAACGCTCGCGCCCATACCGATTGCGATCGTCGCGGCCTGCGCGCCGACGGCGCCCGCGCCGAGGATGAGGACTTCCGCCGACGGAACCCCCGGCGCGCCCGCGATGAGCACGCCTCTGCCGCCAGATTGCTTTTCCAGAAAGTGTGCGCCCATCTGTGGCGCGAGTCTGCCTGCAATCTCGGACATGGGCGTAAGCAAAGGAAGCCCGCCTTCAGGACTCGACACCGTTTCATAGGCGATGCAATGCGCGCCGCTCTGCATGAGGCCAAGCGTGAGAGCGGCGTCGGCGGCGAGATGCAGATAAGTGAAGAGAATGTGGTCCGGGCGCAATAAGGATATCTCCTCGGGCTGCGGCTCCTTGACCTTGACGATGAGCTCGACGCTTTCGAACAACTGCTCGGATGAATCGACAATCGTCGCGCCTGCGGCGCGATAGGCCTCGTTTGAGAGTCCGGCTCCGGCGCCCGCGTCGACTTCGATCGTCACCTGATGGCCCGCACGAACGAGTTCGGCCGCCGAGGAGGGCGTGAGGCCGACCCGGTATTCGTTGTTCTTGATCTCTTTGGGCGAGCCGACGCGCATCTTTGTTCTCCCAAAAATTGCTTCCGTGAGTCCATACGAAAACGCCGGTAGCGAATATATGCGAAGGAGTGGCCGGGGGAACAAGAGCCGCGGCCAAGGTTGGAGGAATTCATGCCGACGATAAATACCGACAAAGTCTGCTTCGCAGTGGTCAAGGCGCGGGAACTGGAAAGCGAGGACGAAGGCGTCGACTCTGACGCATCCAATGCGACGGATGACGGCTTCGTCAGCGTCCTCACCGAGGACGCCTTCGATCCCGTGCGCAATGAAATCGCGTCATTCATCGAGGCGATGGATGAGGACGAGCAAGCGGAACTCGTGGCGCTCTGCTGGATTGGTCGCGGAGACTTCACAGCCGCCGAATGGCCGGATGCCGTGAGCCAAGCGCGCCTGAGGCGCGAAGGCCCGACGTCGACCTACCTGCTCGGGATTCCCCTGCTGGCTTCTCATCTCGAGAACGGGCTCGCCGAATTTGGTGAAAGCTGCACGTCCTTCGCCGCGGATCGTCAATGAGCCTGCCCTGCCCATACGCCGCGAATTTCTCGGCAACGTGTACTGTGTGCTCTGGAATTCCTCTGTCTAGCGCGCCACTTAGCTTGAGGCGGCGCTTGACAGAGGAGACTTGAAAATGAACCGTAGAGCTGTTGCTGTCGCTCTTCCGCTTTGTCTCGCATTTGCGCTTGCGCCAAATTTGGCGTTTGCGGAAAGTCATCACCTGACAGAGGCGATCACGCATACCAAACAAGCGATCGAACACGGCAAAATGGGTCACGCCGACGTGCTTGTCACGCACGCCGAGGAGGCGCTGAAACACGCCAAGGCGGCTGAAGCCGAAAAGACCAATCCGCATACCGAGCAGGGCGTCACGCATCTCAACCAGGCCATCGAGCAAGGCAAAGAAAACCACGCCGAAGCCGCGACGAAACACGCGGAGGAGGCGCTGTCCCACCTGGAGGCGGCGACGAAATAGCAAAGTGTCGGCAGTCACTCCCGTCCCTTTCGACCTCGACATGACAGCGCGCGCGCGATCGCTTATGTCAGAGCGTCGAAAGGGGCGGACATGGATTTGCGGAGTCTGACGCGCGCAAAGTCGATTGAAAGCTTGCGGGCCGAAGCGGCGGACGCAGGCACCTTCCGTCGCGTGCTGGGCGTCTGGCAGCTCACCAGCATCGGGCTCGGCGGACTGATCGGCGTTGGAATTTTCGTGCTGACAGGCGTCGTCGCCGCCACGCAAGCGGGTCCGGCCGTCGCGCTTTCCTTTCTCATCGCCGGCATCGCCAGCGGTGCGGCGGCCTTGTCCTACGCCGAATTTGCCGGGCTCATTCCCGCCGCCGGCAGCGCCTACACATACGCTTATGCCGTTCTGGGCGAGCTCGTCGCCTGGATTATCGGATGGGACCTTCTTCTCGAATATGCGCTCGTCGTCGCTGTCGTCTCGATCGGCTGGTCGGCCTATTTACAGGCGCTTCTCGCCCAACTCGGGGCGCCGATGCCGGCCTGGGGAAGCGGCGCGGCAGGAACAGGCGCGGGCCACATGATTGATCTGCTTGCGGCGCTCGGCGCAACTGGCGCGGCCGTGTTGCTCACGCTCCGCGTGGAATGGGCCGCGCGCTTCACGACGGCTATGGTGGCCCTCAAGATCGCGCTCGTTCTGTTCGTCATCGTCGCCGGCGCGCCTTATGTGCGTGTGGAGAACTGGAGCCCTTTCATGCCTTTCGGCTTTGCGGGCGTCGCCAACGGCGCCGCGGTCGTTTTTTTCGCGGTCTTCGGTTACGACACGCTGACGACGGCCGCCGAAGAGGCGCGCGATCCCCAAAGAGACCTCCCACGCGCCGTGTTGCTCTCGCTTTCCGTGTCTTTGACGCTGTATATCGCGATGGCGCTGGTTTTGACCGGCGTCGTCCGCTACGACACGCTCAATAATCCCGCGCCTGTCGTGACGGCTTTCGCCTCGCTCGGCCTGCCGTGGGTCGCGCTTGTCGTTTCGCTTGCCGCCGTTGCGGGCGTCGCGAGCGTCATGCTGGCCTTCATGCTGGCTTGCGCGCGAATATGGTTCTCGATGAGCCGGGATGGACTGCTGCCCGGCTGGTTCGCTGTCGTTCATCCGCGATTTCGCACGCCGCATCGACCGACATTGATCGCCGGCGCGCTCACGGCGATCGTCGCCGCGCTTTACCCGATCGGAGAGGTCGCCGAACTTGTCAACATCGGCACGCTCTTCGCCTTTGTGATCATCTGCGTCGCCGTCATCGTTCTGCGTCGGACGCGGCCAGACGCGCCACGCAGTTTTCGCGCACCTTTTGTGCCCTTCACGCCGCTTGTGGGCGTGGGTTTTTCGCTATGGCTCCTCTCGCGGCTTCCCGCGGTCGCCTGGGAGCGTTTCCTGATCTGGATGGCGATCGGCCTGGCTGTTTATTTTCTGTACGGCCGGCGTCACAGCCGATTGGCGCAAGCGGCTAAAGACGCGCCACCGCCTCCTTCATGCGCTTGACGAAGTCAGCGTTCGCGGCGCGTTGCGCGGTGTGGAGGTCGTTGAGCGCCTGCCCCCCCAAGCCGCGGCGATCTGCGATCTGCACGAGGCTGAAATCCGGGGTTTCGTTGGCTTCGACTATGACGGGCCCCTCGTCGGTCGCCGCAATATCCCAGCCGATGATTCCAAAATGACGGAGGACCTTCGCGCCCTCCACGACGGTCGCCTTCATTTGCTCCCAATCAGGAACGGCAAGCCCGATGAGTTCGGCGCCGCTGTCCGGATGGCGAAGCACGTCTTTCATCTCGAAACCAACGCCCGTCGTCACGCGCTGGATGCGCCCGGATCTGAAATCGAGCCCCGCCAGCATATTGCCCGGCCGCCAGTAATTATCGGCGATGCTGCCGCCCGCCGGCAGCTTCCAGCCGGCGCGGAACGCGATCGGGCCGTCGGGTGTCGCAATCGTCAGGATTCGCACCGTGGCGAGACGCTCGCCGATGGAGGGAACGAGATCGCGGTGCGCGCGGAGCATTTTCTGAAAGACATAGCCGGCCGAATAGTGTTTCTCGATCTCGTCGATCGTCGTTTCAATATCGAGACGTTTGTCGCCGACAGAGATCAACTCTCCGCGCGCCGCGTCCGCGCCGAGCAGAGCGAGAGCGCCGAGGCTCTGGAAGCTTTCGACCGGCTTGGCGAAGATGGGATAAGGCGCCAAATCGAGCAGAAACGCCTTCAGCTCCGCGCGGGAACGCAACAGCTTGTCCGAGTCGATGGATAAACGCGGCGCAAAAATCTTGACCGGCGCGATCGTCGGCAAGCCATGCGCGGCGAGGTAGCTTTGCGAGACGACTTTGTTCGTGAGAAGCCCGTGCCAGTCGTGACGATAATTTATCTCGACGACGAGATCGCGGTTGCGGCGCGCGCCGATGAAGTTTTCCTTTTCCGCGCCAGCGAGCCAGGCGTCGTCGAACAGACGATATTTGATGTAATCCTCGAAGGAGAGCTTGCCGGGACCGAAAGCAAGACGCGAGTATTCGCGCATGAGCTGCATTGGCGGCGCGCCCGTCTGCGACGCCGCCCGCTGCATGCTCTCGGCCATCGTGATCTGCGGTCCCTCATGGGCCGTGTCGAAGGTCGCGGCTGGCGCGGCCTGTTCGGGCTTCTGCTTGCGGCTCAGAAATGAAAAGGCCACGGTCTTTCTCCGGTTTCGGGCCGCCTGCTATTGGCGGAGGGTCGACGTAACTCAGGTCAGGCGAGCGTTGCGGATCGAGTGGGGACGCTGAGCTGTTTGGCGAGCGCGCCCCATTTACGGAACACGAGCTCCATTTGGCGGCGCAGCGGCAGGAAGGCGTCGTCCGGGTCCATCCCTTGCGAGAGGCGTTCGGCGACGAAATTTACATGCGCGATGCTGAGACAGATTCTCAACGCCGCGCGTCCGGCGATCACGACAGGCTGGCCGACGTGACAAACACGCGAAAATTCAGGCTGCTCGAATATTCCGCTCGAAATACGGAGCCCTTCATAGATTTGTCGCGCCTCGTCCGGGTCCCCCTGATTGGTGACGATCGCAAAGACGGTGGCGGGTTCGCCGCCGAGCCGCCAACTGTCGGGGTCGAGAAAATCCAGATTTTTATTGCCCGCGACGCAGCGGCGCGCGGCCTCTGCAAACAGCGCCGCGACCGACCGGCGTAGAGGTTCCTCAGTCCTGGCGTAAACGTCAATTTCGGAGAGCGCGGCCGTCCAGCGCAGTCCCATGCCAAGATTGGCGGGGGCGAAGCTCGCCTGATCGAAGGCGCTGTCGCAATTTTGCGGCCAGTCGTGGCGTGCGGCATAGGCGGCAAAGCCGGGCGGCAGGTTCATTCCCCGCAGTTGCTCCGCCTTGTCGGCAGGAACCAGGAGCGCGCCGCAAAAAGGCGGGCCGCTCGCGAATTTCGAGCCGGTGATCATCACAAGGAAACCGTCGGCCAGATCGGCCTTGATCTGCTCGAACGAGCAACGAAGCTGACACGCGTCGACGAGGATCAGCGCACGCCCGCCGGCGCTTGCCAGAATTTCCCGCGCCGCGGGGCGGCTCGGGCCGCCGCGCCCCGTCTTCGACGAATTCGAGGATATGCAGCAGCGCGCCGCGACCGGTGCGAAGCGTCTCGACGACAGCCATTCCGGCGGCGCGGTCGATCTCCGCCGATGGCGCGAGCCGTCCGTTGGGGCCGCGAAGGTCGAGGCGACGCAGCGTCACGTCATCCTTTTCCCAACCGGAGAGCAGCGCGCCTTTTTCGACATTGGCTTCAAACACCGCCGAGGACGCGAAATGGGCGCCCGTCGCCGCGAGCGGGACGCCGCTGCCCGTCTCTTCCGGCGCGACGACAATATTGATAATGGGCCGGTTAAGCAGCGCCTTGGCGACGGCAAGCGCGGCGAGCTCGGACTCCGTGCCGGAGGCTGTCAGGATCACCTGCGCGCCGGGAATGGCGAAGTGCGCGGCGATTTGGTTGCGGACGTCGTCGAACCAGTCGGCCAGTTCGACCTTGCCCTGCCACAGCGCCACGAGAGCGTCCTGCGCGGCGGCGTAACCGCGCTCAGTGACGGCGCTCGCCGTCGATGAGGAGAACCACAGCTCGTCGGGCGCCGGGAGGGTTGGCACGCCATAGCGATTGCGTCCCGTCGACGGGTCGGTCCAGAGGCGTTCGTCGCCTCCGGACACCAGCATCATGTCGAGCCTCGCCCGAAACCGCGCCGCATCCGCGCGTGGATCGGCGTGGTCTGGCTCCTCGACGGGCCCGCGAACGGAATCGTCTCGAAGTCGCATCGCCGCGTCAGTCATGCAGCCCACCGAATCATGCGCGCCAATTCGCGCAGCGACAATTCTTGGTCGTCAATGGTTAATAAAATTTAATGGAATTGTCCGAAGCTTGGCATTTCGCCCCAAAGGAGGGCTTTTTTTCGATTGCCGTAAGACTGGGTGATCGGGACGCGTGGTGCGGGCGGCCGGAATTGAACCGGCACAGGCCTTTCGGCCCTACGGATTTTCTTACCCGCCACGGCTTTCGCCGCCCCGCGTCGCGGGTTTGGGGTCTGGACTATCCCTTCGCCGTAGCGATGAAGCCTTAGGCGCCGCCCGTCTAGTCTCTACACCTTCCCGCCGTTGCGGCGGGCTTGGCTCGGGATCGCCACTTTCGAGGTTTCCCCGACTTTGAGCGGTTCTACTCCAGCGGTTTCCCATCCGGAGCACTCAAATTTCTTCAAGTCCGTTGCGTCTACCAGTTTCGCCACGCCCGCGCGCAAGACAATCGCGCGCTCGTCTTATAGGGCGCTGGCGGCAAAGGCGCCAAGCGGATTTTACCCGCGGCGGCCGGCGCGTCCCTGAGCTTTCTGGATCGGCGCCTGAAACGTCAGGCCTGTGTCCCATGGAAAATAGATCCAGGTGTCCTGCGAGACTTCCGTCACGAAGGTGTCGACCAGGGGAAGGCCCAGCGGTTTCGCGTAGACTGTCGCGAAATGCGCCTTTGGCAACATCTCGCGCACGACTTTCGCCGTCGCGCCCGTGTCGACCAGATCGTCGATAATCAACACCTCGGCGCTCGGACGCAGAAGAATCGTGTCGGTCAAGGGTTTGAGCACCTCGATCGCGTCCCGCTCGGTCTCCTCGTGATAGCTCGCGACACAAACCGTCTCGATGACGCGTATGCCGAGTTCGCGGGCGACGACGCCTGCCGGGACGAGTCCTCCGCGCGTCACGGCGACAATGGCCGAAAAACCGCCGATCGAGGCGAGACGCCAGGCGAGCGCACGCGCGTCTCGATGAAACATGTCCCAGGAGACCGGGAAGGATTTTTTGTCCGCGTTGCTGTGCATTCGTGGCCTCGCTGGCGCTGTCGCTGATTCACACGCGGGTTGCGAGCCCGGCAAGCAGGGCGCGAACCTGCGCCGCGGCGGCGGCGAGGCGTCCTGCGTCGCGGCTGCGCAGCACGATCTGGTTGCGCACGCCGGCTCCCGAGAAATGCGGATAGGATCCGATGCTCACGCCTTCATGCGCGCGCGCGATCTCCTCGAGCCCATGCGCGTAGCTGCCCTCGGGAATGCCGCCGGCTTCGATCGACTCGACCTCTATCCGCGCGCTTGAGCGCAATTGCGGGCCCACCGTATCCATCATGGATTGCATGATCACCGGCACGCCAGCCATGACAATGACGTTCTCGATCCAGAAACCCGGGGCTTTCGACGTCGCATTGCGCACCAGCGCCGCGCCTTTGGGAATACGCGCCATTCGGCGGCGGGCGGGATTAAGCTCCTCCTCCGCGAATCGCTCGCGCAGCATGGCGATGGCGCGGGGATCTTCGTCGATCTCGACGCCGAAGGCCTTGGCGACCGAGTCTGCGGTGATGTCGTCGTGGGTCGGGCCGATTCCGCCCGTCGTAAAGACATAGGCGTAGCGCTTGCGCAAGGCGTTGAGCGCCGCGACGATTTCCGCCTCGTCGTCAGGCACCACCCGGACCTCCCGCAGATCGACGCCGATCTGCGCGAGATAGTTGGCGATGTAACGCGTGTTCGTGTCTTGCGTGCGGCCCGACAAAATCTCGTCGCCGATGACGAGAATCGCCGCAGTGGCCGGCGCGACGCCCGTTACGGGTTCTTCCATTTCCCGCCTCCCTGGCGGGATTATGGCGATGAGGCGCCGGAACGCCAAGTCTCTCGCGGCAGGACTTGCGCGCCGCGGGTCCCGCTTGGCTTGCGATCAGGCCTTGCTCGCCATGGCCATCTCGGGCCTCCCCGTGGCGGCGACGGGCGCTCGGCGGGTTCTGCCCCGATCCACGCGGCAGGCGAGGTCATGAAGCGCGATCAACGCGGCAGCGACAAAAAAGAGGTCGAAAATGGCCGCAGCGCCGCCGTTCGCCTCGAGCGCGCGCCGCGCCGCCTGCCCGATCGCGCTTAGAAGGCTGCCGAAACAGAAGGTCGTGAGCGCATTGCACCCCAGCCGGCAGAAAAAGCGATAGGCGCGAGTCCTTTTCAGCCAGGCGGCGAAACTGGAAAAATAGACGCAATAGGCGAGCGCGAGAAAATTCAAGACGCGCGCCGCGCCGAGGTCGGTCTTGTCCCAGTCGAGATAGCGGCCAACCGCGTCGACAAGCCCTGGCATGAGGCCGAAGCCGTTGGAAACGATCAAGGCGGCCGCGATCGAGACCAGCCGGCACGCTCGATCGAGCGGCCTGGAATAAGGCACCCCGCCTTTGCGCAGCAAGCCGCCGCCGCAAATGCCGAGGACAAACATCAATTGCCAGGTGAAGGGATTGAAATACCACCCATTGTGGCCAGGCCAGGCGGGGAGATTAAGTCCGGCCGCGCGCGCGCCCGCGTAGATGGTCAAGGACGCCGCGATTGCCGTGATCCGGTCGCGCGCCGCCAGAAAAAGCAGCAACGGCGCCGCCGTGATGAGCAGCACATAGAGCGGGAGGATGTTGAAATAGGGAAGCTGATGCGTCAGCGCGAGCAGGCCCAGACCGCCCGCCATGGGGGCCACAAATGGCTCCAGCCGTCCGCCGTCCTCGACGAGAAGAAGATCGTGGGCTGTCAGGGCGGTCGCGAGGCCGAAGAACGCGAGCGCCGCCGCCGTGAGGCCGAGATGCGCGCCGTAGAGACGACAGGCCCGCCGCAGAAGCGCGAAAGTCGCCGCCCTCCCCTCACCCCGTGCAACGCGCGCGCCATAGCCCAGGTCGACGGAGACGCCCGCGAGGAAAACGAAAATTTCGGCGGAGTCCGAAAAGGCGAAGTTACGCAGTGTGAATGCGCTCAAGACGTTGCCCGGCATGTGATTAATCAAGATGAAGGCGAGTGCGACGCCGCGCCAGAAGTCAATTGCGTCAATGCGCCGTCCCTGAAAGTTGGGCATGCGTCTCCTTCCGGCGATTGCGAGCGCCCCCGCGCCAGCGTTGGGCTCTCCCGCTTTACAAGATCCGCGCCGCGCGCGTCGCTCCACAGCGCAGCTGCGGCAGGCGGCGACGTCCTTGCTTTGCCCCCGATAATCACTACCTTGTCGAAATTCCCCGAGCCTTGTAACAACGAGCGCACATGACCTTCATCGAGTCTCACCTTGCCCCCGCCGGCCGCAAGAGCGGCCATATCAAGCTGCACGGGCCTCAGGATTTCGAGGGCATGCGGAAAGCCGGCCGCCTGACCGCCGAGGCGCTGGACATGCTCGTGCCGCACGTCAAGCCGGGCGTGACGACGCAGCACCTTGACGATCTCGTTTTCGACTTCGCCATCGCACAGGGCGCCTATCCGGCGCCGCTGGATTATCGCGGCTACAGGAAATCGATCTGCACCTCGATCAATCACGTCGTCTGCCACGGCGTGCCCGACGACAAGGCGTTGCGCGAGGGCGACATCGTCAACATCGACGTCACATTCATCGTTGACGGCTGGCATGGCGACGCGAGCCGGATGTTTGCCGTGGGCGAGGTCCCCCGCAAGGCGCAGCGACTGATCGAGGTCACCTATGAATCGCTTCTTCGCGGCATCGCCGTCGTCAAGCCGGGCGCGACGACCGGAGACATCGGCGCGGCGATCCAGCACTACGCCGAAAGCGAACGCTGTTCGGTCGTCAGGGACTTCTGCGGTCATGGGCTCGGCCGCGTATTCCACGACGAGCCGAACATCCTGCATTACGGCGTCAAGGGACAGGGCGTGGAGCTTCGCCCCGGCATGTTCTTCACCATCGAGCCCATGATCAATCTCGGCAAGCCGCAGGTGAAAATTCTTGCTGACGGCTGGACGGCGGTGACGCGCGACCGTTCGCTCTCCGCGCAATTCGAACATTCAATCGCCGTCACCGACACGGGCGCGGAGATCTTCACCCTCTCGCCCAAGGGCCTCGACAATCCCGCCGCCGCGTCGCGCGCGGCGTCATGAAGTCGGGGCAAAACGACGCCCAGCCCGACTCAGACGGCGCCGCGGCCGAAGGCCTGCGGGAGGCGCCGGCCCCGCATTATTATGGTCACCGCCAGCGCCTGCGCGAGCGTTTCATGGAGGCCGGCGGCCAGGCCCTCGCCGATTACGAATTAATGGAGCTGCTTCTGTTTCGCGCCATCGCGCGGCGCGACGTCAAACCACTGGCGAAGGCGCTGATCGACCGTTTCGGCTCTTTTGCCGAAGCGCTCGCAGCGCGGCCGGAGCGACTGCGGGAAATAGCCGGTCTCGGCGAATCGGCGATCGTCGAACTGAAAATCACTGAAGCGGCGGCGCGGCGTCTCGCGCGCGGCGCGATCGAGAAGCGCACCGTCCTCTCATCCTTCTCGGCAGTCATGGACTATTGCCGCACGGCGATGGCCTATGCCGATCGTGAAGAATTTCGCGTGCTGTTTCTCGACAACCGCAATGCGCTCATCGCCGATGAAGTGCAAGGCGTCGGCACGGTCAACCATACGCCGGTTTATCCGCGGGAAGTCGTTCGGCGCGCGCTCGAACTCGGGTCTACCGCCCTCATTCTCGCGCACAACCACCCTTCCGGGGACCCGACGCCGTCAGCGGCGGATATTCGAATGACCAAAGAGATCATCGCGATCGCGCAACCATTTGGCATCGCCGTGCACGACCACCTCATCGTCGGTCGGCACGGACAGGCAAGCTTCAAGGGACTGAAGCTCATCTGAGCGAACGACCGCACAACGCAATCCTGTCAACCAACCGAAACGCGGCTTGCCCGATCTTGCCATCCTTCTTCGTCACGCCGCTCATCGTCGCCACGGCGCTCTTTATGGAGAATCTCGACGGCACGGTGCTGGCCACCGCTCTGCCGGCGATGGCGCGCGACCTGCACGAAGACCCCGTGGCGCTCAAACTGGCGCTCACCTCCTACCTTCTCTCGCTCGCCGTCTTTATCCCCTTGTCAGGCTGGGCCGCCGACAAATTCGGCGCGCGCCGCGTCTTCCGCGCGGCCATCGGAGTCTTTACCTTCGGTTCGATTCTTTGCGGCTTTTCCGGCTCTTTGGCGACGATTGTCGCCGCCCGCGTCGTGCAGGGATTGGGCGGCGCGATGATGGTCCCCGTCGGAAGACTCGTCCTGCTGCGCACCGCCCCGCGCCATGAGCTTGTCCGCGCACTGGCCTGGCTCACGATTCCCGCGCTCATCGGACCGCTCATCGGCCCGCCGCTGGGCGGCTTCCTGGCAACCTATTTCGACTGGCGTTACATTTTCTGGATCAACGTCCCGATCGGCCTCCTGGGCGCCGCGCTGACGACCCGCTTCATCCCAAACCTTCACGAAGAGAACGTCCGCCCGCTCGACGTGACGGGCGCGATCCTCTCGGGGGCGGGGCTCTCCCTGATCGTCTTTGGCTTCACCATTCTCGGCCGCGGCTTCGTACCCGCACCCCTCGTCGCGCTGATCATCGCGGCCGGCGCCGCCGCAATCCTCGCCTACGTCCGACACGCCCGCCATGTCGCGCATCCGATCATTGATCTGGCGATGCTCGGCATCCCCACATTCCGGGCCGCGATCTATGGCGGCTTCCTCTTTCGCATTGGCCTCGGCGCCGTTCCCTTTCTCCTTCCGCTCATGCTGCAGGTGGGATTCAATCTCAGCGCCTATGAGTCGGGCCTTCTGACGTTTGTCGCCGCCGCGGGCGCCATGGTCATGAAAACCACCGCCCAGCCCATACTCAAACGCTTCGGCTTTCGCCGCGTGCTGATCAGCAACGCCCTGATCTCGAGCGCCTTCCTTGTCGCCAATGGCTTGTTCACCGAGGTGACGCCGCACTGGATCATCATGGCGACCCTACTCGTCGGGGGCTTCTTCAGATCGCTTGAATTCACCGCGCTGAATGCAATCTGCTACGCTGACATTTCTCAAGAAGCGATGAGCAACGCGACGAGTTTCGCGGCGGTCGGCCAGCAACTGTCGCTCTCGACCGGCGTTGCCGTGGGCGCAGCGGCGCTCGAAACGGTGCGCGCGCTGCACGGCGGCGGCGCGCTGCGGGCCGAAGACTTCGCCCCCGCTTTCTATGCAGTGGCTTTCATCTCCGTTCTGTCGATTTTGACGTTCGTGCATCTCGCGCCGAACGCCGGCGACGAGCTGACGGGGCGGCAGATGGACTAGCCGCGCTTCCCGCGAAAGCCGGTCGCGAGCACATAGAGCTCCGCCGAATCCGCGCGACTCGCCGCGGGCTTTACATGACGCACGGTCGTGAAATCGCGCTTGAGGCGCGCCAGCAATGCGCCTTCGGCGCCGCCCTGCAGCACTTTCGCGACGAAGAAACCGCCAGCGGCCAAAACGTCCAGAGCGAAGTCGGCGGCGAGCTCCGCGAGCGCGACGATGCGCAGATGGTCCGTCTGTTTGTGACCCATTGCGTTTGCCGCCATGTCGGAGAGGACGCCGTCCGCTTGCCCCCCGAGCATCGTCTTGACGACGTCGGGCGCGTCTTCGTCGTTAAAGTCCTTCACGGCGAATTGGACGCCGCCGATCGGCTCCATGGCGAGAAGGTCGATGGCGACGACCTTTCCTCTGCCGTCCTTGGCCTTCACGCGATCGGCCGCAATTTGCGACCAGCCGCCGGGCGCGGCGCCCAGGTCCACGATGCGCCCGCCCGGTTTGAAGAGGTGGTGGCGATCGTCCATCTCGATAAGCTTATAGGCGGCCCGCGAGCGAAAGCCCTCCCGCTTGGCGCGCGCGACATAGGGATCGTTGAGCTGGCGCTCCAGCCAGAGCGTGGATGAGAGCGAGCGTTTGCGCGCCGTCTTCACCCGCGTCTTCAGCGATCGACCGCCCTCACGGCCCGAACCCTTGTCGCCGCTCACGCGAGAACCCTGTCGCGCGGCGCGAACAGACCGTCGGCGCCAACTTCCATGACGAGCAGCCGGTCGTGGTAATCGAGCAGGGTTGAGCGATGACCGATCGAGACGATGGTCGTCTTGCGCAGGCGTTCGCGCAGCATCCGATAGATGTCGCCCTCGAGCTTCTCATCGAGCGCGGAGGTCGCCTCGTCAAGAAATAGCCAATCGGGCTTGGCGAGAAGCGCGCGCGCGAGGGCGACGCGCTGCTGCTCGCCGCCTGAAAGTCGCTGACCCCAATTATTATCAGCGTCGAGCCGATCGACGAAAGATGAGAGCCGAACGTCGCGAAGCGCTTGCTCGATGTCGCTGCGCGCAAAGTCCTCTACGGCGGCCGGATAAACGACCGCGTCGGCAAGCGCGCCCATGGGGATATAAGGCCGCTGCGGCGCAAGCATGAGGCTTGCGCCTTCGGGGAGGACGACCGAGCCCGCCGCATGCGGCCAGATGCCGGCGATGGCGCGGAAGAGCGTCGACTTGCCCGAGCCCGAAGGTCCGGAGAGCAAAACGGATTGACCCGGCTCGAACGCCAGCGCGTCGGCATGGACGATGCGGCGGTCGTCCGGAAGCGACAGCACAAGATTGTCGATCCGCAGCGCGGGCGACGGCCCGCGGGAGACAACCGGGCAGCGCCAACTCTGCTCCTTGGCGGAGTCGATCGCCGAATCGAAGGAGGTCAGACGGTCGAGCACGGACTTGAACTGCGCGAGCGTCGTATAATAAGTGATGAAGAAGGTGAGCGCCCCCTCAACCCGTCCGAAGGCGCTGGCCGTCTGGGTCATGACGCCGAGCTGGATACGGCCGGCGAAGTAGAAGGGCGCGGTAATCACATAAGGGATGATCGGCGAGAGCTGGCCATAGAGGGCGGTGAAGGCCATCAGCTCCTTTCGCTTGCGCACGATCGCAAGATAATTGAAGACTATCCCGCGGAAGCGCTGGAGAAGCGTCCCCTCCTCGGCCGCTTCGCCCGACAGAAGCGCGATTTGTTCGCTGTATTCGCGCAGGCGCGCGAGCGAAAAGCGGAAGTCCGCCTCTCGTCGCTGCCGGTCGAAGTAGAGGCCCGTGAGCGTGCGGCCGATCAGATGAGTGATCAGCGTGCCGAGAGCGGCATAGAGCATCACAACCCAGAAGAGGAAGCCCGGGATGTAGATATTCGTGCCCGGCAAAGGATAATTTCCCGAGAGCTCCCACAGTCACGAAGGAGAAGGATACGAGCGAGCTCACGGTGGAAATCAGCAGGATCGAATAGGAGTAGATCCCGTAGCCGTCATCGCCGCCATTGATGAAGCGATTGACATCCTCGGCGATGCGCTGGTCCGGGTTGTCGGCGTCGCCGCCGGCGAGCGTCATGCCATAATGCGTGTGCCCTCCCAGCCAGCGTTGCACGTAATGCTGGGTGAGCCAGCGCCGCCAGCGAATGACGAGCATCGATTGTACGACGAATTCGACGACTGCGGTCGCGACATAGACGAAGGCCCACGGCGTAAAAACGAACATGAGCTGGCGCCAGAATTCCGAACCGTTTTTCTCCTGGATGGCGTTGAACCAGTCGCGATTGAAGAAAGAAAGGCGTACGGAGATGCCGACCTGGCCCTGATTGATCAGCACGAGCACGACGATCATGGCGACGGCGATGGCGCTCTCGCCCGCGGAAAATCGCGGGAATGGCCAGACTCTTCCCTCGCCGCGGTCGCTCGAGTCGAAATAGAGATCGGCAATTCGCGTCATTTCGCGAACGACCGGAATGCGCGAGACCACATAAACGACGATCGAGAAAACGGCGACCGTGACCGCCATGCTCTCCGGCGGCGCATATGCGGCAAGCGCCTGCGGCAGCAGGTCCTCGGCCTGAATCAGGCGCGTGAGGCCGAAGACTATCGTCTCGGTCGAGAAGATCGCGACGAAGATCTTCATGAAACTGGAGATCTCGCCAGAGCGCCACGTCGTATAGGCGCACAGGGCGGCGGCGACGGCGAGGATGGCGAGGTCGGAGTCGGCCCTATGCGCGCCGACGAGCGCGGCAAGACCGGCGAAAGCGGCGACGGCCGCGCTGAGTTTCCACATCATTGGCCCTTAGAAGGATGGCGGCGTCGGCGCTTTGGCGACAACGCGCGAATATTGCCCCCACTTTGCACGGCCAGCGCGACTTCTCAATCATCCTCTATCGGGATGACGGCGTCGCCGTTCACATGCGCGACAAGCACGGGAGACGCCTTGAAGGTGAGGACCCGACGCGGCGTAATTGTGGCCTCCACGCCGGTTTTCGGATTACGGCCGATGCGCTCACGCTTGGCCCTGACATTGAATGTGCCGAATGAACGCAGTTTGACCGATTCCCCGCGCAGCAAAGCTTCGCTGATCTCGTCGAAGGTCGCGTCCAGAATCTTGCGCGCCTCGGCGCGCGACAGCGTCGGGCAGCAGCTATACACAGCCTCCCGCAACGCGGCGCGCGTCAACGTGCTTCCTGAATCGTCTTTTTTTATCATGCGAAATGAACAGGGCCGTGAGCGTCTGTCATAATTCGGCTGTTCGGCGTGGACACGCTACCCCCCCCCACTGCTCTCAAGCGAACGCGACAAAACTGATAATAGTTCGCAAGCAATTTAGCCTACCAACCAACATAGTACGCATAAATCATAGAGATGCAAGGCCGCGCCGCCGCTTCGCCACATTGCGGACAATGCGGCGGCGCAGCAAAGGTCAAGCTTGTGTCAGGCCGTCGAGCTTCACGCGGTGTTGCGCCACCGGGATCATGGCGCGAACCTTTCGGATCCTGTCGATATCGACGTAGGAGGAGACGAGGCCGGGTCCTTCCGACGCCTTGGCGACAACATGGCCCCAGGGGTCGGCGATGAGCGAATTTCCGTAGGTAAACCGCGTCTCATGACCGGCTTTATGCGCGCCCGTCTGCGCCGGCGCACAGAGATAGGCCTGCATTTCAATGGCGCGCGCGCGACAGAGAACCTCCCAATGATCCTTGCCCGTCACCAGCGTAAAGGCCGCGGGCAGGGCGACAATATCGGCCCCTTTCTCGGCGAGCGCCTGGAAAAGATACGGAGAATCGCAGGTCGTAGCAGATGGCGCAGCCGACGGTGACGCCCTCGCAATCATAGGTGACGACCGCATCTCCCGGCTTGAAGGCGGCGCTCTCATGATATTTCGCGCCGTCCGGCGCGGTGATGTCGAACATGTGAATCTTGCGATAGCGCGCCACCTCCTTGCCGTCGCGATTGAAGGCGACGCTGGTGTTGTGAAGACGCTCTTCGCCGGGGACCCTCTCCAGGATCGACCCCGCGTGGATGAAAACCTTGTGCTCGCGCGCCAGCGTGCTGCACAGTTGATACGCTGGACCGCCCGGCAACTCTTCCGCGGCGGCGATCTTCTCCGCGCGCGAACCGCCGATGAAGTCGAAAACTTCGGGCAAGCAGATCCAGTCCGGCTTCTCCTGCGCGACCGCACGCTCGATAAGGGCGCGCGCGCTGGCGAGATTGGCGGCCTTGTCGCCAATCGAATTCATCTGAACCAGTGTGACCTTCATAACCGCTCTGCTGTTCCCCCGCGCGCGGGGGCGCGCGTGATCTCGGGACGCGCATTCTACACAAGCACGGCACGCGCCGTATAGCCCAAACTCGCGGCCGCATGGCGCTAAGGCGCGGTCCTCGATCGCAAGGCGGCGAGGCAGAAATCCACCATCTCGCGCGCTCGTCGGCTCGGGGCGGTCCGCGCATTCGACCATGAGCCGGGGATGGCAGAAACGGATGCACGCGGCGTGAACGAGTTTCGCGGCGATAGCCGGGTCGCCGCCGGCGAATTCGCCACTCTCCATGCCTGAGGCGACGACGCGCGCGAAAATATCGTTGAGGCAGTCGATGTGCCTGTCGATCGCCGGCCAATGCTGGTCGAGCGCGGCTTCGACCATCTCATGCAGCTTGCGATCGGCGAGATAGCGCGCCGCATTCATCGACTCGACGCAGAGAATGAGTGCGCGCAAACGCTGCGCGGCAGATCCAGGTCCCGCGGCGATTGCCTCTGCGGCCGCCTCGACCTCGCCCATGAGGTGACCCGCCACCGCAATATGGATGTCGGCTTTCGAGCTGAAAAACCGGTAGACGTTGGCTGGAGACATGCTGCAAATCACGGGCAATGTCGCCGACGGTGGTTTTCTGGAAGCCGATTTCGCGAAACAGCCGTTCGGCCGTCGCGATGATGCGGGCGCGCTGTTCGGCTTCGCGCGCGCTGGGGATGTCGGCGACGGCGCTCATTCGGCCGCCTCCCCCGCGAGGCCCGACATCGAGCGCGGGGACCTGCGCCGGGATGTTTCGGCAGCCCCTCGTGCAGATGCTTGCGAAACCAGGTCGCATAAAGCGCGGGCAGGAAGAGGACGGTCAGGAAGGTGGCGACGAACAAGCCGCCCATGATCGTGAGGGCCATCGGCCCCCAAAAGGCCGATGTGGAGAGCGGGATCATGGCCAGAATTGCCGCGAGCGCCGTCAGCGCGACGGGCCGCACGCGGCGCACGGTCGCGCCGATGATGGCCTCGCGGTAGTTCTCTCCGCTCTCGAGGTCCTGCCGCACCTGGTCGACGAGAATGATGGAGTTGCGCATGTCCATGCCTGAAAGCGCGATCAGGCCCAGCAGCGCGACGAAGCCGAAGGGCGCATGGGCGAGATTGAGCGCCAGCGACGCGCCGATGAGGCCGAGCGGCGCGCTCATCATCACGAGCCCGACGCGCGTGAAGTTCTGCAACTGGAACATCACAATCGTCAACATGATGAGGCTGACGACCGGAAACACGGCGAAGATCGACGCGTTGCCCTTTTCAGACTCCTCGATGGCGCCGCCCATTTCGATGCGGTAGCCCGGCGGCAGCCCGTCCCGAATCTCCGACAAGCTTGGGCCAAAGGCGGTTCGAGACGTCCGGGCGCCTGTACGCCGTCCTTGACGCCGGAACGCACCGTGATCTCCATATTGCGATTGCGCCGCCAGAAGATCGGCTCCTCGTGCTCATAGACGATCTTGGCGACTTGCGAGACGGTCACGGGCTTCCCCTCGCGGGAATAGACGACGATGTCGCCCAGCCGCCCGAGATCTCCGCGTTCGCCGGGCGCGGCGCGCGCCACGACGTCGATCTGATCGATCCCGTCACGCAACGTTGTGACGGTGACGCCCGAAATCACCATGCGCAGCCGATTGGAGACATCCTGCGGCGTCACGCCCGAGAAGGCGCGCGCGGTCCTGGTCGATGACGAGCCGCACGCTCGGCGTCTGCTCGTTCCAGGAGAGGTGCGGATCGTCGACTCCCTCGTCTGTCGCCATGACGTCGCGGACCTGATGCGCGATGGCGCGCACCTTCTGCGGATCTTCGCCGGAGACCCGGAACTGCACCGCGAAGCCGACAGGCGGCCCGTAGGAGAAGCGATCGACACGGGCGCGGGCCTGCGGAATGGCTCCCTTGCCGATCGCGTCTTCAAGGCGCTTTTTCAGTCGCTCGCGCGCCTGAATATCTTTCGCGACGATCACGATCTCCGAATAGGCCTCATTGGGAAGCTGGGGATTGAGGCCAAGCCAGAAGCGCGGCGGGCCCTGGCCGACATAGGTCGTGTAAGAGGCGGCGTCAGCGTCGTTCTTGATCAGCGCTTCGGCTCGCTCGGCGGCCTCGAGCGAGGCGCTCATCGACGAGCCCTCCGGCAGGCGCAACTGGAAAAATAATTCGAGCCGCTCCGCATAAGGAAAGAACTGCTTCTGAACGACGACCATGCCCAGAACGGCAAGCGCGAAGAAGCCAATGGTCCATCCGATGACGAGCACGCGATTGTCGACGGCCCAGGTCACGGCGTCGCGCAGGCGCAGATAGGCGGGCGTTCGATAAATATCGTCCGGGTCGCCCGAACCGTGACCCTTGCCGAATTCGGACAGCAGCATCACGCCAAGGTAGGGCGTGAACATCACGGCGACAAACCAGGACGCAATCAGCGCGATGAGCAGAACCCAGAACATCGAGCCGGTATATTCGCCGACCGCGGAATTGGCGAAGCCGACCGGGAGGAAGCCCGCGGCCGTGATGAGCGTGCCGGTGAGCATGGGAAAGGCTGTCGACTCCCAGGCGAAGGTGGCCGCTTTGATGCGATCCAGGCCCTGCTCCATCTTCACCATCATCATCTCGACCGCGATGATCGCGTCGTCGACGAGCAGGCCGAGCGCGATGATGAGCGCGCCGAGCGAGATGCGCTGGAGATCGATGCCCATCAGATTCATGAAAATGAAAACGATCGCGAGCACCAGCGGCACGGAAAGCGCGACGATGATTCCGGAGCGGAAGCCAAGCGACAGGAAACTCACGGCAAGGACGATGACCAGCGCCTCGATGAAAGAGCGCGTGAATTCGCCGACCGCTTCCTCGACGACCTTCGGCTGATCCGCAATCTGGTCGATATCGACGCCAAGGGGCGTCTTCGCGCGAATCTCGTCGACGGCCGCGCTCACCGTTTTGCCGAAATTGAGCACGTTGCCGCCTTTCGCCATCACGGCGCCGACGACGATGGCCTGCTCGCCCTTGTAGCGGATGAGAAAAGACGGCGGGTCTTCAAAACCGGGATAAACAGTGGCGATGTCGCCCAGCCGGATGACCTTTCCATTCGCCGGGATCGGAATGGCGGCGATGGCGTCCGCGCCTTGCAGCTCTTCGGTGACCTGGACGCGAATTCGATGGGAGGACGTCTCGAACACCCCGGCGTCGCTGACGGCGTTCTGCTTGGCAAGCGAGTCGAAGATCGCCTGCGGCTCGATCCCGAGATTGGCGATCTTTGCTTCGCTGAACTCGATATAGATGCGGCGCATCTGCTCGCCGTAGACATCGACCTTGACGACGTCGGGCGCCTCGAGCAGGCGCTGACGCAGCGCCTCGACCACCTTGTCGAGCATATAGTAGTCCGCGCCGTCGCCCGTGACGGCGTACATCACCGTGTCGACGTCGCCATATTCGTCGTTGATCCTGGGACCGCGCACGCCCGCCGGCAGATCGCCGGCGATGTCGCTGAGTTTTTTGCGCAGTTGATAGAAAAGAAAGGGAACGTCTCTGGGCGGCGTGGTGTCCTTGAAGGTCACCTGCATCGCGAGGAAGCCGGGCTTGGTATAGGTGTCGATCTTGTCGAGATAGGGCAGCGTCTGAAGCTTTTTTTCATAGAGGTCGGCGACCTGATCGCGCATTTCGCTCGCGGTCGCTCCCGGCCATGTGGCGGTGACGTTCGCCACCTTGATCGTGAAGGACGGGTCTTCCGCGCGTCCCGAGCCGCAGATAGGAATAGCCTCCCGCAATCGCGATCGAGATCATGAGAAAAAGCATCAGCGCCGGCCGCGACACCGCCCATCTGGACAGATTGAATCCCATCGATCTTCCCTAGAGCGACTTGCCGAGTCATGACGCGGACCTTGTGACCCGCCTCCAGCTTGTGCACGCCGAGCACGACAATCTGGTCGCCCTCGGCGAGGCCGCCCGACACGAGCGCCTTGTCGGAGTCGTAGCGGACGAGTTTCACGGGCGCGAGCTTCACTCGTCCGTCGGCGTCGACTTTCCAGACCGCCGGACCGTTTCCCTCGTTGTAAAGCGCCGACAAGGGCACGCTCAAAATCGTCTTGCCGCCCTTGCGCCGCGACGCCGAGCGTGGCGCTCATTCCGAGCGCCACGGCTGCGTCGGGGTCGAGGATGGAAAAGCGCGCGGCGAATGTGCGGGTCGCGGGATCAGCCGATGGACTGAGTTCACGCAGCTTTGCGTGATAGGTCTTGCCTTTGTTGGACCAGAGGGTCAGCGTCGCCGCGCTCTTGCCCGCCGCGCGGCGCGAAATCTTCAGGCAGCGCGACGGCCGCTTCGAGCTCTCCCGAATGGGCGAGCCTTATCGCCGTCTGGCCGGCGGCGACAACCTGCCCCGGATCGACGAACGTCTCCGTCACCACGCCATCGCCGTCGGCGCGGAGCGTGGCGTATTCGAGCGCGTTGCGCGCAATTTCCAGGGCGCGCTCGCTCCGGAGCTGGCGGCCACGCGCCTCCTGGGCGGCGGCGCGGATGCGATCGAGCGCAGCGTCGGTCGTCCAGCCGTTCTTGCGCAGGGCTAGGGCGCGCTTCTCGTCGCCGGCCGCCTGGTTGAGCGCCATTTTGGCCGCGGTAAATTCGGCTTCGGCCTGCTCGGCCTGTAATTTGAGATCATTTTCGTCGAGCTCCGCGAGCGCGTCGCCGGACCTCACTTTCTGACCGGCCTGAACGAAGCGTTTCACGACCTTTCCGGCGACCCGAAATCCCAGATCCGACTCGACGCGGGGTCGGATCGTCGCGACGAATTCGCGGGCCTGCGACTGCGCGGCGAGCCGCGCGGGGGCCACGAGCACCGGGCGGTCGTAGGGCCCGTCGTCGGCCTGTTCCGCGCTTTTGTCACACGCGGAGAGTCCGAGAAACGCAAGGCCGGCGCACGCACGAACGACTGAGTTGAACAAGTTGCAACGCGCTTTCCACATGAAACCTGGGCGCGCCCGGCGCCATTGCGGCATGATGACCTGACGAAATTTAATATTTGTCAGTAATCGCGAACGGTCAAGCCCCACTTTGAGACGCGCGCGGCGGCGCTCGCCCGGCCTTGCCACGGCTTGTCGCGAGAGATTCCTTCTTCTATATGCGGCCATCCCTTGCGGCAGGCTGGGGCAAACACAATCTTGGGGAACGAGAGCGCCTATGGATCGCGCGGCGGGCTCATGGCGAGCCGCCGTCCGCTGGCGTCAAGGACCGCTTCGGGGTCCAGAGCGAAAGGAAAAAGACATGGCCAAGATTATCGGCATCGACCTCGGCACGACCAATTCCTGCGTGGCCGTTATGGAAGGATCGAGCCCCAAAGTAATTGAAAACGCCGAAGGCGCGCGCACGACGCCCTCGATCGTCGCGTTCTCGGACGACGGCGAGCGGCTCGTCGGCCAGCCGGCGAAGCGTCAGGCGGTGACGAACCCCGACAAGACCTTCTTCGCCATCAAACGCCTGATCGGCCGCACCTTCGACGATCCGATGACCAAAAAGGACATCGGCCTCGTTCCCTACAAGATCGTCAAGGCGAACAATGGCGACGCCTGGGTGGAAGCCGGCGGGCAAGCAGTATTCGCCCTCGCAGATATCGGCCTTCATCCTCCAGAAGATGAAAGAGACGGCGGAGGCTTTCCTTGGCCAGACCGTCACCCAGGCCGTCATTACCGTTCCCGCCTATTTCAACGACGCGCAGCGCCAGGCGACCAAGGACGCCGGCAAGATCGCCGGCCTCGACGTGCTGCGCATCATCAACGAGCCGACGGCGGCGGCGCTCGCCTATGGCCTCGACAAGAAGCAGTCCGGCACCATCGCGGTCTATGACCTCGGCGGCGGCACCTTCGACGTGTCGATCCTCGAGATCGGCGACGGCGTCTTCGAGGTGAAGTCGACCAACGGCGACACCTTCCTCGGCGGCGAGGACTTCGACAACCGCCTCGTCGAATATCTCGCGGGCGAGTTCAAGAAGGAGCAGGGCATCGACCTGACCAAGGACAAGCTCGCGCTGCAGCGTCTGAAGGAGGCCGCGGAAAAGGCCAAGATCGAGCTGTCCTCGGCGACGCAGACCGAGATCAACCTGCCCTACATCACCGCCGACGCCACGGGCCCCAAGCATCTGACCCTGAAGCTGACGCGCGCGAAATTCGAGGCGCTGGTCGATGATCTGATCCAGCGCACCGTCGAGCCCTGCCGCAAGGCGCTCAAGGACGCCGGCCTTTCGCCTGCCGAGATCGACGAAGTCGTGCTCGTCGGCGGCATGACCCGCATGCCGAAGGTGCAGGAGGTCGTGAAGCAGTTCTTCGGCAAGGAGCCTCACAAGGGCGTCAATCCGGACGAGGTCGTCGCCATCGGCGCGGCGGTCCAGGCCGGCGTTCTGCAGGGCGACGTGAAGGACGTGCTGCTGCTCGACGTCACGCCGCTCTCGCTCGGCATCGAGACGCTTGGCGGCGTCTTCACGCGTCTCATCGACCGCAACACGACGATCCCGACCAAGAAGAGCCAGGTCTTCTCCACCGCCGAGGACAATCAACAGGCGGTGACGATCCGGGTCTTCCAGGGCGAGCGCGAGATGGCGGCGGACAACAAGCTTCTCGGCCAATTCGATCTGATGGGCATTCCGCCCGCCCCGCGCGGCGTGCCGCAGATCGAGGTCACCTTCGACATCGACGCCAACGGCATCGTGAACGTCACGGCGAAGGACAAGGCGACCAACAAGGAGCAGCAGATCCGCATCCAGGCCTCGGGCGGCCTGTCGGACGCCGACATCGACAAGATGGTGAAGGACGCCGAGGTTCACGCGGCCGAAGACAAGGCGCGGCGCGAGCTGGTCGACGCCAGGAACCACGCCGAAGCGGCGATCCACGCGGCCGAGAAGGCGATTGTCGACTATGGCGACAAGGTTTCGGGCGCCGACAAGAGCGCGGTCGAGGCGGCCGTCGCATCGCTGAAGACGGCGATCGAGGGCGAGAACGTCGAGGCGATCAAGGCCCGCGCCAATGAACTCGCCCAGGCGTCGATGAAGCTCGGCGAGGCGATGTACAAGTCCCAGCAGGCCGACGCCTCCAGCGCCGGCGCCGCCGAGACGCCCAAGGACGACGTGATCGACGCCGAGTTCAAGGATGTCGGCGACGACAAGAAGTAAACGCGCCACTGGCCTTGTGGGGCCATATGCGCTAGCCAACGGAAGCCCGGCGCGAGCAGCGCCGGGTTTCGTTGCGTCTTGAGGGGGCGACCGCCTTCTCCCGCTCCGGCGGAGATCAGTTTCGAAAACGACAATGGCCAAGCGCGACTACTACGAAATCCTCGGCGTCACGAAGACCGCGACGGACGTCGAGATGAAAACCGCGTTCCGGAAGGCGGCGATGCAATGCCATCCGGACCGCCACCCCGGCGACAAGGACGCGGAGGTCCGTTTCAAGGAGCTCAACGAGGCCTATCAGTGCCTCTGCGACCCGCAAAAGCGCGCGGCCTATGATCGCCTTGGCCATGCGGCCTTCGAGGGCGGCGGCCCGGGGGGCTTTTCCTCGTCCGAGGGCTTCGGCGCCTCGATGGCGGACATCTTCGAGGATCTCTTCGGCGAGGTGATGGGCCGTCGGAGCCGCTCGGGCGGCCGTGAGCGCGGTTCTGATCTGCGCTACAACATGGAGATCACGCTGGAGGAGGCCTATCATGGCAAGGCCGCCTCCCTGAAAATCCCGACCTCCGTCAGTTGCGAGGCCTGTTCGGGCGCCGGCGCGAAACAGGGCTCCAAGCCCAAGACCTGCCCCACATGCGCCGGTCACGGCCGGGTGCGCGCCCAGCAGGGGTTTTTCGCCATCGAGCGCACGTGCCCGTCCTGCCATGGGCGCGGCGAGATCATCGACAATCCCTGCCCCGCCTGTTCCGGCTCAGGCCGCAAAACTATCGAGCGCGCCCTCTCCGTTAATGTTCCGGCGGGCGTAGAGGACGGGACCCGCATTCGCCTCGCCGGCGAGGGCGAAGCGGGCGTGCGCGGCGGGCCGCCCGGCGACCTCTACATCTTCCTCTCCGTAAAGCCGCACGCCTTTTTCCAGCGCGACGGGGCGGATCTCTATTGCCGCGTGCCAATCTCCGTGGTTCGCGCGGCCCTTGGCGGCGACATCCGGGTTCACACGCTTGACGGCTCCGAGGTCAAGCTGAAGGTTCCCGAAGGCGCGCAATCGGGACGCCAGCTCAAGGCCAAGGGCAAGGGAATGCCGGTGCTGCGCGGCCGCGACCATGGCGACCTTCACGTGCAGTTGAGCGTCGAAACGCCGCAAAAACTCACCAAGCGCCAGCGCGAACTCCTGGTGGAGTTCGAGAAGGAATCTTCCCATGAGACTCACCCCGAAGAGCATGGGTTTTTCGCGCGGATGAAGGATTTATTCGGCGGCTGAACGCGATCGCGCGGCCGCGTTGTCTTTGTCATGCGCGTCCCCTATTCTCGCGCCGCGGCCCCGAAAGCGGGGCCGTTTGCGCAATTTTTCGCCGCACCCAAGCCGCCTTCAGGAAGCCGCCCTTGCCGCATAGCCAGAAAAGCTCGCTCGCCGACAGCGCCCGCTTCATCAAGCAATGGATCGAAAACCCGAGACTCATCGGCGCCGTCTCGCCGTCGGGTCCGGCCCTCGCCAAATGCATGGCGAGCTTCGTCGATCTCTCGCGCGAGGGCCTGATCGTGGAGCTCGGTCCCGGAACGGGGCCCGTCACCAAGGCGCTGCTCGCGCGCGGCGTCGCCCCGCAGCGACTCGTCCTCGTCGAATATGAGCATCGCTTCTGCGCGATGCTGGGAGAGCGTTACCCCGGCGTGACGATCGTGCAGGGCGACGCCTACGGCCTCGAAAAGACGCTTTCCGGCAGGATCGACGCAAAAGTGTCCACGGTCGTCTCCAGCCTGCCGCTCCTCGTTCGGCCCGAACGCGACCGCGTGGAATTGCTGCATCAGGCGTTCAAATTGATGGGCGACGAGGGCCTGTTCATCCAGTTTACCTACGGACTCGCCAAATCGCCGATGCCGCTTCACGCGCATGGCGTCTCCGGCGCGTATACGGGCAAGGGCTCGGCCCCGATCCTGCTGAACATCCCGCCCGCACGTGTCTGGCGTTATCGCAAGGCCGGCCACGGCGGAAAGCCGTGACGGACGCCCGCGGCCGCCTCATCGTCGCCCTCGACGTCGATCGCGTCGAAACCGCGCGCGAATTGATTGGCTCCCTGGGCGAAACGGTCACCTTCTACAAGATTGGCCTGGAGCTCGCCTATGCCGGCGGACTGGCGCTCGCCGGGGAGCTCAAGGACAAAGGCAAGCGCGTCTTTCTCGACCTCAAGCTTCACGACATCGGCGCGACGGTCGAACGCGCGACGCGCCAGATCGCGCGGCTCGGCGCGGATTTCCTGACCATCCACGCCTATCCGCAAACCATGGCGGCGGCGCGCGCGGGCGCCGGCGCGGGAGAATTGACGCTTCTCGCGGTCACGGTGATGACCTCTTACGACGACGCCGACCTCGCCGAGGCCGGATACGGCTGTGGCGTCGCCGATCTTGTCCATCGCCGCGCCGCTCAGGCGAAGGCTGCGGGAATCGATGGGCTGATTCTGTCGCCTCTCGAACTCGTCCAGATCCGCCGCCTCGTCGGACCGCGGATGCGCCTTGTAACTCCGGGCGTGCGCCCGTTGGGCGCAGACCGGGGCGATCAAAAGCGCGTCATGACCCCCGCGCAGGCCATCGACGCGGGCGCCGATCATGTCGTCATCGGTCGGCCGATCACCCGCGCCGCCGATCCGCGCGCGGCCGCCGAGGCGATCGTCGCCGAATTGGCGTCCGCCACGCATTAGGCCCACGGAGCTGGAGCCGCGCGCCAGATGCCTTACGCCACGAACGCCGATCTTCCCGAGAACCTACAGCGGCTGCTTCCCGAGCACGCCCAGGACATCTATCGCGCGGCCTTCAATCACGCTTACGCCGCCCATGCGGGCGATCCGCGACAGGAGGAAGCCGCGCACCGCATCGCCTGGGCCGCGGTCAAGCGCAGTTACGCGCGCACGGCGACGGGCTGGGAGAGACGCGATTGAGCGCGGCCCCGGCGACGCCTGCGCTTCTTCTGGCCAGTTTTGCCGGGCAGTGGTAGAAGCCGCGGTCTAGCCATCAACGAACGAACGCGCCATGATCTCCCTCCTCATCGCCGCCGCCGCCCTCGCCGCCTGGCTCTATCTGCTTTTTTTCAACGCAGGATTTTGGCGCCTGACCGAGCACGACCGGCGTTTCGCGCCCGAAGGCGCGCGGGTCCCCGAGGGCGCTCGCGTCGTCGCCATCGTCCCCGCCCGCGACGAGGCGGACGTGATTGCAACGAGCCTGACGTCCCTCCTGCGCCAAGACTTTTCGGGTTGGTTCGACATTGTTCTCGTCGATGACGAAAGCGCCGACGGGACGGCCGAGGTTGCGCGCGCATGCGCGGCGGCGGAAGGCGGGGCGGAGCGGCTGACGATCCTGCGATCCGACGGCCCCGCCGACGGCTGGACCGGCAAGATCGCCGCCATGCACCGGGGCGTTACGCATGTGGAGAGCCTGGCGCGGAAGCCGGATTTCATCCTCTTTTGCGACGCCGACATCGCCTTCGCGCCCCATGTTCTGTCCCGCCTCGTCGCGGGAGCGGCGGCGCGCGGCGCGGTTTTGTCCTCGCTCATGGTCAAGCTGCGCTGCGAAAGCTTCGCCGAGCGGTGGTTCGTCCCGGCCTTCGTCTTCTTTTTCCAGAAGCTCTATCCCTTCCGCGCCGTCAATGATCCACGCAGCAAGGTCGCGGGGGCGGCCGGCGGCGTCATGCTGGCGCGCCCCGAGGCGCTGTTCCGCGCCGGCGGGCTTCCGGCCATCCGCGACGCGCTGATTGACGACTGCGCGCTCGGCGCGTTGATGAAGAAGCAAGGGCCGATCTGGCTCGGCCTCACGGAAGACGTCCACAGCCTGCGCCGCTATCCCGGGCTTTACGATATCGAACGCATGGTCACGCGCTCCGCCTACGCCCAGCTCAATTATTCCCCGTTTCGGCTCGCTGGCGCGGTCCTCGGCATGACGCTCGTCTATCTTGCGCCGCCTTTGATCGCCATTTTCGACGCGGGTCCGGCGCGCGACATCGGGCTCGTCGCCTGGCTCATCGCGGCCCAGGCCTATACGCCGAGCCTGCGCTTTTACGGCCAGTCGCGCTGGCGGGCCATAGCTTTGCCCGCGGTCGCGGCGTGCTATACGTGGTTTACCGCCGTCTCTGCCGTGAGGCATATGCGCGGGCGCGGCGGCGAATGGAAGGGTCGTTATCAGGCGCCCGCCTGAGACCGACGCGAGGCGACCGAGCGCCGCATGCATTGCGCCGCACGATGACGAGAGCAGAAAATTTGACGGCTGAAATGATCGACATCGCCGCCACGGGTTCGGGCAAGACGCATCGGGACGAGAATTTTCCCGTCGCCTCCGTGTTGATCGCGCCGCGCTGCCGCGCGCCGATCATGTCCTTCTACGACTTCGTGCGCGCGGCGGACGACATCTCCGACCATCCAACCCTGGCGGCGCAACAGAAACTCGACCTTCTCGACCGTCTCGACGCCGCGCTCGCCGGGGAGGGCCCGGACGAACCGGTCGCCGCGCGTCTTCGCGCGCAATGCCTCGAACGGGGCCTCGACATCCGCCACGCCCGCGATCTCATTATCGCCTTCAAGCGCGACGTGACCTATCTGCGTTACCGCGACTGGGACGATCTCGTCGACTACTGCCGCTATTCGGCCATGCCGGTCGGGCGATTCGTCTGCGATGTTCACGGCGAGGATCCGGCGCGCGTGCGCCCCGCCAACGACGCGCTGTGCGCGGCGCTGCAAGTGATCAACCATCTCCAGGATTGCGGTAAGGATTACCGCGATCTCGACCGGGTCTATATTACCGCGGAGGCGTTCGACGCCCATGGCGCGCGCGTCGACATGCTGAAGGAGACGCGCGCGCCGGCGCCTCTGCTCGGGGCCATCCGCGACCTCAACGAGAAGACGGCGGCGCTTCTGGACCAATCCCGCTCTTTCGCGGATCTCATCGAGGATACGCGCCTCGCAATGGAAGTCGGCGCCATTCAAACGCTTGCTGAAAAGCTCGTCGCGCGTCTGCGCGTCGCCGATCCGCTGTGCGAGCGGGTGCATGAGAGCAAGGCCGGATTTGCGCTCGCGGGCGCGCAGGGCGCGGTCGGCGCGTTGTTGCGGCGTCTCTGGCGCGCGCGACACAAGACGGCGGACGGCGCCCAATGAGCCTTGAAACCCTCTCGAGCGCCGGGCCGCTGAAAACGCAGACCATCGCGGTCAAGAGTTCCTTTTATCTCGCCATGCGCATCCTCGAGCCGGCGCGGCGGGAGGCGATGTTCGCGATCTACACTTTCTGTCGCGCCGTGGACGACATCGCCGACGACGAAGGCGAGCGGGCGGCGCGGCGCGACGCGCTCGATGACTGGCGTTACGATCTCGACGAGCTTTATGCCGGCAGAATACGCCCGCGCAGCGCCTTTCTCGCCGAGCCCGTCCGGCGCTTTCGGCTCGAGCGCGCCGATTTCGAGGCGGTCATCGACGGCATGGCGATGGACGTCGAGGAAGATATTTGCGCCCCCGCATGGGACAAGCTCGAACTCTATTGCGACCGTGTCGCGAGCGCCGTCGGGCGCCTGTCCGTGCGCGCCTTTGGCCTCGTCGATGAGGGCGACGCGGAATTGCCGACGGCGCCCAAGCTCCTCGCCTACCATCTCGGCCGCGCGCTCCAACTCACGAATATCTTGCGCGACCTCGACGAAGACGCGGCGCGCGGTCGCCTCTATCTGCCGCGCGAGGCGCTGGAGGAGGCGGGAGTCGCCACGCATGCGCCGCACGCCGCCCTCGCGCATCCCGCGCTGAACACGGTCTGCGCGCCCGTCATGCAGCGCGCGCGCGACCATTTCGAACAAGCCGATCTGGTGATGGCGGGCTTGTCGAAAGCGGCCGTCAAGGCGCCCTATCTCATGTCGGCCGGCTATCGCTCGATCCTCGATGGCCTCACGACCCGCGGCTTCTCGCCGCCGCGGGCGCCCGTGCGCATGTCGCGCGTCAAACTCGTCGGCGCCTTGTTGAAACACGCTTTCCTGTGACCGCCACCATTCACATCGTCGGCGCGGGGCTCGCCGGCCTCGCCTGCGCCGTGCGCCTATGCGAGGAGGGTCGGCGCGTTGCGCTGTACGAGGCCGCGCGCATGGCGGGGGGTCGTTGCCGTTCCTATTACGACAGCGCGCTCGACCTCGTGATCGACAACGGCAACCATTTGCTGCTCTCCGGCAATCGCGCCGCCCGCGACTACGGGGCCCGCATCGGAGCCGCAGACGCGCTCGTTGGACCCGACGAATGCGCCTTCGACTTCATCGACCTTGGAAGCGGCGCACGCTGGCGGCTGCGTCCCAACGCGTCGAAAATTCCGTGGTGGATCTTCGCCGCCAGTCGCCGCGTTCCGGGCACGGCGCCGCGCGATTATCTCGGCGCCGCCAAACTTCTGTTCGCGAAGCCGGGCGCGACGATCGGCGAAACGATGCGCTGCGCCGGGCCGCTCTACGAAAAACTGTGGCGCCCGGTCATGCTCTCGGCGCTCAATACGGAGCCGAGCGAGGCGTCGGCGACGCTCGCCGGCGCCGTGCTGCGCGAGACGCTCGCGGCGGGCGGCGACGCCTGTCGCCCGCTCGTCGCCAAGGGCGGACTCGGCCACGCCTTCATCGAACCGGCGCTTGGCAAGCTGCGCGCGTTTGGCGTTGCGCCGCGCTTCGGCGCGCGGCTGCGGGAAATCGAAGGCGACGAAACGCGCGTCCATACACTCCGTTTCGGCGACGCCGAGATCGCCGTTGCGGCGCAAGACAGCGTCGTGCTCGCGGTTCCGCCCTGGTCGGCGCAGGAGCTGCTTCCCGGCCTCGAGGGGCCGGACGACCATCGCGCGATCCTGAACGTCCATTTCAAAATCGCGCCGCCGGCCGGGCAACCGCTGCTGCTCGGCATGATCGGTTCGCTCTCCGAATGGCTGTTTGCCTTCGACGACCGGCTGTCGGTCACGATCAGCGGCGCCGATCGGCTGATGGACGAACCGCGTGAAGCGCTCGCGAAGACGATCTGGTCGGAGGTCGCGGCCGTCACCGGGCTCGCGGCGACTCTGCCGCCCTGGCAGATCGTCAAGGAAAAGCGCGCGACCTTCGCCGCGACCCCGGCGCAGGAAGCGCGCCGGCCGGGCGCCGAAACCCTCTGGCGCAATCTCTTTCTCGCCGGCGACTGGACGGCGACGGGCCTGCCCGCCACGATCGAAGGGGCGATCCGCTCCGGATATAAGGCCGCCAGCCTTTGCGCGGCGCGCGGCGCTTAAGCGCGGCGCGCCAGAGAACGCAGGAATCCCTGCGTATCGTCGGTCAGATCGGTTTCGATGGCCGGCGCCATCTTCAGAAGAAGGTTGGCGACGAAGGCCTGATCGTTACGTTTTTCAGCGAGCGCCTCTTGCAGCTCGGGAACGCTGTCCTCGATATGGGCGAGAAAGGCGACGCCCTTCTCCAAGGTTTCGGTCCAGCGCGCGCGCGTCCACACGGCGAGCGGATAGACGATTTCATGCACGAAATTTGACTGGCGCGCCTTCTCGAAAAAGCGCAGCCCAGCGTTCCAGTTCTCGCGCGCGCGCATGGGCGGCGGGGGGATATCGCCTTCCAGCATCTTCTTGCCGGCGACGCCGACATGATCCTCGAGGCTCATCGGCGAGTCATTCGCCGAACGGAAGCTCCAGAAGGCGACGGACCCCGGGAAATCCTTGCCCAGCATCTCGGCGAGAGCCGTCTCGACCTTGTCGACGGCGCCCTTGTCGCCCTTCAGCGCGGCGCTCATGCAGAAAGCGAAAATCGCGTCGCCGCCATAGTTGGCGGCGGCGGCGCCCTTGAGTTGCTGCGGCGTCAGTTTCGGAGTCGCGCCATCGGCGGGCGCCTCAACGTCCCCGGCGCGAAGCGCGGTGATGAAGGCGGTAATCTCGAGCCAGCCGAGATAATGGGCGACGAAAGCGTCCGGATCGACATGGACGATGGCAAGATTAAGCGGCTTCTTGCGCTTTTGCAGTTCCGCAATATCCGTCATGAACAGCCTCTCTATGGTTGTTGCGCGGCTTATTCTTCGGCGAGCAGCACGCCCGTCAGACACACGTCGCCCTCGTCGATGACGATCTTGATGGGCGTGAGCTGCCGCCCCTGGCAGGGGCCGATGAAGCAATGGCCCGTGTCGATGTCGAACTGGGCGCCATGCCGGCCGCAGGTGATGAAATTGCGGTCCTCATCCATGAATTCGCCCGGCTGAACGTCGAGCCGCAAGCCCTCGTGCGGGCAGGAATTCTCGAAACCATAGAAATTATTGCCCTTCCGCGTGACGAGGATCGGCCAGGGCTGCGCCTCGCCGCTCTCCTCCGCGCGCATCAGCACAAAGCCGGTCGCCTCCCCGTCCTCGATCTCGACTGTCCGACAAATCACAAAAAGCTCGTCCATCGACCGGCCCCTTTCGAACAATGTCGAGCGCCTCGGGGGAAAAGAGGCGGGTTGAGCTTCGGGTAGCAAGCGATGCGCCAGCGCCGCCGGCGCGCACTTGACCATATAGTCAAATCACTATATCCCAGCCGCCATCACACGCGACGTCAACATGCAGGAAGAGCCAACCAGTCTCGGGGCCGCGCTCGCCGAGGACCGTCTCCTCAAGGCGCAGCTTGTCGGCAAGATCGACGCGCTTTTGAAGGCGCGCGGCCTCAAACAGGTTGAGGCGGCGCGGATTTTCGGCGTGAAGCAACCGGACGTGTCGAAGCTGCTCCATGGCGATTTGCGGCAGTTTTCGATCGAGCGGCTGCTGCGTTTCCTCGTCGCCCTGGGACAGGACGTTGAAATCGTCGTCAGGCCGCATCGTCCCGACGCCGCGAGAGCCGCGACGCTTCGCATCTCATAGCATTCGAACAAAAGGATTGGGAATGACCGCAGCCGCGCGCATGGACACCGCGATCGCCCCCACCGGGCCGCAAGCGCTGGAGAGCAGCATTCAGAACGCCAAGCGGGCGCTGCTCGCGCTCGCGAAGACGGATGGTCACTGGTGTTTCGAACTCGAGGCCGATTGCACGATCCCGGCCGAATATGTGCTCATGCGCCACTATCGCGCCGAGCCCGTCGACTCAGCGCTCGAACGCAAGATCGGCGTCTATCTGCGCCGCACCCAAAGCGCGCGCCATGGCGGATGGCCGCTTTTTCAGGACGGCGACTTCAACATAAGTGCGAGCGTGAAGGCCTATTTTGCGCTCAAGATGATTGGCGACGACATTGACGCCCCGCATATGGCGCGTGCGCGCGCGGCGATTCTCGCCCATGGCGGCGCGGCGACGAGCAATGTCTTCACCCGCGCGCTGCTCGCCCTCTATGGCGAGATTCCCTGGCGCGGCGTGCCGGCGATGCCGGTTGAAATCATGCTGCTGCCCACGTGGTTCCCGTTCCATCTGGACAAGGTCTCCTATTGGGCGCGAACGGTGCTCGTGCCGCTTCTCGTCCTGATGGCCAAAAAGCCGCAAGCGAAAAACCCCAAGGGCGTGCATATCGCCGAACTCTTCACCACGCCCCCGGACGCGGTGAAAGTCTGGCCCAAGGGCGAACACCAGACCTGGCCCTGGGCCCAGATATTCGGCGGGATCGACAAGCTGCTGCGCGTCATCGAGCCCTTCTTCCCGGCGCGTTCGCGCAATTATTCGATCGCGCGCGCGGAAGGCTGGACGAGCGAGCGCCTGAACGGCATTGATGGACTGGGCGCCATCTTCCCGGCAATGGTCAACAGCCTGCTGATGTATGACGTGCTCGGGATCCCGGAAAACGACGCGCGCGTTCGCAACGCGCGTAAATCGATCGAGCGGCTCCTCGTCGTCAATGAGACGGAAGCCTATTGCCAGCCCTGCGTCTCGCCGGTCTGGGACACGTCTCTCGTCGCGCACGTCCTGCTCGAGACCGGCGACGCGGACGCGCGAGAGCGCGCGCGCGGCGCGCTCGACTGGCTTGCGCCTTTGCAGGTGCTCGACGTGAAGGGAGACTGGGCCGCGCAACGCCCGGACGTGCGCCCCGGCGGCTGGGCCTTTCAATATGCCAACCCCTATTATCCGGACGTCGACGACACCGCCGTGGTCGTCACCGCCATGCACCGGCTGACGGCGCAGGAGAGCGCCAAGCCCTATGACGCGCGCATCGCGCGCGCCAAGGAATGGATCGTCGGCCTGCAGAGCAAGGACGGCGGCTGGGGCGCCTTCGACGCCGACAACACCTACCATTATCTGAATCACATTCCTTTCGCCGATCACGGCGCGCTGCTCGATCCGCCGACGGCAGACGTTTCGGCGCGCTGCGTCTCCATGCTGGCGCAACTCGGCGAGAGGATCGAAACAAGCCAAGCGCTCAAGCGCGGCGTCGATTATCTGATCAAGGAACAGGAGAAAGACGGCAGTTGGTTCGGGCGGTGGGGGGCGAATTACGTCTACGGGACCTGGTCGTCGCTTTGCGCGCTCAACGCCGCGGGTCTGCCGCATGAGCATGAGAGCTATCGCCGCGCCGTGGCCTGGCTCGCCAACATCCAGAACCCCGACGGCGGCTGGGGCGAAGATCTCGCGAGCTACAAGCTTGATTACAGGGGCTATGAGCAGGCGCCCTCCACCGCCTCGCAGACGGCCTGGGCCTTACTCGCGCTGATGGCGGCGGGGGAAATCGATCATCCGGCCGTCGCGCGGGGCGTCGCCTATCTGCAGGCGACGCAGACCGCGCAGGGGTTGTGGAACGAGGCGCACTTCACCGCCACAGGTTTTCCGCGCGTCTTCTATTTGCGCTACCACGGCTACGCGAAATTCTTTCCGCTCTGGGCGCTCGCGCGCTACCGCAACCTTCAGCGCGCGAACAGCAGGCTCGTCGGCGTCGGGCTCTGATCCTGCGCTGGCGCAGGTGCGCCGAGCCCCCGGTCCGAGCCGGGGCCGTTGACTTTGCCCTGCAAAACAGCAGAGGTATGGCGCTCACGAAGAGGGAGCCGGCGCGATGACTGTGGTCCAAAGCCGCCGCCGCGAGGGGGCGCAGAACGCGCCCGGCCCGGTTCTCGTCATCACCGGCATGACGCGCGAAGCCGCCTTGGTCGCGAGCGAGGACGTCACGGTGATTTGCAGCGGCGCCAGCGTCTCCCGACTGCGGTCGCAGCTCGAAGCGCTCGCGGCGCGGCCGTTCTCGGCCGTGGTGAGCTTTGGCCTCGCCGGGGGCCTTGATTATGACCTGCGGCCGGGGGACGTCGTCGTCGCCGATACGGTCGTCGCCGGCGGCGCGCGCCACGAGACGCATGGCCGCCTGGCGGAAGCGCTCGCAGAAGGGGCTGCTACGAGAGGTTGCAAGACGGTTCCCGGCGCCGTGGTCGGCGTCGACGCGCCCGCGATGAACCAGGCCGCCAAATCACGATTGCGCGAGACCACCGGAGCCGCGGCCGTCGATATGGAGTCGCACCTTGCGGCAGAGTTTGCGCTTATGCGCGGCGTGCCGCTCGCGGTGGTGCGCGCGATCAGCGATCCTGCCTGGCGCGCCCTGCCCCCGCTCGCCGCCAAGGCGCTGACGCCGGAGGGGGACGTCGATGGCCGCCTCGTCGCGCGCGAACTCCTGCGCGCGCCCGGTCAGCTCGGGGGATTGATTCGCGCAGGACTGGATTCCCGCGCGGCTTTCGGCTCCTTAAGCCGCTGTGGACCGCTGCTCGGTCCGCTTCTTCGCCTCGTTCTCGCGGATCTCTGAGAGCTTGGCGACGTTCTCGTCATAGACATATTCGGCCGGCCGCTGGTTCTCGAGCGGGATGTCGGGGGCCATCGGCCCCTCCGTGCGCACCCCCAGAAGAGCGACGGCCGCAGCCTTCCAGGGGCGTTTGACGGCGTCGGTGACGGCGCTGGCCTCGAACCCCGAATGGACCATGCAGTCGGCGCACTTTTCATAGTTGCCGACGCCGTAGGAATCCCAGTTCGTCTCTTCCATCAACTGCTTGAAGGTCGGCACATAACCCTCGCCCAGAAGGTAGCAGGGGCGCTGCCAGCCGAACACGGTGCGCAGCGGATTGCCCCAGGGCGTGCAAAGATAGGCTCTCATTGCCGGCCAGGAAATTCATGAACAGCCCGGACTGCTGAAACTCCCAGGCCTTGCCGCCGCGCCCGCGGCGCAGAATTGCGCGGAACAGGTCTTTCGTCTTCTGGCGGTTGAGAAAGTGCGTCTGGTCCGGCGCGCGCTCATAGGCGTAGCCGGGCGACACCGTCATGCCGTCGACGCCGAGCGCCGTGGTTTCGTCGAGGAATTTCGGCCACCCGCTCGGGGTCCGCATCCGCAAAGAAGGTGCTGTTCGTCGTGACGCGGAAGCCCTTCGATTTGGCAAGCTTGAGCGCCTCGACCGCGCGCTCGTAGACGCCTTCCTGACTGACGGCGCGGTCGTGCATCTCCCTGTCGCCGTCGAGATGGATCGACCAGGTGAAATAAGGCGACGGCTTGTACTGGTCGATCTTCTTGGCGAGCAGAAGAGCGTTGGTGCAGACGATCGCGAACTTGCCGCGCTTGACGATACCCTCGACGATCTGCGGCAGATCCTTGTGCAGAAGCGGCTCGCCGCCCGCGATGACGACGACGGGCGCGCCGCATTCGTCGACCGAGGCCAGGCAATCCTCGATGGAGAGGCGCTTGTTGAGGATATGGTCGGGATAATCGATCTTGCCGCAGCCCGAACAGGCCAGATTGCAGCGAAAGAGCGGCTCGAGCATCAGGACGAGGGGATAACGCTTGCGACCCAGGAGATGCTGCTTGACGATATAGGCGCCGATCTTTGCAACGTAACGGATAGGTATGGACACGGCTTGTTCCTGCTGTGGTGCGCGAACCTTCAAGGGGTCGCGAGACAAGAGCGCCGTAGGCGCCGCTTGATCGAACGCTCCGTCGCTCTCGCCGTCTAACACGAAAGCCCGGAAGGAAAACCCGGGCCGCTCGTCAGCTTCTGGCCAACATGCGCAAACGCCTTGCGGAAAGGCCAAAATAGGTCTCAATTCAGTCGCAACGGAGTGCTCGTTGGTCTGCGAGGAAGGAACAGAACCCATGACGGAGCCCGCGCCCCGCCCCCTCGCCGCCGCGCCGCGAGGAGACGCCCGATGAGCGCCGCCATACCGCCCGCGCGCCCCGCAGCCGCGGAAAACCCGGCATCGCGCCCCGGCCATCCGCAACGGGCGCTTTTCGCGCCGCTGCGGCGATTCTGGGCCGGCGAGTTCGACCTCGGCCGCGTCGGCATGGCGGTCACGATCCCCGTCCTCGCCTGGGTCTTTTACACGACGTCCTCCGGCATGATCGACATCATGCAGAAGGAACAGGGCGATCTGGTCGGCCTCGCCGGCACGCTGGTCGCCACGACCGCCGTGCTCATCATGCTCGCCTCGACCTCCTGGTCGCTCGGGGCCGATCTTGCGGCGCTGATCGCCCGCCGGCACATGGCGCGGGAGCGCATGGTGGTGAAGACGCTCGTCACCGCCGCGGTTTTCGCGTTCGTCTTCTCGATCTCCGCATTTTTTTCGTTCACCTATTACTACAACAACATTTTCAAGCTCAGCTCGCGCAAGATCGTCGCGGAGCTGCAGCCGATGGAGCTCGCGGCCGACATTGTGCTGCCCGCGGCAAAGCAGATCGAGGCCGCCAATGAAGCGGCTGCAACGAAAATTGTCGCGACCCCGTCGGTCAAGGCCTATCTCGCGTCCCTCGACACGCTGATCGAGACGGGGCGGACCGCCGGGCCGGCGTTGCGCGAGGCGATCCGCAAGAACCAGGAGGCGCAGCAGGCGACGCTCGCCAGGGCGGCGCAGCAAACGGCGCTCGAGCTCGAAAGCGCGCGTGCGGCCGCCCGCCAATATGACGAGGCGCAGGCCGACATCGCCGCGCTCGAACGCAGCGTCGCCGCGCTCGACGCGGTGATCGGCGCCAAGCAGGAGGAGATCGCCGCGCTCGGCGTCGCCGCCCGCCAGGAGGAACAGCTCGCGGTCGACGCCGAACACGGACTCGATAACAAAGGCGCCGTCTGCGGCCCCAATTGCCGAACGCATCGCGCCAAAGCGGAAGAGGCCAATCGCCGCGCGGCGACCATTCGCCAGACTCTCGCCGGCCCGACGGCCGAACGCGCCAGCGCGCTCAGGAAGCGCGACGCGCTTTCGGCGCAGGCGATTGCATATAAACAGCGCGCCGATCTCGCAGCGAGCGCCGCAAAGCGCCAAATTCCCAAAGGCGAAGCCGCCGTCGATCTCGACGCGACCCTGAACGCGCTCGCCGCCTTGCGCGACGCCTTCAGGTCCAGCCCAGTCTCGCCAGGGCGCTCGAGGCGAAGCCGCTCTGCGAACCCATTCTCGTCGCCGCGCGACAGTCGAACGCCTTGCCGGCCTCCAGCGCCCGCGACCTCTCGTGCGAGCCGCAGGGCGAAGCGCGAGAGTTGTTGGCGGGGCGCGACGACGTTATCGCCGCGCGCGCGGGCTTCGACGAAAAATGCGGCCTCGAGAGCGGGGCTGCGCGATTCAATCGCGGCGATCGTCGCGAAGATTCGCGCCGCGCCGGCCAGCGACAGGGCGGCCGCCGCGACTGGCTTCAATGAGGCGAAGGCGCTCGTCGACGCCTGCGTCGTTAGCGGCAAGACAGTGGGACTGACGGAAGAAGACGTGCGTGAACTGCTCAAGAAAAGCGACGCCTATATGCGCGCGCATTCGACCGAGCGGAACAAGTTCGAACTCGCGCGCGAGGCGTTCTGGAGCTTCACGCCCGATTCGACCATGGCGATCGGCGTCGCCGTGGCGCAGGACGCGTTTCTCTTCATCATGAAGTTTCTCTCGGAAATCTTCAAACGCGGCCAGGAAGCGCGCGAACGCCGGCAGTTCTCGGCGCCCATGGATCTCTCGGACGATGAAGAAGAGCCCGTCGAAATGCGCGCCATGAAAGCGATGCTGCGCGTCGCCAGGCCCATTCACGGCGACATGAGCGAAATCGATCCGCAAGCCGCCGCGCTGCAAACGCTCGCGAGCGCCGTTAGAGAAAATCTTTTCGCCATGCTCAACCGACTGGTGAGGGATGAAATCGCGCATGTCGACCGCAAGGGCGGCTATGTCGTCGACAATGTCACGATCGCGCAGGTGGAGTCGCGGCTCTTTGCGGCGATGCGGCCGCGCGCGCAGCGGGCCGCGCGTTTTGCGCTCGAGGGTTCCGCCGCCGGCGCCGGCCCCGCGGCCTATTACAGCGACGCGCTCCTTGCGCGAACGCGGCGGCGTCGCGCCTCGGCGCTAGAGCGATATCTCTCCGTTGAGGCGGCCTCCGCGGAATCGGGCGTCGGCGGCGCGGGCGACTGAGGCGCTAGGCCGCCGCCTGTCGGCGCGCCCAGGACGGCACATAGCGAAAGCACAGTCCGGGGAGCGGATTCGCAAGGCCCGAAACGATGCTGATGTCCCGCCAGCGCGGATAGGCTTGCGGGACGACCTGGAGCGCGAAACCCACGGCCGCGAGAAAATCGCCCTCATTGGCGAAATCATGCGCGCCGAAATCAATGAGCGCGTCGGCGCCGGAGCCGGCGCCAGCGAGCAATGTCTCCAGCATGGCGGCCGCCCAGGGCGAATGCTCGACAATTCGCAGCACGGCCCTATTGTCGGGCCGCGCCACGCGCCAGCGGATGGGCGCTTCGTTCATGCGCGCGGCTTCCGCCTCGGCGAGGAGATCGGGAAGCGCCTGAAGCTCCCGCGTGGCGACCGCGAGCCAGCCGGCGGGATTGTGGCGCCAGGACGCTTGTGCGCCGATCCACACCGCCGCCTGCTGATGCAGCCGGCCGAAGCCGTTTTCGCCGTCCTCGGGCCGGAAACGCGCCCGCATCAGGACCATGTTTTCACCAATGGCGCGCGCGATGAGACAGCCGGTCGCCCGCGCGTCGATGTCGATGGCGTCGGGCTCGAAACGGCGCAGCCCCGTCAAACGCAAGGGCGACAGGAATTCATCCCAGGCGGGGCCCAGTCCGCGCGAGCGGCGCGTCACGGCATAGCCGGAGGACGGCGGGATGCGTCGGTCCGCTCCCTCGGCGAGCTTGCCGTAATGCAAGCGGTGAAAGGAAATGATACTCGCCTCATCGCCGTTGCGCGACGCGCCCGTCGTCATGCCGGGACCCTCACAAAACGTTAACCATGAGGGCGAAATTAGCGCGACTGCGTTAAGCAAGCATTGACGCTGACGATAATTCTTCAGTTTGGGCGTCAAGTTGCGCATAGGAAAACGTGAAGGCGCTATCGAGACCGAGCGCGGCGAAGAGAATGGGCTCGGCCGTGAGAAAGGGGCGCCAATATTCGCTATAGGCGCGCGCGCCCTCGAGCCCCGCGCGACGGAAGCGCCGTTCGCCGGGCTGGTGCGGGTCCATGTTCGGGTTTTGAAAGCGCTTGGCGAAGCCGTAGGACGAGCAAACCGTATAGCGCACCGAAACGCCCGCGCCCGCCTGCTCCAGCGCGCGCAAACGGTCGAGCCATTGCGCCGTCCGCACGGATTTGCGCAATGCGTGGAGCGCCACGGCCGGATCGCAGGCATAGGTGAAGGCGCTCGGCCCCAGCCGCGTGAACAGCCGCTCGTACTGGGAGAAGACCACCACGACGCGCTTGAGCTTCTTCTCATGCGTGAGCGCCAGCCGGTCGATGAGCCGCGCCAGGGTTCCCGTCCAGGCCGAGTCCTCGAGCCGCACGAGCGGCAACACGATGACGAGCGCTTCCGACTCCAGCATCTGCCGGGCAAGCTTCGCTTTGACGTCATTGAGGATCGCGACCTCCGCGCCATCCGGCGGAACGGCGATCTCGCCTGCCGAATCGATGATCTCGAGAAGCCAGGGACCGCGCGTGACGACCTCGGGCGGCGCCTCGCCATTGATCGACAGGCGGAAACAATATTCGTAAGTGTCGAGCGTGTCCGTGGCGACCCCGCCCTCGGCGAAATCGCGGCGCAGGCGCTCATAGTCGCCTTGGTCGGTCGCGAAAAAATCCGCCCGGCGCGGCTCGGAGGGATCGGCGTCGAACTCGACGCGCGCGATCGGCTGCAACACCGGACGCAGGCGCGGGGAATAGCCGAAGGCGCTTTGCGCGACGCAATCGACAAGCGAGGCGAGCAGGGACGACTTGCCGCCCTTCTTCGGCCCGATCAGACAAATGGTGACTTTCTCGGTCATGCCCGCCCCCTTACGCCGCGACCATACAGGGCGTGAGCGGCGCGGGAAAGACGAGGTGACCGCCCGACGCGGACGTGTTAAGCCGCGCCCCCATGCTGGAAGGCCTTCCCCCCAACGGCGCGAGCCATGTGCTGCGCCTCTCCTGCGACGAGCGGCGCGCGCGCGCCATCGCCGACATCATCGTCGAAACCTTCGACCCCACGGAGACCGCCGCCGCCGCTTTCGAGGTCGACGATGGCCCGGTGTGGTCGCTCGAGGTCTTCTTCGCCACGGAGCCCGACGCGGCGCAGATCCGCGCGCTGATCGAGGCGGCCTGCGACGCGCAGACGGCCGCAAGCGCGCAATTTGCCGAGATCGCCAAGGAAGATTGGGTCAGGAAGTCGCTCGCGGGTCTGGAGCCGGTGCGCGCCGGCCGCGTGCTGGTGCATGGCTCCCATGACCGCGACCGGCTGAGGCCCAACGATATCGGCGTCGAGATCGAGGCGGCGCTGGCCTTCGGGACCGGCCATCATGGCACGACGCTCGGTTGCCTGCGCGCGCTCGAGCGCATCGCCAGGCGCCGGCGCGCGCGCCGCGTGCTGGACGTCGGCACGGGGACTGGCGTTCTCGCCATCGCCGCGGCCAAGCTCCTGCATTGCAAGGTGGCGAGCGGCGACATTGATCCCGTCGCGGTCGAGACCGCCCGCGCCAACGCGATCGCCAATGGCGCCGTCGCCCGTGTGCGGCCGGTGACGGCCACCGGCCTGAACCATGCGGCTCTTTTGGGCCGCTTCGATCTGATCTTCGCGAATATTCTGGCCAAGCCGCTGCGCCTCCTTGCGCCCTCGATCGCCAGCGCCGCCGCGCCGGGGGCTGAACTCGTGCTCTCCGGCCTGCTCGCGCGCGACGTGCCGGGCGTGCTCTCCGCCTATCGGGCGCAGGGCTTTTCGCTGGCCTCGCGCGGCGACATCGCGGGTTGGGCGACGCTCGTCCTGCGGCGCGGCGGCGGCGCGCCCGTTCCGAGCGAAAGACGCTGATCGCGGTTGCCCAAAGGAGTCCGCGCGACTAGCTTTGGGTCATGTTCGAAGCAAAATTTCAATCCTTCGCCGACGCCGCCTCATCACACGACAGCGCCGCGCGCGTCGGCGCGCTGCGTGACAAGCTCGCCCGGGACGGACTCGACGGCTTCCTCATCCCGCGCGCCGACGCGCATCAGAACGAATATGTCCCCAAGAACGCCGAGCGCCTCGCCTGGCTCACGGGGTTTACCGGCTCGGCCGGTTTCGCCATCGTGCTCAAGGATGCGGCCGCCGTCTTCGTCGACGGCCGCTATGCGATCCAGGTGCGTCAGGAGATCGACGGCAGGATTTTCGCGCCGATCGACATTGCGAGACGGCGCCTGCCGCCTGGCTTGCCGAACATGGCCGTCGAGGGCGCACGCATCGGCTATGATCCCTGGGTGCAGACGAGCGGCCAAATCGAGCGTTTCGCCAAGGCGCTCGAATGCAGGAAAATCACGCTCGTCGCGCTCGAGACGAACCCGATCGACGCGCTGTGGCGCGATCGCCCCGAGGAACCGAGGGGGCCCGTCGCGATTCATCCCGCTGCGCTTTGCCGGCGAAAGCGCGGCGTCGAAGATCAAGAAACTGCGCGCGAGCCTGAAAGACGCGGACGCGGCGCTGATCTCCGACCCGCACGCGATCTGCTGGGCCTTCAACATTCGCGGCGCCGATGTCGCGCATACGCCGATCGCGCTCGCTTTCGCCCTTCTGCCGAAGGAAGGCGCGCCGACGCTTTACGTCGACGACGCCAAGCTCGACCAAAGACGCGCGCCGCGCTGCAAAAATTTCTGGTCCTGCGTTCACCGCGAGCGCTGGTCGCGGATCTGGCGCAGGCGGGCAAGCGCGGCGAGACTGTCCTGTTCGATAGCGCGACCGCGCCCGTGAAATTGGTCGAGACGCTGCGCGCGGCGGGCGGGCGGCCGCGCACCGGCGACGACCCCGCCGCCCTGCCCAAGGCGATCAAGAACAGGGCGGAGCTCGCCGGCGCGCGGGCCGCGCATGTTCGCGACGGCGCCGCGCTCACGCGTTTCCTCGCCTGGTTCACCGAGGCCGCGCCAAAAGGCGCGCTCACCGAAATTTCGGCGGCCGAGGCGCTCGAGACCTTTCGTCGCGAGAACGGCGATCTGCGCGACATCTCCTTTCCGACCATATCGGCTTTCGGCGAACATGCGGCGATCCCGCATTATCGCGTCACCGAGAAAAGCAATCTCAAGATCGGCAGGGGCGTTTATCTTGTCGACAGCGGTGGCCAATATCTCGACGGCACGACGGACGTGACGCGCACGCTCGTCATCGGCCGCGCCTCGAAGCAGTTTCGCGATCATTTCACCCGCGTGCTCAAGGGCCATATCGCCATTGCGCGCGCGGTTTTCCCGAAAGGCGTCTCGGGCGCGCAGCTCGACGCTTTCGCGCGCCGCGCTTTATGGGAGGCCGGACTGGATTTCGACCACGGCGTGGGACATGGCGTGGGCGCCTATTTGTCGGTGCATGAGGGGCCGCAGCGCATTTCGCGCCTTGGCGCGACCCCGCTGGTTCCGGGCATGATCCTTTCGAACGAACCCGGTTACTATCGCGCCGGCGAATACGGCATCAGGCTCGAAAATCTCGTCATCGTCGAGAAGCGCGACATCGCGGGGGCCGAACGCGAGATGCTGTGGTTTCGAAACCATCACGCTCGCGCCCTTCGACCTGAACGGCGTCGAGCCAAAGCTCATGAGCCGCGAGGAGATCGCCTGGCTCAACGCCTATCACGCGAACGTGCGGCGGACGCTTTCGCCGCGCGTCGACGCCAGGACGCGGGCCTGGTTGCGCGCGGCGACGCGAGCGATTTGATCCGGCGCCGGGTTCGACGACGTCATCGAACCTTCGCCGCTTCGTCACACAGCCTCTATGCAAACGTCATTGAAACGCCGTCGCGCCGTCGCGAAAGCGCAGCGCAACTCGCCTAGCCTTGCGTCATGGCGTTCACAACGGATTTCGCGGGGCGGCTGACGCGCAAGGCGTCCTCCGCGCTGCTCACCAGCCCCCCGGCCCCCTGGCGGCGGCGTCTGCTCGCAGCCGATCTCGCGGCGGTGCATCTTTTCTCGCGCTCGGCGCGCCCCAGGCCGATCCGGCTCTTCGCCATCGGCGTCAGCAAGCTCGGCAATGGCTGGATCTACCTCATTCTACTGCCGATCGTCTTCCTCGGGCTGGGCTGGCGGGGTTGGCATATCGTGGCGCTCGCAGGGGCCAACGCCGGGGCGCTCCACTGCCTCTATCCCCTCATCAAGCGGCGCTTTGCGCGCAGACGTCCCTTTCATGTGGACGCGCGGCTGCCCTCGCTTCTCGCGACGCTCGACGATCATTCCTTCCCGAGCGGACATGCGATGACGCTCACCGGCGTTCTGGCGCCGATCGTTCTCGCCTGGCCCGCCGCAACTCTTTCCGCGGCGGTCTTGCTCCTCTCCATGGCATGGTCGCGCATCGCGACGGCGCATCACTACCCGAGCGACGTCGCCGCCGGCGTTGCGCTCGGGCTCGCGCTGTCCTTCCCCCTGTCGCGTTATGCGCTGAGCCTGTTCTGAACGCGCCGACTCACGCCGCGCGCGGCAAAGACGCCGCAATCGCCGGCGCTGCGCTCACGCGGCCCTTTGCGCCATGCAGCGCGCCGGCAACCAGTTCTCGGCCCAGGAAACGCGCGCGTTCCACGGGTCCCGGCATGACCAGCAACTCCGTAAAGCGGCGCTCGAATCCGAACCGCCGGTAATAGGGCTCGTCGCCGACAAGCAGCACGGCGCGATGGCCGAGCGTCTGCGCGCGGGTGAGCGCGACACGAATCATCTGCGCGCCAACTCCCAGCGATCGCGCGTGTTCCGCGACGGCGAGGGGGCCGAGCAGCAGCGCTGCGCGGCGTCCGCCCGCGAAAATCGGCCACAAGCGAATGGTCGCGACGAGGTCGCCCTCATCGTCCCGCGCGGCAAGCGCGAGGCCCGCGGCAGGCGTGCGCCCCGCGCGCAGCCGCTCGCAGGTCTTGAGAAACCGCGCCGGTCCGAAGGCCGCGTCGAGCAGCGCCTCGCGCGCGGAAGCGTCCGCCGGCGTCTCGTCGCGGATCTCGAATGGCCCGGCCGACGGCGCCGCGCAGGCCTGGGCGGGCGCGACAAGGACAGGAGAGGCAAGATCAAAGGTCATCTGTTCCTCCTTGATGAGGACAAGCGACCCTCGCGCCTGGCGCAACGTTGCGCCCGCCGAACGGGACTGGTTGATTTGGAAAAAGGGTTGCTGCGTCCTGCCCGCGTCGTCTCGGGCAGGGCGTTTTCGTCGCGGCGCTAGATGACGAAGGTCTCGAGCGGCGGGAAGCCGTTGAAACCGACCGCCGAATAGGTGGTCGTATAGGCTCCCGTGCCTTCGATCAGCACCTTGGTTCCGATCTCGAGCGATATCGGCAGATCATAGGGCGCCTTCTCATAGAGCACGTCCACCGAGTCGCAGCTCGGCCCCGCGATGACGCAGGGCGTCGTCGGCGCGCCGTCGGCCCTGGTGCGGATCGGGTAGCGAATCATCTCGTCGATCGTTTCCGCAAGACCGTTGAACTTGCCGATATCGAGATAGACCCAGCGCAATTCGCCCTCGTCCTGGGACTTCTTCGAGACCAGCACGACCTCCGCCTCGATGATGCCCGCGTTGCCGACCATGCCGCGACCCGGTTCGATGATCGTCTCGGGAATGCGGTTGCCGAAATGCTTCGACAAAGCGCGGAAGATCGCGGCGCCGTATTGCTTCACGGCCGGCACGTTTTTCAGATATTTCGTCGGGAATCCGCCGCCCAGATTGACCATCTGGAGGTTGATCCCACGCTCCGCGAGATCGCGGAAAATATCCGCCGCCGACTTCAGCGCGCCGTCCCACATGCGCGGGTTGGTCTGCTGCGAGCCGACATGGAATGACACGCCATAGGCGTGCAGGCCCAGACGATGCGCATGTTCGAGGACCTGCGTCGCCATCTCCGGAACGCAACCGAATTTGCGCGACAGCGGCCATTCGGCGCCGGAGCCGTCGCAAAGTATGCGGCAAAAGACCTTCGAGCCTGGCGCGGCGCGCGCAATCTTTTCGACCTCTTCGACGCAATCGACGGCGAAGAGGCGGATGCCGAGCGCGAAGGCCCGCGCGACGTCGCGCTCCTTCTTGATCGTATTGCCGAAGGAGATTCGTTCGGGCGCGGCCCCGGCGGCGAGCGTCTGCTCGATCTCGACGACGGACGCCGTGTCGAAGCACGAGCCGAGCGAGGCGAGCAGCGTCAGGACTTCCGGCGCGGGATTGGCTTTCACCGCATAGAAGACGCGCGTGTCCGGCAAGGACTTGGCGAAGCCGAGATAGTTCTCGCGCACGACGTCGAGATCGACGACGAGGCAAGGGCCGCTGTCGCGACCGGCGCGACGGCGCTCGGCGAGGAATTCGTGGATACGGTCGGTCATTGCGGCATCCCCTTCGAAGGGCGCGACGCGCGCGCCAGGAACCAGTTGCTTCGGTGGATGCACGACGATGTTCGCACGCGCGCGGTGGAGACGCGACGAGCGGCGATGCGCCAGCAATCCAGGAACGCCGCGCGCTGACGCGCGAAGCGGTCCGGTGATGCGCCGTAGGCCTATCGGACGACGAAAAACACGCGCAATACGCGCATGTTTAGCGGATCCGAACAGCCATCGATTGGAATGGGAAAACCCGTTCCGCACGCCCGGCAAGAAAGACAAGCCTCTTCGGTAAGCCAGCTTTGGAGGGCTGACAGAGACCAAAAAAGCCCGGTCCGTCGTTGCTTTAAGTCGCGATCCTCCGCTGAAGGCGGAGTTCGCCGGTTCGCCTCCGGCTGCCGGTTTTTTACCGACGGTTAACCGGCCTCTTGTCCGGATCCCCGCCGACCGACACACGACCACAGGCACGTGCGATTTGGGCAACACCGTAGATACGCGCTTTTCAACGCTATGACAAGAGCTAATTGGGCGGAGCCTGAATTATTCCATCTTGCGGTGCCAAAGGGGCAAGCAGACGGCGACGCCGCCATCGGTGGCCTCGCGCGCGGGCGGCTTGCGCAAAGGCGCCGATCTCGCTAAGCAAACGTCTTATCGCCAAGGCCGCTTGAGGCCGGCGACGAGCCGCTTCCGGTATCGAGCATGAACGACTTCACCCGGCGCCAAATGATTGGCGCCCTCGCCGCGGCCGGCGCGCAATTGGCGTCTCCGGCCGCCGCAGCGCGGCCCAGACTCCCACGCCGCAGATTCGGCTTCCAGGACGTCGTGCGCGCGCGCGCGCGAACTCGCCGGCGCGCCTTTCGAGGATGCGACCGGCGCGCTGCCCGGCTCCATTCGACGACCTCGACTACGACGCCTGGCGCGATATCCGCTTCAAGCCCGACCACGCGCTTTTCGCCAATCTGCAACGGCGCGTTCCGGCTCGAGACGTTTCATCTGGGATTTCTTTATCGTCGCCCGGTGACCGTCAACACCATTCGCGACGGCATCGCCGCGCCGATTCCCTATTCCCCGGCGATGTTCGACTATGGCCGTCTGAAGGTGGACAAGACGCCGTCGGTCAATACCGGCTTCGCGGGTTTCCGGCTGCATTTCCCGGTCAACGATCCCAATGTCCAAGACGAAGCGATCTCGTTTCTCGGCGCGAGCTATTTCCGCTTTCTCGGCCGCGACCAGCAATACGGGCTGTCGGCGCGCGCGCTCTGCGTCGAGGCGGGGACCGCGAAAGAGACGTTTCCCTTCTTCCGCGAATTCTGGATCGAGACGCCGCTCGCCGGCGCCAATCTCGCGACGATTTACGCGCTGCTGGACGGCGAGGCGGCGACCGGCGCCTATCGATTCGATCTCGCCGTCGGACAGGAGAGCACGCTCGACGTCCAGGCGACGCTGTTCCCGCGCCGCGCCGGGCGTCAAATTCGGCCTCGCGCCGCTGACGTCCATGTATCTGACCGGCGAGAACGACCGACGCGTGCGCGATGGCTTTCGCACGGAGCTGCACGACTCGGACGGATTGCTCGTCCATAATGGCTCCGAGGAATGGCTCTGGCGCCCGCTTGGCAATCCGCCGCGCGAGCGCGTCTCCTCCTTCCTCGACCGCGGCGTTCGCGGCTACGGGCTTCTGCAACGCGATCGCACCTTCGAATCGTACCAGGACCTCGACCTCGCCTATGAGAACGCGGCCGAGCTATTTCGTCGAGCCCGTCGGAGACTGGCGCCGGCCGGGTCGAACTCATCGAACTGCCGACGCCGGACGAGACCAACGACAATATCGTCGGCAAGCTGGACTCCGGCGGCGACGCCGGAACCGGACAAGCCTTTCGGCTACGCCTATCGGATCACGGCCGGCCTCGAGATGCCCCGCCTCGCGCCGAACGGTCGGGTCGTCCACACTTTCGAGGCGCCCGCGCGCGCGCTCGGCTCCTCCGAGCCCAACGATCCCGGCGCGCGACGCTTTCTCGTCGACTTTGCGGGCGGCGACCTCGGCTATTACGTGAACGACCCGAGCCAGGTCGAAGCCGTCGCGACGACGTCGACGGGCCGCGTCCTGCGGGCGAGCGTCGCCGCCAATCCCCATATCGACGGCCTGCGCGCCCTCTTCGACATCGCGGTGAAACCCGGCGACACGGCGGACCTGCGGCTTTTCCTGCGCGCCAACGCCCGCACGCTGACCGAGACCTGGACCTATCCCTGGTCCGCGCCGGCCGCCTAAAGCGCCTTGTTCAAGCCTCGCCCTTTAGCCGGGCGAGGTCGAAAGCCTCCACATCGCGCAAGAGTTCGATGAAGGCCGTCACCCAGTAGTCGGCGGTCGCCTCGCCCTTTTCCGCGCTCGCCTTGGAGGCGTCGCCCATCGCCCCCGCCGGCGAGAGATCCTGCGTCATCCAGCCGAAGCCCGCCGGCCGGTCCGCGCGGAGCCATGCAAAGTCGCGCTCGAAGTCGAGCGTCGCCGGCGGGAAGTTTTTCGCGCGGCCCATGTCGACGAGATCAGGCCGGAATTCGAGCATGAGGGACGTCTCGATTTCGCCGCCGTGAATGCCGTGGCGCTGTTCGACGTCCGAGAACAGCCCGTCCGGATAGCCGAACCGCGCCCAGGAGCAGGTGACCGCAAGAACGCCAAGCCGGACCCGCAAGTCGAGCGCCACGCTCGTCAGGAGCGCGGAATTGCCGCCATGAGAATTCAACAGCACGAGTTTCTCGACGCCGGCGCGTGCGACCCCTTCGGCGATCTCGAAAAGAAGCCGCGCCGCCGTCTCGTGGGCAATCGACAGCGTGCCGGGGAAATCACGGTGCTCGATGGAGACGCCGACGCTCTGCACCGGCAGGAACACGACGTCGAGATCCTGCGGCAGCCGTAACGAGACGCGCGCGAGGCATCCTTCCATGATCATGGCGTCGACGCCGAGCGGCAAATGCGGCCCGTGCTGCTCGATGGCGGCGATCGGCAAGACGGCGATGACGCCCGACATGTCATGCGCGCGAATGTCGCGCAGGGACAATTCCGACCAGAAGCGAGACGGCAGCATGACGTCGATTAAAGCCTGATCCCGGGCGAAAGGTCAAAGCGTCAGGGGCCGCCGGCGTGGCGCGCCCGGTCACGCCTTCCGGAAAGCGACGGCTCGCGGCCATTTCAAGACCGCACGGAAGCGACTATGTTGCGTCCGAGTATTCGCCGCCAAGGGAATGGGATGCGCCATGTCGCTACGCCTCAGTCGCCGTCAGGCCATGATGGTTCTCTCCGCCGTCCCGGCGCTCGGCTGGCCCGGCGCGCGCGCGGCCGAGGCCGGCAAACTGGTCATGCACAAGAGCGCGACCTGCGGCTGCTGCGGCGGCTGGGCGAGCCGGATGCGCGAAGCCGGCTTTGTCGTGGAAGAAATCGTCGAGGCCGACATGGCGGCGATCAAAGCCCGGCTGGGCGTGCCCGAGGCGATGGCGTCGTGCCACACCGCTGAACTCGACGGTTACCTCATCGAGGGTCATGTCCCGGCGCAGGCGATCCGACAAGTTCTCGCCGAGCGTCCCAAAGCCCTCGGCGTCGCCGCGCCGGGGATGCCCATGGGCGCGCCGGGCATGGAAATGGGCGCGCCGGAGGTCTATGCGCTGTATTTGTTCGACGGCGCCGAGTCGCGCCCCTTCGGCAGATGGCGCGGCGACAAACCTGCCTGATCGCCATCGCCCGAGCGACCCAGAAGACCGAGGAAGCGCGCGGCGCCATTGCCCGCGGCGAGGCCCGTGGCGAAAGCCGCCTGCAACAAATAGCCGCCTGTGGGCGCGTCGAAATCCAACATTTCGCCGGCGACGAAGACGCCCGGCATTTTTTTGAGCATGAGGCGCTCGTCGATCTCGTCGAGCCCGACGCCCCCGGCGGTCGAAATGGCGCGCTCGAGCCCTGCGACCCCTGTGACCTTCAAACGCGCGTTCTTGATGAGCGCGGCGAGCGCTTCCGCGTCACGCGGAAGGCCGTGGGGTTGCGTCGCCTCCCGCAGAAGCCCGATTTCGACTTTCGCGAACCCCGCGCGGCGCAGATAGGTCGCATGCGATTGCTTCGCCTGGCGGCGGGCCAATTTGCGCGCGAGACACGAGGGGCTCATATCGGGCCGAAGGTCGATGGAAAGCGTTGTCCCGCCCTCTTTCGCGGCCTGTTCGCGCAGGCGCGAGGAGAGCGCATAGACCGGCCCGCCTTCGAGGCCGGCATGGGTGACGACCACATCGCCGCGCGCTGTCGTCGCCCCGTGACGCAACAGCACGGTCTTCAGGGGCAGCCCCTCGAAATCGGCGCGAAAAATCGCGCTCCAGGAGATCAGTGCGCCGCTGTTCGCCGCCGTGAGCGGCGTGACGTCGACGCCTGTCGCGCCGATGGCCTCGGCCCAGGCGCCGTCAGAGCCGAGCCTTGGCCAGGAAGCGCCGCCGCAGGCGAGCAGCACCGCATCGGCGGGTCGCAGGATTTCATCGCCGTCGGGCCCGATCAGCCGTATAAGCCGCGGGCCCGCGAAGCCGACGAAGGAATGCCGCGCGGCGATCACGACGCCCAGCCGCGCCAGCCGCACGAGCCAGGCGCGAAGCAGGGGCGACGCTTTGAAACTCGCGGGAAAGACCCGGCCGCTGCTGCCGACGAACGTCGCTTCGCCAAGTTCAGCGCAGAAATCGCGCAACGCCTGCGGGGGAAAGGCTTTGATAAAGGGCGTGAGCCGGCTGGCCGCGTCGCCGTAACGAGAGATGAAGCGGTCGAGATTTTCGCTGTGCGTGATATTCAACCCGCCACGGCCGGCCATCAGAAATTTGCGCGCGGGCGTCGCCTTGTGCTCATAGACGACGACGCGCGCGCCGGCGCGCGCGAGCGCCTCGGCCGCGAAAAGTCCGGCGGGCCCCGCGCCGATCACGGCGCAGAACGGTGGTGCGGCTTCCTTGATGTTGAAAAGCCTCCAATCGAGCTGCAGGGAGGTTCGACGAGCGGACAGATCTTCCCATCTCTCGTCGCGCGGCGACATGGGCGCTTTGTCGCGCCTCAGTTAGCACGGGCGCGCCCGCCAGAGAAAGAAAACTTTAGATGACCATCTCGGATATTCAGCAAACTGACGCGCGGAGCGCGCGCTTCGAATTTCGCGTTGGCGACGACGCGGCGGGCGGGCGAACTCGATCGCTTTCTCGCAGAGCAGCCCGAGATCGTCGCCGCGCATTTGTCGCGCAGCCGGCTCAAAACGCTCATCGAGGAGGGCCGCGTCGCGCTTCGCGGCGCCGCCGTGCGCGATCCCGCGCGCAAGCTCGGGCCGGGCGATATGGTCGCGCTCGACGTGCCGGCCGCGGCCCCGGCCGAGCCGAAGCCGGAAAATATCGCGCTCGAGGTCGTCCATGAGGACGCGCATCTCATTGTCATCGACAAGCCCGCCGGCCTCGTGGTGCATCCGGCGAGCGGCCATGAGAGCGGCACGCTGGTCAACGCTCTCATCGCCCATTGCGGCGAAAGCCTCTCCGGCGTCGGCGGCGTCAAAAAGCCCGGCATTGTTCACCGCATCGACAAGAATACGACGGGCCTGCTCGTCGTCGCCAAGACGGACGCGGCCCATCACGGCCTCGCCCGCCTCTTCGCCGACCATGGCCGCACGCTCTCGTTGACGCGCGAATATGTCGCCTTCGTCTGGGGCGTTCCCGATCGCGCTCGCGGGACGGTCGAGGCCGCGCTCGGACGCCACGCCGTCCAGCGCGAGAAGATGGCCGTCGTGCCGCCGTCGAAGGGGCGCGAAGCGATCACGCATTGGGAGAAGATCGCCGATTACGGCGTCGCCTCCCTGGTCCGCTGCCGGCTCGAGACGGGCCGAACCCACCAGATCCGCGTTCACATGGCCCATATCGGCCATCCGCTGATCGGCGACGCCGCCTATGGCGCGGGCTTCAAGACGAAAATCGCCAGGCTGCCGGAGAAGGCGCGCCAGGCGGTCTCCGCGCTGGGCCGCCAGGCGCTGCACGCCGCAACGCTCGGCTTCACTCATCCGATCTCCGGCGACGCCCTCGTCTTCACGAGCGACCTGCCGGCAGATCTGGCGGCGCTGCAGGCCGCGCTGGAGGAGATTTAGGTCGGCCGGCCGCGTTGGAGCCGGCGCTGACAATTCCCGGTTATTCGAAACGCCGCATATCTTGAAAGGTGAAAGAACTCTTGGGAAAGCCAAAGAAATTAATGGCCCGCCTCGCGCCCATCACGGTCGCCTTGTTGCTCGTCGCAATGGCGGTCGACCCCGCGCGCGCCAAGCGCCATCGTCAGGCGCCGCCGCCGCTGGTTTCGGCCGGAAAATCCGCCACCCCCTACGCGGGGGATTGCGGGCCCACCCCCCCGCCCGGCTATCGTTACGATCTGCAAGGCTGGCGCACCGGCTTCAACCGGGATTTTTCCTGCTACATGCTCGACGAAAACTAAGAGACGACTCGCGGACTCCTCCTTCGAGACGCCGGCTCAGGCCAATTCCTCAGGATGAGGCTCCCGTCGTCTGGCCCTTACTCGACCAGCGCGGCCTTGCCCTTGCTGAAGCGCTTGCGGTCGTTGGGGTCGAGATAGACCTTGCGCAGGCGGATCGACTTCGGCGTCACTTCCACGCGCTCGTCGTCTTCGATATAGGCCAGCGCCTTTTCGAGCGTCATCTGGATCGGCGGCGTCAGGCGCACCGCTTCGTCCTTTGATTGCGTGCGAATATTGGTGAGCTGCTTGCCCTTGAGAACGTTGACCTCGAGATCGTTGTCGCGCGTGTGTTCGCCGACGATCATGCCGCGATAGACCTTCCAGCCCGGCTCGATCATCATCGGGCCGCGATCTTCCAGCTTCCACATGGCGTAAGCGACCGCCTCGCCCTGATCGTTGGAGATCAGCACACCGTTGCGGCGGCCCTGGATTTCGCCCTTATAGGGCGCGTAACCGTGGAACAGCCAATTCATGATGGCCGTGCCGCGCGTGTCGGTGAGCAGTTCGCCCTGATAACCGATGAGGCCGCGCGTCGGCGCATGGAAAACGAGGCGCAGACGATTGCCGCCCGAGGGGCGCATTTCGATCATCTCCGCCTTGCGCTCGGCCATCTTCTGCACGACGACGCCGGAATGCTCCTCGTCGACGTCGATCACGACCTCTTCGACAGGCTCCAGAATCTCGCCGATTCATCCTTGCGGAATACGACCTTGGGACGCGACACGCCAAGCTCGAAACCCTCGCGGCGCATGGTCTCGATCAGAATGCCGAGCTGCAATTCGCCGCGGCCCGAGACGATAAAGGCGTCGCCCGCCGGCGCGTCCTCGACGCGCAAGGCCACGTTGCCCTCTGCCTCTTTCATCAGGCGCGCACGGATCATGCGGCTCGTGACCTTGTCGCCCTCGGTGCCCGCGAGGGGCGAGTCGTTGACGAGAAAGGTCATGGACAGCGTCGGCGGATCGATCGGCTGCGCCTGAAGCGGCTCGTTCACGTCGAGGGCGCAGAGCGTGTCCGCGACGTTGAATTTTTCAAGTCCCGCGATAGCGACGATGTCGCCGGCGTCGGCCTCCTCGATGGGCTGGCGCTCGATGCCGCGGAAGGCGAGGATCTTCGACACGCGGCCCTGCTCCACGACCTTGCCGGTGCGGTCGAGAACCTTGACCGCCTGGTTGGGCTTCACGCTTCCCGCGAAAACGCGGCCGGTGACGATGCGGCCGAGATAAGGATTGGCTTCGAGCAGCGTGCCGAGCATGCGAAAGCCGCCTTCTTCGACCGTTGGCGCCGGCACGTGCTTGAGCACCAGATCGAACAGCGGCGCCATGCCGTCCTGCGGGCCTTCGGGCTCCTCGGCCATCCAGCCCTGCTTGGCGGAGCCATAGATGATGGGAAAATCGAGCTGCTCGTCGGTGGCGTCGAGCGCCGCGAAGAGATCGAAGACCTCGTTGACGACTTCGGAGACGCGCGCGTCGGGCTTGTCGACCTTGTTGACGCAGACGATCGGCTTGAGGCCGATCTTGAGCGCCTTGCCGACGACGAATTTCGTTTGCGGCATGGGGCCCTCGGCGGCGTCGACGAGAACGATGGCGCCGTCGACCATGGACAGGATGCGCTCCACCTCGCCGCCGAAGTCGGCGTGGCCGGGCGTGTCGACGATATTGACGCGCACATCCTTCCAGGCGATCGAGGTCGCCTTGGCCATGATGGTGATGCCGCGTTCCTTCTCGAGGTCGTTCGAGTCCATCACGCGCTCGGCGACGCGCTGATTCTCGCGGAAGGCGCCCGACTGCTGGAGAGTCGGTCCACGAGGGTCGTCTTGCCGTGGTCGACGTGGGCGATGATGGCGATATTGCGCAGTTGCATGGAACCGGCCGGCTTTCAATGGAAACAGCCGCGACCCGTTCCTGCAGGCGCGAGGGGCCCGGACGTCTCGGCGGCGGCTTTTGTTGCGATGCGGCGTGTCATAGCCCACGGCGAGGAAATTTGGAACCGGAAAGGCGTTTGACCACCTTTGCGCCCCCGCCTCAGGTCACATAGACCTTGTTCGGCAACTCATTGCCCTCCATCCCGGGCGGGGCGACGCGCGCGAGCAGGCGGCCGGCTTCTTCGATCGTCGAAACAAAGCCTTCCGCGCAACGCCCCTGCCCCAGGCAGATCAGGAGAGGCTCGAGCGCGGCCTCCCATTCGCTGTCCGTGATCTTGCCGTTCAACCCCTCGTCCGCGATGATCCGGGCGTAATGCTCCGCAAAGGAGACGAAGATCAGCACGCCCGTGCGGCCCTTCGTCCCCGTCACGCCACGCAGGAAGAACTGCTCGATCGCCGCGCGCTCGGCCCGCCGCTTCTTGACGAGTTGGGGCGTGAGCGCCAGGCGGATCGGGAGCCAAAGGACGATCAGCGCCGAAACGATAAAAATGAGGATCTGAGCCGCATAGATGGTCTTGGTGGGAAGCGTCGTGAACACCGCCAGCGGCCAGGGCGCGGCCAGCGCGAAAAAAGCCGCCCACAGCGGGGGCACATAGGCGTAATCGGATGAGCGGCGCGTCAGGGCGCAAACGATCTCGCCCGACGTCGTGGTCTCCGCCCGCCCGATGGCCGCGGCGATACGCTCGAGATCCCGCGTTGTCAGGCGCATCACCAATCTCCCGAGGCGCCGCCGCCGCCCGACGAGCCGCCGCCGCCGGAGAAATCGTCGAAGCCGCCGCCCCAGGAACCGCCGCCGAGGCCGCCGCCGCCGTCCCGCCAGCCGCCCCCTGGCGGCAGAACGATGATGGTCGGACCGCCGCGACGATAGCGTTGATATTGGCCGGGCCGGCCGGCGCTGCGCGCCATCATCATGAAAATGAACACGAAGAGCGCGAAAATCAGCAGCGGAAACAGTTCATCGAACAGTGTGGGCTGCGGCGGCCCCTTCTTGACCCACTCGGCCGAGTCGCCGCTCAGCACCTCGATAACGCCCTCGACGCCGCGCTCGACGCCGGCGCCATAATCGCCGGCCTTGAACTTCGGCGCGACGGCGCTCGTGAGAATGATTTTGGACAGCGCGTCGGTCAGCGTCCCTTCCAGGCCATAGCCGACCTCGATGCGCATTTTTCGCTCATTGGGCGCGACGAGAAACAGGACGCCGTTGTTCTTCCTGGCCTCGCCGAGTTTCCAGGAGCGAAACAGGCCGTTGGCGTAGGTCTCGACGTCGCCGCCCTCGAGGGACTTGACGGTCGCGACGACAAGCTGGATGCCGGACTTGTCCTCGAGATCCTTCAGCCTGGTCTCGAGCGTCGCGCGGGTCGCCTCTGGAATGACCCCCGCCTGATCGACGACGCGCCCTGTCAGCGCCGGATAGGTCGGCGCGGCGAAGGCGAGCGCGGCGACGAGCGCGAAGGCGAGGATCAGGAAGGGCCGCAGCAGCCGCGGGGCGAGAGGTCCGGGATGGGCCGGGGAAAAGCCGTGGCGCATGGTCAGCCGCCGGCGCAGCGCGCGCAGCGCCCGACGATCTCGACGACGCGCGTTCGGGCCCTGAAGCCGGCTTCCCCGGCGAGCGCCGCGAGTTCGCGCGCGAGGGAGGCAGAGGTCGCCTCCTTCACCTCGCCGCAACCCTCGCAGATCAAGAACACGACAGGCTCTTCCGCGCCATGCGCATGGCCGCAAATGACGAAGGCGTTGCGTGACTCGAGCCGATGCGCAAGCCCATGGTCGAGGAGGAAGGCGAGCGCGCGATAGACGGAGACGGGCGCGGGTCGCTTGCCGTCGGCGCCCGCCATCAGATCGATCATTTCGTAAGCGCCGACCGGGCGATTGGCCTGAGTGAGAATTTCCAGCGCGCGGCGGCGCGCCGGGGTCAGCCCCGAAATTTTTGCCTGATCGTGCGACGGATGGCTGGTCATCTGGCATTCTAGCGGGAGGCGCGCGGAAAGACGAGGCCGGGGCGCCGGGCGTCCGTCGCGCAATTTTCCAAGACAAGTTTTACCATCGCGACGGCTTTGCGGCGGGATTTTGCGGGCCGGGAGACCCGGTTTAGCAAGCGGAAAGTTTTGCGCGGCCGAATGCGGGGCAGATTTTTTCAGTTTGCAAAAGGAGATGCGCATGTCGATCGACGATAAGGCCGTGATGTCGCTGCGGCGCGAGATCTACGGCGAGCGCGCCGCCCAGCGGTCGGACCTTGCCCGCCTCGTCGACTTGGGCCGGGCCGAGGGCGCCGACGCCTCCCCGGCCTTCGCCGAGCTCCTCTGCGACGTCGCGCGCGATACGATGCTCAATGACGTCGATCCGCCCAAATACGTCCGGAAGGCCGACGCCGACTGGCTTACGGCGCATTTATCGCGGGACGGCGGCGGCACGAGCGCCGCCGAAATGAAGATGCTGATCCAGGTGATCGGCGGGGCCGTTTGCGTGCCGGCGTCGCTCCAGGCCTTCGCGCTCGCGCTGATCGAGCGCGAGATCGTCGGCGCCGCGATGTGCGGGGCGGGTTTCGTTGCGCCAGAGAAGCTCGAGGCCCTGCGACTGCTCGTTTACGCCGGCGTCGAGGGCGGTTCACTGCATGTTTCGCGCGACAGCGCGGAAGCGCTGTTCCGCATCGCCGACGCGCTCGCCGACGGGAACGATCAGCGCTTCGATGACTTTTTCGCGAAGGCGATCGGCAATTATCTGATGGGAGTCGCCTTCCGGCGCACGCCGCCGGCCGACGCCGTGCGCGCGGCCGAAGACTGGCTCGATGCTCCGAACCCTGGCTTTCGGGACTTCGTCGGCTCGATGCTGGCGTTCGACCGCCTGGCGGATGCGTCGCCCGACGCGCGCGACGCGCAGGACGCCGCCGATGCGCAGGAGATGGCCCACGCCGAAGTCATCGACCCGGCCGAGGCCGACTGGCTCGTCGATCGCCTCAATCGCGACGCACGCCTCTCCTCGGCAGAAAAGCGGCTGCTGCGCTTCCTGAAGGCTGAATCTCCCCAGATCGCCCCGGCGCTCGCGGCGCTGATGGAGAAGGCGGCCTAACCGCGACGCGAACGCAGCGGACAATCGCTCATTGCGCTCGCCATTTGCTTTCTAGCCCGCCCCGAGGGTCACGCGATCGTCCTCGTCGGTAGCGCGCAGCGTTTCGGGGCCCGCGAACCGGGCCGCGAGAATGATCGGATTTGCGTCACATGGCTAAGAAAGTCTGAAACAGCGGCGCCGCCGATTTCGGGCGCGCTTGCGCTGGGGCGCGCGGCGCCTATAGTCCGCCGCCAATTCCAACGAGCCCGAGCCCGACATGACCCGCGTCAAGAAAGACATCAAGAAAGTCGTCCTCGCCTACTCCGGAGGCCTCGACACCTCCATCATCCTGAAGTGGCTGCAAACGACTTATGGCGCGGAGGTCGTCACCTTCACCGCCGATCTGGGCCAGGGCGAGGAGCTCGGCCCGGCGCGCGAGAAGGCGCTGCTGCTCGGCGTGAAGCCCGACAACATCTTTATCGAGGATCTGCGCGAAGAATTCGTGCGCGACTATGTTTTCCCGATGTTCCGCGCCAATGCGCTCTATGAGGGGCTCTATCTGCTGGGCACCTCCATCGCGCGGCCGCTCATCGCCAAGAAGCAGATCGAGATCGCCCGCAAAACGGGCGCGCAGGCCGTGTGTCATGGCGCGACCGGCAAGGGCAACGATCAGGTGCGGTTCGAATTGGGCTATTATGCGCTCGAGCCTGACATAACGGTCATCGCCCCATGGCGCGAGTGGGATTTCGTCTCGCGCGCGGACCTCATCGCCTTCGCGGAAAAGAACCAGATCCCGATCGCCAAGGACAAGCGCGGCGAAGCGCCCTTCTCGACGGACGCCAATCTTCTGCACACGTCCTCGGAGGGCAAGGTGCTGGAGGACCCCGCGCAGGAAACGCCGGATTACGTCTATTCGCGCACCGGAAACCCCGAGGACGCGCCGGACGCGGCGCAATATGTCACAATCGACTTCGAGAAGGGCGATCCCGTCGCGATCGACGACGTCCGGCTCTCGCCAGCGGCGCTGCTCGGCAAGCTCAATGAGCTGGGTCGCCTGCACGGCGTCGGCCGGCTCGACCTCGTCGAAAACCGTTTCGTCGGCATGAAGTCGCGCGGCATGTACCAGACGCCCGGCGGAACCATCCTGCTGCTCGCGCATCGCGGCATCGAGAGCATCACGCTCGATCGCGGCGCCGCGCACCTCAAGGACGAGCTGGCGCCGCGCTATGCGGAACTGATCTACAACGGCTTCTGGTTTTCGCCCGAGCGCGAGATGCTCCAGGCGGCGATCGACAGGAGCCAGGAGCATGTCACGGGCCGCGTGCGCCTGAAGCTCTACAAGGGTTCGGCGACGCTCGTCGGCCGGGAGAGCCCATGGTCGCTCTACGATCAGGAGCTCGTCACCTTCGAGGAAGGCGGCACATACGATCAGCGCGACGCCGAGGGCTTCATCAAGCTCAACGCGCTGCGCCTGCGCACCCTCGCCAAACGCGCCGCGAGAGGCGCGAAGAAATAGGCGTCGACGACGCTGTTGGCGCGCGTCGCGGGATCAGCCGCGCCCGTCCGGCGCGTTTGTCTCCGGCGCATTCGCCGAGGGCCACAGCACAAGCGAGACGAGCAACAGGATCGCGAGCCCGATCATGATGCCGGCGAAACGCGCAACGCCCGGCCAGACGCTCAGGGGCGGCCCGAATCCCTGGACGAGCGTCATGATGAACGCAAGGCTGATCTGCGTGCCGATATAGCTTATGCCGCGGGCGCTGGATTGTATATGCGTGGCGATCCACACCCCGGACGCCAGCGCCAACAGCCAGAGCGGAAAGCGCGTCAAGGGGATCATCAGGCAGACAAGCGCCGCGCCGCCGCCGATGAGGCAGCCGATAATCCGGTGCGCCGCGCGCGTCACCACCGTCGAGAGAAGGATCGACGGCGCCGTTCCGAGCGCTGGAACCGCAGAGACGACAATCGCCGTGATGCCCATCTGCGCGCCATAGGGCGGCAGCTCGAGCCAGTTCCATACCGGGGGAATCAGCATGACGCTCACCCCGCTGCGCAGCGCATGCAGGAGCGCCGCCAGGTCCGCGCCCAAAAATCCCGGCGGGTCCGGCTGAACGGCGTCGGCTTCAACATTGTCGGCGAGCATGAAGGCCGCCATCATGGCGACAAGCGTGCCGATCGCCACTTCGGCCGTGCGATAGACCGCCGCATGCAGCGTCGTCGTCGGCGCGTCGAGAGACATCAGCACGATCATGTCGGCCGTGACCGCGGCGAGGAGCCAGGCGTAGCCGTTGCGCTTCACCTGGAAGCCGAGCACGCCCACCGTCGTGACGCCCAGCAGGAAGAGGTAGCAAAGGAAGTGTTCATAGGCGATCCAGCGCATGGCGAAATAGGCGAGGGCCGCGCCGAGCGCCGTGCCGCAGATCCGCTGAAGGCCCTTTCTGAGCGAGGCGGCGCTCGTCGCCTGGCTCACCATGAAGCCGCTGAATTCCCGCCCACCATGCGTTGTCGAGATGCAACCCCAGAGCGACGATCACGGAGAGAACGACGGAGAGCGTCGCGATCAGGCAGGTCTTCGCCCTCGGGCCAAAGAAGCTGAGTTCGCGCGCCTCCGCAACGAGCGCGCCGACGAGGCGGCGCGAGGCTTCCAACTCCGCGCTCGCGACGGCGGTCATGGAAAGATCACCGTGCGCGCGTCCGCGCCCATGTGGAGCGTGAGATCAGCGGGCGGATCGACGAGCACGATGGTGACTGGGAAGCGTCGCTCGAGGCGTATCCAGTCTGTCGTCGGCGCCACGTAAGGCAGCAGCTTCTCGGCTCCCGGCTCCCGACTGACGCCGCGCGCGACGCCCTCGATCCGGGCGCGGCGCCATCGCCAGGGCTGCGAATCGAGCCAGACCCAGGCCGGCTTGCCGATCTGGAAGGCGGCGATGTCCAACTCGCGATAATTGGCGATGACGCGCCAGCCGTCGGCGTCGATGATTCCGATCATTGGCGCATAGGCCGTGGCCGTGTCGCCGACGCGAACCGTCAGATTGTTCACCGCGCCGGGCCGGGGCGCGACGACCTGCGTCTTGGAGAGCCGCCATTCGGCGGTCTCGAGCGCCGCTTCGGCCTTTGCGAGGGCCGCCTGATGCATCGCCTTCGCCGAGACGCGCTCGGCGACCGCCGACTGCGCCTGGGCGAGCCCGGCCGACGCGCGTTTGAAGCGATCGTTGGCGGCGTCCACATCTTCGGAGGACACGAAGTTTCCCTTGCCCAGCGCGATGCGCCGCTGCTGCGCGCTCCTGGCGAAAGTGAGCGCGGCGCCTTGCGCGGCGACGGCGTCCTGCGCGGCGCGAATGGCGTCGTCATCCGCGATGATCTGGGCGCGGGCCTCCTCGACCGCGTGACGATGCTCGTTGACGGCGAGCTGGAAGGGCACAGGATCGATGGTGACCAGCGGGTCGCCGATCTTCACTTCCTGATTGTCGGCGACATGGAGGGCGATAATTCGCCCGGTCACTTCCGGCGCGATCGAAACGAGATAAGAGCGGACGAAAGCGTCGTCCGTGTAAACGACGAAGGTCGTCACCGTCTCATAGAGAATGAACGCGCCGAGAATCCCGCCGAAAACCGCAATGATCCGCTTTTTCTGATCCACGGGCCCGCCCCACGCGATGCATATGCGCCAATTTAGGCTTGATGCGCGCGTTTTTGAAATAGGCGGAACGCCATAGAAAAAGGCGCTAATCGCCCTTTTCTCGCGCCGCTTCGCGCCAGCCGATGTCGCGGCGGCAGAAGCCGCCCGGCCAGTCGATGGCGTCGATCGCGGCATAGGCCCTCGCCTGCGCCTGCGCGACAGAGTGGCCGAGAGCGGTGACGTTGAGCACGCGTCCGCCGGCGGCGAGCAGCCGATCGCCCTCGGCGCGCGTGCCGGCGTGGGTGACGATGACGTCGGCCATCGCCTCGGCGCGCGCGAGGCCGCGAATCTCGGAGCCGGTCAGGGGCGTGCCCGGATAGCCCTTGGCGGCGAGAACGACGGTCAGCGCAACGCGATCTGAAAAATGCGGGCGCTCCGTCGCAAGCGCGCCGCGCGCGGCGGCGAGCAAGATGGCGAGCAGATCGTCCTTAAGGCGCGGCAGAATGACCTGCGCCTCCGGATCGCCGAAGCGATTATTGTATTCGATGAGCTTGGGACCTTGCGGGGTCAACATCAGGCCGGCGTAGAGAACGCCCTTGAACGGCGCGCCCTTCTCCTGCATGGCGCGCATCGTCGGCTCGATGATCTCCGCCATCACGCGCCGCTCGATCTCCGCCGTGACGACGGAGGCCGGCGAATAGGCGCCCATGCCGCCCGTATTCGGCCCGGCGTCCCCGTCTCCCACGCGCTTGTGATCCTGGGCGGTCGCGAACGGCAGGGCGCGCACGCCGTCGCATATTGCGAAAAAGGAGGCCTCTTCGCCCGCGAGGAATTCTTCGATCACGATCTCGGCGCCGGATCGGCCGAAGACCCCGGCAAACATCGCCTCGACCGCGCGTTCGGCCTCATCCACTGTCTGCGCGACGACGACGCCCTTTCCGGCCGCGAGCCCGTCCGCCTTCACGACGATGGGCGCGCCTTGCGCGCGCACATAAGCGCGCGCGGCGTTCGTGTCCGTGAAACGCGCATAAGCGGCCGTCGGAATATTGTAGTCGCGGCACAAATCCTTGGTGAAGCCTTTCGATCCTTCGAGCCGCGCCGCCGCCTGCGTCGGTCCGAAGGCGAGAATCTCATTGCGCGCCAAGGCGTCTACGAGGCCGCCGATCAGCGGCTGCTCGGGGCCCACCACGACGAGCGCAACGCCCATCTCGCGGCAGAAACGCAAGACGGCGCCGTGATCGCCCGCGTCGAGATCGACATTCTCGGCGACCTGCCCGGTCCCCGGGTTGCCGGGGGCCACGAAGAGACGCGTCAAGAGCGGGCTCTTGGCCAGGGCGTTGGCCATGGCGTGTTCGCGGCCGCCCGATCCGATGAGAAGAATATTCATTGCGGCCTCACGTCCCTTCCGCCAGCGACGCAAGCTTCTAGGACGCCGGCGCCCGAAAACGCAAATCCCGCGTTGTCCCGCGGCCCGGGCGACGCTCGCGCTGACGAACGGCCGACACGCAAGGCGTTTGCGCCCATTCCCGGCCTTTCGACAATTCGCGTTTCCCCGCGGGCGGAAATGCTCTACACACGGCGCAAAATCTCTCCATTGCGAGGCGATATGGCGCGGCAGTTCATCTATCACATGCAGGGCCTCACCAAGACTTATCCGGGCGGCAAGAAGGTCCTGGACAACATCCATCTGTCTTTCTATCCCGACGCCAAGATCGGCGTTCTGGGCGTGAACGGCGCGGGCAAATCGACGCTTCTGCGCATCATGGCCGGCATCGACAAGGAATTCACCGGCGAAGGCTTCGTCGCCGACGGCGCGCGGGTGGGCTATCTGCCGCAGGAGCCGCATCTTGATCCAGCGCTCAGCGTTCGCGAAAACGTCATGCTCGGCGTTGGCGGGAAGAAGGCCATTCTGGACCGCTACAACGATCTCGCCATGAATTATTCGGACGAGACCGCCGACGAGATGACCAGGCTTCAGGACGAGATCGAGGCCAAGGGCCTTTGGGACCTCGACAGCCAGGTCGATCAGGCGATGGACGCGCTGGGCTGCCCGCCCGATGACGCGGACGTGACCAAGCTCTCGGGCGGCGAGCGCCGCCGCGTCGCGCTGTGCCGTCTGCTCCTCGAGCAGCCGGAGATGCTTCTCCTCGACGAGCCCACGAACCATCTCGACGCCGAGACGGTGAACTGGCTCGAAGGGCATTTGCGCAATTATCCCGGCGCCATTCTGATCGTCACCCACGACCGCTACTTCCTCGACAATGTCACGGGCTGGATTCTCGAACTCGATCGCGGCCGCGGCATTCCCTACGAGGGCAATTACACGAGCTGGCTGAAGCAGAAACAGAAACGCCTCGCGCAGGAGTCCTCCGAGGACAAGGCCCGCCAGCGCGCGCTCGAGGCCGAGAGCGACTGGATCGCCTCGTCGCCGAAGGCCCGTCAGGCCAAGAGCAAGGCCCGCATCCAGCGCTATGAGGAGCTTGTCGCCAAACAGGGCGAGAAGGCTCCGACCACCGCGCAGATCGTCATTCCCGTCGCCGAGCGTCTTGGCGATAATGTCATCGATTTCGAGCATATTTCGAAGGCCTTCGGCGACACGCTTCTGATCGACGATCTCTCCTTCAAACTGCCGCCCGGCGGCATCGTCGGCGTGATCGGCCCCAACGGCGCCGGCAAGACGACGCTGTTTCGCATGATCACGGGACAGGAGAAGCCGGACGGCGGCGCCATCTCCATCGGCGACAGCGTGCAGCTTGGCTATGTCGACCAGTCGCGCGACGCGCTGCACGCGAACAAGAGCGTCTGGGAGGAGATTTCGGAAGGCAATGAGGTAATCTATCTCGGCAAGCGGGAAATCAATTCGCGCGCCTATTGCTCGGCCTTCAACTTCAAGGGATCGGACCAGCAGAAGAAGGTCGGCCAGCTTTCGGGCGGCGAGCGCAACCGCGTGCATCTGGCCAAAATGCTCAAGAGCGGCGCCAATGTCCTGCTGCTCGACGAGCCGACGAACGACCTCGACGTCGACACGCTGCGCGCGCTGGAGGACGCATTGGTCGATTTCGCGGGCTGCGCGGTCATCATCTCGCATGACCGCTTCTTCCTCGACCGCATCGCCACCCATATTCTCGCCTATGAAGGCGACTCGCATGTCGAGTGGTTCGAGGGGAATTTCGCCGACTACGAAGAGGACAAGAAGCGCCGCCTCGGGGTCGACAGCGTCATTCCGCACCGGCTGAAATACAAGAAATTCACGCGCTGATCGAAGCGCCGCGAGGCGGAAAAAAACGACCCGGCCGCGCGGGCAGCCGGGTCGACGCGGTTCCAAAATATGCCCTGAAAATAAAGGTTTCGCGTCTGCCCCCGCAAATCCCCCAGGACCAGGCGAGCCTCCCACGGCTCCACCATCCGCGCTGTGCGCCGCCGCACGGCGCGGTTCACTGCGCCGCCCTGGGCTCAGCCTTCGGATATTCCCCTCGCGCTTGACCTTGACAGCCTGCCGCCACGATTTCGCCACTTGAGCGTGGCGATGTGAGCCCAATTGGCCGACGCGGCGCTTTGAGGGGTATTTTTCATGAGAGCAACGCTTTGTGCGTTGGGCGCGGCGGCCGTCGCCCTCGCCGGATGCGCGCAGACGGGCTCGCCGGTCGCTTCCGCGCCCGAGTCCTACGTCAATGAGCCGCGGCCAGAGGAAAAGCTCTCGGGCAGGGACGCGCTCAGCAGCCACATCAGCCGTTTCGCCCGCCTCTACAACATCCCCGAATCGCTCATTCATCGCTCGGTCCGGCGCGAGAGCAATTACAATCCGGCTGCGCGCCATGGCCCCTATTGGGGCCTGATGCAGATCCGCCACGATACGGCGCGCGGCATGGGCTACAAAGGCCCAGCGCATGGATTGCTCGACGCGGAAACCAATCTGACCTACGCCGTGCCCTATCTCGCCAACGCCTACAAGCTTTCGGACGGGGACGAGGCGCGCGCCATAAAACTCTACGCGGGCGGCTACTACTACGAAGCCAAGCGCCGCGGCATGCTTGGCCTCCTCCACTCCGAGGCGCTGCAGGAATAGCGGGCCGCTATTCGGATTTCGGCGTGAAGGTGGAGCGCACGCGGCCGCCCTGCCCGGCGCCGCCCTGGACCGTCGCCACGCCGCTCGTCACGTCATAGACGAGCCGATCGCCCTTCACGATATTCTCGCCCTGCGTAAGCGTCACATTGCCCGAGAGATAGACCTTGTTCTCGGCCTTGTCATAGCTTCCCTTGTCGCCCGTGCCGATCTGATCCTTCGAGACGAGAGTCACCGGGCCGTCGGCCTCGATGTGCTTGACCCGATCATTGTTCGTCGCGGCGCCGGCGGCGCCCTTTCCCTCGAGGAAGATGGTGATGCGGGTCGCCTTGAGCGTCGACGGGCCATTGGTGACGATCACGCTGCCGGAATAAACGAGCTTTTGCTCCTGATCGAAGTAATCGAGCTTGCCGGCGTCGATATTGAGCGGGTCCTTGGCGGAGGCCCCGGGCAGGATGCCCCCCGAACGGCCCTTGCCAAAGGCGGGCGCCGCGCCTGCGAGGAATAGCGCGGCCATGCCTGCGCACAGGATCGATCGTCTCATGAATTTCTCATTGCGCCGGACGCGCGCCGTCCTCGCCGTAAAGCGTTGAGCGCACATTGCCGGTGAAGGTGGCGCGGCGCTCGTTTTGCGAGAATTTGACGTGATCCGCAAGCACTTCGCCGCCGTCGATCTTCAAGGTGACGGGCGTGTCCGAGGTCATGACGCTCGCTTTGAAGTCCATGACCGCCGCCGCCATCTGCATGTCGAAGCTTTTGCCGTCGGTGATTTTCACGCCGCCGCGCATCTGCGCGCGGTCCTCCTTGGTGCTGTAATTGGCCGTCAGCGCGGAGAGATTGACGGCGTTCGCGCCCTGTGTCTCGACGCGCACGTCCAGGCCCTCGAGGTCGAAAACCTCCGGAGTGGCGATGTCCTGCACGCCAACGCGGGCGCGCACCTCGTAAGGCCGTCCGTCCTTGCGATAACCGACGAGTTTCGGCGTTTCGATGACGATGCGGGTGCCATTAAGCGCGATGCGGGACAGATTGAGGTCGACCGGCAGGAAACGCAGCGAACTCAGGAGCAGACCCAGCCCCACGAAGGCGATCGTGCCGCCCGCGCCCCAAAGCATGAATCGCCGCAACCGCGTCACCCGCGCCGAGTGCCGCAACGCGTCGGGAAAGGCGCTCTCGCGGTGGGCGGTGAGGGCGGCCAGCCGATCGCGCGATCCGCCGAGGCGCGGCAAAGACGCCGATTCGGCGCGCAGGCCTGCCCCCGGCCCCGTTTCGCGGGTCGGGTCGGCGGATCTCATCTCTGCGGCGAGGCCGTCGGTCATGCGGCGCATATTCGGGCGGTCTGGTGGCAAATTCGAGGCGACGGGACCGCCGTCATTCATGGGCGAAAATATCGGTCTCGGGCCAGCCCGCAAGATCGAGCCGCGCCCGCGTCGGCAGAAAGTCGAAGCAGGCCTGCGCGAGATCGGCCCTTTCCTCGCGCGCGAGCATGTCGTCGAGCCGCCCCTTGAGCTGATGCAGATAAAGAACGTCCGAGGCCGCGTAATTCTGCTGGGCGTCGGACAATGTGCTCGCCCCCCAGTCCGACGACTGCTGCTGCTTGGAGATCTCGACGCCGACAAGCTCCTTGACGAGTTCCTTGAGGCCGTGCCGGTCCGTATAGGTGCGCACGAGCTTCGAGGCGATCTTCGTGCAATAAACGGGCGCCGGCATGACTCCGAAAGTCTTTGCCAGGTACGGCGAGGTCGAAACGGGCGAAGTGGAAGAGTTTTAGCACCTTGGGGTCGGCCAGCAGTCCTTCGAGGTTCGGCGCGCGCGTCTGGCCGCGCCCGATCTGCACGAGGTCGGCGTCGCCGTCGCCAAAGGAGAGTTGCACGACGCAAAGCCGGTCGCGATGGGGGTGCAAACCCAGCGTCTCCGTGTCGATTGCGACGATCGGCGAGAGGGCGGCCCCCGCGGGGAGGTCGCCCTGATGCAGTCTGAGGGCCATGGAGTTCCGATTCCGTGCGATTGCTGTCCGACATTCTACCGCAAAAGCGGAAAGCTTGTCGAAATCGGCCCTTATTTCTTCCGACCGAGGGCGCGGGCGCGACGGGGGCCGGCGTTGGCGAATGGCCGCTCCCCTTCTTGCAGCCGATCGCCGACAAAGCGCGCCCAGCCGATGAGCAATTCGCAGACCGACGCGGTGATTGCAGCGTAGCGGAAGTTGCGATTCGCGGCGAGCGCGCGCAGCGAGAGGCCGAGATAATGAGCCTCGACCAAGGCCTTTTCTAATCTTGCGTCATCACTTTGGGCGCTGTCGACGCCCTCCGCTTCGTCGAGTTTTGTCGTCAATCTCGTTTCTCCCTGGCTGCGTCGCGGACGACCGATGGCCCGTTTCGACTGGCGCAAAATTGGCGTAGCCTTGGCTTTGCCGGAGGCACGTACCAGGCGTTAACACGTGACCGTAACGCCACGGTTGTCGGGGAGCGTTTGATTTGAACGATTCGCTAAAGGCATATTCCGGCGACAAGCTTGCCGTCCTCGACGAATTGCATCGCGCCCTCGACAGCGGGCTCGACGGCGCCAGCGAAAGACAGCGCAACCTTCTGTCCTATCTCGTCACGGAAGAGCTCGAAGGCCGGGGCGCGCGCATCAAGGCCTATTCGATCGCGACGCAAGCGCTCGGCCGATCCTCCGATTTCGATCCCCAGCTCGACAGCATCGTGCGCGTCGAAATCGGTCGCCTGCGGCAGACGCTCCAACGCTATTACCTCAAGGAGGGCAGGAACGCGGCCATCGTCATCTCCATCCCCAAGGGCCAGTATCGCCCGATTTTCACCCCTACGCCGGCCGTCGGCGACACGCAGCCTTCCCCGGAGGGCCGAGGGGCGCGACGCCGCGCCGGCGCGCTCGCGTTAACGCTCCTCTTGTTTGGAATCATAAGCTTCGGCGCAGTGAAGTTAACCGTGCCGGCGGCCCGCCCCGGCGGCGCGGGGTTGCGCGGGCCCGTCGTCGCCATCGCGCCCTTCGAATTCTTTTCGGACAAGGGAGGGCAGGAGTTCGTCGCCGGCGGCCTGCAGGCGGACCTCGCCGACGTCCTTTCCGGTTACCAATGGCTGACTGTCATTCCGCTCAACGACGAGAATGCGCTGAAGGCCGGCTCCGACGACGCCATCGCGCCCCCGGACTTCATCGTGCGGGCGGCGCTCCGACAGATCGGCGACCAGGTGAAGGCGACCGTGCTGCTGCTCGACGGGCGCATCGGCGCCGTTCGCTGGACGAATGGCTATGAGATGCGCCTGACCGCCGGCGACGTCATGGCCATGCAGCGCGACCTCGTCGCCCGGATCGGCCGCGACGTCGGCAATCCTTTCGGCGTCGTCTCGGACATCGCGCTCGCGCAGAAGAACGCGGCGGCGGCGGGGAGCGATGAGGCATTGTCATGTCGGCTGCGCGCTTTTCATTACTGGAAGACGTTCAAATCCGCGGACTATGCGCCCGCGTGGGACTGTTTCAGGAAGATGGAGGCGCACGGTCTCCTCGACGCCGATAGCCTCTCGATCGGCGCGCTGCTCTCGCTCGACCCACTCAATCTGAGAATCGCCAACCGCACGCTCGAGGCCGCGCGGGCCGAAGCGGCCGTTCTCGCGGCGCGCGCGGCGGACCTCGACAGCGTGGATTTCCTCGCCCGCGCCGCGCAATATTGGACCTCGCTCTGCTCGGGCGATGTGGAGGCGTTTCGCGCCCGGGCGCGCGACGCCGTCGAGCGCTTTCCCAACAACCCGCTCGTGCTCGCGGACGCCGGCGCGCGCTTTGTCCTCGGCTCGGGGGATTACGCGGAAGGCGTCGCGCTCATCGAAAAGGCGCGCGCCATCGCGGCCGATCTCACGCCCGTGGACACATTGGCCATGGCCGTCGACGCAATCCGGCGCGGCGACTATCGAGAGCGCCCGCGTTTGCGCCGCGCCGCGGCGCAGACCGACTTCACGCTGGTGGTTATCGTCGAGCTCGCACTTGCCGCGTCCCGTGGCGACATGGAGGAGACAGAACGCCTGCGCCGACGGCTCGTCGAGCTTGGCTTCGCCGACGAGAAGGCTCTAAGCGACGCGCTCGACGTCAACTGCTGGTCGCAGAATATTCGCGATCTCGTCAAATCGAAGGCGACTCTCGGCTATGTCGACATGCGCGCCCAATAGGCCTCCGGCGCCCCTTGCCAGCGGCCGGCGGCGCGTCCACTCTCGCTGCAGCGCAGCGCATTCGGGATTTCGACGTGTCGGACGAAACCAACTTCACCAATGTGGAACGGCGTTTCAACGCCGTCTTCATCGAATTGACGATCCGTCTTTGCGTCATCGGCACGCTCATCTACTGGACCTTCGTGATCGTCGAACCCTTCGCCGCCATGATTGTCTGGAGCGTGGTGTTGGCGGTCGCCTTCTACCCCATCTTCGAAAAGCTTTCGAGCCTGCTCGGCAATAGACGGGGCGTGGCGGCGGCGCTGATGGCCGTGGCCGGACTGTTCCTCATCATCGGCCCGGCGACCTGGGTCGGCGTTGGCGTGTTCGATCCCATCAAGAGCGTTATCGCCGGATTCGACGCGGGCGACATCTTGATTCCGCCGCCGCCGGAATCGGTGAAGGATTGGCCCATCGTCGGGCAGCAGATCCACGCCTTTTGGGAGTTGGCCTCGACCAACTTGCGCAGCGCGCTCTCGCAAGTCCTGCCGCAATTGAAGCCGGTCGGCGAATATCTGCTGGGGATGGCGCGCAACGCCGGCCTCGGCACGTTGAAATTTATCCTCTCCGTCGTCATGGCGGGCTTCATGCTCGCCTATGGCCCGCAGCTCCTGACGGCGACGCGGGCGCTGGCGCGCCGCATTGATCCGGCGACCGGAAGTAAATTCGTCGACCTCGCCGGCGCAACGATCAACGCCGTCTCGCGCGGAGTTCATGGGCCTGTCGCTGATGCAGGCGGTCATCGGCGGCCTCGGCATGTATTTATCGCATGTTCCGGGCGCGGGCTTGCTGACGATCGCCATTCTGGTTCTCGGCATCATCCAGATCGGCCCCCTTCTCATCGTGGCGCCGGTGATCTTCTACGCCTGGACGCAGATGACGACCGCCGCCGCCATCGGCCTGACGCTCTGTATGCTGACCGTGAATTACATGGACAATTTCATCAAACCCTTCCTGCTTGCGCGTGGGCTCTCTACGCCCATTCCGGTGATCTTCATCGGCGTGCTCGGCGGCGTGCTCGCCTATGGCGTGCCCGGCCTTTTCGTCGGCCCGGTGGTGCTCGCGGTCGTCTGGGAGCTGACACAGGCCTGGATCGAGGAGGGCGCGCGAACGCCAGACATAATCGGGGACGCCGAAACCTCCACGATTCCGGACCTGTCTACGCCCCCTTGAGCGCCGCATGGAGCGGAGCGGCCATCCTGGTGAGACGCCGGGAATTAACGCGAAGGCCAGCCCAGCCGCGCCCGCATCTTGACCCCCGACCGACCTGGAAAGCCGCGAAAACGGCGAGGGTTGGAACCTCTTCCGCGCAGAGCGGTTAAGAAGCCACTCCAGTCTTGGAGCTTTTTCTCCCTCCCAGCTTGGCCCGGCAAGTCGCCGGGCCTTTTTTTCGCGCGGTTCGAGGCGGCGGCGCGGTCTGTGGAAAGCGGGCGTTCGCGGCAAATCGGCGTGGATGGGAGTGGGGTTGCGTCTATGATCGCCGCTTGGAAAGCGTCACCGGCGCAGCGCGGGCGGATGGCGCGAGGCCCCCCTTGTGGTGCGCGCGCGTCGATTTCCCACGACCCTGAAATACGCGCGCGCGGCGAGGCCTTCGCCGCGCCCTCTCGGCTGAAGGAGACGCCTCATGACGCTGCGGAGCGCCGCCATTTCCTTCTGCATGGTTGCGAGCGCGACTTCTCTCGCCGTCGTCCTGTTCGACCTGACCGACCGACGTCGGCGCCTCAGGGCTCGGCGCGCCGGCGAGGCGCGAGAGATCATGAACGCGCGCATCCGCGCGGTCGTCCATCGCGCGGCCGCCGGCGGATCGTTCAGCCGCCGCGCAGAGCCTTGAGCACTTTCAGGCTCGCGCGCCCGTTGCGAGGAAGCCCGACGCGCCCCTGGTAATCGGCGATGGCTTCCTTGGACTTCGTGCCGATGACGCCGTCCGGATCGCCAACGTCATAGCCCGCGCGGATGAGGAGCGCCTGAAGCTCGCGCCGCTCGGCCCGCGACAGGCCGGGATCGTCGGTCGGCCAGGGCGTCTGAATGCCTGGCCGCCCGCGCAGCCGATCCGACAGCACGCAAATCGCCAGCGCATAGGATTCGGCCGCGTTATAGGCGTAAATCGCGTCGAAGTTTCTGGTGACGAGGAAGGCCGGGCCGGCTCGGCCGGCGGGCATGATAAGGCCCGCGCTGCCGTCGCCGAGGCCGCTGCCGTCGAGCCGCGTTATGCCGCGCGACTGCCAGAAGGACATTGGCTGTTTGTGGGTGCGGCCAGACGGGCCGGAATAGCTCTCCGGCAGCCGCACCTCGAACCCCCAATGGTCGCCGGGCCGCCAGCCGCTCTTGCGCAGATAATTCGCCGTGGAGCCAAGGGCGTCCGCGGCGGAGCTTGCAATGTTGCGGCGGCCGTCGCCGTCGAGGTCGACGGCCGTGCCGAGGAAGGTCGAGGGCATGAATTGCGTGTGGCCGAAAGCGCCGGCCCAGGAGCCGACAAACTCGTCGGGGCGAATGTCGCCGCTGTCCAGGATCTTGAGCGCGGCGATGAATTCCTTGCGCCAGTAATCGTTGCGGCGCGGCGCCTCGCAGGCGAGCGTGGCCAGTGACTGCACGACCGGCCGCTTTCCGAAGCTCTTGCCGAAATCGCTCTCAACGCCCCACACGGCGACGACCGTCGCCGGATCGACGCCATAGCGGCTTTCGGCGGCGTGCAGGGGGCTTGCATATTTCTGCAACAGGCCGCGGCCTTCCTCGACGCGCTCCTCATCGACGAGACCGGCGACATAGTCCCATACCGGGGTCGTGAACTCCGGCTGCTTGTCCATGAAGGTCACGGCGTCGTTCGGCTGAAGGCCGTCCGTCGCCGCGGCGATGGTCTGCTGGCTGACTCCGGCGCTCACGGCGCCGGCGCGCAGGCCGCCAAGACAGGATGAGAAATCCGCATGAGCGGGACCCGCCAAGAGGACCAGCGCCGCCGCAAGAGCCAGGTGATTCGCCTTCATCCGCGAAGGCTAGCGCAAGAATGCGGGTTTTTCACTGCGCCGACGCCATCTTCGGGCAAAGTGGGGCCAGGCGCCCCTCCGCCGGCTCAGACCGGGCGATTGGCGTTCCGGTTGCGCACCGGTCCCATGCGCTCGACGCCCTGAGCGTAGCTGATGACGTCGAATTTCTGGTTGAAGCCGAGGGCCGCGTCGGCGACGGCGTCCGTCTTGCCGGCCGTCGAGAGCTTCTTCAGATCGCTCTTGTCGAGATACAGGAGTTCCAGAATTTCGTTGTAGACCGTGGCCTCGTCGATCGGCAGCACATTGTATGTGACGCCGTCGATTTCGACCTCATATTTGGACAGAAGGTCGATGTTATTGCAGAAAATGAAATATTTTCCCTCCGGCGTGAATAGGCCCTTCACGACGCGGGCGAGGTCGGTCAGCCATTCGAAGGAATGAAGGTAACAGGTGAAGAACGGAATTGTCGGTTCTCCGACATTGGCGATGGCGATCACCTGATCGACGGATCGCTCCGGGGGGCGTTTCTCATCGGCGAGCAAATCCGGGAAAATCAGGGCCAATTCGCCGCGAAACCCATAGCGGCCGGGCTTTTCCGTCGGGCCTTTGAGGACCGCGTTGAGGAGGCGGCCCTGCTCTTCGAGCGTCTTGAAGGCGGTGTCGGTAATGCTGGTCATGTCGGTTCTCTTCGCCGTTGAATTCGTGCGACGAGATGTGAGCAACCGACATGCCACCGGAGCGGGTGACGCGCCAGAGGCGCCTGCGGCGCGCCGACGCATGAAGTTTCCGGCGCGTGAGGCGCGGAACCGACCTATTCGCAGATGCGTCGCGGGTGCGAGCCGATGACTTCGCCATATTCGTCGAAGACCGGACGTCGCTCGATCCAGCAGCGCGGCGGCGGCGGCGGCGGTTCGACATAGACCACGGGCGGCGGGGCGGGCCGAGCCAGCGCGCCGCCGGCGATGGCGCCGAGGGCAAAGCCGCCGATGCCGGCCGCAATTGCCGGACCCGCGGAGTCGGCGCGCGCGGGCGCCGAGGAAAGCGTCAAGGCCCCGATCGCCGAAGCGGCGAGGATCGTGGCGAGGGGTTTTCTCATCTCAACTCTCCGATTGGGCGATAGGGGCTGTCGAGAGCCTTTCGACATGGCGACGTTAACCGTCAGAGAGTTGATGAAACGTAAATGAGCGACGAAAAATTGACGCCTCCGCCCCGCGCGGTCTCGCCGCGCGGCGTCAAAGAGCAGAGATTTTTGGCTTCCCCGGCTTTGTCGCCGGGCGCGGTGAGCCGCCTGGCTCCTTGACGCTCTCCCAGCCTCCCTTGGGCGGCTGCACCTCATTGGCGTCGCGCAGCGGCTCCTTGGCGTGGAAGGCCGCAGCGAGCTCCTTGGCGCTCGCCAATTCCTTCGAATTGAGGCGTGCGGCGACCTCGTCGCGTTTCTTCGCGGCCTCCGCGTCTCCCTGATCGGCGGCGGCGGCGAACCAGAGAGTAGGACTGCGTGAGGCTTTGCGGCACGCCGAGGCCGCGGGCGTAAAGGATTGCAAGATTATACTGGCTGTCGCGCACGCCGAAATCGGCCGCTTTGATGAACCACTGCCCGGCGGCCGCATAATCCGGCTTGCCGCCGTCTCCGCCTTCGGCCAGCAGCACCGCGAGATTGTGCATGGCGCGCGCGTTCCCCGCATCGGCGGCGGATTGATAATATTTGCGGGCGCGCGGAAAATCGCGATCGACGCCGATGCCCTTTTCATAGAGCGAGCCGAGCCGGTACTGCGCGGGGGCGACGCCCTGCGCCGCGGCCTTCTCGAACCACTGGGCCGCGACTTTGCCGTCGCGGGCGACTCCCCGGCCGTCGGCGTAGCGCACGCCCAGCTCGAATTGCGCCGCCGCATTGCCTTGCTGCGCCAATGACTTGATAACACCGATCGCATCGGGCGCCGAAAGCGGATTGAGGGGCGCGCCGATGGAGCCGACGGGTAAACGATCGGGCGGCGCGTTTTCGGCGTGCGGCGGCGTAACCATGCGCGGCGGCGGCGCTTCGGGAGCCGCGAGCGGCGGCTTGGGCGCGGCCGCGGGCTCTGGCGCTTTGATCGCGCCACCCGGGGGCGGCGCTACCGTTTTCGAGTCGGCGGCGGGCGCGGCGGGGCGGGCGTCGCCGGCGGACGGGGTCGCCTCGCTGCGGGAATGTTCGATATGCGCATCGCTCTCCCCGCCCTGGAGGGCGACGCGCGTGACCTGATAGGCCCCGGCGATGAGAATCTAAGGCTCCAAGGCCGAGCAGAAGCGGGCGCTTGCGCGCTTGAAGCGCCGCCGACAGTCCACCGCGCTTCTCGGCGGGGGCGGAGAGGCGCTCTTCTTTCTCCGGGACCGCGGCGCGCGCGGCCCGGCGGGCGTTCTGCGCCTTTTCGGCGGCCTCGGCGTCGCGCGCAGCCTGCTGCGCGGCGCGGCGCGCGGCGGCGATGAAATCGGTCTGCGCCGGTTGCGCGGTCCCGCTTCGCGCCTGAGGCGCGGCGATGTCGAAATCGGGCTCGCGACGATTGGGCCGACCGGACCCCACCGGCACCAGAAAATCGGCCAGATCCTCTTCCGGGGTGGTCTCGATGTCGCCCCGCGGATCGACGCCGGGTTCCAACGCCTGAGCGCGCGCCGCCGCGTCAGCCGCGCGCGCTTTATCCAATCGCGCAGTTGAGGGCGTCGCCGGCAGAACTGGCTCGGCGCTGCGAATATCGCTCAGCTCGTCCTCAAACACCGCGAGCCGGTCGACGACGCGCTCCAATGTTTCATGGACGGCGAGAAGCGTCTCATGCGTGCGTGCGCCGCTCTCGTCATGAAGCTTGCGGATGTCGACCAATTCCCGCTCGAGGGCCTCGCGCAGGGCGCCGGGCGCGGGATTTGCGGCCGCGAGCAATCCCTCGGCGGCGCGGCGCACGGCCTCCTCGGTCGCCTCGCCCGTGGCCGATTTGGCGTTTTCGAGCTGCGCGACGAGCGCGCCGATCCTGGCTTCGACGCCGGCCAGGGCGGCGGCGCCGTCGTCGTTTCGATCGAGGCGCTGGGAAAGCGTGACGATCTGGGTTTCGAGCGCTTTCAGCGACGCCGAATCTGCAAGCGGGTCGAGCGCCTGATTCATGCGCTGGGTCAGGGTTTCGACGAAAGGCGACAGATCGGGGCGCGCGGCCGCGGCGGCGATCGACTCGATCTTCTGATCGAGACTGCGCACGAGTTCTTCGATGGTGCTGACGTCGGGCGCCGACGCGACGGGATTTTCGAGCAATTTCTCGATGCGCGCGATCGCGTCGCCCGCGAGCGGATCGAGGCGCGTCTCGAGGATTTCGAGCTTGCGGCCGATCTCGTCGAAGCGGGGCGTGTGCACGGGATTGTCGAGCGCCGAGTTGAGCTTCTTGCCCAGTCCCGCAATCAGCGCGCCGAGTTCGTCGAGGCGCTGCCCCCCTTCCGAAACGGCGGCCGCGTCGAGCTTGCCCGAGAGCGCTTCGAGGCTGCGGTTGAAATTGTCGAAATTGCTGGTCGTCTCGGCCGCGACGATCGAACGGATGGAGCGGACCAGTTCGCCCATATCCAGCGCCGCGGCGGCCTTTGCGCCGCCACCGCCGGCATGTGAAAGCGCATCGACGCGCTGCGTGAGATCGAAGAGCCGCGTTTCGATTTTCTCGAGCGACAGCGGCCGCGCCGCGAGCGTGGCCAACTGATCCTTTATGTCGCCTGTCTGGGCGAAGAGCCGGCTGATCTCGGCCGCGTCCGCGCCACTGGGCTGCTGCAAGGCGTCGAGCCGGCGTCCAATGGTCTGGATGTCCGCATGGAGGTGACGCACGAGGGGGCTCGGGTCGAGGTCCTTGATAACCGCGCGCAATTCGCTGGAGATGCGCTCGGCGGGCGCCAGCAACTCTTCGCCAACGCCACGATCGCGCTGTGCGTCGACGCGTCGCGCGAGGTCGCGCAAAGCCCTTTCCACCGCCTCCACGGAAGCGCGCGGCGCGAGTTCGCCGACGAGGCGCGACATATCCTCCACGTCGCGGCGCAACGCGCCGACCTGTCGGACCACAGCATATTGCTGCTCGTCGCGCTCGCTTTCGCAATCACGCGCCGCCTCGAGCTGACGGGAAATGGCTTCGAGCGCGGCGTTGAGCGCCTCGAAACGCTGGGGCGGCCAGACAGAAGCGGACTCGGCCTCCTCGACGCGCGATGGCGCAGGCGACGGGGCCGGAGAGTTGATCTGGGCGTGGTTCTGGTTCTGGGCCTCGATCTGGGCGTGGTTCTCGGCGTGGTTCTGGGTATGGAAAACGTCGTCGAGCGCGCGCTGACGCCCGGCGATCTCCGCGATGGCGGCGACGAGGGGTCGACGCGGGAGGGGCTCCCCCTGGCTCAGGCCTTTTTCCAGGGCGGCGGGGCTCGCGCTCGCCATTTTGGCTCGGGTCGGAACGCGCGCGTCCGCCTGCGCCGCGCTGGCGTCATACGCGCTTTCGCCTACCGAGTGGCGTTCGAGCCGGGCCTCGAGCCGGGCCAAAGCCGAACGGATCGGGGCCACGCCGCCGGCGGCCGGATGATCGGACAGGCGCGATTCGATCCGGCCGATGCGCTCGACAAGCTCGGCAAGGTTTTCGTCCGCATCCTCGCGTCCACGATCCTCGAGGCGATTGGCGAGACGGTCGAGGGCGCGCGCGGTCTGACGCTCGCTCTCCGCCACGCGGCGCTCAATGAGGGCGGCGGCGTCGGCGAAGAAGGACAGCCGGCCGGGATCGTAGTTTGCGTCCGCGCCGGGCTGCTGGCGGCGCCGGCGCGGCGTCTTTTCATGTTCCCCCGGCTCGTCGCGCCAGCGACCCGCGGGCTCGTCCTCGGGATGACGGTTTCGCGCGGGGCGCTCCGAACGGGCGAGCCGGCGCGCCGCAGCCTCCAGGCGATCGTCGTCCGAGAGGACATCGTCCGGATCCGCCGCCTCATCGCGAATGGCGTCGTCGAGCCAGTCGCCGAGGCTCTTCCCGGACCGGCGCGCCTCCGCGCGCGCGTAATCGCGCAATTCGTCTTCGTGGCTGCGGTGTCTGCGGGGATGGGCCTTGGTCATCATGCTGTCCGGCGAATCCGACTGGCGGATAACTCGGGGAACTCGTGAAAACCGACTTAAAGATCGCGCGAATCGCGCCGAACGCTCGACGCCGCAGCGCCGATGCCGTGCACTTTCCGTCAATCAAGGTAAATAAGACGTTAAGGGACGCGCACCTAAGGCTAGCTCTGGCCTAACTTTTTCAAAAAAACGCCCATCGCGGAGCCGCGAATCGTCAATTCCGAATCAGAACATCGAGGCAGCTCGCGCTTCAAGCGCTTTTGACGCCTGTTCACGCCCTATTGCGTCCATCAAAACCCCTCTCTACCTAAGTCGTGCGAGGCGCCGATCCTGGCGCGAATCGACCGGGACCGACCTGCAAGGAGAACTCGATGCCGAGCTACAGAGCGCCCGTCGACGATACGCTTTTCCTCCTCAACGACGTCCTGCAGTTCCAGCGTTTCGGAAACCTCAAAGGCTTCTCCGACGTCTCGCCCGACGTGCTCGGCCAGATCCTGGGAGAGGCGGGGAAGCTTTGTGAAGAAGTTCTCGCGCCGCTCAATCAGTCCGGCGACGCCAACGGCTGCAAGCGCGGGGCCGACGGCTCGGTGACCGCTCCGCCGGGCTTCAAATCGGCCTTTCGGGCTTTCGCCGAGGGCGGCTGGATCAGCCTCGCGGTGCCCGAAGACTACGGCGGCCAGGGACTGCCCTACACGCTGTCGATGCCGATGAATGAATTCGCCTCCTCGGCGAATATGGCCTTCGCCATGTATCCCGGGCTCACCCAGGGCGCGCTCGCCGCCCTTCTCACCCACGGATCGGAAGAGCAGAAGCAGCTTTACGTCCCCAAAATGGCGGAAGGCCGCTGGACCGGCACGATGAACCTGACCGAGCCGCAATGCGGCACGGATCTCGGCCTGCTCACGACGCGGGCGACGCCGCGCGACGACGGGAGCTACGCCATCACGGGGCAGAAGATCTTCATCTCCGCCGGCGAGCACGATCTGGCCGAAAATATCGTCCATCTGGTGCTCGCGCGAATTGACGGCGCGCCGGCGGGCGTCAAGGGCATTTCTCTCTTCCTCGTGCCCAAATGGCTCGTCGAACGCGGACGGTTCGCTCGGCGCGCGCAATGGCGTTTCCTGCGGCTCCATCGAAGAGAAGATGGGCATTCACGGCAACGCGACCTGCGTCATGAATTTTGACGGCGCGACGGGCTTTCTCGTCGGGGAAGCCAACCGCGGACTCAACGCCATGTTCGTGATGATGAACGAGGCGCGCCTCGGCGTCGCCATGCAGGGCCTCGCGCAATCCGAGGTCGCGTATCAGAACGCCCTCGCCTATGCGAAGGAGCGCTTCAGGGCCGGGCCCTGACGGGCCCGAAAGAGCCCGAGAAAAAGCGCCGATCCGATCATCGTGCATCCCGACATCCGTCGCCTGCTGATGGAGATCAAGGCGTTCAACGAAGGCGCGCGCGGCCCTGGCGCTCATCGCCGCGCTCGACAGCGACGTCGCCCATCGCTCGGAGGACCGCGCCGCGCGGGAGGCGGCGGAAGACCGCCTTGGCCTCCTCACCCCCGTGCTGAAAACGATGCTGACCGACGTCGGTTTTGAAAACGCGGTAAAGGCGCAGCAGATCTTCGGCGGCCATGGCTATATTCGCGAATGGGGCATGGAGCAATTCGTGCGCGATGCGCGAATCGCGATGATCTACGAGGGCGCCAACGGCATACAGGCGCTCGACCTCGTCGGCCGCAAACTGCCGCGAAACGGCGGCCGCGCCATCATGGCCTTCTTCAAGGACGGCGCCGAGCTTCTCGCCGCGCATGTCGCGAATGGCGCGATGGAGCCCTTTGTGGCGCCGCTGCAGTCGGCGCTCGGCGATTTGCAGAAAGCCACGACCTGGCTGATGCAGCAACGGCATCGCGAAGCCTGACAACGCCGGCGCGGCGTCCTATGATTACACGCATCTCTTCGGCCGCGTTGCCCTTGCATTGGTCTGGGTTCGCATCGCCGCGGCCGCGATCGACAAGAAGGCGCGCGAACCCGACTCCGCCGCGCGGATGGACGCGAAACTCACGACGGCGCGCTTCTACATGGAGCGCATGCTGCCCGAAACGGGTCTTCGGCTCGCGCGCATCAGCGCCGGCGCCGACACGATGATGTCACTGGCGCCGGACATGTTCTGACAGCGCGCCAGCAAGCACGAACGAGAGGAAACCCCATGCCCGACGCATATATTTATGACGCGGTGCGCACGCCGCGCGGCCGTGGCAAGCCTGATGGCGCGCTGCATGAGGTTTCCTCGCTTGGCCTCGCCAATACCGCGCTCGCCGCAATCAAGGCGCGCAACGATCATCAAAGGGCCAGAGGTCGACGACGTGATCCTGGGCTGCGTCGATCCCGTGGGCGAAGCCGGCGGCGACATTGCGCGCGCATCGGCGATCGCGTCGGGCTATTCGCGACAAGGTTCCGGGCGTTCAGATCAACCGCTTCTGCGCCTCGGGCCTCGATTCGGTGAATTTCGCCGCAGCGGAAATCATGTCGGGGCAACATGATCTCGCCATTGGCGGCGGCGTCGAAAGCATGAGCCGCGTGGGCATCGGCGCATCGGGCGGCGCGTGGCCCGTCGATCCGACGATCGCGATTCCCTCTTATTTCATGCCGCAGGGCGTCTCGGCCGATCTCATCGCGACGAAATATGGTTTCTCGCGCGACGACGTCGACGCTTATGCGGTCGAGTTGCAGCGGCGCGCCGCGACGGCGTGGCGCGAGGGCCGCTTCGCAAAATCGATCGCCCCCGTGAGGGACGTCAACGGCGTGACAATTCTCGACCGCGACGAACATCTGCGGCCTGAAACAAATATGCAGTCGCTGGCGAGCCTCAAGCCCTCCTTCGCCTTCTACGCCGAACAGGGCGGCTTCGACGCGGTGGCGATTCAAGCCTATCCGGCGATCGAGAAACTCAATTATGTGCATCACGCCGGCAATTCCTCAGGCATCGTCGACGGCGCCGCGGCGGTGCTCGTCGGCTCGAAAGAGGCAGGCGCGCGCATCGGCGCGAAGCCGCGCGCGAGGATTCGCGCTTTCGCCAATATCGGTTCCGAGCCGGCGATCATGCTGACGGGTCCGGTCGACGTGACGAAAAAGGTTCTTGCGCGCGCCGGCATGACGCTCGCCGACATCGATCTCATCGAAATCAACGAAGCCTTCGCCGCCGTCGTGCTGCGCTATCTGCAAGCCTTCGACCTCGATCCCGCAATCGTCAATCCCAATGGCGGCGCCATCGCCCTGGGCATCCGCTCGGCGCCACCGGCGCGATGCTCGTTGGAACCGCCATCGACGAATTGGAGCGCAGCGGCAAGTCCATTGCGCTGGTGACGTTGTGCATCGGCGCGGGCATGGGCACTGCGACGATCATCGAACGCGTATGATGGAGCATAACGGCGAAGCGGCGATTGCCTCGCCTGTCCGGCAAAGCAGGTTTGAGAAGCATTTCGGGAGCGAAGCCATGAACCTCGTCAATTTCCGTTTCGAGACCGGCGCCGACGGCGTTGCGCTTCTTACCTGGGACATGCCAGAGCGGTCGATGAACGTCATCACGGCCGAGGTGATGCAGGAACTCGACGCGGTCATCGACGCCGTCGTCGCCGACCCCGCCATCAAGGGCTGTGTCATCGCCTCCGGCAAGAACGCTTTTTCTGGCGGCGCGGATCTGACGATGCTGCAGCAGGGCGCCGCGCAATACGCGACAGTGCGCAAGGAACAGGGCGAGGAGGCGGCCAACAGGCTGTTTTTCGAGAATTCGCGGAAACTGTCGCTGCTTTACCGAAAGCTCGAGACCTGCGGCAAGCCTTTCGCCATCGCCATTCATGGCGTGTGCCTTGGCGGCGCCTTCGAGCTTGCCCTCGCCTGTCACTACCGTGTGCTCGCCGACGACGAGAAGACGAAGGTTGGCCTGCCGGAAATCAAGGTGGGGCTGTTCCCCGGCGCGGGCGGCACGCAACGCGTCGCGCGCATCATGCAGACCGGCGACGCGTTGCAATTCCTCTTTCGCGGCGAGCAGGCAAAGCCGAAAGCCGCGCTCGGCGCCAAGCTCGTTCACGAGATTGCGCCGCGCGACGAGATCGTCGCCCGCGCGCGCGCGTTTATCGTCAATGGCGGCAAGGCGCAGGCGCCCTGGGACGCCAAAGACTTCAAGAACCCCTCCGGCAAGGTCTTCTCGCCGACGGGCATGATGATCTGGCCCGCGGCCAATGCGATCTACCGGCGCGAGACCTTCGACAATTATCCGGCGGCCAAGGCCATCCTGCACGCCGTTTATGAAGGCCTGCAATTGCCGATCGACCAGGCGCTCACGGTCGAATCGCGCTGGTTCGCGCATATTCTGCGCTCAAAGCAAGCGGCGGCGATGATTCGCTCGCTTTTCCTCTCCAAGACCGAGCTCGAGAAAGGCGCCCACCGGCCCGCCGACGTTCCCCCCACCAACCTCAAGAAAATCGGCGTCCTCGGCGCGGGATTCATGGGTGCGGGCGTCGCCTATGTGAGCGCGTTGAACGGGCTCGACGTCGTGCTCATCGACCGCGATCAGGAAAGCGCCGACAAGGGAAAAGCGGCGATCGACAAGCTCATCTCCGGATCGGTCGCCAAGGGTCGCGCCACCGCCGCCGATAAGCAAGCGCTGCTCGCGCGCGTCGTCGCGACGGCGGATTATGCGGCGCTCGCCGGCTGCGATCTCATTGTCGAAGCGGTCTTCGAGGATCGCGCAATCAAGGCGGCGGCGACGAAGCGCGCGCAGGAGGTCGTCGGCGCCGAGACGATCTTCGCCTCCAACACGTCCACCTTGCCCATCACCTCGCTGGCCGAGACCGCGCAAAAGCCCGAGAACTTCGTCGGCGTTCATTTCTTTTCACCCGTCGAGAAAATGCTGCTCGTCGAGGTCATCCGGGCGCCAAGACGAGCGATCGTGCGCTCGCCACAGCCCTGGATTTCGTGCGCATCATCAAGAAGACCCCCATCGTCGTGAACGACTCGCGCGGCTTCTACGCCAATCGCTGCGTGCTGAATTACGTGCGCGAAGGCCAGATCATGCTCATCGAGGGCGTGCCGCCGGCGATGATCGAGAATGTCGCGCGCATGGCCGGCATGCCGGTGGGGCCGCTCTCGCTCAATGACGAGGTCGCGCTTGATCTTGGCTGGAAGATTCTCAACGCCACCAAGAAGGACCTCGGCGCGGCGGCCGTCGACCCCGCGCAGGAGCGGGTCCTGCGCTTCATGGTCGAGGAGCAGGGCCGCTTCGGCCGCAAGAACGGCAAGGGCTTCTATGACTATCACCCGGACGGCAAGAAAAGCCTGTGGCCGGGACTTTCGGCGCTGGCGGAAAAAAACCTCGACCCCGACACGCTCGACGTCGACGAGCTCAAGCAACGCTTTCTCGTCGTTCAGGCGGTCGAAGCCGCAAGGACAATGGCGGAGGGCGTCGTCACCGATCCGCGCGAGGCGGACGTGGGCTCCATTCTCGGCTTTGGCTTTGCGCCCTTCACCGGCGGCACGCTCTCCTATATCGACGGGATGGGGCGAAAGCCTTCGTCGCCCTTTGCGACGCGCTCGCCGCGAAACATGGCCCGCGCTTCGAACCGCCGCAATTGCTGCGCGAGATGGCCGCGAAGGGGAAATCGTTCTATGGCCGTTTCCTGCCGCAACGGAAGGCGGCCTGACGCTCCGCCCCTGGCGGACGCCAGATGACATCCCCCTGCGGGGCCGTTAAAAGGTCAAGTGGGCGCATTACTTTCGACTCGCGCGCCGGACCTTTCGGATGCCCTTCTTCCTGTTGCCCTTTCCGATCATTGACCCAATCGCGATCAATGTCGGCCCGCTGCCGGTCAGATGGTATGCGCTGGCCTACATCGCCGGTTTCCTCTTCGGTTGGCTCGGCCTGCGCAAACTCACCGGCGATGCGTCGCTGTTTGCGCAAGGACAGGCGCGACCGGGTCCCGACAGCGTCGACGATCTTGTCGTCGACGTTGCGCTCGGCGTCATCATCGGCGGGCGTCTGGGCCATGTGCTGATCTATGATCCGGGCTTCTATCTCGACCATCCGCTCGAGATCCTTCAGACATGGAAAGGCGGCATGGCGTTTCATGGCGGCCTTGTCGGCGCCCTTGTCGGCATGGGCGTTTTCGCACGCCATCGCCGCCTTCCCTTTCTGACCGTCGTCGATCTCTGCGCCGCGGTCGCGCCCATCGGCCTGTTCTTTGGACGGCTCGCCAATTTCATCAAGCCGGAGATGTGGGGTCGGGAAACAGACGTCCCCTGGGCGATGGTTTTTCCGCCGGCCGGCGACGCGCCGCGTCACCCGAGCCAGCTCTATGAGGCGGGGCTCGAGGGAATCGCGCTTTTCGCGCTGCTCTGGTTCGCCGCGCGGCGCGGCGCGCTCAAACGTCCCGGGTTGGTCGCCGGCCTCTTCGGGGTCGGTTATGGCCTCGCGCGAATTTTTTGCGAATTCTTCCGCGAGCCGGACGCCGTGCAGGAAGCGCTGGCGTATGGCTTGACGAAAGGCATGCTGCTTTCCGCGCCCCTCGTCGTGATCGGAGCGCGGCTAATTCTTCTTTCGCTGCGAGAAGGGAGCGCGACGCAATGAATGCGCTGAAGCAGGAGATCGCAGCGGAAATCGTCCATGAAGGCCCGATGACGCTCGAGCGTTACATGGCCTTGTGCCTTGCGCATCCGCGCCTTGGCTATTACATGACGCGCGATCCTTTCGGCCCCTCCGGCGACTTCGTCACAGCGCCGGAAATCAGCCAGATGTTCGGCGAACTCATCGGCGTCTGGGCAAGCGAGGCCTGGCGTGTGTGCGGCGCGCCCGCCGGAGCCCGGCTCATCGAACTCGGCCCCGGCCGCGGCACGCTCATGTCCGACGTGTTGCGCGTGTCGCGCATCTCACCGGAGTTTCTCGACGCGATCACCGTCCACTTCGTCGAAACAAGTCCGATTTTGCGCGCCGCCCAGCAGCGCGCGATGGCGGAGGCCGCAAAGCCCGTGTATTGGAGCGCGGATTTCGCCGACACGCCGCCAGGCCCCGCCTTCATCCTCGCCAATGAGTTTTTCGACGCGCTTCCGGTCAGGCATTTCGTCAAGACAATCAGTGGATGGCGCGAGCGGCTTGTCGGTCTCGACTCGACGGGCTCCCTTGCGTTCGGTCTTTCCAACCAGATCGAGCCCTCGCTGAACGTTTCCGCGCGCGAAGGGTCGATCATCGAAGTGAACGCCATTGGACAAAGGCTCATGGGCGAAATCGCGGCCAGGATCGTGCGCGAGGGCGGCGCCTTTCTCGTCATCGATTACGGCTATCTCGAAACCTCGCTCGGCGACAGCCTGCAAGCCGTCGCGGCGCATGCCTATGTCGATCCCCTCGCCGAGCCCGGCGAAGCCGATCTCACCGCGCATGTCGATTTTGCGGCGCTTGCCCGCGCCGCAAGGGCGCAGGGCGCAAAAGTGATGGGACCGGTCACGCAGGCGGATTTTCTGCTCCAGCTCGGCATCGAGCGACGCGCGCAATCGCTGATGAAGCGCGCCGCGCCCGATCAGGCGCAGGCGATTGTTGACGCGCTGGACCGTCTCGTGGGCGTCGATGATCCGCGCCGTCACATGGGCGCGTTGTTCAAGGTGATGGCCGTGGCGCATCCCGGCATGCCCGACATGCCGGGCTTCATCGTCTGACATGGGGGGACGCGTCCTGTCACAACCGCCCGCGCTGAACGCGCAAAATCTCGATCTGCCTGGCGTGCGTCACGCCTTTTTCACCCGCGAGGGCGGCGTCTCCGAGGGGGTTTATGATTCGCTCAACGGCGGGGTGGGTTCGAAAGACGAACCGGCGCGGGTCGCGCAGAACCGCGCCCGCATGGCGGCGCGCATCGGCGTCGCCGCCGAGAGGCTGCTCGTGCCGTTCCAGATTCACTCCGCCGAGGCGCTTGTCGTCTCGCGGCCCTGGGCCGCGGATAGCCGCCCCCGCTGCGACGGGCTCGTGACGCGCGAATCCGCGCTTGCGCTCGGGGTGACGGGGGCCGACTGCGGAATGTTGCTTTTCGCCGACGCGGCCGCCGGCGTGATCGGCGCCTGCCATGCCGGCTGGAAAGGCGCGCTCACGGGGATGATCGAGGCCACGATCGCTGCGATGGAGGCGCAAGGCGCGCGACGCGCCAATATTCATGTCGCCCTTGGGCCGGCGATCGGCGCATCGAGCTATGAGGTGGGGCCGGAGTTTTCGGCCCGGTTCATCGACGCGAGCCAGGACCATGCGCGCTTTTTCACGCCGACGTCGCGCGAGGGGCATTCGCTGTTCGATCTGCAAGGATTCATCGCGGCGCGCGTCCGTGCTCTCGACGTCGCCTCCTTCGAGGCGCTGAACATCGACACTTATGCGGATGACGCGCGCTGTTTCAGCTACCGGCGCAGCGTACATCGGCAGGAGCCGGACTACGGGCGGCTGGTCTCGGCAATCGCCCTTAGGGCCTAAAGCTCGCGCGCCTATTTTGTGGCGTATGTAAACAGCATGGAATGCGGCAGGCCGCGCGGCGGCGCCGGGAAGGGCGCGGCGCTGCGCACCGCGGCGAGCGCCGCAGCGTCGAGTTCGGGGGCGCCGCTCGACTTATAGACCGCCTGATGGGTGAGATTGCCCATCTCGTCGATATAGAAGGCGACGACGCCCTTCGACGACATCTGCATTTCGCGCACGCGCGGCGGTATCCTCATATGAGGCATGATGAGTCCGTAGAGGATCGTCAGATAGGTCGTCTTCGCCTGACCGCCGCCCACCGGCGAGGGCTTGGGCGGCGCCGCCAGCTTGAAGTCGGGCAAGGGCGCGAGCGCCGCAACCTGGTCGGCGATCGAGGTCGATTCGCCTTTCTTGGCGGGCTTCGTGTCCTTTTTCTCGGGCTTTTCCGTCGGCGTCGGGGTCTTTTCGGCGCGCTCTATGATCTCGGCGTCCGGCTTGTCCTCCACCTGCTTTTCGGGGGTCGGCTCCGGCGTCTTGTCGCCGTCCGCGTCGTCCTTCGCGTCCTTCAGCCCCTGCGGCTTTTCGTCCTTTGGAACGACCTTTTCCGTCGGCTCAGCCTTGCGCGGCGTCTTGACGTCCTTCTCCTCCTGAGGCGCGTCCGTCTCGCTCTTCGCCTTGCTCTCGGCCTTGGGCGCGTCATAGGCCGGCTTCTCCTCAATTGGAGGCGGCGGGGGCTTCTGCTGCTGCTGCTGCTTTTCCTGCGGCGGCGGCTCGGGCGGCTGCGGCGGTTCTTCCTGCGGCTTCTCCTGCGGCGGCGGCGGCTCCGGGATCACCTCGACCGGGATCTCCTCGACGGGCGGCGCGAAATTCGTCTGTTTGTCCTCCCAAAGGAGAAAGGCCAGAACCGCGAGATGGACAAGGAGGCAGACCAGGACGAAAGCCAGAAAGCGTGGCCGCGGCGTTATCCCCCCGCCGCGCCGAGGCTCGAACAGGCGTTCCATCGCGACAGCGGCGAGCGCGGCGCCACGGGGCTTTTGTCTAATCGTTTCATTCATATCGTTGGAGAAACCCGTCGGGGAGCCGGGGCAAGCCAAATGCCAAGCATCATTAGGCGAGTTCGTCCAGAACTTGCCACAGGCGCCTCTCCTTCGCAAATTTTCTGGAGAATTTTGGGGCAGCGCCCGAGGTCCAGCTCGGGCGAACGCCATATGCGGCCGCTTGTCCGTCCGCCATCGCTGGTCCTTGTCGGGCGCGCTTGGCGGCGCTTGCCGCCTCTCTCCCTTTGCGCGCTTCGCGCTTCAGGTCGCCTCGCCGCGACCTCGAATACGAAGACAGGAGCAAGTGCGCGCCTTCGTCGTGGCGCATGCGACGCAAATAGGAAGAGCCTCGCACCGTGGTGCGGGGCTCTCCTTGATCGACCTATGCTGCGTTCAATGCTGACCGCCGCCGTGGCCGCCACCTTGGCCCATTCCCCCCATCATGCCCCCGCCGTCCATGCCGCTCATGCCAACCTTCAGCACCGTCGTGAGGGCCTCATTGGCGATTTTTCTCTGTTCCTCGGACAATGACGTGAACAGCGGCTCGATCGCCGCCTTTTGCGCGCGCAAGACGTCGAGATGATCGGCCATGTGGCTTTCCATCATCTGCAATTTGCTGAGCACGGGCGGCTTGGCGTGATCCATGCGTTCGTCGAGCGCGCCGCATTTCGCCGTCGCCTTCTGTGCAGCCGACCGCCAGGCGTCGGCGAAACCATTCCAGGCGGAAAGCTGCGTGTCGGTGAGTTTGAGCTCCGCCTTGAGATAAGCGAGACGGCCCTCGAGATGTTCGGTGAAACCGCAGAGCATGTGCTGCATCATGCCGCCCATGCCGCCATGGCTTGAGCCGCCGCCCATCATCATGGCGCCCATGCCGCCGCTCATCATGCCGCCACTCATCATGCCGCCGCCAGATGGGCCGCCATGTGCGCCGCCAGTTGCGCTGCTCGGCGCCACACCGGCGTCGCCGCCATGATGCGCGGCGTGGTCGTCCGCCTTTTCGCCATCGGCTTTGGCCGGCGTCGTCGCCTCGGGCTTCGCCGTCGTCGCGCCCTTTCCAGGGTCCGCCCATTGCGCCGATGAGGGCGCGGCGGCTCCGTGCGCCGCGTGGTCGGCGCCGCCGTGGTCCATTTTGCTGTGGTCAACGGCCGACTGATCCTGCGCCCATGCGCCGGCGAGGCCCGCGGCCATGAATGCGGCGGCCGCTCCGGCCGCTAGCGTTCCGCCGCGCCAGAAATTTTGCGTCGTCATGAGAACCCTCCCCATTTTTGTACTCCACACGACGCGAAGGCGCGCGCACGCGTCGAGCCTGCGCGCTTGCCGCACAGAAGCGTAACTTTGTCATGAATCAAGAGAAGATGGGAGCCGACGAATCGTCGCGCGACGGCGTCACGCCGCTTTGCCCTTTTCGGCAATGCCCGCGAGCGCCCGCATGATACGGCGCGTGCCCATGAGTCGCTCTTTCATCGACTCGAACGCGCGGATGAAAACGATGCGCATATCCGGGCGCACCTTGGCCGACGCGCCCTGTTCGGAAACAAACCGCACGAGCGCCGCGGGATCGGCAAAATGATTGTCCCGGAAGGAGACGATGACGCCCCTGGGACCGGCCTCCACTTTTTCGACATGCGCGCGCCGGCACATGGCCTTGATGGCGACGATTTCGAAGAGTTGCTCGACCTCGGGCGGAATCGGACCGAAGCGGTCGATCATCTCTGCGGCGAACGCTTCGATATCCTGATCGTTTTCGAGCGTGGACAGACGGCGGTATAATTGAAGCCGCAGCGTCAGATCGGGCACGTAATCCTCGGGTATCGTCACCGGCGCGCCAATGGCGATCGTTGGAGACCAGGCCTCTTCCTGCGGCTCCTCGACGCCAGCCTTGAGCATGGTGATCGCGTCGCTCAGCATTTGCTGATAAAGTTCGTAGCCCACTTCCCTGATGTGGCCGGACTGCTCGTCGCCGAGCAGATTGCCGGCGCCGCGAATGTCCAGATCGTGACTTGCGAGCTGGAAGCCGGCGCCGAGTGTGTCGAGCGTCTGGAGAACCTCGAGTCGCTTTTGCGCCTGCGGCGTGATCGCGCGATTGGCGGGCGTCGTGAAAAGCGCATAGGCGCGCGTCTTGGAGCGTCCGACCCGGCCGCGCAACTGATAAAGCTGCGCCAGGCCGAACATGTCGGCGCGCCAGACGATGAGCGTGTTGGCGGTCGGGATGTCGAGGCCGGATTCGACGATCGTCGTCGACAGCAGAATGTCGAAGGCGCCTTCGTAGAAAGCCGTCATCTTGTCTTCGAGTTCGCTCGCGGCCATCTGGCCATGCGCGATGACGAATCTTGCCTCGGGCAGATTTTGGCGCAGGAAAGCGGCGGCCTCTTCAATGTCGTCGATGCGCGGGCAGACGAAGAAAGCCTGGCCGCCGCGGTAGCGTTCGCGGAGCAAGGCTTCGCGCACGATGAGCGGATCGAAGGGCGAAATGAAGCTTCTCACCGCGAGCCGGTCGACAGGCGGCGTCGCAATCAGCGAGAGTTCGCGCACGCCCGTCATCGCGAGTTGCAGTGTGCGCGGGATTGGCGTCGCAGAAAGCGTGAGCACATGGACTTCGGCGCGCAGCTCTTTAAGCCGCTCCTTGTGGCCGACGCCGAAATGCTGCTCCTCATCGATGATGACAAGACCCAGATCCTTGAAGGAAACGCCCTTGCCGAGAATGGCGTGCGTGCCGATGAGAACATCGACCTTGCCTTCGCCGAGCTCTTTCTTGGTTTCGCGCGTCTCCGCCGATCCAACCATGCGCGAGAGGCGGCCGATTTTCACCGGCAGGCCCTGGAATCGATCGCAGAAGGTTTTGTAGTGCTGTCGCGCGAGCAACGTCGTCGGCGCAACGACCGCAACCTGCTTGCCATTGATCGCCGCGCAGAAGGCCGCGCGCAAGGCGACCTCGGTCTTGCCGAAGCCGACGTCGCCGCAAACGAGCCGATCCATCGGCCGACCCGAGGCGAGGTCCTCGAGAACGGCGTCGATTGCGGCGATCTGATCCTCGGTTTCGTCGTAGGGAAAGCGCGCGCAAAACTCATCGTAAAGCCCTTCGGACGGCGTGAGTTTGGGCGCCGCCCTGAGCTGGCGCTGGGCGGCGATGGCGATAAGGCCCTTCGCCATTTCGCGGATACGGTTTTTCATCCGCGCCTTGCGCGTCTGCCAGCCGGCGCCGCCCAATCTGTCGAGCTGCGCCTCCGCGTCCTCGCCGCCGTAGCGGGTCAAGAGCTCGATGTTCTCGACGGGCAGATAGAGCTTGTCGCCGCCGGCATAGTGCAGTTCGAGACAATCATGCGGCGCGCCAGCCGCGGTGATCGTCTCGAGGCCGATGAAGCGCGCGATGCCATGGTCGACGTGGACGACGAGATCGCCTGCGGTGAGCGCGGCGACCTCTCCGAGCAGAATTCTCGTTTGGCTTGCGTTTGCGTCGGCGCCGGACAAGGCGATCACCGAGAATGTCCTGTTCGCCGACCAGCGCATAAGCGTCCGTTTCGAAACCGTGCTCCACGCCAAGAACCGCGAGGGAGACGCCCCCGCGGCCTCGGCCAAGCGCGGCCGGAAGAGAATTGACGGTGGCGATGTCGCGAAGCCCGTGCTCCTGCAGAACATGGCCGAGACGCTCGCAAGAACCATCGGACCAACCCGCGACGACGACCGTCTTTCCAGCCTCGCGCAAGGCCTGCACATGATCGGCCGCCGCCTGGAAGACATTCACGTTCGGCTCGTTGCGCTCTTGCGCGAAATCGCGGCCGGGCCGGGCGTTGCAATCGATCGCGTCCTCGCCCTCCGGCGCGCCGAAAGGCGAAAAGCGCGCATTGGCGCGGCCTGCCACCGCGGAGCGCCATTCCTCGTCGGTAAGATACAATGCGCTCGGCTCGAGCGGTTTGTATGTCGAGGCGGCGGGGTCAAGGTCATGCGCTTCCTTGCGCGCGTCGTAATAGTCGATGATCTGTTTCAAGCGTTCCGCGCCCGACTCGTCGACGAGCGAGTCGAGCATCAACGGCGCATCGCCGAGATAGTCGAAGAGTGTGTCCATGCGCTCATAGAAGAGCGGCAGCCAGTGCTCCATGCCGTGATGGCGCCTGCCCTCGCTCACGGCCTCATAAAGCGCGTCGCCGCGCGTCTGCCCGCCAAAGCGCGCGGCGTAGTTCTGGCGAAAACGCCGCATCGCGTCGCTCGTGAGCCGCACCTCGCTCATCGGCGTCAGGTCGAGCGCGCGCAACTGGCCCGTCGCACGCTGCGTCTCGGGATCGAAGCTGCGGATCGACTCAAGCGTGTCGCCGAAGAAATCGAGCCGGATCGGCGCGGGAAGGCCTGGCGGAAAGAGATCGATCAGACCGCCGCGCTGCGCGTATTCGCCCGTTTCGCGGACGGTGCTCGCGCGAATAAATCCATTGGATTCGAGCCAAAGGGTGAGCTCGTCCAGCTTGACGACATTCCCCGGCGCGGCGGAGAAGCTCTCGGCCGCGATCAGTTTGCGCGGCGGCACGCGCTGGAGCAGACAATCGACGGTCGTGACGACGATGCGCGGACGCTCCTGGGAAGACATGGCGCGCGCGAGGCGCGAGAGCGCAGTCATTCGCCGCGCGACGACGCCGGCATGCGGCGAAACGCGGTCATAGGGCTGACAGTCCCAGGCGGGAATGTCGAGGATTTCGGCTTCAGGATAGGCGAAACGCATCGCCTCGCGGAACGCCGCGGAGCGCGACGCTTCGCGAGCGATATGAACGAAAACGGCCGGCTTGCCCTCGCTCGCGCGCGCGAGTGAACGGGCGAGATCGGCGCAAAGGAAGGCGTCGAAGCCCTCGGGGGCATGGGCGAAGAGAAGTTTATCGCCCTTGGCGAGGCGCGCGCGCGCGGAATCGAGCGCGTCTGCGGCCTCCTTCGTCTTCGCGCGCGTCAAGCTCAATGAATGGGTCCATCATGGGTGTGAAAGGCGATTATGGCCCTGAGGAGGGTTGTGTCCCGCTCTGGCGGCGGCGTCACGCCGCCCGCGAGCCAGCTCAACAGATCGCCGTCCGGCAGATCGAGCAGAGTCTCGAGCTCGACGAGTTCCGCTTCCGCGAGTTGCGCGAGGCGGGCGTCGACGAAACCGCCCATCAGAATGTCGAGTTCCCGCATGCCGCGCCGCCATGCGCGAATTTTGATGCGGCGTCGGCGCAGCTCCGCCCCGGGAGGCGGTTCGGCGCCGGCGTGAGACGCATCGGGCAGAACGGAACCGGGCGGTGGGGGCGGCGTAGGTCTAGATGGCTTGGACATGGGTGAATCATCGCCGCGGGGGGCGCAAAGGGGTCGCGCGCCGCTGACGCGTGAGGCTTAGCCCAGCGGACGGCGAAAGGAAAGCGGCCTCGGCGGGGCAGCCCGAAGCGCTTGACTTCGTGAACCGCCTGCCCTATCCCGCAGACCTCGCGCGAGGGACGCGCCGCGCGGGGGAGTAGCTCAGTTGGTTAGAGCGCCGGCCTGTCACGCCGGAGGTCGCGGGTTCGAGCCCCGTCTCTCTCGCCAGTTTCATCAAAAACTCAAAGGCGCCGATCATCGCGCGGCGCAAGGAGCCTCCTCAAAGCGCCTGTAGCGAGGCGAGGAATTCCTGCAACGTATCGAGACCGATGGGCTTGGTGATCTGTCGGTCGAAGCCCGCCTCCCGCGCATGCGCCGCGACCTGCTCCTGCCCCCAGCCTGTGAGCGCGACAAGCGTGACGTCGCGTCCCTCCGGTAATTTCCGGATGCGTTGCGCGGTCTCATAGCCGTCCATGCCGGGCATTCCGAGGTCCAGGAAAATCAGTTCGGGCTTAAACGCCGCGACCGACTTCAAGGCGTCGACGCCGCCATAGGCGACACGCACATCGGCGTCGAAAGTCTCCAGCAACATGACGAAGCTGTCGGCCACGTCATGGTCGTCGTCGATCACGAGAATTCGACGGCGAGCCGGCGCTTCAGAAGGGGTTGTCGACGGCATGGCGTCCTTCCAGGATGATAACAAAGGCCGCAAGGCGAGAATGAAGGCGCGCGGGCATGCCGCCGTCGCTTGCCGATTAATGTCCGCCCGATCTCACCGCGTCTGACCTCGATTGTTCTAAAAAATCGAGTGCGGGTCGCGTCTTTGCCGGTTGCGCGCCTTTCTCGCCATGGCTCCAGACGGCGCTCGCGCGCCGCTGTCTTCCTACACTTTCACAGAATATCCCGAACTTACATCCAAGAAAAGCGTGATCTAAACTTTCAGATGGACCGCGCATCTTGGAAGAACTACGTAGTTCCCGCAATTCCTTCGATCGAAAACTGCTCATTAAATCGCGGTCTTTGTGCCTCAAAACGTGTCAGAGCGGCCTCACGGCCTTGGCGTTTCTCTGATATCCTCAGAACTGGTCGAATGGCGAGGGCTCCGGAAGGCGGCGGAGATCGCCGCCCCTGACGAGGAGGCGTTTCGCACATGCAAGGGCTGAGCTACTTCCCACCGTTATCCCAATCGTCGCCGCGCGCAACGCGGCGACGCCGCTGCGGCCTCCGCCGGCTGACGCGAGCGCACGCGCTTGTCTGACGAGCTCGCCAGCATCGTCCTCGCGGCGCCGGGAGTCGTGGGAACTTTTTTTCGCGGCACGAACGGTCATGTCGCCTATCGCTACGTCTCGCCTCAGTCACGAGAGGTTTTTGGGCTGCCCCCCGCGGATATCATCGCAGATGCTCGCGTATTCTTTCGCCGGCTCGGCCGCGACCATCTCGAAAAGCTGAACGAGAGCCTCTTACGTTCAGCGCGCGAGCTTTCCCTTTTGATTGCTGAATTCCCCTTTGAGCACCCGCAAAAAGACGTGGTCTGGATCGAGGCTCAGGCGACGCCCGTTCAAGGCGCCGACGGATCGATCTTGTGGCACGGCTATGCTTCCGACATTACGTCGCGCAAGAGAGTCGAGCTCGAGCTCGCGCAAATCGCGCAGCGCCTCCAGGCGACAATCGACGCCTCACAGGACGCCGTCGTCACCGTCAACGCCTCTGGGATGGTCCAGTCCGTCAACAGTGCGGGCGCCGTCCTGTTTGGATACGGCGCCGAGGAAATCGTGGGCAAGGGCATCGACGCGCTCCTCGAAATTCCCTTTGACGGAATAAAGTTCGATCCCGGTAACTTTACTGACTGCGCCAGGCGCGAAAGAATGGAAACCCTTGGAAAACGCAAGAATGGCGAATTTTTCCCGGGTGAGCTGACACTTTCCGAGGCAAGGATCGACTCACGACGGGTTTTCGTCGCTTTCGTCAAAGATCTCACCCGACAACGCATGATCGAACAGAAAATGGAAGAGTTGCATCGCAACCGCGTTGAAGCCATGGGGGGCATGGCTGCCGCGCTGGCGCATGAGCTCAATCAGCCTCTTGCCGCAAACGCCACATATTTGCGCGTCGCGCGTCGGCTTGTGGAAAATGCCCGCCTCGGGGACCAGGGCGCGGAGATCATCGACGTGCTGGCGAAGGCTGCGGCTCAGACTCTTCGCGCGGGTCGCATCGTCGCAAGTCTGCGAGATCTCATGAGAGGCGACGAGCCCGACAAAACGAATGCGAGCGTGCATGAAATTATTCGAGAAGCATACCAGCAGTTCGTGTCGGACAACCCGGGCCGCGAAATCGCGATCAATCTTGACTTGCACGCGCTCAGGGATCAGGTCGTCGCCGACCGTTCTCAACTCAAGCATGTCGTCGCCAATCTCATCCGGAATGCGGTCGAGGCGATGCAGGACGCCGAGCGTCGCGAACTCGTGATCCGCACGGGCAATCTGGACGAGCGCACAATTTGCATCGACGTTACGGATACAGGCTGCGGACTGCCTGACTTTTCTGATATTGGCTGGTTTGAGCCGTTTACGACGACCAAAGCGAAAGGTATGGGTGTGGGACTGTCGATCTCAAGGTCGATTGTCGAGGCGCATTACGGTAAGATCTGGGCCAAACCCAACGCGGGCGGCGGCTCGATTTTTAGTTTTACGCTTCCGTTACGGGACCCGGACGTAAATACATGACCGAGCAGAATGTGGTGCATATTGTTGACGATGACGCCGCCGTTCGCGACGCCGTCGGGCTGTTGCTGACCTCAGAGGGGTTCAAGGTTCTCAGCTACCCGTCTGCGGCCGCCTTCCTCAAAGCGATCGGGCCGCAATGCGAAGGGTGCGTCGTGACCGATGTCAGAATGCCCGAGATGAACGGCATCGAACTCATCGCCAAGATGAAAGAAGAGCGCATTTCAATGCCCGCCATCGTTTTGACCGCACACGCCGACGTGCCCCTTGCGGTTGAAGCCATGAAACTCGGGGCCATCGATCTGCTCGAGAAGCCCTTCGAGGACGCGGCCTTGCTCGCAGCGGTCAGCGCGGCCCTGAATAAGCGAACCGCCGACGAACTACGCACGAAGGAATCTCAGGCGCTCAGGAACCGGCTGGCGAGTCTTACACGACGTGAAAACGAGATCCTGGCCGGCCTTCTCAAAGGTCTCTCCAATAAGGTGATTGCGCACGACCTCGGCATCAGCATCCGCACCGCCGAAGTTCATCGCGCAAACATCATGGCGAAGATGCGCGCGGGCAACCTCGCGGAACTCGTCAAGATGGCGCTCGCCGCCTCCGGCCCGGGCGGCCTGGACGCGCAGTAGCCGCGCCTCCGCATTTCCAGCGCGCGCGCCATCTTGATCGGTTGTTATTTCTGTCCGAGGTCCGCGCCTGTAACGGGGTCAGCCTTCGGATTGGACAACGTTCGCGCCGCAAAGCGCTCGAGATCTTTCTTCTCGAGATTGGTCAATTCGACACGCGCGTCCCCCGTCCCGCCGTCGAGCGGTATCCCGCCCACGACGTCGTCCATTCGCCTCCAGTCATCGCCCGTGTTCCATGGGCCTTCGGCGTCTCCCTCCCCTTGCGACGTATTGACATAAAGGTCCGCATATTCTGCGATGCCCTTCAGCTTGCCGGGCGGGAAGTTCCCCTCGATCGAGTAGAGCGCTTTCTCGAAAGATTTCTGATGCGCGATTTCGCGCGTCATAAGGAAGCCGAGCGCATCCTTGACTCCGCCGTCGTCCGTAATGTTGATCAAGCGTTCATAGATGATTTTGGCGCGAGCCTCAGCGGCGATGTTTGATCTGAGATCGCATGCTGGATCGCCAATCGTGTCGATATATGCGGCCGTCCAAGGGACACCGGAGGAATTCGTCAGCGCTGCGCCGCCGCCATACAGTATCGCCTGCGTATGGCTGTCGCCGCCCTGTGTGAGAGAGCGATAGAGGTCCGCCTCTCCCTGACTGGCCTCGGCAAGCTCGCCCTTCACCCCCTTGTTGAGCATGGCGACGATGCTTCCGATGATCTCGAGATGACTCAATTCCTCAGTAGCGATGTCGAGCAGCATGTCCTTTCGCCCGGCGTCATCCTCACCCAGCGCCTGCGTGAAATAACGCATTGCCGCCGCGAGTTCGCCCTGCGGGCCGCCGAACTGCTCGAGGATCAGGCTCGCCAGAACAGGGTTCGGCTCGGAGACGCGCACTGTATATTGCAGTTTTTTATTGTGGGTGAACATGACTGACTCCTGTGCGATCCGGCCACACCCGAACGCCCCTGATCGCAGGAGGTTCCCGGCATCAGGAAAACCCGCACGAAACCCTCATTCTGCCGCCACCGACGTCTGAAGCGCACAGCCCGCGTCGGGCGCTGGGGTAACCTGACCTATCCGGCGGAAGGTGGCCAACGCCTGCCCGACGACTTGATCCATATTGTAGTAGCGGTAGGTTGCAAGACGCCCGACAAACCACACGTCTGCCTGCGCCAGGGCCAATTTTTCATAACGCTTGTAAAGCTCCATGTTTTCCTCTCGCGGCACCGGATAATAGGGATCGCCCGAGTCGCAAGGATACTCGAAGGTCACGCTCGTTTTCTCATGTTTTTGCCCTGTCAGATGCTTATACTCAGTGACGCGGGTATAGGACTGCGTTTGAGGATAATTCACGACGGCCACGGGCTGACGGCGCGGCGAGTCCAACGTCACATGCTTAAACGTTAGAGAACGATAAGGAAGCTTTCCGAAGCGATAATTGAAATATTCATCTATCGGGCCGGTGTAGATCAGGCGCCGAAAAGGAATGTCGTTACGCACTTCCTCGAAGTCCGTCTGCAGCATCACCTTGATGCAGGGGTGCGCCAGCATGCGCTCGAACATCCGCGTGTAGCCTCCTTCCGGCATGAATTGGAAAGCATCGCTGAAGTAGCGGTCGTCCCGCGTCACGCGCGTGGGTACCCGCGCGGTTACCGACTTATCGAGCTCCGATGGATCGACGCCCCATTGTTTGCGCGTGTATCCCCGGAAGAACTTCTCATAGAGCTCCCGGCCGACGACGCTGACGACGACATCCTCGGACGTTAGGATCTGGTTTTTCGGCTCGGCGCGTTCGGCGAACCACTTCGTGAGGCCCTCAGAATCCAGGTCAAGACCGAACAACCGATTCACCGTGGTGAGGTTGATCGGGATGGGCACCAGCATTCCGTCGACGTCCGCGAGAACACGATGTTCGTAGGGACGCCATCCCGTGAAATTGGAGAGATAGTCGAAAATCGGCTTGGAATTCGTGTGAAATATATGCGGACCATATTGGTGGACGAGAACCCCTGCTTCGTCGTAGCGGTCGTACGCGTTTCCCGCGATGTGATTGCGACGATCAATAAGCAGCACGCGCTCTCCACGCTGAGAGGCAATGCGTTCGGCAAGGACGCTTCCCGCGAAGCCCGCCCCGACGATCAGCCAATCAAACACATCGGGCCTCCAAACTCTCTCCGCGCTTTGGAAGAAAGGCGTCGAGTTGGCGCCTCATGCCCATCCAGGTTTCGTCCCAGGACATTCCCGCAAGATGCGCGTCGACCGCGCCAAGCCAGGGGCCGCGTTCGCGCCGCAGCAGGGATTCTATTTTGTCGACGAAGCCCGGGGCGTCGCGCGCAACGTCGACGAGCCCGGATACCGCATAAGGTTCGACGACGTCCCGAATAGGGGTTGAAACGAGTGGAATGCCCGCGGCGAGGAATTCAGGCGTCTTCGTCGGGCTGATAAACCGCGTCAACTCGTTCATGGCGAATGGCATAAAGCCAGCGTCCCAACCCGAAAGATAGCGGGGCAACTGGTCATAATCCTTGCATCCAAGCCAATGGATATTGGCTGCGCGGGGAAGCGCGGAAGGATCGATTTTCGTGACTGGACCGAGCATGATAAGACTCCACTCAGGTCGAAGCCTCGAAATCCCGGCGACGATCTCCATATTCATGCGCTCATCGATAACCCCGAAGAAACCGATGCGCGGCCCGGGCACGGATCGCTGGTCGGCCGGGTCAGCAATTACCGTGCGCGCCCTCTCGAAGTGCCCGCGATCGACGCTGCTCGGATAGACGTGGATATTTGGGTGACGATTGCGCTTGGCCTCGAACAGCGACCGTCCGCCAACATAAACAACATCGCACTTCGAAAGGAGGCGTTCTTCCCATTCAAGGAGGCCCGCCGGCGCATTGGCGAAAGACGAGAGTTCATCCATATTGTCATAAACGCATCGCTCCGGCTCCAGATCGCCGGAAAATCGCAGCGCCATAGGCGTATAGTACCAGGCTATCATGCGTCGCGGCTGAACTCTCGACAGCAACTGCGCCAACATGTCGCGAAGGTGAGAATTATAAGGGCCTGGCTCGTTCCTTGAGGCAAATAGGGCGTCACGACCGAAACGCCGCATTTATCGGCCTGAACTTTAAGGAAAGGGCGCCCGTCGAAAAATACAGGTTCTTCAAAATACCAGGTGCAGAACTCCTGCGCGGCCCGGCTCATGAGATGTTGTGGGCGCTGATAAACGAAACTCCAGCGAAGATGCGAAAAACAGAATAGATGCCTCAAGTTCGAATTGCACAAGACACGCGCCATCTGGATGCTCCCGCGCGCTCGCATTCACAAGCGCAAACTATAGATAGAGACCGCTTCTGCCCCCGTTTGTTAACCGCAAGAAAAATGTATTTGTTCCAGCTTGGCCTGACCCCGGCGCTATACGCCGGATAATCGCGACTCACGTGGCGAGCGACAGGTCTGAGACGACCACCGAAAGGAAGCGTCCAGCCTCGCCGCCGGACACGACCCGATGATCAAATGTTACGCTTAGCGGCAGCACAGGACATATGAAGGGCGTCGCGTCGCGCGCGACCACCTCTCGCCTGATTCGGCCGGCCCCAAGTATCGCGACCGTCGGCGGGACGACGACCGGCGCGGCGTAGCGGCCGCCAATCGTTCCGAAATTTGACAGGGTTATCGTCGCGCCACGCAGTTCTTCAGGCGGAATGCGCCTTCCCGCGACATCCTCCCGCATGCGATCCAATCCTTTGCGTAAATCACTCATGTCGCGCGAGCCGACGTCTTTCAGAACCGGAACGAAAAGGCCGTCCGGCGTATCAACTGCAACTCCAAGATCGATCCTGCGCAGGAGGCGTCGCGACAGCGTCGCGCTTTCAAACCAACAGTTGAGCGCTGGTTCCGCCTCGCAGCCCCGCACCAATGCGCGAATGAGTCGCAACGTCACATCGGCTTTAGCGTGCCAGCGGTCGATCTGTGCGTCCTCCATGATGGTCGCGGCCGCGACTTCAGCTTGAGCGAACGCCATGTTCTGCGCCATCGCGCGGCGGAAGCCGCGCAGTGGCTCCGCGGGCTCTGTTTCGCTCAAGACCTTCGCGACGCGGCGAACGTCTTCAACGCCGACGACGCCATCGACGCCAGAGGGCGTCACCATTGAGAGATCCACGCCAAGCGACTTCGCCAGGGCGCGCACCGCCGGTGCTGCCCGGATCGATGTGGACGCGCGCCCAGTGACGAATGTTTCGCGGACTACACGCGTATCTGTTTCGACGCGGCCGACGACCGTTCCCGCGTCTTCTTCAAATGCGCCTTCAAAGGAAACCAACGGCGCGCCGACACGTATCATTTCTCCAGGGGAGACAAAGAGGCGTTCAACGCGCCCCCCGCGCGGCGATGGAATTTCAACGATCGCCTTCGCGGTTTCGACAGCCAGTAGAGGTTGATCGACAATAACCTCGTCACCTGCCTTCACCTTCCACTCAATCAGCTCGGCCTCTTGCAGGCCCTCGCCGAGATCTGGCAATCGAAAGGTTTTCATGAACCCTCCACGATCTCTCTGACCGCGTCGGCGATACGACCGACGCTCGGCATGAATTGGCGTTCCAATCGATACAGCGGGGTGACAACGTCATATCCCGTCACCCTTCTGACAGGCGCTAGCAATGAGTAAAGCGCGCGTTCCGAAATTTCTGCGGCAATCTCGGCGCCGAACCCGCCGGTGCGCGGGGCCTCGTGAACCACGACACAGCGCCCCGTCTTCTGGACTGAGCGCACAATCGTCTCCGCATCGAAAGGCTTGATTGTCGCAAGATCGATGACTTCGGCCTCTATTCCTTCCTCGGAAAGAAGTTCGGCAGCACGCAGGCTTTCGTCGACCATGGCGCCCCACGCCACAATGGTCGCATCTCGTCCCTCGCGCGACAAAAAGCAAGCGTCGAGCGGCAAGCTTTCACCATCGTCAACGACGTTCTGCTTAAACAGTCGGTAAAGCCGCGTAGGTTCCAGGAACACCACGGGATCCGGGTCCCGCATCGCCGCCAGGAGAAGTCCATAGGCGCGCGTTGGGGAGGACGGGACAACGACGCGCAAGCCAGGCATGTGCGCGAACAACGCCTCGGGACTCTCGGAATGATGTTCGGGGGCATGGATGCCCGCGCCGTACGGAGATCGCAGAACCATCGGACACGACAGTCGTCCACGCGTTCTATTGCGTAGTCTCGACGCATGATTGATGATCTGATCGATCGTCGGATAGATGAAACCGGTAAATTGAATTTCGCACACCGGCTTCAGGCCCATCGCCGCCATGCCGATCGAAACGCCTGCAATTGCGCCCTCTGCAAGCGGGGCGTCGATCACGCGTTCAAGACCAAATTTGGCTTGAAGACCGTTAGTGGCGCGAAATACGCCGCCGTTTGCGCCGATGTCTTCTCCGATCAGAAGGACGGTGTCGTCCCTCGCCATCTCGAAGGCGATTGCCGCGTTGACCGATTCGACGAGGTTCCATTCGGGCATCGTCGTCTCACTTGCTCGTCGAATATCGGCGCGCGAATTCCCGCTGCGCACAGATCGACTCAGGAAGCGTCGCATAAAGATAATCGAACATTGCGTCGCTGCTCGGCCCGGGAATCGCCTGATAAGCCGAAACTGCCTGCTCGACCTCCACTGCGCAACTTTTTAACAATGCCGCCTCGGCGTCCTTCGACCAGGCGCCTTCGCGCAAAAGAAAGGCGCGCAGACGCGCGATTGGTTCCCGCGCCCATTCGCGCTGGACGATTTCCGGGTCACGATAGCGCGTCGCATCATCGGCGGTGGTGTGATCTCCAAGCCGATAGGTGAGCGCCTCAATGAGAGTCGGACCTTGGCCAGCTCGCGCCTTGGTAATCGCCGATCGCGCGACCTCATGTACGGCGACGACATCGTTGCCATCCACCTGTCGGCAACAGACCCCTGCCGCGACGCCCTTTTGCGCGAGGGTTCCAGCGGCGGTTTCAAGAGAACGTGGCGTAGAGATCGCCCAACCATTATTATTAATCACAATCACAACCGGTACGTTCCAAACGCCAGCAATATTCAATGCTTCGTAGAAAGCGCCGTTCGAGGTTCCACCATCGCCAATGAAGCAGACAGCGACGCCATCCTCGCGGCGAAGCTTGAGCGAATAGGCGACGCCGACAGCGTGGGGGACCTGAGTAGCGACCGGCACGCAATTCGGGAAATCATGCCTTGCTTTGGAAAAATCGCTGCCGCGTTCGTCCCCTCCCCAATAGAGAAGACAATCGACCATGCTCATTCCACGCCAAAACTGCGCAGCGTGGTCGCGATAGGAAGGGATGAGTACGTCGCGATCCTCCATGGCGGACGCGACACCGACGCCGACGGCTTCCTGGCCGAGCGCAGAGGCAAATGTGCCTAGTTGCCCCGTACAGTTGCAACGCGATCGCCTTGCCATCGAAGACACGGGTCAGCGTCATCGCGCGGTAAAGCGCGATCAGCTTCTCGATATCCAGTGGAAGGCACGCCGAAAGCCTCCCGTCCGGAGAGAGATAACGGACGAGTTCCGTCTCAAATTCGATGCTTGCATGCACGCCCATGACTAATCTCGAACTTTCGCAAAGTGCGATTCCAGGCAAACAGGGCCCCTGTCAGCCACTAGTTAGAACGCCTCCATTGAAAGGCACGAGCGTGAGCGCAAAATTGCTGTGCAGGCGCTTGAGCATCATGTGCCCTTCCGCCCGCTTTGAACGGGGTTGACAAAAACGGCGCGCGTCCAAGCTACTCTTCATGGAGACAAGCCCTCTTGCGGACCTCTCTGCTCTTGGCGACAAAATCGGCCCGGCCAAGATTGTTCACATTCGAACACCGGCAGCAGGACTTCGCGCAATCGTCGTAATCGACAATGTTGCGGCCGGTCCTGCAATAGGCGGGACGCGCATGGCGCCCGACGTGACCGTCACTGAGTGTATGCGCCTTGCGCGGGCAATGACCCTGAAGAATGCGGCTTGTGGTTTACGACATGGCGGCGCCAAGTCTGTCATCTTCGGCGATCCGGCGATGCCGCTCCTCGAAAAGGAGCAAATGATCCGTGCTTTCGCAAATGCGATCGCGCCGCTGGTCGATTACATCCCGGGTCCTGACATGGGAACCGACGAAATCGCCATGGGATGGATCTACGACGAGATCCGGCGTGCCGTCGGACTTCCGGCGGAGATGGGTGGGATTCCCTTGGACGAGATTGGCGCGACCGGGTTCGGCGTCGCCATCGCTGCGGAAGTTGCTGCGCCTTTCGTGGGCATTTCTTTGCGTGGCGCGCGGGTGGCCGTTCAGGGCTTCGGCGCCGTTGGCGAACATGCGGCGCGTTTCCTTGAGAAGAAGGGCGCACGCCTCATCGCAGCAGCGGACATCTCCGGCGCAATTACTGACCCTGAAGGCCTAGATATTGATGCGCTCGCGCGGCTCAAACGTATGGGCAAAGGCGTGGTCCAATATGCAAGGGCCCGGGTCATTGCAAGCGACGCGCTTGTCTCGGTCCCCTGCGATATCTGGATTCCGGCTGCAAGGCCCGATGCGTTGCGTGAAGACAATGTGCACAAGTTGACGTGTAAACTCGTCGTTCAAGGCGCAAATGTTCCGGCGACGCCAGCAGCCGAAAGGATCATGTTCGAGCGTGGCGTCCTCAGCGTCCCGGACTTTATCGCGAACGCAGGCGGCGTCGTCGCCGCCGCCGAGGAATATAAGGGCGGGGGAACGAGCAGTGCGCTCGCGGCAATCGAGGAGAAAGTCGGGGCCAATACGCGCCTGACATTGGAGCGCGCCCGTGAGACGCACGTGCCGCCCTATGAGGCGGCGCTGAAGCTCGCGACAGCCCGCCTGAATAAATTAACGTCCCTGCGCCGCTGGCGTTAGCCGATGCGTTCAATCGCAATAGCTGTCGCCTCTCCGCCGCCGATGCAAAGCGTCGCCACGCCGCGTTTGAGACCATGCCGCTCGAGCGCAGAAATGAGCGTGACGATAATGCGCGCGCCGGATGCGCCGATTGGATGCCCCAACGCACAAGCGCCGCCATGAATGTTCACCTTTTCATGCGGCAAAGCGAGATCCTTCATCGCGGCCATGACGACAACTGCAAAGGCTTCGTTGATCTCAAACAGATCGACATCCTCCAAGCGCCAGCCCGTTCGTTCCATGAGCTTGCGAACCGCAGCAATTGGCGCAGTCGGGAATTGGTCCGGGCGACCCGCGTGCGTCACATGATTGACGATCTTGGCGCAAGGCTCGAGGCCGCTGCGCTCAGCATGTTGCAACGTGGTCAGCGCCAAGGCGGCTGCGCCGTCGGAAATCGCGCTCGAATTTGCGGCTGTCAGCGTCCCATTCTGAGCGAAGGCAGGCCTGAGCGTCGGTATATCCCGCGCGACCGCTTTCGCCGGCAACTCATCCGCAGTCACCGACTGCGTGGCGTCGCCGTGTCGCACGGTAAAAGCCGCAATCTCGTGTTGGAAAGCGCCCTCCATCGTCGCCCGCTGCGCTCGCTCAAGAGAAAACATTGCAAAGGTGTCCTGCGCGGCGCGCGTGAACTGATAGCTTCTTGCGCAATCTTCGGCGAATGAGCCCATCAACCTACCCTTTTCATAGGCATCTTCCAGGCCGTCAAGAAACATGTGATCGAGCATGAGGCGATGGCCCATGCGATGCCCCGATCGCACGCGATCGAGGAGATATGGCGCGTTGCTCATGCTTTCCATGCCTCCGGCGACAATCACGCTCGCAGATCCCGAACGTAAACGATCAGATGCGTCCATCACGGCCTTCATGCCCGAGCCGCACATCTTGTTTATCGTGACGCAACCTGTCGTCTCGCTTAATCCCGCCATCAACGCGGCCTGACGCGCGGGGGCCTGGCCCTGACCGGCCGTCAAGACACAGCCGAGCGCGCATTCGTCGATTTGGTCAGAATTCAGTCCGGCACGCGCGAGCGCGGCGGCGACCGCGGTTGCGCCGAGCGCCGACGCCCGCTGATCCTTGAAGACCCCAAGAAAAGCGCCAATCGGCGTGCGCGCGCCGGAAAGTACGCAAGGGTCCGAACTTTTCATGGAAAGAGGGTCTCCGCTAAGCGTCCTAGCGCTCAGTTAGCGCGCGACAAGAACGATGCAAGCGCTCAGAGAACGGCAGGAAAGACTGGCTCTGGTCCGCCGTCTCCCCTGAGAATGTTTGCGACTTCCTCGTCGTCAACTTCGCCCAGAGTCGTCGGCAACCATTTGGGAGACCGATCCTTGTCGATCACTGCGGCGCGCACACCTTCGAAGAGATCATGCGTCTCCAGCAATCTAGTCGCTGCGCGGTATTCGTTGAGAAGGCAAGTCTCCAAGCGATCAGCCCGGCGCGCGCGCTTCAACAGCGCATGCGTCACCTTGAGACTTGTGGGCGAGTTCTTCGCCATTTCGACTGCTGCCTTCGATGCGAAGTCCGAGCCACTTTTCTCAAGGAATGAAAGGATATCCACAAGGCGCTCTTGCGACATGGCCTTGTCAAGCGTTTGCCGGTGTTCTTCGAGTTCGCCCTTCGGAGGACGTTGGCTGAATTCCTTCACGATGTTCTTAACGTCCGCTGCGAGCTCGATCGACATAAGGCGCGTCTCTAACGCGCAGATATCGCTTGAGTTGATCAGGACGTCGGCAAGCCCAAGCTTCAACGCGTCCGATGCGTAAGCGGTGGCGCCGGACAGCGCCAGATACAAGCCTGCTCCGCCATTACGGGTCAGGAGCCAGGTGCCACCGACGTCAGGCACAAAACCTATTCCGGTTTCGGGCATCGCAAGTCGAGTCCGCTCTGTGACGATCCGAACGCTGCCATGCGCCGAAATGCCGACCCCGCCACCCATCACGACCCCGTCCATCAAAACGATATACGGCTTCGCAAAGGCTGCGATCATCGCGTTGAGACGATACTCTTCGCGCCAGAACATCCTGTAGGGATTCTTATCTTTGTTACGCAAATCGTAAAGCGCGCGAATATCGCCGCCGGCGCAAAATCCCCGCTCGCCGTTTCCTGTCACAAAAACGGCGATGATCTCTGGGTCACGGCTGAATTTGATCAGCGCATCCGTCAAGCCCCGGACCATCGCAAGAGTCAGGCTGTTGAGCGCCCTCGGGCGATTGAGGCGAATACGACCAAGATGACGTTCGCGACTAACAATTAGTTTGTCCCCGTCCATCATCTCCCCTCGTTCTTCAATAATTCCCTGGCCACGATGAGCCGCATGATTTCATTCGTTCCTTCGAGAATGCGATGGACGCGCAAATCACGCATGAGCTTTTCAATCCCATAGTCGCACAAATATCCATAGCCACCGAATATCTGCAGTGCGCTATCGACGATCGAATAACCCGAATCCGTTGCAAGGCGCTTTGCCATGGCGCAGAGGCGGGAAGCGTCCCTATCCTTTAGTCCAGCGCCGCTGCGGCGCGCCACAGCAAAGTACGCGCCGCCTCGAGCTCGGTTGCCATGTCGGCCAGGCGGAACTGGAGGGACTGGAAACACGAAATACTTTGTCCAAATGCTTTTCGCTCCTGTGCGTAAGCGAGCGCCAATTCGAGTGCGTATATCGCGCCGCCGAGTGAACAGGCCCCGATGTTCAGCCTGCCGCCGTCCAGCGCAGCCATAGCGATCCTGAACCCGTCGCCTTCCCGACCGAGACGATTTTCAACAGGGACCGGACAATCGTCGAAGAGCACAGCCCGCGTCGGCTGTGCATTCCAACCCATCTTGCGTTCGTTCGCTCCGAGCGAGAGGCCCCGCGCGCTTCCCTCGACGAGAAAGGCGGAGATGCCCGCGGGCCCTGGCTCTCCGGTTCGCGCCATGACGATATAAAGATGCGCGTCGCCGCCAGCGCCTGCGCCGGAGATGAACTGCTTGCTTCCAGAAAGGTGATAGACCTCTCCGCGGCGAACGGCGCGGGTTCGCAACGCAGAGGCGTCGGAACCGCAGTGCGGCTCTGTCAGACAATAGCTCGTCAAAACCTGCATCGTCGCAAGTCGAGGCGCCCAGTGACGGCGCTGCTGCTCCGATCCGAACGCGTCAACCATCCAGGCGCACATGTTGTGGATCGACAAATAGGCTGCGACCGCAGGACATGCCGCCGCCAAAGCTTCGAAGATCAATGTCGCGTCAACTCGTGACAAACCCGCGCCGCCCACTTCCTCGCGCACATAGATCGCCGCCATGCCGAGCGCCGCCGCCGCACGCATCGTATCGACCGGGAAGATCTTTTCCTTATCCCAGAGCAAGGCATGAGGAAGCATTGCATCTCGGGCAAATTTTTCGGCTATCCCGCGCAGCGATTGCTGTTCTTCGCTCAGTCCACTTGCCGATAAAGCTGACAAAGATCCATCTCCGCGTTCGACGGCGCGCGCGCCGCATTCGGCCTGTCGATCCAGCCATGTTCCGTAACGCCCCGGGCGCGCGCAACATCGCTTTGCGGTGCGCGTTCGATCCGCGCGCAAATAAATGCGCTCGCGTCCAACAGTCGCGCTAGCTCAACTCCAGTTTCCACGCCTGCGCCATGCAGCATGTAGACAAGATCTTCGGTCGAAACGTTCCCCGTCGCGCCCGGCGCATAGGGACACCCACCAAGTCCGGCAACGGAACTGTCAAAAGTCGCCAGACCGAGCTCGAGACAGGCGAATATATTCGCTAAGGCCTGCCCGTACGTATTATGAAAATGCGCCGCGATGGATTGCAGAGGAATCTCGTGCGCGACGCATTCTATGAGATTTCGGGCGGGAACAGGCGTGCCCGCGCCGATTGTGTCGCCCAGCGAAATTTCATAACATCCGAACTCGTGGAGAGTCTTCGCGAGTGTTGCGACGCAGCGCCTGTCCACGGCGCCTTCAAATGGACAACCGAGAGCGCAGGATATATAGCCGCGAACTTGGATGTCGTGCGAGCGGGCAACAGAGACGATTGCAGAGGCGCGCGCGAGACTTTCCTCGATATCGCAATGAAGATTGCTTCTCGAAAATGCTTCGGAGGCGGCCGTAAGAACCGCGACCTCCTTTACCCTGGATGCTAAAGCAGCCTCAAGGCCTTTCATATTAGGCGTTAGAACACTCAAACGCGCAGGTAGATCTGGCCGGATCGCCGCCAGAACTTCTCCTGTCCCCTTAAGTTGAGGAACCATTCGATCCGAGCCGAAGCTGCCGCACTCAATTCGACAAAGGCCAGCATCCGACAGTCGCTCGATGAGCTCCGCTCGTGCGTCAGCGGGAAGGCGAAGCGCTTCATTCTGGAGGCCATCGCGTGGTCCGACTTCCACTATGCTGACACGATCAGGAATCACGCCACACCTCTCTCAGCCATCTCAAGAAGCGTCTCGCCCTCACGAACACTCTGCCCCTCCGCGCAAAGAAGTCTTTCGATCAGGCCTGCACGCGGCGCAGACACCATGACCTCCATTTTCATCGCTTCAAGTACCGATGAGGCTGGCGCCCTTTTCAACATTGTCCTGCTCCTTAACGAAGACATGCGTGACCCTGGCCGGCAGCGGCGCGACAAGCGACATGTCCTCTTCCCCGCGCGGCGTTCCCAGGGTGCACGATTTGGCCCATTTCACCGGGTAGTTTCGTCCTTGGATGACGAAAATATAACCGCCGGGCGTACCGAAGGCGCCAAATTCCCGTCGCACGCCATTGAGCCAGAGCGTCAGCCGATCGCCAACACGTTTGGCGCGCGCGTGGACGCATGTCTCGCCGAGACTGATCTCGAAATCGCTCATCATCGATAAGTCGCAACTGACACGAGAGACCCCGCCCATCGCAATTGACGGCGAGGGTCGTCGTTGCCTGGTTAAAGAGCCCCCAGCCATCCTTCACCCCCCATGGCGTCGCAGCGTCTCTTTCTCCCGATAAATCATCAACGAGATCGAAGCGCCATGATGCTGCAAAAGCAGCGAGTAATACGTTGTCCTCAACGGCCTCTCCTGGCGAAAATCGCCGCGCGGCGTCGCCTGCCATGGTCGTATCCGCCTGGCCCGCGACGAAGCGACCGTCATTGACGAGCTCACGCAGGAAATCGAGGTTAGAAATCACCCCGATGAGCTCAACCTCGGCGAGAGCGCGCCGCAATTTCAAAATCGTGCTGCCTCGCGTTCCACTCCAGACGATCAACTTTGCCAGGAGTGAATCATAGTAAGGCGAGACGCGACCACCCTGCTCTATGCCGGCATCAATTCGTATACCTTCTCCTACCGGCGGGAATTTGAGATGATCGATTTTTCCGCTCGAGGGAAGAAATCCGCGCGCGGGATCTTCCGCGCATATTCTCGCTTCGATTGCCGAGCCTCTTGCACTGATCTCATCTTGCAATAGCGGCAGCCGCTCGCCACATGCGACGCGAATCTGCCACTCGACCAGATCCACGCCTGTTACCATCTCGGTCACCGGATGCTCAACCTGCAGGCGCGCGTTAACTTCCAGAAAATAGAATTCGTTCCGGTCGACCAGAAACTCAGCTGTTCCGGCGCCGACATAGTTGCAGGCCCGCGCGATCGCGACGGTGGCTTCTCCAAGAGAACTCTTAAGCGCAGCGTCCAGATTTGGCGCAGGCGTCTCCTCGATAATCTTTTGATGGTTGCGTTGCAACGAACAGTCACGCTCGGGGAATATCACGATATTTCCAACTGCGTCCCCAAAAAATTGCACTTCCACATGCCTCGGAGTCCGCACATATTTTTCGAGAAGCAAGCGGTTGTCGCCAAAGGCTGCTTGCAATTCCCCCGCGGCGCTCTGCATCGCGAACGACAAACCTTCTGCGTCATTCACAATACGCATGCCGCGCCCGCCGCCGCCCGCGGATGCCTTCACTAATATTGGATAACCGACGTCCCGCGCATACTGCGCGAATGTCGTGACGTCCTGTGCATCGCCATGATATCCGGGAAGAGTTGGAACCCCAATCCCTATAGCCAACTTCTTGGCCGCCGATTTATCGCCGATCATTCGCATTGTCTGCGCGCTCGGACCAATGAAGGTCAGGCCGCTGTTCGTGCAGAACTCCACAAAGAGTGGAGACTCTGACAGAAAGCCATAGCCGGGATGCACGGCTTGCGCGCCACTACGCAGCGCCACGTCAACCAGCCTCTCGATCGCGAGATAGCTGTCCAACGCGTCTGCCGGTCCTATCGGCCACGCTTCATCCATACAGGCAGGATGCATCGCGTCAACGTCAGCCTCAGAGTAGACGCCGACTGAACAGATTCCCATGCTGCGCATCGTTCGCGCGATGCGGCAGGCAATCTCACCCCTGTTTGCGATAAGCGCCTTGCGTATCATGCTAGCGTTCCACGATCGCGCGCCAATCTGGCGATCGCTTCTCCAAATAGCCGCTCAAACCCTCAGCAGCCTCTCTCGAGGCGCGACGCGCCGAGAGTATGCGCACGGTATCTTCAATGAGCGTCGCGTCGAGCGAATGTTGCGTGCAGTTCCTCACGAGACGCTTCGCCTCGGCCTGCGCACCCGGCGCGCCACGTAGAAGCTCTTCAATCAGACGGTCCCGCGCTACGTCGATCAACTCTGCCTCGACAGTCTCATGAACCAGACCGATGCGCCGCGCTTGATCCGCTCCCATGACTTCTCCGGTCAGAAAGAGCGCGCGGGCATGACGGGCGCCGATGGCTCGGATGACATAAGGCCCGACGACCGCAGGAACCAATCCCAGCCTCACTTCGCTGAGGCTGAATCTTGCGTTATTTGCTGCGATGGCGATGTCACAACAGGCCACCAGCCCCACGCCGCCACCGAATGCGGCGCCTTTTATCACGGCGACAGTTGGCTTCGACAGATCGTCGAGCAGTCGAAACAGTTCACCAAGCGCTCGAGCGTCCTTCTCATTGGCTTCGCGCGAGGCCTTCGAAAGGCTTTGCATCCAGCCGATATCGCCGCCTGCGCAAAAGTTCTCCCCGGCTCCGGTAAGAACGACAACGCGCGCATCCTCACGATCTTCGACGCGCCGAAACGCATCGGTTAGAGAGCCAATCAGGCCGGCGTCAAAAGCGTTGCGCTTGGATGGTCTATCAATCGTGAGCGTCACGACGCCGCGCGTGTCCTGTGACTCGAGCAAATCCATACTTCCTCACATACGGAAAAGACCGAAGCGCGTTTTCGCGATCGGTGTTGTCACACTCAAAGATATCGCGAGGGCGAGCGCACGGCGCGTGTCAACAGGATCGATGACGCCGTCGTCCCAAAGACGCGCGCTCGAATAGAGAGCCTGACTTTGAGTCTCATATTTCTCACGAACGCGGGCAACGAATTCCCTCTCTTCTTCCGGCAACCATTTCCTGCCCCTGGCGGCATCTGCCTCCTTCCCTACCCTCGCTAAAACATTTGCGGCCTGTTCTCCACCCATGACGCCGATACGGGCGTTAGGCCACATCCATAAGAAATTCGGAGAATAGGCGCGGCCGCACATTGCGTAATTTCCTGCTCCGTAGCTCGCGCCAATGACCACTGTAAATTTTGGAACGGCGACGGTCGCGACGGCATTGACGAGCTTCGCGCCCTCCTTCGCGATCCCCTGCGCTTCATATTTGCGTCCAACCATGAAGCCCGTTGTGTTTTGAAGAAACACGATTGGCGTCGCTCTTTGAGCGCACAGTTCGATGAAATGGGTGGCCTTCATCGCGCTTTCTGGAAAGATAACGCCGTTATTGGCGATCAGGCCGATCTCGTAACCCCAGATGCGGGCGAAACCGGTGACGACAGTCTGACCATAGAGAGGTTTGAACTCGTCGAAGTCGCTGTCGTCAATCAGGCGCGCAATAATTTCGCGCACATCGAATTGTCGTCGCAAATCGCAAGGGATTACGCCATACAATTCTGCCGGATCATAGCGTGGCGGCTTCGCAGCGACGTTCGGAGCAATCCGGGCATTAGCAGGCGCAAGCCGACCAACGGCGCTCCGCGCCAATTCAAGAGCATGGGCGTCGCTCTCCGCCATATGATCTGCCACGCCCGATTGCCGACAGTGCAATTCAGCGCCACCGAGTTCATTTGCGGTGACGGATTCTCCCGTCGCCGCTTCAACGAGCGGTGGACCGGCCAGAAAAATGGTTCCCTGATCACGTACGATGATTGTCTCGTCGCACATCGCTGGAACATACGCGCCGCCTGCGGTGCAAGAGCCCATGACCACGGCGATCTGCGGAATGCCTGCTGCGGACATCCGCGACTGATTGTAGAAGATGCGGCCGAAATGGTCTCGGTCAGGAAAGCTTGCTTCCTGCATTGATAGATTTGCGCCGCCAGAGTCGACGAGATATATGCAGGGCGTTCTGTTTTGAACGGCAATCTCCTGGGCACGAAGGTGCTTTTTAACAGTCAACGGGTAATACGCGCCGCCTTTTACCGTCGCGTCGTTTGCGATTATCATGCACGCGCGGCCGTTGACGCGCCCGATGCCGGCGACGACGCCTGCGCTGGCAAGTTTCTCCTCATACACGCCATAGGCGGCGAATTGGCCGATTTCCAAAAAGGGCGAGAAGGGGTCTATGAGCGATGCGATGCGCTCACGCGCGAGCATCTTCCCGCGCGCAGTGTGACGTGCTCGGGCGGCTGCGCCGCCCCCCTCACAGATATCCGTCGATATCTGCTTTAGCGCGTCGAGACGTTCGGACATCGTCTCTCGATTTCGCGCAAAATCTTCTGATCGCAGATCGATGGAAGTATCAAAGATTGTCATAGCCTGCTCTCATCGTTCAGAGACGGCTTCAACGAGTTTCCATGAATAGTTCTCGTCCAATGAGCATGCGACGGATCTCGCTGGTTCCAGCACCGATTTCATAGAGCTTGGCGTCACGCAGCAATCTTGCCGCAGGATAGTCATTGGTATACCCGTTGCCGCCAAGGCATTGGATGGCCTGGAGCGCCATCCAGGTCGCGTGTTCCGCCGCGAACAATATTGCCGATGCTGCATCCTTTCGTGTCGTTCGTCCTCGATCGCACGCCTTGGCCACAGCGTAAACATATGCCTTTGCCGCGCCGAGAGCAGTGTACATGTCGGCGAGCTTGCCCTGCATCAGTTCGAATTCGCCAATGGCGCGACCAAACTGGCGACGCTCATGGACATAGGGAAGAACCACGTCCATACATGCACGCATGATGCCGATCGGTCCGCCGGCGAGGACGACACGCTCGTAGTCAAGACCGCTCATCAGGACAGCAAGGCCCTTTTGCGGCGCGCCCAGAATGTTTTCCGCTGGGACAATGCAATCTTGGAAGACGAGTTCGCATGTGTTTGAACCCCGCATGCCGAGCTTGTCCAACTTCTGGGCCGCGCAAAAGCCCTCGAAGGCGCGCTCGACGATAAAGGCGGTGATGCCTCGCGGCCCGGCGGCTGCGTCTGTCTTCGCATAGACGATGACGACGTCGGCGTCCGGTCCGTTCGTCACCCACATTTTCGCGCCGTTGAGAATATAGACGTCGCCCTGACGGTCCGCGCGCAGACACATGCCGGCCACGTCGGAACCTGCCGCGGGTTCGGACATGGCGAGCGCGCCAACCCACTCCCCGGATAGAAGCCTGGGAAGATAGCGACGCTTTTGCGCTGGCGTCGCGTTCCTGCAGATCTGGTTAATACATAAATTTGAGTGTGCGCCATAGGAAAGGCCGACGGATGCGGATGCGCGACTGATCTCCTCCATGACGATGACATGTTCGAGATAGCCGAGCCCCGCGCCGCCATCGCTTTCTGGGACAGTCACCCCATGCAAGCCGAGCGCTCCCATCTTGCGCCATAGGTCGTTCGGGAAGCTGTTCTGCGTGTCAATCTCAGTCGCGCGCGGCGCGATCTCCCCGCGCGCGAACGCTTCGACCTGCGCGCGCAAAAGGTCTGTCTCAGGACCAGCCTCGAGATCCATCGCAGGCGTGAAATACCCCATCACGCTCCTCGGCCGCAGACGGCGGCATAGCGGCTATATTTGCCGGCGCCCGCGCCTTTCAAGAGCCCGCGTTCACGCAGCGTCGGGTTGCCGACTGGGATGTGCGGCCAAAAAGGCAGGATGCATCTCATAATTAACGCCGACAGCGCGGATCTTGGGATACGGTTCGAGCGAAACGCCCCAGCGTTCCGCGGAATAAAGTTGCGGAGCAAGGCACAGATCAGCAAGCGTGGGCGAAGCGCCGAAACAGAACTCTCCCGGTTCGATTAGCGCTTCGATGGCGGTCAGACCGGTTGTCACCCAATGGCGCCGCCAGTCCGCGACCACGGGCGCGCTGACGCCCAACTTCTCTTGCAAATAATCGGCGACACGAAGATTGGCGAGCGGATGAATGTCGCAGCAGATCGCGAGCGCAACGGCGCGCGCGCGCGCGGCGAGGAGCGGTTCCTCTGGCAACAGCGCTGGCTCCGGCTTAACGGCGTCAAGATACTCTATGATGGCGAGGGACTGGGTCAGAATCGCTCCATCGTCAAGCTCGAGCGCAGGGACAAGGCCCTGAGGATTAATCGCGCGATAATCAATTCGCCTGTGTTCCCCGCCATTGCGCACGAGGTGAATAAATCGGCGTTCGACGGTAATGTCCTTGAGCTCAAGCGCGATCCGCACGCGGAACGCGGCGGAGGAGCGCCAATAATCGTAAAGCAGCATGTTGCGCCTCCAGCGCGAAATAGAGTGCGTCTTGATCGTCATGCAGGGCTACAAGCCCGGCCGCGGCGCCATATTTGGTTGTTGCGCGCATTTTGTCCATGCAAAGGCAAAAGGTCATGCCGACGTTGTCTGGCGCCGCTCCGGGCGCAGACGTTGACAATCCGATGGGACTCGATGGCTTCGAGTTTGTTGAGTTCGCGCATCCGCACCCGGAGAAGCTCGCGACGCTTTTTGAAATCATGGGCTTCTCGGCAGTGGCGCGGCATAGGTCGAAAAACGCCACTCTCTTTCGCCAAGGCGATGTCAATTACGTCGTCAATGCGGATCCGGATGGCTTCGCCGCCCGCTTTGCAGCCGAGCACGGCCCCTGTGTTTGCGCCATGGGTTTTCGCGTTTTCGACGCGGGCGCGGCATTGCGCCGCGCTTCAGCTCTTGGCGCGACGATCGTTCCGTCTCGCACGGGTCCGATGGAGCTCAATATCCCGGCAATTGAGGGCGTCGGCGGCGCATTAATATATTTCGTCGATCGCTATGAGCCCAACGGCTCGATCTGGGACGTTGACTTTCGCTGGACCGATCTGCGTGACCCCCGGCCGGAAGGCGTGGGGCTAAAGCTGATCGATCATCTCACCCATAATGTCCGTCGTGGCCGTATGGACGCGCTCGCCGATTGGTACGCTCGAATCTTCAATTTTCGACAGATACGCTACTTCGACATTGAGGGCCGCTTCACAGGCCTTCATTCACGCGCGATGACGAGTCCTTGCGGAAAGATTCGGATACCGATCAACGAGAGCGCCGACGAGATCGGTCAGATCGAAGAGTTTATACGAGAATACAATGGTGAGGGCGTTCAACACATCGCTTGCGTCTGTGGAAACATCTACGCGACCGTGGAACGGCTTCGTAATAATGGCCTGATGTTCATGCCATCGCCCCCGCCGGCTTATTATGAGGCGATCGACGTACGCCTCCCGGGTCACGGAGAATCAATCGAGCGACTGCAAGAGGCAGGCATTTTGATCGATGGAGAGACCGGAGGCGGAAAAGCGCCGCGCTTGCTTCTGCAAATCTTTTCGCAAACAGTCGTCGGTCCGATTTTCTTCGAGTTCATCGAACGCAAAGGCGATCAAGGATTCGGCGAAGGAAATTTTCGGGCGCTGTTCGAATCCATTGAAGAGGATCAGTTGCGACGAGGCGCGCTACATCCGACGGGGTAAGCGCAATGGCCTATATGAGCGGATTTGGGAACGAGTTCCAGACCGAAGCGCTGCCGGGGGCCCTGCCTGCGGGAAGAAACTCGCCGCAGCGCTGCCCTTACGGTCTTTATGCCGAACAACTTTCCGGCTCGTCCTTCACGGCGCCGCAAGGCGCGAACCGACGAGCCTGGCTTTACCGCATACGTCCCTCAGTCGCCCATCTCGGATGCTTTCGTGAATACGTCGCCCCGTTGTGGACGAGCGCCCCCGTGCGCATGACCGAGGCCCCGTTGATCGGCCCATGTCGGTGGGGTCCCTTCCCTTTTCCGCCGGGGGAGGTTTCGCTCATTGAAGGCGTTCGCGCCGTGACGTTCTGCGGCGCGGCGGATTCGCGATCAGGTATGACGGCGGGCGTTTACTTCGCCACGCGTTCAATGCGCGACGAATTCTTTTACGATGCCGATGGCGAACTTCTCCTGATCCCTCAATCCGGTGCGCTCGACGTCGCCACCGAATTGGGGCTGGTCGATGTCTCTCCCGGCGAGATATGCGTCATACCTCGCGGAGTGAAATTCAGCGTAAGCTTGTCTTCAAGCACTGCACGCGGATATTTTTGTGAGAATTTTGGCGCGCCATTCACGCTCCCCAATCGCGGCGTTATCGGCGCCAATGGCCTCGCCAACGCAAGGGATTTCCTCACACCGACGGCGAAATTTGACGATTACGAGCGCCCCTGCCGCTTGAGCGTGAAATCGGACGGCCGCTTCTACGTCGCAGACATTGGCCACTCCCCGCTCGACGTCGTGGCGTGGCATGGCAATTACGCCCCCTACAAATATGATCTTCGTAATTTCTGTCCGATGGGCGCGCTGCGCTTCGATCATCCCGACCCATCGATCAATTGCGTTCTCACCTCTCCATCGTCCTGCGAGGGTGTCGGCGACGTCGATCTGATCGTCTTCCCTGATCGATGGCAGGTCGCCGAAGACACTTTTCGCCCGCCCTGGTTCCATATGAATGTGATGAGCGAATTCATGGGACTGATTTTCGGCGCCTACGATGCGAAAGGCGTCGGATTCGAGCCGGGCGGCGCGTCTCTCCATAACGCCATGTTCCCGCATGGACCGGATGCCGCCGCGGTCCGCTCGGCGACAGTCGCGGAACTTGCGCCGTCAAAGCTCGAAGACACGCTCGCCTTCATGCTCGAGACGCGGCTTCCGCAACATGTCACAGATTACGCGGCGCGCATCGAGACGCGGCAGGGCGACTACGCCGATTGCTGGAAGGATTTGCCAAAGCGCTTCGATGGAACGTTAAGGGGCCGCGAATGAAATTGGCGTCGTTGAAGGGCGGGCGCGACGGACGCCTTGCCGTCGTCTCCCGCGATCTGACGCGCGCCGTCTTCGTTAAAGACATTGCGCCGACCATGCAGGCGGCGTTGGACGACTGGGCGAGGATCGCGCCGCGTCTCGCGCACGTCGCCGAGGAGGTCGAGAGCGACGCCATCGCGACCTTCCAGTTTCGAGAACATGAATGCGCCTCCCCGCTGCCGCGCGCCTACCAGTGGGCCGACGGCTCAGCCTATGTCAATCACGTCGCGCTTGTCCGCAAGGCGCGCAACGCCGAGGTCCCCGCGGCGTTCTGGAACGATCCGCTGATGTATCAGGGCGGCTCCAATTCTTTTCTCGGCCCGCGCGATCCGATACCGCTTCTCGATACCAATCATGGTCTCGATCTCGAAGCCGAGGTTGCGGTCATCTTATGCGATACCCCACTGGACGTGTCTCCTGACGTCGCACGCAAACATATTGCGCTTCTCACGCTCGTTAACGACGTCACGCTGCGCCATCTCGTGCCTCAGGAACTCGCCAAGGGATTCGGCTTTTTCCAGTCGAAGCCCGCTTCGGCCTTTGCGCCCGTCGCCGTCACGCCTGATGAAGCCGGCGAAGCCTGGGATGGCGCGAAGCTGTCGCTGCCGCTTCTCTCCTACGTCAACAGCGCGCCGCTCGGGCGGCCCAATGCAGGCGTCGATATGACTTTTGATTTTGGCCAGCTTATCGCGCATGCGGCGCGCACCCGCGCGCTATCGGCGGGAAGCGTAATCGGATCGGGAACGGTTTCGAACCGCGCCGACGACGGCGGCCCGGGCCTTCCTATCGCAAGGGGTGGATTCGGCTATTCCTGTCTTGCCGAACAGCGAACAGTGGAGACGCTCATTGACGGCGTCCCGAGAACACCTTTTCTGAAAGACGGCGACGTGATCCGCATCGAAATGCTCGACAACCGCCAGCGCTCCATCTTCGGTGCGATTGAGCAATTGGTAACGCTGAAGCCGTGACGATTTCACATCGCGGCGCCTTTTGCGCGAAAATAGTGGAGATCGCCAATGTGGATCACGCGATCGACCGTCGTGAGCTGATCGGGCGCGATATCCGGCTTTGTCCCAAGCCGCTCATAAACGCTGGAGAAATCCTCATAGCACGCCTCGAGAAGACTCTCGAAGCTGTCTATGACGAAGTAACTCTGCTGGTAATCGCTTATGATATAGGCGGTGCGCATGACTCGCTCGAGGTCAAAGGCGATCCGATTGGGCGACGAGTCGGTCAGAGAAAAGATCGTTTCGCCTGGAGAGGAGAGAATGCCCGCGCCGAAGATGCGCAAGCCTTTGTCTGACGCAATCAACCCGAACTCGACCGTATACCAGTAGAGCCGGGCGAGATTGTGAAGCCGTCCCATCCGCAACGCGCGCAGACCGCCTTTGCCGTAGGACTCGAGAAAGCGCGCATACGCCGGATCGGCGAGCAGGGGCACATGGCCGTCCACATCGTGAAAGACGTCCGGCTCTGAGAGATAGTCGATCTCCTTCTCCGGTCGTATGAATGCGCCTGCCGGAAAGCGACGGGCGGCAAGATGAGCGAAAAAGGCGTCGTCCGGTATAAGGCCCGCGACCGGCGCTATCCGCCATCCGGTCAATTTTTCCAGCCGATCGCTCAACAGACGGAAATCCGGTATGCCGTCGCTTCGGAGCGCGAGCTTCTCTTTTGCGTCGAAAAAAGCGTCGCACGCGCGCCCTTCGAGCAAATGCGCCTGTCGCGTGAAGAGGCGACGCCAACGATCATGCTCGTCGTCGCTGTAGGATTTCCAGTTCTGATCGATCGTCCAGTCGGCATTGCGCGATGCGGCTGCGTAGCGGTTCTTCTGCAAAGCTTCGGCCATTTCGTACATACCCCGCACACTGCCAACATCTATCTATGTCGGCGACGGGCTCCGTGAAGCAGTGAGGCCCTTTGAGTCTGTGCGCCTGCGCGGCGCGCCCTAACTGACCCTTGCATGACGGAGCTGACGCATTTCATCGATGGCCGCGCGGTCCGCGGACGGTCCGGCAGATATTTCGACGTGTTCGAACCGATGACTGGCCGCCTGACGGCGCACACGCCGCTTGCTGCGCCCACTGAGGTGCGGCAAGCCATCGAGAGCGCGCTTGCTGCTCAACCTTCCTGGGCCGCGACAAATCCGCAAAAGCGCGCACGCGTGTTCATGCGGTTTCTCGAAAATATCGCGGGCGCACGCGATAGGCTCGCCGCCGTGATCGCGCGCGAGCATGGAAAGACCCTCGCTGACGCGCGCGGCGAAATACAACGCGGCGCTGAAGTCGTCGAGTTCTGTATTGCCGCGCCGCATCTTTTGAAAGGGGATTTCACGGACTCGGCCGGACCCGGAACCGACATCTATTCGATGCGTCAACCTCTCGGCGTCGTCGCTGGCGCCACGCCGTTCAATTTCCCGGCAATGCTACCGATGTGGATGTTCGCGCCGGCAATTGCCTGCGGAAACGCATTTATTCTCAAGCCTTCCGAGCGCGACCCGGGCGCGCCCTTGCTGCTTGCGGAACTGTTGCTTGACGCCGGGCTTCCGCCCGGCGTGTTCAACGTCGTCAATGGCGACAAGGTCGCCGTCGACGCGGTTCTTGACGACGCGGATGTGAAAGCCATTGCCTTCGTCGGTTCGACGCCGATCGCAGAATATGTTTACGCGCGCGCTGCCGCGAACGGTAAACGCGCGCAATGCTTTGGCGCCGCGAAAAACCACATGGTCATCATGCCGGACGCCGATATGGAGCAGGCGGTCGACGCGCTGATCGGCGCGGGCTATGGCTCGGCGGGGGAACGCTGCATGGCGATCTCCGTCGCCGTGCCGGTTGGCGAAGCGACGGCGCACGCCCTGCTCGACCGCCTTGCGCCACGGATCGAAAATCTGAAAATCGGCCCGTCGACGGATGAGTCGGCGGATTTCGGCCCGCTCATCTCAAAATCCCATCTCGAACGCGTAAAACAGTATGTGACATCGGGCGTGCAGGAAGGCGCCAGGCTTGTCGTTGATGGGCGCGGGTTCAAAATGCAGGGATATGAAGACGGCTTCTACATGGGCGGCTGTCTTTTCGATGGGGTAAGGCCTCAAATGCGTATTTATCGCGAGGAGATTTTTGGCCCGGTGGTCTCGATCGTCCGCGCGACTGACTATGAACAGGCGCTCGCGCTGGTCGACTCCCATCCCTACGGCAATGGCGCCGCGATCTTCACGCGTGACGGCGACGCCGCGCGTGATTTCGCCTCGCGCGCGCAAGCGGGAATGGTGGGGATCAACATCCCGATCCCGGCGCCTCTGGCCTATTACAGCTTCGGCGGCTGGAAGCGTTCAAGCTTCGGCGACCTCAATCAGCACGGCGAGGACGCCTTCCGATTTTACACGAAGACGAAAACCGTCACCGCGCGCTGGCCGAGCGGCGTGAAGGCGGGCGCGAGCTTCGTGATGCCGACAATGTCGTGAGCGGGATCAACTGACATGGGCCGTATCGCCTTCATCGGACTTGGCGCGATGGGCGCGCCTATGGCGGCTCGACTTGCGCGGCGCGGCGATGACGTCTGCGGCTTCGACCGCGCCAAGCCCGCCTGCGCACGCGCGGCGGCGGAGGGCGTTGCAACTGGCGCGTCGATCGAAGCCGCAGCCGCCGGCGCGTCCGTCGTCGTCACCATGCTGCAAAGCGGCGCACAGGTGCTTGACGTGTGGCGCGCGGCGCTGCCCCACGCGACAGCCGACGCGCTGTTCATCGACTGCTCGACGATCGACGTCGAAAGCGCGCGGAGCGCCCATGATTGCGCTGGCCGCCTCGGCCGCAGATCGTTGGACGCCCCTGTCTCTGGCGGGGTCGCGGGCGCCTGCGCCGGCAGCCTCACGTTCATGTGTGGCGGCGACCCGACGACCTTCGCCGCCGCGAAGCCGATTCTCGACATCATGGGCGCGCGGACGATCCATTGCGGCGGCCCGGGCCTGGGGCAGGCCGCGAAGCTTTGCAACAATCTGATGCTGGGCGTGACGATGATCGCGACGGCGGAGGCGTTCTCTCTCGCCCAGAAGCTCGGGCTCCCGGCCCTCACCCTGTTCGATGTCGCGTCGGCTTCCTCGGGGCAGTCCTGGTCCTTGACCCATTACTGCCCGGTCGCCGGCCTCGCGCCCGCCGCCCCCTCCAACCAGGGTTTCGAGGGCGGTTTTGCGACGAAGCTCATGCTGAAAGATCTCAGGCTTGCCGACAAGGAGGCGGCAGGAGCGGGCGCGGTCACGCCGCTCTGCGCGGCGGCCGCGCAGCTCTATGCCCTCTTCGAGGCTCAGGGCGGCGGAGACAAAGACTTCTCCGGCGTCATCGCCCTTTTTGGCGGAAAGTCGAGAGACTAGACGAGGCGATCAGCGCTTCTTTTTCTTGCCCGCCGACTTGGCCGGCGACAGACCGAGTTCGGCGCGGCAGGCGTCGGAGAGTGCGCCCGCATTGGCGCGCAGACATTTTTCAATCGCGATCGCATCCGGAACATGGGCCTGACAGAGGCGGTAAGCGTCGTCCTCACAGGCCTCGCGCTGCGCCGAAGTGCCCTGCGCCATCGCGGGCGCCGCGATGAGCAACGCCAGCAGGGCCGAAATCCGGATAAAGATGCGCATTCACACTTTCCTTCTTGATTTTTATACAGAATCTCGACATGTCCGCAGTTCGGCTTGCCGCTGCGGAGCATTCGCGGGCGTCGCGTGGGGGTTAACCCGCTCCGCCCACCGTAGATGACGACAGCGCAGTCAACGCTGCCCTCGAGCGAGTTTTCCACAGGCAAGACGCCAGCGCGCAGTCTTCCAAAAAAAGAGCCGCTGATCGCCAGCGGCCCAAGTTCAGGGAGGAATGCCCAAGGAGAGCACGCCATCATTCGATAGGCGGCCTGTGGCAAAACTGTGTTCGACGCGGGCGTCCCCTGTGATTTGGGCTCTTCTGTGGCGCGATGGCCACATCCCCGGGCAGGGCCGGCGGCGGCTCAGCGGCCGCCTTTCGCGCTGTCGATCGTGCGCAATTCCGCTGTCGAGGGGGCCTTGATGCTGGCGTTGAGCTTGCGCAGCATGGTCAGGCATAATTCCTTCACCGCCTCGTCCTGCACTGTGTCGGTCAGTCGCGCCACATGAAAAAAGGCCATGGCCCGCTGCGAGACGAGATCCTCGTAGCTGAAGGGGTCGGACAGGCCGTCCGTGTCGTCATAAGTGTTGTCCATTGTGCGCAGCGCCTTCTCGGTGGATGCTCTTGAATATTGGGGTTTGCTGCAGCGAAATAAAGGCTGACGGTCGAAAGTTTGGGGGATCGGCGGCATAAGCTTGGCGGGCTGGCTAACAGCGAAAGCTCAGGAAACGCGTCGCGTTTTTGCGGGAGGCGGGCCCGTAGCAGGTCCTTTATCAGTCGCTTGCGCGGATCGCAGCATCGCTTGAAGAAAATCGGCGTAGACGCCGCCAACGCGAAGGGCCTGGTCAAAGAGGATCTGGTAATGGGCGGCAAGCGAGTCCGGCCCGGCGGCCGGCGGGGGCTGCGCCGTCTGAGTTTCGACCTCGTCGCCGCCCCGAAGGCGGCGACTTAGGGATTGCCACAGCTCGGCCATTTCCCGGGCGGCGATGCTATTGGGCTTCAGCTCGCTCACGCCGAGGCCGAGACGGACCGCCTCCTGATAATCGACCCGCGCGGAGACCATGGGCGTCAATAGCGCCCCCATTTCCGCCAGGGCCCGTGCGCCGCGGGCCACCCGCGCGTTCTGCTGCGCTGGCGGGCATTGGTTGAGGAGAAAAGCGTATTCCGTGCGCGCCGCCTTCACCCGGGCGAGGGTCGCCTCGCTCGCCCATAGATCGAGCGCATTGGGACGCGTCGGCAGCACGCAGAGGCGCGCGGCGCGAATGGCGGCGTCGCAACAGCGATGATTTGCGCCCGGCGTGTCCACGACCGCGAGGTTTGCGCCCGCCCGCCGCAAGCGGCTCAACAAGGGCGCCAGTTCGTCGGGCTCGACGGCATGCACGGGGATATCCTGCGATTTGCGGGCGCGCGACCACTTGACCAAGGATTGAAGCGGATCAAGGTCGCAGACGACGACGCGCGCGCCGTGAAGATGCGCGGTCACGGCGACGCTCGACGCCAGCGTGCTCTTGCCGGCGCCGCCCTTGAGCGACACAAATGCGACGACCTGCATGACGACGCCTGCCCCGCCCGCCGGAATTCGGCACGAAATGAAACGCCCTGCGCACGCAAACCGACGCGGTCACCAACTCCCGCTGGGACTCAGCCCACCCAAGGGCTCCGCCGCCTCCCGCCTTAGGAGCGAATTGATAAAATCTTACAACCGGGAGATGGTCCCCCGAAAGGGAAATTGGTTGCCTGTTTACAAAAAAATGCGCCAGCCCGGCGCGGCGTCTCGATTGGCGGCGAAAACAGCGCGCCAGCGGGCATGGAAAGCAAAGGGGAGGATCGCGCCTTGACCATCTCCCCCTTCAGCCCGCGACGCCTCTGCTCTTCAGAAGGTGGATCAATCGCGGGGCGAACCTTTCGCGGATATCCGTAATGTTCTTTTGTCCGCGAGTCGGATGATCAAGACTTGGGCGGTGAGGGTCTGTCGCGACCGCTGCGCCGGTCGCCCACGCCCGCGCAAGCGCAAAAATCCTTTTATAATCAGTAACTCACGCGAATTCCCGGCGCGACCGATGCAAAAATGTCACGCTCGCGCGGCGATTACGCCCAACGATGCTTTAACCCCTTGTCCATTCGATAAAATTTTCAGAAGTTCCGATCGTGGGCTCGTCCGTTTGTTCGGCGTTTTGTGAGGAGGTTTATCGCACGGCTTAATTTAGAGGATTTTTTCGATGTGGATGGCCGGTCGCGATTTTTCCGCCAGCACTCGAACAAGCGGCCAAAGAGCATGGTATCCTGCCTCCTGCGCGGTCCGTTTCTCCGCTCTCGTCATCGTCTGCGTGCTCGATGCGACGGCGCACAAAGCCCTGGCCAATTGCTCGCTCTCCGGTTCGACGACGACCTGCGATAGCGCCGCGCCCAACCCCTATCCCTCGACTGTCGGCTCAGGAAACAACGCCGCCGGCGACAATCAGACGGTGATTGTCAATCCCGGCGCAAAAACTGAAGGCGGCCGGATGGGCGATGCGCTGTCGTTGGACAGGGATGCGATCAACGCGGCGATTTTCGACGAGGTCGAGGCGATCGGCGTCGGCTCGCTGGTGTCGGCACGGGCGAGGTCGTGCGCGTGCCGGTCGGCCCGGGCCTGCTCGGCCGCGTGGTGGACCCGCTCGGCCGGCCGCTGGACGCGGCCCGCCGGTCGCCGCCGCGGCGCTGCCCGGTCGAGCGCCGGCGCCCGGCGATCATCGACCGCGCCCTGGTGACCGAGCCGGTGCAGACCGGCATCCTGGTGATCGACGCGCTGTTCGCGCTCGGCCGCGGCCAGCGCGAGCTGATCATCGGCGACCGCGCGACCGGCAAGACCGCCATCGCCATCGACACCATCATCAACCAGAAGCGCCCGCGACATGGTCTGCGTCTATGTCGCCGTCGGCCAGAAATCCGCGGCCGTCGCGCGCGCCATCGACGCCGTGCGGGCGCATGGGCGCGCCGCAGCGCTGCGTGTTCGTGGTGGCGGCGCCGCCGCGCTCGCCGCGGGCTGCAATGGATCGCGCCGTTCGCCGGCATCACCATCGCCGAGTATTTCCGCGACGCGGGCGGGCACGCGCTGATCGTGCTCGACGACCTGACCAACCACGCCGCGACCCATCGCGAAATCGCGCTGCTGACCCACCAGCCGCCGGGCCGGGAGGCCTATCCCGGCGACGTGTTCTACCTGCATGCCCGGCTGCTGGAGCGCGCGGCGAAGCTGTCGCCGCGAACGGCGGCGGCTCGCTGACCGCGCTGCCGATCGCCGAGACCGACGCCGGCAACCTCAGCGGCCTACATCCCGACCAACCTGATCTCGATCACCGACGGCCAGATCGTGCTCGATGCGAGGCTGTTCAGCGAGGGCCAGAAGCCGGCGGTCGATGTCGGCACCAGCGTCAGCCGGGTCGGCGGCAAGACGCAGGCGCCGGCGCTGCGCGAGGCCGCCGGCACGCTGCGGCTCGACTACGCGCAGTTCCTCGAGCTGGAAATGTTCACCCGCTTCGGCGGCATGCCGGATGCGCGGGTGCAGGGCGACGATCGCCGCGGCGAGCGCATTCGCGCGCTGCTCGCCCAGCCGCGCTACGCGCCGCTGCGGCTCGCCGACCAGGTCGGCGCTGCGCGTCGGCGCTCGCGCGACGGCGTGCTCGACGCGGCCCCGGTCGCGAAGATCGCGGGGCGCGGCGGCGGACTGCCGCCGAGCTCGACGAGCCGCGCCCGAGGCCGTCGCGCAGGTCGATGACCAAGGGGACATGCGACGACGCGGCGCGGGCGAAGTCGGTCGAGGCCGTGCGCGCGCTCCGTCACGGCGGGCCTGCCGGCATGACCGAGCGGCTCAGCGACGTCTCCGCGCGCATCCGCTCGGTGCGCCAGCTGGCGTCGGTGATCGCCGCCATGCGCGGCATCGCCGCGGCGCGGGCGCGCGAGGCGCGCGCTGATGCGGGGGCGTGCGCGCCTATGCCGGGATGGTGGCGCGGCGATCGCCCAGGCGCTGCGCTCGCTGGCGACGGCGCCGGCGCGCGGCCCGCGCGGGCGCGACGGGCATCTGCGTGATTGCGGTCTGCGCCGAGCAGGGGTTCGCCGGGCCGTTCAACCGGCGGGTGCTCGACGGGCCGAGCGGCGCTGAAGGCGGACGGCGACAAGCCGCGAACTCCTCTGCTCGGCGCCGCGGCGATGCTGGCGGCGGACGAGCGCGGCCTGCGGTCGGGCTGGAGCGGGCCGATGGTCGCCCATGTCGCCGAGGTCGGCGCGCTCGCGGACCGGGTGACCGAGCAGCTCTATGCCCGCATCGGTTCGGGCGGGCGACGCGCGTCAACGTGGTCAATGCGACGCCGACGCGGGCGAGATCGAGGTCGTCGACCGAGGCTAGCGTCCTTCGATTTCGCGCTTTCCCGCGCGCGGGTCGGCTGCGCGCGCCGCTGATCACGCTACCTCCGCAGGTGCTGCTTGCGGAACTCGCCCAGGAATACGTGTTCGCCGAACTCTGCCAGGCGCTGACCTATCGCTTGCCGCCGAGAACGAGGCGCGCATGCGGGCGATGAGCGCGGCCAAAAAGCAACGTCGCGAGGATGCTCGACGAGCTGACTGTCGGTTGCCCGGCCAGCTCAGGCAGGAAGAGATCACCGAACGAGATCCGCACCGAGCTCGGGGGCGCAGAAGGAAGCGCAGCGGCGCCAGACCGTCAGGACGTGATGCTCGCCCCGGTCTACAACATCGCCGTCGGCTCGCGCGCCTGCGGCGCAGCGAGCAGCGTGCGCAGGCTGCTGTGTAGCCGGCGGGCCGGGCGGCGTCGTGCGAGCGCAGCTAGGTAATCCGTCAGCCCATTTGGTGACGTCGTTAACCTGGAGCGTGCGGCAGCATCGGCGCGTGACCGGGAGCGGCGCTCCTCGGCGTTCATCTCGAGCGCCTGCGCGTGCGCCGCGACGCCGTCGACCTCATGCGGATTGACGAGAAGCGCGCCACTCAGTTCCTTCGCCGCGCCGGCGAATTCCGGACAGAACGAGCACGCCGGGATCGTCGGCGTTTTGCGCGGCGACATATTCCTTGGCGACGAGGTTCATCCCGTCGCGCAGCGGCGTCACCATCGCGACGTCCGCCGCGCGGTAGATCCCGGCGAGCGCGGTGCGCGAGTAGGACTTGTTCACATAGCGAATTGGCGTCCAGGCGGCGTCGCCGAACCGACCGTTGATCCTGCCGATCAAGCCGGTCACCTCGGCCTCCATGTCGGAATATTCCTTGATCTCGGATCGGCTCTTCGGCGTTATCTGCAGCAGAGTCACTTTCGCATGCCAGCGCGGGTTTGCCTCGAGAAACCGTTCGAAACCCTTGATCCGTTCGGGGATGCCCTTGGAATAGTCGAGCCGGTCGACGCCCAGGATCAAGCGGCATTCGCCAAGGCTTTCCTTCAGGCGCTGAACGAGCGACGACCGCGCAGCGTTACGCGCCATCCGCGCATAGATCGCCGTCTCAATGCTGACGGGAAATGCGCCGAGCCGGACCCGTTGTCCGTCAATCTCGTAAGCGCCATTGCGAAGCGGCTTGGCGCCGCGGATCGTCAAATAGCTCGCGAAATTGTCGCGATCGTTCTCCGTCTGAAATCCGACGAGATCGTAATAGGCCAGGCTGCCGAGGATCTCTCTGTGCGACGGCAACCCCTGCGCGATGTCGGGCGGCGCGAAGGGAATGTGAAGAAAAAAATCCGATTCGGTTCTTGTGCCCCTTGGCGCGCAGCTCCCGTCCGAAGGGCATCAGATGATAATCGTGGACCCAGATGACGTCGTCGTCCTGATGGGTGGACTCAGCTGGTCGGCGAACAGCCGGTTGACGCGCATGTATCCGGCTGGCGTCGGCGCGGGATACTTCCTGCAGGTCGCCGCGGTAGTGGAGAATCGGCCACAACACGCTGTTGGCGAGGCCGTTGTAATATTCCTGCAAGTCGTTCTCGAGAGGTCGATCAAGGACGTAGGTTATGTTCTTGAATTCGATCGTATCCGGCTCGGGGTTGGGCTCGTCAGCGACCTCGCCGCTCCAGCCGAACCACAGGCCATTGCGGTTCTTGAGGGCGGCCTTCACGGCGACAGTCAAGCCGCCAGCGCGGTGGCGCCCACTCCGGTTCCGGCGCTGCGACGCGGTTGGAAACGATGATCAAGCGCGGGCCCATGCTTCCAGCAAGACGCTGAACGAAGCAGACGTACACAG
>CAVQNJ010000027.1:0-44642 GCA_963713845.1 uncultured Alphaproteobacteria bacterium
GAACTCCGGTCCCTTCGCAGCAAGCAGGCCAATTCCCCTTATTAGGTCGGAGATACCGTGTGGACGTCTCGCGCGAGAGGCTGTAGAGGGCCGGTGCGCGCGGCTCTTCTTGCACGCACCGCATGTAACCGCGCTTTATTCGACGGCGCAGGAATCCCCTAAATCTCACGAACGACGAAAAACAAGCTAAGATCAGCGAGGATGATAAGAATGGCACTTTTCAAGAATACAAGTCTCGACGACCGCAGAAACGCCGCTGCGGCCGCAAAAAAAGCGACGATGGAAAAATTCCGCGCCTTGACTGCCCAGATCAACGAGGGAGCGGCGGAACGGTCGACTGCCCGGCAAGCAGTCATTTCGGCGCGCGAAGCGCGCGCCGAAAAGCGCGAAGCCGCTGGGTTGGCCAACGAAGCACGCAAGGCGCAAGCTGAAGCACTCCGCGGAAATCTCGCTCAAGGCCGAACAGGCGGAACGTGACGCTAAAGCGGCTGAACAGGCGGAGCGCGAGGTTGCTTCTGCGGCGGAACGCAAGGCCGCCAGAGACGCCCGCTACGCCGCCCGAAAGGCCCGGGCAGATAACGAAGGCTGCGCGATTTGACAATCTCGGGCTTGAAACCTTCAGCGCGACACATCAGGTGCGAAAAGGCGGCGATGGAGGCGATGGATTTGTATGAGGGCGGCGCGGCCGCCCCACAGGGGCCGGTCAAGGCCAAGTCCATGTTGCGGGCGTCTCGGCGCCGACAAGGAGTATGACGATGCATGTAACGATCGATCAGGCGGAAAAGGCGATTGCGGCGGCAAGGAAGCGCGCGCTCGAACTCAAGACTCAGATGTGCGTCGCCGTCGTTGATTCAGGGCGAATCTCAAGGGATTTTACCGCATGGATGACGCGTGGGTCGGCAGCATCGACATCGCGATCAAAAAGGCGAGGACCGCGGTCTTTTTCGGCATGCCGACGGGGCAGATCGGCAGGCTTTCTCAGCCGGGAGGCCCGCTGTTCGGCATCGAACATTCTAACGACGGGCTCATCACCTTCCCGGGCGGCCTTCCAATTGTGGACGCCGACGGCGTGATGATCGGCGCCATCGGCGTGTCGGGCAGCTCGGTGGAGAACGATCATGCGGTCGCGCAAGCTGGCGGAGGCGCCATCGGCGTCTGCGATCTGCCCGAGCATCCCTGGCGCACGTGACCGACGCCACGCGGTTCCGCATCGTGTGGCCGTTTCAAGTCCTGAATATGTAATACGGACCTGGAGCCCTTCATGGATCGGACCGCCTTGCGAGGCCATCTGATGAAACCCGGCGGTGACGACAGCTCCGTGGTAAGTGAAACGCTGGCCGCCAACGACAAAGGTTTCGGCCTTTTGATTTATCTGCCACGCCCCTTTCGGTAATTTGGCAAACTCGGTCACGGGACCTTCGGCGATGGCGTAACGTCCCTCTCGCAATTTCGCCACGGCGCCCCTGTAGTCCGCGTAGGTCGAAGCAAAAACCAGGATTGTCCAAAGCGCGGTGAATGCGAGAGCAAGTCTGCGCATCCGGTTCACGAAGATCGCGAAAAAAATAAAGAAAGCGAGGCCGGCGGCGGGAAACCACCAAGCCGCATAGCCGCTTTGTGAGACGTCAAAGACCGTCGTGTAGTTCATATGCCGCGCAACTCGTTTCGAAGTCGATGGCGAAGCGCTTCGACGAGTCAATGCGGCTGGCCGCGGTGGTGGGAGGGTGAAGCCGGGCGGGGCGGGCTGCCGGCACGCCCGCAGGGCGGCGCTGAGCGCGAGTGATGGTCATGGTGTCTCAGGGCGGCGTGCCGGGCACGGGTGGCGAAGGGCAGGGGCGAGTTTTGCGCGCTATATGCTCGCTCGCCCCGAAACGGCCCACCGGGCAATGCTGGCTAAATGCTTAATTCTATTGGTGGAGCTGCGGGGAATCGAACCCCGGACCTCTGCAGTGCGATTGCAGCGCTCTCCCATCTGAGCTACAGCCCCGGTCCGAGGCGGGTGGGTACACGGCGCGACAATTCCTGTCAATCGCCGATACGCGGTCACGCCGTTTTTCCCGTGCGCCGGCGGCGCTTCGAAAACGTTTGCCGCGCGGTCGCCGGGAGGCTAGACAAGCTCAGCCCTAAAACCCGGGTCATCCGATATGTCATATGCAATCGTAAATCTCCTTCTGACCGTCATCGACCTTTATTGGTGGGTGGTCGTCGTCTCCGTCGTTCTGTCCTGGCTCGTCGCCTTCGACGTGCTGAACACCCGCTCGCAGGCGGCGCAAACCATTTGGCGCACCGTCGACGCGCTGACGGAGCCGCTGCTGCGTCCGATCCGTTCGGTGTTGCCGAACGTCGGCGGACTCGACATCTCGCCGCTCATTCTTCTCCTGGGCCTGCAATTCCTGCGCGATCTTATCGCCCGCGGCGCCGGCGGACTTGCTCTCGGCTGAGTCGGCCCCTTGGTCGGCGGAGCCCGGCGGCGTCACGCTCTGGCTGCGTCTGACGCCCAGGGGCGGGCGCGACGCCATCGAGGGCCTCGAGGCGCTGTCCGACGGCCGGATCGTGGTGAAGGCGCGCGTGCGGGCGGCGCCGGAAGACGGCCGCGCCAACGCCGCGCTGATCGACCTCGTCGCGAAGACGCTCGACGCCCCGAAGCGGGCGGTAACCTTGCGCTCCGGCGAGACGAGCCGAGTGAAAAAGCTTTTCATTGCGGGAGACCCCGCGCCCTATCTCGACGCGCTGGCGAGGCTGGCGCCAACAAACGGCTAGAGAGATGAGCAAGTCTAAAATCAACGTCGGCAATTTTTTCGAGGATTTCAAAATCGGGCAGATCCTGCGCCACGCCGCGCCGCGCACCGTCACGGTCGGCGAGGTCGCGCTCTACACCGCGCTCTATCTGCCGCGCTTCGCCGTGCAGTCGTCAAAAGCCTTCGCGCAGGCGATCGGCTACACGGACGCGCCGATCGACGATCTGCTGGTCTTCCATCTCGTGCTCGGCAAGACCGTGCCGGACGTGTCGCTCAACGCGCTCGCCAACCTCGGCTATGCGGACCTCAGATTTCTTCTTCCCGTCTATCCGGGCGATACGCTCGAACTCGACCTCGGAAGTCATCGGCCTCAAGGAGAACTCCAACAGGGAGACCGGCGTCGTCTATGTTCGCACGACCGGCAGGAACCAGCGCGGCGAGACGGTGCTCTCCTACGCGCGTTGGGTGATGGTGAAGAAGCGGGACAAGGACGCGCCTGTCGGCCCCGCCGTCGTGCCGGATCTGCCCAGGGCCGTCGCGCCGTCCGAACTCGGCAGGGCGGTGCCGACGATCAATATCGCGGCCTATGACAAGGCGCTTGCCGGCTCGCCGTTCGTCTGGGGCGATTACGAGAAGGGCGAGAAGATCGATCATATCGACGGCATGACGGTAGAGGAGGCTGAGCATCAGCTCGCCACGCGCCTCTATCAGAACAATTCGAAAGTGCATTTCAATCAATATTACGAGTTGCAGGGACGATTCGGAAAGCGCATCATCTATGGCGGCCACGTGATCTCGACGGCGCGCGCATTGTCGTTCAACGGTCTCGAAAATGCTTTCCACATCGCCGCGGTCAACGGCGGCAAGCATGTCAATCCGCTCTTTTCCGGCGGCACCATCTTCGCCTGGAGCGAAGTCCTCGACAAAGCCGAAATCCCCGGCCGCAACGACATTGGCGCGCTACGCCTGCGTCTCGTTGCGACAAAGGACAAGCCTTGCGCCGCCTTCCCGCTCACGGGCGAGGACGGCAAGCCCGATCCGGCCGTTCTTCTCGATCTCGATTATTGGGCGGCGCTGCCGAGATAGGCCCGAGGGCGCCGTTCGGAACAACGCCTGAGCACGTCCGTTGTTAGGGCACGTGAAACGCGTGTGCGTCACGTGCGCTCGAGTCCTAGCGACGACGGAGTACAGACATGTTCAAAGCAATGATCTTGACGGCTGCGCTGGCCACGGCCGGGGCCGGGGTCGTCTACGCGCAAAGCAGCGCAGGAACCCGCGGCGGGCAGATGGGGCAGGGAGCCGGCGTCATGGGGCGTACGGGCGCTGCGGCGCAGTTGCTCACAACCTTGCCGACCCACGCAACGGCCATTTCCAACTGGTACGACCAGAACGTCTACGACCCGCAGGAAAATAAGATCGGCGAGATCAAGGATATGCTGCTCGACGAAGAGGGCAGGATCCAGGCTGTGATCGTTTCGGTGGGCGGCTTCCTCGGCATGGGCGAGAAAGACATCGCCGTGCCGTTCGACGCCGTTGCGGCCGCGCAGCGCGACAATAAGTGGTGGCTGACGATGAACGCCACCAAGGACAATCTGCGCACGGCGCCGGGATTCCGCTTCGATCGCTCGAAACGTGCCTGGACGGTGGCGACGCGCGATTAACGGCGCGAGATTTCGTCGCCGATGAGCCCTGTCGCGTCGCGGCGGGGCTTTTTTTAAGTTCGCGCTGGCAGCTTGTCTTCGTCCGCGAGATTGGAAAAGCGGGTCAGCTCCGCCTCGAAGGCCAGTGACACCGTGCCCGTTGGGCCGTGACGTTGCTTGCCGATGATCGCTTCAGCGCGGCCATGCGCGCGCTCCATGTCGGACATCCAGTTAATGTGTTCTTCCGTGCCTTCGCGCGGCTCTCGATTGCGCAGATAATATTCCTCGCGATAAACGAAGAGCACAACGTCGGCATCCTGCTCGATCGAGCCGGATTCGCGCAGATCGGAGAGTTGCGGACGCTTGTCGTCGCGATTTTCGACCTGACGCGAAAGCTGCGAGAGCGCGATGATCGGCACGTTCAGCTCTTTGGCGAGAGCCTTGAGGCCGGTGGTGATTTCGGTCAATTCCTGAACGCGATTGTCGGAGCGCGACTTCGAGCCGGCGAGAAGCTGCAGATAGTCGACGACAAGCAGGTCGAGGCCCTTCTGCCGCTTCAACCGACGCGCCCGCGCCGTGAGCTGCGCGATGGAAATGCCGCCGCTCTGGTCGATGAAAAACGGAATGCTCTGCATTTCGCGCGAAGCTTGCACGATCCGCTCGAAATCGTCCTGATTGAGGTCGCCGCGCCGGATTTTGTAGCTCGGCACGCCGGACTGTTCGGCGATGACGCGCGTCGCCAGTTGCTCCGCCGACATTTCGAGCGAGAAGAAGCCGACGATCCCGCCATTGATCGTCTTGTGCGCGCCGTCGGGCTCGGTCTCGAATTGATAGGACTTGGCGACGTTGAAGGCGATGTTCGTGGCGAGCGCGGTCTTGCCCATGCCGGGACGTCCGGCGACGATGATGAGGTCGGATTTTTGCAGCCCGCCCATCTTCTCGTCCAGGTCGACAAGGCCCGTCGCAATGCCGGAGAGATGCCCATCGCGCATATAGGCGCTCGACGCCATGTCGATCGCGATGGAGAGCGCGTCGGAGAAGCGCTGGAAGCCGCCTTCGTAGCGGCCGGTCTCGGCGATCGAATAGAGCTTGCGCTCCGCCTCTTCGATCTGCGCGCGCGGACTCGAGTCGATCGGCGAGTTCGAAGGCCGTATTGACGATGTCCTCGCCAATCGTAATCAGGTCGCGGCGCGTTGCGAGGTCGTGGACGATCCGCCCATAATCCTCGGCGTTGATGATGGTTGTCGCTTCCGCCGCCAGCCGGGCGAGATAGGCCTGCATGGTGACGCCGGCGGGCAATTCGATATCGGTAAGAAACGTCTTCAGCGTGACGACGGTCGCGAGCTTGCCGTTTCGGATGAGCTGTCCCGCCGTCTCGAAGATGCGACGATGGAGGTCTTCCGAAAAATGGTTCGGACGCAGGAAATCCGAGACGCGGTCGAAAGCGTCGTTGTTGATCAGTATGGCGCCGAGCAGCGCCTGTTCGGCTTCGAGATTATGCGGGGGCGTGCGATAGGCTGGCGCGTCCGGCTGCGCGACGGGAAATGCGCGGCGCCCCGCCAATTGTTCGATTGGAGGCATCTTTGCTCGATCTATCTGGTGACGTCGGGGCGCTTCAGACAGGCACGCGGAGCGGCCCCGGACGCCGAGACATTTGCATGAAGCGTGAGCGGGCGCTAGACGCCATGCTTAACACTTCGTTACGCGCCTGTACTTGCGAGTTTTTTCCACACCCGCGACAACGCGGACGCCACACGACGGCGAAAGGGACTTGCCATCGACTCCCAAATTGATGTTCGCACAAATAAAAACCCGGCGCCGTCGGACGCCGGGTTTTCAGAAAAAGTGACGGGCGTCGTGTTGACGCTTAGAGCTCCACGTCCCCGGCCTCGGCGAGCGCGGCGCCGACTTCGAGGCCCAGATCGTCGATCGAGGTCTCTTCACGCTGCGAGACCAACTCGCCGCGCGCCTGGCGCTCGGCTTCCTCCTGGGATCGCGCGACATTGACCGTGATCTTCACGTCTACCTCGGGATGGAGGTGAACGGGGAGGGTATGGAGGCCAAGCGCCTTGATCGGATGGGTAAGGACAATCTGATTGCGGTTGAGCGAAAATCCGCCCGCTGTCGCCGCCTCCGCGATGTCGCGCGTCGCGACTGAGCCATAGAGATGGCCGCTCTCGCCCGCTTGACGGATGATGACGAAGCTCTGGCCGTCGAGTTTCTCGGCGACGACTTCCGCCTCTTTCTTCGCTTCGAGATTTCGGGCCTCGATCTGGGCGCGCTGGGTTTCGAAGTGCTTCTTGTTGTTTTCGGTCGCGCGCAGGGCCTTGCCGCGGGCGAGGAGGAAATTGCGGGCGTAGCCGTCGCGCACGCGCACCGTTTCGCCCATCTGGCCGAGCTTGGCCACGCGTTCGAGCAGAATAACTTCCATTTTTCTTCTCCGAGAGTTCGCGCCTTTGTGAGGAAAATCTTGCCGAAGTCAATCCGGATCGGCTGATTTCTGGGGCGCTGCGGCCAGTTTTCGGTCGCGATAGTTGAAGAGTGTGTCGGCGCCGCCGAGCACGGCGAGCGGCACGATCGGCCAGCCGAGCAGGCCAAGCGTGAAGTAAAGCACCGACAGGACCAGGACGCTCGACTTCGAACCGCGCACATAGACGTGGACGACCGCGAGCCCCTGAAGGGCCAGCAGCGTCCCCATGGTGGTCGCCAGCACCAGGCCGATCGGCCCCGACGGCCCGCTGAAGAAGGACAGCGCGACGCCCGAGACGAACAGCCCGCCGACGGCGCGCGGGAGACGGAAGTCCTGGGCGACGTCCGGCCACTTTCGGGTCAGAAGCGACGAGGCGCGTGCGATGGCGGCGCCCGCCCAGAGGTTGGCGATATGAATGAACAGGCCATAGCCCGCGAGAAAAGCGGGAATGGCGCGCGCCACTTGGCCCGAGAGTTCGGTAGGATCCATCGCCTCCGGGAGTTCCTTCTCCCGGCGCATCGTGTCGAGCAGGAGGAAAGCGCGAGCGCGGATCGGGTTCAGCGCCTCGTCCAGCGAACCGAAGCTGATCGAGGCCACGATGAGCCAGAGAATAACGGCGAGGGCGAGGACGGCGGCCGCCGCCAGACAGGCCCAGCTCGAAACATTGGCGGTGAGGAGGTCGCGTCGGCCGCGGGGGGCGCCTGAGGCGGCGTAAGCGGCGAGCCACGCGGGGCCGGCCACCAGCAGGGCGTAGCCCATGCCAATCAGGGGATGCGGATAGATCGTGAGAATAAGCGTCGCGACGAGCGCCGAGGTGGCGGCATGGCCGAGGCCGAACCCGAAGGCGACGATCGCAATCGGCAAGGGCGCGAGATGGGCGAAGACGAGTCCGCCGACGCCGCCGCGGGTCACGACCGCGGCGATTGCCGCGGCGGCGAGGCCAGCGAGGATCGCGATACCGATATTGGGCAGCGAATAAACGCTCTTGTCAGGCACCAGTTTCGGCTTTCCAACGGAGTTTGCGGCTCGTCCCGGCACGGCGGCGGTCAAGCCAAAAAGCGCCGAAACGACCTCACGGCCGGCGGCGCCTCGGGCCTTTTAATGCCCCAGGAGGCCGAGGGCAAGGGGCGAAGGCAAGGGGCGAAGGCAAGGGGCGAAGGCAAGCGGCGAAGAGGGGCGCGGCGGAAACCGCCATCGGCCGCCTCGCGCCCGCGTCACCCCAAGAAGCCGCCGCAGCCGGCGTCTCGTCGGACGCGGGAGTTGTCGCGTGGACGCATTCAAAAAAACGCCGCTGGCGACGAACGCCGGCGGCCCGGCCCGCGTTCATGAACGACTCTCCCGCGCCGTCCGTTGGCGCGCTGATGGAGTAATGCGATGATTAAGCTTCCCGTATGCACTCGCCGCGTGCGCGCCCTCGCCGTCTCCGCCGGCGCAATCTCCGCACTCGCCATGGCGGCCGCTCCGGCTCAGGCTCACGCCTATCTCATCGACTCGGTGCCCGCCAGCAAGCAGGAGGTCCTGCATTCGCTGCCGCGTATCAAGCTCGTTTTTTCAGGCAAGGCCGACGCGATTTTCTCCACCGTGACGCTGCTCGACGGGAGGGGAGAGACGTTAACCCGGTCGACCCAGAAGGAAGCCTCGCGCGAGATGGTTCTGCCGGCGCCTGCGCTCGATCCTGGCGTCTACCGGCTGCACTACCGGGTCCTGTCCACCGACGGCGACATTGTGGAAGGCAATATCGATTTCACAGTGCGAAACGGTCGGGACGGATGATGATCTGCGCCTCATAGCTCCCGCAACTCCGGTCCCGGCCGTCGCGACAGCACGCGCCAGGTGCCTGCGAGGCCGAGGCCGATCGTCGCGAGCAGCGTCGCGAGCGTCGTCGCGGCGACGACGCCCAAAGGGAAGGCGAAGTCAATTTTCATGACGAAGCGCGTCATCGCGAAGGCGCCGGCGGCGCCCGCCGCAATCGCGAACAGCGACGCGACGAGCCCCACGAGGCCGAACTCGAGACCATAGGCGGTCGCGAGCCAAGGTCGGGTCGCGCCCAGCGTCTTCAGGACGACCGCGTCATGCAGTCTTGCCCGCTGTCCGCTCACGACGGCGCTTGCGAGCGCCAATATGGCGGTGACGACGGCGACGGCGGCGGCCGCGCGCGCCGCGAGCGCCAATTGTCCGGCAATCTTGTCGATGGCGGCGAGGGCTTCCTTGACGCGAACCGAGACGATCATCGGAAAGCGCTTTGCCGCCTCTCGCGCCAATCTCGCGTCCATCGCATCGCGTGCGGCGATTGACGGCGCGCCATAGGCGACGGTGAAGAGCTCCATATACGGAGCCTTCGCGAAAGCGTTGGGAGAAAAGACCAGGACGAAATTAATGCCGAAGCTGCGCCAATCGACCTTACGCAGGCTCGCGATCTTCGCGACCGTGTCGCGGCCGAGCACATTGACCTTGATCTCGTCGCCGATCGACACGCCGAGCCCTTCGGCGACGCGCTGCTCGAGCGAGACGAGCGGCGGACCGTCGTAGTCGCCAGGCCACCACGCGCCTTCGACGAGTTCGGAGTTCGTCGGGACGCTCGGCGAGAAGGTCACGCCGCGATCGCCCTCGAGCGCCCATTTGGCGTCGTCGGCGACCGTGATCTTCTCGACAGGGACGCCTTTCAATTCGACAATGCGGCCCCGCATCATCGGCACATGTTCGATCTTCGCCTCGGGCGCCTGCTCGAGAAGGAAGGCGTTGAAAGCCTGCGCCTGCGCCTTCGGCGCGTCGATAAAGAAGAAATTTGGAATCTCGCCCGTGTCGGCGCGCGCCAGCTCCTGATGGATGGACCCCTCCACCAGCGCGAGCGCAACGAGGAGCGTCTGGGTCAGGCCGATGGAGATGACGAGCGCCGGGGTGAGACTTCGCGGCCGCCATATGTTGGCGAGCGCGAGGCGCAACCGCGCATCGGCCGGCCGCGGCAGCGCGCGCGCGATCCGCATGGTCGCCCAGGCGGCGGCGCGCAGCAGCGCGAACGCCCCCGCCGCCGCGCCCACATAGGCCGCGCCGAGCTTGAGGTCCGAGGATGTGAGGACGACGAGCAAGGCGAGCGCCGTCGCCGCGGCGACCGCGGCCATCCGGTAGCGCAGGAGCCGCACGCCGCGTGGATCGTCGCGCAGCAACGCCGCGACGGGGATTTCATGCGCGCGCCCCAACGGGACGAGCGCGAAGATGAGCGTGACGAGCAAGCCGTAAAGCGCGCCGAGCAGCGCGCCGCGCGCGTCGAGCGCGGCGGAGACCGGAAGCTCTGCTACCTCGCGGAGGGCTTGCGCCGCCGACCAGGGGATGAGCGCCCCGAGGAGAAGGCCGATGGCGATGGCGAAGGCGGCGGCGGCCGTCACCTGCGCGAGCGCGATGGCGAAAACCCGCGAGCCCGATGCGCCCAACGCCTTCAACACGGCGAATTGCGTGCGCTTGCGCTCCACGAAGGCTTGCACGGCGTTCGCCACGCCGGCGCCGCCCGCGACGAGCGCGGTCAGGGCGACGAGGGTCAGCAATTGGGCGAAGCGATCGAGATTGCGCGAGAACTGCGGCGACACGGCGTCGCGCGTCCGTGTCTCCCATCCGGCCTGCGGGAAAGCCGCGTCGGCGTCGGAAACGAGCGCCTTGGCGGCCGCGTCGGCGGGTTCGCCCGGAAGCGTCACGCGCGTGACATGGCGCACGATCGCGCCCGGCGTGGCGAGGCCCGTGAGGGCGAGCGTTTCGCGCGACATCAAGACGCGCGGGCCGAAGCCCACGCCGCCCGCAAGCTTGTCGGGCTCGCTTTGCAGTTTGGCGCGCAGCGCGACGCGCGCGTTGCCGATCATCACGGCGTCGCCAAGCTTGACGTCGAGGCGGGCGAGAAGCAACGGGTCGACCACGACGCCCGGCAGGCCGTTCGCCGTCGCAAGCGCCTGCGCGACGGGGAGGGGGGGATCAAGCGGCGACGACGCCGAAGCCGGGATATGCCTCGGCCTCGACCGCCTTGATTTCCACCATCGCGGCCTCGCCGTCGTCGCGTCGCGCCATGGCGCGCATCAGCGCGATGTCGGAAAGACGCCCGCGCGCGTCGAGATAGGCCCGCTGTTGGGCAGACAGCTCCCGCGCGACGAGGCTGAAAGAGGCGTCGCCGCCCAGAATCGTGCGGCCTTCGCGCGCGAGCCCCTCCGCGAGCGAGCGCGACAGGCCCGCGACCCCCGAAATCGCCGCAACGCCGATCACGATGCAGGCGATGAAAATGCCAAACCCGCGCGGATCCGCCGAAAGATCGCGCAAGGCGTAGCGCACGCCGAAGGGCAGACGCGCCGGGGAGCGGGAGGGCGAGCCAGAGCTGGAGCTTGGCGCAGGCATCAGGCGTCGTCCGCGTCGACGCGGCCCGAGCGCAGCCGCACGCGGCGCGCGCACCGCGCGGCGAGCCCGGCGTCATGGGTGACGAGAACCAGCGTCGCCCCCCGGCGCTTCTGCTGGGCGAAGATCAGATCGACGATCGACGCGCCGGTCTCCGAGTCGAGGTTGCCCGTCGGTTCGTCGGCGGCAAGGATCAGCGGATCGGGGGCGAGCGCGCGGGCCAGCGCCACGCGCTGCTGTTCGCCGCCCGAGAGCTGCGTCGGGTAGTGCGCCAGACGCGCGCCGAGGCCGACCGCGGAAAGTTCCGCCTCCGCAATCTCGAAAGCGTCCGGGTTCCCGGCCAGCTCGAGCGGAATGGCGACGTTCTCCAGCGCGGTCATGGTCGGGATCAACTGGAAAGACTGGAAGACCACGCCTATTTTTTCGCCACGGAAGCGCGCCAATGCGTCCTCCGAGAGGGGGCCGAGGTCGCGGCCATCGATTTTGACGGTCCCGGTATCGGGCCGCTCCAATCCGGCGAGCGTCATGAGCAGGGTGGATTTGCCTGAACCGGACGGTCCCAAGAGACTCACCGTCTCGCCATGGGCTATACTCAAGCTGATCCCTTTGAGAACATGCACCCGCGCGGCGCCCTCGCCCAGGGTGAGGTCGACGTCCGCAAGTTCGATGGCAGCAAGTTCGATGGCAGATTGCACGGAGAAGCTATCCTTGAACGACGCGCCGCATCAGACGCCTGAGCCTGTCCCGCCTTATCGCTTGTTCAGGCGCTGTCTTCAAATCGCTCTATTCGCCATGGCCTTCGCCGCCGCCGGCGGCGCCCGGGCCGCGGCGATTCGCATTCTCGCGTTTGGCGACAGTCTGACCGCCGGCCCCGGCCTCTCGGCCCAGGACACGCTGCCGGCGCAACTGAACAGGCGCCTGACGGCGGACGGTTTCGACGCGGCGGTGATCAACGCCGGCGTTTCGGGCGACACGACGGCCATGGGTCTCGAACGTCTCGACTACGCCTTGTCAGCGGGGCCCGTGGACATCGTCATCCTCGAACTCGGCGCGAACGACATGCTGAACGGATTGCCGCTCCGGGAGGCTCGCGCCAATCTCGAGAAGATGATTGAAGCCTTTCAGTCAAAAGGCGTCACCGTCATATTGTCGGGCATGGTCTCGAGCGACAATTTTGGGCAAGCTTACCGTCAGGAATTCGAATTCGATCTATCCCGCGCTCGCCGCCAAATATGGAGTGACGATGATTTCCTCCTTCGGGGAAGGCGTCTGGGGCGATCCCAAACTGCTCATGAGCGACGGCATGCATCCCAACGCCGCGGGAGTCGCCAAGATCGTCACGAAGATTGCCCCCATTATCGAGAAAGTCATCGCCGATTTCCGGCGCGCGAAAAAATTCACGCGCGCGTTAGCGCGCAAGTTTCGTCAACCTCAGGAGGAGCAAATGCCGAGACTTTTCACAGCGCTGGAAGTTCCTCCCCATATCGCCGAGAGCCTCGCGCGACTGCGCGGGGGCGTCTCGGGCGCGCGCTGGATCGATGTGGAGAACTACCATGTCACCCTGCGTTTCATCGGCGACGTCGACGACGCCTTCGCGCGCGACGTGGCGAATGCTCTGACGTTCATCCGCCGACCCGAGGTCGAGGTGACGATTGACCAATTGTCCTCGTTCGGCGGCGACAAGCCGCGAGCGCTCATCGCGCGCGCGCGGCCGGATCCGGCGCTGCTCGAGATGCAAGCCGAGCAGGAGCGGCTTCTGCGTCGCCTCGGCGCGCCGCCCGAACCCAGGAAATTCGCGCCACATGTGACTCTCGCGAGGCTGCGCGGCGCCACGTCCGCCGCTGTCGCCGCCTATCTCGGCGCTCGCGGCTATTTCCCGCCGCTGCGTTTCCGGGCGGAGCGCTTCGTGCTCTATTCCTCGCGCGACTCCGTTGGAGGCGGCCCTTATATCGTCGAAGCGGATTATCCACTTTACGAGACGCGGCCCGTGCTGACCGGCGCCGCCAGCGTCTAGTCCGCGCCATCAGGACCGGCGCCGTCGCGCGCGATCTCGGCTTTTTCGGCCTGCGACGCGCCGCGCGCCTTGTCCCCGAGGATGGCCTTCGCCCGATTTTCCGCGACACGCGCGGCGATGCTCGGATCCCGCGCCACGGCTTCCTCGATCAATCGGTTTGAAGCCGTCTCGATGGCGGCCTGCATCCTGCCAAAAAATTCGCGCGGGGGAAGCCCGGGCGGAATGACGGGCAGAAACTCGATCACTGCGGTTCCGGGATAGATGAGGAAGGAGCGACGCGGCCAGAACAGGCCGGCGTTGAGCGCCACCGGCAGAACCGGGACGCCAGTTGCGGCGTAGAGATGCGCGACGCCCATCTTATAGAGCGGCGGCGCGCCCGCCGGTCGGCGCGTGCCTTCCGGAAAGATAAAGAGCTGTCGGCGTTGCGCGAAAATCTTCTTCGACTTTTCGATGAGCTGAGGCAGCAGCTTGCCGCCTTTCGCCCGGTTGATGCCGACCTGTTCGGCGGCGAGGAGATGCCAGCCGAAGAACGGCAGCCAGATCAATTCGCGCTTGAGAATATAGCTGAAGTCGGGAAAGCGGATCGGCAGGACGAACGTGTCCCAGATCGATTGATGCTTGCTCGCAACGATCAGCGCGCCGACCTGCGGCGGAATATTGTCGAGTCCGCGCCACGCGATGCTCAGTCCGCAAATCTTGTCCAGAAGCCAGAGATTCGTGCGGCCCCATGTGCGGCCGAGCTCCAGGGAGACGCCGCGGCGCATGAAAAGGCCCGGCAGCCAGATCACCATCAACACGACGACATTGATAAGAAAAAGGATCTGGAAGACGAGCGAGCGCAGGACGATCATCATTGGCTCCACGGGGCGAGTGTGGCGCCTTTTACGCCAGCGGCCGGTCGCTTCACAAGGCGCTCACTCGGCCGCGGTCTGGCTGCGGCGCAATGGCGCGGTATCGACGTCGCTTTCGTTCGGCTTCACGCGGATGCGGGCGAGCGCGCCCAGATATTTCACATATTCGCCGCCGACCAGGCGCATGACTCCGAAATCCGTCGCCCATTGCGTGACGTCGACATGTTCGCTCACGACGGGAAAAGGATAAAGCGCGACGTCGGGAAGTTCGGCCGACAGCTCAACCAGCGCGCGCGGCATGTGATAATTCGAGGTGACGACGATGATCGTGCGCGAGATGTTGCGCGCCTGCGCCCATTCCTTTGTCTCTTTTGCATTGCCCATCGTGTCGAGCGCCTGATAGCCGAGATCGACGCAGCAATTGAAAACGTCGCGCGACACCGGAAGGAGATTGGCGAGCACGGAGCTGCGCGTGGCGCGATTGACGCCGGTGATGAGCATGCGCTTGGCTTGGCCGCGCGCGAGAAATTCCGCGGCTTCCAGCACGCGGTCCGAGCCGCCGGTGAGGGCGACGACGCCTTCGGCCTTGATCGACAGGCGGGGCTCGACCCGCGCCAACGTCGACGCGAACCAGACAAAGCCGGCGCCAAACAACAGGCCCCCAAGCCCCAGCGTCCCGAGGACCCCATAAAGGACGATGCGTCCCAGCTTCACAGCCGCGCCCTCAATTCGCGCCTTCGCCGGCGCCGTGTCGCGCCTTCCGCCGCCGCCCGGGCCGCGCTTCTCGGCGAGACCATCGGATGTCGATATGGCGATAATGCGCCGGTCGGGCGAGTGTTCATCCCAATCGCCGCAGATGGTGGAAAACGATGCGTTGCGAGAGATAGCCTGTGAGAAAGGCGACGCCTCCGGCGAGCAGCAGGATCACGCCGAGGCCCTCGAGACCAAGCGAGAAATCTCCAAATAGCGCCTGCATTTGCTCGCCGCCTGCGGTTGTGCGCCATTGGTGCGTGAAGGCCCTGGCAAGGAGCAGGAAAACGACGGCGCCCGCGCCGCCGATCAGCGCGCCTCTAAGCCCGAGCGCCAGGAAGCGGCGCTGAAACTCGCGGGCGATGAATGAGTCGGCGGCGCCGACAATATGCAGCACCTCGACGATTTCACGATTGGTGGCGACGGCGGCGCGCGTCGCCGAGGCCACGGCGATGGCCGTCGCGGCGACGATCAGGGCGAGGATCAGCGCTGCGGCCGCGACCGCGGCGCGGGCCATGTCGCCGAGACGCTCGAGAAAGAAACGATGATCGTCGAGAACGGCGTTGGGGATCGCCGCGGCGAGGTCGCGTCGAAGCACGGAGAGGTCCGGGCGCTGACCCGGCTCGAACTTCACGACGATCATGCGCGGCGTCGGCAATTCGCTCAGATCGAGCCCTTGTCCGAGCCAGGGCGCGAGAAGCGCTTCGGACTCCGCTTTGGTGTAAATTTGCGCCTCGCGCACGCCGGGAGTCGCAAGCAGGATGTCGGCGGCCTTTTTCAAATCGGCCTCCATGTCGCGCCCGGTCGTCTGGCGTAACTGCACGCTGGCTTCGCTTGCCGCTTCGCCGCGCCACTCGGCGCTCGATTGCGCGACGAGCAAGGCGGCGCCGGCCGCGAGCGCTGCGAGAAAGGTCATGATCGCGATAACGATCACGAGCGAGCGTCCGGCGACCGTATCCGCGGGCACCAGCGGCGACGGCAGGGCCGGCGCATCCTCGTCCCGCGCCTGCGCTGGCTCGCCGAGAGCCTTGGCGCGTGCGAGGAGCTTGCCGGCGAAGGAGATCAGTTCCATCGGCCCTACTCGAAAATGTGGAGGCGGCCGTCGGCGAGCACGAGACGCCGCGCGTCGTCATATTGGTCCATCAGACTGAGGTCATGTGTCGCGATCACCACGGCGGTTCCCGATTTGTGGAGTTCGACGAAGAGACGCAACAGGCGACGCGCCAGGGTCGGATCGACATTGCCGGTGGGTTCGTCCGCGAGCAGCAGCTTGGGCTGCGCGATGAGCGCGCGGGCGATGGAGGCGCGTTGCTTCTCGCCGCCCGAGAGGACGCCGGGGACGCTGTGGCGCTTCTCGCCGAGGCCGACCCATTTGAGAAGCTCGTTGACCTCGGCGCTGTAGCTCGACTCGTCGCGGCCCAGCACGCGCAGGGGAAGGGCGACGTTCTCATATAGGGTGAGATGATCGAGCAGGCGGAAGTCCTGAAACACGACCCCGATGTGGCGGCGCGTCTCGGTGACCGAGTCCTTGTCGAGGGTCGCCGAGTCGCGCCCGAAAATATTGATGAGCCCCCGGGTCGGCTTCAGCGCCAGAATGATGAGGCGCATGAGCGTGGTCTTTCCCGCGCCCGAGGGGCCCGTGAGGAACTGAAACGAGCGCGGCGCGACCTCGAAGGTGACGTCCCGCAGCGTCTCGGGACCGACGCCGTAGCGCAGGCCGACATTCTCGAAGCTCAACACGTCTCGCGCTTCTCCTGTCCGTTGCGCCTGCCGGCCGCCCGCGCCGCGCGATGGATTCGGTTGCGCAAAGGATAGCAGTTCACGCCTCCTTAACCATAATCGCGCCAAATGATCGAATATTCGCCGGGGGATGCGGCGCAGGAGCGGGGGCGTTTGAATGAGCGTTGCGCATCGCGGGTTGACATATAGCCAGCGCGAGATCGCCGCCGAGGCGACGAGTGAATCCCTTCGCCCGCAAAGTTATGAGGAAATGTGGGAGCGGCCGTCGCAGCGCGGCCTCCTGCGGGAGCAGCCGATCGCGGGGCCAGGACGCGCGCCCGTCTTTACCACGATCCTTGCGATCATGATCGGCGCGAGCGGGCTGATCGCCCTGCGCGAGCGCATCGTGCGCGTCGCGCCGGCGTCGGCGGCCGCCTATCGCGCGCTCGGCATGCCCGTGAACCTCCTCGGCCTCGAGCTGCGCGACGTGCATTCACGCGTCGTGATGGACGGCAACCGCCGCGTCCTCGTCACCGAGGGTGAGATCGTCAATATCCGCCGCGATCAGAACCGCGTGCCGCCGATTGCGCTCGCCGTGCGGGGCGGCAATGGGCTGGACCGATACGCCTGGACCGCGCCCACGCCGAAATCCCGGCTCGAAGCCGGCGAAAAGATCGCCTTCCGGGCGCGGCTCGCCTCGCCGCCGGAGGATGGCGCCGAGGTGCTCGTGCGATTCGCCAAGCTCGACGCGGCCGCGCTGGAAGCGAAATCGCCGTCCGCGCCGGTCAAGCGCGGCTTGGGACGCTAGACTCTCGTCATCTGCCAAAACGCCAGGAATGGCGTGGGGTTGTGCCTCAGTCGCCAACGCTTCGACCGCGAGCGGCGGGGGGCGGCCATAATTTCGCTTCAAACGGCCGTATGAATTTCAATGAGCCGTTTGAAATAGGGGTTTCGCATGCGGAGCAGGCCGGAGAATTGTTCGCAGTCGCTTTTGGCGAATCGCGCGAAGGGGAGCGCCGGTCCTTCGGTTGCGCCCTTTTGGGCGCATGGGGGCGCCGAGACGAAGCGGCGTTCGGTCGCGTCCGAGGCGGCGGCGTGTTTTTTTGCAACCGCGCTTGGGTCGCTCTCGCCGCAGGCGCTGAGTCTCCTCGATCTCACGCCGACGCGGCAGCCGACCGTCTCCGCCAGCGCTGAAACGAGCAAATTCACGGACCGGGTCCTGATCGGCGGCCTTCGGTCGATTTCCTGGGAGGACGCGCCCGTGACCGCGCCGGCGTTCACGACGGTTCAAGCCGTTCCGGGCCCGGCGGTCCGCGATGAGGCGCCCGCCCGCCCCTCCAGCGCCCCGGTTCGCGCCGCCGCCCGCAAGGCCGAGAAGTCGGCCGAGACCAAGATCGTCGATCAGGTTGCGGCGACGCGCGCGCCGGAGAGCGAAGCGACGCCTCCAGCGGCGACCCGCGAGCCGCGGCCAGAGGCGACGGAACAAGGGGGCGCCCTTTCGGCGTTGACGCCGTCGACCGTCTCGTCGAAGCTCGCGCCGATCGGACAAATGGTTGCAGGAGGCGCGCGGACGGTCGGGAGCGCTGTCGCGGGCGGCCTGAGTTGGCTCGGCTATTGAGGGCGGGGATTGGATCTTCAGGAACATTCGCGCAGTCAGTCGCGATCGACCGAACCCACGAAAGCGGCGCTTATCAAGGCGGCGCTCTCGGTTTTCGCCGACTTTGGCTATGACGGCGGATCGGTTCGGCTCATCACGCAGCGCGCGGACGCCAATCAGGCCGCGGTCAATTACCACTTCGGCGGCAAGGAGGGGCTCTATCGCGCCGTGCTCCACGCCGCCGCCGACGCGCTGGAAAAGGAAAGCTTCCTCGACGCCGCCGAACTCGAGGCGCGCGCGCCCGAAGAGGCGTTGCGCCTCTATCTGAGGCAGTTCCTCTCGCCGCTGGTGAAGCGCGACCGCGTGAGCCAGTATTTGCGCATCTTCGCGTTCGAGGGCGTTCGGCCGGGCCCGGTCTTCAAGGAATTCGTCTCGGCGCGACCGCCGCGCATCTTCCGTCTGGCCGAACGCGTGGCCCGCCGCTTCCTGCCCGCGGATGCGGCCTCGGAGGCGATCGCCCTTCGCGCGCTGTGGCTCGCGCAGCAGCCGGTCTTCTTTGTTCGTGAGGCGGAGCTTCTCGCGCTGCCGCCCTTCTCCCTGCGGTTCGACGAAGGGGGCTTCGAGCGCCTGGTCGATACGCTCACGTTTTTGAGCCTCGCGGGGCTGAAGGGCGCGGATCGGTAAAAGCTGGCGCGGCGCCCGGCGTGGTCGCCGTCCCGCATTCCCATCCCCGGCAAAATGTCCTAATCAGACGCGATGTCGCCTCGAGATCCCGCGCCGCTCCTTTTCGTCAACGCCCGTCTCGTCGATCCCGTCGCGGCGACCGAGACGCGCGGAGGCCTTATCGTGCGCGAGGGGCGCATTGCCGATCTCGGGCCAGCGCTTTCGCGTGAAAGCGCGCCCGACGGCGCCCGCGTCGTCGACTGCGGCGGCGACGTGCTGGCGCCGGGCCTCGTCGACATGCAGGCCTTCGTCGGAGAGCCGGGAGCCGAGCATCGCGAGACGATCGCGAGCGCCACAATGGCCGCCGCCGCCGGCGGCGTGACGACGCTTGTGGGAACGAGCGCCACATTGCCCGCGATCGACGATCCGGCCGTCGTCGACTTCGTCCTGCGCCGCGCCCGCGACACCGGCCGCGTGCGTGTTCTTCCCATGGCCGCGCTGACCAAGGGACGCGAAGGCAGGGAAATCGCCGAACTCGGGCTTCTTCAGCAGGCGGGCGCCGTCGCCTTTTTCGATGGCGCGCGTTCGGTCAAAAATGCGCTCGTGATGCGCCGCGCCCTCGCTTACGCCAGCGATTTCGGCGCGCTCGTCGTTCATTTCACGCAAGACCCGGATCTGGCGAGCGGCGTCATGAACGAGGGCGATTTCGCGCTGCGTCTCGGTCTTGCCGGCGTGCCGCGTGAGGCGGAGGCCATCATGCTGGATCGCGATTTGCGGCTCGTCGCCCTCACCGGCGCGCGCTATCATGCAGCGATCGTGACGACGACGCTGTCCATCGAGGCGCTGCGCGCGGCGAAAGCGGCGGGACTCGCCGTGACCTGCGGCACGACGATCAATCATCTCACGCTCAATGAAAACGACATTGGCGATTATCGCACCTTCCTCAAATTGCGTCCGCCGCTGCGGCATGAGGACGAACGCAAGGCGCTCGTCGCCGCCCTCGCCGAAGGGCTCATCGACGTCATCGTCTCAGACCACGATCCGCAGGATGTCGAGACGAAGCGGCTGCCTTTTGCCGAGGCGGAATTCGGCGCCATCGGGACGGAGACGATGCTTGCGGCCGCTTTGCGGCTCGTGCATTCAGGCGATGTGACGCTGCCCCGCCTTCTCGCGGCCCTGTCCTCGCGCCCGGCCGAAATCCTCGGCCTCGAACAGGGCCGACTGCAAAAAGGCGCGCCGGCCGATCTTATCCGCTTCGATCCGGACGAGCCTTTCGTCGTCGATCCCGAAAAGCTGCATTCGCGCTGCCGCAACACGCCTTTCGACGGCGCCCTGCTGCAAGGCGCGGTCAAGACGACCCTCGTTGCGGGCGACATCGTCTATGAGCGCGCGCCATGAGTCGCATCGCGCTCTATTCCGGCTCCTTCGATCCGCTGACGAACGGTCATCTCGACGTCATCCGTCAGGGCGCCGGGCTTTTCGACAAAATCGTCGTCGCCATCGGCGTGCATCACGGCAAGACTCCCTTGCTCAGTTTCGAGGTGCGGGCGCAGACGATACGCGCGGCCTGCGCGTCGGAAGGCGTCGCAGGCGCCGTCGAGGTCGCGCGTTTTGCTGGGCTTGTCGTCGAGGCGGCGCGCGCGCACGGGGCGCACGCCATCCTGCGCGGATTGCGCGACGGCGCGGATTTCGACTATGAAATGCAGATGGCGGGGATGAACGGGACGATCGCGCCGGATATTCGCACGGTTTTCCTACCCGCTTCGCCGGGGCTTCGCCATATCAGCGGAACCTTCGTGCGCCAGATCGCGGCGCTTGGCGGCGACGTGTCGGCCTTCGCGCCGCCCGCCTCCGTCGACGCCCTCAAACGCGCCATTCAAGGCGCGAACACCAAGCCCTAGGGAGGCACTATGATACTCACCCGCCGTTCCATGGTCGCTGCGCTGGCGCTCTCCGCGACCATTGCGACTGCAAATGTCGCAAGCGCCGCCGACGAGCACATTCTCTATCTCGACACAAAAGACGGCCGCGTCACCATCAAGCTGCGGCCCGATCTCGCGCCCAAACATGTCGAGCGCATCGAAAAGCTCGCCAAGGAGCATTTCTACGACGGGATCGTGTTTCATCGCGTCATCGACGGCTTCATGGCGCAGGCGGGCGATCCCACCGGCACGGGAACGAGCGGCTCGCGCTATCTCGATCTCAAGGCCGAGTTCAGCAATACGCCCTTCAAGCGTGGCACATTGGGCATGGCGCGGCAGCCCGGCGACAACGACTCGGCCAATTCGCAATTCTTCATCTGCTATGCGGACGCGCCGCAGCTCAACGGAAAATATACGGTATTCGGCGAGGTCGTTTCGGGCATGGACGTGATCGACAAGATCAAGAAGGGATCGAAGTCGGAAAACGGCATCGTCACGGATCCGGACAAAATCATCAAGCTGCGCGTCGCGGGCGACGAGAGCTGAGCGGAAACATCGCCGCCGCCGCCCTTTTGTCAAAGGGCGCGCCGCCGCGTCCATGAAACAGGAGCACACATGACCGACGAAACGCTGACGCTCGAGACGACGAAGGGTCCTGTCGTCATTAAACTTCGGCCCGATCTCGCGCCCAAGCATGTTGCGCGCATCAGGCAGCTCGTCTCCGAGGGATTCTACGACGGGATTGTCTTTCATCGCGTGATCGAGGGCTTCATGGCGCAGACGGGCTGTCCGCGCGGCACCGGCTCCGGCGGTTCGAAATATCCGAACCTCGAGCAGGAGTTCAACGCGGCCCCGCATGTGCGTGGCGTCTGTTCCATGGCGCGCGCCTCGCACCCCGACACCGCCAATTCGCAGTTCTTCATCTGCTTCGACGACGCGCGCTTTCTCGACCGGCAATATACGGTCTGGGGCGAGGTGATCTCCGGCATGGAGAATGTCGATCAGCTCAAGCGCGGCGAACCCGTGAGCGATCCCGACAAGATCATCAAGGCGACGCTCGGCTAAAACGCGCGCCGCTCGCCAATGACGCCGTTACGACAAGCGTAAATGCCCGCGACCGAGGCGGGCAGGCGCGCAAAGCTTGCTTGACATCATGCGCGTCGACCTCTTCGACTTCGACCTTCCGCAGGACCGAATCGCCATGCGTCCGGCCGAGCCGCGTGACGATGCGCGCCTGCTCGTCGTTCCCGCGAGCGGCCCTTACGAGGATCGCGTCTTGCGCGATCTGCCGTCATTCCTGCGCGAGGGCGACGTCGTCGTCGTCAATGATACGCGCGTCATCCACGCGCAGCTTTTCGGCAGGCGATTGCGCGGCGCGCTTGAAGCGGGCGTCTCGGCGACGTTGATCGAGCGGCTCGGGCCCGCGCGCTGGCGCGCGCTCGCGCGCCCCGGCAAAAAGCTCGCGGTCGGCGATCATATCATTTTTGAAGGCAAGGCCGCGACCGTTGCGCAACTTGTCGCCGAGGTCGACGCCAAGGGAGACGAGGGCGAAATCGTGCTGCGCTTCGAGCTCTCCGACGCGGCGCTGGACGCCGCCGTCGAGGCCATCGGCGCGTTGCCGCTGCCGCCATATATCGCCGGCAAGCGCGCCGCGGACGCGCGCGATGAATCCGATTATCAGACGGTCTTTGCGCGCGAGGCCGGCGCCGTTGCCGCGCCGACCGCCGGTCTTCATTTCACGCCCGCCTTGATTGACGCCGTTAAGGCTCGGGGCGTCGACTGGCGCCGCGTCACGCTTCATGTCGGGGCGGGGACCTTCCTGCCCGTAAAGGCGCAGGACACCATCGCGCACAAGATGCACGCCGAATTCGCGCGCATCGACGCGGAGACGGCCGAGGCCGTCAATGCGGCGCGTGCAAGGGGCGGACGCATCGTCGCGATTGGAACAACCGCGCTGCGTACGCTCGAGAGCGCCGCCGCGCCCGATGGACGTCTCTCGCCCTTCGCCGCGCGGACAGACATTTTCATCACGCCGGGGCATAGATTTCGCGCGACGGATGTTCTGCTCACGAACTTCCATCTCCCGCGTTCGACGCTGTTCATGCTTGTCTCCGCCTTCTGCGGCCTGGAGCGCATGAAGGCGGCCTACGCACATGCGATCGACAAGGGCTACCGTTTCTATTCCTATGGGGACGCCAGCCTGCTTTATCGTGTTGATCCATGAGTCGGCAATGAACGCGCCCCGCGACATCCGCCTCATCGCGCAATGGCGCGACGATCCGACAGAGGCGTTGATGAGCGTCGACCTTCGCATCGAGGGAAACGCGCTCGTGGCGCGGTGGGATCTTTTCGGCGCTTTCGACTGCGACGGTTCGCGGTCACGGCCCTTCATCCTGCGGCGGGACGGTCGGATCGACTTCGGCGCCGGCGCGGCGCCGTGGCGCACGGATTTACGCAGCGCGGAAATCAAGATCGGCGAGACTTTCCTTGTCTGGTTCAACGACGCCGATCATGGACAATATAAAATCGTCAAACTTGCCGAGCTCGGCGGGAAGGACAGACGATGAGCGAACAGTTTACTTTCGCCCTTCATGCAACTGACGGCGACGCGCGCTGCGGCGAGATTTCGACGCCGCGCGGAACGATCCGCACGCCCGCTTTCATGCCAGTCGGAACGGCCGCCACCGTCAAGGCGATGTTCCCGCAGGACGTGCGCGCAAGCGGCGCCGACATTTTGCTTGGAAATGTATACCATCTGATGTTGCGGCCGGGCGCGGAGCGCGTCGCGCGCCTCGGCGGCCTGCATCGCTTCATGAACTGGCCCTATCCGATCCTGACCGACTCTGGCGGCTTTCAGGTGATGTCGCTTGCAAAGCTGCGCAAGCTCGACGAAAGCGGCGTCACCTTTCAGTCCCATATCGACGGCTCGCGACATCATCTCTCGCCCGAGCGCTCGATGGAGATCCAGCATCTCCTGGGCTCCGATATTCAAATGCAATTCGACGAGTGCGTGCGCCTGCCTTGCGGGGACGATGAGGCCGAACGCGCCATGCGGCTGTCGCTGCGCTGGGCGGAGCGCTCGCGCCGGGCGTTTCGCGCGGAGGGGGGCAGGGCGATCTTCGGCATCGTGCAGGGGGGCGCCTCGAAACCATTGCGGGTGGAAAGCGCCAGGACGCTTGCCGGAATGGATTTCGATGGGCTCGCGGTTGGCGGACTCGCGGTTGGCGAACCGCAAGACGTGATGCTGGACATGCTCGAAACGACGGCGCCGTATCTGCCTGCCGAGAAGCCGCGCTATTTGATGGGGGTCGGAACGCCTGATGACATCGTGCAGGCGGTTGCGCGCGGAATTGATATGTTCGACTGCGTCATGCCGACTCGCGCCGGCCGGCATGGCCTCGCCTATACGCGTTTTGGCAAAGTGAACTTGAAGAATGCGCGCCATGCCGAGGATCTGCGTCCGCTTGACGCGGAATCGGAGTGTCCCGCGGCGCGCGATTATTCCCGCGCCTATCTGCATCACCTTTTCAAGGCGCAGGAGATACTCGGCATGATGCTGCTGACGCAGGCCAATGTCGCCTATTATCAGGAACTGATGAAGGATTTGCGCGGGGCCATTTCGAAACGGCGTCTCAAGGCTTTCACCCAAGAGACGCGCGCGCGATGGAGCGCGCAAGAATCGGACGCGTCCGACTGACATATTTGCCAACGATGCACAGCGCCATCAAATGTCGACACACAACGCGCAGCGAATGTTGCGCTGACGCACCGATGTTCCATTAACCGCCCAACTTTCCAAAGCGGCGACGGGGCGCGTTTTTCGGAACGTGTTAACCCTCCGTCAAACGAGCTGTGGCGATCTTGTGTCAGAGACCGAGCAATCGCGTCTCCTCATCGGCATGACGCCGTTTGATTGACAGACATGCGCGAGTGTCGGGTTCGCCCCGCTCCAAGTCTGGGACATCAGACATGGAAGCTCGTCATGTGCGTCATCAATCAATTTCATCGAAGGAAATTCGGCGCTACGCCGTGGCGGGAGTTTCCGACTGGATCGTTTCGATCAAGTGCGCGTCGCTTTTGGCGAACGCCGAGCGGCAATGTGAGCTATCTCTTTGCCTTGCTGCTGGTTCCGTTGGTCGGAGCTGTCGGGCTTGCTGTCGATTATTCATCGTCGCTCTATGCGAAAAATCGCTTGGACGCCTCGGCGATGGCCGCGGCGGCGACAGCCGCCAATAGTGCGCGCATTGCTTTGCAGCGAACGGGTTCCGTGCTGAACGGCCAGGATTCCGATGCGTTCAACGAAGGCAAGAGACGTGGCGTCGCCACATTCGTTGCGCATTCGACAAAAGTGCCGGGCTTTATCAGTGCGCCGACGATCAATTTGACGCGCAGCGGCCAGATCCTCACGTCGACAGTAGCCTACGCCGCCGTCACGCCGACGACGTTCGGCCAGCTTTTCGGCGTTACGAATGTCTCGATCAGCGGGAGTTCCTCGGCAATCGCCACGATCGAGGACTCGCCTCCGAACGGCTACGTCATCCAGGAAAGCTTCGAGAAAATGTCGTTGCAGGGAAATCCCTGGAACGTCGTTTCGAGTTATAATGGTTGGACAGTTGCAAGCGGCGCGGGACTTGAAATCGACTCAGCCTGCACATTTTTGTGTCCCGCGCCCGACGGGAACCAGGTGGCGCAACTCGATTCATACAATAATTCGGCGATTACAAAAAAGATCTATCTGCCGCCCGGCCAATATGAGCTGCGCTATTTTTATCTCGCGGCCTTCAACAACCCCGTATACATGCCAGTGTGGATTTGTGGTTCGCAGGACAGCGACGTCGACTGGGCCAATGCGAAGGACGACTGGGGCTACGCCCAGACCAACAAGATCTCCGTCTATCTCGATCCTGCGATGGGAACGACCTCTGCGCCGCTCACCTGGTCTTATGCCGAGGGAGGCGCCGTCGGCCAAAACCTGCTCGATTCCTGCGTGTCCTCTGGCTACAAATGGATCGAGCGCAGCGTCCCGATCACTGTCAATGCCGCCGGCAATTATTGGCTGACCTTCACCGCGCTTGGCGCCAGTGACGGCGTCGGCGGCGCGATCGACAACATCCGGTTATGCGTGAACAGTTGTCCGGGAACCGTGCAGGAAAATTTTTACTGGTCCGCATACAGCTTGTTTTTCGCAGAGTCGTTCGATGGCGCTGCGCCGCCGTTCAACGTGACGGACGGGAATACGACGAGCTATTCCCAGCACGTGACGCTCGATCGTTCTGGCGTCAACCTTCTCTGGAGCCGGCCGATGGCGGGTTGGACGACCTATCCGCAAGACCAGATACCGTGGATTCAGACTGTGAGTCGTGGTCGCGTCCGATCGAACTCGGCGGTCAAGCCACAAATCCGCTGGTTACGCGTCGCTTCCTGATGCCTGCCGGTTACTTTCAGGTCGAATATGACTACGCTTCCCGTCTCTCCAATGTGCCGTCGCTGACGAGCGTCAAATGCGGCGCGACGCCGGCGGCGGCGGATTACGCGACACTTTCGGCGAATAATTATTCGGGGCAGGATCTTTATTGGTCCTACGACAATGGCGGCCCTGTCGGCAGCTTCACCCAGCCGGGCAATCTGGGCCAGATGGGCGTTTATATCGACGCCGATCGACTCGTCAGCCATCCGGAGCCGGTGACGACGCCGCAAATCCTCGGCACGCCGTCGTCCTATCGGAATTATGACGGCACGACCTCCAACCTCGCGGCGAAACTTCCGCAGAATATGGTCGATTCCTGCATTTACGCGCCGACATGGACGCGGCGCTACGTCAAGTTCAAGATCGAGAAACCCGGCTATTATTGGATTACCTATCGCGGCGAGGGACCTGACCCGAGCCAGGGCGCCAATTTGGCGGCGATATGCCTTTATGCGCTCGGCGGCCCCTCCTGGGTCCCGCCCTCCTACTGGACTATTTTCACCGTCCCCACAGCCGGCCTCAAAGTCGGGACCCGGATCGTGCTCAATGGAATCGAGATCAAGGCGCAATGACGATGCGGCGTTTTTCGTCAGTGGCGGCGCGCCGTCGCGCTTTGCGCAGCTTCATTGCAGACCGGCGAGGCGTCGCGGCGTTGGAGTTTGCATTCGTCTGCCTGCCGTTCTTCGCGCTTATATTCGCGATTCTCGAAACTTCCGTGGTCTATTACTTTAATGTGTCGCTCGATCAGGCCGTCAACGCTGTGGCCATGAAAATCCGTTCGGGCGAGATCCAGCTTTCGAACCTGACCGCGACGCAACTGGCGTCCACTTACATCTGCCCGAGACTATCGGCCGCCATGACCTGCTCGAACGTGCAGATATCCTTGCAGCCCAATCCCGCCTGTAGCGCCAGTGATCAATGCTGGTCAGCCTATTACACGGACTGGGCGAAGGGGATTCGCGCGACGCCTTCGGTGACGTCCAGCGTCTACAATACCGGGTCGGCCAATCAGGCGCTCTATATGACCGTGGTTTACCCGATGCCGCTGATCTCGACGCTCTGGTCATCCGCCTCTTATGCGGTCGTGAACGGAAAACAGGTGCGCGCGCTCGTTGCGAACGCAATCTTCGTGCGCGACTTGGCGGTGCAAAATTGATCATGAACAAGGGGAGCAGTCTGCGAACGTTGATTTTGCGTTTCCTGCGATCGCGCACCGGCGTCGCGGGGATCGAATTCTGCTTCATCGCGCCGCTTCTCATCGGCATCCTCATCTTGGGCTACGAGGCCTGCCGCAACGCGGCGATGTCGCGTCATTTGACGACGTTCACGAGCTCGATCGCCTGGGATTTCGCGGGGATCAACGATCCGAGTTCCGGCGTGATCACGGCAAAGGGCGCGCGACTTTATGAAATGGCGACGCGCGTCGGCCTGCTCGTACCGGAGCTCGCAAGCGCGAACGCCAGCCTTTATGACCACACGCGCTATAAGATCGGCTTCACCATGGTGCAAATGAATCCGACAGATCCTAATTGTATCACGTCCTGCGACTATACGGCCAATATCGCCTGGAGTTGGGGCGACTTGCGGCGCGCCTGCGGCGCGCTCGCCTCGGCGCCCAATGGTGGAGTCTATGATCCGGCGAGCCTGCCGGCGGGGGCCTTTCAAGCCGGGGCCGTCGTGGTTGTCGATGTGCAGGCGATCTACCAACCGGTATTGCAAAGCAGCGTGTTTCCGCAGAAAACGCTGATAACTTCCGCCTATTACCCTGTGCGTAACAATTTCGGCGGCGCCTATTTGCCTTGGGATGGCGTTAATGACCTCTGGTCTGGGACGAAGTGTCCGGGCTATCCTTGACGCCGGCGCCCGTAGGTCGTCGATTCGTTGGGGCCTGCCGTCCGCGTTTCGTTGCCCTGAAATTTGCGCTGAGTTTCCTGTCTGCGTAAGAAGCGTCCAGAAGAGCGCGCGGCGCAAAATCTCGCGGGGAGCCTGTCATGGGCCATTATCTCGAAGCGCTGACTCGCCTTTTTCTTGGCGGGGCGTTTCCTCAAAACAGGCGTCTCGCTGTTTTCGAACGTGGAGCGGCGGTTATCCCGCAAACCATCGTCGCTCTCGGCGGTCACGGATGGGAGCCAACAGCGTCTCTGAAGCCCAGGGCGTCTCGGCAGTCTGGCGGGTCTCGGCAGATGGGGCGTCTGGGGAGAGCGGCGCCTATTCGCCGCCTCTTATCTTGCGCCGCGCGGGCGGCCTTCGTGACGCCTCGACGGAGGACGAGATGACTCATCCTGGGCGAATTCTTGCGCGTCATCTTCAGGAACTCGGTCTGACGGCCTCCGATCTCGCCAGGGACATTGGCGTCCCGGTCAATCGCGTCACTGCGATCATCAATGGACAGCGCGGCGTCACGGCGGACACGGCGTTGCGGCTGGGCCATTGGTTCGGGGTCGACGCCGAGGATTGGCTCGATCTGCAATTGCAATATGAGCTCGCTCTGGCGCGTCAGGCGGCGGGCGCCACGATCAAGCGGCTGCCGCGCCTTGCCGATCGTTACTGAACGCGCGCGCGGTCATGAAATCCTCGGCGCATTGCGACGGTTCGACGCCTTTGGCGCGCAAACGCAGGTGTTCGAGGAGTTGGGCCTTACCTATTACGTAAACGAATATTGGACGTCGGCGCAGCGGTCGGCGCATTCGCTCCACGAGGTGAGCTACCGCGCCTGTTTCAAGCCGCAGTTGCCCGCTTTTTTCATCGAGCGACTGACGTCTGCGGGCGAGATGGTGTTCGACCCTTTCATGGGGCGCGGCACCACGCCGCTTGAGGCCGTGCTCATGGGGCGCCGGGCAGGTGGGTCGGACATTAATCCGCTTTCCATCATGCTGACGCGGCCGCGGCTGCGTCCGCCGTCGATCGAGGCGATCGCGGCGCGGCTTGCGGCGGCGCCGCTCGCCGGAGACGTGGAGCGCGAGGATCTGCTCGCCTTTTTTCACCCGGACACGCTTCGCCAGATTTGCGCGCTGCGCGCCTGGCTCATGGCGCGGGCGCAGACGCAAGGGCCGCCGGATCCGGTCGACGACTGGATAAGGATGGTGGCGCTCAACCGGTTGACTGGCCATTCGCCGGGATTTTTTTCGGTCTATACGCTACCGCCAAATCAGGCCGTAAGCGTAAAAGCTCAGCTCAAGATCAACGCCCGCCGCGGTCAGGCGCCGCCCAGGCGCGACATCGCCGGGCTGATTTTGAAAAAGTCCCGGGCGCTGCTGCTGGATGGCGCCCCGCCTAAGACGCAGGCCCCCCAGCTTGCGGTGGCGAACGCCACGCGCCTCGATCAACTCGCCGACGCCTCGGTCGATCTCATCGTCACCTCTCCGCCCTTTCTGGACGTCGTTGACTATCGCGCCGACAATTGGCTGCGCAATTGGTTTGCCGGCGTCGACGCCTCGACGATTGATATTTCTCAACTTCGCAGCCTCGACGCCTGGGCCGAGATCACTCGGGCGGTTTTCACGGAGCTGGCGCGCGTGGTTCGGCCGGGCGGCCATGTCGCCTATGAGGTTGGGGAGGTTCGGGGCGGCGGCGTCTTGCTCGAGCGCCTTGTCTGGCAGGCGATGGAGGGGCTTCCCTTCGCGCGCCTTTGCGTGATGGTCAATCGTCAGAGCTTCACGAAGACCAGCAACTGCTGGGGCGTCGCCAACAATAGCAAGGGCGTTAACAGCAATCGAGTTATCCTGGCGCAGCGTCTTGACCAATAGCGCCTTTTGGCGTTTACACTAATTTGAGGCTATTATCTATCCGATTGAATTTTTAAACGCGCTATTCACGCCGTGGGCTTAGTGGTTGCCAAGCGCCCTGCGCACCGAATTTTGAGAGTCAGGATCTTCCGATCATGCAAAATGACGCCGCTCGTTGCACGCGACTAAATGAGATTTTCGCCGAGAAACTTGTCGAGTCCCATGAATTGCGCTCCTGGTTCGTGAGCCGGACGAAATTCGCCCGTTTGTGGCCGCTCGCCCGCCTGCTTCACGCCGAACAGTGTGAGTTGCAGGGGCGCGCCCCCTGGTGGCGCAGCACGCCGCCCGGCGTGGATGACCCGCAATCGGTCCAGATGCTTTTTCTGTTCGAGGTCGAGCAGACGAATCTGCGCTTTGCGCTGCACGTTGAGAACATCGTGCAAGCGGACAAGCTCGCCGCATCCGAGAACGGATTCTTCCGCACCCGCGCTCAGGCCATGATGAACCAGGAATGCTTCCTGAACTACATGGACTTCGAGACGGTGCTGCTCGCGCCGCAAGCGCTTATCGTGAATGACGCGCGCACGCTGAATTTCGATCGCCGCATCCCCTTCGAAACGATTGCGGGCTTCGTTCCGCAATTTGCGCAGGCGCATCGCGCCGCCGCGTGAGCGGCTAGCCGGCGCGCAACAGGCGTATCGCCTCGTCCCGCTCGAAGAGATAGAGCAGGGCGCGCAACGCCTCCCCGCGCGGGCTCGTCAGGTCGGGGTCACGCCGCAGCAGAAGCTCCGCGTCGTCCCGCGCAATCGCGAGAAGGCGGGCGTGAGCGAGAAGATCGGCGAGGCGAAAGCCCGGCAGGCCGGCCTGCCGCGTGCCGAGCAACTCACCTTCGCCGCGCAGGCGCAGGTCTTCTTCTGCAATACGGAAACCATCTTCTGTTTGACGTAAGACCGTCAGGCGCGCCTTCGCAGCCTCGCTGAGCGGGCCCTTGTAGAGGAGGACGCAGCTCGATTCCCGCGCGCCGCGGCCAACGCGTCCGCGCAACTGGTGAAGTTGAGCGAGGCCAAAGCGCTCGGCGTGTTCGATGACCATGATCGTGGCTTCCGGCACGTCGACCCCGACTTCGACGACCGTTGTCGATACGAGCACTTGCGTCTTTCCACTCTGGAAATCCTCCATCGCGGCGTCCTTTTCGGGGCCTTTCATGCGCCCATGCAGAAGCCCCACCGACGCGCCGAAATATTGGCGCAAATCCGCGGCGCGTTCCTCGGCGGCCGCGAGATCGAGGTCTTCGTTCTCTTCGACGAGGGGACAGATCCAATAGGCCCGCGCGCCCTGCGCCAGGGCGCGCTGAAGGCCCGCGACGACCTCGCCGATGCGCGCGGCCGGCAAGGCGCGCGTCGAGATCGGCGTTCGACCCGGCGGTTTTTCGTCGAGTGCGGAAGAGTCCATGTCGCCGAAGGCGGTGAGGGCCAATGTGCGGGGGATGGGCGTCGCCGTCATCACGAGCACATCCGCCGCCTCGCCCTTGGCGCCGAGCGCCAGCCGCTGTTGCACGCCGAAACGATGCTGTTCGTCCACGACGGCGAGGCCCAGATCGCGGAAAGCGAGGTCCGCCTGCGCCAGCGCATGCGTGCCGACCACGATGTCCACCTCGCCGGCCGCGATCGCCGCATGGGCCGCCACGCGCTCGCTTTGCCTGAGGCGCCCGTCAGCAGCGCCATGCGAACGTCCGCGGGCGCGAGCAGCGGCGCCAGCCGGTCATAATGCTGCCGTGCGAGAATTTCCGTCGGCGCCATCAAGGCCGCCTGGCGGCCGCATTCCACGACGCTCGCCATGGCGAGGGCGGCGACGACCGTCTTGCCTGAGCCGACGTCGCCCTGAACAAGCCGCAACATGCGTCTGTCGGACGCGAGATCGGCGCGAATGTCGGCGAGCGCGCGCTGCTGCGCGCCGGTGAGCCGGAAGGGAAGCGCCGCCTCGATGACCCGGGCGATACGCCCGTCGCCCTTGCTTTCCCGGCCTGGCAGGCGACGCATTTTGGCGCGCACCAGACGCAGCGCCAATTGGCTCGCCAGCAGTTCGTCGAGCGCGAGGCGCTGGCGCGCAGGATGCTGCGGCGCGAGGACCGAGGCGTTCTCGGGACGATGCGCCGCACGCAGGCTTTCGGCGAAGCCCGGCAGCCGGTTGGCGGCGAGGACGCTCGCGTCCTGCCACTCGGGCAGCGCCGGAATGCGCGCGAGCGCCTCTTCGGTCGCGCGAAGGACGAAGCGCGGCTGGAGACCTTCGGTCAAACCATAGACCGGCTCGAAGGGCGCGAGCTTGGCGAGCCCCGCCGCATCGAGAACGCGGTCGGGATGCACCATCTGGCGTCGCCCGTCATAAAGCTCGATGCGGCCCGAGATCCAGCGCGTCTCGCCGAGGGGCAGGCTGCGCTCGATCCAGTCGGCGTTGGCGAGGAAGAAGACGAGTTCGACGTCCCCCGTCTCGTCCTCGACGAGTACGCGATACGGCTGCTTGGCGTAGCGGCCCTGCGGACGGCGATGTTCGGCGACGCGCGCCTTGATCACCACAATGGTCTCCAGGGGCGCCTCGGCAATGGTCGGGCGCTGGCTGCGGTCGATGACGCCGCTCGGCAGGTGAAACAGCAAATCGACGACGCGCGCCTCCCGCGCCGCGCCAGGGCGGGCGAGGAGCCGGTCGAAAAGCGGCGCGGTCTTCGGGCCGACGCCGGGCAGGGCGGCGACGCGGCCGAACAGAGGCGAGAGAATGTCAGGACGCATGGGAGGCGCAGTTTATCCGCGCGCCGCCATTTGTCATGTTGCCTGTCCACTGAAGATGTTATAACGTCAGTGGTAACTGTTAAGGTTAATACAGGCGTTCATACATGGATGACGCGACCCCCGTCGAGGCCTTTGGCGCGCTGAAAATCATTCGGATCGGGAATTCCTTCGGCGTGGTTCTGCCGCGCGAGATCATCGCCGACCTTGCCGTTGAAAAAGGCGATCGCCTCTATCTCACGCGCTCGACCGAGGGCTACCGGATCACCAAGAGCGACCCCGACTTCGAGCGCCGTGTCGCGCTGGCGCGCCGGATCATAAGCCGGCGCCACAATGCGCTGCGCGCGCTGACCAAGTGACGCGGCGCGGATCGGGGCGGACCCGTCGCGGCGCGTCAAACAGGCCTGGCGAGGACCCCGGATGAGCGGTTGGCGTTTTCTCGACCGTAATATTGCGCTCGCGATTCATGAGGAAGTCCTGGCGGCACATGGGGGCGCGGTCGGCCTCGTCAGCGAGACGTCTTTGGCCGCCGCGCTCGCGCGCCCGCGCGAACTGGCCCGCACAAAACCGCGAGTCGACGCGGCGGACCTCGCCGTGGCCTGCGCGGCCGGCTTCATCCGCAGCCATCCTTTCGTCGACGGCAAGAAGCGGGTGGCGCTCGTCGCGATGGAGCTGTTTCTGGCCGACAACGGCTATGAACTGACCGCGCGTGACGAGGATTTTCTGATCGCCGTGGCGCAATTCGGCAACCGCGAGATTGACGAGGCGGCGCTCGGCGACTGGCTGCGGGCGAACATCCGCGCCTGACGACGGCGCAGGCGCTGCGACGTCAATCCACCTCGACATCATAGCGCGTCGGCTCTCCCGCGGCCTTGAAGGTGTAATGCCACCATTCGCGGGGATAATTTTCAAAGCCGTGTCGCCGCATCAATGCGGCGAGCGCCGCGCGATGTTGATGCGCCTTTGCGCGTGTCGGCGCAGTCGTCCATGAGCGCTTGTCGAAGAAATCGAAGGGCGTGCCGAAATCCCATCCCACGACGCCGATGTCCACCGCAAGCCCGGTCGAATGGGTCGACTGCTGCGCAATGTAGCCCTGCGGAAAGAGGGCGCTTTTGTCGAGGCGCGGATAGAATTCGGCTTTGGTCGATTGGTCGGGGTTTCGCGCCCAATCCACAAAGGCCGCGACCGCGCGCGTTGGCCGGTAGCAATCATAGACGATAAGACGCAAACCATGCGCGCGCGCGTCGGCCTGCGCCGCCGCGAGGGCCTTCGCCGCGTCGCTGCGCAGCCAGCACGCCGCTTTGCGATAGCCGGCGACGGGGCGACCGGTGAAGTTATGGGCGCTCGCGTAGCGTATGTCCTGCGTGACGTCCGGCGCGATGTCGGCAAGGCGCGTAAATCCGGTCGGGGGGTCGGCGCGCGCCGGCGCGGCCATAACGGCAAGAAGAAGCGCCAGTCGCGCCTTCTGGATCATGACAAGGCCCGTGCGTCCGATGTGCGCGCGCGCAAATCGGCGCCGCCGCGGGCCGATTATAGCTCATCCATCAAAGGAGATGAGGTTATGTCCAAGAGATTGCGCCGCAGATTGGCCCCCCTGACCGGCTTGACCCTCGCCGCATTCGCCGCGGCGATCGCTTGCGGCTTGCCCGCGCTCGCCGGCGACCGTTGCGTGGCGACCGGCGCCGCCAGCGCGGCTCTCGATATTTTTGACGACAAGCACACTGTCCTCGGCACGGTCGAGAAGGGCAGCGTCCTCGTCGTTCAGCGCTACGGCGAGGACAACGCCGGCAAGCCATTGGCCTATGTCGCGACCGAGAGCGGCCGCCGTCTCGGCTGGATCTATCGCCAATTCATCCGCTGCGCGTGATTTCGCGCGCAGGGGGTCAGCTTTTGGGCTTGTCCGCGCCGCCGTGAGCGGCCGACCAGCAAATCGGGTCGGCGATGAAGGCCCCGACCTCGTCGAGCGCTTCTTTCGGAAAATAGCCATGGGCGCGGGCGACCGCGAGAACGTCCCGCCAGGTCGCGAGCGCGTGCAGGCTGATCCCGAGACTTGCGAGCTCTTCCCGCGCGCCCGCGAAAATATCATAGAAGAAGAACACGAAGACATGGTCGCAGCGCTGGCCGGAGTCGCGCAGCGCCTGCTACGAAATCCTTCTTTGAGCCGCCGTCGGTGGCGAGGTCTTCCACGAGCAGCGCGCGGCGCTGTCGCGCAGATCGCCCTCGATGCGGGCGTTGCGGCCAAAGCCCTTGGGCTTCTTGCGCACATATTGCATCGGCAGCATGAGGCTGTCGGCGATCCACGCCGCAAAGGGAATGCCCGCCGTCTCGCCGCCCGCCACCACGTCGAGCGATTCGTAGCCGATGTCGCGCTCGATCGCGCGCGTCGCAAAGTCGATCAAACGACGGCGCAGGCGCGGGAAACCGATGATCCTGCGCATGTCGATATAGACGGGCGACGCCCAGCCTGCCGTGGTGATGAAGGGCTTTCGCGTATTGACGAACACGGCCTGCACTTCGATGAGCGCCTTGGCGGTCTCCTCGGCGGCGAATTGACGATCGTTGGACATGAAGGCGGCGACGCTCCCTATTCTTCCCCGATTTGCGGACCGAAGCCCTAAACTATTTCGGTCCGTCGCGCCCACCGGTCTGGCCAAAGAGGATCTCGCGTTCGAGCGCGGTGAAATCCGGCCGCGTACGCGCATAGGGCGCCCCGCCGCATAGGCGCGGGCCACCGCCGGACGCGCCTTGACAGCCGTGAACCAGCGCTTGAGATGGGGGAAGTCGTCGAGGTCCTGGCCCTGGTCGACATGAGGCGCGATCCAGGGATAGCAGGCGATGTCGGCGATCGAATAGTCCCCGGCGACATAGGGCGACTTGGCGAGTTCACGGTCGAGGACGCCATAGAGCCGGCTGGTTTCGTTGCGATAGCGCTCGATGGCGTAGGGAATGCGCGCCGGGGCGTATTTCGCGAAATGATGGTTCTGCCCCGCCATCGGGCCCAGGCCGCCGACCTGCCAGAAAAGCCATTCCAGGACGCGCAGCCGCCCACGCAGGTCGCCGGGCACGAGGTGTCCGGTTTTCTCGGCGAGATAGAGCAGGATGGCGCCCGATCGAAAACCGAAATCTCCGCCCCCCCGTCGGCCGGCGCGCGATCGACGATCGCCGGAATCCGATTATTGGGAGAAATGGCGAGAAATTCCGGCTTGAACTGATCGCCAGCGCCAATGTCGACAGGCTTGATCCGATAGGCAAGGCCGACTTCCTCGAGGAAGATCGTCACTTTGTGCCCATTTGGGGTCGGCCAGTAATAGACGTCGATCATTCCCGCTTTTCCTCGCGCCATCCGCCATTTTCTTTACATTATATCGATAGATTTTTCCTACCGGAAACCATCTCGTTGAATTTATGGGAATTCTCATCGCTGACGCGGCCGACTTCGCCGATTTCGGCCGCCTTGTCGCGCCCCGCCTCGCGCGCCCCGCCGACGCATTCTCTTTTCGGCGCAATCGGGCTAGCGTGGAGAGGTCACCCGAGAGCGGCGCATAAGTCATGATCATTCGCCTGGCCAAGATCGCGGTCGCCGTTGCGGCGGGATTGCTCATCCTCCTCGTCGCGCTTAACAACGTCTTCGATTACGATACGAACTACGCGGTCGTACAGCACATCTTGTCGATGGACGAGATTCCGGCGAGCCCGCTCAAATGGCGCGCGTTGACGAGTTCCCGCGCTCCACGGACTCTTCTATGCCCTCATCATCGCGACCGAATTCGCGTCGGCGGCTCTCACCCTTTTCGGCGCGTGGCGGCTTTGGCGCGCACGGGCGACGGCCGCCGGTTTCGAACGGGTCAAGGACGCCGCCGTCGCGGGGCTGAGCCTTGGCTTCCTGCTTTATTTCTTCGGTTTCCTGGCGGTGGGCGGCGAGTGGTTTCAGATGTGGCGGGCGGGTGTCTACAATATGCAGGAGCCGGCCTTCCGCTTCATCGGCTCCGTCGGCCTCGCGCTTGTCTTCATCGCGCTTCCCGAGGGGGGCCGCGACTAAAGCGCAATGCGTGACGCCCGGCGACGCCCTCGTCGCGCCATCGAAACGAGCGCTCAATAATTATGCGGTTGTATCCAGTTTGGAGCGTTTCCCGCCGCGCGCCCGCGAGGCCCTTGATTTCACGCCGATAAACGTGAGGCGCCAGCGGCGCCTGTGCCGTCAAAAGCGACTTTGTGACGAAAACGTCCACAGTTACGATCGCGCGGTCGGATCACACGAGCAGACACGCCGCGATGAAATGGGCAAGAGATCCACGCACCGCCCATCTCTTCTACGCATCCGTCTTCATCTTCAGCGTCAGCATCGTCGCGACCATCGGCTATATGCTCAACGGCTGGGGTTTCGACGACGCGTTCTACATGACCGTGCTGACGATTTTCACGGTCGGCTACGAAGAGGTTCGACCGGTCGATACGGTGGCGCTGCGGCTCGTCACCATTTTTCTCATCGGCGTCGGCTGCACGGGGATGATCTATCTGACGGGCGCGCTCGTCCAGTTCATCACGTTCGGCCAGTTGCAGGAATTGCTCGGGGCAACGCGCATGACGAAGCAGATCGAGGATCTGGAGGGCCATGTCATCGTGTGCGGTTTTGGCCGCACAGGCAATATGCTCGCCAAGGAGCTCGCGCAGGGCAAGGCGAAATTCGTGGTCATCGAGCCCAATCAGTCGCGCTGCCTCGAAGCGAAGGCGATGGGCTATCTGACGATGAACGCCGACGCGATCGAAGAGGTCGTGTTGAAGCAGGCCGGCATCGCCAAGGCGCGGGCGCTCGCCAGCGTCGTCTCCTCCGATCCGATCAACGTCTTCATCACGCTGTCCGCGCGAAGCCTCAACAAGTCGATCCAGATCATCGCGCGCGGGGAGGAGCCCTCGACGGAGAAGAAGCTGTTGCAGGCGGGCGCGAACGCCGTGATCCTGCCGACCCATATCGGCGCCGAGCAGATCGCCTCGCTGATCCTTTTTCCCGCCATCGCCGGCGTCATCCAATCGTCCGAGCGCCGGCGCCAGATGGAAGTCGACCTGCGCACGCTCGGACTGGAGATCGAAGTCCTCGCCATGGCCGAGGGAAGCCTCTTCGCCGGTCGCTCGGTGGAGGAGATCGAGCGGCGCTCGGACAATTCCTATTTCATCATCGCCGTTGAACGCGCCGGAAGCGGGGTCGTCGAGCGTCCGGCGCCGCATATGCGCATCTATCCGGGCGACGGCGTTACCGTCATCGGCCGACCCGGCCGCGCCGAAGCCTTGCAGAAATTCGCCCAGACCCGGGAGGGCGCGGACGCCGACGGGCAACTCGAGGCTTGAGAGAACGTTAGGCTTAAGGGGAGCCGCGACTTTTCCCGCGTGACCTTTTTCACAAATAGCGCCACTATTTGCCTCAAGAGCGGAGGGGCGCATGCGGTGGTCTCGGCAAGCGGTGATTTTTGCGGCGATGGCTCTTGCCGGCGTCCTTCAGGCGCCGCCCGGCGCGCAGGCGCGTCGGAGCCATCGTTACGTGGAGCCGCCGATCCGCCACATGCGTCTTGGTCCATGGATCGAGGAAGGATGGCGCCGAGAAGACTGGTCGCGCGCTCCGGCCGTTCGGGGGTGGGCGTCTTCCGCGCCCTACGACTACGACCCTGTCCTCGGATTCCCCATGAGCGGCCAGTTTTACCCCTGGGGCTATACGACCCCCTTCGTGCGCGTCGGCGGCAAGTGCGTGGCGAGCGAACTCAACGGCAACGCTGGCGGCGGCGTGGCGCGTTACCAGCGGGTCATGCCGGCCTATTACTGCAATTAAAGGGCCGAACAGGGGGACGAAGGGCGAGGCGCTTCTCGCGCCGCCGCTGTCTGCGCTGGCCCGAACGCGGAGGGCGCGGCAAGCGCCGCTCCGCCTGCCTGCGCCGGGAATTCGCTCTCGACCTGCGCCGCTATCTGAGCGCGAGCGGCGTCGTGGTCGGCCCCTTCGAGGCGCCAACGCCAACGCAGGGATTCCACGCCGAAGAGGGCAGCCACGCGGCGTAGGGGCCGCAAAAGCCGACGGCCGTCGTCGCAAAATTATTGGGCGTCGACGCCTTGGCGGCATAGAGCGCCGCCAGTTCGAGCGCGGTGCTGGCGCGGAAACTGCCCGCCGCGTTGGTGAGGCCCGCAACATAAGGCGCGGCGACGCTTGTGCCGCCATAAACGTCACCAGCCGACGCCAAAAGCGGAATTGCTGTCGTAGACCCAGACGCCCGTGTCGGGATTGGCGACGGCCGCGATGTCCGGCACGCCGCGTCGCGTCCCTACGGAGGCGCTGATCGTGTTTTGGTAGCTCGGGCGCGCAACGACGCCGCTCAAGCCGCCGCCGCCATCGCTCCACGCCGCGAAGCGAAGGAAATTGAGGGCGGAGTCGCGCGCATAGCTCATGCCGCCGACGGAGACGACATTCGCCGAAGAGGACGGCCAGCTTACGCCGGGCGTGTCGCCGCTCGAGGCGAAATAGACGACATTTGCTTGCGCGAAATAAGAGTCATAAGTGGTCTGCCCGGAAAACTCGGCGCCGCCCCAGCTCATCGACATGTCGCCGCCGCCGACGGCCGCGAGCTGCGCATTCGCACATTTGACCGCGCCGAGGAGATCGGAAAATGCCGCGGACTGCGCCTCGACGAGAATGATGGTCGCCTTGGGCGCCGCGGCGTGGGCCATCTGAACGTCGAGGGCGGACTCGCCTTCCAGCCGGCCGGGTCTGTCGGCGGCGTTGGTCCATTACAGGCGCCCGCCGCCGTCGCATAGACGACCTTGAGCACCGGCGCGGGAAGCCCGAATTGCGCGCTATAGCGCTGCAAGTCGGTCAGGGCGGTCGGATAATGATAGGCGTCGACGACGGCGATGGCTCTGCCGCCTTTTGTCGAGGGAACGGCAGTCGCGGTGGCGGGATTACATCCCGCGCTCGCGGCGACCAGCCCGTGGAGACAGGCGAGCGAGCCGGGCGTTTCAAAACCATAGCCGGCATAGGGCGGCCCGATCAGCGGCGTGAGAGCGCCTCCGGGCGACGACTTCGGCGCGGCCGAGTTTGTCGGCTGGAAAACGGAGGGCGGCGTGAACCGCGTATTGGTGTGCGCGCGAATGCCGACATCGTCGGGCCTGGCGAAACTCGAATAGGGGATGACCTTTTGCAGCGGCGCCTGCGGTCGCTGCTCGGGATTGACGCTGAGCCCGATCGCGCATGCGCGCATGGGCAGTTCGACGATGAGCGCACAAGATACGCAAGCGACATTGACGAACTTCATTTGCCCACCCTCCTTCGTTACGGCGAAGGCACAGTGATGCGGACGTGGCCCGCGAACAAGCAAGAGTCACGGTTAGGCTTTCCGGCGCGTAACCGACCGCGACAAATTTAGGGAATCGCGGGCGAGGGCGCACCCGCCGGGGCGTTGCGAGCGGCGCCCGGATCTTTCGGCGCAAGCCGGTCGCGAGGAGAATTCGGCTGACCTCGCTCGGACTAATGGCCGAACGACGCGCTTCGCCGCAAGCCTGGCTCGAAGAGTTCCGCAAGTCGGGCCTTGGGTCGGGGATTGTCGTCACAAGTCGGATAGATCGACTTGTGATGAGAGAGTTCCGCAAGTCGGGCAGGCCCGACGTGTGATGATGAGAGGCGTTATCGCGCGTTCAGGGGAGGGGGGGGGCGTTAATTGAAACAAACCTCAAAACAACCCTATGCACAGTAGAAATCCGCCTTTCTGAACAACGCCATTCATGGTAGTGTGGCCAATGCGTCAATTCGGCCCAGAACGCGAGACGCGAGACGCGAGACGCGAGACGCAAACGCGAGGGTGGGACATGGCCACGAAAGCAGTGAAAAGAGCGTCGACGCCAACGGCGCCGGGGCCAACCGAGCCGAAGCCTGGGGAGTCGAGGCTAACTGAGCCGCCGAGGCCAAGGGACCCCGCGTCCGAGCCAGCGCCGGACGCCGGCTTGGCGCTGAAACATCAGCTGACCGCGTCCGAAAAGGCGACCGTCCGGCGCTTCGCCCAGCGTCGTAAGGACAGCCTCTCTGCGCCCGCCGTAAAGGTCGAGCAACGCGGCGCGGCAGCAGGATTGCGTATCGAGCATGCCGATTCGACCTACGGCCAAATTCTCCTGCAAGAGGCCCTGGGGACGACAGACGCAAATTTCTTTAATGGCATGCTCCACCAACTTTCGATCGCGTCGTCGCATGGCGGAAAGGTCGACGAAGGCGATCTGAATTTCCTATTGTCGACCGTGAAGGGAATCAAGCCACGCGATCAACTCGAGGCCATGCTGGCGGCACAGATGGGGATTGTTCAAATGTCGATCGCGAAATTCTCTCGGCGCCTGTCCAACGTCGAGACGCTTCCGCAGCAGGATAGCGCACTAAATGGCCTGACCAAGTTGATGCGCACTTATACCGCGCAGCTCGAGGCCCTCAAACGCTATCGGACCGGCGGCGAGCAAAACGTCACGGTGCAGCATGTCACGGTGAGCGACGGCGGCCAGGCCATCGTCGGCAATGTTTCGCAGCCGCCGGCGCCAACGCCTCCTGCGCGGCCATCGACCGCCGCGCTCACCCATTCGGCGCAGGCGCCGATGCCGATGCTTGACGTCTCCTCGTTGACGCCCGTCAATGCTGTGAGGAGAAGCGAAGATGACGCGTGATCATCCGCGTAATACGCAGCCGATGCGAACCAGCCCCCGTTGCGGCGCAAAAACCCGTTCCGGCGCGGCGTGCAAGGCCCCCGCCATCGCTGGTAAGAAGCGGTGTCGCATGCATGGCGGCGCAGCGGGGTCAGGCGCGCCTGTGGGCAACAGGAACGCCTTGAAGAGCGGTCTCTTTACGCGTGAAGCCCAGGCGGAGCGAAAGGAATTGCGCGCGCTGATCCGACGAGCTCAAAAGCTCGTCGAAGATATGTCCTGAGGTTCAACCAGCGGTGCTGTTGGGAAAGGTCGATCGTGCGACGATCGACGAGGGAAAGGACCATTGGACGGTGGCGTGATCGCTTTCGAGTAGGCGAAAGCGCTGCGTAACGGTAAGCGCTATGACGGCCCCACGTTCAAACGGGAGCTAGTGGAGTGACGCATTCGGAGGATTCCCGAATGCGGTGAATTGGTTCATGCTCTTGGGATGAGAGCAGGCATTGATTTTGAAGTTACGCCCGAAGATCGTCGCCGTCTCAAGCAGATCATCGGGGATCGTAACAGTCCGCAAAAACATGTGGCGCGCGCCCGGGTCATTCTGGCCACCGCCGACGGTTGCGGCACGCTGGAAGTCATGCGCCGATCAGGGCTTTCGAAGCCAGTCGTCTGGCGCTGGCAGGAACGCTTCATGCGCGAGGGCGTCGATGGTCTGGTGCGCGACAAGACGCGCCCGCCCGGCAAGGCTCCGTTGGCTGCGGACATCGTCAAGCGGATTGTCGATCTGACGCTTGCTGCGCCACCTGGCGAAACGACGCATTGGACGGGCCGCGCGATGGCCGAGGCAGCCGGCGTCAGCCTTCGTTCTGTTCAGCGCGTCTGGACAGCGCACGGCCTCGCCCCGCATCGCATGCGCACGTTCAAATTGTCGAAGGACAAGCGTTTCGTCGAAAAATTCGCTGATGTCGTGGGTCTTTACATCGACCCTCCCGCGCATGCCATCGTGCTCTCGGTCGACGAGAAATCGCAAATCCAGGCTCTCGACCGCACGCAGCCGGGATTGCCCATGAAGAAAGGCCGCGCAGGGACGATGACCCATGACTACAAACGCCACGGCACGACGACGCTGTTTGCCGCGCTCGATGTTCTGGAGGGCAAGGTCATCGGGCGCTGCATGCAGCGCCATCGGCATCAGGAGTTTATTCGCTTCCTGAACGCGATCGAAGCGGACATCCCGCCGGGAAAGGTCGTCCACGTGATCCTCGACAATTACGCGACGCACAAGCATCCCGCCGTCATGCGCTGGCTCGATCGGCATCCGCGCTTCACCTTCCACTTCACGCCGACATCGTGCTCGTGGATCAATGCTGTCGAAGGGTTTTTCGCCACGCTCACAAAACGTCGCCTGAAGCGTGGCGTTTTCCGTTCAATCACCGACCTGCAAGCCGCAATCAACCGCTTTCTCGACGAACATAACAAAAAGCCGAAACCCTTCATCTGGAGGGCGGATCCGGTCCGCGTCCTCGCAGCTATCGAACGAGGGAAGCAAGCGTTGGAGTCACTCCACTAGAAGCGGCGAGTTTGATCTTCTGAGTTGGAGATAAGGCTCGTGTCTAGACTTGATGATGTGGACGGCCCCGCCCCAACGGCTTCACACTTCCGGAGCATAATCGTTGACTGGGCGCGACGAGGGAGACCGTCATGCAGAAGTTCATCAGGATCGGTGTTGACCTGGCAAAGAACTATTTCCAGGTGCACGCTTTGTCAGCGGAGGGCGAACCCGCCGTCAAGCGCAAATTGACGCGATCAAAAATGCATGAGTTTTTTGCGAACATCGGTCCTTCTCGGATCGCAATGGAAGCCTGTGGTTCAGCGCATTTCTGGGCACGTGAACTCGCAGCGATGGGCCTCGAGGTGGTGTTGATTTCGCCGTCGTACACCAAGCCATACGTCAAGCGGGGCAAGAATGACGCAGCGGACGCCGAAGCAATCTGCGAGGCGATGTCGCGCCCCGGTATGCGCTTCGTGCCCGTCAAGAGCGCCCAGCAGCAGGCTGCTTTGGCGCTGCACAAAGCCCGTGATTTATTGGTGAAACAGCAGACGATGAGCGTCAATGCTCTTCGTGGCCATCTCGCGGAATTCGGCGTCGTCGTTGCCAGGGGCGTCGGACGTGTGGAGGAGTTGCTCAACAAGGCGGAAGAGAGCACGTCGCTTCCTGCTGCCCTTAAGGCGACGGTGAAGGTTCTGGCCCAGACGCTCGATGGTATCGAAAAGGCAATCGAAGCGTTGGACAAGGAAATCGCGGGAGTCCATTCGCAAAGTGAAACGAGTTGCTTGCTGGATGGTGCCGGACATCGGAAACTCATCGCTTCAATGATCACGGCCTCTGTGCCTGACTGGGGGTATTTAGATCTGCACGCGACTTCGCAGCCTGGCTTGGCCTAACGCCGCGACAGAACTCAACGGGCGGGAAGCAAACTCTTGGCGGCATTACAAAACAAGGCAACCGGCATATGAGAAAATTGCTGGTTTTGTCGGCGACGTCGTTGTTGCGTCGAGCTGGTCAACACCAAGGTGGGCTTGCCGACTGGATCGTCGCGCTGCGAATAAAGAAGCCCGCACGACTTGTCACAGTAGCGGTGGCGAACAAGCTTGCGCGAATGATTTGGGCAATTATGAAGACCGGCGAATGTTTTCGCACGGAACTTTACACCCGATGCTGAGCAAAACAGAAAGGCAATGTAGGCAAGTCCGAGTTTGGCAAGCGCATTGATACGTGATGAGCGACACGGCCGTAACCGAAAACCAAGAACAACCCGCCGTAAGGACAGGAGCGCAGAGCTCGAAGACTTGAGAGGGATTCTGGTTGTCGGACCTCATCAGGGCCAGCGGGCATCGTCCCGCACAAACAGGCCGGACATATGACCGCAGCCGACCAAATCGTTCAAAGCGAAAAGAGTGTTTGTCAGGGGGCCGTGGCAATGACCGGGAACAAACGCTGTGCGGCGCTTCTCCGCCTCCGCCCTCGACGGCGCGCCTCCCTTCGCCAAGTGAAAAGTTGCTGTGGCGTCGCGCCATGTCGACGCGCGACCTGCGAGACGACCGCATCGGGAGCCAGCGATTTTTCGACCGCCAGCGCCTTCTCGTCCTCAGACCAGGCGCCTCTGTGCGCACGCCGGCGCCTGCGCCTAAGTCGGAGGTCGCCGCTCCGGTCGTGGAGATCGAGATCGGCGAGGCGCATGTGTGGATCTGGCGTGACGCGGACATCGGCATGGCGACGGCGATCCTG
>CAVQNJ010000028.1:0-20684 GCA_963713845.1 uncultured Alphaproteobacteria bacterium
CTTGGATCTCAAACACAAGCTTTTGCTTGGTCGCCCCGCAGGGGCGGCGCGCGCTTGTTGAGTTGCGACGTTGGTGCTCTACTTAGTTTACGCTTTCAGCTGGGATGGCTAAAAATGTCTGCGCGCGTTGTTGACACTCCCCGCTTCCAATCCGGCGTCCCGGGCCTCAACTCAGTTCTAAACGGAGGCTTGCCGCGCGGCGCCCTCATCCTTGTCGAAGGGCCGCCCGGCACCGGCAAGACGACAATCGCGCTACAGTTCTTGATTCAGTCTGTCCGAAACGGCGAGTGCTGTCTTCTTGCATCGAATGCCGAGGCGCCCGAACAGCTCAGATCGATCGCCGCATCCCACGGATGGAGCCTCGAGGGCATAAATATCACTGGACTGGCGGAGAATGTCGAGAGTGGCGACGACCTGCGGGATGACTACACGCTGTTTCCCGAAGCCGAAGTGGAGGTCGGCGCGACGCTTGAGCATCTCTTTGCGGAGGTCGAGCGGTTGCAGCCGCGACTTTTGGTGCTCGACACCATTTCCAGCCTGCGCGTTCTCGCGCCCACGCCCGCTTTCCACCGACGTCAGCTCAAGCGCATTCGCGATTACATGGCCACGCGCGGTTGCACCACGATCATGCTGGACGAGGCCTCAGGGAGCGAGAAAGACCTGCGAAGCCAAACCCTCGCCGATGGCATCATCGAACTCCAGCAGGCCGATAGCAGCTACGGGGCCGACCGGCGGCGGCTGCGGGTTCGAAAATTGCGCGGCTGCAAATATCTCAGTGGCGCCCACGACTTTTCGGTCATGACGGGCGGCGTGGTCGTTTATCCCCGCCTCGTCGCCCAAAGCTTTGCGAACAGCCCGTTCGTCGACCCAGCGCAAAGCGGAATTGCTCAGATCGACGCGCTCACGGGAGACGGACTCCCGCGTGGCTCCAGCACCCTCATTGTCGGCCCTGCCGGAATCGGGAAATCGACGATCGCCACGCTTTACGCAATGGCGGCGGCGGCGAGAGGCGAGAACAGCAGCGTCCTGCTTTTCGACGAGAGTATCGAGACCCATATCGCACGAAGCGAAGGGCTCGGGCTTAACGAGCGCGCGGAGAGAGACCAGGGGCGCCTCCGCTTGACGCATCTCGACCCCGCAGAACTCAGCGTGGGCCAGATCGCAGACCTTCTGACCCGGCAGGTTGAGGAGGAAGAAGTAAGGGTCGTCGTGATCGACACGCTGAATGGCTACCTGCAATCGGCCTTCAACGATTCCAACGTTCTTCTGCACATTCGCGAGCTCATCTCCTATCTCAGCCGACGTCAGGTTCTCACGCTGCTCACGCTCACGCAGCACGGCATTCTGGGTCCGGACATGACGGCGCCTATTGATCTCAGCTTCCTTGCGGACAATGTGTTTCTGTTGCGCTATTTCGAGGCCGAGGGGACAATCCGCAAAGCATTGTCCGTGGTTAAAAAGCGGAGCGGGAGTCATGAACACACGATTCGCGAGCTCATTTTTACGCCCACCGGCATTGATGTGAGCGAGCCGCTGCAAGGCTTCACGGGAGTGTTGACGGGGACGCCGATCCTCGCGGCCAGGGCCCAGGGAGGATGAATGAAATCAGGGGCCGAGGCCGATATTTACGGCGACGACAGGAATATGCGCGTTTTGATATTGACGCCGCAGGGTCGCGACGCCGCCCTTGCCGAAAAAACTCTTGCGCGCAACGATATCGATGTTCAAGTCTGCGAAAATCTCGAAGAGCTTCGAGCGGAAATCGCGCGCGGCGCAGCTTGCGCGCTGATCGCGGTGGAGGCGCTGCTTCATCGGAACGCCGATTGCGCCTGGCTCGCTTCTGAGCCGACGTGGTCGACGCTCCCGCTGATTGTGCTGCTCGCAAGAGTGTCGTCGTCCGACAATTTGGCGCTGCTGCGGCGGCTGGAGCGTCGCCCGAATGTCACCTTCCTCGAACGACCGGTTCCCAAGCGCACCTTGATCAGCGCGCTCCGCGCCGCGATCGAAGCGCGGCGCCTTCAATATGCGGTTCGCGACGCGATCGAATCGCTTCAGCTCGCCAACCGCAAAAAGGACGAGTTTCTGGCGACCCTCGCCCATGAACTACGAAACCCCCTCGCGCCAATTCGCAACGCCGTGGAAGTATTCCGCCGCCTAAAGGACGACGATCCACGCGCCAAGGACCAAAAGGGCATGCTGATCTCGATGATGGATCGGCAGATCGATCATCTGGTCCGGCTTGTTGACGACCTTCTCGAGATTTCGCGCATAACAACCGGAAAGATCGCGCTCAGAAAGCGGCCCGTCGCGCTCGAGACGGCGCTTCATCAGGCGATGGAGCTCAGCGAGCCTGTGATACGGTCTCAAGAGCACAAGGTAAGCATCTCTTCAGCCAGCGAACCTTTGATCGTCGACGGAGATCCGGTTCGCCTGGCCCAGATCTTTGCCAACCTGCTCAACAACGCCGCGAAATACACTCCCTCGGGCGGTCATATCCAGATCTCATCGCAACGCGCAGGCGATCAGGTCGTCGTCAGCGTGCGTGACAATGGCGTTGGCATTCTTGAAGACCATATGTCCGAAGTCTTCGAGCTTTTCGCGCAACTACACTGCGACACGGGGCGCGAGCAAGGCGGTCTCGGCATTGGTTTGGCGCTTGTGCGCAAGCTCGTCGAATTGCACGGGGGCAACGTCGAGGCGCGCAGCGACGGAGTGGGCCGGGGAAGTGAATTTATCGTTCGCCTGCCTTTGTCCGGCGCCCAGCCGCACGACGAAGGAGCGAGCGACGCACGCTCGCTTCCGCCTTCGCCTCGCATCGGGTGTTGGTCGTCGATGACGATCGGGATGTCGCCGACAGTCTCGTCATTTTATTGCAGTCGCTGGGCGCGGACGTCCGCGTTGCTTACGACAGCGAATCGGCGCTCGCGGTCATCAAGGGTTTCAAGCCTGAACTGGCCTTCCTCGACATTGGAATGCCGGGCATGGACGGCTATGAAACGGCGCGCCAGTTTCGCAAGCTGCCCGAGGGACAAGATCTCGTTCTCATCGCCCTGAGCGGGTGGGGTGGAGGCGAAACTCGTCGACGCTCGATCGACGCCGGCTTCGACAATCATCTGGTCAAGCCGGTGGAAATGAGCGCTTTGATGAACTGGCGCCATTTGCTGCGGGAAGGGACAGGGAACGTCGGGTCATCGCCGCTGGCGTGTTGACCCCCGGCTGGCGGGAGCCGGCATGAGGGGCGCCCGCCCCGCGCCTCGCGCACTCCCGGCGCCCTCTGGCGTCAAGCGACGCCTCGATGCGCCACGCGGCCGGGCGGGCGATTTCGTTGTGCTGTCGAGCTTCCCGACGCGCTTCAATGGCCGTAGATACGCGTCGGCGCACTTTGTCGCCGCCACGACTGCGCAGAGGCTGACATGGACGAATTTGGCAACAGCTTTTTGATCAATGTGCTGATCGGGTTCGGTCTGGCGCTGCTGATCTCCTTCGCCTACGTCTGGTACGGCTGATCACGCCATTCCCAGATAGGCCGCAAATCCCGCGACCACGAAGATCAGCGCGCAGAGCAGAGTGAGGCTGACCCGGGTCGCGCCGGCGCTGTGCGGCCGGTCGTCGGCGAGCAGGAGGCTCGTGTGCAGAAAGCGCGCCGTGGCAAGACCGATGATCGCGACTCCGACGAAAACGAGCGCGGGGCCGCCGTTTCGCCCGCCTGGACTCGCCAAATGCTGGTACGCGGCGGCGCCAATCTCCCCGGCGCGCGGCGCGACGGCGACCTGAAAATAAAGATTTATGCGCTCAATGACGATCCCAAGCGCGACAACGGCGATCCCGGTGCGGACCCAGGCCAGAAATGTGCGCTCATTGGCCGCATTGTCCGTGTAATCGCGAATCATGGGGCCTCTCCTTCCCGTCGGCGAGAGCCGCGTCATTGCCGCAACGCCATCGAATGCATATAACATCGGGGCGCAGCGAAGCCGCGGCGCCTGAGGCCACACCCATTCCCGCGAGACGAGATGCCCTGGAGCAATCAAGGCGGCCCGAGAAATCAGAACAATAACCCTTGGGGACAGCCGGGAGGACCGTCGGGACGGCGGCGGACAGCCGCCCGATCTCGAGGAATTGCTGCGCCGTAGCCAGGAGGGGCTGAAACAAGCCCTGCCCTCGGGTTTCGGGGGCCGTGGCCTCGCGATTCTCGTTCTCTTGACGGCGTCGCCTGGCTCCTCTCGGGCTTCTACACGGTCGGGCCCAACGAGATCGGCCTCAACCTGGTCTTCGGCAAATATCGCGGCAAGACCAAGGCGGGCCTGAACTACAATCTCCCCTCCCCGATCGGCTCGGTGATCAAGCTCGCGCGTCACGGACCGCAAGGCGACCGACATCGGCTTTCGCGAGACGCCGCAGTCGAGGGACGCCGTCGCGGCGCGCACGCGCCGCGACTGGGCCCGAGGCGCCGGAAGAAAGCCTGATGCTGACGGGCGACGAGAACATCGCCGACATCAAATTCCGCGTCGATCTGGAAGATCGACGGCGCAAGCCCGAGGATTACGCCTTCAACGTCGCGCAATCCGCCGACGACGGTGAAAGCCGTCGCCGAAAGCGCGATGCGCGAGATCGTCGGCCAGCTCGCAGATCCAGAAGCTGCTGACCGCCGAGCGCAAGGTGATCGAGCCGGCGTGCAGGACCTGATGCAGAACGTGCTCGACGAGTTACAAGGCGCGGCGTCAGGTGTGCAGGTGCAGTTGCTGTCGGTCGATCCGCCGCGTCGGTCATCGCCGCGTTCCGCGACGTGACCGCCGCGCAGCAGGACGCGACCGCCTGGGCAACGAGGCCGAGGCCTACGCCAACGACGTCGTGCCCGAGGCGCGCGGCGCAGCCGGCCCGCATCCTGCAGGAGGCCGAGGCCTATCGCGAGCAGACCGTGGCCGAGGCGCAGCGGCCAGGCGTCGCGCTTCGACCAGATCTACGAGCAATACAAGAACGCGCGCCGGCGCTCACCCGCGAGCGCCTCTATATCGAGACGATGGAGCGCGTGCTCGGCGGCGCCGACAAGGTCGATCGTCGACAAGACCGCCAAGGGCAGGGCGTCGGTCGCCCTATCTGCCGCTCGGCGACCGTCGCTTCGCGCCGCTTCCGGGGAGGCCGCGAAGTGAAAAACGGCCTCCATCTTCCCTTCCTCGCGCTGATCGCGCCATCGCTCGTCGTCCTCGCTGGCGGGCGCGCTGTTCCACGTCGCGCAGACCGAGCAGGCGCTCGTGCTGCGCTTCGGCGAGCCTGTCGCCGGGCGCGGCCTCGATCACCGAGCCCGGCCTGCATTTCAAGGTGCCGCTGATCGAGAACGTCGTGAAGCTCGACAACCGCATACTCGACGCTCGAAAGCCCCGAACAGGAGGTTCTCGCCGCCGACAACCAGCGGCTCGACGTCGACGCCTTCATCCGCTACCGCATCGTCGACCCGCTGAAATTCTATCAGGCGGTCGGCACCATTCTCGGCGCCAACAACCAGCTCGGCTTCGGTGCTGAATTCGGCCGTGCGGCGCGTGCTCGGCGAGGCCAATCAGCAGCAGATCGTGCGCGACGAGCGCGACGCGCTGATGGCGAAGATCAAGGAGCAGGTGAACGCGGAGAGCGCAGCGCTTCGGCGTCAGGTCGTCGACGCCCGCATCCGCCGCGCCGACCTGCCGCAGCAGATCTCCGAAAAGGTCTACGGCCGCATGCAGTCCGAGCGGCAGCGCGAGGCCGCAGAATATCGCGCGCAGGGCTCCGAGCAGGCGCAGAAGATCACCGCCAACGCCGATCGCGACGTCGATCGTGCTGCAGGCCGAAGCGCAGCAGGCGGCCGACACAGATCGCGCGGCGAGGGCGACGCCGACCGCAACCGCATTTTCGCCGAAGCCTTCGGCAAGGACCCGGATTTCTTCGCCTTCTATCGGTCGATGCAGGCCTATGAAGCAGGCCTTCAAGCCGCGGCGACACGCGCTTCGTGCTCGTCAGCCGCGATCGGACTTCTTCCGATTTTTCGCAGCTCCGAGGGCAACGCCGCGCTCGCGCGGAGAAGCCGCCTCCGGAGCCGGCGCAGAACGCTAACCTCCTGCTCGGCGCCGCAAGGCGCCGCGCGCTCGCGAGACCCGTTCCTCAGGCGACGACAGCATGGCATCCTGCCCTTCGTCGCGCGGCCTTGGCTGTGCGCGGCGGCGTCCTCGCTCTCCGCTCGCGCGCCGCCGGCCATGCGCGCAAGGCGCCCGGACTTCCTTCGCCGATCTCGCGGCGCAGGTGTGCGGACGCCGTGGTGAATATTTCCGCGACGCAGACCGTCGAGGCCAAGCGGGCAAAGCGGCGCGCCGGACATGCCGCAGGGCTCGGCCGCCCGGCACGCCGTTCGACGATCTGTTCGAGGAATTCTTCAAGCGCCGCCGCCAGGGCAGGGCGGCGCGCCGACATGCCGCGCAGCGCAAGTCGAACTCGCTCGGCTCCGGCTTCATCATCGATCCCGTCGGGCATCGTCGTCACCAACAATCACGTCATCGCCGACGCCGACGAGATCACCGTCATCCTCAACGACGGACAGAAGCTGAAGGCCGAGATCGTCGGCAAGGACCAGAAGGCCGACCTCGCGGTGCTGCAGGGTGAAGCCCGAGAAGCCGCTGACGGCGGTGAAGTTCGGCGACAGCGACAAGGCGCGCGTCGGCGACTGGGTGCTGGCGATCGGCAATCCGTTCGGTCTCGGCGGCACGGTGACGGCCGGCATCGTCTCGGCGCGCAACCGCGACATCGACACCGGCCCCTACGACAACTACATCCAGACCGACGCCGCCATCAACCGCGGCAATTCCGGCGGCCCGCTGTTCAACATGGACGGCGAGGTGATCGGCATCAACACGGCGATCTTCTCGCCCTCGGGCGGCTCGATCGGCATCGGCTTCGCGAGCCCGTCCAATACGGTGCAGCCGGTCATCGATCAGCTGCAGCAGTTCGGCGAGACCCGCCGCGGCTGGCTCGGCGTGCGCATCCAGCAGGTCGACGACGCGATCGCCGAAAGCCTCAATCTCAGGCCGGCGCGCGGCGCGCTGGTCGCCGGCGTCGACGACAAGGGCCCGGCGAAGCCGGCCGGCATCAAGGCCGGCGACGTGATCGTCAAGTTCGACGGCAAGGACGATCAAGGAATCGCGCGACCTGCCGCAAGCATCGTCGCCGCAACGCCGGTCGGCAAGGACGTCGACGTCGTCGTCGTGCGCGAGCGGCAAGGAAGAGACCAAGAAGGTCAAGCTCGGCCGGCTCGAGGACGGCGAGAAGGTCGCCGGCGCGCGAGGAGCGGCAAGGAGAAGCCGGAATCGACCGGTCCGGCGTCGCAAAGCGCGCTCGGGCTCGAATTGTCGCCGGCTCACCGACGAGCTGCGCGGCGCGATACCAGATCAAGGATACGGTGAAGAACGGCGTGTTGATCACCTCCGTGGACCCCTCTTCCAACGCCGCCGAAAAGCGATTGCAGCCGGGCGAGATCATCTGCTCGAAGTGAATCAGGAGCCGGTGAGCGATACGCCTCTGACGCCGTGAAGAAGATCAAGGCGCTCAAGGATGCGGGCAAGAAGACCGCGCTGCTCATCGTCGCCAACGGCCAGGGCGACGCGCATTTCGTGGCGCTGCCGGTCGATTGATGAGAATTGCGCGGCGCGATTTCAATACGCGCCGCGCCAGTCCCTTACGCGACGAATTCGTCTCCGCGCCTGTAGCCTTGCGCATAGAGCAAGGCGGTCAAATCCCCATGGTCGATGCGGGCGTGCGCGGCTTGCGCGACTTGCGGCTTGGCGTGATAGGCGACGCCGAGACCCGCCTCGCGCAACATTTCGAGATCATTGGCGCCGTCTCCGACCGCGAGCGTCGCTTCGACGCGCGGCGACCCAGTTCCGCGCGCAATTGCGCGAGCGCGGCGCAGCTTGCCTTCGCCGCCCTGGATCGGCGCGAAGAACGACGCCGGTGAGGGCGCCGGTCGACGATTTCAAGACGGTTCGAAAAGATGTCGTCGAAGCCGATCCGTTCCGCGACGGGTCCGGTGAATTCAGCGGAATCCGCCGGAGACGAGCGCCGTATGCGCGCCATGGGCCCGCATCGTCGCGACGAGCGTGCGCGCGCCCGGCGTCAAGGTGATGCGAGAAAGGATCGCCTCGATCGCATCAAGCTTGACGCCGGCGAGCAGGGCGACACGCTCCCGAAGGGCGGCCTCGAAAGCGAGCTCGCCCGCCATGGCGCGCTCGGTTATGGCGGAAATGCGGTCGCGGATGCCGGCCTCTTCGGCCAGTTCGTCGATGCATTCCTGCTCGATCATGGTCGAATCCATGTCCGCCACGAGGAGCGCTTTGCGACGATGCGCGACAGGCTGCACGATGACGTCGACGCGCGTCCCCGCCAGCGCCGCCTCGAGCCCTGCGCGCGCTGAGGCAATATCGTCAGAGTCGACGAAGGCGTCGGCGGCGAGGTTGTCCGCGAGCCATGCGCGCCGAGCGTTTTCGTAGCCGGCCACGCGAAGGGCGCGCATGAGGGCGGCGTCGTCGAAGGCGGCGCCCTGCCCCGCGACGAAGGTCGCGACTATCGGAACAGGCTTTGACATCTCGTCCGTTTACGCGGCAATAGCGCCATGTCCAAGCGCGCCATCCTCATCGCAGGTCCGACAGCCTCGGGCAAGTCCGCGCTGGCCCTGGCGCTGGCGCGGCGCATCGGCGGCGCGCTCGTCAACGCGGACGCCATGCAGGTCTATCGCGACCTGCGGATCATTACGGCGCGGCCCACGCCGGAAGACGAAAGCGCTGCGCCGCATCTGCTCTTCGGTCACGTCGACGCCGGCGTGAATTATTCCGTCGGTCTCTACCTTGCCGATCTCGCGCGAACGCTGCGACAGCTCGAAACGCAGGGCCTCACCCCGATCATCGTCGGCGGCACGGGCATGTATTTCAAGGCGGCGCTCTGCGGCCTCTCGGACATCCCCGCCGTCCCCGAGGACGTGCGCACGCGCGTGCGCGCGGCGGCGCTGGGCGAGAGTCCGCAGACGCTTCACGCCGAGCTTGCCGCGCGCGATCCCGAAAGCGCCGCCCGCCTGCGGCCCTCTGATCCCCAACGCATCCTGCGCGCGCTGGAAGTCTTTGCGGCGACAGGCAAACCGCTCGCCGCCTTTCATGGGCCGCGCGGGGCTCCGCTCATCGACGCCGCGAACTGCGCGGCGTTCTTTCTCGCGGCGGACCGCGCGGAGCTCTATGCCCGCATCGACGGGCGTTTCGATCAGATGATCGCGGCGGGCGCGCTCGAGGAGGTCGACGCCCTGCGCCGGCGCGGCCTCGATCCGGCGCTGCCGGCGATGCGCGCGCATGGCGTGCCCCATCTGATCCGTTTCCTCGAGGGCGACCTGACGCGCGAGGAAGCGATCCTCCGCGGCAAGCGCGACACTCGCCATTACGCCAAGCGGCAGGCGACTTTCGCGCGGCATCAATTGCCGAGCTTCAACTGGCTTTCGAGCGAGGCCGCCGGGGAGACGCTGGCGGCCGCGTGCGACGCGCGCAGGTGAGACTGCTCCGCGAGGATCTGAAACATCGACAACGCGATCTCCATTCCGATCAGCACGATGATGATCCATTCGAGGCGCACCGACCGGTCGGCGTCGATCAGATCGGTCAGCGCCCGCGCCGTCTCCCCGATCACGTCGATCTTGGCGTTGAGGGTGCGCCCGCGGGCCTCAAGTTCATACTCGTCCTCGAGACGCGCATAGAGCCGCTCGAGATCCGGGCGATCCCACAGCACGTCGGGCTTGTCGTCGACAGCGACGCGGCCGGAGACGCGGTGACGCACGAGCAGGGTCTGCCCGATAAGCTCCAGCATGACCCGACGCCGCCAGGGCGGGCGTCCCTTGCTCGCAAGCTCGGCGGCGAAGGGTTCGACCGTGTCGAAGACCGCGTTGACGCGACGTTCGTCGCGCGCAAGCGCGACGCTCTTGGCCAGGGCGTCGGCGATGACGAGAAGGCGCCCCTCGGAGAGATCCTTCACCCCGAAACGGCCATTGAGCAGGACTTTGCCTTCGCTATCCGTCACGGTTTCCATGACGAGCGTTTCATCGTCGCCGCGCGACGCGCCGGAGACCCGGGCGCCGATTTGGTGACGATCTCATCCTCCTCGAGGGGCGAGAGACCAAAGAGCACCGCGACCCCGAAGCGATAAAGAACCGCGAAGCCCGCCTGTCCGGCGTGAAAGGCGAGCGGCGCCGTCGAGACAAGGTCGGCGCGCTCGAGGCCGGCCGTGTCGATCCGTTCGCCGAGCAGCAGGGCGCGGGCGGTCATCGTCTGCGAAAGAGCCGGGTTTTCGCTGATGTCGGTCTCCGCCATTAATGCTCCATGGAAAACGTCTCGCTTCGCAATCGCGCCAACGCCGGCCCATCTTCTCGCACGCCTTGCATAAGGACGGCAAAAACGCTAGCTAGCGCGACAATCGACTTCCCACGCGCAAGAGCTTCGCATGACTTACGTGGTCACGGAAAACTGCATAAAGTGCAAATATATGGATTGCGTGGAGGTGTGTCCGGTGGACTGCTTCTATGAAGGCGAGAACATGCTCGTCATCCATCCGGACGAATGCATCGACTGCGGCGTTTGCGAGCCCGAGTGCCCGGCCGAGGCCATCAAGCCGGACACTGAGGAGAACCTCGAGAAATGGCTTCAGCTCAACGCGGAAATGGCGCAGAACTGGCCCAATATCACGATTAAGCGCGACCCTCCGGCCGACGCTAAAGAGTGGGACGGCAAGCCGGGCAAGTTCGAGGTTCATTTCTCGTCCGAACCGGGACAGGGAGACTGACCCTTTGCCGCGACGCGCCGATTCGCGGGTCAGTGGCCAATCTTCGCGGCTTCTGCCGCCTGCGCGTTTCCATATGTTTAATTTCCCGCGTTTACCCTGAAATTTCCGTGTCTTGACCAAACGTTGCAGTCTCGCCGCGTTCGTCGCCGGCGGGGGTTGTCTTTGATTTTTCCCAGATTGCGTGATATAGAGGTTATTAATAAATGCCGCTCAAGCGGCGATCGCCCATTTGCCTCGAAGCAAGAGAAAGCGCGCGCTTGACCATCGCGTCCACAGCCGAACTCGTCCGCGCCTCTCGCTAAGGTGTCAGATCTTTGAACAAAAACGCTGAAAGCGTGTGCTTTCAGCGCAGAGGAAGGTCTGCAGTTTTCGCCCCGTCTCCACAGCGGGGCGCAGAAGGAGTGTTCCGCGTATGCCGTCCGCCAGGAAGAGTGAGAAAAGAAAAGGGGCCGGCGTTTCAACGGCGTCGGCGCGCAGCCAGGCTTCTTCGAAGGCAACGGCGTCCAAAGCCGCCCGGACGAAAGACGTGAGCCGTTCAGCGCTTCCGTCGCGCGGCGGCAAGGCATCAGCCAAGGTTGCGGCCAAGGTTGCGGCGAAGGCGCCGGCGAAGACTGGGTCGAGCAAAAGCGGAGCGGCGGTGAAAGCGAGCGCGACAAAGACGGCGGCGCGCACCAAGACCGCTGCAAAACGCGCCGCTTCGGCGGTGACGAAGTCGCCGGGAAAAGCGAACGCCTCGTCGGCAAAATCGACCGCGACGACGGCAAAGACGACGGCGGCCAGGACGAGCGGAGCGGCGGTAAGCGCGAGCGGGACGGCCGGAAAGACGAGCAGGACGGCGACGAAGAAGGCCGCCAATAACGCGGCGAGAAAGACGGCGGCCAAGGCGACCATGGATAAATCGACGACGAGCAAGGCCACGACGGCGAAAGCGGCTGTTGCCAGGACTGGCGCTGGGACGGCCGCCAAGGCGAAGACGGACGCGTCACGCGCCGGCGCATCCGGGAAGGGGCGCGGCGTCGCCGCTTCGGCGCGCGCCGCTGCGACAGCGAAAAACTCCGCGGCGCGACCGGCAGGCGTGGGCAAGCAAGCCGCGCAACCCGCGACAGCGTCTGTGACGCCGGCGAAGGCGACGACCGCCACGGCGATCAATGTGAAAGCTGCGCCGGCGGCCGCCGCGCAAGCGAGCGCAGCAGCGCATGAGAAGGGAGCCGTCAAGGCCGTTGCGGCGAAAACGGCGTCGGCGCCGCCGTCGGCGGCAAAACGCTTCCGACCAAGACGGCATCGATTAAGGCGCCCTCGATTAAGACGCCCTCGGCTTCCGAGATTAAGGCGGCGACGCCTGACGAAACGTCGACTGTCGCGGCGCCGACGAAGCTTGAAAAGTCCCCGGCGGCGTCTCCCGTGAAGGCGATTCCCCCCAAGGGGGCTGCGATCAAGGGGGTTGCGATCGCGCCTAAACCTGCTGCGACGCAGCCTTCGGCGCCGGCGCGCGCGCCCGCTTCTTCTTCCCCCTTCCCCGCTTCGGCCGCCGCCCCAACGGCGAGTGCGGCGCAAGGAAAGACTCCCCCCATCAACCCGACAGCTGGCGAAGAAACAAAATTGGCGAAGAAACCCGAGCCCAACGTTGCCGCGGCCTCCCCTGCCGCCACTGACAATATGTCACCCGACGCCAGAGCCGTGGCGAAGGCGCCGCCGCCCGCCAAGGCGAAGCCCGGCGGCCATCAGAAAACGGGGTTCAAGCTTAACGAGTATATCGTGTATCCGGCGCATGGCGTCGGCCAGATCGTCGGCGTCGAGATTCAGGAGGTCGCCGGCTTCAGCCTGGAGCTTTTTGTCGTCAGCTTCATCAAGGACAAGATGATTCTTAAAGTGCCGACGAGCAAAGTCGTCAACGTCGGCATGCGCAAGCTGGCGGAGACGAATACCGTCGAAAAGGCGTTGGGGACCCTCAGCGGCCGCGCGCGGATCAAGCGCACGATGTGGTCGCGCCGCGCGCAGGAATATGAGGCGAAGATCAATTCGGGCGACCTGGTGACGATCGCGGAAGTGGTGCGCGACCTCTATCGTTCCGATACGCAGCCGGAGCAGTCTTATTCGGAGCGTCAGCTCTATGAGGCCGCGCTGGATCGTATGGCGCGCGAGATTGCAGCCGTGCGCAAGCTCATCGATTCCGAAGCGCTGACGCTCATCGACTCCTTCCTGCAAAAAGGTCCGCGCCGCGGGCAGAAGACCGAGGCCGAAGCGGCCGAGGACGGCGACGACGAGGATGTCGATCGCGCCGCCTGAGCTTGGTGCACGCGCCTAAATAGCTGGCAAATGCTGAAAAGCCCTCCATCGGAGGGCTTTTCTTTATGCCTCGACGCGTTGCGCCACTTCATGCCATGGGCGGCGCGGCGTCATCGGGCGCTTCGTCCTTGAGGCGCGAGAGGGCGCGGCGCAGCTTGGTGAGCGCGCGGCTCTCGATCTGGCGCACGCGCTCCTTGGAAATCCCGAGCTTGACGCCCAAGGTTTCGAGCGTAACCAGATTCTCGGTCAAGCGTCGTTCCTGCACGATGCGAAGTTCGCGTTCGGAGAGTATGGCCAATGCGTCCTTCAGCCAGCGCGCGCGGCGATCTGAATCAAGCGTCTGCTCGACGACTTCATCCGGGAGAGGCGCATTGTCGACCAGAAAGTCCATGCGCTGCGCAGAACCGGTCGACTCGTCGTCGACAAGCTGCGCGTTGAGTGAAACGTCCGAGCCGGAAAGACGGGAATCCATCATTTCGACGTCGGCGCGCGAGACGCCCAGCGTCCGAGCGATGTTTTCAAAGGCGTCGCCATTTGAGAAGGCGCCGGGCTCGCGCGCGAGACGTGCGCGCAACCGCCGAAGATTGAAGAACAGAGCCTTCTGTGTGGAACTCGTTCCGCCGCGAACGATCGACCAGTTGCGCAGCACATAATCCTGGATCGAGGCGCGAATCCACCAAGTTGCGTAAGTGGAAAAACGCACGTCGCGTTCTGGCGCGAAACGCGCCGCTGCTTCGAGAAGACCGACGTGGCCCTCCTGCACCAGATCAGCAATCGGGAGACCGTAATGGCGAAATTTCGCAGAAATGGCGATGACGAGACGCATATGCGCCGCCGTGAGCTTATGCAGGGCGCCTCGGTCGCCATGGTCGCGCCAGGCAACGGCCAAAATCTTTTCTTCATCCCTTTCAAGGAACGGCGCATCAGCCGCCGCCTTCATCAATTCTCTGCCAAGACCGGGAAGATACGCCATGGTCAAATCTCCATAGCGCGCTATCTCGAATAAGGGGTTGGAGACATCCGCGCGTTTTGAATAGCTCTAACCATTCAACCCGCGAAGCGGCGGCAAGGTTCCTGTGCGCGGACGAGTCACTCCGTTACGATTTTGTAACGCTCTCCCGCCGTCACCTGCTCATTCTCATCCAAACCGTTGAGAAGCCTGAAATACTCAAGCGGCCGATTGGGCGTCGTCATATGTGCGGCGAGGCTCTCGACCGTGTCGGTTGGACCAGCCGAGATTACGGAAATTTTAAGTGCGTGCGCTTCCCGCGCTTCCTCGGGCGTAATCCGCCGAAACGACATGATCGAGTCCATGAACTCCTTTTCCGACTGATCGGTCAGCGATTTTGCAGCGAAGATCAAGCGATAGAGATAATCGCCCGCCTGAATGACCGCTATGCGGAAATTCCATTCTCCGGCGCGCGCCACGGCGGTCACCGCAGGAAGTCCGTTGACCTCGATCTTCCTGACCGAAGATTGCAAAAGGCCGTCGACCCAGCCGGAGCCGACATAAGCCTCGAGAGTCTCGAGTTGCGGGTTGCGAACCGTGTCGAGCCGGAGCGCCTCGTTGTCCGACTGCCTTACGCCAAACACCGCCTCGCTCGAATTCTCGAGCAGAAAATCCTCGGGCGCGGCGAAGGTGAAGCGCAGTCGAGGATGCGTGAATTTGCGTCCGCGCACATAGCCTTCCATGGGATCGTCGCCGAAGGATACGCCGTTAATTGCGTTCAGATAGCCCTCGCGATCGCGCTGGCCTATGCCTGGCGCGGCGATCTGGCGCGCGACGGCGACGGCGCGCGCGACGCGCTCGGGCGTCGAAGGATGCGTCGACATGATATCGAAGCCGGAATCCCGGCGCTTGCCATAGAGCGAGGCGCGCAGTTCCGAGGAACGGCCGAGCGCTGTCAGGAAACGCGAGGCGCCATAGGGATCGTAGCCGGCGCGCGCGATTACTTTGACGCCGGCTTCGTCCGCGTCGAGCTCCTGCTGTCGGGAGAAGCTCGCAACGGAGAGCCGCTGCTTGGAGCGTTCCTCCTCGCCCTTCTGCCGGTTCTGAATGACCGTGGCGGCCTGCGAGATCAGCGCCGCCTCACGCTCCTTTTCAGCGCGCAGGGCCGAATGGCGCAGGGTGACGTGCGCGATTTCATGCGCCATTACCGCCGCTGCTTCCGATCCGTCCCCGGCGAGCGCCAGGAGCCCGCGCGTCACGTAGAGATTGCCGGTGGGCAGCGCAAAAGCGTTGACGACCGGCGTATTGAGGATCGTGACCTTATAGGCGGTGGCGCCCGGCGTCTCGCTCGCCTGCGCGAGCTTGGCGAGGATCGCGTCGAGATAGCGCTCGGCCGCGGGCGCCGAATATTCGCCGCCGAACTGGGCAAGAAGCTCCTTGTGCTGCACGGAGCCGCGGTTCTCCGGCCGCGGCAGCGCCGGCCGCGTCGGCGGCGTCGGAACCGAGAAGAGCTGGCCTTGCCGCTCGAGTTCGGCGCAACCGGCGAAGCCGAGAAGAAAGCCGATCGCGAGCGCGGCCCGCAGCAGCGATTCAACGTGATGCGCGATCGACGATCTCGATTTCTGCCGGCGCGGAAATCTGCATGCGCGGTCCAGACCCTGTCTCAATCAGTCCTCTTACGCGCGCCTGCCGCCCGTTCAGCGTTCTTAGGTTGATTCCCGAAGCCTCGAAGATAGACAAATCGCGCCGCGAAATCACGACAGAGAAATCTTCGCTGCGATTTTTGCCGAAATTCAGGTAGAGCGCGCCGCGGGTTTCCCCAATCGCGCGAATTTTTCCTTCGACGATGGTTAATCCCTTTGCGGCGGAAAGGCGGGCGCGGGCATCGAGGGCCGCCGGATCGATCGGGCGCAGCGCCGGATCCGCCCACAGGCCGCGCGCCGCATCCCGCGCGCGCGCTTCGGCCGCGAGATACGCCTTCGCGCAGGCGGCTGCCGCCGGATCCGGGCGGAAGCGGCCGAGCCCCTCTTCGAGCAGCGCCGCCGCGACCGAGATGAAGGGCGCCTCGGGGCCATCGCCCTTTGCCGCGAAGAGGCGCGCAGGCGCACGGCCCCACCTGTCGGCGCCGACCGACGCCCCGACGAGGACGTCGCGCCCGCTGAGCCAAACCTCGAGGAATCGCTGGGCGCGGGCGGACAGATCCGGCCGAGGCGGCGCATCGACCCCAAAAAGCGCCACGCGCCGCCCGTCGTCGAGCAGAAGCTCGCAGCACGCGTCGATGCGCGAGACGACGGCAGGCGCGGTATCCTCGAGCCAACAGGCGCCGCTGTCGGGCGCCGGGCCGAGCGCGCGGGCCGATGTCCAGAAAATCAGGGAAAAGGCCAGCGCCCGACAGGCGGGGCTCAGAAGAATTCGGCGCCGTCATCGCGCGAACATAGCGCAAACTTGACTGTATACAACATGGGGCGCCGTATTTCGGCCCCATGCGCGCCTATCATTCGACGTTCGCCGCCTTCCGCCCTAGCGACACGCTCGCTCCACGCCCACATCACGCTCATGATCGCTCGTCTCACTTCACCGCCGCCCTCCTGCTCAGCGCCGGCGCCGCGCAGGCTCTTGATCCCCCGGACGTCGCGCCCCGCGGCGCGGTCGTGGCCCAGAACTACAATCGCCCCCCGGCGGACATCGATTACCTGCCGGCCGAGAGCGAACCGAGCCCCGAAGCCACGGCTATGGCCCTTCGCATCAATCGGCTTGAGCGCGACATCCGCCGCCTCACGGGCCAGAACGAGGAATTGCAACACCAGGTGCAGGTTCTGGAGGAGCAGTTGCGCGCGGCCCGCGAAGGGGCGGCCGCCGGCGCGCGTCCGCCGGCCGCCGCGGCGAGTGCGGAGGACGTGACCAGCCCGCCTCCCGCTCCCTCGGCTTCGACCGCGACGCCATCCGCTGCGCCATCGCCAGCGCCCTCCCCTGCCCCTGCCGCGTCCTCCCGGCGCGGCGACGCATTCGATCCCGCATCGGACCCGGCCGCGCCCGGCGCGCCAAAGCCGCTCGGCGCCACCGCGCCCTCGGCGCCGCTCCCGAACCCGCCTCGCGGCCGCCGCCGGCTCGGTGACGAGCGCTCGCCGGTTCGCGAAGTCGGCCAACCAATGGACATCGCCCATGGACGCCTCGTCGGCGATCAGCCCCGGCGGCGGCGGCCGAGATCGCGGCGGCCCCCGTCGCCGCGCCGGCCGGTCCCAAAGAGGAATATGAAGGGGCCGTCGCGACGCTGAAAGCCGGAAAATTCGAGGCGGCCGAGAAATCGCTCGAGAGTTTCCTGGCCAAGAACCCCAAGAGCAAATATGCGCCGGCCGCGACCTTCAACCTCGGCGAGAGTTTCTTCCTGCGCGGACGCCATCGCGAGGCGGCGGAGAAATATCTGGAGATCTCGCAGAAATTCGGCCAATCGGCGCAAGCGCCGGACGCCCTGTTGCGGCTTGGCCAATCGCTCGGCGCCATTGGCGCCCGGGACCAGGCCTGCGCGTCCTTCAACGAAATCGGCGTGAAATTTCCGGGCTCCGCGCCCCGCATCCGCGAGGCGGCCCAGCGCGAAAGCAAAAAGCTGCAATGCTGACGCCGACCGGGGGCCGACGCAGCCTGGACAAGAACGCCGCGGCCTGCGCGCTCGCGCCGCTGTCGGCCCATCCTCGTCTGCTGCTGGCGGTTTCGGCGGGCCCGACTCGGTCGCGCTGATGCTGCTTCGCGCGCAATGGCCGGAGCGCGGCGACCAGACGTTGCGGTTGCGACCGTCGACCACGGCCTGCGCACGAACGCCCGCGCGGAGGCCGAGCAAGTCGGGGAATGGGCGCGGGCCCTCGGCTTTGCGCACCATCTGCTGAGCTGGGAGGGACAAAGCCGACGACCCGCATCCAGGAGCGGGCCCGGAACGCCCGCTACGGCCTGCTCGCCGATTGCGCGCAAAGGATCGGCGCCGGCGCGGTCGTCCCGCCCATCACGCAGACGATCAGGCGGAGACGATTCTGTTCCGGCTGACCCGCGGCTCCGGCGTCTCGGGCCTGGCCGGCATGGCGCCGACGGCGCGCCTCGGCGACGCGGCGTTGTTGCGGCCCTTGCTGGGCCTGCGCAAAGCGGCGCTCGTCGAGATCTGCGAGCGCGCCGGCCAGACTTATTTCACAGACCCCTCGAACGCCGACGAAGCCTACGCCCGCGCCCGCCTGCGCCGACTGACGCCGGCCCTTGCGGCGCGGGCCTCGACGGCGCGGCGCTGCTGCGACTCGGCGCCCGCGCCCGCGCCGCCGACGCCGCCCTGGCAGACGGCGCGGAGACCGCGCGGCGTCGGGCCCGGCGCGAAGGCGCCCCCCACGGGCGCGCCTCGACGCCGCGCGCTGCGCGGCGCGCCCTCGAATGCTCCAACGGTGCTCGGCGCCGAGATCGGCGGCCTCGCCCCCGGCGCGGCGCTGCGACTCGACAGGCTCGAGCGGGCGTCGGACGCCTCGCGAACGCGCTTGCAAGCGGCGAGACGCTGCGCTTCGCATCGCCGGTCTTTGGCGATCGAGTTGCCGGCCCGAGGCTCAGGCTGCGCCCCGCCCCGCCGCGCCGCAGACCTCTCGCCCAGCTTGCGCCGGCCTTGACCTCGGCCGCGGCTCCCTTGGCAAGGCAAGAGGGCGCGCCTAGATTAATTCGAACTCGGAGCGCTCGCTGGGGAATCCTCCCGCGCGCCGCGCCTCTCAAACGGATCAAAAAATGAACTCACACTTCAGGAACCTCGCCTTGTGGGCCATCATCGGCCTTCTGGTGGTGGCGCTCGTGATGCTGTTCCAGCAGCCGGGCCAGCGAACCCGATCCGGGACATATCGTTCAGCGAACTGCTGACGCAGGTCGATCAGGGCCGCGTTCACGACGTCACGATCGCCGGCAATGAAGTCGTCGGCCATTTCAACGACAACCGGCCCTTCACGACCTACATCCCCAATGACGCGAACCTCATCCCGCGCCTTCAGCCGCACAATGTCTCGATCAGCGCCAAGCCGCTCAACGACGGCTCGGGCTGGATCATGACGCTGCTGCTCAATGCGCTGCCGCTCGTCGCCTTCCTCGGCGTGTGGATCTTCCTTTCCGGCAGATGCAGGGGGGGCCGGCCGCGCGATGGGCTTTGGCAAGTCGAAGGCGAAGCTTTTGACGGAGACCCAGGGCCGGGTGACGTTCGAGGACGTCGCCGGCGTCGACGAGGCGAAGGAGGATCTGCAGGAGATCGTCGAGTTCCTGCGCGATCCGGGCAAGTTCCAGCGTCTCGGCGGGCGATTCCGCGCGGCGTGCTGCTCGTCGGGCCGCCGGCACGGGTAAGACCTTCTCGCCCGCGCCATTGCGGGTGAGGCGGGCGTGCCGTTCTTCTCGATTTCGGGTTCGGACTTCGTCGAAATGTTCGTGGGCGTCGGCGCGTCGCGCGTGCGCGACATGTTCGATCAGGCCAAGAAGAACGCGCCTTGCATCATCTTCGTCGACGAGATCGACGCGGTCGGGCGTCATCGCGGCGCCGGACTCGGCGGCGGCAATGACGAGCGCGAGCAGACGCTGAACCAGCTGCTCGTCGAGATGGACGGCTTCGAGGCCAATGAGGGCATCATCCTCATCGCCGCGACGAACCGTCCGGACGTGCTCGATCCGGCGCTGATGCGTCCGGGCCGCTTCGACCGTCAGATCACGTTCCGAACCCCGACTTCATGGCCGCGAGAAGATCCTCAAGGTCAGCCCGCAAGGTGCCTGGCGCCGGACGTGGATTTGAAGGTCGTGGCGCGCGGCACGCCGGGCTTCTCGGGCGCGGATCTGATGAATCCCGTCAATGAGGCGGCCTGCTTGCGGCGCGGCGCTCGAAGCGGATCGTCACCAATCAGGAGTTCGAGGATTCGCGCGACAAGATCATGATGGGCGCGGAGCGTCGCACCCTCTCCATGACGGAGGAGGAGAAGAAGCTCACGGCCTATCACGAGGGCGGTCATGCGCTGGTGCAGCTGACTGTGCCGGGGGCGATGCCGATCCACAAGGCGACGATCATCCGCGCGGTCGCGCGCTGGGCATGGTGCAGGGCCTGCCGGAGCGGGATCAGGTGTCTCAGACCTATGAGCAGCTGACGGCGATGCTGGCGATTGCGATGGGCGGCCGGGTGGCGGAGGAGATGATCTTCGGCCATGACAAGGTGACGTCCGGCGCGGCCTCCGACATCCAGCAGTGCACGCGGGTGGCCCGGGCGATGATCACGCAGCTCGGGTTCTCGGACAAGCTGGGAACGGTGGCCTATGCGGAGCCGCAGCAGGAGCAGTTCCTGGGCTATTCGCTGGGCCGTCGGCCAACCCTGTCGGAGGCGACGCAGCAGACGATCGACGCGGAAGTGCGTCGTCTGGTGCAGGAAGGCTACGACAAGGCCAAGCTCGATCCTGTCGGAGAAGAGGTCTCAGCTCGACACGATCGCCAATGCGCTTCTCGAGTTCGAGACGCTGTCGGGCGAGGAGATGAAGGGGCTTCTGGTCGGCAAGCGGCCGGTGCGCGAGGACGTCAACGCCTCGACGCCGCAGCCAGCCCGCGGCTCCGCCGTCCCCGCGACAGGCCAAAAACCCGAACCCGA
>CAVQNJ010000029.1:0-62480 GCA_963713845.1 uncultured Alphaproteobacteria bacterium
TGGGGTTTGGCAAGTCGAAGGCGAAGCTTTTGACGGAGACTCAGGGTCGAGTGACGTTTGAGGACGTCGCGGGCGTTGACGAGGCGAAGGAGGATTTGCAGGAGATTGTCGAATTCCTGCGCGATCCTGGCAAGTTCCAGCGTCTTGGCGGACGCATTCCGCGCGGGGTGCTGCTTGTTGGTCCGCCGGGCACCGGCAAGACGCTTTTGGCGCGGGCGATCGCGGGGGAGGCTGGGGTTCCCTTCTTCTCGATTTCGGGTTCGGACTTCGTCGAAATGTTCGTGGGCGTCGGCGCGTCGCGGGTGCGCGACATGTTCGATCAGGCGAAGAAGAACGCGCCCTGCATCATCTTCGTCGACGAGATCGACGCGGTGGGCCGTCATCGCGGCGCGGGACTTGGCGGCGGCAATGACGAGCGCGAGCAGACGCTGAACCAGTTGCTGGTGGAGATGGACGGTTTCGAGGCCAATGAGGGGATCATCCTCATCGCGGCGACGAACCGTCCGGACGTTCTCGATCCGGCGCTGATGCGTCCGGGCCGCTTTGACCGTCAGATCCAGGTTCCCAACCCCGACTTCATCGGGCGCGAGAAGATCCTGAAGGTTCACGCCCGCAAGGTGCCTTTGGCGCCGGACGTGGATTTGAAGGTCGTGGCGCGCGGCACGCCGGGCTTTTCGGGGGCGGATCTGATGAACCTCGTCAACGAGGCGGCCTTGCTGGCGGCGCGGCGCTCGAAGCGGATCGTGACGAACCAGGAGTTCGAGGACGCGCGCGACAAGATCATGATGGGCGCGGAACGTCGGACGCTGTCGATGACGGAGGAGGAGAAGAAGCTCACGGCCTATCACGAGGGCGGTCATGCGCTGGTGCAACTGACGGTGCCGGGGGCGATGCCGATCCACAAGGCGACGATCATCCCGCGCGGGCGTGCGCTGGGCATGGTGCAGGGCCTGCCGGAGCGCGATCAGGTGTCTCAGACCTATGAGCAACTGACGGCGATGCTGGCGATTGCGATGGGCGGCCGGGTGGCGGAGGAGCTGATCTTTGGCCATGACAAGGTGACGTCCGGCGCGGCGTCGGACATACAGCAATGCACGCGTGTCGCGCGGGCGATGATCACGCAGCTCGGCTTTTCGGACAAGCTCGGGACGGTGGCCTATGCGGAGCCGCAGCAGGAACAGTTCCTGGGCTATTCGCTGGGCCGTCAGCAGAGCCTGTCGGAGGCGACGCAGCAGACGATCGACGCGGAAGTGCGGCGTCTGGTGCAGGAAGCTTACGACAAGGCGAAGCTGATCCTGACCGAGAAGCGCGCGCATCTCGACACGCTGGCCAATGGCCTGCTGGAGTTCGAGACGCTGACGGGCGAAGAGATGAAGGGGCTGCTCATCGGCAAACGCCCGGTGCGCGAGGACACCAGCGCCCCCTCCCCCAGCCCCCGCGCGGCTCCGCCGTCCCCGCAACAGGCCAAAAACCCGAACCCGACGTCGATGGCGGGATCGCGCCGCAACCCGTCTGAGAACAGGTTGAAAAACAACAAGGCCCGGCGTTTCGCCGGGCCTTTTTTTTGACTGACGCGAGCGGATGTTGCGGTGCAAAATCAACGCATTGTCGAAAGAGGCTTTGGCGGGTTTTATCCTCATATTGGCGACAATGTCACTGTCGTCGGACCCTAAACGAAGCAAGATGCGACAGCTTCGAGGATGACGTCCTCGAGAGCTCACATTGAAGGAGTTAAATATGAGCTCGACCACTAGCGCGGCTGCTGGCGCAGCTGCAGAAGTAGAATCCGTAGTTGATCTTCGCGGGATGTGGATTGGTCTTGCGATCCTGAACGTGTTTTATCTGATCGTGCGCATTTACGAGCAGGTTTTCGGGTGGCGCGCGGGTCTCGACTCGTTTGCGCCGGAATTCCAGACCTACTGGATGTCGATCCTTTGGACCGAGATTCCTCTTGAGCTGGTTTCTGGCCTGGGTCTTGCGGGCTATCTCTGGAAGACGCGCGATCGGAACGTGGACGCTGTTGCGCCGCGTGAGGAGCTTCGTCGTCTTGTGGTCCTGGTTCAGTGGCTTGTCGTTTACGGCGTCGCCATTTACTGGGGCGCTTCGTTCTTCACGGAGCAGGACGGCACCTGGCACATGACGGTGATTCGCGACACGGACTTCACGCCCTCGCACATCATCGAGTTTTACATGAGCTACCCGATCTATTCGGTGATCGCGGTTGGCGCGTTCTTCTATGCGAAGACGCGCATTCCGTATTTTGCTCATGGCTACTCGCTGGCGTTCCTGATCGTGGCCATTGGCCCGTTCATGATCATCCCGAACGTTGGCCTGAATGAGTGGGGCCACACCTTCTGGTTCATGGAAGAACTGTTCGTTGCGCCGCTGCATTGGGGCTTCGTGTTCTTCGGCTGGATGGCGCTCGGCGTGTTCGGCGTGGTTCTCCAGATCCTCGCCCGCGTTCACGCGCTGATCGGCAAGGAAGGCGTCGCCCTTCTGACCGAGTAAGACGAGACGCGGCCGCCCGCGCCCCGAGATGGGTGCGGGCGGCCAGAAAAGAAAAACTGAAGTGGAGGGAAAGCAAATGATCGCCAATCTTCTCGTCGCGGCATGCCTGCTTTCGCCCTTGGCCTTCTGGTTCGCTGCCCCGCGTCGTATGCCGGCGCCCGTCAGGAATTGTGGCAGGACGAAACATTGAAGCTCTGACGAGAAAATAAGTCTCGTCGCCCAAGCAAGGCTTTATCTTACCCGCCGATGCCGCGTCACCCGCGGCGCCGTGCGGGTAAGCTTCTTAGGGTCGCGAGCGCTTTCCTGCTTTTCGGCGTCGCGAGCGCACGAGGGCGCATCTGCTTCTGTCGAACGCCGGCTGCAGCAGTCTCGACGCCGAATTTTCCTTACATTGTAATTCTTCCCGATTGGATTAGATCGATAGTCGCAGCGCTTATCGCCGCGCCGCGCCGATATCGGGAGGCGTCCAATGAATGATCTGCTCGTGATTGCTTTCTCTTCGGAACACAAGGCCGAGGAGGTGAGACAGAAATTATTCCAGATGCAGAAGGAATATTTGATCGAATTGGGCGACGCCGTCGTCGCCGTCAAGGGGCCTGACGGCCACGTCAAGCTCAATCAACTCTTCAACACGACTGCGATTGGCGGCGTCTCCGGCATGTTCTGGGGCGCTCTCATCGGATTGATTTTCATGATGCCGCTCGCAGGCGCGGCGCTTGGCGCGGCCTCGGGCGCGGTTTCCGGCGCGCTGACGGATTTCGGCATCGAGGACAAATTCATGAAGGATGTGGCCGAGGTCATCCCGCCGGGCGGCGCGGCGCTCTTCGTTCTCGTGCGCAAGATGACCACCGACAAGGTGCTCGAAGGGCTGAAAGGCGTCGGCGGCACGGTGCTGCGCACCTCCTTTGAAAAATCGAAGGACGAAGCCATTCGCGCCGCGCTCGCTGCGCAGACCCCGACGAGTTGAGACAGGGTCGCGCGCGGGCTCATGGTCCCGCGCGCGCCATTCGTTCAGACCGAGCCTTCCTTGTCCAGATCGCGGCGATGCGAGTGGAACGTCATCCACAGGCTCACGGCAATGAAAACGAGGCCGAGCAAGGCCACGAGGATGAACAGCGACGAGCGCTGGATGATCGCCATCGCAGGCACGAAGAGCGCCAATATGAGTCCGACGACGCTGATCTGCCAGGCTTCCGCGTGGACGCCGGCGACGAAGGTCGCGAGCGCGAGTATCGTCATCAGGTTGAGGCCCGTCGCATTGACGTCGACGAGGCTGCGTAAAGCTGGCGAATAGATCAGCCACATGGCGGCGAGGAATGCCGCCCAATGCAGGATCTGCGTCCAGACGAGCTTGACCCGATCGTGCTGTGTCTTCGCGTGCCGCCATCCGATATAAATGCAGATCGCGCAATAGATCGGGGTGAGCAGCTCCCAATAGAGCGGGAAGGCCTCGCCTGTGAGGGTGACGATGCCAATGCCGAAGACGGCCATCGAGAGCATGATGATGTAGGGAAGGTCGATCTTGAGCACGTCGACGAAGAGGACCTCGGCGGGCTGGCTCTTTATCTCTTCGAACCCCTGTTCGATCGCGCTGACCCAGGACTCTCCCCCCGCGGCGCCGTGAGGCTTTTCTATGTGAGGCTCGGCCGCGTTTTCAGGGCTGTTCGACATTTCGAAATCCTTGTCGGGACCGGCGCGCCAATATCGCCGTCCATGGAAGACGCGCCAAACGGGACACGCTGGACGCAACGGTGGGGAGGATAGTGCGCGCGCCTAAACTCGGCAACCGCCGCAAATTGTCCGTTTTTGCGGTTGGCGGAAGCCTCGCGCGAAGAGTATTTCACGTTCACGTGCGTTCAACTTGCGACGGTCCAATGAAGAAGTCCTTATTGCTCGCCGGCGGCGCTCTGATCATCGGATTTGGCGTCTGGTCGCTCACTGTGGCGAGCCGGTATCAGGCGCTTTGCGAACTCTCCTACTGGTCCGCCAGCGCCGCGGAACTCAAACTCTGCGACGAGCGGGCCGCCGAGTTACGTGGACGCTGAGAGGTCAGCTCTCGCGACCCGGCTCCTTGCGCGCGGGAGAGACCCGGTTCAGCGCGGTGATCGAGAGAAAGCCGCCGATCCATGCCCCGGCCGCGGCAAACAGCACATAGGCCCAGTTCGTCGTGTAGCTGATGACGGCGAAGGCGGAGAGGAGATACCAGGCGCTGCTCCAGGACGCCGCCGCGACACGCCGCCGCGCGGAAACGGCCGCGTTGAAGAACACGTAAACGGCGTCCGTCACCGCGGTCGAGAGCAACACGCCTGAGGCAATAAAAGGATCGATTGGCGGCAAGGCGCCCCCCTCTGGCGAGAGAAGCATCAAATTCAGGCCGTCGTCGACGGCGCCCCGCCGGCGCCCAGAGCTTAGCTCTGGCGGGCCGTCGCGGCGTTTCCGAGGCGGCGTGGGGCGAGAACGCCCGGCGGCGCTTGGGCAAGACTGCGCGGCTCGCTAGCCTCCTGCGAATATCATGGCCGCGCTGGCCACGACAGCGAAGAGTAGGGAGAAGACAACGGCGTTGGCGATGGGCGGCCTGATCATTGAACGTTACCCTGGGGCGCGTCCGTCGGCGTTTCAATCCGCAATGGCGGCGCGCGGCGATCAGTCGCGCGCGGGCTTGCCAGCGCAGAGTCGCGGATTCATTTTATCGCCGGTTTTGAGCGCCACGCTCACGACAGTTCGAATCATGGGGCAGGGCGATGAGAAAATTTGTTCTTGCGGCGATTGCGGGGGGCGCGACGCTCGGGGCCACGAGTGCGCATTGGCGGCGGGTCAGCAAACCTGGATTCTGGTCTGCGCGAAAAGCTTGCCTCAGAGCGAGTGCAATCTGACGACGGCAAGCCGCTGGTATCATCTGCCGTCGCCCCAGCCGTCTGCGACGAGCCCCGCGATCAAAGCGGCGAAGGCCCAGGTCGCGCAGCGTCTCGAGGCGGATTTCTATGTCTCGCAGGAGCAATTTCCTGCCGGCGTTTCCATGGGTCCGCGGGGCCGCGTCTTCAAAGCCTGCGACGCCGAGGCCACGGCCCAGCCAACCGACTCTCAGGAAGCGGAATGGGCCCGTCGGGGGGAATGTCTGCGCTGAGCGTAACCTGAACGCTTACGACTTCGTTAGCGTTAGCGCAGGTAATGCCTTGTTTCCGCCGAATCGCGCGCGTAAGATAACATCAAGTCGGCGTTCGCCGACAATAGAAACGCCCCGACCGTGGATGTAACGGCGGGGCGTTTTGCTTTTTCCGCGCGTCTCAGCTTACGTCGAAACCCGCGCGCGCGAAGTGGGCGCGTCTTTCGAGGTCGATCAGACGCGGCGGCCGCTTCCATATATCCGCCACCCGCGCGGCGCTCGCTGTCCTGCGCCAGATAGGCATAAGGGTGTCGCGCTCCGTTCTGACGACCGGCGGCAGCACGCGCCTGTCCTCCCCGACGCCGCCGTCGGGGATAGGACCATCGGACGAAGGATGAAACTGCATAAATCTCCTCCGTGGTCATCGTGGTTGCTCAATAAAAGGCGGCGAACCTTCGAAGGCCGACGTAATTCACGTCTCAGCAATGTCAAGAGACGCACGCCCTCGCGTCAGGCTACCGCGGGCCGACTTAGGGCCGGTCCTCCAGCTTCGTCGCGAAATGGGCGAGCGTCTGGGCATAGACCCGCGCTTTGTTCCATTCCAGGAAGACGGGGAAGTTCGGCTCGCCCTCGGCCCAGCCCGCCCCCGGCCGCCAGCCGCTGCCACGCAGGAAATTCGCTGTCGAGGCTAAAGCGTCTGCGCTGGAGTGGATGAGGTCGCGCCGGCCGTCACCGTCGAAATCAACCGCATATTTGAGGTAGGACGACGGCATGAACTGCGTCTGTCCAATTTCGCCGGCCCAGTCGCCGCGCATCTGTGCCGGCGTCATGTCGCCTCGCTCGACGATTTTCAGGGCGTCGGCCAATTCCTGCGTAAAGGTCGCCGCGCGCCGGCAGTCATACGCCAACGTGGCGAGCGCTTGCAGAGACTTGAACTTCCCATTGTCCGCGCCGAAGCCGGTTTCGAGCCCCCAGATCGAGACGAGCACCGGGCCAGGCACGCCGTAACGGGCCTCGATCTGACGCAGAAGCGCGGCGTGGCGCTGAAGCAGGGCCCGTCCGCGCGCGACGCGGTTGGCGGTGACAAGACGCGCGGCGAACGCCTCGAAGCTGAGCCGGAAGACTTTTTGTCCGCGGTCGCGCGCGATGATCGCGCGGTCATATGCGACGTCAGAAAGCGATGCGTCGATTGTTGTCCTTGAAAGACCCTCGCGTGCGGCCTCCTGTCGAAACTCGGCAAGCCAGGGCGCAAAACCCGCCGCGCTGTCGCCGCAGGCCGCCCAAGCGGGCTTCAACAAGGCCAGCATCATCATGGCTGCGACGCTCGACGGCCGGCGCAATGTCATCATGAAAGGCTCCAGAGGGAAAAGCGAAAAGCAATGTCTGAATAGTTCGCGCGGGGAGGGCGCGCAACCCGATGCGATGCATCGACGGCGACGCCCATGCGTCACGAATTCTCACGATCGGCGAGCGCTTTGCACGGCCCCGCCGCGGCGCTCGTCATTTCGCTTGTGGCGCGCGGAGGCGGGATGATCGGGGTCGATTTGGGATTCATGTCGGGCGCAGGTTTGACGCCCCGGGGATCGATATCGGAGGGCGGCACGAGCGACTCCATTCCCCTTCTTCAACTTTTCACTCAAACTCTCTTGCGGGACCGTGTCGCTTCGCTCATGCGTCGGCGGCGTTTCGGATTGAAGCCGCCAAAGACGCGCGCCGCTTTCGCTCGCCGGCGGAAAGGAAAGGAAAGCGAGTATCAACGCCGCCGCCATGCCCATCGAACATCCTCCCGTTCAGCGTTTCGCATAGAGCGGGTGGAACGATTAGAATCGGCGATTGTTCGTTCGCAGGCGGCGCTATGGCAATCTTAGCGCGGCGGAATGAGACCGACGGGCGGCGGCGTGGCCGCATTGACCTGCAAGCGCTGAAGCGTCTGGCCGGCGGGCTGACAGCCGCTCAAGGCGACGCCGATTACGAGCGCAAGAGCGGTGTGGGCGCCTTTCGACACGATGACCTGTATCTTTCGGTTCACTTGTCCCAAAGGCGTCAAGCGGCCGAGCGCTCGGTGCGAAGGACGGCGGCTTCCGACAAGATCGGAAGCTGCGTGCGCACGGCCTCGGCAATACGTGCGATCCCGGCGTCGGCAGCCTCAGCGCGCCTTTGCGCCTCATCCGCGCGTTCCGTCGCCGCCGCCAGCTTTGCTTCATTCATCGCAAGTCGATCCTGAAGCGTCTCGATGTCGCTGCGCAGTTGAGCGGCCTCGGCGTTGGCGCTGGCGGCAGCCGACTCGGCCGCAAGCTGCGCGGCCTCCGCACGATCCGCGCGCTCCAGGGCGGCGTCCAGATTTTTCACCGCGGCTTCGGCCAGATCGCGCGCGCGATTAACCGCGAGCGCGGATTCTTCTCCGAAGCGCCGAATGGCTTGCGCCGCCTCCGATACGATGTCGAGAGTTTCGTCAATCGGACCGCTCTGAGGCGGACCGTTCTCGATCAGGCCGTGATCCGACGCGCTACTCTCGGCGCGCGCGATCCCTTCGGAGATGTCTTCGTAACGTTCGGCGTCGTGATCGTCGAGCCTGTGCATGACGCGCTCCCAACTCTGAAATCCTGCTCGCTCATCTCTATGGGCCACTTATCCTTGGGACTCAACATGGCCAATTGGCGGCGCCTGCAACTTGACCTTTCTCGTCAACGACATGCGCAGGCTGAATTAACCTATCGTCATCGATCCGGGCAGGAGGATGGCGGCGCTTCCGACTGCGGACTCGCGCGATCGGCTTTTCTGGTAACGTCATGGACCGGGCCTTGGTGGGCCCGCCGACCGGAGGGAGGTCAAACATGCGCCGCTTGCTTCTAGTGTGTTCCATGGCTCTTGCCGCGTCCGGCGCGCCGGATGCGCTCGCCTCGCCGATAGGATGGGGCGCGTCCTTGCGCGCAACGTCGACGCTGAATTCGAACGTCACGCCCGCGGCGAAACGCAGCCGCGCGCATGTCGCGCGGGGCAGCCGAGGCGGGGGCGAGAATCCATCCCCTCGTCGGAAGCGGCGACTATTGAGCCGACGGAAGGAAACAGCAACTCCAGTCGCGGCGTTAAAGGAACGGGGACAAGAAACGTCGGCAAGAGAGGTCGAGCAAGAGAGGTCGTCATGCGTCGCGCGCAAAGATTGGTCTGCTCCATCCTCAGAGTCTGATGTGCGCAAGTGGGCCGGTCGCGGCCTTTGCCCGGGGTAATGGTCCAGGTCACGGCCATCACCTCAGCGCGCGCGACTGGGCGATTATAAACGGACCGGCCGTCAATGATCTGACCGGCGGCCGTCCTGCGCCTTTCGCGAGCGGCCGGGCTGTCGCCCCCGAGGCCGGCCCGGCGCCGTCGAGCGCCCGCGGGCCCTGCGTCGTCGACGAACCCATCTATAACTCCTACCGCACGATGATCGGACACCAACGCCTGCGTTTGCCCTGCTGAACGTCTCGTTGGGGCGGCCAACCCGGAGGCCCGGACGCAAGCTCGGCGCTTGCAACCTCAACGTGTCGTTGGCGTAGACATTGCGACCTCACGTGAAGCGACGGCGGTCTGTCTCACTTCGGGACAAGAGCGCCAGAAGCTGACGTGTGGAGTAAAGGCCATGGGCAGTCCGCATACTCGCAACGGATTCCAGCCACGGAAAAGCGAGCATTCGCAACCGAAATACGTCGTGGGTCCCGACGGGAGTCCGCTGAGCAGGGCGGGCTTGCCGTCGCCGACGACAAAAAGGTGGGTCATCCGTCGAAAGGCCGAGGTCGTCGCCGCGGTGCGCGGCGGACTTATGTCTCTTGAGGAAGCGTGCAAGCTCTATACCCTCACGGTCGACGAGTTCATGAGCTGGCAGATGTCGATCGACAAGCATGGGCTGAAAGGCCTGCGGGCGACCCGCGTTCAGCAATATCGGCACGACGTTCCATCCTGAGACCTCTGGCGCGAGGTTTGCCCAACCTCCTCGGAGTTTCAACGAGGGCGCGCTGGCAAATTTTCGCCGCTTGATGGATAAGGTCAAGATAAGGGGAGCGCGTATGACGCCGCTTCCCCCGCTCGCGGGCGGAGAACGCCGGCGCGCGTCGCAAGAGAGGCGAATCGAGCGTGATGAAACTGCTGGTCCCGGACGCCGCGCGGCTTTTTTCCTGGTGTTGCGTCTTGACCGTTCTGGTCCTTTCGCTCCTACCGGGAGACTACCGGCCGCACACCGCCTTGCCCAATTACGCGGAGCACTTTCTCGCTTATGCCATAACCGGCCTGTTTTTCAGTTTCGGCTATCGGAAGGTGCGCGAGCGTTTCGCGATTTGGGCGTTGCTCGGGGCCTATAGCTTCCTCATGGAATTCGCGCAGCGCTACGTTCCCGGCCGCTCGCCCGCCCTGCGCGACGCTGTGGCGAGCACGATAGGGCTGACGTTGGGGTTGATGATCGGCGCCGCGCTCGTGCGCGCCCTGACCGCCCTCAGACCGTCCAACGCCGGCTGAACACTCGACATCGATCCCTGCGCGACGGGTTGCATCTGACGCCTCAGGGGCGGAGGGTATTCTCAAATTGGCCCAGCGATTGATCCGCGCGTCTCATGGCCTTCCACGTTTACGTATTTGCGGCGCTTGGCTCAAATTCGGCGATCCATTCGATCGCGCCGGCATATGTTGCGTTATAGACAGCGGCGCCGATCGCCTCTCCAGGAGCAGTATGCAGGCCGACGCATGTTTCGGGCGCATCTCCCTCAGGCGCGGCGATCAGGATGCAGTCAGTGCCTGTTCCCGTAATGGCCGGTCCGTTTCGAAGAGGGTTCGTTTCCATGATCGCCGCCGTCCGCGCTTGCGTCGCAATCGAGACAGCTTCAACAAATGCGCCGGGTGAAAGCGGCCGGGATACATGAAGGAGCGTATTGATCGTTCCGATCGTCGCATCTGTCCCGCATGCGCCGCGCGCCGATCATCTCGCCGTTGGATAAGCCCACCGTCGTGACGCATGTGGCGACCACGGCCTCGACCGCCGATTGCGCAAGATGGTGACGGCGAATTTCGCGTGACGTCATGAAGGCGATCGCCTCCTTCAGGCCGCGCGACGACAGCCTTTCTTTCAGGAAGCGTGTTGGATCGACATGAAGCGGGAGATCATCGTCCCGCACTTCGAGCCAAACCACCTCCCTCGCCGAGGCGAAGCCCGGCTTGTTTATCGACCATCCCGCCGTGCGTTGCGTCTTTGGAAAACGGGCGATGAGGAAGGGAGGCTCCAGATCGAGCTGGAATGGCAATCGCGTCATGTCGAAACTGCATTTTTAGGGGAGCGTCTGACCAAAGCGATGGCCGGACGCTCCCTGACGGAGTGCTCAGGCGTGGCGCGGCGCCAACGTCTTCGGGATCCTGCGCCCGAAGGCCATGCCCGCGAAGACGCTCTTCAGCGCCCAGAGGCCTCCAAAGGCGCACACGTTGATCAGGAAAATCCTCAGGACGGTCGCCGCCGCGAAAGCGTCGGCGCTCTGGCCGGTGGCGAGATCGATCGTAATCAGAGCGCCTTCATAGACGAGGAAGGCCGCCAGGAACGCGATGCAGACGCCGACGGCGCCCGACAGGCGCCGCGTCGTCAGTCGCGCGGCTTCGCGGGAGAGTAGAGCGATGACCCCGAGCGCGGCGCCCCAGGCGAAAGTCTCGCCGTCCATCGGGTAATGCATGAACGCGAAGCCCCATGCCTGATTGGCTAGCCACACGCCGCAGATCGCGGCCAGCGCCGCGCGCCGGTTGAAGGACATCGCGGCGATCGCCGCGAATGCGGCGAGCGGAACGGCGCAGGCGAAGCCGAGCGTGAAAAGGACGCTCCCGACGGCGAGCGCGACAATGCCGATCGCCGGGCGCGAGAGGAATTACGCAGGGCAGCTTGGGTCATGTTGGTCTCCTTGGTTTGACGACGGGGTTAAATTACGGTGCCGGCGTCAGGGCCGGCTGGATTGGTCCTTGGCAGCGAAAACACGTCGAGCGGCGTGCCGTCGGGTTCGACAATCCGCTTGGGCGCGATATCGACGATCTGTGTCATGACGATGCGCTTTCCTTTCGATGACGTCGGCGGCATCCCTGCGAACCGGAAGCGCCTTGTTCGCGCGCTGGCGGAGCGAAGTGTTGGCGCCTTCATGCTCAAAACGCCACCTTGATCGATCCGCGCAGAATTCGCGGGGCTCCGATCACGTTGAAATTATAGCCAGGCAGGTTGAACCCTGTCTGTATCGGGTTGGTAAAGGGCACTGAGAAGCCCCCGGGATGGAACGCGTCATAGGACTGAGGACCCAATCCGCCGGTGAGGAAATAGGACTTGTCGAAGAGATTGCTCACGTTGAGCTGTGCGGTCACCTTGAACCTGTCGACAGTGAATTCATAGGCGCCGAAGACCCCGACGAGCCCGTAGCCCGACGTCGACTGGCCATAGATATACGTTCCGTCACTGGCGGTATGAAAGAACGGAATGTAGCCGGTATAATCATAGCGTCCGCCGAACTTCAGGCCTTTCAGGTCGCCGGTCTTGACGTCGTAGCTGGTCGCCAGCGAGGCGACATTGCGCGGAACGAAAGGGATCGGCGCGCCCACGGCCGGAACGCCGAGGGAAAGTGGATTCGACCTGGTGGTGATGGCGTCGGTGTTGGCATAGGCGAGGTTCACATTCCAGCCGGGCAGGATTTCGCCTTGAATGTCGAGTTCGGGACCTTGTGAGCGGCCTTCGCCAATGACGAGCACGTGCGCGAAATCATTTGGAATCCCGATCGGGATGTTCGTCTTGACCAGATGGTAATAGGCCGCGGTCGCTTGAAGCTTCCCCTCGAGCAGGGACAGCTTGACGCCGCCCTCCACTTGCGTGCCGGCGCTTGGGGGCGTCGGGTCATTCGTGTTCAGGACGACCTTGCCGTTGTAATTGGGGCTGTATGATTCCACGTAGTTTCCGTAAAGGCTGACCCATTCAAGCGGGCGCCACAACAGCCCGACGCGCGGCGTGACGCGCCGATTGACGAGCTGCGCCCTGTTGGTGATCGTGTCGAAGTTGCACGGGATCAGCAAACCTGAAAATGCATTGTTGGAATACGGGCCGCAGAACGTCGAGTTGTCCGTGGCTCCGGTTCTGCTGTTGATGTATTGATAGCGCGCGCCGCCGAGCACGGTGACGCCATAGGGCAGCTTGATCTGATCTTGCAGATAGATCCCCAGATTGTCGGCGTATTGCTCCGTCGCATTATAAGGCACAAGGCCCGTGATGGGGGTCGATGGCTGCGGCGCGCCCAGTATCACGGCCGAACTGTCGTTTAGCGGGAGTTGGTTCTGGCCTCTGAAATTGTAGCGGTAATAATCCACGCCTGAGAGCAGGGTGTGATTGAGCTGCTCGCTGGTGTTGAAATGGCCGACAAGATTGATGTTCGTTGCATATTCCGCCTGCCTGCTGGACGTCGGAAAGGCTCCCCAGTTCAGCGTACGTTATTGGGCGAGGGGAGGGAGAAGCAGGATGAGCTTCCGGGCGTTATACAGTCGGTGATGAAGCCGAAGCCGCCTGCGTTCGTTAAATTGTTGCTCGACAACTGCATGAAGGCGGTTTGCTGGATCGACCAATCCTTGTTGAAATCGTGATGCCAGGTGAACTCGGTGACGTTCTGCTGCTGACGATAGGGCGAGGGCGGTCCCCAGTTGAAACCGCGTCCGAGCCAGAGAGGCGCATACATGCCGAAATACGGCGTGAAATACTGGTCCTGGTTGAAGCTATCTCGCTGGAATTGAGCCGACGCCCTCACCCATGTGTTGGAGTCGATGTTCCATCTCGCCACGGGGTTGATCATGATGTTTCGAGCGTAGTCCAACGCGCGGAAGGATCCATCGTTCTCATAGGACATGATGAAACGGACAAGCACATCCTTGCTCGGGGTCACCGGACCCGTGGCGTCGAGGGTCGTGCGATAGGCGGAATAGCTGCCGAACTGCTGCTGGACGGAAAAGGCGGGCTTATCCAGCGGCTGCTTCGTATTGAGGTTGATGACGCCGCCGGGCTCCACCGCGCCATAAAGAATGGCGGCCGGGCCCTTGAGAACTTCGATGCTCTCCACATTGGCCATCTGGATGGCGCTGGCGCCGGCAAAATTGACGCCGAAACTGTCAACGCGAAAGCCATCGCGGAAATAGCTTTGCGTCGGAAAGCCGCGAAGGAAGATTTGAGTGAAGGAGTTTCCCACCGCCGCATTGCCCCCGCCCGCGAAGGCGACGCCGCTGACGTTCTTCAAGGCCTGATCGATCGTGATGGCCTGCTGGTCCTCCAGCATCTGGCGCGTGACCATTTTGGTCGTGACCGGCGTCTCCATCACCGGCATATTGACCTTCGTGCCGAGCGACTGGATCGGCGCGGCGTAGGATTTGGGATCGTTGCAGATCCCGTTGGCGCAAATCTGGCCGTTGTTGCCGGGCCCGATCGCCGTATCGAAGTTTACGGCGTCCGCCGATTGGCTCACGGCAGGTCGACCCGTCGCGGGACGGCTCGCGGCGCGACTGGCGACGGGCCTCGGCTTGCCGATCTCGATTACCGGAAGCGTTTCCTGGCCGAGCGCCGGCGACAAGAGAGCCGCAGAAATTAAGCAGGGCAGGATCGGCGCGCCGCGACGCAAGGCGACGCCTGCGCCGCTTTTCAGGACTGTCGGGATAGGGGGTCTCAAAGGACAAACTCGCAGCAGACGTGGACCGTCACTGCGAAAGGTCTTGTCCCGCCGCGGCGCGCTCAATGCGCATTGCGACAGTTTTCGACCGCCTCGGTGCACCCCGCCCGACGCTCTCGCGCGTGACCACGAACGATGGCAGGTCTCCTGGCTCACGGGTCTTCGCCTTGGGCCGCCTTCCCAGGAATTCTCCCAGTGGCTTTGTGGCCCTAGAACTCGCCGCTTACAGTTGCGGGGGCAGCCCCGGCATAGCGCGGAGTTGCGCGCACCGAGTTCCCTTTTGATCCCCGAAGGGAACCATCAACGCCATTGAGTACAAAGACTGGACGTTAAGTCAAGTTGCGTTGATACGCCCGAACGCGCGCCGCTGCGGGGGCGTTGCGGACGCAGGCGCTCGGAATTTTTGCCGGCTGAGTCGCGCTGTCGCCACAAATCCCGTCCCAACCACAAAACCAGGCTTCGGAACGCGCGCATCGGTTCTGGAACAGCGCGGGATGATCGGCGCGCCGACAACTGGTCGCAGCGTCGGGCAGTCGGCAGCGGACGGGCGGGGCAAGCCGCCTATCGCCGGCCGACAATCACGAGCAGCATCATGCCCGCGGCGAGGACAGGTCACCAGCGCGGAGACGATGAGGGCGTTGGCGTCCGGGAGTGGGGATCATCCCGCGAGAGCAGGCGAAACCCCAGCGACTGCCCCGGCCCAAAAGAGGCCTTGCCGCCGCCTCTGAAATTGCACATAACATATTGATTTTACTGGTGCCGGTTCCCGGATTCGAACCGAGGACCTACTGATTACAAATCAGTTGCTCTACCAGCTGAGCTAAACCGGCGATATCGACGCGCGCTCTTATTCCTCCAACGCGGCCGGCGCGTCAATCCTGCGGGGGGAAACGCAGCCTGAGATGGGCGACGCTCAGCGCCGCGGCGCAGGCGTTTGAGACATTGAGGCTCTTGATCGGGCCCGGCAGGTCAAGCCGCGCGAGGAAATCGCAGCGCTCGCGCGTCAGGCGGCGCAGGCCCTTGCCTTCGGCTCCCAGAACCAGCGCAAGAGGCGTCGCGAGCGGGAGCGTCTCCAGCGGCGCGGCGCCCTCCGAGTCGAGGCCGACGACGCTGTAGCCGCTCGCGCGCAGCGTGTCCAAGGCGCGCGCGAGATTGACGACTTCGACAATGGTCACATATTCCAGCGCGCCGGAGGCGGCCTTCGCGAGAACTCCGGTGAATTCGGGACTATGGCGCTCGGTCACAATCAGCGCGTCGACGCCGAAGGCGCAGGCGGTGCGCAATATCGCGCCGACATTGTGCGGGTCGGTGATCTGGTCGAGAACCAGTACGACGCCGGTCCCGGGCGCAATGTCGCTCAGTTCCGCCGGGGGCAGGGGACGCGCTTCGAGCAGCACGCCCTGATGCACGGCCTCCTCGCCCAGGCGCCGCGCCAGATCGCGCGCGTCGACGAGGCGCGGCTCGACCCCTGCTTTGCGCGCGGTTTCGGCGATGCGTGGCAACGCGGTCTCCGTGGCGTAGAGCGCGAGCAGCTTGCGTTTTCCGCTCTCAAGAGCGGCGCGCACCGCATGCGCTCCGTAGAGCGTAACGACCTCGGGCGAGCGGGCGCTGAACGGACTTGGGGCTTTATCCCGCGCGTGCGGCGGCTGTGGCGCAGGCCCTTTTGCGAATTGCGCCTTCGGCGCCCGATCGCGCCAGTTCGGTCGGCTCCGCGGAAGCGCTCGCCCTTTCCGCGTTTTCCAGGCGGGGTTTTGCGGGTCATCGCAGCGCCGCCGTCTTCACCCACCAGTCCGGACGCTGCATGCGTATGGCGGCGGCGGAGGTCGCCGCGGCGTGGGGCGTTGCGAATATGCCGAAACACGTCGCCCCTGAACCGGACATCCGCGCGAGCTTGCAACCGCGCGTCGCGCGCAGCACCGCCAGCACATCGACGATAACAGGCGCCTCGAGGCAGGCGGCGTCCTCGAGGTCGTTGCGGCACTTCGACAAAAGGGCGAGCAGCTCGACGCGCGGCGCGCCATTGCCGAATTGTGGATGCGCCTTGGCCTCGCGCCTTTCGCCGGGCGCGAGGCCAAGCCGCGCGAAAACGGGGCGAGTCGCCACCGGCGCGCCAGGATTTATCAGCACGGCCGGGAGAACGGGCAGGCGCAAGAGCGGACCGAGCGTTTCGCCGGCGCCGCGCATCAAGCGCGCCCGCGCGTCGAGGCAGACAGGGACGTCCGAGCCCGTGGCGCGCGCCGCGTCGAGCAATCGGGGATCGTCCAGGCTGAGGTCATTGGCGCAGGCGAGCAGACGCAGCGCGGCCGCCGCGTCCGAGGAGCCGCCGCCGATCCCCGCGGCGACGGGCAGGCGCTTTTCGAGTCGGAAGGCGCCAAGGGTGAGACCAGCGATTCGGGCCGCGAGATGATCGGCGGCCCGCAGCACCAGATTGTCGGCGCCTGCGCCGGCGGCCGGCGCGGTTGGACCAAACACCTCAAGCGAGAGCGACGCTTGGGGCGAGAACGACAGCGTGTCGCCCGCGCCGCTGAAGGCCACGAGACTTTCCAGTTCGTGATAGCCGTCGGCGCGTCGTCCGAGGATATGGAGCGAGAGATTGATCTTGGCGGGGGCGCGCGCAACCAGCATCAACCCCGACCTCCGCATTAGGGCATTCGCGGAGCTTCTTTGGAGCGGGCGAAGGGATTCGAACCCTCGACCCCAACCTTGGCAAGGTTGTGCTCTACCCCTGAGCTACACCCGCATCCGTCGCGCCGTTCAGCTCTTCGCCAGCCGCCGCGGTGCGTCTTATGCCGCAAACGACCGGGCTTTGCAACTGGCTCAGCCGCGAAAACGCCAGAGCCTCGAAGGCCTGCGGCGATCGTTGAGGCGCGGCTATTTGCACTCCTGTGCGACGCGCGCCAGAGCGTCGGAAAGTCCCTTGAGGGCGTAGGTGTCGACCGTCGCGGAACCCTTTGCCGAGGCCGCCTTGACCACGAGCTTGCCGCCGCCGCGCAATGCGCCGACGAACTCCTTCTCCTTGTTCTGGTCCTTCACCCAGGCGTTGACGCCCTTGGTGATTAATTCCCAGCCGTCCCCGTTGATCTCGGCGGTCGCGGCGGAGCCGTCCTTCGTCTGATAGCCGAGATTGATCGCGACCTCGTTACGCACGCCGTCGCCGGGGCGCGACGAAATGAAGACATAGGCCGCGGTGTCCTTGAGTTTCGCCTTCGGTTGGCGTTCCTTGGGCTGTCCCAGGGCGTAGCAGGTCTTGTCCTTGCCGCTCTGAGCCAGATAGGCGCCCCAATCATTGTAAACGCCGAGCTGCTCCGGCTTGCCGGGTCCGACGGTCTTGTCGCCCTTGTCGGATTTGCCGGTTTTCTTGCCCTTTTTATCGGCGGGCGCATCCTGGGCGGCGGCCGGTTCGGCCGGCTTGTCTTTGGCGTCTTTCTTGTCCTTCGCCTTGACGTCCTTCGCCGAGGCCGCCGCGGCGGGCTTGTCCTTGGCGATGGCGGGGGCGCAGGCGACGCCCAGCGAGAGGGCGAGAGCGGCGGCGGCAAGGCGATTCAGCGACGATTCGTTCAACATGGGCCGAAACTCTAATGGCCGGCCCAAGCGCGAACAAGACGGGTCAGCCAACCTTTTTGGCGGCCATCAAATAGTTGACGTCGGTATCGTGGCTTTTGCGCCATGTTCGCGTCAGGGGATTGAACGTCATGCCGGCGCGGTCGATCTCGCGCAGGCCGGCGGCGCGCGCCCACGCCGAGAGTTCGTCGGGGCGGATGAATTTGTCATGGTCATGCGTGCCCTTCGGAACCCAGCCGAGCACATATTCGGCGCCAAGGATCGCAAACACATAGCTTTTGAAGGTTCGGTCGATCGTCGCCAGAAACAACAGGCCGCCGGGCTTGACCAGACTTCCCAGCAAAGCGACGAAGTCGCTCGGCCCCTCGACATGTTCGACAACTTCGAGCGCTGCAACGGCGTCGAACTGCTCGCCCGTCGCGGCGAGCGCCTCAGCGGTGACATTCCGATAGTCGATCGGCAGCCCCGCTTTGTCCGCATGGCGGCGCGCGACCGCGATATTGTTCGGCGCGGGATCGATACCCGTCACCGTCGCGGCGAGTTCGGCGAGTGATACGCTGATATGCCCCCGCCACAGCCAATGTCGGCGATGCGCATGCCCGCGAGCGGAGTTCGGCGCGACTGGTTGAGGGGGCGGGCGTCGCCGAGCAGGAAACGGCGAACGTGATCGCGAACATAGGTCACGCGGATGGGGTTGATCTCATGCAGGATCCCCATTTTCCCCTTTTTGTCCCACCACAGCTCGCCAAGGCGATTGAAGCGCGCGACATCCTCGGGGTTGACGCTGGCGGAATGGGGAGTTTCTGCGGACAATTGACACCTCGTTCTCCGGCGCGTGGGCGTCGACCAACGCGCTATGTAGTCGTCGCCTCCATCGAGAGCAATGAGATTTGTCGAGCTGAGGGGCGCGCCCGCCGCCGTTGACAGGGGGGCGGGAGCGTCGCATATACGCCCGCTTTCTTCGAGACGCGCGCGTCTCGCCCGGTGGATGGCGGTCGGCGTCGGGCGGTCGGCTGCAGCGCCGATCGACATTTGCAGTTTCGCCTCCGCCCTGACGGTCCCATGTCACGTCTTGTCATGAAATTCGGCGGCACCTCGGTCGCCAATATCGAGCGCATCCGCAACGTCGCGCGCCACGTCAAGCGCGAGGTCGAGGCCGGCCACGAGGTCGCCGTCGTCGTTTCCGCGATGTCGGGCAAGACCAACGAGCTGGTGGCCTGGTGCAAGGAGGCCGCGCCGCTCTTCGATCGCGCGCGAATATGACGCGGTTGTCGCGTCCGGCGAGCAGGTCACCGCCGGGCTGCTCGCCATCGCCCTGCAGGCAGATCGGCTTGCCGGCGCGCTCCTGGCAGGGCTGGCAGATCCCGATCTTGACCGACAATGCGCATGGCTCGGCCCGCATCGAGCATCGACGGCGCCGGCTCGTCGAGCGGTTTCGCGAGCGCGGGAGGTGGCGGTGATCGCCGGCTTCCAGGGCGTGCACGGGAGACGGGCCGGATCACCACGCTCGGTCGCGGCGGTTCCGACACGTCAGCGCCGTGGCGCTCGCGGCGGCGATCAACGCCGATCGCTGCGACATCTACACCGACGTCGACGGCGTCTACACCACCGATCCGCGCGTCGTGCCGAAGGCCCGGCGGCATCGACAAGGTCGCATTCGAGGAAATGCTGGAAATGGCGTCGCTCGGCGCCAAGGTTCTGCAGGTCCGCTCGGTCGAGTCGCCATGGTGCACAACGTCCCGACTATGTGCGCTCCTGCTTCGACGGCCCGACAATCATCCGCAGGCACGCCGCCGGGACGCTCATCTGCAACGAGGAGGAGATTGTGGAAGCAAATCGTCACCGGCATCGCTTTCTCGCAGGCGACGAGGCTCAGATCACCCTGCGGCGCAGGTCGAGGACAAGCCGGGCGTCGCCGCCGCGATCTTCATGCCGCTGGCGGACGCCAAGGTGAATGTCGACATGATCGTGCAGAACGTCTCCGAGGAAGGCAAGATGACCGACATGACCTTCACCGTGCCGGCCGGCGGATTATCGACGCGCGCCTACGTTATTCTCGAGAAGGTCAAGGACGACGATCGGCTATTCGAGCATCACCGGCGCCACGGAAGTCGCCAAGGTCTCGGCGATCGGGATCGGCATGCGCAGCCATCCCGGCGTCGCCGCGCACGCCTTCCACGCGCTGGCCGAGCGGGGCGTGAACATCCGCGCGATCACAACGTCCGAGATAAAATTCTCGCGTGCTGATCGACGAGGCCTATACGGAACTCGCCGTGCGCACGCTGCATTCGCTCTATGGACTCGACGCGGCCTGACGGTCGGTCAAGACGACAGCCGCGCCCCGAAGCGCCGCAGGAGGACGAGAATGGATGAATTGATTGCACGCGTATCCGCCGCGATCGGGGTTGACGCCGACCTCGCGAGGACGGCGATCGGCCATGTCCTCGCCTTTTTGCAAAAGGAGCTTCCGGACGGTCCGGTCGCCGAATTCCTCGATAAAGTCGGGGCGCCCGCGAGGCGGCTGACGCGGCTCAGGGCGAGGAAGGCGGCGGCGGCGGCCTTCTCGGGGGACTGCTTGGCGGCGGCCTCATCGGCCTTGCCGGCAAGCTTAACGGCCTTGGCCTCGACATGAGCCAGATCCAGAAGCTCGGCCATGAGATCTTTGGCTATGCGGAAGGCGTGCTCGGCAAGGAGAAGGTGCAGCAGATCGCCAGTGGCGTGCCGGGACTTTCGCAGTTTTTATGACGCTTTGGCGGGCCGGCCCCTCAAAGTCGAGAGGCGCATCCCCGACAGATACAAGACGCCAATGAGCGCGGCGCCGTAGACCAGGGCGCCGCCGACGCCAAGGGAGAGCAGCGCGACGAGATTGGCCTGCCCGCCGAAATGTCGGCCGAAGGCGAGCGCCGGCCCGCGTCCGAAGAGGGCGACGAGCGCGAGAAGGGCTCCGGCGACGACGCTTGCCGCGAGCGTCTTCGCGAAAACATCGTCGAGATCGACGAAGCCGCGCGCCGTTGCAAGCGCCATCAACGCCCCGAAATTCACCCAGAGCCCGATCGAGGTCGCGGTGGCGAGCCCCACCGCCCCGAGCTGGCGAAAGAGCAAAATCTTCAGGCAGACATTCACCGCCAGCGCGGCAAGGGCGATCGCCATGGGCGTCGAGGTGTCGCCGCGCGACTGGAAGCTCGCCCGCGCCGAGGCAATCGAGCACGAGCGCCATCAGACCCGCGCCATAGGCGGCCAGCACGTCGCCGCGGCATAGGCGTCGGCGGCGGTGAATTTGCCGCGCATGAACAGGCCGCTGACGATGAGCTCCGGCATTGTGTCAAAGGCTACGAAAAAGGGCGTGGCGAGCGCGATGGTCAGCGCCATCGTGCGGCTTTGCGCCCGGTGTGCGCCCGCAACGTCGCCGGCGGCGATGCGGCGGCTCATTTCAGGGAGCAGCACCGTGCCGGCGGCGATGCCGATCACGCCGACCGGAAGCTGATAGAGCCGGTCGGCGTAGGAGATCGACGACACGCCGCCGTCGGCGAGCATGGACGAGAGTATCGTGTCGGCGAAGACGGCGATTTGCGGGCTCGCCGAGCCGATGACCGCAGGTCCGAGCATGACGAAAAATTCCCGCACGCGCGGCCAGTGCGGTTTGCGCAAGCCGCGCAGCACGCCGATCCGGCGGGCGCCCCACATCAGCAGTCCAAGCTCCATCGCCCCCGAGACGGTGACGCCCCAACTGGCCGCATAGCCGGCGTTGGGGAAAAGAAAAGCGACCGCAAGCGCCGCCATCACCGTCAGATTCATAAGATTGGGCGCGAAGGCCGGCAGCGCGAAACGGCCATGGGCGTTGAGCGCGCCCATGTGCAGGGCGAAAAGCGTCATGAAGAGAAGGTAGGGAAAAGTTATGCGCGTCAGGCTGACGGTGAGCGCGAATTTCTCCGGCCGGTCCCCGAGGCCCGGCGCCAGAAGCTCGACGAATTGCGGCGTCAGCAGCCAGACGAGCGCGAGCAGCAGGATTTGCGAGGCGAGGAGCAGCGTGTAGACCTCCCCGGCGAATTCCTCGGCCGGGTCCACGCCCTGCTGCTCCAATGCCTTGGCGTAGCAGGGGATGAAAGCCGCGTTGAAGGCTCCCTCCCCGAAGATTGCCCGGAAACTGTTGGGCAGGCGCTGGGCGATGAAAAACGCGTCGGAGACGACGCCCGCCCCCATGATCGCCGATTGCATCGCGAGCGACAGGAAACCCGTCACGCGCGAGAGCAGGGTGAAGCCGCCGACCGAGAGAAGACTGCGAATCATGCAGACGCTTCTACCAGCTTGAGCGTCAAAATCCGTTTATTTCCGCCGCCGGCGGCGTAACGCCTTACAGATCAACGCCTCCGCCCCCGCAAACGTGGGCTGCACGCGCCTCGCGATGAGCGGTTTGCGCGCCGCGCCTCCAATGGGCGCTCGGGGGGCGGCGATGGGGCGACCTCGTGCGTTTCGCTCTCCCGCGCCTCGATCCGCTCCGCGACGAGATACAGCGGCCGTCCTTTCACTTCGTTGAAGATGCGCGCGATATATTCGCCGAGCACGCCGAGTGAAATGAGCTGAACGCCGGAGAAGAAGGCAATGGAAACCACCAGCGTGGGAAAGCCAGGCGTGTCGACGCCAAAGAGCATCGTGCGCACCCAGTAGTAAGCCGCCATTCCAAGCCCGAGAACGGATATCGCCATGCCGACGTAGGTCCAGACCTTCAATGGAATGGAGGAAAAGGACATCAGCCCGTCGAGCGCAAAGCGCGTCAGCCGCCTGAAGTTGAATTTGGAGTTGCCGCTCGCGCGGCTTTCGACGTCGAAGGGCACGCCGATCGATTTGAAGCCGATCCAGGCGTAGAGGCCTTTGTTGAAACGCGCGCGCTCACGTATCGAGAGCAGCGCGTCCACCGCCTGGCGATCGAGCAGGCGGAAATCTCCGGCCCCCGGCGGGAGCGCGACGTCGCCGAATGTGGCGAGGAGCTTGTAATAGATCTGGGTGAGCACGGCGCGCAGCTTCGGGTCGCTGGCGCGATCGATGCGCTGGCCATAGACGTTCTTGTAGCCTTCGCGCCATTTCTCGACGAAGCGCGCGATGAGCTCCGGCGGATGCTGGAGATCGGAATCCATGATCACCACGGCGCGGCCGCGCGCCGCGTCGAGACCGGCGGCGATCGCGACCTCCTTGCCGAAATTGCGGAGAGAGGACACGGCGCGGAATCCTCGCTCCTGCGCGCAAATCGCACGCAGCGCGTCGAGGCTGCCGTCCGCCGAGCCGTCGTCGACGAAGATGGCTTCGAATGAGACGCCCGCCCGCGCGAGCGCAGGCTTGAGCCTGGCGACAAGCGGGTCCAGATTGGCGCGCTCGTTGAACACGGGGATGACGACCGATATATCGGGAGGCGACATTCTCTCGCTCATGGATCTGTTTCAACCGGATATCAAGGGCGGGGATCGGGCGACGGGAGGAACGCAGCAGCATGGCGAAGAGCGGACGTCGCCCTTTGCGCAGATGATTACGGCCTTTCCTACGGGGTCAGCGCCGGCATCATCGAGGCGCTGGACGCGGGAAGGTTGACCGCCGTCTCCGCGCTGGTCAATGGGCGGCTCTGGCCCGCGATGGGTCGGAAATTGTTGCGTCATTGCGCGAACGCCGACGTCGGCCTCCATCTCAACTTCACCCTCGGGCGGCCGCTCGCGCCCATGCCCAATTTCGCGCCGGGCGGGCCTTTCCCCTCTGTCGGAAGGTGGTTCGCCTCGCTATGCGAGACAAGCTGCCGCTTGATGAGATCCGCGCGGAGATCGATCGTCAATTGGACCGCTTCGAGTCGGTGATGGCCCGGCCGCCCGATTTCGTCGACGGCCATCAGCACGTGCATGTCCTCCCAGGCGTTCGCGAGGCGCTGATCGAGGCCTTGCTGCGCGACGGCTCTCTGGCCGTACCTGGCTGCGCGGATACGGGCGACGGCCTGCACCGCATCGCGCTGCGCCGCGCCCATGCGCGCAAGGCGCTGGCCGTGCGCGCGCTCGCCTCGGGTTTCAAACGCGCCGCCAACTGGAGCGGATTCGCGATCAACGACAGTTTCGCGGGCTTTTCCGATTTTCATCCGGGGAAGGACTACGCCAAGTCTTTCGCGACCTATCTGAGGGCGCCGGGGCGGCGCCATCTCGTGATGTGTCATCCGGGTCATGTCGACGAGGAGTTGACGGCGCAAGACCCCGTCACGATCACGCGCGAACAGGAACTCGCCTTCCTTCTGTCGCCCCGCCTGCCCGAGATGCTGGCAGAGCGGGGACTGAAACTTGCGCGTCTCAGCGCAGCTTTTCGACCGCACGCGCCGTGACCTTCACGCGATATCGGCGTCGAGGCCGAGATCGAGCGCGCGGGCGGAATGGGTGAGGGCGCCGACCGAGATGAGATCGACGCCGGTTTCCGCGATCGCCGGCGATCGTCCGAGCGTGACCCCGCCCGACGCTTCGCAGACCATGCGTCCGGCGACACGCGCGACCGCCGCGCCGCAAGCGTCGAGCGACATATTGTCGAGCAGCACGGCGTCGGCGCCTCTCAGGAGCGACATCGAGCTGAGCGAGCGTATCGACTTCGATTTCGATCTTCGACAGATGCCCGAGAAGGGCTTGGCCGCGCGCAGACGCCTCGGCGACTCCGCCCGCGATGGCAATGTGATTGTCCTTGATCAAAATGGCGTCATGGAGCCCGTAACGGTGGTTGGCGCCGCCGCCGAGCGCACCGCGTATTTCTCGAAGGCGCGCATCAGCGGCGTCGTCTTGCGCGTATCGCAGACGATGCGCGCCTTGGTGTGCGCGATCCGCCGCGCAAAGGCGCGCGGTGAGCGTCGCAATGCCCGAAAGGCGGCCGAGAAATTGAGCGCGACCCGTTCGGCCGTGAGCACGCCGCGCGCCGGCCCTTCGACGCGGGCGACGACTCGCCCGGCGTCGACGCGGGCGCCATCCGCGACATTCGCCTCGAAAATGATGCCCGCGTCGAGCGCCTCGAAGGCCGTGCGCGCGAGCGGCAACCCTGCGATCACGCCGCTTCGCGTGCGGCGATGGCGCACTTGGGCGCGCGCCTGCGCGGGAATCGTCGCCATTGTCGTGATGTCGCCCGCCTGACCGAGATCCTCGGCGAGGGCCGCGCGCACGGCGTTCGCAACGAGCAGGGGCGTAAGATCGGTCGCTCATGCGGCCGCCTCGTCGGCGATACGCAACGCATCGGCGAGCGTGAAGTTCGAACGATGCGCCTCGGCGGCGTCCGGCAGAGGATAATCGGCGCGGTAATGCGCGCCTCTGCTCTCCCGGCGCGCGAACGCCCCCGCCGTGATCATCAGGGCGGTCGTCAGCATGTTCGAGATTTCGACATCGCGCGCTTGCGTCGACAGCCGGCGGATGGCCTTCAACGCGCCCGCCAGTCCGGCGCCGTCGCGGATGACCCCGACATTGGCCGACATGAGATCGCGCAATTCTTCGACGATGGCGACGTCGCGGTCGCGCGGCGGCGGCTCGGTGATCTGCGCGGCGACGCGCGCGTCGACGTCGGGCAATTGCGCGGCAGCGATGTCCGCGGCCACCCGCGCGCCGAAGACGACGGCTTCGAGAAGCGAATTTGAGGCGAGGCGGTTCGCGCCATGCACCCCGGTCGAGGCGACTTCGCCGACGGCCCAAAGCCCGTCGAGCGTCGTGCGCCCCCGCCGGTCGGCATAGACGCCGCCCATGTGGTAATGCGCGGCGGGCGCGATGGGAATGAGCTGGGTCGCCGGATCCAGGCCGGCGGCCATGCAACGCGCATAGACCGTCGGAAAACGGCGGGGAAACGCCGCGCCGATCGCAGTGCGCGCGTCGAGAAAGGCGCCGCGCCCCGACTTCGAACTCGCGAAGACGCCGCGCGCGACGATGTCGCGCGGGCCGAGTTCGCCCGCGCGATCCCAGTCGAGCAGGAAACGCCGCCCCTCGTCGTCGACGATGGTCGCGCCCTCGCCGCGCAGCGCCTCCGTTGCGAGCGGCGCCGGATCGGCGTCGATGTCGATGGCGGTCGGATGGAACTGGACGAACTCCGCGTCGGCGACGCGCGCGCCTGCCCGCGCCGCCATGGCGACGCCGACGCCGCGCGCTTCAATCGGATTTGTGGTCACGCGATAGAGATGACCGACGCCGCCTGTCGCCAGCACCAGCGCCGCGCAGGGGATTTGGCAAATGCGCCCCGAGTCGTCGCGCGCTTCCACGGCCATGACGCGGCCGCCGCGGACGACGACCCGCTGAGCCCAATAACCATCCACCACGGTGATCGAAGGGGTCTTGCCGACCTCTCTTTCGAGCGTCGCCATGATAGCGCGGCCCGCCCCGTCGCCCATCACGCGCACGATGCGGCGCGCCGAATGCGCGGCCTCCTGCGAGGGGGAAAATGCGCCGCCGAGCGTTCTGTCGAAGGGTGCGCCCATTGCCGCGAGGTCCTCGACGCGCGCGCGCGCCTCCCGCGCCATGCCGAGGGCAATCTCACGGTCGACGAGGCCTGCCCCGGCGGCGATCGTGTCTTCCGCATGGCGCTCCGGCGTGTCGCCTTCCTCGACCGCGGCCGCAATGCCGCCCTGCGCCCAGTACGATGAGCCGCTTGACCCAACCGGCGTCGGCGCAAGAATGGCGACGGAGCGCGGCGCGAGTTTGAGCGCGCAAAAGACGCCGGCGAGACCGCCGCCGACAATCACGATAGGAGGCAGTTTTCCCGGCATGCGCTAATCGATGCTGACGGCTGCGAGGCGCTCCAGCGCCGCCGCCTGGCGCGCGAGCGCCGCGGCGACGAGCGTTCGGGCGCGTTCGGGGAGCGCCAGGGCGAGCGCCGCCGCATGGCCCCTCGGCGACATTTTGCAAAGCGTCTTGCCGAGAATGTCGATGATCTTGTCGTCCCCGTAGTCGGCGTATTTTTCAAGGAAGTCGTCGAAGTAATATTCGAGGAAGACCACCGCGGCGATATTCTCGAGCGCCTGAGACTCAGGGTCTTTCTTGAGCTGCTCCTTGCGGATCAAGGCGCCGACGTGGGCGATCGCGGCGGCGTCATAGCCATTGGCCTGCATGATCTCCCCCGCCAGTCTTGCGTGATGCGCGCGGCAGGCGCGTCGCCAATCATCATACCCGCGCCGCCCCTGGGGATATTCCGACCGGGCGATGTCCCAGCGGCGCAAATGCTGCGCGCGGGCGGCGATCCTGAGGAGGTCGGAAGCCTTTGGATAAAGCGCGCCAAGGCGCGCGCTCATGCGTTCGGCATAGAGGATCTCGTAGGCGCGCCCGGCCGCTTTGCGCGGGTCCTGCGCATTGGCGGCGTCAATTGCTGCGAGTGTCGCCTCCAAGGCCGGCATTGAGCTCTCCGTGCCCATTCTCGTCGCGACGCGTCAGCCCAGGTCGATCATGCGCTGAACGCTGCGCCGGGCGCGCGCGGCAATCTGCGGATCGACGCGCACCTCCTCCCGGATCTCGAGCAGGCTGTCGAGGATTTTCGGCAGGCTGATCCGCTTCATATGCGGGCAGAAATTGCACGGTCGGATGAATTGCGTCCCGCCCGTCTCCGCCGCGACGTTGTCGGCCATGGAGCATTCGGTCACGAGCAGCACGCGGGCCGGCTTCTTTGTGCGCACGTAATCGATCATCGCCGCCGTCGAGCCGGCAAAGTCCGAAACCTCGACGACCTCGCGCGGGCACTCGGGATGGGCGATGACCGTAAGGCCCGGATGGTCGGCCTTGTAGCCCAGTATTTCCTCGGCCGTGAAGCGCTCGTGCACCTCGCAGGCGCCATGCCAGGCGATGATTTTCACCTTGGTTTGCGCCGCCACATTCTCGGCGAGATATCGGTCGGGAACCATGATCACGCGGTCGACGCCGAGGCTCTCGACGACCTTCACCGCATTTGAGGAGGTGCAGCAGATGTCGACCTCCGCTTTGACCTCCGCCGAGGTGTTGACATAAGCGACGATCGGCACACCCGGATACTCGTTGCGCAAGGCGCGAATGTCGGCGGCGTCGATGGAGGCCGCGAGCGAGCAGCCGGCGGCGGCGTCGGGTATCAGAACGGTCTTCTCCGGATTGAGAATTTTGGAGGTCTCCGCCATAAAATACACGCCGCCCTGGATGATGAGGTCGGCGTTCGAGGCGGCCGCGAGCTTTGCGAGTTGCAGGCTGTCGCCGACATAATCCGCGACGCAGTGGTAGATTTCCGGCGTCTGGTAATTATGCGCCAGGATCACCGCGTTCCGCGCCTTCTTGAGGTCGTTGATCGCCTTGACGTAAGGCGCGTGAAACGGCCATTCGACCGGCGGTATGACCCTCTCGACGCGCGCATAGAGATGCGCCGTCGCCGCCTCCACTTCCGGCGTCCAGGCGAGGTTCGGCCGATCGAGCGTTGGAAAGGCGCGCCTGGACTCGACGGTCCGCTCCCGCGCCGATGTTTTCCGCGTCGCGGGGCTTCGAAGCTCCAAGGTCTCAGACGTCATGGCCTGAATTCCTCACTCTGTCACGCCCATTATGCTCTAATTGAGTATAAGGGAGCCATACAAAAACCCCGCGGCGGACCCCGCCCGGAGCGCATAGTTGTCGAGCTTACATGACGCGAAGGCCCGCCCGCAACCCCGACTTTCCGTTCAGATGTGCTCATCTGGAGTATAAATTCAAGTGGCTGACGGCATATTCATGCTCGGCGCGCAACTCGTCCCGAATGATTTCAGCAATTGGCAACCTATTGATCGGACGATCGTCTTTGTCTCCGCGCCGCATGAACTGCGTTTCCGGAGGCAGGGGGTGCTTGGGGCATGGGGATGATGGACGGGGTTTCGGGCGCTATTGCGTCTGCGAACACACTACCCGCCCCGCGCGAGGGCCCGCTCGCGCGCCTACGCAAGCTTCTGGACGGGGACCCGCTCGCCTTTTCCGCGTCATCATCGCTTTCCCCGGAGGTGCTGGCCCGTTTCAGGGCCGAACAATTGACGGATCTGGCGCGCAGCACGCCCGTCGTCATGCTCGCCTCCTGTTTCAGCGCGATCACCTTCGCTGCGACGATGTGGTCGTCGCCGCTCAACGCTCAGGCGCAAATCTGGGCGGGTTTCGTCTTCGCGCTCGGAGTCTTCGTTTATTTTAGACGTGTGAACGCGTCGCCCAAGAGCTCCCGCGCCGCCTCGCCCAACGGCGTGTGGCGCGTCACCGCGAATGCGCTCCTGCACGGCTCTCTATGGGGCGCGCTACCGGTGTTCTTTTTCGCCGAGACGGTGATCCCGCAGCAATTTCTCATTACGGCGCTGCTTTTTGCGACGCTGTTCGGCGGCGCATATACGCTCTCTCTCATCCCCGGCGCATTGCTTGTCTATGTGACGCCGATCTTCGCGGGCTATGCGGTCGCCATGTCGGGGCCGCATGATCCCGTCTTCGATGTGATTGCGGGGGTCACGGTCTTTTACACCGTCGCCATCGTCGGCGTGTCCTTCAAGCGCGCCGCGGCGGCGGCGTTGCGCTGTGCGTCGAAGACTGCTGCGGAGGAGGGCGCTCTGCGCGACGAGCTTACGCGCATGCCCAATCGCGTCGCCTTTCGCGAGGAGCTTGAGCGCGCCTTCGCGCGCCTTTCCCGCCGAAACGAACGTTTCGCGCTGATGTGCTTCGACCTCGACGGTTTCAAAGGCGTCAACGATACGATGGGCCATAAATCCGGCGACGCCGTTCTCATCGAAGCGGCGCGTCGCCTGAAAGCGTCCATCCGCGAAAATGACTTTGTCGCCCGGCTGGGAGGCGACGAATTCGCCCTGATCGCCGCCGACATCGAGGGGGCGGAGGCGGCGTCCGCGGTCGCGCAGCGGATCCTGGCGGCCTTCCGCGCGCCCTTCGACATCGCCGGCGGAAGCGTCGCAATGTCGGCGAGCATCGGCGTCGCCATGGCGCCGAGCGACGGCGTCGAACCCGACGGGCTCATGCGCAACGCAGACAGCGCCATGTACGCCACGAAGCAATCCGGACGCTGCGGCTACACGGTGTTCCGCGACCGTTTCGGTTTCGTCTCCGAGAGCCGGACGCTCGAGGCCGAACTTGAACGCGCCTTCGCGGAGCGCGAATTATTCATGGTCTACCAGCCCTTCGTGGACACACAGACGCAGAAGACGACAGGGTTTGAGGCGCTGCTGCGCTGGCGTCATCCGATCCGCGGCGTTCTCGACGCGGCAGAGATCGTCCCATTGTTCGAACGCCTCGGCAAGATCGACAAGGTCGGCGCCTGGGCGCTCCGTGAGGCGTTGAGCGTCGCTGCGACATGGCCCGAGAGGCTCAGGCTGGCCGTGAACATATCGACGCTCCAGCTTCGCAAACCAAATTTCGAGCAGATTGTGCGCGAGGCCCTGGATCAGAGCGGGTTCGCTCCCGAGCGGCTTGAACTCGAACTCACCGAGACGGCGTTGACCGGCGATGGCGAACGGGCTTTCGAGATGTTGTCTGGCCTGCGTCGCTGCGGCGTGCGCCTCGCCCTCGACGATCTGGGAACCGGCCATTCCTCGCTCGCGGTCCTCGTCGGTCTGCCAGTCGACAGACTGAAGGTCGATCCCTCCTTCGTCGCCAATCTCGAGACCCATCCGATGTCGGCCTCGGTCGTGAAGCTTACCCTGGAACTTGCGCGGTCGCTGTCGCTCGCGGTGACGGCGGAAGGGGTCGAGAAGCCGCGTCAACTCGAAATCCTGCGCCAACTCGGCTGCCCGGAGGTCCAGGGCCATCTCTTCAGCCGGCCCCGCCAGGCCGACGAGATCGCGGCCCTCTTCGGACTATGTCCCGTGGCCGACGGCGAGGGCTTCACGCCGCTGGCCATGTTCTCGGCGGGATGAGCGCCCGTCGATTAGAGGCTCGCGGCGCTGCGCAAAACTCTTTATAGACGTCGCCATGCCGGCAGACGTCATGAACGCGCAATTCCCCCACCGCCACCTCCTCGGCATCGAGGGCCTGTCGCGCCCCGATATCGAGACATTGCTCGACATGTCCGATCAGGCCGTCGAAATCTCCCGGCAGGTCGAGAAGAAGCGCTCCAACTTGCGTGGACGCACGCAGATCAATCTCTTTTACGAACCCTCGACCCGCACCCAGGCGTCGTTCGAGATCGCCGGCAAGCGTCTTGGCGCCGATGTGATGAATATGTCCGTCGCCCGCTCGTCGGAGTCGAAAGGCGAGACTCTCATCGACACGGCCGCGACGCTGAACGCCATGCGGCCGGATATCATCGTCGTGCGCCATGCTCAGGCGGGCGCGGCGCATCTTCTCGCGCGAAAGGTCGATTGCTCGGTCGTGAACGCCGGCGACGGCGCGCATGAGCATCCCACGCAGGCGCTGCTCGACGCACTCACCATCCGCCGCAACAAGGGCCGCATCGAGGGGCTGACGGTCGCGATCTGCGGCGACATTCTGCATTCGCGCGTCGCGCGCTCGAATATTCTGCTGCTGTCGGCGCTCGGCGCGCGGCTGCGCGTCGTCGGCCCCTCGACGCTCGCGCCGGACAGCCTGTCGCGGCTTGGCGTCGAGGTAAGTCACGACATGCGCAGCGGACTCGCGGGCGCCGACATAGTGATGATGCTTCGCCTGCAACGCGAGCGCATGTCGGGCGCGCTGGCGCCGAGCGCGCGCGAATATTTCCACTTCTTCGGCCTCGACGAGGAAAAGCTCGCCTATGCGGCGAAGGACGCGCTCGTCATGCATCCCGGCCCCATGAACCGGGGCGTCGAGATCAACTCCGCGGTGGCGGACAGTTCGCGCTCCCTGATCCGAGAGCAGGTGGAGATGGGCGTCGCGGTTCGCATGGCTGTTCTGGAGGCCCTCGCACAGCATCTGCCGAATGTGTAAGATCGATGCAAAAATCGGTCTTGCGACCTAACAGGGGTGCGAAATGCTCAAGTTAATCCGCTTCATCAGTTTGGTTTCCGAATCCGTATTCATCCAGTTCGAGCATCTCGTGGGGTTCGGCGTCCTTCTCATCGCGGCCGCGCTCGGCTATTTCCGCGTGCCCTCTTGGGCGGTGCCGATCTTTGCCGTCGTCTGCGGCGTGATCGCGGATAAATACGTCGATGAGACGGATGTCACCGGCCTTTTGGAGCGGGCGTCCAACGCCAATCAGCGCGGCGGCTTTCTGATCGTCGTCTTTTTCGTGATTTCGACGGTGGGCTATATCGCGGGCGCCTATGGACGCCACTATTACGTGCGCTCCAAGCGCGCCGCGCCCGCCGCCTCGCAAAAGAAATAGAAGGCCGCGCGAAAATTGGCGGGGCGGCGGTCGCGCCGCTCCGGCCTTTTTAAATCCTACAATCCCTCGAACAGCGCCGTCGAGAGATAGCGCTCCGCGAAGGAGGGGATGATCAGCACGATATTCTTGCCGGCGGCCTCTGGGCGGCTTCCGATTTCGAGCGCCGCGGCGACGGCGGCGCCCGAGGAAATCCCGACGGGAACGCCTTCAAGTCGCGCCAGCAGCCGCGCCGTGTCGAAGGCCGTCTGATTGCCGATTGTCACGATCTCGTCGATCACGCCGCGATCAAGAATGGGCGGCACGAAGCCCGCGCCGATGCCCTGGATCTTGTGCGGACCCGGCGGCCGGCCGGATAGCACGGCCAAATCTTCCGGTTCCACCGCGACGACGCGGATCGCGGGATTGCGCTGCTTAAGCACCTGGCCGACGCCTGTGATCGTGCCGCCTGTGCCAACGCCCGAGATGAAATAGTCCACCTTGCCGCCGGTGTCGTTCCAGATTTCCTCCGCCGTCGTGACGCGATGGATTTCCGGATTGGCGGGATTTTCGAATTGCTGCGGAATCACCGCGCCGGGGGTCTCGGCGGCGAGTTCCGAGGCTTTGGCGAGCGCTCCCTTCATGCCTTGCGCGGCGGGCGTCAGCACCAGTTCCGCGCCCAGAAGGGCAAGCATCTTGCGCCGCTCGATGGACATGGACTCGGGCATGACCAGGATGAGGCGATAGCCGCGCGCGGCGGCGACGAAGGCGAGCGCAATTCCGGTATTGCCGGACGTGGGCTCGATCAGGACGCTGTGGCCGGGCGAAATCTTGCCGCTCTTTTCGAGCGCGTCGATCATCGATACGCCGATGCGGTCCTTGACGCTGGCGATGGGATTGAAAAATTCCAGCTTGGCCAGCAGATTGGCCTTTACGCCGTTCTCCTGCGCGATGCGGTCGAGCCGGACGAGGGGCGTGTCGCCGATCGTTTGGATGATCAAGTCGTAGATACGGCCGCGTCCTGGCTTGGCCGGCGGGGTGAAGCCCTTGTCGGTCGGCATGTCCTGCTCCAGAAAAAGAGGCGCGTTTGATCGCCGGGGAGATTGGCCCAAAGCCCGAAAGCGGTCAAATTCGACCTCCCCGCGCCGTTATATAAAAAAAGCCGAATATGTGTTCTAGTCGCGCCGATGCGGCGCGCCAGTCGGGTCGCTGGCGCAGGCTGGAGACCGCGCGCAAATCTGTGGTAAGTTCTCGAATGCTCACAAAGAAAGCCAAATATGGCCTGAAGGCGATGGGTTTCCTCGCCGGGGTTAAGTCAGGCGCGACCGCGCTCGTTGCGGATATTGCCGCCGCAAACCAGATCCCGAAGAAATTCCTCGACGCGATATTGGGCGAATTGCGCAACGCGGGCTTCGTTCATTCGAAGAAAGGCAAAGGCGGTGGATATATGCTGGCCCGGGCGCCGGCGAAAATCAGCGTCGGCGACATCATTCGCACGCTGGACGGTCCGCTCGCGCCAATTCAATGCGCCAGCCGCCAACTCTATCGCAGATGCGACGACTGCGTCGACGAAACCCATTGTTCCGTGCGGATCGTGATGCTCGAGGCGCGAGACGCGATCGCCCGAGTGCTCGACAACACCTCGCTCGACGAGATGCGCGCCCTCGGCGACAAGGGCCTTTCCTCGCTCGGCAAGGGGTCCCGGGCAAAGTCAGCGGCCATAGACATCGCGAGAGGGTGAATTTATAAAGCCGCAGCCGGCGGCGGGTCGGCCCTTCAGACGAAATCAGAGGCCGGCGCGACGCCGGGAAGTGCGAATGTCTCAGGCAGCGGCGGCGGCGGTTCGGCGGGATGTAACGCAGGATCAGGCGTTGACGACATTGCAACTCACCATGGTCGACCGTCAGCTTCGTCCCTTCGACGTGACCGACGTCCCGCTTATCGAGCAATTCCTCCGCACGCCCCGCGAGTTGTTCCTGCCGGCAAGCAAGGACGCGCTCGCCTATTCCGATCTGGCGGTCGTGGTGACGAGCGCCGGGGGCCGCAAGGCCAGCCTTCTGCCGCCTCTCGTGCTCGCCCGGCTCCTGCAGGGCGGCGCGCCCCGCCCGGGCGAGAAAGCGCTCGCCATCGGCGGGGGCGGCTATTCGGCGGCGATACTTTCCGGTCTCGTCGGCTCGGTCGTCGCGCTCGAATCGGATATTGAGTTCGCAGAGCGCGCCAGGAACGGACTCGCGGCGCTCGGCGCAGATAATGCGCGCGTCGAAACCGGGCCGCTTCAGGCCGGCTTTGCCGCCGGCGCGCCTTACGACGTCATTTATGTCGAAGGCAGGGTCGAGACCGGCCTGGAGGCGCTCCTCGCCCAATTGGCCCCCGAGGGACGTCTGCTGACGATCGTCACCCCTGAGCAAGGCGCAGGACAGCAAGTCGTGCGATACGAACGGCAGGGCGGCCAGCCGTCCGGGCGTATTTTCTTGCTGAGCGCAAATGCGCCCGTACTCGACGGATTCGCATTTGCGCCAACTTTTGCGTTTTAACGCCGCCTTTTTGCCTCAATCGCAATCCTAGCGTTCCGAGCGCCGCGTCACGGTCGAGTTCGTTGAAAGCGGCGCGGCTGATCGCGCGTATGCGACCGGGGGTCGCGAAGTTGAGGGAGCGTGGGGATGCATTCGGCGGCGTCTGAGCAGCCGCATAAGGCCGGTCTTGAGACTTGGGTGCGTGGCGTCGCAGCGATCGGGTTCTTACTGTCTCAACTTGGCGGCGAGGCTCGGGCCAAGTCGCTTATGTCGGCGCTGTCCCGCGCTTACGCGGGCAACCCGGATCTCAACCAGACCCGCGCGAGCGTCCGGGCCCGCGACGAAGACGCGCCCAAGGCGGCGGCCGGCATGCGGCCGAGGGCCAATATTCAGGCGTCGGCCGGCCCGCAATATGGCAATTTGCGCATTCCCGGCGGACGCTCCACGACGACGGGCCAGCGCGCTTTTTATGGCGATGAATTCGTCGGCTATCCGCGCGGCGCAACGCTCAATGTCAGCCAAAACATCTTCGATGGCGGCCGGACGGCGAACAGCGTCCGTCAGGCCGAGTCGGGCGTCTTCGCGGCGCGGGCGACGCTGCGCCTGACCGAGCAGGCGATCCTGCAAAACGGCGCCACCGCCTATATGAACGTGCTGCGCGACACCGCCGTGATGAACCTGCGCAAGAACAACATCGCGGTCCTCGAACAGCAGCTCAAGCAGACGCGCGATCGCTTCGAGGTGGGCGAGGTGACGCGAACCGACGTCGCCCAGGCCGAGGCTTCGCTCGCGCAGGCCCGCTCCGAACTCTACGGCGCGCAGGCGCAGCTCAAGACGAGCGTCGCCAATTACCGGCAGATCATCGGCGTCGAGCCGGGTCATCTGGAGCCGGGCCGCGCGCTTGATCCGCTGCTGCCGAAATCCCTCAATGAGGCGATCGTCATCGCGCTCGCCGAACATCCCGGCGTCGTTTCGGCGCTGCATCAGGTGGATTCGGCGGAGCTTGCCGTAAAAGTGGCCGAAGCCGCGCTCTCGCCAAGCTTGTCGGTCAATGCGCAGGTGTCGAACCAATACAACTCCTTCCTCGGCATCCCCGGGTCGCGGCAGTTTTCGGCCGGGGCGAACGGCCAGCTCAATATTCCGCTCTATCAGGGCGGGGCGGAATATGCCTCGATCCGTCAGGCCAAGGAGCAGCTCGGGCAGGCGCGGCTCAACGCCGATCTCCAGCGCGACAGCGTGCGCGCCACCGTCGTCTCGAGCTTTGGTCTGCTGGAGACGGCCAAGGCGTCGATCATTTCAGGACAAGCCGCTGTAAAAGCGGCTGAAACCGCGCTCGAGGGCGTGCGCGAGGAGGCCAAGGTCGGCCAGCGGACGACCCTCGACGTGCTCAACGCCCAGCAAGCCCTGTTGAACGCGAGGGTGACCCTCGTCATCTCCCAGCGCGATCGCGTCGTGGCCTCTTACGCCGCGCTCGGCGCCATCGGCCGCCTCTCGGCGGAAGAACTCAGGCTCACCGTCGCCCTCTACGATCCCGGCGTCCATTACGAGCAGGTGAAAACCAAATGGTTCGGCGTCGACACGCCTGACGGAAGGTAACCCGAAATTGACCGGGTGACAGAGCGCCTCGAAAGGTGTGGAATTTGATAAAGTCGAGTTGAATTCGGTCCTCTCTTGCGGCCACAGATCGACGACGTCGCGTTGCCGGACGACGCCAACCCTATGAGAAAGCAAGTCATGAGCGCAGCGAACGCGTCTGCCCCCGCGCCCTCCATCCAGGATGAAATGCGCGCGCACGAACCGTCGATGGAGGAAATCCTGGCGTCGATCCGGCGCATCATCGCCGACGACGAGGCGTTCCCCGCGGCGCGGCGCGACAAGGACGAGAGCAGTATCCGCGACGAGGGCGCGTCGCTCAGCGAAGAGCTGGTCTCACCGGTCCACGCCGCTTATCCCGCGCCCGCGCTCGACCCCGCGCCTGAACCAGTCCCCGAGGCGCGGCCGCAGCCGGCGAAAGCGACCATTGCCGCAATCCGCCAGTTTCGCCCGGCCCCGCGGGTCTTCGAACCCCAAGCGCGGGAGCCTGAACATCCGGCCGAGCCGGAGCCGGCAACCGAGGCCCCGGTAACTGAGGCCCCGATAAGCGCGGCCCCGGTTAGCGAGGAGACCGATTTCGCCCTGGCCGTCGACGCGCTCTATGTCGAGGACGCAGGCGCTTCTGATCTTCTCGACGAGCCGATCGAGGCTCCTGCCTTCGTTGAAAGCGCGCCGCTCGTTTCGGCGGACGCCGCCACCTCCGTCGCGTCGCATTTCAAGGCGCTCGCCGCGAGCATGGTCATCAACGACAGCGGATTGCTGCAAAAATACGCTCAGGAGATGTTGCGCCCGCTTCTCAAGCAGTGGCTCGACGACAATCTCCCCCTCATTGTCGAGCGCCTCGTGCGCGCGGAAATCGAGCGCGTCGCGCGGGGCGGACGGCGCTGAGGATCAAGGCGCGCTATTGACGGCGCGTTAACGCTACCTACAGGAGTCGCCGCTAGTCTTTCGGACATGCACCGGCTGCAAGTCTTTCTTCGCTCGCTCATTCTTCCCGTGACGCTCTACTGCGTCGCGGGAGGAGTCTCCTCCTATTTCGTCTGGCATGGCGTCAATGGGCAGCGCGGTCTGAAGACGGGCGAGGAATACGAGCAGAGGCTCGCGCAGCTCAATCTCGAACGCGACATCCTGCGGTTGCAGCGCATGCAGTGGGAGAGCCGTATCGCCCTGATCAAGGGCGAGAATATCGATGCGGATCTTCTGGAGGAGGAAGCGCGCGCGCGTCTCGGCCGGGTTCACAAGAATGACGTCGTCATTCTTCTCCCGCGCGGCGAGGCGCGCTGAGCGCTTTCATTTTCGAACATAACGAGTTGTCATCGTCGGCGGTCCATCGCTGGCGACGCGCCCGCGCGCCACGAGATCTTCAAGATGCGCGAAGACGGTCATGGCCGCCGCGCCGTGCAGCCTCTTGTCGACGCCGTCGTAAATGTTGGCGACCATGGCGCCGATGGTCGCGTCGCCGGCGTCGAGTCGTTGCAGGATAGCCGCCTCGCGCGCGCGGCGGTGATGCACGAGCGCGCGTAAATAACGCTGCGGATCAGTCACCGGGCCGCCATGCCCCGGCCAGTAGATGGCGTCGTCGCGCCGACGCAGCCGGTCAATCGAGGACATGTAGTCGGCCATCGAGCCGTCGGGCGGGGCGATGACGGTCGTCGACCAGGCCATGACATGATCGCCGGTGAAGAGCGCCTTTTCCTCGGGCAGCGCGAAGCACACATGATTGGCAGTATGACCGGGCGTCGGGATCGCCTCGATCGTCGCGCCCCCGAGCGCGAGGCGGTCGCCTTCCGACAGGACGACGTCGGGCGCGTAGGCTGCGTCATGCGACGCGTCGAGCCCCGGGCCGGTCACGAGAAGATCGGCTGGCGGCGCATAGGGCGCGCAGCCGGCGATGGTCGCGCCGGTTTCCGCCTTGAGCGCCTGAGCCGCCGGCGAATGGTCGCGATGCGTGTGTGTGACGAGCAAATAGCGCAGCCGCTCTCCCGCGACCGCGGCGCGCAGGGCGGCGATATGGCGCGGGTCGGCGGGGCCGGGATCGACGATGGCGACGTCGCCCGCGCCGACGATATAGCTGCATGTGCCCCGATCGGTGAACGGTCCGGCGTTGGGGGCGACGACGCGGCGCACGCGCGCCGAAACGCGACGCGCGCCATCGCGCGCGTTTTGCTCGTCCAGCGCAGTCATGTGATGGGGTCTCCAGCGTCGCGGCGCAGGATAGGCGCTTCGCGGCGCGAATTCAAAAGGGGCGCGTCGGCGGCGCTGGCGTGCGGCGGACGCCGGCGCTACACTATCGCTCAGAACCGATCATGTCCTCGCGCATCCTCACGCTACTCGCATTCTTCGCAATGACGGCCGTGCTGGCCGCACAGGCGGCTTATTTCATCCCGCGTCTGCCCGAACGGGTCGCCACCCATTTCGACGCGGCGGGCGCGCCGAACGGCTGGGGAAGCCCGACGCTGCTCGCGCGGGACGTCGCCATGATGGTCGCGTTTTTCGCAACGACGTTTCTCGCGATCGGCCTGATCGATCTCCTGCCGGTCACGGCGATCAGGGTGTCGGGCGGGCGGAAGCTCGACGCGGTCGGGAAGAAGGCCGTCGTCGCCTATGTGCGCGACTGGGCCCGCTGGTTCCTGATTTTGACAATGGCGCTGCTGGCTCTGGCGATCGGCCGCGTTTTCCAGGCCAATCTCTCGCCCGCGCCGCGCGTCGGGGCGGAGATGTTCTGGTTTCTCGGCGCCTATCTCGCGGCGGCGGGGGCGATGCTGATCGCCCTCATCCGCCGCCTGGGCGCCTGAGCGCTAGAAGGGGAAGAGCGCGCCCTGGCGCTCGAGCAGTCCTTCCTCGATATAGCCCACCTTGCCGTCGAAATTCACGAGACACCAATGCGTCTGCCAGCCCGCGACGCATCCGCCCTTATTCACGGTGGAGCCGCCCGGCACGACGGCGACGACCCGATATTTCGATCCCGGTCCCTTGTAGAGATTGGCGAGCTCGGTCGTTGCGACGGGCGCGACGACGACATTGTTCGCGCCCGATGGCGCAAGCACGCCGGCGTCGACATAGCCCTTCGTGTCGCCATATCTGACCTTGCACCAATCCCCCCGCCAACCGCCGCCGCAGTTGAGAACCTGCACGTCTGCGCCTGCCGGGATGGTTGCGATTACGCCCCATTTGGGGCTCGGCCCGGCGTACACATTGGCCGGGCTCGTGAGCGGAGCGGCCCAAGCCGCGTTTGCCATGAGAACCATGCCCGCCGCGCTCAATCGGATAGCTATAGAGATCGACATAAGCTTCCTCCAAAAATTTATTTTTTGGCTTTTTCCAAAGCGGGAGGAAAACGATTGGCGACCGGGAATGGTTCCGCCAGAGGCCTAGTGAAAATTGCGCGCCTTGGGAACGGCGTGGCCGGTGGCGACCCGCATCGTCTCGAGCAGACGTAGATCCGCGGAGAGATCCTCGACGCGTTGCGCCACGACATGGATGACGCTGGCCTCCTTTTGCAGGCGCCCCGTCACGGCGACATACCGCGCGCCAATGATTTCCGCGCGTTGCCGCTCGAAGAGCTTCGGCCAGACGATGATATTGGCCTGGCCGGTCTCGTCCTCGATCGTCATGAAGACGACGCCCTTCGCCGTGCCGGGCCTCTGCCGCAGCAGCACCAGCCCCGCGACCGTCACGCGCCGCCCGTCGCCCTCGGGAAAGCCCGTCAGCGCATCGCAGGGCAGGGCGCCGCGCGACTCGAGCCGCGCGCGCAGAAAGGCGACGGGATGGCCCTTGAGCGAAAGGGAGAGGAATCGATAATCCTCGATGATTTCTTCTCCCGGCGGCATCGGCGGCAAATGCGCGTCCGCTTCGAGCGGCGCAAAGGCGAGATCGCGCAGGAGCGGGAGATCGTCCTTGTCCCCGGCGCGGTTGAGGCCCGCCGCCGCCCAGAGCGCGTCGCGCCGGGAGAGGCCGAGCGAGGCGAAAGCGTCGGCCTCCGCGAGGCGGGCAAGCGTTCCGGGCGCGAGCTCGGCGCGCAGCCAGACGTCACGCACGGAGTCATAGCCCTTGCCGCGCCGCGCGACGAGACGGCGCATGTCGTCTTCGGCGACGCCCTTGATCTGGCGAAAGCCGAGGCGAATGGCGTTGCTTCCGAGAATGTCGCCAGCCATGTCGGCGTGCCGCGGTCGCAGGGAGAGCGGCGGCGTGGGCGCCGGCGCCTCCAGGGTCGCGTCCCAGTCGGAGGCGTTGACGTCGACCGCGCGCGTCTCAATCCCATGCTCGCCGGCGTCGCGCAGGATCTGCGCCGGCGCATAGAAGCCCATCGGCTGCGAATTCAGCAGCGCGCAGGCGAAGACGTCCGGATAGCGGCATTTCATCCAGGCCGAGGCGTAGACGAGCAGCGCGAAGGAGGCCGCATGGCTCTCGGGAAAGCCATAGGTGCCGAAGCCCTCGATCTGGCTGAAGCAGCGTTCCGCGAAGTCGCGCGCATAGCCCTTGCGCGTCATGCCGGAAATCATCTTGTCGCGGAAGCCGCCGATCAGCCCCGCACGCTTGAAGGTCGCCATCGCGCGGCGCAATTGATCGGCTTCCGCCGGCGTGAAGCCCGCCGCGACGATGGCGATGCGCATGGCCTGTTCCTGAAACAGTGGCACGCCATAGGTCTTGCCGAGCACCTGCTCCAATTCCTTTGAGGGATAGGAGACGGGCTCCTTGCCCATGCGTCGGCGCAGATAGGGATGCACCATGTCGCCCTGGATCGGTCCGGGCCGCACGATCGCGACCTCGATGACGAGATCGTAGAAACAATCGGGCTTGAGCCGCGGCAGCATCGACATCTGAGCGCGGCTTTCGATCTGGAAGACGCCGACCGTGTCGGCGCGCGAGATCATCGCATAGACGCGCGGGTCTTCCGCCGGAATGCTCGAGAGGCGATGCACGACGCCGTAATGGCGCGCGAGAAGATCGAGGCCCTTGCGCAGGCAGGTGAGCATGCCGAGCGCCAGCACGTCGATCTTGAGCAGGCCGAGCGCGTCGAGATCGTCCTTGTCCCATTCGATCGTGCTGCGTCCCTCCATCGCCGCGGGGGCGACGGGCGTCACCTCGTCGAGCCGGTCGCGGGTGATGACGAAGCCGCCGGAATGCTGCGTGAGATGGCGCGGAAAGCCTTCGAGCTCTTCGGCAAGCGCCAGCGCCTTGGCGAAACGCGGTTCGTTCGGGTCGAGGCCCAGCCGCGCAATGTCCCCGCCGCGTGCGCCGCGCGCGCTTCCACGCCCGAAGGCGACCGAGGCGAGGCGCCCGACGAGATCGTTGGAGAGGCCGAAAGCCTTGCCGATCTCGCGGATCGCGCTTTTGCCGCGATAGGTCGTGACGGCGGCCGCAAGTCCCGCGCGCGCGCGACCGAAGCGGCGATAGATGTATTGGATCACCTCTTCGCGCCGCTCATGCTCGAAATCGACGTCGATGTCGGGCGGCTCGTTGCGCGCGGCGGAGACGAAGCGTTCGAAGAGGAGATCATGTTTGGTCGGATCGACTTCGGTTATGCCGAGGCAAAAGCAAATCACGGAGTTCGCCGCCGAGCCGCGCCCTTGCGCAAGGACGCCCTGCGCGCGCGCGAAGCGCATGATGTCGTGAACGGTGAGAAAATAAGCGGCGTATTTCAGTTCGGCGACGAGTTTCAACTCATGGTCGAGCAGCGCCGAAACATGATCGGGAACGCCGCCTGGATAGCGTGACGTCGCGCCTTCGCGCGCGAGCGCTTCGAGCGCCTCCTGCTCGCTCGAAAAAGCCCTCGCGTAATTCGCTTGGATATTCGTAGGCGAGATCGGAGAGACGAAAATCGAGCGCCTCGATGAAGCGCGCGCTTTCGTCGACCGCTTCCGGCGCGTCCTTGAAGAGGCGGGCCATTTCCTGCGCGCTCTTGAGACGCCGCTCGGCGTTGGCGGCGAGAAGAAAGCCCGCTTCGTCGAGCGTCGTCTTTTCGCGAATGCAGGCGAGCGCGTCGGCAAGAGGGCGCCGCTCGGCGCAATGCATATGTGCGTCGTTGACGGCGATGAGCGGCAAGCCGCGCGCCTGCGCGAAACCGACGCGGGCGGCGAGCCGCGCGCGCGGGCGCGGGCCATAGAGCGCCGTCGCGGCGAGCCACACACGGCCGGAAAAAGCCTCCAAAAGCGCCTCGGGCGGCGCGCCATTGTCCATCACGATGAGGCGCTGTCCCTCGCCGAAGTCGAGCAGATCGTGCAGAAAGAGCGCGCAATCTCCCTTTTGCGCGCGTCGATTGCCGCGCGTCAGCAGCCGGCAGAGACGCCCATAAGCGGCGCGGTCCCTGGGATAGCAGAGCAGATCGGGAGTCTCGTCCCGGAAAACCAGCCGCGCGCCGACGGCAAGGCGAAAATCCCCGGCGCTCTCCTTATGGGCGCGCAAATAGGAATAGGCGCGCACGACGCCGGCGAGCGAATTGCGGTCGGCGATTCCGATTCCGCAATGGCCGAGCGCCAGGGCGGTCGCCGCCATCTCCTCCGGATGCGAGGCGCCCCGCAGGAAGGAGAAATTGGTCGTCGTCGCGAGTTCGGCGAAGCGGGGCAGGGCAGGCATGGCGTCGGAGCATGGCAAAAGAGCGCGGCGATCATCACGCCGTTCTCCCTATGTTCCAGAAACCCATCGACGACGTCAAGCGTTGCGAAGCCGGTTCGCCGCGCCCGTGAAAAAAAAGCCGACGCTTCCTGAAGCGTCGGCTAAGCTTGCGGTCTAAACTCCCGAGGCGGCTGCGTTCTTTGCGACGCGAGCTTTGCCCGCTTCTCTGGATGAAGCGGGCGCCTTCACGCACGATGGCGTCATACGACTTTGTCGGACCGACGCTTCGGGAGAAGCGTCGGTTCTCGCTTTCAAGGCGCTTATTGCTGCGCTGGCGCCTCTTCGGCCGGCGCGTCGACGGGCGCCTTCGGCTTGGGCTTGGGCTTGGGCTTCGGCTTTGGCTTGGGCTTCGGCTTTGGCGCGGGCGCCGCGGCCTGGTGCGCTGCCGGGGCCGCCTCGGCCGCAGGCGCAGCCGGCGCCGCCTCCGTAGCAGGCGCCGCGGGCGTCTCTGCGGCGGGCATGGCCGGCTCCTCGGTCCTCGGCGCCTCTGCGGCGGCAGGCGTCTCGGCGGGAGCCGTTTCGGGCGGCGGCGCGGCGGCGGAGTCCGGCTCTTTCGGCGCTTCCGTCTCGGCCGGCGGCGTCGGCTCGGCGGGCGCAGCCTCGTTCGACGGCGCCTCCTTGGGAGCCGTCAATTTCTGGATGGCCGCCCGCAAGGAGGCGACGCCTTCGCTCGGCGCCGCATAGACGCCGAGGCCGAAGCCGATCGCGCCTGCAACGAGCGCCGTCAAAATGGTCGATACAACACGCGCCATTCTTTGCGTTCCTCCAAATATCGTCGTGCGTGGCGGGGTAATTAACCCTGCTTTGAATACGGGTATTGGCCGATCGTAGCAATTGTGAGACGGGCAGGCCGGCGCGCGCGGACGGCACAATTCGCGCTTCCTTTTGAATTGGTTGATTTTTCTTCTTTCCAAGCCCTCTCCGGGCCGGGCGCGTTCGGAGAAGGCGCGCGAGGAGAGGGGCCATGGCCTGGCTCAGAAAGGCGCGAATCAGGGTCCGCTCCTGCAAACCTGCTTTTGACGGCAGGGCGGGATCGCGCGAGAGTGCCGCCCTTCAAAGCGCGTCGCGCGACAGATGGGGCGGCGCGGCTGTTGCGCCCTCTCAGCAAGAAAGGCACCAGAATGCGCAAATTTCTCGTTTTCGGCGCGCTCGCCGCGACGATGGCGTGTTTCTGCGGCGCGCAGGCGCAGACGGCGGCTCAAATCGCCGAGATGGAAAGCCGCTTCGCCGCCGCGGACAAGGACGGCGACGGCAAGTTGACGCCCGAGGAGGCGCAAGCCGGCATGCCGCGCGTTTCGAAGAACTTCGCGCGGATCGACAAGGGCGGGAAGGGCTTTGTCACGGTCGACGACATCAAGGCGGCCATGGCCGAAATGTTAGGCCGCTAAGCGGGCCCGGCGCCGTCCGAATCGGAGAAGAACCTCAAGGCGTCGATCCCCGACCCTTCCGCCGCCGGCGCCTCTCCGGGGCTGACAAGGCCGAAGCTCACAGCCGGGTCGTCTCGTCGATTACGCCCGCGGCAAAAGGCGTTTCGAACTGCGCAGCGAAGCCGCCGTCGAAATGGCGCACGACCGTCACATAGAGCTTGCCGACCGCCACTCTCTCGCCGATCGCGGGAACTGGCGCCGCTTCGACGCTCACGCCGGAGGCCGACAAGTCGCGCAGCTTCACGATGTGCTCCCGGCCATTCTCGAGGCGCAGGATCGCCAATTTCTGAAAGGGTTCGAAACGATCGTGGCGCCGCGCATCCGCAATATCGAGCGCGACCCGATTGGCGAACCACGTCAGCTTGTCCGCGAGCATGTCGCGTTTGCGCGCGGAAGCGACGATCGTCATCGAGAAACCGTCCGAATGAAGCCGCACCGCATGTCCGACGAAGCGCCCCAGAGCGTCAATGTAGACGACGATTTTCTCGCCCTCGACTGGCTGGGCCGCGCCGATCAACTGCATGCCGCCGGGCGAAATATCCACGGTCCGACAAGGATGTTCGCTCTGCGACGCCAGCATGTATCGGCCGGTGAGGTCGAGCTGCACGCGCTGGAAACGCCGCCGCTCGGATTGCGAGAACAGCGGCTCGTAGCCGCTAAGATCGGATGTGTCGTGGTAGCTCATCTAACGCCTTGCCCCCGTTAGGATGAGACAACATAAAAAAATCTGTTTAACGTTTACCTACTTGAAACCGCGTCCGCGAATGCTTCCTTTTGCCGCCTATGGTTTTTTCCTCCGGACAGGGGTTGTAATTCCGAAGGTCCGGGGGCGCGCTGTCTGGCGCGCGCCCCCGAGAAATGATCACTGCTTGACGCCGTGCTCGGTGCGGTATTCCTTGAATACTTCGTCGATGGCCTGGATCACCTTCTTGTCCTTATGCTCCTTGCAATAGGTGATGATCGAGTGCTCCAGCGTCTTGGCGCGGTCGACCTTCATCTTGTGATGCTTGCCAAGGCCGTTGTACCAGCCGCTGTACCAGACAGTGAGGTAGTCAGCGTCTTCCTGAAACGTATTGGCGAGCTGCTCGCACGTCAGCGCCTGAACGTCGATGTAGCCGTCCTTGTCCGCATAGGCTGACAATTCGGTGTTGGCCATCGCGGACCCCGCGACGAACAGCGCCCCCGCGCCCAAAAGAAGCCCCTTCATGGTCATCCAGTCTCTCCTGTTGTTCGGATTGGGCCAACGCAGAGGACCGTAGTGGAGGAGCGCCTCGCGGCTGCCGTAAACGGCGTCGCGCCAACGATGAAAAGCGCTGTGTCCTGACGCCGTGGAACGTTTCCGTTGCGAAATCTTCTTTAGTCAGCCTGCGCCGGACGTTAGCTCGCTCGCCGGGCATTTGACAGGACATCCGTGCGCACAGGATTGACATTTGCGGCCACAACCGCCGGGGCGCTCTTCCTCTCGCTTGCGAGATTGAATGCGAACCGCTCGAGATAAAACCGCGACCCGGGCGGCCTCATCTCCCGCCCGGGTTTTCAATTGAAGGGCCGGCCCCGCTGTTTCGCGGGAAAGCGGCCTTATTCAACAATTCCGCGCTCGCGGCCACCCGGAACCATGCATGAGCAACCGGTTCCGAGCCACCCCGGCTCATAGAGCAAGCAGGTTTTCACCGGCGTCGCACAATAGTTTCCGCTTTGGTTGCTCACGAGCGGCGTGGACGCGGCCATCCCCCAGCTCGACCCATACACATTGCGGGGGTAATAGGCGAAATGCCGGGGCCTATACCAGCCATAATGCCGTCCGCGCCAGATATGGCACCGGTTGTAATGCGCCTGCGCGATCAACGTTGGCGGCGAATACATACTCGCCTGTGCGACGCCGAGAGGGGCGGCGGATGCAGTCGAGGCGAGAGCCAGCAAAGCGGTTCCGCAAAAGAGCGATAGCGATCTTGCGATCATGACACACCTCACACGAGACTCACCAACGCCTCCGATGAGGGTTAGGGAGAGCCTCTCTCTCACAAACACCCCTCTGCCTTCGTATGTTCCTGCTTCTGGAAAAGCCTGACCAAAGCGTTTGCGCTGGCGGGCGTCGCGGGGCTTAAGCCGTTGGGCCGCAACGCGCGACGCTCTATTTGAACGGCAGGAGGACATTGTCTCTGAGGAGCAAGCCATGGATAGACGAAATTTTCTGACGACGATGCTGCTGGCGGTCGGCGTTCTCGCCGCGTCGACACGCGCGCCGAACGCATTGCCGCTGCCAACCCATGACGATCTCGCGCTTCCGGACGATATCGAGACGGTCTGGTGGCGGCGCCGCTGGGGATGGGGTTGGCGTCGTCGCCCTTGGGGCTGGCGTCGTCGCCGCTGGGGCTGGCGCCGCCGTTGGTGGTGATTACTGCGTCGCTCTAGCGTTTCCGGATGCGCGAGCCCGACATCCAGTCGGGCGCGGCGACAATCGGCGCGCCGTGTCTTGAAAAGCAGCGCCGAGTTCATAACTGCCTTTAGGCGATTGGCACTCAAAAGAACGAGTGCCAATCGGTTTTTCATTCCCCTTTGCCGGGGTTTGGCGCATGTCGACCGCCTCCGGCCAGAAAAGGACTATCCATATGGCGTTCCGCCCCTTGCATGACCGGATTGTGGTCAAACGTCTCGAAGGCGAAGAGAAGACCAAAGGCGGCATCATCATCCCCGACACCGCCAAGGAAAAGCCGCAAGAAGGCAAGGTCGTTTCCGTGGGTCCCGGCGCCCGTGACGATAGCGGGAAGCTCGTTCCGCTCGACGTGAAGGCCGGCGACCGCGTGCTGTTCGGCAAATGGTCGGGCTCCGAGGTCAAGATCGAGGGCGACGATCTGATCATCATGAAAGAAAGCGACATTCTGGGCATCGTCGATTGACCTGACCCACCTGTTTCGCTTCGTTCTCACTTTTAGGAGTTCACTAAATGGCTGCCAAAGACGTTCGCTTTTCCACCGACGCGCGTGACCGCATCCTGCGCGGAGTCGAAATTCTCAACAACGCAGTGAAGGTGACGCTTGGTCCCAAGGGTCGCAATGTCGTCATCGAGAAATCCTTCGGCGCGCCGCGCATCACGAAAGACGGCGTGACCGTCGCCAAGGAGATCGAACTCTCCGACCGCTTCGAGAACCTCGGCGCCCAACTGGTGCGCGAAGTCGCCTCCAAGCAGCATGACGCGGCCGGGGATGGAACCACGACCGCCACCGTCATCGCCGCGGCGATCGCCCGCGAAGGCGCCAAGGCCGTGGCCGCCGGCCTCAATCCGATGGATCTCAAGCGCGGAGTCGATCTCGCCGTGGAGGCGATCGTCGCGGATCTTGCAAAGAATTCTCGGAAAGTGACCTCGAACGACGAAATCGCCCAGGTCGGCACGATCTCCGCCAATGGCGATCAGTTCATCGGCAAGGAAATCGCCAAGGCGATGCAGAAGGTCGGCAACGAAGGCGTCATCACGGTCGAGGAGGCCAAGAGCCTTGAAACCGAGACCGACATCGTCGAGGGCATGCAGTTCGATCGCGGCTATCTCTCGCCCTACTTCATCACGAACGCCGAGAAGATGATCGCCGAACTCGACGATCCCTACATCCTCATCCATGAAAAAAAGCTCTCATCGTTACAAACGCTGCTTCCAATCCTTGAAGCCGTGGTGCAGACCGGCAAGCCATTGCTGATCGTCGCCGAGGACATCGAGGGGGAAGCGCTCGCCACGCTCGTCGTCAACAAGCTGCGCGGCGGCCTGAAGATCGCCGCCGTCAAGGCGCCGGGCTTCGGCGATCGTCGCAAAGCGATGCTCGAGGACATCGCCATCCTGACCGGCGGCCAGACGATCGCCGAGGATCTCGGCATCAAGCTCGAAAACGTCACCCTGCCCATGCTCGGCCGCGCCAAGCGCGTGCGCATCGACAAGGAGAACACGACGATCATCGACGGGGCTGGCGATAAAAAAGACATCGCGGCGCGCATTGGCCAGATCAAGGGCCAGATCGAGGAGACGACTTCGGACTATGATCGCGAGAAGCTTCAGGAGCGCCTCGCCAAGCTCGCGGGCGGCGTCGCGGTCATCCGCGTCGGCGGCGCGACGGAAGTCGAGGTGAAGGAAAAGAAGGATCGCGTCGACGACGCCCTCAACGCCACCCGCGCGGCGGTCGAAGAAGGCGTGTCGCCGGGCGGCGGCGTGGCGTTGCTGCGCGCGATCGCGGTTCTCGACGCGGTGAAGGTCATCAATCCTGATCAGAAGACCGGCGTCGACATCGTGCGCAAGGCCATTCAGGCGCCCGCGCGCCAAATCGTCGACAACGCCGGCGGCGACGGCGCGGTTGTGGTGGGCAAGCTGCTCGAGTCCAAGGAATACGCCTTCGGCTATGACGCCCAGACCGGCGAATTCGGGGACCTTGTCAAACTCGGGATCATTGATCCCACCAAGGTGGTGCGCACGGCGCTTCAGGATGCGGCGTCGATCGCGGGCCTGATCGTCACGACCGAGGCGACGATTACCGAACATCCCAAGACGGAGGGAGCCCCCCGATGCCGGGTGGCGGCATGGGCGGCATGGACTTCTAAGGGTTAGAAGATCATTGAGCGTTTAGAGGGTAGGGGAAGTCGGCGTCGGGGCTGCGACATGGTCAATACTCATGTTCGTAGCCGACGCCGACAGAGGTCTTGCCGTCGACTGTCGTTTCGGTCTGCACGCGCAAGCCGCGCGTGACGTCGACCCCGACATTGACCGCGGTTTGCCCCGGGTTCGCGCCGGTCTTCGCGCCGACGCTGACGCCATTCATGATATAGCGCGAGACGCCGATCGACGGACCATTGGCGCCCGCCGCGTCAAGGTCGAGCGAATCGACGCCAAGCGCCTTGCGCATTTTCTCGAAGGCGTCGACGCCCGTGCCCGACCCAGAGAATTGCGCCAGCGCCGCGGCGAGCTGCACCGCCTGGAATGCTGTGAGCGAGCCGGACGCCTTGGCGAACAGCAGCCGTGACAGCACCTCGTCCTCCGGCAGCTCTGGCGACGATGAAAACGCGAAGACCGGCGCGGCGGCGGGTCCGGTGACGCCGATTTTGGCGGTAACGTCGGCGGCTTTTGTTTCGGCGAGGAAATCGAGCGCGGGCGCCAGACCGCCGGTAAACGAGAGCTTGCCGCGCGTGATGTCGATGCGTTGCGTCAACAGTTGCAGCTTGCCGCGTCGCAGGTCGAATCCGCCGACCACATTGGGCTTCTGAATCGTGCCGTTGATCTTCAGAGCGCCGCCGAATTCCGCATCGATGCCGCGACCCCGCACGAAAATCTTGTTGGGCGCCGAAAGCGCGAGGTCGAGGGACGCGTCGAAATTCGATTTGCGTGCGGCTTTTGCTTTCTCTTTGCGCTCCAGTGCGAGCATTTGCGTCGCGAAACCGCGAGCGTCGATATGCGTCGAATTGGCGAGCGGTTTGAGAGTGACGGGCAGGCGATCCGGAACGCTCACGTCCATGGAATCGAGCGTGACCTTCCCCGCGATTTTTGGCGCGCGGGCGAGGGGGCCACTGATGGTGAGGTCGAGATCGCCTGTGGTCGAGACGATGTCCGTGTTCGCGAGCTGCGCATTATTCGCGGTGATGTGAATGGCGCCGGGCATGCCTGCGTCGGGGGCGACGGTGACATTGCCCGCGACGGCGATCGACCCGCCGTTCTTCGTTTGCGCTGTGAAGCCGTTGATGGTGAGCTCGCGTCCACGACCTTCCAGCCGGCCGTTAATATTGGCGAGGCTTACGCCGTTCAGCGGATCGTTGAAGGCTCCGCTGGCGAGGCTCACCGTCCCGCCGATCATCGGATTCGTCGTCGCTCCGCTCAGGCGCAGGTCGACATTGGCCTTGCCGGCGGCGGTCTGACCGTTGATCGCGAGCATGGTGTTGGCGAGGGCGGCGTCGAGCACGCCTTTTACGGCCAGATCGAGCGCGCCCGAGCCGAGCGGGGCGGACCCCGAGATCTTAAGTCGACTTGTCGCGCCCAATGCAATGTCCGACTCGACTGTCGTTCTTGAATCGGCGAGCCGGCCGCTTGCCGAAGCGTCGACTGATGGCATTGCGTTGGCGCGCAATTGCGGCGCGCTCGCCTTTGTCAGCTTCACCCGCCAGTCGCCGGCAGGGGCGGCTTTCGATCCGGTGATCCGCGCGTGGGCGTCGATGACGCCCTCAAGCCCGAGCGCCGGATTGAAGATGGAGGCGATCGAGAGCGGAATAGCGCGGGCATTGGCGGTGAGGTCGAGTCGCTCGCCCACCACGCCGTCCACGTCGAGCCGGCCGGTCCCCAATGCGACGGCAACCCCTCTTATCTCCGCAGCGCCTTTCTGAAGCGTGATGACGGCGGGCCGCGCGAAGGCGATTTTCTTGCCGCCCCGCTGCGCAGAGAATTGCCCAATATCAAGCCGCGTCGTGTCGCCGGGGGTCAGAGTGGCGCGGCCTGCGACATAGAACCCGCGCGCGTCAAGGCTGAGATCCAGCGCAGCCGCGCCATTGCCTTGGGGCCGCGCCGCGAGACGGGCCTTGTTGATGATTTCCTGGCCGGCGCGCAGGTTGTCGACCGACACGAGGCCCTCGAGCAACGGCTTGCGATAGAGATCGCGCGCCTGGAAATTGGCGGCGAGCTTATCGATCGTCGCGCGTGACGCCGCGACGCCCGCGCCCTGGGCGTTGACGCCGACATTTTGTCCGCCGCCGACCGCGTCCAGCGTAATCGTCGCATCGAGGCGTCCCCCGAGTTTTTGCAATGCGATGGCTGAGAGATCGTCGAGATCAGGCGCGTTGATGGCGAGGCGGCCGGTCGCCAGCCCCGCGCCGTCGAGCGCGAGCGCGCCTGTCGACGTGACGCCGCCGATGGCGAGGTCGAGGTCGTCGACCTTCCAGCCCGCGCCCTCGCGTGCGACAAGGGCGCGGCCCCGTGCGGATTTTCGGTCGATCACGCCGTCCAAGGTCGCCGACGCCGCCAAGGCGCCGAGCAGGTCGTGCGCCTCGCATTTCAATGTCGCCTGCGGGATCGGCCGCCCATTCGCGCGCGCGTCCTGAAGCGTCGCGATCAAAACGGCGTTGGGCTTGGCAAGCGAGCCGTCGACGGTGGCGACCAAATTGGCGCGGCCGGTGAGCGGCAGGCCAGCGTAGCGCAGTTCCGGCACATCGAGTTTGGCGCCGATCGCGGCGGTGTCCTGCGTCGCGCGGCCGTCGACGCGGACCGACATATGCGCGCCGGACAGCTCGAGCTGATCAAGGGCGATCCCGCCGCCGGCCAGGCTCGCCGCCGTGCCCGAGAGGGTCAGCTTTTCGCCTGTCAGCCCGTCGAACGCCGGAACGCCGGAGCCGAAGCTGTCAACGGCGCCCTTCAGCTTCGCCACAATGGCGCCCTCGAGCGGCTTGCCGGCGAGATCGGCGGAGAGATCGAGCGCGCCGTGAAGGTCGCGCCCGGCAAGGCGCGAAAAACGCGCCAGATCTGGCGCCGCGAGCGTAACCTTTCCGTCGAGACTCTGTTGTGCGTCGAGCGCGCCGGCCGCATCGAGTTGAAGGGCGGAGGCCGCCAGCGTCAGCCGGTCGAGCGTTCGGATGTTGTCGCCATCATGCGCGCGCGCCTTGATCGTCGTTGTATCGCCGAAGAGCGGCGCGAGATCGGGCGGCAGCAGTTCGGCGAGCCGTGACGCCGAGAGATCGAGCGTGAGATTGCGCGCCGCGCCGCCGCTGACGATTTTGGCCCCGCCCTGCAACGCCGCTTCGCCCGCCCTGGCGTTAATTTTCGCGTCGAAGTCGTCTAACGTTCCGTCGCCGTTGATCGAGGCTTCCACCGGCGGCAGGCCGGGGATATTGGCAAGGCGCGCAATCAGGCCGTCTCCGGGTTCGGACAGGGCCAGCTTCACGCGCAGCTCGCCCGGAGGCCCGGCGTAAGCCGCGTCGGCGCTGATCGAGCCCGGCGCGTCGCGCCGTTGCGCCAGCAACCTCACGCGCGCCGTTGCAGCGGCGAGCTCTGCGTCGCCCTCGAGCGATAATGTCGCCGGGGAACCTATCACCGCTTCAGCGAAGACAAGCCTGTCGACGACGAGCTGGCCGAGCCGAATGCCGATCGGCGGTTTCGGCGGAAAAGTCATGCCGCCGCTCCTGGGCGCGGGCTTTTCTTCCTGCGGCGACCGAGGCGCCGGCTTGCGCAATACGTCGATTTCGCCGACGGCGAGGTTGTCGATGTTGAGCGTCATGCCGATGAGGGCGAGCGGCGACCACGTCACCGAGACGCGGTCGATCTTCAGCCAAGGGCCGTCGCGATCCGAAATCGTGACGCCTGTGACCGATGGATGCGACGACACGATAGAGTCGATCGCGTCGATCTCGAGCGTCATATCGGGTGACGAGGCGGCGGCGGAGACATAATGCGCCAGCGAACGGCCGCCGGCTTCGCCATGCAGCGAATAGACGCCGGCGGCGCCGGCCAGCACGGCGATCACGACGCCGCCGCCGCCGATCGTCAGCAATCGGGACCGCTTGCGCATCAAAAACTTTCTCCGATGCCGATGAAAAGCGCGATCCGGCTGTCGACCGGCCGCGGATTGAGCGGCGTCGCGATGTCAAGCCGAATGGGGCCAATGCCGGTATAATAGCGAAAGCCAAGGCCCGCCGCGGCGCGCAGGGTCGAGTCAAAATTGGGCCAGGGCGACGAGAAGGCCGCGCCGACGTCGAAAAAAGGCACGATGCCGATCGATTGCGTGATCTTGACGCGCGCTTCGAGGGAGGATTCGAACAGGCTGCGGCCGCCAGTGGGGAAGCCAAAGCCGTTGTCGGGGCTGATCGAGCGATAGCGATAACCGCGCACCGAGCCGCCGCCGCCGGCGAAAAAGCGGCGATTGGCCGGTATGTTCTCGATCGGCGCCCCGACGATCGAGCCGACCGACACGCGCCCGGCGAGAATATACCGGGCGTCTTCGTCGAGCGCATAATAAGTCGAGGCTTGGCCCTTCAACTCCAGCATGCTGACCCCGTTGGGAAGGGCCTTCACATAGGGCGCGACGCGACCGATGAGGCGAACACCGCGTGTGGGCGCGAGCGCATTGTCCGTGCTGTCGTAATTGCCGGAGAGAGGAAAGCCGAGCAGCGAGTAGCTGTGCGGGCCGAAAACGTCGGAGAACTGGCCGCCTTCGACTTCGACGCCTGCCTGTACGGACGCCACGTCGCTGAAACGATAACGGATCGCGCCGTTGAAATTGCCATAGGCGGCCCAGTAATAGACCGTTCGCTCGCGAATCGCCGAAGCGTCGAGCAGCAGGTCGACGTGCGTGCCTCCCAGGGCGGGCTTCACGAAGCCGACATGGGCCAGCCCGACGAAATTGCTCGACTTCACGGCGGGGAAAGAGAGGAACGCCGCGGAGTTGTTGTAATAGGCAAGGCCGCCCTGGAGATCGAAGCGAAGACGCTCCGCGCCCCCGAAGAGATTGCGATCGACCCAATAAGTGCTCAGCGCCGGCCCGTTGATATTGGAAAACATCGCCGAGACGCCGACCGCATGGGGCTTGCGCTCGCTGGTCTCGACCATGATCGGCATATTGCCGTTTCTGTCGAGACGGTCGCCATCATCGACCTTCACCCCACCGATCGCCTCGATCCGCGCAATCGATTTTCGCGTGTCTGCGAGCTTTCTGGCGCTATAGGGCTCGCCCTCGTCGAGATAGATGAATGAGCGGATGACGTCGGGATCAATCCCGGGGGAACCGGACAGTTGCACGACGCCGATACCGGCGCTCGGTCCCGGATCAATGGTGACGGCGATATCCATGACATGGTCGCGATGCGCGATGACCGGGCGCGAGGAAACCACCTTTGCGAGCGGGTAGGACTTGTCGCGCAAGGCGTCGATCCATGCCGATTCCTGTGCGCGAATCGCGGCGGCTCGGTACGTGCCTGAGGAGCTGGTCTACGCCTCTAACGCCACAATGGTGGGCCTCTGCGGAGGGGCCGACTTCTCGATCCCGGACGCTGAGGCAGTGTTGCCGAGGAACATGTGCCCGCTGATCAAGTCGTTCTTCGGTTTCAAGGTGGGCGGCACCTGCCCGTACTTCCAGTCCTGCGACATGGTCGTCGGTGAGACGACCTGCGACGGGAAGAAGAAGACCTACGAGATTCTCAACTACTACGTGCCGACCTACATCATGGAGATACCCCACAGGGTGGACACCCCGCAGGCCAAGGCTCTGTGGCTGGCCGAGGTCAAGCAGTTCAGGGCGAAGATGGAGGCCATGACGGGCAAGGCGATTGAAAAGGAGGACCTCAAGGAGGCCATCAGGCTGATCAACGCCAAGAGGAGCCGCAATGAAGAGGGTGGCCAAAGCGAGGAAGGCCTCGCCCACGCCCATCAGCGGCCTAGACGGCCTGCTCGTCAACCAGGTGAGCTTCTACGACGACGTCCCAAGGTTCACACAGAAGGTGAACGAGCTGGCAGACGAGCTGGAGCAGCGCAATAAGGTGGGCAACGGCGTGGCCGACAAGTCGAAGCCCAGGCTGATGTCTCGGGCTGCCCATGGCTATCCCCAACTGGAAGCTGCATTCGATCATCGAGTCCATGGGCGTGCCGGTGGTGGCCGAGGAGAGCTGCATCGGCTCCCGCTACTTCACCGACCCGGTCGAGCCGAAGGGAGACTCGATGGAGAGCCTGATGGAGGCGCTGGTCAACAAGTACTCCAAGATCTCGTGCGCCTGCTTCACCCCCAACGCGGAGAGGGTGACGAAGGTGGTGGACATGGCGAAGGAGTTCAATGCCAGCGGAGTCGTTTACAACGTCCTCCAGTACTGCCAGACGTACAACATCGGGGCCATCAAGGTGGAGAAGGCCCTGAAGGCCGCCGGGGTCCCAATGCTGAAGATCGAAACCGACTACGGCTCTGAGGACGTCGAGCAGATCAGGACCAGGGTTGAAGCGTTCACGGAAATGCTTCACCCCGTCCACTGAACCGAGGAAGGAAGCTATGATCGTGGCGGGGGTGGACATAGGCGCGGTGGCGACGAAGGTCGTCATCCTCGCCGACAGAAGGCTGCTCTCCTTCCAGGTCCTCCCGTCAGGGTTTGACGGAAACGGCGCGGCCCGCCGTGGGCTGAAGATGGCCCTCAAGAAGGGCGGGCTCGCGCGCAACGACCTTCAGTTCATCATGTCCACCGGCTACGGCCGGAGGGTTTTCAGCGAAGCCGACAAGACCGTCACCGAAATCACCGCCCACGCCCAGGGGGCGACTTCGATGTGTCCAGGGACGAGGACCGTCATCGACATCGGGGGCCAGGACAGCAAGGTGATCAGCCTCAACGAGGCAGGGGACGTGGCCAACTTCATGATGAACGACAAGTGCGCCGCCGGGACGGGCAGGTTCATAGAGGTAATGGCTAGGGTCCTGCACGTGAGGGTGGACAACATGGGCGAGATGGCCCTGAGGAGCACCTCCCCGGCCAAGATCAACAGCATGTGCACCGTGTTCTCGGAGTCCGAAGTGATTTCCCTCCTAACCAACGGGAGGAGCAGGGAGGACGTGGCCGCGGGGCTCTGCGAATCCATAGGCCGGAGGGTGTCTTCGATGGTGAGATACGTGGGCATCAAGGAGCAGCTGGCATTCACCGGGGGCGTGGCAAAGAACGTGGGCATGGTGGCAGCCCTGGAGAAGGAGCTGAAGTGCAAGCTGAACATCCCGCAGGAGCCTCAGCTGGCGGGGGCCTTGGGAGCGGCGATCCTTGCCGAGAAGGCACTGTCACAAGGGGAAAGGCTGGTCGTCGCCACCGCGTCGAGATAGGGCGGATGTCCTTCCATCGAGGTATCTGAGCATGGAGCGCAGGGGCTCGGCGGGCTGATGCGCGTGAGCGGGAACACCTCCTGCAGCGGAGAGATCGAGTACTATTGTGCCAGCTGCCACCTGGTCATCATCTACGAGACCAAGAAGGCATCCATCAACGAGCAGAAGAGCCTCGAGCACACTGAGTCCCTGAGGAGGCTGCGGGCGGAGATGGCCGCAGGGAAGCCCCTCGCGGCCAAGCCTTAGATCCCAACGGTGCTCGTACCCTAATTTCTTTCGCACCCTTCAGCCGTAGCCAGAGAGCAGGCTTGCGAGCCCACTGAATATGGCTATCAAGCCGAGGGCCAGGACCAAGAGGGTTATCCTGCTGCTCTCGGCGAACCTGAGGAGGACTCTTATGAGGACCAGGCTGACGAGGGCGGCTGAAGCGATGGCTATGGCTATGACGGGGAGGGTCACCGTATCGACCACGCTGGCCAGCCCCGTTCCCGAGAAGAGGACGGAGACGAGGGCGGCGCCCACGGAGGCGGGGATCAGCGCAAGGAAGGAGAGACGAAAGGAGTCTTCTGGCTTGAAGCCCAACAGGAGCATGGCGGAGACCGTGACGCCGGACCTGCTCACCCCCGGGAAGGCAGATAGGCCCTGGGCGAGGCCGATGAGGACGTCGTCCTTGATGGTAAGGTCCATGATCCCCCTGGACGGGGTTCGCCTGTTCCTGGCGAAGCTTATCAGCGCCGCGTCGGCAAGAAGGATCACGCCCAGGATGAACATGGGTACGCCGAAGGCGGGCGACGTGGCCGGTCAGAGACGAGAACGAAGATGCCCACACCGAGGACCCCTGTGATGGCGGTAGCCACCACGAGGAATATGAGAAGGCACCTCCCCTCCCTGCCCCCTCGGCCCACGAGCGCCTTCAGCACCATGAGGACCTCCTTCCGAAAGTAGAACAGCGCTGCGAAGAATGTGCCCACTTCGAGGAAGAGGCCGAAGGAATAGGCGTTCTGGAAGCTGAGGCCGAAGACGTAGGTGGAGATTATGATGATCTGCGTCTTGCTGCTGACCGGGAGCCATTCGCTGATCCCTTGGACGACTCCGAGGAGGATGCCCAGCAGCCAGTTGGCCAGCCCAGATCACCTTCGGTTGCTACATAGGGACGGAGCGAGGCGTATTAAACCCGTTGCCTAGGGCTTCGGGGTCGAAGGGGCCAACTTGGCGATTTCCCCGGAAAGGAGCGTGGTCGCCTCCTCCCTCTCCTGCTTGAGCTGGAGTCTCTCCAGCTTCTTCCCTTCGAGCTCGGCGAGATGATCCGAGGCCGCCGCCAGCTGGCGCCTTCCGTCTTCATAGAGGAGCTCTTCGGCCTGGAGGGACACGATCTGGGACTCGACCTCGGCCAGCTCCTCCTCCATCCGTCCAGCGGTGGCCTCCTCCTCGACCGTGGAGGGAGGCTTCTCCCCTAGGAACCTCTGGAAGAGCCTGTTTGGGCGTGGCTGGGTCCTGATCTTCGAAATGAGCGCCCGCTGGGCGTCGAGTTCGGCCGTCAGCTCATCTCGCTTCCTCTTCAGGTCCGCCGTCCTGGAGCCGAGTAGGCCGCATCCCGGTTGCCGAGGACGACCAGCACCTTCCTCTCTGCCTCCTTGGCGTCGGCGATCTCGGCTTCGAGCTGCGGCGACCCGGCCGACCTCTGAAGCGAGGCGAGGATCTCGGCCCTCTTCGCAAAGTATGCTCCGGGGAGGGGCTAACTTGAAGCCACGGCTTCGAATTCATCCAACAGGAGGAGGAGGCTCTTCATCCAGCCCTCCAAGCCGTATCCGGAATCGGGCAGGAAGGCCTGGCGGCCCAGCCTCTCTAGGGACTGGAACGTGCTCTCCTTGAGCGCCGGGAAGTCGAGGGGAGGCGAGCTGTCGACCAGCCTCACCCTGTGCTCGTGGAAATCCTGCTTCTTGTGCCTGACCTTCTTCGCAGAGGAGCCCCGCTGCGCGAAAGAGCCTCCCCTCCCGCCCTGGCCGGCAGACATTGCGAAAGGCGTCAGGCCGAGCGAGGATATAAGATTTCGAAGGAGGAGGCGGGTCGTTATCTACCCCAAGCGGCTTACCTTGGTGCCGGTCTCATGACCCGAGGGACGGGGTCGGCTGTGAGGCACCCCGCCGTTCGCCTTCGAGCGGGGAACGCAAGGGACGGGTCGAATGGTGGCCAGGGTGGGCGGGGAGCCGACAAGGCCCCCGACTACTCCCGGGGACTGGGCGCTGGAAATGGGGAACGATAAGACTCAAAATGGCCATCGTGTGGCCGGGGTTTCAGATGAGCATAGAGGCTTCCTGGGTCCACGTGTTCAACCCCGGCCTCGAGAACGTCAGGCTGGAGGTTTCGGAGTTGGGGGTGATGGCCCTGGGCGAGGTGCAGGAGAGGCTGGGCGACTCCATCTGCCGCTTTCACTACACCGTGCTCTGCGATCCCGACTGGAACGTCAAGGAGATCTCGGTGGACAGGCACACCCCTCTGACCGGCTCCGTAGACCTCATCAGCGACGGCCTGGGAAAGTGGTACAATGGCGCATGCGAAGAGATACCCGCTCTGGAGGGCTGTGCCGAGGTGGACCTCTCCGCCTCAGCGTTTACGAACACGATACCTATCCGGAGGCTGATCTGGCGGAGAACCAGAAGGCCGACCTCAAGGTGGCATACGTGGACGCCTATTCGATGGAGGTGAAGACGGCGGAGCAGAGGTACACCTGCGTCCACAGGGGCACGAGCGATCTTGTACTCTACGAAGGCCTCGCGGCCGGCCAGAGGGTGGTCGTCACGGTGGACTCCGACGGGCTTATCCTGGACTACCCCCGTGTGTTCAGGCGGACCTTTCAGAAGCGCTGACGGCGCCTCGAAGGCAGGGGCCAACGGGATGGCTGGCGCGGTTCATTCTCAGGAATGAAGTATCTTAGGCTGGGCGGCGCGGACGTTGACGCCGTGTCGACCTTCATCAGAAGCGCTTGGAAGGAGGCCGGCCCCGGCGCCCTAGAGGATGGTCGGGGCCATTCAGGGACATCACGGAGATCTCGTCCCCGGAGTTCCTCGGCGGCCTGGCGGCCGACCCGGCGACGGACTTCTTCATCGCTAAGGACGGACACACGGTCGTCGGAATGGCCGTGAACAAAGTCAGGGACAGGGGCCTCGTGGAGCTGAGCGGGATCATTGTCATCCAGGGGCTGTTGGGGAAAGGTATCGGGAGCGGGCTCTTCCGGATGGCCGAGAGGGCTGCCAGGGAGAGGAGGCCACGCGGATGAAGGTGAAGATGGAGGCCGCCAACGAAGGGGCCTGGCTTTACAGGTGAATCTGGTTCGTCAGCTACGACGAGGCCGTCGAACGGTGGGCGGGGCAGCATAAGGACGGCCGACCTTTTCAAGGAGCTCTCTGGCACGCCATCGAAGGCTGATTGAGTCGTCCACCAAATCGTTCCTCATTCTATGATGCTGGAGAGGAACGTCCGTATCCCGCTGCCGCAGTACTCCCTCGCTAGGAGAAGCAGGACGAGGCCGATAGGGCGGTGGAGCCCAGCGCTTCAAGGAAGGAGATCCCCAGGTAGACGAAGAGTACGCCTGGTAAATGTAGAGCGCGAGGGGGGCGAGCAAGGAGATGGTGGCTCCTATTCCGGCGACGAAGGATATGATGAAGCCCATCATGGTCACGTACCGGGCCCGCAACCCCAGGGTGAAGTCGGGGAAGCGTGCCCCCGAGCCCAGGCCGATGAGGCCCTGTGTCGGGACCAGGAACGCCAGGGCCAAACCAGGACCGCAGTTGGTCGGCCAGTAGGGGTAGAAGAGCTCCATTATGATGACGACGGCGGCGACGGCGACGCTGGAGATCATGGCCGGGAAGAAGATCTTGCCGCGGGTCAGTTCGAGGGGGTTATCGGGAGCATGTAGATGTTGGCGATGGATTTGCCCTCCTCGCCAAGGGCTATGGACGAGAGCATTATGGGCAGCAATGTGGAGACTTCGCCACAAACGACATCCCCACCGAGGCTGCCGGGGAGTTGGAGCCGTAGCCGTTGTATAGCGTAGGGAGGAAGAAGACCACCACCAACGTTACCGGGATGCTAGGAACCTGGCCATCTCCTTCCTCCTCGTGAGGGACCTAGGTCCTTCGGGCGATGGCGTAGGCGGTGGGGTCGAGCCCAGCGAAAGAGCCTCCCTGGGGGGTGTACACGGGGGAGGACGAAACGGTGATGGTGATGGGGATGGGCGACCAGTACCTCGCCCGAAGGAACGAAGAGAGATAGAAGAGGGCGGCGGCGAAGGCGACCGTGAGCAAGAGGAACGCGGCGGCCTGACCAGGTCCGAAGAGAGCTGGGCGGCCAGGGCCATCGATGGCCAGACCATGGGGAATAACCATTCGAGGCTCACCCCGTTCACGATCACGGTGAGGGCTGCATAGAGGAAGGCCGGTAAATGCCACCTGGAGCACCACGAAGAAGACAATCACGATGACGATACGTCCTAGGGCACCCAGCCGGCAGTGCTTCCTGGAGAGGGTCATCGAGATGCGATTCGTCACAGACCTTATGGCCTCCACGATCACGGCGCCATGAAGTAGGAGACGGCCGTAAGGAGGAGCAAGGAGGGGACCAGGGCGGAGAAGCCCACTGGCGAGGGCCAGTGGCACGATGACGGCGAACACAAGGGCCAGCATGGGGGTGTAGGCGAACATCAAAGAAAGGGCGGAGGCGACGACATACTCCTGGGGCGAAACCGGGAGCCAGTTGACGGCTTCGCTTGAAGCCAGGCCGCTGGCGTGCCCAGCTAAACAGGATCCCGGCCAGGATGACGGCGGAGGTCAACAGGAGGGGAAGGCTGATCAGCGCCTGGGCGGTGAGGACGGCCAGGGCGGTGCGGAGGTCGCCCGTAAGGCTGGAGGCGATACCACACCCCCGCGAAGAGGGACGAACAGCGCCAAGTCTTGGCGGCGATGGAGGAGGGGCTCGAAAAGGTGCTCCTCCTTCCGGCCCTGCTCGCCCTAAAGTAGGACTTGAAGAGGACGGTCGCGAGGCTCGCGACCGTGGCCCATCTCAAAGCTTCAGTGCCTCCACGATCTTCCGTCTCCTCGCTTCCGGTGAGCTTCAGGAAGGTGTCCTCCAGGCTGGAGCCGGCAGGCCCAGCTGGGCCCTGAGCTCCGAGGGCGTACCTTCAGCTATTACGTTCCCTTCGTTCATGATGGTAATCCGATGGCAGACGACCTCGGCTATTTCGAGGACGTGGGTGCTGAAGAGCACCGAAACGCCTTCGTTGGAGAGGCGGCCGAGGATATCCTTAATGATCCGGGCCGACCTCGGGTCGAGGCCGTTAGTGACTCGTCCAGGACCAGGACACGAGGCCGGTGCATCAGGGCGACGACGAAGGCGACCTTCTGCTTCATCCCCTGAGAGATCCGCTCATCACTTCGTTGACGTGCTCGGACATCTGCAGGGCTCCCAGCAGCTCAGCCACCCTCTGCCTCCGATCGGCCGGGGGATGCCATAGGCGGTGCCGACGAAGTCAAGGTATTCGGAGGCGGTCAGGTATTCGTAGAGGTACGGGCTCTCGGGGACGTAGCCGACCAGCCTCTTGGCGGAGACCGCGTCAGTCAGCACATCGATCCCGCAGAGCGTTATCCTCCCGGAGTCCGGCTTCATTATGCCCATTATCATCCGCATCGTCGTGCTCTTTCCCGAGCCGTTGGGGCCCAGCAGGCCGCGGATCTCGCCAGCCTCCATGCCGAGAGAGATGCCGTTCACTGCCACCTTGGGCCCGAAGGTCTTCGTCACGTGGTCGACGACGATGCTCTCGGAGGACATGGTCGAATGGAGAGAGGCTTGCATCTCCTGACTTAAAGGATTGCGGCTGGGCGGCTCCATCGGCAGACGGCCCTCCGAGGACGTCACCCATATCTACCTCGGTAGCCTACGGAGTGAAAGACATGGACCAAGCGGACCTCCTCCTGCTAGGTGAAGTGGTGGCCGTGCCCATCCTGGTCCTGGTCGCCAGCCTGGCCGCAAGGAGGTGGGGTCCGTCGGGCGGTGGCTTCATCATAGGCCTCCCCTTGACCTCCGGCCCCGTCCTTGTCTTCCTGGCTCTCGAACAGGGTGGCGGCTTCGCTTCCGAAGCAGCTGTGGGCACGCTCCTCGGGGTTGTGCCGCTGGCGGTCTACTGCCTCACGTTCAGCAGGCTGGGATTCATGACAAGGGGATGGTTGGCCACCCTGGCATTCAGCACCATGGGCCACTTCATCTTGGCCATCGTGCTCAGCCAGGTCTACGCCTACGGCTTCCTCGGCCCTTGGGGCGGCCCTCTTCGCCATAGGCCTCAGCCTGGCCCTTAGTGCCTCTAAGGAAACTGTAAAGGGTGCCCGACCGCGTCCTGCCGTGGTGGGAGATACCAGCCCGTATTGTGGCCGCCACGACGTTGGTGATCCTCATAACCGAGGGTG
>CAVQNJ010000030.1:0-23230 GCA_963713845.1 uncultured Alphaproteobacteria bacterium
CTATTTCGCGTTGCTCGCCAACGCGGACCGCATCCTCGTCACCGGCGACAGCGTGAATATGGTCGGTGAGGCGGTGGCGACTGGCGCGCCGGTGCATGTCCTGGAGCCGCTCGCGCCGCCGCGCAAGTTCAGGGAAGCTACCCCGCAGGGCTCGAGGCGGCGGGCGCGATACGCCTCTGGCGCGGTCCATTTGACGACTGGTGCTATGCGCCGATCAATTCGACCGCCCCGATCGCGCGGCGGATCGCGGCGGCCTACGCGGCCTTTCGGGAACGCAGTTGCAGCGCAGCGCATAATCGCTAGATCGCGGCCTCCCCCTCCCCTGGCGACCAGGAAGGGGATTCGCCTTCGAACCGCCGACGAGGCCCAGGTCCGCCCCCCAACATGCGCGCGTCATCATCATCGGCTCGGGACCGGCCGGCTATACGGCGGCGATCTACGCCGCGCGCGCGATGCTGGAGCCGGTGTTGATCGCCGGATTCGAGCAGGGCGGCCAGCTGATGATCACGACCGAGGTCGAGAACTATCCGGGCTTCGCCGAGCCGATCCAGGGCCCCTGGCTCATGGAGCAGATGCGCCAGCAGGCCGAGCATGTCGGCGCCAAGCTCGTCTCCGACCATATCGTCGAGGCGCGGCTGGACAAGCGTCCCTTCACGCTCGTCGGCGACAGCGGCAAGGTTTACACCTGCGACGCGCTCATCGTCGCGACGGGCGCGAAGGCGAAATGGCTGGGCCTGCCGAGCGAGGAGACCTTCAAGGGCTACGGCGTCTCGGCTTGCGCGACCTGCGACGGATTTTTCTTCCGCGGCAAGAAGACGCTCGTCGTCGGCGGCGGCAATACGGCGGTCGAGGAAGCGCTTTATCTCTCCAATCTTGCGTCGCATGTGACGATCGTCCATCGCCGCGACGCGCTGCGTTCCGAACGCGTCCTGCAGGAGCGCCTGCGCCATCGGCCCAATGTCACCGTGCTTTTCGACCATGTGATTGATGAAATCCTCGGCTCGGAAGGGCCGCCGGCCGTCACCGGCGCGCGCGTGAAGCATGTGACGACGGGCGCAACTCGGCACGCTCGACGCCGAGGGGGTCTTCATCGCCATCGGCCATTCGCCGGCGTCTGATCTTTTCAAGGACCAGCTCACGATCAAGCCTTCGGGCTATATCGCTGTGGAAACGGGGACGACCCGCACGAATATCCCCGGCGTCTTTGCGGCGGGTGACGTGGCCGACGAAGTCTATCGCCAGGCGGTGACCGCCGCGGGGCTCGGCTGCATGGCGGCGCTGGAAGTCGAAAAATATCTGTTCGACGCGCCGGCGCTGGCGAGCGAGCCGGTTTAGGGAGAAGTTGCAATGGTCGAACGCGTCGTTTTCCAGAAGAAATCAATGCCCGTCGAGGTCGAGGAGGGGAAAACCTATTATTGGTGCGCCTGCGGCCGGAGCGCGAAGCAGCCCTTCGGCGACGCCGCCGATCAGGGCACGGGCATCGAGCCCCTGGCCTAGACGGCGCAGGCGACTGGCAAGGCCTTTTTCGCCGGCTGCAAGGCGACCAAGAACGAGCCGCTCGTGCGATGGCTCGATAAGACGCTGTGACGCGGGGCGCGAGGGCCTTTTCGACGCGCATCATCGGAACGCCACTCGCAAAAGGACGACGAGCCTGCCGCGCCCGGCTCCAAACGGGGCGTCTCTGACCGAAAGCGACTTATGCCCGACCTTCTCCTCGAACTCTTCAGCGAAGAAATTCCCGCCCGCATGCAGCGGCAGGCGGCGGAAGATCTCAGGAAGCTCGTCACCAACGCGCTGGTCGAGCGCGGCCTGACCTATGAAGGCGCAGCCGCCTACGCCACGCCGCGCCGGCTGGCGCTGCAAATTGTCGGGCTGCCGGGACGCCAGCCCGATCTGCGCGAGGCGCGCAAGGGTCCGCGCGTTGGCGCGCCGGAAGCGGCGATCGCCGGCTTTCAAAAGCGCCGGCCTCGCCTCGCTGGATCAGGCGACGATCGAGAAAGACAAGAAGGGCGCGGATTTCTACGTCGCGGTCGTCGAGCGCGCCGGGGCCCAGACCATCGACGTTCTCGCCGAGATCCTGCCCGGCGTCGTGAAGAGCTTCCCCTGGCCCAAGTCCATGCGCTGGGGCGCGGCCTCCGAACGCGCCGACAGCCTGCGCTGGGTGCGTCCGCTCCATGCGATCGTCGCCACTTTCGGCCCAGAGACTGAAATGCCTGACGTCGTGCCCTTCGAGATCGACGGGATCGCCGCCGGCAATGTGACGCGCGGCCATCGTTTTCTGGGCCGGCGGGAATCCGCGTGAAGCGTTTCGAGGATTACGCGCTCGCGCTCGAGCGCGCCAAAGTGGTGATCGATCCGGCGCGCCGTCGCGACATCATCCTCCACGACGCCAAGGACCTCGCCTTCGCGCAAGGGCTCGACCTCATCGAGGACGCGGGGCTGCTCGAGGAGGTCGCAGGTCTCGTCGAATGGCCCGTGACGCTCATGGGCGCCTTCGATGAAAGCTTTCTCTCGATTCCGCCGGAAGTCATTCGCGTGATGATCCGCGTCAACCAGAAATGCTTCGTCCTGCGCGGCAGGGACGGCAAGCTCGCCAATCGCTTCATTCTCGTCTCCAACATTGAGGCGCGGGACGGCGGCGACACCGTCGTCTCGGGCAATGAACGGGTCATCGCCGCGCGTTTGTCCGACGCCAAGTTCTTCTACGGAACCGATTTGAAGTCGCGGCTCGAGGACCGCCTGCCCAAACTCGATCAGATCGTCTTCCATGAGAAGCTCGGCGCGCAGGGCGAACGGGTGCGCCGCATCACGACGCTCGCCCGCGAACTCGCGCCTCTCGTCGGCGCGGACGCTGACACAGCCGCGCGCGCCGCGACGCTCTGCAAGACCGATCTCGTCACCGAGATGGTCGGGGAATTTCCCGAGCTGCAAGGCCTCATGGGCCGCTATTACGCGCAGGCGCAAGGCGAGGAGGCCGCTGTCGCCGCCGCGATCGAGGACCATTACAAGCCCCAGGGCCCGAGCGACCGCATCCCGACCGAGCCGGTCTCGATCGCCGTGGCGCTGGCCGACAAGCTCGACACGCTCGTCGGCTTCTGGGCGATCGACGAGAAGCCCACTGGCAGCAAGGACCCCTATGCGCTGCGCCGCGCCGCGCTTGGCGTGATCCGCATCCTGCTCGAGAATGAATTGCGGGCGGGCCCTGTCGGCCATCGTCGAGCGCCATGACAATGCTTTCGCGTTCGACGCCAAGGCGACAAAGAAAGGCGACGGCGCGATTGCGGGCCTTAAGGCCGTTGATCTACTCGAATTTTTCCTCGACCGGCTGAAAGTCTACTTGCGCGACAAGGGCCTCCGATACGATCTTATCGATGCGGCGATGGGCGCCGTGGCGTTCGCCGACTCCGACGAGGAGCAGATTGCGGGCGCGCCGCTACAGGACGATTTGCTCATGGTGACGAAGAAAGTCGAGGCGCTCGACAAATTTCTCTCAACCGACGACGGCAAAAGCTTGCTGGCGGGCTACAAGCGCGCCAGCAACATTTTGAAAGCGGAGGAGAAGAAGGACGGCCCCCGGGCCTATTCCCACCGCCACGCGCCCAACCTGCGCATCGAGCCGCAGGAGCATAAGCTCGCGGCCGCCATCGCCCGCGCCCGCGAGGAAACGGCGGAGAAGCTGGAGAAGGAGGATTTCGCCGGCGCGATGCGCTCGCTCTCGAAATTGCGCGATCCGGTCGACGCCTTTTTCGAACATGTGACCGTCAACGCGGCAAACGCCGATCTCAGGCTCAATCGGCTGCGGCTCCTTTCGGAACTGCGCCGGGTGATGCTGGGCGTCGCGGATTTCGGCAAGATCGCGGGCGAGGCGACGGCCTGACCGCCGCCCGCCGTTTCAGGCGCCGTTGCCGGTGAAGTTCCGAGGCGCCGGCGAGATGATCTTCGCGGCGCCGCCGCCGACCTCGAGCACCGATAGGCCGCGCTCGTTGGAGCCGTCCGGCCTGAAGCGGAACACGCCATCGGCGCCGTTGAAGCCTGACGGGTTGGTCAGCACGCTCTCGGAGTAGCGCTGCGAGCCCTGCGAGCGGGAGAGGGCGATGGCAAGCGACACGGCGTCATAGGCGAGAGTTGCGATACGGGCCGGGTCCGAACCGAATTTCGCCTTGTAGCGCTGCGCGAAAGCATTGAAGCCGGCGTTCTCCGGCGCGGTGAACCACGCCCCTTGCAACGCCGGCAGGTTCAGCGCGCGCGTGTCGTTCCAAAGGCCGGTGCCGATGATCTGCACCTTTTTCGAGTTGAGGCCTGCCGCGACGAGCTCCTTCGACACGCCGGCCATCGCGTCGGCCTGTTCGGGAATGAAGATCGCGTCGAATTGATCGCGCGCGGCGGCGAGGCGCTGAACGGATTCCCCCGGGGCGCCCGGCTTGTAGCGTTCGATCACCGGCACGCGCAGCCCGGCGCTGGCCGCGCTCTGCTGGAATTGCGCCATTGCGAGCGTTCCGTAATCATTTTCCGGCACGAGCGCGGCGACGGATTTTTTCGCCCTTCTGCGCGGCGAAGGCGAGGCCGCGGTCGACATGGCCCTCGACGAGGAAGGAGAGAAGATAGCTGCCGTTGCCCGCGGCCGAGGAATCCGTCGAAAAAGCGATGACCGGCTTGCCCGCCGCACGCGCGACGCGGCCGGCCTCTTTGACGTCGGCGCCGAAAACCGGACCAAGAATGACCTCGGCGCCTTCATTGATCGCGTCCTGCGTCGCCTGAGCGGCCCCCGCAGGCGTGGATTTGTCGTCCTTGACGAGAATGGCGACGTCGCTCGCGCCGCTGTCGGCATAGGCGAGCTTGGCGGCGTTACGCAAAGAGGCGCCGACCGACGATGGTCCGTTGGCGCCGGTCAGCGGGATGACGAGCGCCACTTTCACCGCGCCTTCGCCGATCGTCTCGTTGGTGTCGGCGACCGCCACCCCCCCGCCGGTGTCCTGGGCGCGCCGACGCGCAAGTCCTTGGCGCCCGGTATTCCTGGGCCCGCTCCCGGATGGCAGGCGCCGAGCGCCAGCGTCGCGCCGCCCAAAAGAGCCAGGGCGCGCATGCGCCAAATGGCGGCGGGCAAATCCGCTCGGAAATCGATCTTCATATAGATTTCAACCCCCTGCGCCTAAAGACCGGCGTCCTCGGCGCGCGTTAAGTTGCACATAGCGTCAGCGTCCCCGGCCGAAAGTCAATAGACGAGTATGTGCCTGTCAAATGGGGCCTTGCGGAGACCGCCCGGATCGTTCCATATTCCGAACAAACGACCGACATAACGAACGGCCGGGAGTTTTGACGCATGGCCCGGGAGTTGACGAATGAGTAAGGACGACACGTCTCGATCCGCCGCCGGCTACACCGCCTTCGGACTCCGCGCCGAGGCGGAGACAATCGAGGCCGGCCTGCATGTCGTCGCGACGCCGATCGGCAACCTGAAGGATATTTCCTTCCGCGCCCTCGCCACGCTCGCGGCCGCGGATGCGGTGATCGCCGAGGATACGCGGGTGACGAAGACGCTCCTCGCCCATTACGGGATCTCGACGCCGCTAATAGCCTATCACGAGCATAACGCGCATGTGATTCGTCCCCATCTCCTCGCGCGGCTGGAATCCGGGGCGGCTTTGGCGCTGGTCTCGGACGCGGGCACGCCGCTGGTCTCCGACCCGGGCTTCAAGCTGGTTCAGGAGGCGCTCGAGAAGGGCGTTCACATCACCTCGGTCCCCGGCCCTTCCGCCGTGCTGGCGGCGCTCGTCGTCGCCGGACTGCCGACGGACCGCTTTTTCTTCGAGGGCTTTCTGCCGCACAAAAGCGGCCCCCGTCGCGCGCGGCTGGCTGAGCTCGCCAGGGTGCCGGGCACGCTCGTCTTTTTCGAAAGCCCGCGGCGGATCGCCGAGACGCTCGTCGATTGCGCCGCGGCGCTGGGGCCGCGCCCCGCCGCCATCGCCCGCGAGCTGACGAAGCTCTATGAATCGGTGCGGCGCGGAAGTCTCGACGAATTGGCGCGTCAGCTCGCGCAGGAAGAGACGCCGAAGGGCGAAATCGTGCTGCTCGTCGCGCCGCCGCTGGAAGGCGACGCGGCGCTGGCCGAGGCCGACCTCGACGCCAGAATTCGGCGAAGCGCTCGGCTCCTATTCCGTGAAGGACGCCGCAAGCGTGGTCTCCGCGGCGACCGGCCAGCCTCGCCGCCAGATCTACGCCCGCGCCCTGCAACTCGCCGCCGAGAGAGACAAGGAAAGCACTTAAGGCTAAGCTTGGCGCATGAGCGATTCCAGCGCGACCCGCCGCGCCGCCTACGCCTTTGGCCTGCGCGCCGAAACCATCGCCGCGCTGTGGCTGCGCGCGCGGCTCTACGCCATTCTCGATCGCAATTACCGCGCGCACGGCGGCGAAATCGACATTGTCGCCAGGCGCGGGCGCGCCGTCGTCTTTGTCGAAGTGAAAGCGCGCGGCGACCTCGACGACGCGGCCAACGCCATTACCGCGCAGAAGCGCCGGCGCTTCCGCCGCGCCGCCGATCGGTGGCGCGCCGCCCACCCCTGGGCCGCGGCATGTACGCTGCGCGCCGATGCGATCTTCATCGCGCCCGGCCATTGGCCCCGCCATGTTGAAAACGCTTTCGAGCTGGAGACCGGCTGATCCGCGCGAACGCTTTGTCAACCCTCGCAGCGTTACGCTTTTCCCCAGTGATTCGACCCCCGCGCGAGATCTGATGACCCTTCCCCGGAAAGACGACACGGTTGCGCTGGCCCGGCGCATACGCCTCGACGTCGTGCGCATGACCAATCGCGGCAAGAGCTCGCATGTCGGCTCGGCGCTCTCCATCGCCGACATTGTCGCGACGCTCTATGGCGCCGTGCTGCGCGTCTTCCCGTCAGATCCGCAGCGCCCCGATCGCGATCGCTTCCTGCTTTCGAAGGGCCATGCGGGCGCGGCCGTCTACGCCGCGCTTGCGGAGACGGGTTTCTTCGATCCAGCGCTTCTCGCGCAACATTATCAAAACGGCTCGGTCTTCTCGGGCCATGTCTCGCACAAGGGCGTGCCCGGCGTGGAGCTTTCAACCGGCGCGCTGGGCCATGGGCTGAATGTCGCAACCGGCATGGCGCTGGCGGCAAAACGCGCGGGCGAGAGCTGGCGGGCCTTCGCCTTGCTCTCCGACGGCGAATGCGACGAGGGCTCGACCTGGGAGGCGGCCATGTTCGCGGCCCATCACAAGCTCGATAATCTCGTCGCCATCGTCGACTACAACAAGCTGCAAAGCCTCGGGAGAGTCGAGGATACGTTGGCGCTCGAGCCGTTCACGGACAAATGGCGCGCCTTCGGCTGGTCGATCGAGGAAGTCGAGGGCCACAATCACGCGCAGCTTCTCGCCGCCTTTGCGCGCGCGCCCTTCACGCAAGGCCGGCCAAGCGTCGTGATCGCCCATACGACAAAGGGCAAGGGCGTCTCTTTCATGGAAAACCAGGTCGCCTGGCACTATCGGACGCCGCTCGGCGCGGATTTCGACGCCGCGATCGCGGAGCTGGAGGCTGCCCATGCGTGACGCCTTCATCGAAACGCTGACGGAACTCGCCGCTGAAGACCCGCGCGTCGTCCTCGTGACCGGCGATCTCGGCTACGGCGTCATCACCTCCTTCGCCGAGCGCTTCCCCAATCAATTCGTCAACGCCGGCGTCGCCGAGCAGAACATGACCTCGATCGCCTGCGGAATGGCGCTCTCCGGTTGGCGGGTCTACACTTATTCCATCGCCAATTTCCCGACGCTGCGCTGCCTGGAGCAGGTGCGCAACGACATCTGCTATCACGACTGCGACGTGACGATTGTCGCCATCGGCGGCGGCTTCTCCTACGGCCAGCTCGGCATGTCTCACTTTGCGACCGAAGACATCGCGGTCATGCGCGCCCTGCCCAACATGCGAGTTGTCGCGCCGACCGAGAAATGGGAGGCGCAGGATCTGGTGCGCGATCTCGCGGCGCATAAAGGCCCCGCTTATCTTCGCATCGACAAGGATCATGGCGGCGTTGCGCGGCGCGACGGCGAGCGGGCGAGGCTCGGCAAGGCGCGGCGCGTGCGCGAGGGCGCCGACGCGACGATCATCGCGACGGGCGCAATCCTGCGCGAGGCGCTGATCGCGGCGGAGCGTCTGGCGGCGCAGGGCGTCTCATGCCGCATCGACGCGATGCATACGCTCAAACCGCTCGACGAGGAGGCGATCGTCGCCGCGGCGCGTGAGACAGGCGGCGTGGTGACATTGGAAGAACACAGCCGCATTGGCGGCCTCGCCGGCGCCGTTGCTCAGACGCTGCTCACCCACGGCGCACGCGCCGGCTTCTTCAAGAGCGTCGCGCTTGACGACGTGTTCCCCGCCATCGTCGGCGACCAGCCCTATCTGCGCGCGCGCTACGGGATGGACGCGGCGGCCGTCGAAGCGGCCATCGTGTCGTCGCTGTCCGCCGGTGCGCCGCTCTCGAAACTCGCCGCTTCGGGTTAGTCCGCCGTCTCGAGAAAGCGGCGCGTCTCCCCTCCAGCACAACCGCGCGGAGAGAGTGGCGAAAAAGCGTCGCTGGCGCCATTTTGACGCGACGCAGTGGTTCTTTCACCGCATGCGGCGCCATTCGACAATGACGCGGTGATAGGCAGCGGGGGGAAAATGCCGAGAAACGAAACGCTTCTTCGCCGCTTGCGCATCGGAGTTCTCGCGCTTTTCGCCGCCCTCATGGCGACGCTCCAGCCGCTCCGCGCGGCGCCCCCCGATGAGACGTACAAGGCGCTCGGAATTTCCAGCAAGGCGACGCCCAAGGAACTCTATGACGCGCTGATGAAGCGCTATCACGACGAAGCCCAAGGCGCCGGAAAGGGTTCGCTCTCCAAATATTGGGAGCCGATTCCGATTTCCAGATATCTCAATCCGACGAGCTTCTACACGCCGCCCCAGACGGTCGACGTCGACGCCTCCCGGGCGCAATGCGTCGAATGCCACCAGCAGGCCACGCCCGGATTTGCGCATAGCTGGGAAAGAAGCGTGCATGGCGCGCTCGAGGCCGTCCGCAACCTCCCGGACAGCGACCCCCGCGCCTATAAGAAAGGGCTGATCACGGAAGTCGAGAACAATCTGCGCGCGCTCGGCAAGCTGAAGGCGGGCGAGACGCTGAAGGATGTTTCCTGCATCGACTGTCACATCGGCGTCGGCCGCGATCACGGCCAGCACAAGACGGAACTGCGAATGCCCGACGCTGGCGCCTGCGGGGAGTGCCACCTGCGGCAGTTCGCCGAAAGAGAAGTCGGAGCGTGACACGTTCACCTGGCCTCAGGATCAATGGAAGCCCGGCCATCCATCGCATGCGCTTTCCTACAGCGCCAATGTCGAGAATGCGATCTGGGCGGCCATGGAGCAGCGGGAGGTCGCCGAAGGCTGCACTTTCTGTCATACGCCGCAGACCACGTGCAACAGTTGCCACACGCGACATGAATTTTCAGCCGTCGAGGCGCGAAAGCCGCAGGCCTGCGCGCAATGCCACAACGGCGTCGACCACAATGAGTTCGAAGCCTACATGCTTTCCAAGCATGGCGCGGTCTATGAAACGCGGGGCGATCAATGGAACTGGAACGTTCCGCTTGCCGATGCGCTCGACAAAGGCGGGATGAGCGCGCCGACCTGCCAATTCTGCCACATGGAGTATCAGGGCCAATTCACGCACAACATGGTGCGCAAATCCCGCTGGGCTTTCGTGCCCATGCAGAAGATCGCCGACAATTTGAACCATCCCTGGTTCACGGCGCGCAAGGAGTCCTGGGTTTCGACCTGCGCCAATTGCCATTCCGACAGTTTCGCGCGCGCCTATCTGGAGGGGATGGACAAGGGCGTCATCTCGGGGCTCGAGATCACGGAGAAGGCGCGCAGCGTTCTCGTGAAGCTTTACGCCGACAAGCTGCTGCCTGGGCAGACGACAAACCGCCCCGCCCCGCCGGCGCCGGAAAAGGACGAGCCAGGGGGCTTTTTCCAACTCTTCTGGCACAAGGGCAATAACCCTTCCGCGGTCGAGTATGAATTCGCCGAAATGTGGGAGCACCATCAAATCAAGCATTACAAGGCGCTCGCCCATATGAACCCCGGCGGCTACACCTATTCGGAAGGCTGGTCGCAGCTCATCAAGAGCGCCGCCAGGATCAACGACGAAGATGCGCGGTTGCGCGAAGCCGCCGACATTCGCGGGCAGCTCAAGCGCATCTCGTCTGAAAAGCGCGGCGAGCTTCGCGATCTCGACGCGCCCGCGCGACGCGCATGGGCGGCGGGGCTCGGCGCGCTCGCCATCCTCCTCGGCGGCGCGCTATTGTTCAAACGCGGCCGGGGGACGCGATGACGGCGCAAAATTGCGCGTGAGGCGAGCTATTGGCGCCGCGCTGATCGCCATTGGCGCAGCGCTCATCGGCTGGGCCGTTTTCGCGCCCTCGCAGAACGTCGCGCATTACACCGTGACCATTGCGCCCGCTTCCGCCGACGCGGAACTGGAAGGCCTCGGTCTGCCGCCGCAAGCTTTGCGGCGGGTCGAGGTCAGGAGTGGCGAGACGCCGCGCACGGTCGCAAGCGGCGTCGCGCTTGCGACAGGAGAGGGACTGACGCCGCTCGCCTGGCGCAACGAGGCGACGCAACCGATTTTCTTCATGGACGCGCCAGCGGCGGACGTCGCAAAGGTCATGCGCGCCATTCGCGACAATGTTCCCGAAGGCGCCGTCGTTCTCGCCTGGTGGGACCTCTCGCGCGTCATTCGCGCCACGACAAAACGTGATGCGCCGCTTGACGATCCCGCCGCGCGTGGTCTTCTCCTTCCCGCAAGTTGGTCGGAGGCGCCGGCGGCCGAAAGCGCGCGCTGGGGCGCGGGCGCCGCGTCGCCGTCGAACGACAGATTTGATCGATTCGTCGACGCGCTGCTCGGCGACGAAGCGCAAGGCGCGCAGGCGCTCGCAACGCTCTTTGAGGGCAAACCCGCCTATATCGCCGTCCATATATCCGACGTGTGGAAAGCGGCCGCCGCGCGGCCAGACCGCCTTTCCGTCGCCTACAAGGACTTCGCCTCCGCCGGACTGTCGCATGGCGTCATCAAGAGCGCGACGCAGTGGATGCGCGAACAGAAGATCGACGGCGGCTTCGCGGCGGAGCCCATCGACGGCGCGACGCGGCTGCATTTTTTCGCGCGCAAGGGCGACAGCGACGCACTCGTCGCGAAGCTCCTGCCCTTCTCGACGTCGAACCCCGCGCGGCTCGAGAAATTCGAGCTCGTCTTTCAACACAAGGGCTGGTGGATCTACCGCTTGAGGACGTGAGGAGCGGCGGCCGCGAGCGCCCCCGCGAGCCGCGCGATCCCATCTTCGATCTCTTTTTGCGAGAGCGCGACGAAGCCCAGCATCAGCAGACGGTCGCCGCCATCGTCCGCGTCGAATCGCAAGGCGGAGCCGGTTGCGAGCGAACAGACGCCGACTTCCGCGGAAAGTCCGATCGCCTCGACTTCCGCCGCGCTCGGAAAATTTTCCGGCAGCTTCCAGACCAGATGCATACCCGCCTGTTCGCCGAAGATCTCGCATTCGCCAAAATGCCGCGTGAGCGCGCCAAGCAAGGCGTCGCGTCGCTCACGATAAAGTTGGCGGATGCGACGCAAATGCCGGCCGAATTCGCCGCTCGCCATGAAATCGGCCATCGCCGCCTGCTCGAGCCAGCTTTGGCCATTGTTCATCAGCATCTTCATGCGGCGGAAGCTTTCGACGAGCGCGCGCGGCGCCACGACATAACCAAGGCGCAGTCCCGGCCCCATGCATTTGGAAAACGTGCCGAGATAAATGACTCGCTCGTTGCGGTCGAGACCTTTCAGCGCCGTCAGAGGCGAACCGACGAAGCGGAAGTCGCTGTCGTAATCGTCCTCGATGATATAGGCGTCCTGTTGGGTCGCCCATGCGAGAAGCTCGATGCGCCGCTGCAGGCTGAGCGTCACGCCGATCGGATATTGATGGGACGGCGTAACATAGGCGAGCGCGCCCCGTGCTTGCGGAAGTCTTGCGACGTCGAGTCCGTCGCGATCGATCGGCACGGGGTTGAGCATCGCACCGAGACTTTCGAGAACGTAGGCGGCGCCCTGATAGCACGGCGACTCGACGACCGCCGTCGAGCCCGGCGTCACCAACAGGCGCCCAACAAGATTGAACCCGTCCTGGCAACCGCCAACGACAATGATCTGCTCGGGGTCGCACACGACGCCGCGCGCGGGACCGAGATGTTTGGCAATCGCCTGGCGCAGTTCGAGAAGCCCGGCCGGATCGGAGTAACTCGTCAGCCGCGCGCCGGCCGATCTCAGTCGCCCCTTGATATGCTGAGACCAGGACTTGAGCGGAAAGCTGCGTGGATCGGGTCGCCCGACCCAGAAGTCGGCCGCGAGCCCGGCGCGGGCGGGATCGGCCAGCCGATGCGTGTGGAGTTCGCGCTGCGCGCGCGCCGCAGGCGCTAACTCGGCAGCCGGCGGCGCGGCGGCCCGCGCTTTTTCGGCCGCGCAGGAGAGGAACGCCGTGTCGGGGAGATCGGGCGACACGAAAGTGCCGACGTAAGGCCTGGTGCGGATATAGCCTTCGGAAATCAGCCGCTCATAGGCCAGCACCGCCGTGTTGCGCGATACGCCAAGTTGCGCGCTCAATTCCCGCGTCGTCGGCAACGGATCGTCGCCGCGCAACCGGCCGTTCAAAATCATCGTTCGGATCTGATCGAAGATCTGCGTTTGCAGCGTGGTCTTGTCCGACTCCCGAAGAATGATCGAGAGCTGCGCGTGGCTGCTGCGCACGACCGGAGCGCGACGAGCGATCGAAGCAATATTCGTCATTTTGCGTATCCGCCAAGGAAAAAAACAACGCCGACGCTCTGCGTAGCAGACGATTAAGGCTCCATTTCGGGCTGGCATAGATCCACGACAAGGCGCGTCGCTGGCGCCACTGCGCAAGAAGCGCGCGCGCGGCTCGTGCGACCAAGGCTCTTTTGAAAAATTGCCGCCTGGCGCCACGCGGGCGGGCTGCTCTGGCGCTTTGCGAGGCGCGCGTCCTGGTGAAATCTGCAACGCGCCGGCGCGCAAAAAAAGTCGGGAGGAAAACATGGCCTTTGCAAATTCCAAACTCGTTCCCACAGCCTTCTGGATCGGCTTCCTGCTGCTCGGCTTCATCACGAGCGTTTTTGGGCCGGATCGGCGCGCCGCCCGCGCGCCCGCAAAAGAGGGCGCAGCCGCGCCGCTGCACGTCATGCACACGGCAAAGGCTTTGCCGAACGTCGCGACGCCCGCGTCTGGTTCCAAGTGACGCCGCGGTCCCGATGAGATGCGCCGGCCTTTCCTCCTGTTGCTCGCGCCGGAGATTGACGGCATTCATGCGTTTGCGCTGGTCACGCGAGTTCTGCTCCGGCCTGCGCAGGCGTTTGCCTTGTCAGGATAGCGCGCGCCACTTATCTGTGTTCATGGCGACGCCAGAGGCAGGGAGCATGGCGGCCAAGACTGCGCAAAGGACGAGAGCGCCATGCCGGATGGCCTTCTGAAAGTCATATTCATCGGGAGCGTCGGTTTCTTTCTTGGCGCCGCTTTCGTCGGCTGGATTTACGGCTAAGCCAAATTGGCCCCCCGGCCAGGCGACGCAGTTCTCCCGATAGACCATGATCGCCCGCGACGCGACGTCGATCGCCGCGGGGTCCATCGCGCCCCCGGCGGTCAAGCCTCGCGCAAGCTCCCCGCCCCATCGTCAATGCGCCCAAGGCCGACGGACGGCGTGCCCTCCGAAAAAATACTATAACCAGTAAGTAGATACCTAGATTAAACGGCGATTTTGACAATTGTTGCTTTATTTGTGCAAGTTGACTTGAATTAAATTGAATTGTCGCTATTGTTAAGGTCAAGCCGATCGACTCTCTGCCCGTTTCGGTCGGCCAAGGTTCGGCGAGTGGGCCCCCCCACTCGCCGAGCCGCAAAACTGTGGCGCCGAAGACACGCCTCAACGCCGTTTTAACCGAACCGCGTTCTCCCTCAATTGCGACGCTTGGCCAGCGCGTCAGGCGTCGATAGCCTCCCTTGTGTTTCAGGGCGGGATTTGAGGCGAAGCGACGGTCTGTCTCGAGCAACTGCTCAGGCAGGCCGTCTATTTTTCTGGCCTTCCATCCATGTTTTTTGCCTCCCATGCATGTTTTCGGGCCGTCCGTCCGCCTCGCTTTTCGCCCCTGCTCTGGCCACGCCGGTCGCCGGCTTGCTAAGCTTCGACTCTCCTCCCAAGAACGATGCGAGAGTTGAGTTGGACATGCTGAGCGACACATCCCTTCCGGTCCTGTTTCTCGTCAGCGTCGCCGGCTTTGGCGCTGCCTCCGAAATCGGACACAGATTTCGGACTGAAGGATGCAAAGGAGGCGAATGTCTCGACCTTGGAGGCAGCGGTACTTGGCCTGCTTGCGCTGATGTTGAGTTTCACATTCGCCATGGCGGTCGCGCGCTTCGACGCGCGACGCGACGCACTCCTCAAGGAAGCCAACGCCATCGGAACCGCGGCGTTGCGGGCCCGTCTCCTGCCCGTGCCGCATAATGCGCAAAGCCTGAAACTCCTGCACGAATATATCGGCCTTCGGCTCGACGCGACGACGGCGCAGCAGACGCTCACGGGCGTGCTCGCGCACTCCAACGATGTCCAGGAACAATTGTGGCGCGAGGCCAGGGGAGCGATGGCGAAGGACAGCGCAATGGTCCCGACAGGGCTTTACATTCAGGCTTTGAACGAGGTCTTCGACGATCAAGAAATCAGGCTCACGGCTTATCGCAACCGCGTGCCGCGCATCGTCTTCATCGCGCTTTACGGCATTGCGGCGATCGGCGTCGGCTTCTCGGGCTATGCGAGCGGCATCGAACGGCGAAGATGGCGACTGCCGGTTTATATCGTCAATATTCTGGCGGCGAGCGTGATCTTGCTCATTCAGGACATTGATCGGCCAGATACTGGCTCCGTGCGCGTCGATCAGCAACCGGTCGTCGACACGGCCAATGCGATCGCCGGCTATGTCGAGCCCGAACCGGCGCCGCCCGTCTTACCGTCGACGCCTCAAAAGCCCGAAGCGCCGTCGACCACGCGGCGCAAGGCCGCGCCAGGCCTGTAAGGGCAGAAAAGAGCGCCGCGAATTCGGGGCGGGCGAATTCAGGGGACCTAACGGGCGAATTGAATGGTGGGCGCGACAGGGATTGAACCTGTGACCCCTACGATGTCAACGTAGTGCTCTCCCGCTGAGCTACGCGCCCCCTCTCGGGATCCGCCATGGCGGCGGCTCGGGTGGCGTGTGTATAGTGGCGGATGCGGGCGGGCGCAAGCGCCTTTGGCGGCGAAAGAGCCCTCGCCCGTTCCCGAACGGCGATCCGCGCGTAACGGTCCAGAACCGTTGAAGAATGACTAACGCGCCGTGACGCCGACGCAAAAGATTTATGACGGACGCGTCATTTCACGCCTTGCGGGTGGCGCGGATGTGGCATGCTTGACCATGCGCTCCTCGTCGATGAGGAGGCAATTCAGGAGGATTCGCATGTCCTTACAGGGTCATATCGTCGAACTCCAACGCCGCCACGAGGCGCTACAGAAGGAAATTGAAAAGGAGCAGCTCCATCCAAACGCAGACGAGACAAAAATCATCGGAACCCATTTCCTGCAATTTCCGATAATTACTAATTGCTTGAATTGCAGGCAATTACAATTTATCACTGTTTCCGTAGATTACTCACTCTGGCCCGCCGCGTGCCCACATTGTGCCCATGTGGGCACCCACCGGTCTGAAAAGAAGCCAATGGCGAGCCGCAGCGAGAAGATCACCTAGGTTCTGATCGACAGCCTCAAGCCTCTCGACGGCGACGAGCTCGTAATCCGCGATTTTAACCTCGACGGCTTCGGCTTCAGGCTTCTGCCCACCGGCAGCGGCTCATACTTCGTCCGCTATGCCGTCCGCGAAGGTGCTCGCCGCAAATTTCGTCGCCAGGTGATCGCCGGCCGCAACGCTCCCCCTGAAGAGGCCCGCAGGAAAGCCAAACGGTTCCTGGCTGAGGTCGCCCTTGGCGCGGACCCGGCTGCGGATAAGGAAGCGGCCCGGGTCGGTGTTGACGGTCGAGCAAGTCTGCACCGCATATCTGGCTACTGCTCGAGCCGGTCAGGTTCTCACCCGCTTTCGCAGACCCAACAGCGCCAGCACGATCGAAATCGATCAGGGCCGCGTCAGCCGCCACATCGTTCCCTTGATCGGGCCCGTGCCCGTCACCGCGCTCGATCGGCGCAAGGTGCAAGGCATGGTCGACGACATCGCCAGCGGAAAGACGGCCGGCATCTTTAAGACCAAGGCCGAGAAGGAGTCGCCAAGGTTGAAGGTGGCCCCGGCGCTGCGGCCCGCGTCGTTGAGCTGTTGGGCGGAATTTGGAGCTGGGCCGAGAAGCGCGGGCTAGTTGAAGGCGACAGCCCTACCCGCGGGGTCGAACGATACAGAGGCGAAGCGAAGGACAGGGTGTTAACGCCTTCTGAGATGGCTCGGCGGGAACCGCGACCTTGCGCAAGTTTGACGAGAGCCGCCCAGCGGCCGTGGCAGCGTTGCGGCTGATCGCCCTGACTGGGCTGCTGGCGCGAGAAGCGGCGCCCTGCGCTGGGATGAAATCGACGGCGCTTATGTGCGCCTACGGAAGACAAAGACTGGCCGCTCGTCGCGACCGCTGGAAAGCCTGCGCGTGAACTCCTCGCCAACCTGCCCCGCGTCGGCGGACACGTCTTCCCGGACAGAACGGCGACTGGATCCGCTGACTTGAAGAAGTCCATCGCGGACCTGTTTGACGCCGCAGGGCTCGCCGACGCGCGCTCCCATGACATGCGCCGCACGTTCGCATCCGTCGCAGCCGAAGAGGGTTTTGCAGACGCGACCATTGGCGAACTGCTTGGGCACGCCCCTGCAAGGGGGTCACGGCGCGCCATTACATCAGAAGGTCGGACGCCGCGCTTGTAGCCGCCGCCGATAAGGTGGCCCTGTGTATCGCCGCCATGCTGGACGGGAGGGATGCACAAATTATCCGAATTCGATCGACCGTGGGGAGCGGGTCGTGACTTGCTCGAAGGCTTGCCCCGGGCCCGGCATCATCCCGATGCAATCCGCTTTGCCCGGCGGTTATTACGATCGGCGAAGCAATGACGAGGAAAACCGCTTAGTTATGAGCGCACCCCGCAAAAGTCGGCGTGATCGCCTCCCTATATCCAGCAGTGTTGGCGCTTCAAAAAGATGGTCGCCGATCGAGGCTGACTGGACCAGGATGGAAAAAGAATAAGGGAGTGAAACGCGGCTGGCTGAAAATTTAGTGACGAATTACGACACAAAATTCACACCGCGGTCGAACTCTATTTCGACTTGGCCCGCTACGAACCCTGCGCCCCATTTTTAGACGATTTCACAAAAAAATTGAAAAGTGCGCGCAAGCTCGCAAGGCAATTACAGGAAGTGACGGACGGATTTGGATCCGCCGGACCACTTGTCGAGAGCCATTGGAGAAAATACTGTCCGAATTATTATAGCGACGAGTCCCCTCGCGGAAGACGACACAAAAATTTTTGAATACGCCTTTGCAACTGGGCCGCGCGACAACCATGAGCCTCTCTGCTTCAATGATACCGTTCGCGTCATCAGAGTTGTCATTGACGAGACCTTACGTGAATTGGCTAGGGAGCAATTTTCTTGGCTTTTCAGAGGGTAACGCGTGGTCTGACCTCATTAGAGACTTAAAGGACGAGTTTCAGGCTGCTGGCAAGAAAGTCGGCGAAGGATGTTGATCGCAAATTGTCTCCCTTTGTGCGATTTGTGAAGGCGTTACAATCGACGTTCGATGCAGAATTCCAGCGGCATGAAACTGATGCTGGATTATCACTTGCCATCAGCCAAGCGATTAATTCAAAAATAAAAAGCCGAAAAAGGGGAGCTAAACAGGCTCGTCCTGCTGCAATATGATCTCCCCCAACGGCGAGAAAGTGGGAGTAATTAGTTCAGTCATTCTCGGCGCGACCGGGTTTCCGCAGAGGAATGACGAATGCACTCCACACAGTTTCTGCGCCGCAAACAGGCGGTGAGAATATCTGAAAGCGAAATACGGCTTCGGAAGCGAAAAGACCTTGGCGAAGCTCGCGTGTGTGGGCGGTGGCCCGGAATTCCGTAAAGCAGGCGTCGCCGCGCTCTACGAGCCATCTAAGCTTGATGAATGGGCTCTAGCTTAAATCTGGCTCGCCGCAGGCGAGCACCTCCGACGTGAAAGCTGCGTAAGGCCCAATGCTGTCTCCGAATGCGGAGACGCCCGCTATTCGCGATTTTGCGGATAACGGGCGGCCTGAATTCGAGATGCTTGGCGGCTCTCCGAATCCAGAATACGCGACCTCTCTCAATTTTCAAGCCCACCGCCCGCTTGCGCCGCCCCCCGCCGGGACCACGCTCGCAGATCTTTCAACCTACCGCGCGGCCTTCCTAGGTCGTCGCTTCGGGCTCGCGCCGGGGATGGCCGCGATCGTCGCCCTGCTCGTTTTCGAGGGAAGGGCAGCGCAATGAAGGAACTTCGACCCGGCCTTCATACGGCAAAGATAATCGAGAGTAAGGTCGCAAGGACCGCGAGTGAAGCGGCTGTTATGATGACCCTGGAGTTTGCGGACGGCATTTCGATGCAAACCGCCGAATCCCTCCCGGCTCCGCCGACGAAGCGGACGCAAAAAATCAGGACAGGGAGCAACCGCCAAAGTCTCGGCGGCGTGCAGGCCATAGCGGGCCGCTTGAGGATATGGAAGTCCTGCACGGTATCCCCATTAAGCCCTAGGCTAGTGCGATCGCGCGGCGCGGTGTTAATTGGCGGCGTCGAACGTGCGCCACCTCCGGCTCCTTGGCATACCGGCGGTGTGTGGCCTGAGTTCCGGATTAGGGGGCTCTGATGGCCGGAATCGATTTCCCCCCGTGGCGTCGCCCCGCAGCCGAAGACTCGAAGCCTTTGGCTGCCGTCGAGCGCGCCCGACGCTGCCATGGGCTCCCCCCGCGCGCTAAGATTTTCCTTTCGCGCAATCGGCGCGCGCCTGGCGGCCGGAGGGTTTCGCGGCAATCCCCATCGCGCCTGGCTCGAAAGCGCCCGGAGATTTTTGCGGCGGCCGTTGGCTTAAGATGGGCGCCTGGGCGAGCCGCTTTTTGGAGCGTCTACCGAGCGATGAAGAAATCGAGCAGTTGGGAAAGCGCCGCCACCGCGCGAGTCGGCATTGGCGTCATATGTGGCCGCGCGTCGGGCGGCCTCGTCGCAATCGACGTCGACGTTGACGAAGTTGTCGACGCGGTGACGAACGCCTTGCCGCATTCTCCAGCATGGAAGGTTGGCGCCAAGGGCATAAACGCCGTTTTTCCGCGTCGCCGTCGAATTGAAGGCTTTCTCTCGAAGTCATGCCGATGGCCGGCGCGAGCGCATGGTCGACGTGCTCGGCGAAGGCCGCCACACTCGTCCTCCCACCGTCGCTACATCCCAATACTGGGCAGGCCTACCGATGGACCGGCGAGGCCGCGCTCGAGGATCTCGACATTTCGAAGCTGCCCGAGCTGCCCGCAAATGCGCTCGAGCTTATTGCGGAAGCGCTCGAGCCATTTGGCTATAGGGAGGACATAGACCACCCGACGCGAGCGGTATCGACGATCAACAATGACAGCGACAAATCGGCATTTCGGAAGCTCAACGAGCATGCGCTGGCCAATCTTGAAAAATGGGTCCCGGAACTCGGCCTCTACAATTGCCGGCGCAAGTCGGCCGGGCTATGAGGCTGTCGCCGAGTGGTTGCGATTGAATACCGGCCGCCCTCTCGATAAACGCAAGCTCAACCTGTCCATCGTTCCCGCGGGAATAACGGACTTTGGCGCGGGCGATAAGGGTGGACTGACGGCGATCGATCTCGTCATGCGCGCGCGCGATTGCGGCTTCGACGACGCTTTCGCATGGCTCTCTGAGCGCACGGGCTGGGGGCCGGCGGTGGCGATAAATCTCGAGCCGCGCAAAACGATCGTCATTAATGGTGTGACGGCGGACGCCGAGACGGGCGAGATTATCGATGAAACGGGCGAATATGCTATCACGGACGTCTATTTCGACGGCGACGCGCCGCCTGCGCCTGTCCCGTTATTGATCGAACCACTATTACCTCGTGAGGGGCTAACGTTCCTTGGCGGACAGAGCGGCGCCGGTAAAAGCTCTGTCGCAATCGACATGAGCGCTGCGCTTTCTTCTGAGCAGCGGTTCTTTGATTACAACATCATCGAACGCTGTGCCGTGATCTACGTGGCGGCTGAAGGTGGTGCGACGGTTCCGGCGCGATTGGCTGCGGCTCAGAAGGCGCGCGACATAGCAGAGAATCTTCCGGTCGCCGTCATTCGCAGCGTTCCTGACCTTGCCAATGCGAACCAGCGGAAAGCGTTCATCGCCAAGCTGCGCGCCGTCGCGGCCCGCCTCCATGCGAAATCGGAGCTGCGCGTCGGTTGCGTCATGCTAGACACGTTAGCGGCTGCGTTCGGGATCAAAGATGAGAATTAAGCCGGCGAGATGAACGCCGGTCTGCAAGGCTGCCGCTGAGCTTGGCGCGAGCATCGGCGCGGCAACAGTCGCCCTGGCCCATTATGGAAAAGCTCAAGAGACCGGTTTGCGCGGGTCGGGCGCTCAACGGGCTGCGGGCGAAAGCGTGCTCGCCGTCCTTGCCGATCGCGATGAGAATAGCGGTCGCTGTTCAAATCGCCGCTTGGCTCACGTCAAATCCAGAATTGGGGGAAGAAGGGCCGATCGCAGGATTTGAGCTCCGCGACATTTGGCTAAGCGACGCCGAAGGCGGAGAGTTCAAGGCCAGCTATGTGGAGGAGTCGGGCGCGCGGCTCTGCGACGCAGACCAAAATGCGCGGCCGGCGAAGGGCGCACGCCTTTCGGACAGCGGGCGCGCCTTCCTCGACGCGCTTCAAGAAGCGGCCGGCGCCGGCGGCCGCCGCTGCAAGCCTCTCCCTGACATGCCGGAGGTTGTCGCCGTCGATCCAGAGCGCGTTCGGGAAATCTTCTACCCCCGGTGGCCGGCTGATGGCGACGAAGCGAAGAAGGCCGAGGCCCGGCGCAAGCAATTCAATCGAGGCATGAAGGACGCGACTAAAGCCCACCTAGCGGCGACGATCGAGGTCGACGGCGTGCAGCTTGTCTGGAGCCTCAAAAATGGACTGTGATCGGGCCATCACCGGCGGGACAGGACGGGACCCTTCTAGGGTCCCTGTCCCGGTCTGTCCCGGTCTCCCGGCGATTATGGCGGGACAATGCGGGACACGTGTCCCGATCTGTCCCGGCCTGTCCCGCTTAACCGGAGCAGCAGCCGCCGGCGCGACGACTCCCGGCCGCGCCGATTACTCAGTCGAGGTCCACTGATGCCAGCTTTCACGTTCACAAGTCCCGAGGGGAAAAAGTTCACCGTCCGCGGCCCTGACGGCGCTAGGGGGGAGCAAGCTTTCGCGATCTTGCAACAGCATCTGGTCGACGATGATCCGACTGCCGAAGACGCCCGCCACGCCGCAGCATTCAACGCGGCGCGCCGGGTCGAGCCAAAGACGGGCAGCACGCTCGCCGATCAGGCCGACGCCTTTGTGCGCGGCGCGGCGAACGCTCTGACGTTCGGATTTGCCGATCGCCTGGCGGCGGGCGCTGGCGCGGCGACGGGCATAGGCGGCAAGTTCGGCGACTATTCGGGCAACCTCGCTGCCCAGCGCGGCCTCGATAAGGCAAACCTCAAAGAGCATCCCGTCGCCTCGATCGGCGGCGCGGTCGCCGGCGGCATGGCGCTCCCGATCGGTGCGGCGTCTCAGGCGGCAACCCTGCCGGGGAGGATGGCGGCGGGCGTCGGCGTCGGAGCGGGACAGGGCGCAATCTATGGCGTCGGCTCGAGCCCCGACATCGGAAATGTCGGCGAGATGGCGGGGAACGCCGCGACCGGCGCGCTCACGGGAGCGGCAATCGGCGGCGGCGCGCCGGCGGTTCTCAGTGGCGGGCGCGCCGTTGTGGGAGGATTGCGGGCGCTCGGCCCTGAAGCCCGCGCGGCCAAGACCGTTTCCAAGACGATGGCCGACATGACGCCGGACCAACGCCGGGCGACTCTGTCCGCTGATGCGCGATGCAAGAGCCGCCGGAGGACCTCTTGACCATCGCCGAGGCGGCGCAACAGGTCACTGGCGGCGCGACGCGCGCGGCGGATCTGGGCTTGCGCGTTGTGGAAGGCATGGGCGGGCTCAGAGAATTTATGGCTCAGCGCCCGCAACAGGTCGACTTGCTTGGACGCCAGGCGATCGAGCAAGTCGCTGAAGCGCCAGCCTCGCCAAGCATGATCGGGCCGGCCGTCCAGAAGGCCGCGCAGCGCATCGTGAGCGACCGCCAGGCGGCCATCAATGCTGAAGTGCGCCCGCTCTATGAGCAGGCGGAGCAGGTCCGCCTGGGCGTCGCCGCGAGCGAACTGGCGCGTGATCCGATATATTCTCAAGCGCTCGCCGAAGTGCGCTCAGATCCGGCTTTAAACGCAACCATCGCGCATTTGCCTGATGACTAGTCGGCGTCGCCGATCTTGTCCAAAGGCGCCTACGGGAGCGCGCTCAGGCGGTGTCGGCGCCGGATAAGATCCTCCACGTCGAACCTCGCCGCGGCGAATTTCGACAGGGCGCGCTCAGCGCCGATCGCCGCAGCCGAGCGCGCGACAGGCTCCAATCCGACGACGGGCGCGATTGGTTCCTATGAGGCCGCGCGGGCCGAACAGGCGCGTTTGCGGGAGACGACCCTTGCGCCGCTCTTGGCCGGGCCTATCGGGAAGCTGGCGAACAAGCCGGAAGTGTCGCAGGCCATCGCCGCGCTCTTCCCGCGCAATCCTGTCCCCAATAGCGCTGGCGAGCTGTCCGGACGCCGTAGGGAGGCTCTCGAAGAAGAACCCCGGGGCGGCGCGCCAGCTTGTCCGCGCCCATGTCGAGAGCGTCTTCAACAACGCGACGCGCAATCTGCAGTCTGGAGCGAACCAGTTCGGCGGCGCTTCCTTCCGCGCGCAACTGGTCGGCGAACCCCAACAGGCCGCGAACCTCGCCGCGGCCATAAAGGCGCTTCCCCATGGCGACGACTTTTCTTCCGGGCTTCGATCGAA
>CAVQNJ010000031.1:0-47369 GCA_963713845.1 uncultured Alphaproteobacteria bacterium
TATCAGTCAACGAGACATTCGCATTTCAATCTGGCCCGGCGCCCCTTTTCGACAAGCTCGACGACTTCGACGACGACCGTGATCACGTCGCCAATCTTCACCGGCGCGCGGAAATTGAGCGTTTGCGAGAGATAGACGGCGCCCGGACCCGGCAGATACATGCCGATGACGGTGGAGATCAACGACGCCGTGTAGAGACCGTGAACGATGCGCTCGCCAAATCGCGTCTTCGAGGCAAAGTGATCGGAGAGATGGATCGGATTGCGATCGCCGGAAAGATCGGCGAAGGCGATCACGTCGTCGTCCATCACCGCCTTCATCAGCGTCTCCCGCATGCCCACGCTCAGATCCTCGAAGTGATAGATTTTGAATGGCGTCGACATTTGGGCACCGGATCGTTTCGGGTGAAGGGCAAAGCGCCTGCTCACCTCCTTTTACCAGAAAACCGCGCGGGCCAAAGCGACCGGCCGCGTCCCCGCCTGCGCCAGCAGTCGCGCGAACGCCGCCGCGTCGAAATCGCCGTGCTCGCCTGCCGGCCACAGCGCGTCGGCATGCACGCCGTTGGTGACAAAAAGGCAGTCGAGCCCAGCGCGGCCCGCGCCGGCGAGATCCGTCATCGCGCCGTCGCCGATCGCGATGACGCGCGCAGGCGCGACCGGACCGCCGCGCAGCCTCTCCAGTCGCGCCCGCGCCGCCGCGTAGATCGGCGCATGAGGCTTGCCGAACATCAAGACTTCCCCGCCCATGGCCGCGTAACGCTCGGCGAGCGCGCCGGCGCAATAGACGAGATCGGCTCCGATCGAGACGAGAATGTCGGGATTGGCGCAGAGCATGGGGAGATCGCGCGTCTTCAACGCCGCAAGACGCGCGTCGTAATCGCGCGGAACTTCATGACGCTCGTCGACGAGCCCCGTGCAGACAACATAATCCGCCGCCTCCGCGCCGACCCTCACGAAGGGCGCGCGCAGGCGCCGCGACGCCTCCTCGAAGAGGCCGTCATCGCGCGAAGGGCCGAGATGGAAGCAGGCTTGACCCTTGCGCGCCAGCATCTCGCACAGGGTCAGCTCGCCAGCCGAGACCAGGTCGTCGAACGCGTCCTGCGGCAGGCCGAGGCCGAGCAATTGCCGGCGCACCTCCGCGTCGGGCCTGGAGGCGTTGGTGACGAGCACGACGCTTCCCCCCGCGGCGCGAAAGCGCCGCATCGCCTCGGCGGCGCGCGGAAAATGCCGCTTGCCGTCGATCAGCACGCCCCACACGTCGCACAAAATCGCATCGTAGCGGCCCGAAAGCGCGCGCACGCCCTGGTCGGTCGCAATGTCGGCGAGCGGGCCGCGCGCAGTCACAACCGCGTCTCCCCGACAGCGGCCGAATGCGCGGCTTCGGCGACGGGCGCAAACGCGCCGCTCGCCTCATCGAGCGCCAGGAGCCTTCCGTCCATGACGCTGAAATAAGCCGCGTGGAGATGAAGATAGCCGCGGTGCTCGAGCACCTGCACCATCGGGAAGCTGCGCAGATTGATCAGCGTCTGCTTGATCGATTCGAATTCGAGTCGCCGGACATAGTCGGGATCGTTCAAATCGGGCGCGCCGCCGAGCCGCGCCATCGCCGGCGCGACAAGTTCGATCCACTTGCCGATGAAGTCGCCATGGCTGAGCGGGGGCGCATCCGGATTGAGAATGCTCTCGGCATACGCGCGCACGCCGCCGCACTGCCCATGGCCGAGGACGACAATATGGGCGACCTTGAGCGCCATGACGGCATATTCAAGCGCCGCCGACGCGCTATGCAAATGCCCGTCCGGCTCATAGGGCGGAGCCATGCCCGCGACATTGCGGAGCACGAAGAGCTCGCCGGGGCCCGCGTCGAAGATCGCTTCCGGGGCGACGCGCGAATCGCTGCAGCCGATCACCATGGTCGTCGGCCTCTGCCCCTTGATGGCGAGGTTGCGAAACCGCGCCTGCTCCGAGCGGAAACGGCCGCTCAGGAAGACCTCGTAGCCATCGACGAGATGTTGCGGGAGGCCGCCCGCCGCAGGGCGGGTCGAGTTGGGGAGCATTTTGTTGGTCCGGGCGTGTCGGGGCGTCGGAGCGCCGCAAAGCGGATGGCGAAGACGCCTCTTATTGTGTAGACCAGCCCGCGCGGCAAGAGGAAGACGAACAAGGCAGCGAGCCTGAAATGATTTCAAAACTGAAGCGTAGCGTTCTCGCCATGCCCGGCTCCAACGCGCGAGCGCTCGAGAAGGGCAAGAGCCTCCCCGCCGACGTTTTGATGTTCGAATTGGAAGACGGGGTCGCGGAAGCGGCCAAGGCGACGGCGCGCGAGCAGGTCGCGGCGGCGGTCAGAGGCGGCGACTATGGCGCGCGCCAGATCGTCGTGCGGGCGAATGCGCGCGGCTCGGAATGGTACAAGCCCGACATCGCCGCCATCGCCCCGACGGGTCCGGACGCGATCGTGATCCCCAAGGTCAATTCGCGCGACGACATTTTGAAGTCCGCCGCGGACCTCGTGGCCGCCGGCGCCCCTTCAAGACGCGAATCTGGGCGATGATCGAGACGCCGAGGGCGATTTTTGACATCGAGAAAATTGCGAGCGCCGCGGATGATCCGGCCTCGCGCCTCGAAGTGCTGGTGCTCGGGCCCAACGACATCGCGAAATCGACCCGCGCCCGCCTGACGCCGGGGCGTCAGGCGCTGCTCTCCTGGCTTTCCGCCGGCGTTCTCGCCGCGCGCGTCCACGACATCGACATCATCGACGGTATTTTTAACGATTTCAATGACGAGGCAGGTTTGCGCCGCGAGGCCGAACAGGGCCGCGACATGGGCTTCGACGGCAAGATGCTGATCCATCCCAACCAGATTGCGCCGGTAAACGAAATTTTCGCGCCGAGCCCCGAAGAGGTGGATTTCGCGCGGCGGATCATCGCAATCTTCGCGTCGCCGGAAAACGCTGAAAAAGGCGTGGTGCAGATTGACGGCAAGATGGTCGAGCGCCTCCACCTCGACATTGCGCGCCGCACCCTCGCTCTGGTCGAGGCCACAGGCTGACGCGAGCCGCGCAAAGCCTGTTTCTTCGGCAAGCAGCCTACTTTATATCTGCCGTCCCAAGGGGCGACATCACAAGGACGGCTCATATGGCGGCGCCTGCGACCGATAAAACAGGTTCCTCGGCAGACAAGACTCCCGCCGCGCCCGACAGCGCGCGGGCCGGCGGGTCAGGCGCGTCAGGGAAGTCAGGGGCGCCGGGGGCGCCGCCGCCGCGCGCGGCGAAACCGCGTGGCGGCTTCGGAACGTTTCTCACGAAACTGTTCCTGTCGATCCTCGCGCTCGCCATCGTCCTGGGAATCGCGGGATATGGCGCGCTGCGCTTCAAGGACGCCGACCCCCGCGTCGGCGTTGCCGCCAATTATGTTGAACAGGGCCTGGCGGAAGCCCAGGCCAAGCTCGACCACGCGCAATCCGCGATTGCGGATTTGACCGGCGCGCAAAAGCCCTCTGACGCCCGGGCTCCAACCCGCCGAGCCGCGCTCGAAAAAGCGCCGCTCGCCAGCGCCGAGCGGCCGAGCGAACTCGCCGCCCCGCAGCCGCCGCCTGCGCCCGCGCTTCCTGCGAAGGAACCGGAGAAGCCTCTCGCGCAAGCGCCCGCCGAGCCGCCGCCCGTCGCGGCGCCGGAGCCCCCGCAGGTCGCCCCGCCGCCAGAAGCGCTCGCGCCGATCGTGACGACGGGGCCAAAGGAAAAGACAATCGTGACTGCGCCAGCCGCAAGCCTATCGGCGGCCAAGCCCCCGACCGACGCCGATGGTTTCAGCGATCGCGACCTGATCGCCGCCCTCGAAGGGCGAATCGACGCGATGAGCGATGAAATCAAGAGCCTTCGCGACAAGCTCGACGCGCCCAAGAACGAAACGCGCGCCGCGCCGGAGACTCAGGCGCCGCCAGCGCGAGAAGCGGCCGCGCCCGCCGACAACGGCCCTGCGATCGTCGTCGCGGCCTTCGCGCTTCAGCGCGCGCTCGACGCGGGCAAGCCCTTCGGGGACGAGATCGCGGCGCTGTCCCGACTGGGCGCAGAGCCCGCCCCGGCAGCGATACTGGTCGAGATTTCCGAGAAGGGCGCGCCGACGGGCGCGCAGTTGCGCGACGCCTTCGCGCCGATCGCCAAACGCCTCGAAGCGCGGGACGCGGGCGAGGCTGGCCATGACGCGGGAGATCTGACCGGCCATTTGCTGCAGGGCGCGAGCAAGCTCGTCAAGGTTCGGCCCACGGGCCAGGCTCAGGCGGAAAGCCTCGAGGGCAAGATCGAGCATCTCGAGGCGGCTCTGGCGCGCAATGACTTCGCGGGCGCCGGGTCGATTTTCGACAGCCTGCCGGAAAGCGCGAGAACGGAAGCCCGCGCCTTTGGCGAAAGCCTGCGCCAGCGAAACGAGGCGTCCCAGGCGGCCGATGAATTGCTGCGCGGCGCCATTGCCGCGCTCGGCAAGAAATAAGCGAAAGCGACAAGCCATGCTTTTCCTGCTCATCTTTATTGTCGTGCTCGCCGCGGCGGCCTACGGCCTCGAATTGCTCGTCGAGCAACCGGGCTCCCTGACGCTGGAATTTGCCGGTCAGCACATTGAAACCTCAATCCCCGTCGCGGTCGCCGCCCTGCTTGCGCTCGTCGCCGCCCTCATCGTTCTCTGGGCCGTCATTGTCGCCCTGTTGCGTCTGCCAAAGCGAGTCGCCGGCGGCTCGCGGGAGCGGCGCAAGGCCAAGGGCCTCGACGTGCTCTCGCAGGGACTCGTCGCCGTCGGTTCCGGGGACGTCGCGCGCGCCCGCAAGGCTGCGCAGCTCGCCGAAAAGCTCCTGCCCGAGGAGCCTCTGACCCAGATGCTCGTCGCGCAAGCCGCGCAGCTCGCGGGGGATCGCACCAGATCGGCGGCGGCGTTTAAAAAATTGACGCTCGATCCGAAGACCAAGCTGCTCGGCCTGCGAGGCCTTCATATGGAGGCCAAGCGCCGCGAGGACGCCGAGGCCGCACATCAGTACGCGGCCGCCGCGCATGAGATCGCGCCGCTGCCCTGGGCCGGCTCCGCCGTGCTCGAACATCTCGCGGCCGAGGGAGAATGGGAGAAGGCCCGGGAGGCGCTCGAGAAAAGCGTCGCCTCCAAGGCGATCGACCTTCCTGCGGCGCAAAAACTGCGCGCCGTGATCGAAACCGCTCTCGCGATCCAAAGGGAGCGTGAGCATCCCCATGACGCGTTGCACCTCGCACGCCAGGCGCTGAAGCGACGGCCGGGCTTCGTTCCCGCCGCCGTCACCGCCGCGCGCGTGCTGATCCGTCACGGCGACAAAAAACAGGCGCTGAAGCTGATCGAAAGCGTCTGGCCCACGGATCCCCATCCCGAGCTCGCGGAAGTCTATCTCGACGCGCTTCCCGAGGAGTCGAACAGCCAGCGCGTCGCGCGCGTCGAGAAGCTCGCCAAATTCGCCGCGAGCGCGCCCGAGAGCCGTCACATCGTGGCGCAGGCGGCCCTTTCCGCGCGTGATTTCAAAAAGGCCCGCGAAGCGCTCGCGCCGCTCGTCGCCGACGGCAAACATCCGACCGCCCACACCTGCCTGCTGATGGCCGAGATCGAAGACGCGGAGAACGGCCCGAGCGGACCGGTTCGCGAATGGCTCGCCCGCGGCTCGCGCGCGCCACGCGATCCCGCCTGGGTCGCCGACGGCGTGGTTTCCAAGCGCTGGCTCCCGATCTCGCCGAGCGGGCGTCTTGACGCCTTCGAGTGGAAGGCGCCGCCGCAATCCACGCAGCATCTGACGGAGGAAGGGCGCCCGGCGATCCCCGTCGCGTTTCTGACAGGTCGTCCCCCGGCGGCGCCGGTCGAGGCCGCGCGCGAGCCCTAGCCCCGATTTGCCCGCTCGGCGCGGCGGATGCGGACATAAAGCGCGCCCTCGCCCCCGTGATGGCGCGCCGCTTCGCCGAAGCCGACGACGAGGTCGCGCAGATGGGGCGATTGCAGCCACATCGGCACGACGCGGCGCAGGACGCCGCCCTCGTCGCGCGTCAGACCCTTTCCGGTGACGATGATCACGACTTTTGCGCCGTCAGCCTGGGCGCGCCGCAAAAAGCCGTTGAGGGCGCGCTGCGCCTCTTCCTGACGCAGGCCGTGGAGATCAAGCTTGGCGTCGACCTCGAGCCGGCCGCGCTTGATCTTGACGCGCGTGCGATGATCGATCTCCGTCAGGGGCGCCGGCGCGCGCGCCGGGGGGGCGCGGCCGCGTTGTGCGAGAGGCGTCGACGGCGCGTCCTCGGCCGGCGGCTCGGCGACCGGCGGCGGCGGGGAGGATAAGCCGGGGCCGGCGGGCTGGCGGAAGGGCCGCACATTGGCGGTGACCATGGTCCACAACTCCGCCTCGGCGTGCGTCAGCCGGCGGATGTAGCGATTTTTCCCCTCGCTCATGGGCTCGACTCCGTCGGCGCCAGGACGATGAAGTCGGCGGCGTGGCGCACGCGACCCGCGCGCGATCCCGCGCGGTCGCCCGCGCCGAAGAAAAGATCCGCGCGCGCCGCGCCGAGAATCGCCGAGCCCGTGTCCTGCGCAATCATCAGTCGCTCGAACCTCGTTGGCGCGTCGCCTTCCCACGGAATGCTGGCCGCGATCCAGAAAGGCAGGCCGTAACTCCATATCGACCGATCGACGGCGATGGAGCGCAACGGCGTCAGCGCGCAGCCGCCCCCGCCGATCGGCCCCGACCGGCGATCGGGCGACGCGTCGATACGGAAGAATACATAAGATCTGTTCTCGTGCATCAGCCGTCGACCGGGCTGACCGGGTCCCGCGCCCATCTCGCGCAGCGTCGCCTTGAGACGTTCGAGAGACATGTCCTGGTCGGAGAGCGCCCCGCTTTCGATGAGCAGCCGGCCGATCGACGTATAGGGCCAGCCGTTGCGCCCGTCATAGGTCAGGGCGAGCGTCTCGCCGCCCGGCAGCCGCAGCCGCGCCGAGCCCTGCACCTGAATCAGAAAGAGGTCGACGGCGTCGCGAAGATAAGCGATCGGCGCGGCGCCATGAAAAACGTTTGCCGAGTTCGATGTCGCCGCGCGTTTGGAAGGGTCGGCCAGGGCGCCGTCCGGCATACGCCGCGCGGCGGTGAGGATGAGACCGTCCGGGAGCCGGAGGGGCGTCTCGTTCAATGTGACGAGATCGGCGGGTCGCGCCAGGACCGGCGTCTCGAAACCGGGCTCCGGCGCGCGCCGCGCGGGCGTCTCGGGCTCGTAATAGGCGGTGACGAACCCGCGCTGCGAAAGGCGGAAGGGGCGGAACCAGCGGCGAAAGAAGCGCGCGCCGTCGGGACTTGCCTCCTCGAGCGCCGCGCGCGCGGCGGCGCGCAGCGCCGGCGAGGGCGGGCAGGCGGGCCGCTGTTCGGGATCGGAGCCCAGGATCCGTTCGGCGGAGCGACGGAAAACCGCGAAGGCCGCCGCAAGATCATCCGCCGCGAAGCCCGGAATGTCCTCAAAGGCGAGAGGCGTCAAATCCCCGGGCGGACGCAAGGGATCAGACGGCGCGCGTTGCGGTGAGCTTCCAGTTCGGTTCCGACGCGCGCGGATCGCGCGCGAAGGTCCATAATTCTTCCACCGGCGTCGTATGGCCGCCCTCGATCACCTCGCCCGACTTGTCGCGGCGGACATTGATCAACCTCGCGGCGAAACGAACCGTGATTTCGCTCAGACGCGGCTCGGTCCGCGCCGCGTCCACAGAGGCGCCGTCCAGTGAGACAATGGCGGTCTCAAAGGTTTCCCCGGCCGCCTCGCGGCGAGCGATCTCATTGGCGAAACTGTCAAATACTTCTTTCGAGAGCAGCGGCCGAAGCGTGTCACGGTCCCCTCTGGAAAAGGCGGTCACGATCATTTCATAGGCGCGACGCGCGCCCTCGATGAAGGCGGGACCGTCGAAGCGGGGGTCGACCGCGGCGATTGCGTCCAGTCCCGGCCCTGCCGCGGCGTTCGTCCCGACGACGTCCTTCCAGCGCTCTTCTCCCCGCGCGACCGCGACCGTTTCGGAGGGCGCGGCACCCGGCAGGGGCGCAGGTCCGAGCGGCGCGCTGCGCGGCTCGAAGCGGCCCTGAGGCGGCGCGTCGCGATCCACCCGCACGCCAAGAACGGAGCGCAGCTTCCACACCACGAACACCGCGAGCGCGGCGAAGATGATGAGCGAGGGGTCGAACGGTTCGCCGGTCGGCGACATTGAATACTCCCGGATTCACTAATCGTGGGCTATCATGTCGCGGTTCACAAGTCACAAATCAAGGGCCGGGCGCGCGCGCAAGCTTGATACGCTTCAGCCGGCCCACAGGGATCATTGCGCAATGAACGGGAGGACCAGGCTGATCGGCGTCGCGCTCGCTCTCTGGCTGGCGCTGGAAGTCGTCGCTTTCGCGCTGGTCCTCCACGCCTTGGGATTGTTCGCGGCAATCCTTCTCGGGCTCGGCGCGACGGCTCTGGGCCTCGCCGACGTCCGGCGGCTGGGCTCGGCGTGGCGGGAGCGCGGCAGGCTACGGGACGGCGCGGCGCTCGACGGAGGGTTGCAGGCGCTCGCCTCCTTCTTGCTCATTCTCCCGGGATTCGCGTCGGACGTCGCGGGCCTGGCGCTGAAATCGCCCTCCGTGCGCGCGGCGCTGATACGGCGAATTCACGCGCGCGGCGCGCCGCCGGGACGCGCCAGCGCTCCGCCGACCATCGATCTGGCGCCGCATGAATGGACGCAACTGACCCCGAGCGGTCGCCGCAAGCGCAGGAAGCGCAGCGACCTCCGGGAATCCTCCGCTTCCAATCCTTGAGCCTGCTTGTCGCTGGGGTCGGGACGTGTTAGGCGGGCGCGACTTCTCGCCGCAAGGCGGCGGCTCGGCTGGAGACCTTCGACATGAGCGACACCAATGGAAACGGCGCCGGCGCCGCCGCGGGCGGGCCTCCGGCCCTGAATGCGCTGGTGCAATATCTGAAGGATTTTTCGTTTGAAAATCCAAATGCGCCGAACTCGCTCGGGCCGCAGGACAAGGCGCCCAACATCTCCATCCAGGTCAATGTCAACGCAAAACAACTCGCCCCGACCGACTTCGAGGTGGCGCTGACGCTCGACGCAAAGGCTGGCGAAGGCGCGGGCGTTCTGTTCAAGCTCGATCTGGAATATGGCGGCGTCTTCCGCCTCGTGAATATTCCCGAGGAGCAGATCCATCCGATCGTGATGATCGAATGTCCGCGCCTGCTCTTTCCCTTCGTGCGTCAGATCGTCGCCGAGGCGACGCGCAACGGCGGTTTCCCGCCGCTTTACATTGATCCGATCGATTTCGTCGCGCTTTATCAGCAGAAAGCCGCCGAGGCCGCCGCCAGCGGGAACGTCGCCCAGGCTTGAGCGATAGGCCTGAGAGGTCAGGCCGCAGAGGAGGGCGGCGCGCCATTTTCCTGAGCGGGCGGCGCATATTGATCCCATAGTGGCGCCTTGAGCGCCGAGATGAAGGCCGCATGCGCGGCAGCTTCCTGCGCGCTCAGGCGCGGGGGAGAGCGGGGCCGGGCGCGCGCGCAGGAGATGGTCGGCTTGCGCGCGGCGCGCGACGCTCGTCGTCTGCAAGGAGAGCGCGGCCTGACGGCCGCCGCGCAATTCGGCATAGACTTCCGCGAGGAGACCAGCGTCGAGCAGCGCGCCATGCTTGTCGCGGCGCGAGAGATCGATCCCATAGCGCTGGCACAGCGCGTCGAGCGACGCGGCGCTCCCGGGATTGAGCCGACGGGCCATGGCGAGCGTGTCCACGATCCGGCCGCCGCCGAGCGGCGGCAATTTGCGAAGGGCGAATTCGGCGTTGAGAAAGCGCACGTCGAACTCGGCGTTATGGGCGACAAGCGGCGAATTTTCGATGAAGTCGAGGAAGCCGTCGACGACGTCGGCGAATTTCTTGTGCTGCGAGAGAAATTCGCGGGAGAGGCCATGGACGCGGAAGGCTTCCTCCGGCATGTCGCGCTCGGGGTCGATATAAACGTGAAAGACGCGTCCCGTCGGAATCAGATTTGGAGATCTCGACGGCGCCGATTTCGACGACGCGATGGCCCTGCGCCGGATCAAGCCCGGTGGTTTCCGTGTCGAAGACGATCTCGCGCATCAGTTTTCCGCTTTCAACGCCTCGAGAATCCGCTCCACCTGCAAACGCGCGTCCTCGAGGCCCGTGCTCGTGTCGATAATGTAGTCGGCGCGCGCGCGCTTTTGCAATCCGGGCGTTTGTTTCGCCAGAATGGCCGCGAATTTCTCCTCTGTCATGCCGGGTCGCGCGAGAACGCGCGCCTTTTGCACATCCTGTGGCGCCGAGACGACGACGACGGCGTCGACCGTGTCTTCCGCCCCCGTCTCGAAGAGGAGCGGCACGTCGTAAACGACGATTTTCTCGCCTTTTGCCTCATGATCGGCAAGAAATCGATCGCGCGCCGCCCACACGAGCGGATGGACGATATCCTCCAGCCGCTTCAGCGCCGCCCCATCGCCGAGCACGCGTTCGGCAAGTCTGGCGCGATCGACGACGCCGTCCGCCGTCACGCCGGGAAAGGCCGATTCGATTGGAGCGACGGCGGCGCCACGATAAAGCGCGTGAACGATCCGGTCAGAATCGAGCACCGCGACGCCCGCGTCGCGGAACATCTGCGCGATCGTCGTCTTGCCCATGCCGATCGACCCCGTCAGGCCGACGCGCAGCATTTTTCCAGCGCTCACGAGATTAGCGCTCCCTCGCGTCGCAACGCGTCGAGCAGCGGCGGCAGCGGCAGACCCATGATGGTCCAGTGGTCACCGCAAACCCGCGAAAAGAGCTGCGCCCCCAATCCTTCGATCTGATAGGCGCCTGCGCTCGTCAAGGCGCGCGCGCCGACGGCGGCGAGATAAGCGTCGATGAAAGCGTCGCTGAGCGGACGCATGACCAGATCCGCATGCGCGATTGTTTCGAAAATTGGCGCTTCGCCGCGCATCAGGGCGATTGCGCTATGCAGGCGGTGCGTTTGGCCGGAGAGGAAACGCAGCAGTTCGGCCGCCTTTTCCATCGTCTCCGGCTTGCCGAAAACCCGGCCTGCGCAGCTCGCGACCTGGTCGGCGCCGAGCACGAGGCGCCCGGGCCGCGCCCGCGAAATCACGACGGCCTTTTCATGCGCGAGGGCGCGCGCGACGGCGTCCGGCCCGCACGTCGCCCAAGCCGGCTTCGATGGCCCGCTCGTCGACATCGGCCGGGACAGATTCGAAAGGAACGCCGGCTTGCGAGAGGGCCAGCCGCCGTCCGGGGCTTTTCGAGGCGAGAATCAGCGGAAAGGCGTCACGCCAGAGTGGGAAGGGAGAACCGCTCATTGACGGATCATCCACAGGCTGGGCGGGAGACGCCAGTAAAGTGGGGATAGATTTCGGCCTGAGGCGGGGCATTGTGATCGGCTGGGCATATCATCGCCTATCCATCAACAGACGTCACCCTGTCGCAGGCGCGGCCGTGAATTCCGCCGCGCAAGAACTCATAAACAGTGACTGTTCGGTTTTTCCACAAACAGTCGGTTCGCAGAAGGCGCGCAAATGGGCGCGTTTGAGCGCTTTCCCCACTTTTCTTGCGACGGCGCCAGATTCTGTCCAGGACGGGCATCCCTGTGGACAAAGCGTTAACGAAAATTAACCAAGAGTAGAAAGTGTTAATAAAAAGTAAATACAATAAGGTTGATTAGAATTTTATTTTCTTTGGTTTCGCGCTACCTCATTTCGTGACGGTTTCACACGGCGTCCCGAGCGAAGGATATCTTGTTGGAAGAGAAGCGGCTCATTCGCGCATTGCGCGGCCAGGCGCAGGAAGTCCCGCCCATTTGGCTGATGCGGCAGGCGGGACGCTATCTGCCGGAATATCGCGCGCTGCGCGCGAACGCGACGAGTTTTCTCGATTTTTGCTATGCGCCGGCAATGGCCGCCGACGTGACGTTGCAGCCCATTCGACGCTTCCATTTCGACGCCGCGATCCTTTTCAGCGACATTCTCGTGGTTCCCGACGCGATGGGACAATCGGTCTCCTTCGAAACCGGGGAAGGCCCGCGTCTTTCCCCGATTGAAACCCCCGAGGGCGTGGAGAGGCTCGGCGCCTTCAATCTGGAGAAGCTTTCGCCGGTCTTCGAGACCATCGATCGGGTGAAATCGGCCTTGCCGGCGGATGTGGCGTTCATCGGCTTTTGCGGCGCGCCATGGACGGTGGCGAGTTATATGATCGCCGGCAAAGGCACGCCCGACCAGGCGCCCGCGCGCCTCTTCGCCTTCCGGCATCGCGCGGCCTTCCAGCAACTCATCGATCGCCTGATCGAGGCTTCCGTCGATTATCTTGTCCGTCAGATCGACGCGGGCGTGGAGACGGTCCAGATATTTGACAGCTGGGCCGGCGTCCTTCCCGCCAATGAATTCGACGCATGGTGTGCAAAGCCGATGGCGCGCATTGTCGGCGCGCTGAAGGAACAGCGACCGCAGACGCCGGTGATCGCCTTCGTTCGTGGCGCGGATGCGCAACTTCCGGGGCTGACCCGCAGGCTCGGCGCCGACGGCTATGGACTCGATACGGCGCTCGACCCCGCCTGGGCGATCGCGCAAACGGCGTCCTCGGTCTGCTTGCAGGGCAATCTTGATCCTCTTGCCCTTGTCGCGGGGGGCGCGGCGCTCGACCGCGAGATCGACACGATTATGGCGGCTTTTGCCGGTCGGCCGCACATTTTCAACCTGGGCCACGGGATACTTCCGCAGACGCCGATCGAGAATGTCACGCGCCTGATCGCTCGGGTGCGCGGATGATCGACGAGCGGCTGCGCGACGCGGTGAGGCCCAAGAAGACGAGCCGCTGAAGATGTATCTTTGGATCAAGGCCTTGCATGTCATCGCCATCGTTTCCTGGATGGCGGGGCTGCTCTATCTGCCACGGCTTTTCGTCTATCATAGCGAAGCGAGTCCGGACAGCCCGCAGTCTCAGACGTTCAAGGTGATGGAGCGACGGCTCTACCGCTACATCATGGCGCCGGCCATGATGGCGGCCTGGGTGACGGGGCTGTTTCTCGCTGTGGAGAGCGGGGCCTATCGAGAGGGATGGTTCCACGCCAAAGCCACGCTTGTCGTGCTGCTGACGGCGGTTCATGTCTTTGACGGCGAGCTTCTCCGCCGGTTCGCCTCGGACGAAAATCTCCATACCTCGCGATTTTATCGTTTTTATAATGAGATACCGACAATCCTGATGGTCGGCGCGGTTATTCTGGTGATTGTGAAGCCGGCGTGACGCCGCTTGCATCGAACCAAAAAAGCATTTAAGACAATAATCCTTACCTCTGGCAGACAGTCAAAGCGACTCCGCCGATCATCGATCCGGCGTAAGGGAAGTCCTTCCCGCCACCCTGCCCTCTCCCCACGCTCGTCTCTTCGAAGGCCCACATGCGGGAAATTAAACTTACGGACTTGAAAGCTAAGTCCGCCGCCGAACTCCTCGCATTCGCCGAGGAGCACGAGGTTGAAAATGCGTCGCTCCTGCGCAAACAGGAGCTTCTCTTCGCGATCTTGAAGCAATTCGCGAGCCGGGACGTCGAGATCGTCGGCGAAGGCGTTGTGGAAGTGCTGCAGGACGGCTTCGGCTTCCTGCGCTCGCCCGACGCCAATTATCTGGCGGGTCCGGACGACATCTATGTGTCGCCCTCGCAGATCCGGAAATTCGGTCTGCGCACCGGCGACACCGTCGAAGGCATGATCCGCAGTCCCAAGGAAGGCGAACGCTATTTCGCGCTTCTCAAGGTCAATACGATCAATTTCGAGGATCCGGAGAAGGTGCGCCACAAGGTGCCCTTCGACAATCTGACCCCTCTTTATCCCGACGAGCGGCTGAAGCTCGAAATCGATGATCCCACGCGCAAGGACCTGTCCTCGCGGGTCATCGATCTCGTGGCGCCGATCGGCAAGGGTCAACGCGCGCTGGTCGTCGCGCCGCCGCGCACCGGCAAGACGGTGCTGCTTCAAAATATCGCGCAGTCGATCACCACCAATCATCCCGAGTGCTACTTGATCGTTCTGCTGATCGATGAGCGGCCGGAGGAAGTGACGGACATGCAGCGCAGCGTGCGCGGCGAAGTCGTGTCGTCGACCTTTGACGAACCGGCCGTTCGCCACGTCCAGGTCGCCGAAATGGTGATCGAAAAGGCCAAGCGCCTGGTCGAACATCGCCGCGACGTGGTCATCCTTCTCGATTCGATCACGCGCCTGGGCCGCGCCTATAATACGGTCGTGCCGTCTTCCGGAAAGGTGCTCACGGGCGGCGTGGACGCCAACGCCCTGCAACGACCCAAGCGCTTTTTCGGCGCGGCGCGCAACATCGAGGAGGGCGGCTCGCTCACCATCATCGCGACCGCCCTGATCGACACTGGCTCGCGCATGGACGAAGTGATCTTCGAAGAGTTCAAGGGCACCGGCAACAGCGAGATCATTCTCGACCGCAAGGTGGCCGACAAACGCGTCTTTCCCGCGCTGGACATCACCCGGTCGGGCACGCGCAAGGAAGATCTGCTGGTCGCCCCGGACATCCTCAAGAAAATGTATGTCCTGCGCCGCATCCTCAATCCCATGGGCACGGTCGACGCGATCGAATTCCTGCTCGGCAAATTGCGCGAGACGCCGAAGGGTAATCAGGCCTTCTTCAATTCAATGAACACATAGAGACAATAAGCGACTGTTCTCATTGGGCTTTTATCTCTTGACGAGGAAAGCTCAGGAGGCCGGATGTTCGAGAATTTCGCCAATGTATGGACGATCGTCGGCGCGGCCCGCGAGCTTAAGGCGGGCCGTGCGCTCGGGCTTCGCGTCGCTGGAGAGCGCGTTGTCTTCTTTCGTGACGCGTCCGGAGACGTCGGCGCGCTGATCGACCGCTGCCCGCATCGGGGAGTCGCCCTTTCGCTTGGCAAAGTCGAGAAGGGGCTGATTGAATGCCCCTTTCATGGCTGGCGTTTCGATCGACACGGCGCCAATTGCCGCGTGCCGTTCAATCCGGACGCCAAGCGTGCGAATTTAGGCGCGGTCGCGCTGCCGGCGCGGGAAGTGGCCGGGCTTCTCTGGCTCTACACGGGATTTGCGCCGCTCTCGGAGCCTGAGCCGTCGCCGACGCTTTTCGAGCCCGATGTGACGGTCTGCGTCCAGTCCGTTTTCTGGCGGGCGCATTGGACGCGCGTGATGGAAAATATGCTCGACATGCCGCATCTTCCCTTCGTGCATCGCAGGACGATCGGGAAGGCGCTTCGCGGCCTCGCCAACTCACGGATGGACCTCGTCTGGGAGGAGCGTTCCTATGGCGGGCGCATCAGCAAATCGGTCGACGGCGTCGTTCGTCCCGGCGCGCTCGACTACCGCTACCCCAATGTCATGGAGCTGTTCATCGATCCGCCGGGGAAGCGCCTGCGGCTGATGGTCGCCTGCATTCCGGAAGGTGACGACGGGACGCGCCTGCTCCTGCTCACCATCCGGAATTTTGCGCGCGCCGCCTGGCTCAATCCGGTATTTCGGGCGATGAACCGCCGCATCGCCAACGAGGACCGCGCCATCGTGGAATCCTCATCGCCAATGGCCGTTCCGGCGCCTGGCGCGGAAGTGTCCGTGCCCACCGACGCGCCGACGCTCGCTTTCCGACGTCGCTATCGACAAAACCTTCTCGGCTCCGCGGCCGTCCGGCCGTCGCCGGACTCCGCCGCGCTTGTTTGAGGATGGACACGATTTTCTCGCTGGGCACGGGCGCCGGTCGGTCGGCGATCGCGGTCCTGCGCCTCTCGGGGCCTGCCGTGCGCGAGACGCTGCACGCGGTCGCCGGCGCGACGCCGGAACCGCGGAAAGCGCGCCTCTCATTGCTGCGCGATCCGGAAAGCGGCGAGGCGATCGATCACGGCCTCTCACTGTTCTTTCCGGCCCCCCATTCGCCGACTGGCGAGGACTATGCGGAATTCCACCTTCACGGCGGGCGCGCGATTATTGAAGCCATGCTCGCGGCTCTGTCGCGTCGCGTGGGGCTCAGAAGCGCGGCGCCTGGCGAATTCGCGCGCCGCGGCTTCGCTCATGGCAAGCTCGATCTTTCTCAAGCCGAAGCGCTCGCCGATTTGATCGACGCCGAAACACAGGCGCAACGACGCCAGGCTCTGCGAATTGCGGGCGGCGCGCTTCGCCGCCCGGTCGAAGGCTGGCGCGACGCCCTGATCGACGCACTGGCGCAGCTCGAAGCGGAACTGGATTTCAGCGACGAAGGCGATGTCAGCGATTTTGATTTTTCGGCGCTGAATGGCCGCCTCGCTCCCGTGCTCGCGGAGATGGACGCCGCGACCGCCGCCGCTCCCGCCTCCGAGCGCCTGCGGGAGGGGTACATGGTGATGATCGTCGGTCCGCCAAACGCTGGTAAATCGACTTTACTCAATGCTTTGGCGCGACGCGACCTCGCCATTGTCTCGCCGGTTCCCGGCACCACACGAGATATGATCGAGGCGTATCTGGAAGTCGACGGTCTGCCGGTGACTTTCGTGGATACCGCGGGGTTGCGTGACGCCGCCGATGACATTGAGCGCATTGGCGTCGATCGCGTGTTGGCGCGGATCGAGAACGTGGATCTCGTCCTTTGGCTGTCCGCTCAAGGAGAGCCCCCGCCCCAATCCGCCTGCATGCGCGCGCCCGTGCTGAAGGTCGCCACCAAGACCGATCTGGCGGCCGCGCCCGTCGGGTGGCTTGGCCTTTCGGCGGCCCGGGGGGAAGGGATCGCGACGCTGCTTGCCGAGGTCGGTTCGCGCGCGAGAGCAAGTCTTGGAGACGGAAACTCCGCCCTCTTTATCCGGGAGCGGCATCGCGCCGCCGTCCTCGCGGCGCGCGCCTCAATCGCGTCGGCGCTGCGTGATTCAAAGGACTTGGAATTTATTGCGGAAGATTTACGTTCGGCGGCGCGGTCTTTGGGGCGGATTGTCGGGGCGGTCGATGTGGAGCATGTGCTCGAGGCGATTTTCTCCCGATTCTGTATCGGCAAGTAGGGATGTTTCACGTGAAACAGCCGCGCGCTTCGGGGGATGACGCGTGAAAGCGACGCCAGAGTTCGACGTTATCGTGGTCGGCGGCGGCCATGCGGGCTGTGAGGCCGCGGCGGCCGCCGCGCGATTGGGCGCGCGGACGGGACTCCTGACTCATTCCCGCGCCGCCATCGGCGCCATGTCCTGCAATCCTGCGATCGGCGGGCTGGGCAAGGGTCAGCTCGTGCGGGAAATCGACGCCCTTGACGGGCTGATGGGCCGCGTCGCCGACGCCGGCGGGATTCAGTTCCGCCTTCTCAATCGCTCGAAAGGGCCGGCTGTGCGCGGGCCCCGCGCGCAGGCCGACCGCAAGCTCTATCGTGCGGCCATGTTGGCCGCGATCGAGGCGACCGGCAATCTCACGATTATCGAAACCTCGGTCGAGGATCTGTTCATCGACGGCGATCGCCTGCGTGGCGTCGTCACCGCGGCCGGAGAAGTAATTCGCGCGCGCGCCGTCGTGCTGACGACAGGCACATTTCTGGGCGGCATGATTCATATTGGCGACACGCGGACGCCGGCGGGCCGGATGGGCGATCCGCCCGCCCTCGGCTTGGCGCGGCGCCTTCGGGAGTCGGGTTTCGCGGTCGGACGGCTCAAGACGGGGACGCCGCCGCGACTGGACGGTCGCAGCATTCATTGGGATGGCCTCGAAAAGCAATTTGGCGACGAGACGCCCGAGCCTTTCTCCACCCTGACGACGCGCCTTGAAAATCCGCAAATCGCATGCGCCATCACCCGCACCTCGGCGCGCGCCCACGCCGTGATCCGCGCCGCACTCCCGCTCTCTCCCCTCAAAACTGGCGCGATCTCCGGGCCTGGACCGCGCTATTGCCCGTCGATTGAGGATAAGGTGACGCGCTTTGGCGATCGTGACGGCCATCAGATTTTTCTGGAGCCGGAGGGTCTCGATGACGACACCGTTTATCCCAACGGCGTCTCGACGTCGCTCCCCGTCGCGGCGCAGGAAGCCTTCATCCACGCGATCGCCGGGCTTGAGGCGGCGCGGATCCTGCGCCCCGGCTACGCCATAGAATATGATTTCGTCGATCCGCGCGAGCTGCTGCCGAGCCTGGAGACCAAGCGAATCGCAGGCCTGTTTTTCGCGGGCCAGATCAATGGCACGACCGGCTATGAGGAAGCGGCGGGCCAAGGCCTGGTTGCTGGACTGAATGCCGCCTGTCTCGCCGCTGGGCGCCCGGCCGTCTTCTTCGACCGGGCGGAGGCCTATCTCGGTGTCATGATCGACGATCTGGTTACACGGGGGGTCAGCGAGCCCTATCGCATGTTTACCTCGCGCGCCGAATATCGGCTGTCGCTTCGCGCGGACAATGCGGATGAGCGGCTGACCCCGAAAGGCGTGGACATCGGCTGCGTGGGCGCGCGCCGCGCACAGAGCTTCAGAGAGCACGCCGACCGGTGCGCGCGCGCGCGCGCTTTGCTGGCAGGCGTCTCGCTGACATCGGCGGCCGCCCTCAAACAGGGGCTCAGCGTCAATCAGGACGGCCAGAGGCGTAGCGGCTTTGCATTACTGGCGCTTCCCGACGTGACGGTGGCGCGGCTGGCCCGGATCTGGCCGGACCTCGGAGAGATCGACGCCGCGACCGCCGCCCGCATGGAAACGGACGCGCGCTATGCGGTCTACCTGGATCGACAACAAGCCGATGTCGACGCTTTTCGCCGCGATGAGGCGCTCGTTCTGCCGGAGACGCTCGACTATCGCGGCATTGCCGGTCTTTCCGCCGAGTTGCAAGGCAAGCTGTCTTTTTTGAAACCGCGGACGCTTGGCCAGGCGCAACGGATCGACGGCATGACGCCTTCCGCCCTGACCCTGCTGGCGGCGCGGATTCGGCGCGCGTGACGACCCCGGCGAGATTGCGCGCGGACGCGCTGGCATGCGTCCCGGTTCTGACGCCGATCCAGCGCGAGCTGGCGATCTATGAGGATCTGCTTCGGCGCTGGCAGCCGCGGATTAATCTCGTGGCGGCGAACACGCTGACTGACCTTTGGCTCCGCCATTTCGCCGATTCGGCGCAAGTCGCCGAGGCAGCGCCTCAGGCCCGGATTTGGGTTGATCTTGGCTCGGGCGCCGGTTTTCCTGGACTGGTGACGGCGCTGCTCTTGAAGCGGCAGACCGGCGCCAAGGTTCATCTGGTCGAAAGCGATCAGAGAAAGGCCGCCTTCCTGCGCGCTGTTTCACGTGAAACAGACGCGCCGGTGGACGTGCATCCCGAGCGCGTCGAAATCGTATCCCGCAAATTGCCGAACGGATCGACGCCATAAGCGCCCGCGCGCTCGCGCCTCTCGGCAAGCTGCTCGAATTGGCGCGCGCGCCACTCGAAAAAGGTGGGACAGGGGTCTTTTTAAAGGGCGAAGAGTGGCGGAGCGAATTGACCGAGGCGGAGCGGCTCGGTAGTTTCGAATTTGAGACAATTCAGAGCCGCACGCATCCGCGCGCCAGATTGATTGTCGTCAATGCGCCTCAGGGGTAGATTTTGAGCGGACAAATCAACGCCCCGCGCGTCCTGGTTCTCGCCAATCAGAAGGGCGGCGTGGGCAAGACCACCACGGCGATCAATCTCGGAACGGCGCTCGCAGCCGTCGGCGAGGACGTTCTGGTGATCGATCTTGATCCGCAGGGCAACGCCTCGACGGGTCTCGGGGTGGAGCGCAAGAGTCGAAAGATTTCGACCTACGACGTGCTGCTCGGCGAATCGAGCCTGGCGGACGCCATCGTCCAGACTGTCGTGCCGCGATTGTCGATTGCGCCCTCCACGCTCGATCTTCTCGGCGTCGAGCTCGAGATCGCCGGCGACAATGATCGCGCCTTTCGACTGAAGCGCGCGCTCGCGGAGCTCGCAGCCGCGGAACACCATGGCGGCACGCGCTACGACTATATTCTCATCGACTGTCCACCCTCGCTAAATCTCTTGACAATCAATGCCTTAGCGAGTGCCGACGCCGTCGTCGTGCCTCTTCAGTGCGAGTTTTTCGCCCTCGAGGGTCTCTCGCAATTGCTGTCCACCGTCGAGCAGGTGACGCGCACGCTCAACCCTAAGCTCTCGATTCACGGCGTCGTTCTGACCATGTATGACCCGCGCAATAATCTCGCGACCCAGGTCGCGGCCGACGTGCGGCGTTTCATGGGCGAAAAAGTCTATGAGACGATGATTCCGCGCAATGTTCGCGTGTCGGAGGCGCCCTCGCACGGCAAGCCGGTGCTGCTGTACGACCTGAAATGCTCGGGCAGCCAGGCCTATCTCAAGCTCGCCTCGGAAGTGATCCAGCGGGAGAAGCGGCTGCGGGCCGCTTGACCGCCGCAAGCGGGTCGCGCGCCCGCAGGGCCGGCGCGCGGCCCGCGAATGAATGAACAGGAGCGATGTCGACATGGTGGAAGAACCCCGCCGACGGCTGGGCCGCGGCCTGGCCGCTCTTCTGGGCGACGCGGGGGAGGAGTCCCCGGCGGAGCGCCCGCGTGGACAGCGCAAGGTGCCGATTGAATTCCTCAGGCCCAATCCCCGCAATCCGCGCAGCCAGTTCGGTGAAACGGAGCTTGCCGATCTCGCCAGTTCGATCCGCGAGAAGGGCATCATTCAGCCGATCATCGTGCGCGCCATTCCCAGTGTTGCCGACGCCTATGAAATCATCGCCGGCGAGCGACGATGGCGCGCCGCACAGGCCGTCGGGCTCACCGACGTTCCGGTCGTTTTGGCCGAGGCCGACGACAAGGAGGCGCTCGAACTCGCCATTATCGAAAATGTCCAGCGCGCCGATCTCAATGCGATCGAAGAGGCCAGGGGCTACGAGCGCCTCGCCGCGGAATTCGGCTATGCGCAGGGCGACATCGCGCGAAATCATCGGCAAGAGCCGCTCGCATGTCGCCAACACGCTGCGCCTTCTGAATTTGCCGGAAGCCGCCAAAGCCCTGGTGCGGGACGGGCTGATTTCGGCCGGCCATGCGCGCGCGCTCCTCGCCCTCGACAATCCCGACGCGGTGGCGCGTCGGATCGTCGAGGAAGGGATGACGGTGCGCGATGTGGAAGCGCTGGCGCAGGCTGCGGCCGCCGACGGTTCCGCGGCCGTCGCGACCGGCAAAAAGAACAAATTCGAGAAAGACGCCGATACGCGTGCGCTCGAAAAAACTCTTCACGACGCGCTGGGCATGACGGTCGACATTCGCAATCAAGGCGAGCGCGGCGAGATTCGGGTTCGATACGAGTTCGCTCGATCAACTCGACGCCATCTGCCGGCTTCTCTGCGCCTGACGCGCGGCAAAAAGACCGGCCTATGTGGTGGAGACGGCGGCGATCCCGATCGCGGCGATGGCGCCGCGGGTAAAATCCCGCGTCAAAACCCGCTGAAATTTTTCCGAACCGCCAACGCTTGCGCTGAGTTAAACGCGAGGACGCAAGGAGTCTTGGGCGTTTCATCTTGATAAAGATCAATTGGGCCGATGTGATAAGAGCATTCTTCGCCCAGGTCTCCCTGGCGCGGCGCATTTGTGCTGTTGCCTTGCCGCGCCCCGGGCGCTAATCGAATCGCCGACGATCGCTTGAGACTCTCAAGCAAATCAGGCGCGTTTCGCGTCGCTGCGGCGACCAAGAAGGCGTCGTTCCCTGCGCAGGGCTTGATCTATTGACCGCCACCTCTCATGCAGAACCCACGGTCGACGCCGAACTCGCCGCCGGGCACGGCCTCAAACCCGAGGAATATGCGCGCATCCTGCGCCTGATCGGCCGCACGCCGACGTTCACGGAGCTCGGGATTTTCTCGGCGATGTGGAATGAGCACTGTTCCTATAAATCCTCGCGCATCCATTTGCGGAAGCTGCCGACCCAGGCGCCCTGGGTGATTCGGGGTCCCGGCGAAAATGCCGGCGTCATCGACATCGGCGACGGCGACGCCTGCGTCTTCAAAATGGAAAGCCACAACCACCCTTCCTTCATCGAGCCCTATCAGGGCGCGGCGACCGGCGTCGGCGGCATTCTGCGGGATGTGTTCACCATGGGCGCACGGCCGATCGCCTGCTTGAATTTTTTGCGATTTGGCCGCCCCGCGCATCCCAGGACCCGCCACCTCGTCGCCGGCGTCGTCGCGGGCGTCGGCGGCTACGGCAATAGCTTCGGCGTGCCGACGGTCGGCGGCTCGACGGAATTCGACGCCTCCTACGACGGCAATATTCTCGTCAACGCGATGGCGGTCGGCCTCGCGCGCGCCGACTCGATTTTCTATTCCGCGGCCGCCGGCGTCGGCAATCCGATCGTGTATCTGGGCTCGAAGACGGGGCGCGACGGCATTCACGGCGCGACCATGGCCTCCGCCGCCTTCGAGGCGGACGCGGAAGAGAAGCGCCCAACCGTTCAGGTCGGCGACCCTTTTTCCGAGAAACTGCTGCTCGAGGCCTGCCTTGAACTCATGGCCTCTGGCGCGGTGATCGCCATTCAGGACATGGGCGCCGCCGGACTGACCTCCTCGGCCGTGGAGATGGGGGCGAAGGGTAATCTGGGCGTCGAGCTCGATCTCGACGCCGTTCCGTGCCGTGAAGAGGGCATGAGCGCCTATGAAATGATGCTCTCCGAAAGCCAGGAGCGCATGCTCATGGTGTTGAAACCGGAGCTCGAGAAGCGCGCCGAGGCGATTTTTCACAAATGGGGGTTGGACTTCGCGATCGTTGGCAAAACCACCGACACGCTCCGCTTCGTCGTCAGGCACGCGGGCGCCGTGAAGGCCGATTTGCCGATCAAGGAGCTCGGCGACGAAGCGCCGCTCTATGATCGTCCCTGGATCGCCACGCCGAAACCCCCCGTCATCGATCCCGCGTCGATCATCCCGCCCGTGTCGAACCGCGTTGCGCTGCTGAAACTCCTGTCGACCCCGAATCTTTGCGCCAAGCGCTGGGTTTACGAGCAATACGACCACCTCATCCTGGGCAATAGCGTCCGCCCGCCAGGGGGCGACGCGGCCGTCATTCGCGTCAAGGACGGGCCGAAGGGATTGGCGCTCACGACGGACGTCACCGCGCGCTATTGCGCCGCGGATCCCGTCGAGGGCGGCAAGCAGGCGGTGGCCGAGGCCTGGCGCAATATCACCGTGCGCGGGGCAACCCCGCTCGCGCTCACCGACAATCTCAATTTCGGCAATCCCGAGCGGCCCGAATACATGGGCCAGTTCGTCGGCTGCCTGGAGGGGATCGGCGAAGCGGCGCGCGCGCTCGACTTCCCCATCGTCTCCGGCAATGTCTCCCTCTACAACGAAACGCAGGGCGCCGGCATTTTGCCGACGCCGGCGATTGGCGGCGTCGGCGTCATCGCGGACGTCGCCAAGGCGGCGCCCACGGGCTTTGCGCGGGAGGGGGACATCATTCTCCTCATCGGCGACACGACGGGCTGGCTTGGACAGTCGGCCTATCTGCATGACCTTTGCGGCCGAAAGGACGGTGCGCCGCCGCCTGTGGACCTTGCCGCCGAGCGCCGCGCCGGCGAGGCCGTGCGCAAGCTGGTTCTTGCGGGAGAAATCACGGCCGCGCATGATCTTTCAGATGGCGGCCTGGCGGTCGCCCTTGCCGAAATGGCGCTCGCCGGCGGGATCGGCGCGCGGATCGACGCCCTCCCGGACGGGCCCGCCCACGCCGCGCTCTTTGGCGAGGATCAGGGCCGATACCTTGTGACCGTTGCGGCGTCGAGGGAGGTCGCTTTGATCGACGAACTCGGCGCGCAGGGCGTGCGCGCCCGGAGCCTCGGCGTCGTCGGCGGCAGCGCCTTGAACCTTCCGGGCGAGGCGCCGATATTGCTCTCCGAGCTGCGCCACGCACATGAATCGCCTTTTCCGGCCTATATTGCCGGCGACCAGAGTGTCTTTTCCGACAACGCGTGACGCAAAGAGGACCAGACAAATGCCCATGCCCGCCGCCGAAATCGAGCGGATCATCAAGGAAGCGCTTCCCGACGCGGTCGTCGAGCTCACGGCGCTCGCGGACGATGACGACCATTGGTCCGCGACGGTGATTTCCGAGCAGTTCCGCGGCCTCACCCGGGTGAAGCAGCATCAGCTTGTGAACGCCGCCTTCGGCGCGCGGCTTGGCGGCGAACTCCACGCGCTGGCGCTGACGACGCGCGCCCCTTAAAACGACAGACGCTGAGACGGCGCCTTGACCGCCGTCGAGAAAGGAAACGACACATGTCCGACATCAACAGCCGCATCAAGAGCGAAATCGAATCCTCCGACGTGGTCCTCTTCATGAAGGGCACGCCGCAGGCGCCGCAATGCGGCTTCTCCATGCAGGTCGTGCAGATCCTCAATCATCTCGGCGTGCCCTACAAGGCCATCAATGTTTTGGCCGACGGCGAGATTCGCGACGGCATCAAGAGCTATTCCAACTGGCCGACGATCCCGCAGCTCTACATCAAGAATGAATTCATCGGCGGCTGCGACATCACGCGCGAAATGTTCCAGTCGGGCGAGTTGACGGCCCTCTTCGACAAGGAAGGCGTGCCCCACGCCCAGGCCGGCAAGGCGTGAGGCGACAAAATCGCTGATTTGATTTCGCGCGCGGGCTGGGCCAGTCTCGCGCGTATGACCACGATCGCGACGCGGCGCGGGCTCGGCTCGCGCGAGGTGGGGCCATGACGCTTCCCCTTGCGCTGACCCAGGGCGACCCATCCGGCATTGGGCCCGAATTGACGCTCAAGGCCTTCGCCGCGCGAATCGCTGAAAATCTTCCCCCCTTTTTTGTGCTCGCCGATCCCGCGCAGCTTGCGCGCGTCGCCGCCGCGCTCGGTCTCGACGTCCCCATCGAAGAAGCGTCCCCCGCCCGCGCGCGCGACGTGTTCGCCCGCGCCCTGCCTGTGGTTCCGCTCGGCCTTGCCGTGCGCGGCGCCTTCGGGCGGCCGGACCTGCAAGACGCGGCGGCCACCCTGCGCGCCATCGAACGCGCAGTCGATCATGTCGCGAGAGGGGAAGCGCGCGCGATGGTCACCAATCCGATCGCGAAATCGGCGCTCTACGCCGCCGGATTTCATCATCCGGGACACACCGAATTTCTCGGCGAATTGGCAACGCGGCATTACGGCGGCGCATTCCGGCCGGTGATGATGATCTGGTCGCCTGAGCTCGCGGTCGTGCCGATCACGATTCACATCCCGCTTGCGGAAGCGCCGCGTCGTCTCACGCGCGCGCTGATCATCGAGACCGGCGAGATCGTCGCGCGCGACCTGCGCACGCGCTTCGGCGTGGCGCGGCCGCGCCTTGCCTTCTGCGGGCTCAATCCGCATGCGGGAGAGGATGGCGCACTTGGGCGCGAAGAGATCGAGACGATCGCGCCGGCGATCGCGGCGCTTCGCGACAAGGGCGTCGACGCCTCGGGCCCCTTTCCCGCCGACACGATGTTTCATGCGGCGGCGCGCGCAAAATATGACGTCGCCCTGTGTCCGACGCATGATCAGGCGCTCATTCCGGTCAAGACGATCGCTTTCGAGCGCGGCGTCAATGTCACGCTCGGCCTGCCCTTTGTGCGCGTCTCGCCCGATCACGGAACCGCTTTCGACATTGCCGGCATGGGTCTTGCCGATCCAAGGAGCTTGATCGAAGCGCTCAAACTCGCAGGACGGATCAGCGCGTGATCGATACGCTTCCGCCGTTGCGCGAGGTGGTTCTGCGCCATGGGCTCGATGCGAAAAGGACGCTCGGGCAGAACTTTCTTTTCGATCTCAACCTGACGAGCCGCATCGCCCGCGCGGCCGGACCTTTCGACGACACGTTCGTCCTTGAGATCGGACCGGGTCCCGGCGGCTTGACGCGTGCGCTGCTCGCACAAGGCGCGCGCGTCGTCGCCATCGAGCGCGACGCGCGTTGTCTGCCGGCGCTTGCCGAGATCGCCGCGCATTACCCCGGCCGATTGACCATCGTCGAGGGCGACGCATTGGAGATCGACGTCGCCGCCCTCGCGCGCGCGCAGGGCGTTCAGGGCTCGGCGCGCATCTGCGCCAATCTTCCCTATAACGTCGCGACGGCGCTGCTCACCCGATGGCTCGAAGCCGACCCCTGGCCCTCGGCCTTCGATCGCTATGTGCTCATGTTTCAAAAGGAGGTGGCGCTGCGCATCGTCGCGACGCCGGCGCAACGCGCCGATTACGGCCGCCTCGCTGTGCTCTGCGGCTGGCGCACGCGCGCGCGCATACTTTTCGACGTCTCGCCGGCGGCCTTCACGCCGCCTCCCAAGATCCTGTCTTCGGTCGTCGAACTCGTTCCCGATCGGGCGCCCCTCTCCTGCAATCAGCGCGCGCTGTCGCGCGTCGCGCAGGCCGCCTTCGGGCAGCGGCGCAAGATGTTGCGCCAGAGCCTCAGGAGTCTGGGCGTCGACCCCGCGCCGCTTCTCGCGCGGGCCGGCATCGACGAAACGAAGCGCGCCGAGGAAGTCGGCGTGGAGGGTTTCGTCGCGCTCGCCAATGCTTTTGCGCCGAGCCCCTAGACCGCGCGACGGCGGCTATTCGTTGAGGAGCGTTTCGACGAACTGCGCAATGCCCCGCTCGCGACGCGGGCGGCGTTGACGCTCGGCGCGCAGGATCGCGAGGAGATCATCGAAGGAGCGTTGCAGATCGTCGTTGACGATCACGTAATCATAGTCCTTCCAGCGCGCGATCTCATTGCGCGCGTTGGCGAGACGCCGCTCGATCACGTCATCTGCGTCCTCGGCGCGACGCTCCAGCCGCGCGCGCAGCTCTTTCATCGAGGGCGGCAGGATGAAGACGGTGACGGCGTCGGCCCCCATCTTCTCGCGCACCTGCTGCGTGCCCTGATAGTCGATGTCGAAAAGGCAGTCGCGGCCCTGGCCGAGGATCGCTTCCACGGGCTCGCGCGGCGTGCCGTAGAAATTGCCGTGCACTTCCGCCCATTCGAGCAGGTCGCCGGCCTCGCGCAAGGCTGCGAACTGGCGCTCGGTGATGAAGCTGTAATGGATGCCGTCAACCTCGCTCGAGCGGCGCGGGCGGGTCGTCACCGAAATGGAGAGCGTCAGGTCGAGCTCGCGGTCCTGCAGCAGCATCCGGGTCAATGTGGTCTTGCCGGCGCCGGAGGGCGAGGAGAGGATGAGCACGACGCCGCGGCGTTGCGGAAGCGAGTGGTCCATGGCGTCGATTGTCATGAATGCGGAGAATCGGCAAGGGGCAATCGGCAATCGGCAAGGGGCAATCGACAGGAGGCCCCCGGCAAGCAAGGGGCGCCCGGAGAGTGGCGACGGGCGCGCGTTCCTGCGCCTCGCCCTCTACTCGATATTCTGCACCTGTTCGCGCAACTGTTCGACGTCGATCTTGAGCGCAAGCCCGACGCCGGTCAGCGCGGGGTCGTTGGATTTGGCGCAGAGCGTATTGGTCTCGCGCGAGAGCTCCTGGGCGAGAAAGTCGAGCCGCCGCCCGATCGGGCCGCCCTGCGCGAGAAGTTTCTGCCCGCTGGCCACATGCGCTGCGAGCCGGTCGAGTTCCTCCCTTATGTCCGCCTTGACCGCGAGCAGAACGGCTTCCTGATGAAGCCGCGTCGGATCGAGCGAGTCGGAGGCCTCGAGGAGCCGCGCGATCTGCTGGGCGAGGCGCTGGCGGATCGCTTCCGGCTGGCGACCTGGCAGGGCGTCCGCCCGCGCCCCGAGCGCAGCGATCGAGGTCAGGCGCGCGTGGAGCACGGCGGCGAGCGCGGCGCCCTCCGCCCGGCGCGAGGCAAGCAAATCCGCCGTGGCCGTCTCCAGCGCCGCGAGGATGCCGTCCTCCAGCGCCGCGCGCTGCGCGTCGTCGTCTTCGGGCTCGATGATTTCAACGACGCCCCGGATGGCGAGAAGCCCGTCCAGCGAGGGTGGGCGCAGTCCCTCGCGCAGCGGGAGATCGTCGAGGGCCCCGAGGAGCCGGTCGAGCGCGCGGCGATTGACTCGCGCCGCGCCCTCCTCCTCGGCGCGCCGCGCCGTCAGGCTTGCGAAGACCGAACCGCGCGCCAGGCGCGCCGAAAGGGCGGCGCGCGCCTTGATCTCGACGGCGTCAAAATTGGGCGGGACCCGGACCCTCAAATCGAGGCCCTTGGCGTTGACGCTCTTCAGCTCCCAGGCATAGCTCCAGGGCCCCAGGACGCCGCGCGCGCGGGCGAAGCCGGTCATGCTGGCGACGGACATTCTGCGCGCTCCGCTTTGGTGGTCGCCCGGATTTATCGGATATTTGCGCTCGCCGGAACGGTCTTCGCCGAGGTCAGATCCCAGCTCTTGTCGCGTAACGGATCGAGCGCCGTGCCTTCCGAGGCGTCGAAGGCGCGGGGCCGGGCGCGCGGCTGGCTCGGCGCGAGCGCGATTGGCGCTTCCGCGCCTGCCGCCTGATCCGGCGAGACTTTCTCTCCCAGCGCCTCGGTCGGCATGTCGTCCGAGCCCGGGGAAAGCCCCAGTCGCGTCGCGCGCGCCTTTTGCTCGGCGCGCCGGGCGGGCGAGACGGGATAGGCGGCGATATCGCCGCCCTCATCCGCCAGAGCTTTGCCGTCGGCGCTCTCGCGGGCCATCATGTCTGGGCCGATCGTTCCCTCGTCGCTCTCGCCCATCGGGGCGGCCGCGGCGGCCGCGAGAAGATCGAGATCGAACGCATGGGCGCGGCGCTGGGCGGCTTCATGCGTGAAAAACGGTCGGGCGACTTGAAGCGGCGCAAGATGCGGCGCCGCCTCGGCGGTGGGATCCTCAAGGCCGCCCAGAAAGAACGCCGCGCCGTCAGGGCCGAATTTTCCAAGGCGATGGCTCGCGCCCTCGTCGGCGGCGATGGCCCGGCCCGGAGGAAAGTCCTCCTGCTGGGCGGCGAGGTTGACGAGCCGGCCGATCGGAGCCTGCGTGCGCTTGTCGTTTTTGGGCGCGCCGGGGGAACGGCGCCGGGACCGCCTGGTCGGCGCCTCCGCCAGCCTTGGCCTTCTGGTCCTGCTCGATCTGGCGCCAGTTCTGGACGTTGCGGGCGTGCTGGTCGAGCGACTCGGCGAAGACATGGCCGCCCGTTCCGTCCGCGACGAAATAGAGGTCGCGCGGTATTCGCCGGATTGGCGGTCGCCTCGAGCGCCGCCCGGCCCGGATTGGCGATCGGACCCGGCGGCAGGCCGTCAATGGCGTAGGTGTTGTAGGGCGTCCATTTCTCGATTTCCGAGCGCATGATGCCGCGCCCGAGGGTCGCCTTGCCGCCCACAAGTCCATAGACGATCGTCGGATCTGATTGAAGACGCATGCCCTTGCGCAGCCGGTTCATGAACACGGAGGCGACACGCGGGCGCTCCTCCGTCTTTCCGGTCTCCTTCTCGACGATGGAGGCGAGGGTCACGAGTTCGTAAGGCGAGCGCAGCGGCAGATCCTTGGCGCGCTTGGCCCAGATCTGCTCGACGAGCTTGCGCTGGTCCTCCTGCATTTTGGCGATCAGCTGCGCGCGCGGGAATCCGCGCGGAAATTTGTAGGTTTCCGGCAGCAGCGCGCCTTCCTTCGGCGCATCGACGAATATCGCCGTCGAGGAGGTCGGACTCGCGCAGGCGCTGCGGCGATCTGCTCGCTCGTCAGCCCCTCAGGAATCGTGAGACTGTGCATGAGCTGGCGTCCCGCGACGATCTCGTCGATCACCTCGCGCAAACTGGCGTTGCTGCTTGAACTGATATTCGCCGGGCTTCAATTTGCTGCGCGCGCCCTCGATCAGCAGCGCGAAATTCATCAGCCCGGGACTGTTGATCACGCCTTCGCGTTCGAGCTGTCCGATGATCTCGGGAACGTCGCTGCGCGGCGGGAAATAGACGACTTTGTCGGCGCCGAGCGGGCCCGGCTCCTTGAGCCTGTGCAGGGCCGCGATGACGCCGAAGACGCCGGCGACGAGCGCGACGAGAAGGAAGCTCAAAAACCCGCTCATCGCCGAGAGCGTGCCGTCGCGCCGCTTCTTGCGCTTGGGCGGCGGCGCCGGCGGAGCGGCCGTCTGGAGGGTCGTTTTGGCGCTTTGCAGGGAGGCCCGGCGCCGGAACAAGGAAACGCCGGCTGATTCATTCTCTCCGGCGTCGGCGGCTTTTGGCTCGGGCGCGGCGACGGTTCGGCGCGGGGCCGCTCGCAGGCGTGACGGAGGGCGCCGACTCCACGGCGGGCGCGCGTTTGACAGGCGGCGGGGCGTCGACGGCTTCCGGCTGCGTCCGTGTCTCGACTCGGCGGCGTCGGATACCTCGGAACTGACTGATTTCCAACGCGCGTGTTCTGCCGGTTTTGCGGGAGCCTCGCCCGCGTCGGCGAGCTTGGCCGAGTCATGTGGCTTGCTTTCGGGGACTGTCGGTTCGCCGCCCGGCGCAGTCGCCTTTTCGCCTGTCTCGTCGCTCATAATCATCATCACGCCAATCCAGTGGAACCCTGGGGCCGGCAAACGAGGCCTCTCGCCAACTGGCCTCAATGCGTGCTCATTGTGGCGAATTCAGGAAAGCTGAATCGGTTAGCAGACTGCGGCGGCGTCGTCGAAACGTCCGCGCGCGCGCCCATCCCCGCAAAATAAACTGCGATAACTTATGCTTTAGAGCTGGCGAAAACCAGCGAGGCGTTGGTCCCGCCAAAACCGAAGGAGTTGGACAAAGCCACGTCGATACTTCTCGCCGCGCCTTCTTGGGGGCACGAGGTCGATCGCCGTCTCGACGGAAGGATTGTCGAGATTGCGTGTCGGCGGCGCGACATTGTGCGTAAGCGCGAGGATCGTAGTAGATCGCCTCGACCGCGCCGGCGGCGCCGAGCAGATGGCCGATCGCCGATTTGGTCGAGGACATCGACAGCGTCGGCGTCGAGATTGCCGATGCAGCCGCTCGCACGGCGCGCAGCTCGATCTCGTCGCCCAGCGGCGTCGAGGTGCCATGGGCATTGACATAGTCGATGTCGGAGACGGAGAGTCCGGCGCGCCGCAAAGCGGCCTTCATGCAGCGATAGGCGCCGTCGCCGTCGGGCGACGGGCGCCGTGATGTGATAGGCGTCGCCGGACATGCCATAGCCGATGAGTTCGGCGTAGATCTTGGCGCCGCGCGCTTTGGCGTGCTCATATTCCTCGAGCACCACGCAGCCCGCGCCTTCGCCCAGCACGAAGCCGTCGCGGTCCTTGTCATAGGGGCGCGAGCGGCTTCGCGGGCCGGTCATTGAAGCCGGTCGAGAGCGCGCGGCAGGCGGCGAAGCCCGCGACGCCGATGCGGTTGACCGGCGATTCGGCGCCGCCCGCGACCATGACTTCGGCGTCGCCCAGCGCGATGATGCGCGCGGCGTCGCCAATGGCGTGGGTCCCGGTCGCGCAGGCGGTGACAACCGCGTGAGTTCGGTCCCTTGAGGCCATGCATGATCGAGACATAGCCGGCGACGAGATTGATGATGCGGCCAGAGATGAAGAAGGGCGAGACGCGGCGCGGGCCCTTTTCCTTCAGAATGATCGAGGTCTCGTAAATGCCGCCGAGTCCGCCGATGCCGGAGCCGATCAGCACGCCGGTCGTCTTCCTGCTTCTCGGGCGTGTCGGCCTTCCAGCCGGCGTCCGCCAGCGCCTGCGTCGCGGCGGCAGACGCCATAGATGATGAAATCGTCGACTTTGCGCTGTTCCTTGGGGTCGAACCAGTCGTCGGCGATTGAAGGAGCCGCTCGGAGCCGTCGCCGCGGGGATGATGGCCGCGATCTGACAGGCGAGATCGTCGACCTCGAAGGTGTCGATGCGCCGGAATCCGTGTTCGCCGGCGATCAACGCCGCCAATTCGTTTCGACGCCGCAGCCCAAAGGCGACACAACGCCAAGCCCGGTGACGACCACCCTGCGCATGGCTTACTCTCGAACGTTGTTCAAGACGGCGCCGTCTGGCGGTTCGGCGGGCGGCGGCGGAGTAAAGCGCGCGGCGTCGCCGCCGCGCCCGTCATTGAGTGGATCAGGCGGCTTTGGCCTTTTCGAGGAATTTCACGGCGTCGCCGACGGTCACGATCGTCTCTGCCGCGTCGTCCGGAATCTCGACGCCGAACTCTTCTTCGAAAGCCATGACCAGCTCGACCGTGTCGAGCGAATCCGCTCCCAGATCGTCGATGAAATTCGCCTTATCGACAACCTTCTCGGGCTCGACGCCGAGGTGTTCGACAACGATCTTCTTCACGCGCTCGGCGACATCGCTCATCTGATTTCGTCCCTGTAGCTATGGTGCTCGCACCGATGCCGGCGAAGCGAGGCCTCGCCTGCGCGCCGTTTCGATCTCCAATATTTTCTGCGCGCCGGCCGGCGTCCCGAAGGCGGCGCTGCGACAGTCGCGCTCAAGCCTGGTGACGCGGAAATGCGGCGGCGCCGCCCCTCTCGCGGCGTCGGTCTCGGTAACACACTTCTTTACCTTGGCGAGAGGCCGCGAATCCGCGCGGCAGCGCGAAAAAAAGCCTGCCGACGCGCGCCGTCGAGAGGCAAAAAGCCGCAGCCGCGGGTCGCGCCGAGATCGGCCGCTCGGCGGCGCCAGCGTCAGATCATCGCCATGCCGCCATTCACGTGCAAGCGTCTGTCCGGTGACATAGCCGGCTTCGGCGCTGGCGAGGAAGACGACCGCGGCGGCGACGTCCGCGCCGGTCCAGTCGGCCGGCGGGAACGGCGCGAGAGGATCGCCTGTTTCTGGGCATCGGTCAGCGAATCGGTCATCGGGCTCTCGATGAAGCCCGGCGCGACGCAGTTGACGGTGACGCCGCGCGAGGCGACTTCCCCGGCGAGCGACTTGGACATGCCGATCATGCCGGCCTTGGCGGCGGCGTAATTGCCCTGGCCCGGATTGCCGGTCACGCCGACGACCGAGGTGATGCCGATGATGCGGCCCGAAGCGCTTCTTCATCATCCCGCGCAGCGCCGCGCGCGAGAGCCGGAAGGCCGAGGTGAGATTGATGTCCAGGACCGTGTCCCAATCCTCGTCCTTGAGACGCATGAACAGCATGTCGCGGGTGACGCCGGCGTTGTTGACCAGAATGTCGACGCCGCCCAGCGCGGCCTCGGCGGCGGGAACCAGTTTCTCCGTCTCTCCTTGTCGGCGAGATTGCGGGCAGCACGTGGGTCTTGCCGCCGATATCGGCGGCGAGCGCCTCCAGCGCCTCGCGCCGCGTGCCGGAAGGCGACCGGCGCGCCCGACGTACCAATGCGCGGGCGATATCCCCGCCGATACCTCCGCTCGCGCCGGTCACGAGCGCCGTCTTGCCAGACAAATCGAACATTCTTTGTCCTCCCTGACCCGCATGCGAGGCATGCAGGAGCTTTTCTTGGGCACCCGTTTAGCGCGAATTTCAGAAATTGCGAGGCCTTGGCCAAGGCCGCCGTTTCGAGCGAGGGTGGAAGGCGACCTTGGCGCGCAACGACGAAGGCGGGGGTCCGGGCGGGGGCTTTCTCGGGTCAGGCGAAGGCGCGATAGGCGTCGAGATCTGCCGGCGTTCCAACGCAAATGCCTGACGCCGCCGGGGCGATGCGCTTCAGCAGGCCGGTGAGAACCTTGCCCGAGCCGCATTCGACGAAGCGGGTCACGCCGGCCGCCGCGATGTAGGCCACGCTTTCCCGCCAGCGCACCGCGCCGGTGACCTGCTCGACGAGAAGCCTGCGAATCTTCTCTGGGTCGGGTACGGCGCCGCCGTGACATTGGCGACGACGGGGGCGCGCGGCGGCGCGATCTGGGCATTGCCAAGCGCTTGCGCCATGGCGTCGGCGGCGGGCTGCATCAGCGCGCAATGGAAGGGCGCGGAAACGGGCAGCAGGACCGCGCGCTTGATCCCCCGCTCCTTGGCGATGTCCATCGCCCTCTCGACCGCGCGCCTTCGCGCCGGAGATCACCACCTGCCCGCCGCCATTGTCGTTGGCGACCTGGCAGACCGACGCCTTGCGACGCGCCGCGGCGGCGATGTCGCCGCGCCTGGTCGAGTTCGGCGCCGAGCAGCGCCGCCATGGCGCCTTCCCCGACCGGAACGGCTTTCTGCATCGGCGTCGCCGCGAATGCGCAGCAACCGCGCCGTATCGGCGAGGAAAGGGCCCCGGCGGCGGCGAGCGCGGAATATTCGCCGAGCGAATGGCCGGCGACGAACGCCGCGTCGCGCGCGAGGTCGAGGTCCGCACTCGGTCTCGAGCACGCGGATTGCGGCGAGCGAGACGGCCATCAGCGCGGGCTGCGCATTGGCGGTGAGCGTCAATTCGGCTTCGGGGCCCTCGAACATCAGTTTGGAGAGCGGCTGCGCGAGCGCCGAATCGACTTCGTCGAACACGGCGCGCGCCGACGGGAAGGCCTCGGCGAGCGCCTTGCCCATGCCGACAGCCTGCGAGCCCTGTCCGGGAAAAATAAACGCCTTCGCCATCCGCGACCGCCCTTCCTTTTTATTGTCCATTGCGCGCCGCGAGTGACATTGGCGCCAGCTCGGTGTCAAGTTCGAGAATGGTCGCGGCGCGGTCGAGCGGGAAGCACCTCGTGGCGCTCTTGCGGTCGCGGACGTCACGCGACGCCCTCTCACGCAGGCCGGAGAGCGCGCGTTGCGGTCGGCCGCCTCGGGAAGTCGCGGGCGCGGCGATGGGCATGACAGAAAGACGACCCGCCCCCGCTTCGCGCTCTTGCCGGCCATTCCAGCGAGGGCGGGCGTTCCCGGTCGCGCCGGCTAGCGGCCGACCTCGACCAAGACTTCGTTGCGCCTGTTCCAGGGAAGGGTCCAGGGCGGATCGTAGAAGGCGTATTGCGGCGCGCTCTTTGCGGACAATCCCTTCTGCTTCACGTAATCGAGCAGCCGGCTTTCGTTCTCGGCGAGGTCCGCCTCGCTCGCGAGTCCGGAAAAGCGTATGGCCGCGAGGCGCTTTCCAGGTTCGCGCGCCAGCGTTACGGCGGCGTTGTTGGGTCGAGGCAGGCTTTCCATCGTTTGCTCGGCCGGCATGGTGAAGCTGACGGTCCAACGCCCGCCCGCGCCGCTTTGCCGCACGGGAGCGGTCATGTCGATTTTTTCGCCCGCGCCGCTGCTCTGCTGCGTCACCGGCGCCGTCATGGCGATTTTCTTCTTCGGGGCGTTGTCGCCGAAAATATAGCCCGCGAGGCGACGAAAACCCTCGCTGATCGCCGCTTCGCGGGCGCCGGCGACCGTCGTCTGCGCGACAATCTGCGGCGCATAATCGCGCAACTCGATCGCGCCCGCAGAGCCGACCACCACGTAGCGCGCATGTTCCACGTCGGAATCCGCGCGCGCGGGGGTCGCGGCGAGCATTCCGGCAAGGAGGGCGACGAGACGCTTCATGGGACCACTTTCTCAGGGGCGCGATGAACCGCGCCCATCAGAATATAAATGCCTGCCATGAAAGAATTCCGACACGCGCGGGCCCGCCAAAGGGGCGAGGATTTTCGCCAGCCTTAGACGGGGGGGCGCTCCGTCACGAGCGTATCCACCACGCCAGGATCGGCAAGGGTCGAGGTGTCGCCGAGCGCGCCGAAGTCGCCCTCCGCGATCTTGCGCAGGATGCGCCGCATGATCTTGCCCGAGCGGGTCTTCGGCAGTCCGGGCGCAAACTGGATCACGTCGGGCGTGGCGATGGGGCCGATCTCCTCGCGCACCCATTTGACCAGCGCCTTGCGCAAATCCTCGCTCGGCGTGCGCGCCTTCCATCAGCGTCACATAGGCGTAAATGCCCTGTCCCTTGAGGTCATGCGGATAGCCGACGACCGCGGCTTCCGCGACTTTCTCATGGGCGACCAGCGCGCTTTCGATCTCGGCGGTGCCGAGGCGATGGCCGGAGACATTGATGACGTCGTCGACGCGTCCCGTGATCCAGTAATAGCCGTCCGCGTCGCGCCGGCAGCCGTCGCCGGTGAAATATTTGCCCGGATAGGTCGAAAAATAGGTCTGCGCGAAACGTTCGTGATCGCCGAAGACCGTTCGCATCTGGCCCGGCCAGGAATTGGCGATGACGAGATTGCCTTCGCAGGGCCCTCGAGAACATTCCCTGAGGCGTCGACGATTTCGGGCTGACGCCGAAGAGCGGCCGCGTCGCCGAGCCGGGCTTGAGCGGCGGTCGCGCCGGGCAGCGGCGAGATCAGCATGCCGCCGGTCTCCGTCTGCCACCAGGTGTCGACGATCGGGCAGCGTTCCTCGCCGACGACGCGGTGATACCACAGCCAGGCGTCCGGATTGATCGGTTCGCCCACGGAGCCCAGAAGCCGAAGCGATTTGCGGCTGGTCTTCTTCACCGGCGCGTCGCCGGCCGCCATCAAGGCGCGGATGGCGGTCGGCGCCGTATAGAAGATCGTGACTTTGTGCTTGTCGACGATCTCCCAGAAGCGGGAGACGTCGGGATAGTTGGGCACGCCTTCGAACATGAGCGTCGTCGCGCCATTGGCGAGAGGGCCGTAGACGATATAGCTGTGGCCCGTCACCCAGCCGATGTCGGCCGTGCACCAATAGACGTCGCCGTCGCGATAGTCGAAGACGTACTCGTGCGTCAGCGAAGCATAGACCAGGTAGCCGCCCGTCGTATGCAGAACGCCCTTGGGCTTGCCGGTCGATCCCGACGTATAGAGGATGAACAGCGGGTCCTCGGCGCCCATCTCCGCATAGGGACAGTCGGCGTGAACGCCGCGCGGCTTCGTCCTCGTACCGAAAATCGCGGCCCGGGACCATGTCGACTGGGCGCCGGTGCGCGTGACCACGATCACGATTTGACGGTCGAACCTTGTCCAGAGCCGCGTCGACATTGGCCTTGAGCGGAATGCGGCGACCGCCGCGCAAACCTTCATCGGCGGTGATGATCACATCGGAAGCCGCAGTCCTCGATGCGCCGGCGAGCGCGTCGGGCGAAAAGCCGCCAAAGACGACGGAATGGACGGCGCCGATGCGCGCGCAGGCCAGCATGGCGTAGGCCGCCTCCGGGATCATCGGCAGATAGATGGTGACGCGGTCGCCCTTCTTGACGCCGCATGCTTCTTGAGCACGTTGGCGAGACGGCAGACATCTCGTGCAGTTCGCGCATAGGTGATGTGGCTGCGAGAGCAGGATCGTCGCCTTCCCAGATGATGGCGGTCTGGTCGGCGCGCGTCGGCAAATGCCGGTCGAGGCAGTTCATGGCGACGTTGATCGTCGCCGTCCTCGAACCATTTGATCGAGACGTTATGGCTGTCGAAGCTCGGTGCTTGACCCGGGAGAAGGGCGCGATCCAGTCGATACGCTGCGCCTGCTCCGCCCAAAAGCCGTCCGGGTCCTGACGCGCGCGCGCGTAAAGCGCGTCATAGGCGGCGGCGTCGATGCGCGCATTTTTCTTCCATGTGTCGGGAACCGGATAGATTTTTTCTGGCATTGGGCACTCCGCGCCGCTAAGAGCGCTTTTGGTTCGTCAAGGCGAAGGCGGGTCAGCGCGCGAGTTCGGGCGAAGGTCTCGCCTTCGGCTTTGGACGATGCGCGATTTCGACATTATGCTGCATGCGCTTCATCATCAGCCTCATGAGATAAAATCCGAAGCGCGGGTTCTGCGCCGCAAGTTCGAGAAGCTCGTCATAGCGCACGCAGAGAAGCTCGACCTCGGTCGTGGCCACGGCGGTGGCCGTGCGCCGGTTCTCTTCCGTGAAGAGGCCCATTTCGCCGAAAAACGCGCCGGGAGCGAGGGTGACGCCGGGTTCCAGCAGGGACACTTCTCCCCGCACCAGAACATAGGCCTCCTCGGAGAGATCGCCCTTGCGGTGGAGCGTGAAGCCCTGCGGAAGCTTGAGCGGTTTCATGTAAGGGCGCAGCCAGGCATAGTCGAACTCGCCATCGGCCGCGGCTTCCGTCGCCGTTTTCACGTCGGCGATGAGCCGCTGCATCTGCCTGAGGCGAAACACGTTGATCGGGAGCATGACGGCGTTCAGCGCGAAGAGCGGATAATAGCCCTTCAAAAAGAAATAGGCGGCAAACAGGGCGTTGGCGAGGATCGCCGCCATCCGCAGCGGGATCATGGTGTTTGACAGGAAAACGAAAACATTCGCCGCAGCGGCGAGGTAGCCGACCGACTCGATGGTGAGGTTCTGCAAGGTCATCGCACGGCCCGGATGCGGCGTTTTTTGCACCCTAGCAGAAAGCCGCCGGCGCGTGCGAGCGGCCTGGCGCGCGCTCGAACAGGACCGATTGGGCAGGCGCCGCACTTTGCCTCAAGCGGCCAATTTGCTAAAGGGCCCCGACATTCCTCATCCCGCCGGGCCTCAAAAATGGACAAATTCACAACTCTGACGGGGGTCGCCGCGCCGCTGCCGATCATGAACGTCGACACGGACATGATCATCCCCAAGCAATATCTGAAAACCATCGCCCGTACGGGCCTCGGCAAAGGTCTCTTCTCGGAGATGCGCTATCGCGAGGACGGGTCCGAAAACCCCGACTTCGTGCTCAACAAGCCAGCCTACCGGAAGCGCGCATCCTGATCGCCGGCGATAATTTCGGCTGCGGCTCCTCGCGAGAGCACGCGCCCTGGGCGCTGCTCGATTATCGGCGTGCGCTGCGTCGTCTCCACGAGCTTCGCCGACATTTTCTATAACAACTGCTTCAAGAACGGCATTCTTCCGATCAAAGTGACGCAGGCCGAACTCGACGGCTGATGGACGACGCCGAGCGCGGCGCCAATGCGACGCTGACCGTCGATCTCGAAGCCCAGGAGATTCGCGGACCCGATGGCGGGGTCGTGCGTTTCGACATCGACCCTTCCGCAAACATTGTCTTCTCAATGGGCTGGACGACATCGGCCTCACCTTGCAGAAGGGCGACAAGATCGACGCCTTCGAAAAGGCAGCCGCACAATCCCGACCCTGGACCTGACCAAACGTTGCTCCACGTCGGCGACGCGCGCGGCTCTAGGTTAGGAAGGAGGCGGCGCCCGGGCCCGAGGAGGGGCGCCGCCCGCCCGCACTTGCACTCCTCCCCAAGCGACGGTTTTTTTGAGCAACTTCGCCCCCCTCTCGACGCGCTTGCGCGCCGCCGCGCAGTCCCTCTTTGGGATTTGGGGCGATTCGGGCGCGCCGTCGGGCGGACGCCGCGTCGCATACGATCGACGCTCCCGCCGAGACCGATGTCCGATCGGGCGGCGCCCAGAATTTAGGCGCCCCGACCGAGGACGCCCCGGTTTGGGCTCACGGCGACGTCGCGCGCGACGGGCCCGGCGCGGCGCAGGGCGGCTCCAGTCGAGCCTTCGGGATTGGACGGCCAAGGCCTGCTGTCCGTGCATCATCTCGCCAAGTCCTACAAGACGCGCCGTGTGGTGGAGGACGTCAGCCTGCATGTCCGGCGCGGCGAGGCGGTCGGCCTGCTCGGACCCAACGGCGCCGGCAAGACGACTGTCTTCTATATGATTACCGGGCTGCGTGAAGCCCGACAACGGGGTCATCTCGCTCGACGGCTATGACGTTACGCCGTTGCCCATGTATCGCCGCGCGCGGCTTGGCATCGGATACCTGCCGCAGGAAGCGTCGGTGTTTCGCGGTCTCTCGGTCGAGGACAATATTCGCGCCGTGCTCGAGATCACCCAGCCGGACGAGAAAAAACGCGCCGATGAACTCGAGGCGCTTCTCGACGAATTCCGCCTGACGCGCATGCGTCATACGCCGGCGGTGGCGCTCTCGGGCGGCGAAAGGCGACGCTGCGAGATCGCCCGCGCGCTCGCCGGACACCCGTCTTTCATGCTGCTGGACGAACCTTTTGCGGGCATCGACCCGATCGCGGTGGGCGGCATCCAAGATCTCGTGCGGCATCTGAAGTCGCGCGGCATCGGCGTTCTGATCACCGACCACAGCGTGCGCGAGACGCTCGGACTCACCGACCGCGCCTACATCATCTATAACGGCCATGTTCTGACGGAGGGGCCGCCGGAGGAGATCGTCGCCAATCCAGATGTCAGGCGTATCTACCTCGGCGAAGATTTCAAGATGTAAGAATTCTGTGAGATCTTCGCGGGTTGGGCCGGATTTCTGCGCGCCAACGCGTCCCGACGTCACGGTCTCTTCCCCCCTTTTGAGAGCGACATTAACGGTTGATTAACCCTTGGGCGTTTCGCCGCAGGCGGCGCCGACTATTTGAACCTGCTCCGCTTCTCCTGCCGTGATATAAGCAAGAAACAGGCCGCGAAGCCGGTCGTGCAAACGGTGCGAGTCAGCGCAGATGGCGATTTCGACCAAGCTTATGATGCGACAGGGCCAAGCCCTGGTCATGACCCCGCAGCTCCTGCAGGCGATCAAGCTTTTGCAATTCTCCAATATGGAGCTATCGGCCTTTCTGCACGATGAACTGGAGCGCAATCCGCTGCTCGAGGCCCAGGAGGCGGATTACTCGACCGAGGGCGCCGTCGCCGAGCGCGAGGGCGGGCAGGAGCAGGAATTCGGCGGTGGCGACACGAGCGCGGCGTTCGATGGCGCGCCGCAGGAGGGCGACTGGGCGCGCGACTCGCTCGCCGTCGATGCGGCGACGCTGTCGGCCGATCTGGGCGCGGACATGAGCAACGCCTTCGAGCCCGAGGGCCCGGCGGTGACGACGGAGGCGCCGCGCGAGGCGCTCGAGGGCGCCGGCCTTTCTGCGACGTCCTGGAGCGGCGCCGCGGGCGGCGGGGGCGGCGAGGATGGCGAGGCGCCTAATCTCGAGGCCTATGTCGCCGCGCGGCCGAGCCTTCACGAGCATCTGGGCGCTCAGCTCGCCCTCGCCTTTCCCGACGCGCGCCGGCGCCTGATCGGCCAATCGATCATCGACGGGGTCGACGAGACCGGCTATTTGCGCGAAGACCTCGACGAAATTGCGCAGCGGCTCGAGGCCGACCCGCGCGAGGCGGCGGAGGTGCTCGCCACCATTCAAACCTTCGACCCGTCCGGCGTCGGCGCTCGTGATCTTGCCGAATGTCTTGCGATACAACTCAAGGAGCGCGACCGCTACGATCCCGCCATGCAGCTTTTCGTCGCCAATCTGCCGCTTGTCGCCAAGCGCGATTTTGCGCAGCTCGCAAAGATCTGCGGCGTGGATGCGGAGGACGTCGCGGACATGGCGAGCGAATTGCGCAGCCTCGATCCCAAGCCCGGGCGCGCCTTCGGCGACGCGCCGATTCAGCCCCTCGTTCCCGACGTCATCGTGCGCGCCGCGGCCGACGGCTCGTGGCGCGTCGAACTGAATTCGGACGCTTTGCCGCGGGTTCTCGTCAATCACACCTATGCGGCGAAGATCAGCGCCGGCGCGCGCGACGCCGACAAGACTTTCATCTCCACCTGTCTGCAAAACGCAAACTGGCTGACGAAAAGCCTGGAGCAGCGCAGCCGCACCATTCTCAAGGTGTCCTCGGAGATCGTGCGCCTGCAGGACGGCTTCCTCGCCCGGGGCGTCGAACATTTGCGCCCGCTCAATCTGCGCACGATCGCCGACGCCATCGGCATGCACGAATCGACCGTCTCCCGCGTCACGTCGAACAAATATATGATTACGCCGCGCGGGATCTTCGAACTGAAATATTTCTTCTCCGCCTCGATCGCGACGACGAGCGGCGGCGAAGCCCATTCGGCCGAATCGGTGCGTTTCCGCATCAAACAGATGATCGACCGGGAGAGCGCGGAGGATGTTCTCTCCGACGACGCCATCGTGGCCAGGCTCAAGGCGGCGGACATCGACATCGCGCGTCGCACCGTCGCGAAATATCGCGACAGCCTGCGCATTCCCTCGTCGGTGGACCGGCGGCGGGCAAAAATAGCGCTGGCGCGCGAACAGGCGTATCACGCGGCGCATTGAGCGCGGGCGTTGCGGCGCAGCGCGAGAAATCCGGGCGCCCATTGACTTCCCGAGCGGAGCCTTCTAACCCATCCCGGAAATTTTGCCGCAGCGGAGTTCCGCGACGGCTGAGCCCTCGCGCTTGAGGCGGGCCGGGCTCGGACGATAAAAAAAATCGATGAGCGGCTTCAGCGCGGAGAGTTCGACGCCTCTCGCTCGCGGCAGTCGGCCGCTCGACAAAGGCAAGGCGACATGTCCCTGAGAGTTTCGGGCAAGAATATCAATATCGGCGAAGCGCTGCGCAATCACGTGGTTCAGCGTCTCGAGCAGGCGACCGCCAAATATTTCGACGGCGGGGTCAGCGGCCATGTCACGATTACGCCCGAGGGCTCCGGTTATCGCGCCGATTGCAGTCTTCATCTGACCTCGGGCATCGTGCTTCAGGCCGACGGGCGGGGCCAGGAGCCTTACGCCACCTTCGAGCAGGCCGCCGAGCGACTGGAAAAACGCCTGCGCCGCTACAAGGAGCGGCTAAAGAGCCATCACGACGGCCACGGCCATGAAGCGCCGGAGGTCGTCTCCTACCAGGTGCTCGAAGCGCCGGATCAGGAGCATGAGGCGTCGCCCGAATTCAGCCCGGCGGTCGTTGCGGAAACGACGACCAGTCTTCGGCGGCTTTCTGTTTCCGCGGCCGTCCTCGACCTCGACTTGAGCGGGGCGCCGGTGCTGGTGTTTCGTCACGCAAATACCGGGCGCGTCAATATTGTCTACCGGCGTACCGACAACAATATCGGTTGGATAGACACGCCCGCGGGCGAGTAGGCTGGCGTCCAGCCAGGCGCAACCGGCAGGGGAGGCATCGGGGGGCGCGGTCATATTCGCGGCCTCCTCGGCATGTATCTTGCGATTTCCTTCACCGGGACGGAGCGCGCCGATGAAGGCGGAAACTCCAACGCTTTAACGAATAGGGCGTCGCATGCGGCTCACGGATCTTGTCACGCCCGAAGCGGTCGTCGCCAATTTGCGGGCGACCACGAAAAAACAATTGCTTCTCGAGCTGAGCGAGCGCGCGGCGAAGCTCTCCGGATTGCCGTCGCGCGAAATTTTCGACGCGCTGCTGCATCGCGAGCGTCTCGGCTCGACAGGCATTGGCGAGGGCATCGCCATTCCCCATGGCAAACTCGCCAAGGTGAAGTCGCTTTTCGGGATTTTCGCCCGGCTCGAGCGCCCGGTGGATTTCGAATCGCTCGACGGCGCGCCTGTCGATCTGGTTTTTCTGTTGATTGCGCCCGAAACGTCGGGGGCCGACCACCTGAAGGCTCTGGCTTGCGCCGCCCGGATGCTTCGGGATCCTGGACTGGTGGCGACCATTCGCGCCACGCGCGATCAGACGCGCTTTATTCCCTCATTGCCCAGCGCTCGAAGCCGTTCGCCGCGTAAGGCGGCCGCTCTCGCCCCGTAAAAGCTTGCGCGGCACGAGCCATTCGCTCAGTCGCCTGCGAACGCCCGCGCCACGCCAGACAAAGAATTGCTCTAAGCATTTCCTCGCGCGGAGCGCCAACCCGGGCTCCGCGTCGCTCTCCGGCGTCGGCCCTTAGACCGACACCCTCTTCTGTCCACCGCCATGCGATGCGTGACCGCCCTTGCGGCCCGCTTCCGAGGCGAGTGTATGATCGCGAGAGAAACTGCGTTTCGCCGGATTGACGCTTTGCCCGCCTTTACGGCCAGCGCGCGCCGCGAGCTCTGGATTTTGTGAGAAGCTGCGCTTTTCGTCCGGAACGCTCTGTCCCCCTTTACGCGCGATCGCGCGTTGTTTCTCCGGATCCATCGAGGCAAAGCCCCGATTCGACTTTTTCACTACTTCCTGCATGGTCGCTACTCCTGCCCCCAGCGCCACGCGTATAACTTGCCTGATCGGCCAAGGTTTCCGCAATCGTGGAATATACGTAGCCAAGCTTGCGGAGGACAAAAAACCTATACGGGAATATACTTAAGCTAGGATTTTCAAGCCTTTGAAAGCCACGTTCAGGCGCCGGTTTTTTGCGACCTGCGATTGAAGAACAGCGCCTGGCTGATCACCGCCTTGAGACTTTCGACACTGAAGGGCTTGGTGACGAGGAAGGCCGGCTCGGGGGGCGCGCCGGTCAGAAAGCGTTCAGGATAGGCCGTGACGAAGATGACCGGCGTCGACAGAGCGTTGAGAATCTCATTCACGGCGTCGAGCCCCGAACTCCCGTCGGCAAGCTGAATATCGGCGAAAATCAGCCCGGGTTTGGCGGTTTCGATCGCCGCCACCGCCTCGCGATGCGTGCGCGCCATGCCGACGACGCTATGCCCCAGTTCTTCGACGATGCTGCGAAGGTCATGGGCGATCAGCGGCTCGTCCTCGATGATGAGCACGTCGGTCGCGATTTGTTCCGCGATCTCCGCGTTGGCGAGCTCGATGAGCTGATTGGCGTCCCGTTCCGAAACACCGAGCGCGTCACCGACCTGCTCGAGATCGAACCCCTCCAGCGCGTGCAACAGAAAGGCGATGCGCGGTCTGAGCGAGATTGCGTCAAGGTTGCGGCGCGCGCCATGGTCCTCATCCCTGACGGCTCGGGCTCCGTATGAACGTTAATCGGCGCGGCGGACCAGACGGCGAGGAACAATTTGTACAAGGAGACGCGCAGATCCTCGTATTCGCCGAGTTTTCGCGGTTCCGCGACAACCGCCTCGAGCGTAGCCAGAACATAGGCGTCCCCGCCTTCACGAGTGCCGACCAGCGCCCGGGCGAAGCGGCGCAAATAGGGAAGATGCGTGGCAATCTCTCTTGAAACCGACATGTGGCGCCCCTCCAGAGGCGACTGTGGAACCGTTTGAAACAAGGACTTTGCACATGCGTCAAAACAACACGCAAAAATTATAGGAACCAATCCAAGAGCGCGGCGTTTTGCCTTCCGTGCATCGCACTATATCGCGGCGATCAAGGTCCGCCACAGAAAATCATGTGTTTGCAAATCGGGGGCTCCATGGTGAAAAACAATCCGGAAACTGCCGTCGCGCGCGCAAAATCCGACGAGGATCAGCTGTGCGCCGACACTGTCGTTTTCCGGGAACGCTTCCCCGCAGCATGGCGGCTGTCGCGGCGGGCTTGGGCGGGAGCTCGGCGCCCGCAAGTCGTCGAGCCCGCGCGATAGGACGGCGACAGCCTTCGCTCATCGAAAAGGACAAGACGAAAAATGCGGAACGTCGATTTTGGCGACGCGATCGGCAAGGAGCTTCAAAACCTCTATGACGATCTGGTCGCCCAGCCGGTTCCGGACCGCTTTCTCAATCTCCTGAACCAGCTGGAAAAAAATATGGTATCCTCGGGCGTGTCGAGTGGCGCGCCCAGGGAGAGAGAGTGAAGCGGAGAGGAGCAAGTCCCGGCGACGGACAGAGCCTGAAGAGGGACCTCATCGCGGCGATCCCGAACTTGCGGGCGTTCGCCGTATCCATCTGCGGCAATGCCGACCGCGCCGATGACCTCGTCCAGGAGACGCTGGTCAAGGCATGGGGAAGCCTCGGCTCCTTCTCCGAGGGCACCAATCTCACCGCCTGGCTATTCACGATCCTGCGCAACATCTATTACAGCGAATTCCGCAAGCGCCGGCGCGAGGCGCCAGATCCTGACGGCGCCATCGCGGCGCGTCTCGTCGCGCCCGAATCGCAGAACGCGCACATGGATTTCCTCGATTTTCGCGAGGCGCTGCAGAAACTGCCGCTCGACCAGCGCGAAGCGCTGATCCTCGTCGCGGCGTCCGGCATGTCCTATGAGGAGGCGGCCGAAATCTGCGGCTGCGCGCCCGGCACGATGAAGAGCCGCGTCAACCGCGCCCGCAACCGTCTCGCCGAACTCATGTCGCTACCCGCCGCGCCCGCGCGCGAGGCCGCCGAGCCGCGCACGCCGCGCCGTTGACTCACGCCAGCCGAGATTGAACGCCGGCAGGAAATGCCGCATAGGGAGCGCGCTGGGAGCCGCTTCGCACGGCCGTTCTCAACGCGGACGGGCTCATCGCCCTTTCTTCGAGCGAGACCGATGACTGAAGACAGCCGCATCGAACGCGATTCCTTCGGCGACATCGCCGTGCCGTCCTGGGCCTATTGGGGCGCGCAGACCCAGCGCTCGCGCGAGAATTTCCCCATCGGCGGCCAGCGCATGCCGATCGAGGTCGTCCATGCGCTCGCGCGCGTCAAGCTGGCGGCGGCCAAGTGAACGCGGCGAAGGGCCTGATCGCGCAGGAGGTCGCCGACGGCCATCGTCGACGGCCGCGCAGGAGGTGATCGACGGCAAGCTCGACGAGCATTTCCCGCTCGTCGTCTGGCAGACCGGCTCCGGCACCCAGACCAACATGAACGTCAACGAAGTGATCGCCAACCGCGCCAACGAGCTGCTCGGCGCGGCGCGCGGCGCCAAGGAGCCGGTGCATCCCAACGATCACGTCAATCTCGGCCAGTCCTCCAACGACAGTTTCCCGACCGCCATCCATATCGCCGGCGCGCTCGCCGTCTCCGGCAAGCTTCTGCCGGCGGTCGAGCGGCTGCACGCCGCGCTCGAGCGCAAGGCCTCGCAATTCTCGCATATCGTCAAGATCGGCCGCACCCATCTGCAGGACGCGACGCCGGTGACGCTCGGCCAGGAGTTTTCCGGCTATGCCGCGCAGGCGAAATATGGCGCGGCGCGCATCCGCACGGCGCTGCCAGACCTTTTCGCGCTGGCGCAGGGCGGCACGGCGGTGGGCACCGGCGTCAACACCGCCAAGGGCTTCGCCGAGGAAGTCGCCGCCAATATCGCGCAGCAGACCGGCCTGCCCTTCGTCACCGCGCCGAACAAATTCGAGGCGCTCGCCGCGCATGACGCGATCGTTTTCGCCCATGGCGCGATCAATGCGCTGGCCGCCGGGCCTCTACAAGATCGCCAGCGACATCCGCCTGCTCGGCTCCGGTCCGCGCGCCGGCCTCGCGGAATTGCAACTGCCCGAGAACGAGCCCGGCTCGTCGATCATGCCCGGCAAGGTCAATCCGACCCAGGTCGAGGCGATCACCATGGTCTGCGCCCGCGTCTTCGGCAATCAGCGACGATCACTTTCGCCGCGTCGCAGGGCCATCTCGAGCTCAATGTGATGAAGCCGGTGATCGCCTTCGCGATGCTCGAATCGATCGATCTGCTGCCGACGGGCATCGACAGTTTCGTCCCGCGCTGCGTCGACGGCATCGAGGCCGACGAGGCCAACATCACGCGCTTCCTCGAGCGCTCGCTGATGCTCGTCACGGCGCTCGCGCCGAAGATCGGCTATGACGCGGCCTCGCAAGATCGCCCGCGCGGCGCACAAGAACGGCACGAGCCTCAAGGAGGAGGCGCTCGCCTCCGGCAAGGTGACCGAGGCGGAGTTCGACGCGATCGTGCGGCCGGAAAAAATGCTCGCGCCGAACGATTGAGCTGGAAAAAAGGCGGGAGGAGGCGCTGGGGACGACTTCCTCCCGCCCCGCCGCAACACGCCCGCCGCTGCGGCGCTCAAGTTCCAATGCGGGCGTCGAAAGGCTCGCGACCCCTCGCGCCCGCCGTCCGTGCGCCGGCGCA
>CAVQNJ010000032.1:0-120586 GCA_963713845.1 uncultured Alphaproteobacteria bacterium
AGGATGCGCGTCGTCTTCAGTTTTATGAGGGCGATGAAGGCTGGATATTGGTGAAGGGAATAATATTTGAATGTAATGCAGATAGAGCGGCTTCACTTAAATCTATATTTCATGCGCTCACTGAGAAGGGTAAAAGTATCAACTCCTACGAGGGCGCTTTTTGTTTGGCGTTATGGGATAAGCGAAGCAAAACAGGACTCGCCTTGAATGATCAAGCGAGCGCATTGAACCTTTATTATTTGGAGACGCCGGGCGGGACTTTCGTTGCCACCAATGCGCTGCTTCTCGCGAAGTCCGCAGGTGTCGGGCTCTCTCCACAGGGCGTCGCGGAGTTTCTCGCACGCGGCGTCTTGTTGGCCCCTCGAACAATGTTCGAGGGAATCAGTCGTCTGAGCATTGGCGAACATCTGACTTTTAAACAAGAAACGGCAGTTATCGGGCGACATTGGAGCGCCTACGCTGATGATCGCATCAGCCCTCGTGAAGTCGTCGAGCAGGTTGCTGGCGCCATTACAAAGTCCGTCAGCCAATTCGCGGAAGGCGGGCCAATTGTTTGCGATCTCACCGGAGGATTCAACTCCCGCCTCGTTGTTGCATCCGCATTGAGGGCAGCGGTCCCTTTAGCGGTCACCGTCAATGGCGCCCCGGCCGATACTGACGTCCAAATTGCAGAAGAGGCGGCAAGCGCCGTGGGGCTGAAAATGTTTCTTTTCGACCCAGCAACAGTTTGGGACACGGAGATAAATGACGCGCTTCGTCGGGCATTTGTCTGGCGGACGAGCGGGGAGCTCCGTTTCACCGAAATTTATCATCAGCACCTGACGAGACCCGTGCTTTCGCGAGATTACCGACTGCATATGATTGGGAGCGGAGGAGAATTACTCAGATATTTTCCTTGGAGTCAGGAGTTTTTAGGCATAGGCAGGCATCGTCTGGCAAATATACAGAGAACGATACAATATCGTTTCTTACAATCGACAAATCTGCAGAATTTGGCTCCTGGAAATTGGCTGAAGTGGTACCAGGACAGGCTTGCCAGCGAGATTGAAGAGGTATGCAAGGAAGTTTCGGGAGCTGACACAACTCAGCAGTTGGATGCCGTCTATGTTTGGAAAATGACAAGTCATAGTACAACATACCTAAGTTCATTTTTTAATATGATGCCAACAGTCGCGCCGCTGCTTACGGCAAGCTCAATAAAAACCTTCGCGTCGATCCCTTGGAACTTGAAGCTGTCTAGCACGCTGCAACGGCGTATTATCCAGGAGCTGTATCCCCAGATCGCAAAAATTCGTACCGCATACGGAGCGACGGCAGAGCCTCCGTCGGCGCGTACGCTTCACCTCGAGCTAAAGCAACTCGCGCATCAAACCCGACATATCGCGGAAAAATTCGACAAAATTCTCCTCAATGGCGCGCTTCTCCAAAAAAAGGATGCTGTATCGCAGGAGATCAAACCGTTTTGGACGGACGACTTTGGAGATCTCTTTCATCCGGATCGAATGAGAAGCAAAGCTCTTTTTGATTACGAGGCGTTGAACGCGCTTATCGCGAGACGTCCGACGACGGGGCCCGACGCCAGTCAAGTATTATCGGTTGCAACAATCGAAGTGCTATGTCGCGAGCTCGACGTTGAACTCGACGACCGTTTTTTCGGTGCGCTTTCCAATACGAGACTTCCGAACGGATCATCACAAAGGCAGGCAGCGCAACTCCCCTTCCCGTCCAGCGCCGGGCAAAAACAGTTTACTTCGTGATGCTGCCTCGGGACTCTGGGTTGCCCCGTAATCACGCCCCCCCTAAAGGACAGGCGAATTGCTGCGTCGCCGCTCAGAGGCCGCCAAGGCACACGTATTTCAGTTCGAGATAATCATCAATTCCATAACGCGAGCCCTCTCGTCCAAGACCGGATTGCTTGACGCCTCCGAAGGGCGCGGCCTCCGATGTGATAATGCTTTCGTTCACCCCCACCATGCCGAATTCGAGCCGCTCCGCGACGCGGAAGATTCGCGCCACGTCGCGGGTGTAAAAATAGGCGGCAAGGCCGTAGGGCGTCGCGTTGGCGAGGCGTACCGCCTCCGCTTCCGTCTCGAAGGAAATGACCGGCGCGACCGGGCCAAAAGTCTCCTCGCGAAAAATCAGCGCGTCGCGGGACACATTGCCGAGCACCGTCGGCTCGAAGAAGAGCCCGCCGAGCGCGTGGCGGGAGCCGCCCGTCAACAGCTTCGCGCCATGTGCGAGCGCGTCGGAAATATGCCGCTCCACCTTTAGAAGCGCCGCCTCCTCGATCAAGGGCCCGACCGCGACGCCCTCCTGCGTCCCCGGCCCGACGCGAAGGGCGCGCGTCGCCTGCGCGAGCCTTTCGGAAAACGCGCCCGCAATCGCCGCGTGAACAAGAAAGCGATTGGCGGAGATGCAGGTCTGTCCGCAATTGCGATATTTGGTGGCGATCGCGCCCGCGACCGCGCGCTCGAGATCGGCGTCCTCGAAGACGATCAGCGGCGCGTTGCCGCCAAGCTCCATCGAACATTTCTGCACATTGTCGGCGGCCTGCCGCAGCAAAACGCGCCCGACCTCCGTGGACCCCGTAAATGACAGTTTGCGCACCGTCGGATTGCGCGTGAGTTCTTCGCCGACAGGGGCCGGATCTAACGCCGTGACGACATTGACGACGCCCGGCGGCACGCCGGCGCGCTCGGCCGTCTGCGCGAGCGCGAGCGCCGAGAAAGGCGTGAGTTCGGCCGGCTTGACCACCATGGTGCAACCCGCGCCGAGCGCGGCCGCGACCTTGCGGGCAAGCATTGCGGAGGGGAAATTCCAGGGCGTGATCGCCGCCGTGACGCCGATCGCCTGTTTCAGGACGAGAATGCGACGGTCCACGGCTCCGGGCACGATGTCGCCATAGACGCGACGGCCTTCCTCCGCGAACCAGTCGATGTAGGAGGCGCCATACGCGATCTCGCCACGCGCCTCAGCGAGCGGCTTGCCCTGCTCCGCCGTGATGATCTGCGCAAGGCGCTCTTGCTCGGTGACGATGGCGTCGAACCAGCGCCGCATGATCTGTGCGCGCTCCTTGGCGGGGCGATCACGCCAGGAAGCCAGGGCCGCCTGCGCGGCCTCGATGGCGCGACGCGTCTCGGCGGCGCCCATGTCCGGGACGCTTCCGAGCGTCGCGCCCGTCGCGGGATTCTTGACCTCGAAACGCGCGCCGCTGTCCGCCTCGACCCACGCTCCGCCGATATACGCCTGCTGAACAAGGGAAAGGTTATTCGCCGACATGTTGATCGCCCCCATCGAGTTGCGCCTTCCGCATCCTGCGACGACATACAGGTGAGATCGTCGCGCCTTTCAAGGAAATTGTAACGGTCATGCTTTAGCTCTTCGCACATGCCTGACCGTGTCGAAGCCCCGTGACGCAGAACCGTTCAAAAATCGTCGCCATCGTCCAGACGCAGGCCGAAAACGCCGGCGCGCAGGAAGTCGCGCGGCGCCTGGCGCAAGGTATGGAGCGGCGGGGCTGGCGCGCCCGGCAGGTGTTCTTCTTTCGTCGCACCGACGCTTTCGATGAGGACCCCAACGCCGTCTTCCTGGCGCCGGCGCGCCCCGAACGGCTTCTCGATTTCCTGAAGCTCCTGCGCGCACTTCATGCGGAATTTCGCCGCGCGCCGCCCGACGCCGTGGTGCTGTTTCAGCATTACGGCAATGTCGTCGGCGCGCCTTTGGCCAGGCTTGCGGGTGCGCCCATCGTCATCGCCAATCAAGTGACAGCGCCCCCGCTCATTCCCCGCGCGGTCGTGATCGCCGACAAGATCATCGGCGCGCTCGGGCTTTATGATCACATCGTCGTGAACTCCGCCCGAATGGAGGCCGATTACAGATCCTACCCCGCATCCTACGCAAAACGCCTCGCGCGCGTCGATCACGGCTTCTTCGACAAATCGGCGCCGCTGAGCAAGGCGGAAGCGCGGGCCCGGCTGGGCTTGCCGCAAGACGCGACGCTCCTCGGCTGCGCGGCGCGGCTTCACAAGTCCAAGCAGATCGATCTCGCGATCCGCCTTTTGGCGATCAACCACGATCACTCTCTCGCGCTCGCCGGCCAGGGGCCCGAACGCGCGAGTCTGGCCGCGCTGGCGCAGAGTCTGGGCGTCCTGCCGCGTGTCCATTTCCTCGGCGAGCTCGACACCGCCGGCATGGGCGCCTTTTTCGCCGCGCTCGACTGCTTCGTCTTTCCAAGCGCCATGGAAAGTTTCGGCCTCGCGCCGGTGGAGGCCGCGCAGGCGGGGCTGCCCGTCATCGCCAACGACATCGCTGCACTGCGCGAGGCGCTCGCGGTCGGCGACACGCCCTGTGCGATCTTCGTTCAGTCCGCCGACATCGCCGCCTTCGCCGACGCCGCGCGTCGCATTCTCGCCGATCCCGTTTTGCGCGAGTCGCTGACCAGCGCGGGAAAGCGCCTCTCAGCGCGTTATCCGCTCGAGGCCATGATCGACGCCTATGTGCGCCTCATCGAGCAAGTCCGCCCATGACCGATGGACGCGTGATCCTTGCCGTCTCCGTCGAGCGCTTCATGCGTTGGCACGAGGTCCTGCGCAGCGCATTGGCGCGGCGCTGGCCGGATCGCGCCGTCCTCTTTCGCGTCGATCCCGCGCCGGAGCCGCAGGCGGAGGCCGTCATGCTGCTGTTGGAGCTTGAACGGCTTTTGTTGCGGCGCGGCCGGACCGCCCTTTGCGATCGCCGCGCGCCCTCCCCAGATCATGCGACAACCGAGCTTTACCAGGACGACATCGTCGTCGATCTCGTCGGCGACGAGTCTTTCCCGAATGGCGCGCGCGTCCTTCGTCCGCTGTACGATGGGCATGCGACAGTCGAGGGCGCCGTCGCCGCCATTCTCGACGGCGCTGCGCCGACGCTCGGCGTCGAAGACGCGGCGACGGGACGTGTTCTCGCCGAGGGCCTTCCTTCCTTCGAGGCCGTGGATAATCTGACAGCGGGCCTTGACGCGGTCTACTCGCGCGTTGGCGTCCTGATCGAAATGGCGCTCGCCAACGACGGCGCGCAGGGACGAGAAGCCGCGCCGCCCACGATGCGCGCCGCGCGTCGTCCCGCGCCCTTTCTTTTGCGCAATCTCGCCTTCCAGGCGGCGCGCCGCATGTATCGTCTGTGCTGCCATTCCCCGCATTGGCGCATCGGCTGGCGTTTCAACGACGGGCCCGGCGTGATGGAAACCTTCTCCCTGCGCGGGCCACGCTGGCGCGTCGCGCCCGATTTCGACAAGGCCTTCAGCGCAGATCCCTTCCCGATCGAATGGCGCGGCCGCCTCGGCTTCTTTTATGAACGGCTTGACTATCGAACGGACAAGGGCGAGATCTACTTTCAGGAGCTGGATGACGCCGGCGTCAAGGGCGAGGCGGTCCCTGTTTTGTCGGAGCCCTGGCATCTCTCCTATCCCTTTCTCATCGAGGAAGACGGCGCGCTTTACATGGCGCCCGAAGCATCGGCCTCAAACGCCGTCACCCTGTATCGCTGCGTCGACTTCCCGCAGAAATGGGAGCCCGTGGCGAAGCTCGTCGCGGGCGTCGAAGCGTCCGACGCCACGATATTTCGACACGGCGGACGCTATTGGATGACCTCGGTCACGCGCGATGGCTTCGGCGGCTATTCTGATACGCTCGCCATCCATCACGCGCCAAGCCTTTTCGGAGCCTGGGAGCCGCATCGTTCGACCCCCGCCCTGATCGACTCGCGCCACGCGCGTCCCGCCGGCGCCGTCTATCGGCATGGCGACCATTTGCTGCGTCCAGCACAGGACTGCTCGCGCGGCTACGGCAAGGCGATCGCATTCATGCGCGTCGATCGGCTCGATGAAGCGGAATTCCGTCAAACGCCCGTGGGCCATCTTTCGCCGGGGGCAGCCTGGCCGGGCGCGCGCCTGCACACCATCAACCGCCATGGCCGGCTCGAATGTATCGACGGCGCGATCTTCACGCCGAAATTTCCGCCGCTGCGCAAATTGATCCACCAATATATCGACGACGCGTCAAACGTCTGAGCGCCGGGCCTAAAACGATCGGCGCCGATGAGGTCGCGATGCGAGACCTGAAACTCCTGCCGCCGCATGTTTCGCGCGCAACTCGAAAAGCGCATGTGGCAAGGAAGGATCGACTCCCGTCACGCGCCGGCAGATGATCGCAAGCGCTATGAAGAGCGGCCCATTGACGGCTGCCCAGGCGCAAGCGGCGCCAAAAGCGCCAAAGCGCGCCGCGAGAAACGCCGAGAGCGCGACGCGCAGCAGCGCCGCGAGTGTGACGATGCGTGAATAAAGCGCCTCATGGCCGGTGCTGAGCAGGATGATCGAGGCCGACCCGCACGTCGACATCACGAAACAGGCGGTCGCCAGCACGAGGAGCGTCGGATACACGCGCACGAAGCGTGCGCCGAAGATCGACAGTATCTCCGGTCCGAAGGCGAAGATCACGACGAGCAGCGGCGTCAGCAATGTCGCCGAAACAAGCGCGAGCGTGCGCATGATTGCCCGCAGCTTCTCCGACTGTCCCGAAAAGTAAAGATGCGCGCTATGCGACAGCGAATAGGTGTTGAGCCCCGTCATTACCATCAGAAAGACGCCGGATATCCGCCCCGCTGCGAAATATTCGCCCGCGGCCTCGGGAGAGGCCACGGCGCCAATGAGCATCACGTCCAGATAGAGGCCGATGGCTTCGACGAACGCCGACTGCCACATTGCAAGACCGCGCGCCGACCAGAGTTTCTTATCGGATTGGTCGGCGACGGTCGGCGCGCAGTTTGCAAAGGCGCGATACAGGAACACGATCGCCAGCACGATCGATATCGCCTGCCCGAGGCCAGCCGCGAGAAAAAACCGCGCCGGCGTAAGGTTTCCCTCCATATGCGACGCGATGACGGCGCCAAGCAGGACGACCCGCCAGATCAATTCGCGCGCAGTCTCCGAGATGGCGAAATCGACGATGGCGCGCGTGGCGTGCGCGAGATAGTGGAGCAGCGTTTGCGTAAAGAGAAAAAAGACGGCGCAGAACAAGGCGCCCTGCGCCGCCTCGGGCACGAGCATTGGTGCGAAAAGCAGGACCGCCGCGACCGCGCACACGGCCGACGCAAACGTGATCTTGCAGCCAAAACGAAAGGCGCCCCAAGCCATTGCGCGCTCGCCCCTGCCGATATACTCGCCAAAGGAACGCGCGATCAACGTATCCTGTCCGAAGACCGCGCCGACCGCGAGAAGGTTCACGGCATTGAACCAGACCGCGAGTTCACCGAAAGCATCCGGCGACATGGCGCGCGCCGCAAGCGTGAAAATCGAAAGTGTGAGCAAAGCGCCGGCCGCCTTCAGCGACATCGCGACGAGAGCCCCGACGGCGGCGCCGAGCGAAGAAAGACGCAAGCCACGTCGTTCGACCTTACTTCGCATGTCCAGCGCGCAACTCCTCTTTGGGCGCGGGAACCTTCGCCCTATTTAGCTTTCGATCGGGTTAGCGCGCGGCGCAATCGCGTCTTTAACAGAACTTTGAGTTAGACCGCGCTTAATGGGGCAATCGCATTGCGCGAGGAAGGGTCCGAAGGTGCGGATAATCACGGCCGGTCAATCATCATGAAACGGCGACCCGCCATTGTGTCGCGCGGCGCGAGCTGCGATCCCAATCCATGGAGCGCGCCGAGCCTTTATTATACGACCATCGCCATTTCTTTTATTTCAAATGGAAATTTCCATTCGAGACTTGTTGGCGCGGAAGACTCGAACCTCCAGCAGATCGTCGGCGTCTGTTTGTGGCTGGGCGTCGTCGCAATCAGCTATTTCCGCGTTCCGCTCCTGCGTGTTCCGCTGTCGGCCGGGCTCGTTCTCAGCCTCGGCGTGTATGGACTCGCCATCCTGTCTCCGATCTGGGCGACCGATCCCATGGCCAGCATGATGAAAGCGGGCACGCTCGCCATCGTGGCGTTCGGCGCGTATCGGCTAACGCAAACGCTTGACGTCGATCGCATTATCGAGGGAGTCTATTTGGGACAATTTGCCGTGCTCGTGGCGTCAATCGGCATGGCGCTCTTCGTTCCCGAAATCGGCGTGATGGACACCTACCAACATGCGGGACAATGGTGCGGAGTGTTCTGGAGCAAACAGAGCCTCGGCCTCCTCGGCGCGGTTTTCCTGTTTTTTTCCTGTTACAGGCTGCTGGTCGACTCCAGACGACGCGCCTTCCACGCATTGGGCGTCGCAGTAGCGCTCGTCTGCACCATCGCGTCCGGATCGCGCGGCGGCTGCGTCCTCGCCATTTTTGCGGTTCTTTGCCTTTACCTCACATTGCAGTCCACGAATTTCGCGCGGGCGCTCGCCTTCCTTCCTTTCGCGATGTGCCTGACGGGCGTCGCGCTCGTGGCTTATTTTGTCGATACAGGGAGCGAATATCTCGTCATCTTCGACTATCCCTTTGACTTTACCGAACGCACTTTCATATGGCGACACGCTTTGAGCTTTTTCCCTGAGAGAAAATGGCTGGGTTTCGGATTGAACGGCTTCTGGACGCTTCCGGACGTGAAAAGCCTCTTTATCGAACGCCATGGATGGTTTCTCGACAATTATCATGACGGCTACATTGCGATCGCCATGGAGACCGGCGTGATCGGTCTCGCTCTGTTTATTGGCGGCGCGCTCATTTTCGGCCAACGCATCGTCGCGCGCATCGAGATCGACCGACGCCTCGATCCGGAAGTCGCGCTGGCTCTTGCCTATACCTGCCTTATCTTCTTCATCAATTTTACCGAAACGATCTTCCTGCGTTCGACGAACGTCCAGGCGACCTTGCTGCTCGTATTCATGTTTTTTGTCTACGCCGGGCCGGCGTTCATTGCCGCTCCCGCACGCCGCCCCGTTCAAACTTTGTTAAAGGCGCCTCCCGCGGGCCGCGTGCGCTTGAGGAACGTTTGAAATGCGCGTCACGCTCCCGCTCCGACACGTCGCGCTCTCCATCGCGTTCAGCGTTGCGTGCGCGCTCTTGCCCGTTCACGCCGACCCGTTTGGAACTCGATTGTTTCGGCGGGGCGTGAACGTGCTTGGCTATGACGGCGTGTGGAATGGCGAACGCGACGCGCCATTCCGGATGAAGGACTTCTCCCTCATCCGGGCGGCGGGCTTCGACCATGTCCGCATCAATTTCTTTGGATTTCGCTTCATGGACGCGAGCATGCAGCTCGATCCGAAGACGCTTGCGCAGTTGGACGCCGTTCTCGACGCCGCGAGCGGAGCCGGATTAAACGTGATTCTCGATCAGCATGACAATGCGTTGTGTCAAGCCGCGCCGATGGACTGCACAGCCCGGCTCGTCGCCTTCTGGCGCCAGATTGCGACACGCTATGCGGGCGCCCGCCCGGATGTGGCTTTCGAGATTCTCAACGAGCCGGGTGGCGAGATGACCGCGCAGGCTTGGAATGAGACGATGATCGCCGCTCTTTCGACGATACGCGCCATCGACACCCGACGCACGATTGTCGTCGCCGCGCTCAATGCCGGCGACCCTGCGGACGTCGAAAGGCTGTCGCTGCCGGCGGCCGACCGCAATTTGATTGTGACCGTGCATTATTACGAGCCGATGCGCTTCACGCATCAGGGCGCGCCCTGGTCGAACGACTTTGGCGCGCTCAGCGACGTCGCCTGGGGCGCGCCGCAATCTCGGGCGAAGGTCGAGGCGGATTTTTCACGCGTGGCGACATGGGCGGCGAGGAATGATCGGCCGATCTATCTCGGCGAATTCGGCGTCTACGACAGCGCGCCGCCAAAGTCTCGCGCAGCGTGGCTCGGCCATGTTGCGCGGACGGCCGAACACTTCGGCTGGGGCTGGGCGAACTGGCAATTCGATCATGACTTTGCACTTTTCGACTCGGAGGCCCGACGTTGGAATTGGCCCGCTTTGGACGCGTTGATGGGCAGGCCCGCCGAGCGCTGACCGATCGCTATTAGCGCGAGCTTAAGGTTAAGCGCTGTAGAACGGCGCAATGGCTTCCTGCGGACGACGCCCCTGACCCGTTATCAAAAACGAAATGACCAACTTTCGTCCTGAGATGGCGCCCGGCGCCTTCGTTTCGTTGCACGGCGCGCCGGCGACTCCCACGCCAAGCGCCGTCGTGGACGGGACGATTCTCTTTCGGCGCAATTGGCTGAGGATCATTGCCACCTCGCTCCCGGCCATGGCGCTGCTCATCGCCGCAGGCCTCGTCCTTCGACAATATTCGGCGACCGCGGTGATCATGGTCGACCCGCGCGCGACGCGGATCACCCAGAGCTCTGGCGTCCTGGGGAGTTTTGGCCAGGACGTCAACGCCATCGAGAGCATTGTGCAAGTCGCCAAGTCGGATCACTTTCTTGGCGCCGTCGTCGACAAGCTCGAGCTGACCCATGAGCCTTATTTTGCCGGGCGTGGCGCAACGGAGGAGCTCCAGCGGCAGGCGGCGGTCGAAAAGCTCGCGTCGAAGCTCGTCGTCAGTCGACGGGGGACGAGCTATGTGATCGACGCGACGGTAACGTCGCCCGCCCCCGCCTTGAGCGCCCAGATCGCCAACGCCGCCGCGCAGATCATCATCGACGAGCAGGCCAGGCTGCGCTTCGCGGTCGACGAAAAGGCCGCGCAGGAAATCGCGAACCGCCTCTTGCTGTTGAGGGAAAGGGTAAGCCGCGCGGAGGAGGCGGCCGCGGACCTCAAGGCGAAGTTGAAAGTGACTGACGCCGGCCAGGGCAACACATTGCTGGAGCGGCGCGTCTTTGAACTGACGCAACAACTCGCGCTCGCGAACGCGAAAGCCGCTGACGCCCGAGCGCGCTATGAATTCCTGAGGAAAGCCGGCTCCAGCACCTCCGAAAATGCGCCCCAAGCAGGACAATCGAGCGTGCTCATCGCCTTGCGCGCGGATTACGCGCGCCTGACGCGCCAGGCGGCCGACCAGGGCACGGTTCTTGGTCCCCGGCATCCGGAAGTTGCGGGCCTGCATGCGCAAATCAATGACGTCAGACGGCAGATCAACGCGGAGATTGCGCGCATGGCGGAGACGGCGCGCAGCGAGTATCTGCAGGCCGAACAGGGAGAAGCCACGCTCGCTGAGGAAGTGAAGAGCTTGCAGGCGGAGAGCGGGACACTTGGGCCCGAAGTGGTGAAGCTTCACGAGCTCGAGCACGAGGCCAAGGCGGAGCGCGCCGTATATGAAGAGCTTCTCGCGCGCCAGCGTCAACTCACGCAAGTGAAGGGACTGGAGCCCGCGGACATTCGGGTGGCGTCGACTGCGCTGGCTCCGTCGAGGAGCAATCCGCCTTTCTCCGTTCTCGTCATGGGGGCGGCGTGCGTGGCGGCGCTGATGAGCACGGGATACGCCTTCATCCGCGAACAGCGTCGCCGGACGTTGAAGACCGCCGCGCAGGCGGAGCGGCTGGGGGGCGTGCGCGCGCTCGGCTTCTTGCCGACGCGACCCGAGACGGGCGGCGCAGCCATCCCCGATCTGACGCCATGGCTCGGGCAGCTCCGCGCCGCGCTCTCGCCCGCCGCCGGCCGAGACGCCAAGGTCATCCTGATCTCGTCAAGCCGGCGCGGCGAGGGCCGCTCCACCGTCGCGGTCAATCTCGCCGCCTGTTTTGCCGAAGGGGGCGACCGCGTTCTCCTGATCGAGGCCGACGGCGCGCGTCAGTCGCGCCAGCCCTTCGGCCTCCTCGACGTGCTCGAGACGGGCGAGGGCCTCAAGCGCGCGCTCATCCGCCGAAGCCGCGGGGGCTATGCGCTGCTGCCCTATGGCGGCGGCGCGCTGCCGCGCTACGGCTCGGTCGGAGCCCTCATGGGCGGCGTGAACCTGCGCGCGACGTTAAAAGTCTTGCGCCGATGGTTCGACGTCGTGATCATCGACGGGCCTCCGGCCCTCGAGACGCCTTACGCCCGCTTCCTCGCCGAGTTTGCGGACGAAACGGCGTTTCTCGTCGAGTGGGACGCAACCCGCGCCTCGGACGTCGACTTAGCGCTCGATTGTCTGGGACTGCGCGAAGCCGCGCTCGTCTTCAACAGGACCGATACGGAACGCCTGAAACTCTACGATCCCGCGGGGGGACGCCACATCGAGAGCCTGGCCCTCGCGGCCTGAAAACGGGCGGGTGGGTTCAATCGGCCGGCAAATTGGCCCCAGACACTGGCGGCGTCGCGTAAAACGGACATAATCTGAGGCAGAATCAGCGGCCGCGCGCCGCGCGTCTCCCCTTCCCCTGCCCGAGGTTGCATTTGGCCGATTTTCGCTCCGCCTTCCCGCTCTCCCGCCGCCGGCTCGTCGGCGCCGGCGCGCTCAGCCTCGCCAGCGCGATCGCCCCGGGCGCGCTGGGCAAGGCGGGTCCCAAAGCCGCGACGACCCCCGACCCCGGCCCGGCAGCGGGCGAGACGGAGAGCCATGGACTCTCGACCTTCGGTCATCTCTCCGAGCCGGAGGATTTCAAGCACTTCGCCTATGTCAACCCGGATGCGCCTAAGGGGGGCACGCTCACCCTCTCGCCGCCAAGCCCGACTTACGACAGCCTCAACGCCTATGTTTTGCGCGGCAATCCGGCGAGCGGCATGTCGCTCGTGTTCGACAGTCTGATGAACTCAGAGCCTCGACGAAAGGGACGCCTATTACGGGCTCGTCGCGCGCAAGGTGCGCGTCTCCGGCGACAAGCTCACGTACACGTTTCTGCTGCGCAAGGAGGCGCGCTTTCACGACGGCTCGCCGCTGACCGCCCATGACGTCGCCTTCTCGATCGACATTCTCAAAAGCAAGGGTCATCCGGTCATCAGCCAGATGTTGCGCGACGTGGTGAGCGCGACCGCCGCGGCCGATGACGTGCTCGTCGTGACATTCGCGCCGGGGCACAATCGCGACCTTCCGCTCAACGTCGTGAGCCAGCCGATCTTCTCCAAGGCCTATTACAAGGACCGCGACTTCGAGACGACCTCGCTCGAGCCGCCACTGGGGTCCGGCCCCTATAAGGTCGGCCCCTTCGAGCAGGGCCGTAACATCGCCTTCCAACGCGTGCCGGATTACTGGGCCAAGGATCTGCCGATCGCCAGGGGGCAAGGCAATTTCGACGTCGTCCGTTTCGAATATTTCGGCGACAGTCAGGTCGCCTTCGAGGCGTTCAAGGCGGGCGCCTTCACCGAACGCGAGGAGAATATCGCGCGCGTCTGGGCGACAGGATATGACTTTCCCGCGGTCAAGGAAGGGCGCGTGAAGCGGGACACGCTGCCCAGCAACAACATCCCCAATATTCAAGGCTGGATGTTCAACACGCGGCGCAAGGTCTTCGCGGACCCTCGCGTGCGCGAGGCGATCGGTTATGCATTCGATTACGAATGGACGAGCCGAAATCTGATGTATGACGCCTATCGGCGCATCTCCTCCTATTTCGAGAATTCCGAGCTTGCCGCGAAGGGGCCGCCGAGCGAGGCGGAAAAAGCGCTGCTCGAGCCCTATCGGAAGGATCTGCCCGCCGAAGTTTTCGGCGAGCCTTTCGTCTCGCCGGTTTCCGACGGCTCGGGCCAGGATCGCGCGCTTCTTAAGAAAGCGAACGATCTCTTCGTCGCCGCCGGCTGCACGCGCAAGGACGGGCTATTGCGGCTTGCCGACGGAACGCCGCTCGAATTCGAGTTTCTCGACAATTCCAACGTCTTTGAGCGCCATACTCAGCCGTTCATCAAAAATCTCAAGCTGCTCGGCGTGACCGCCCGTTTGCGCATCGTCGACGCCGCGCAATATAAGAAACGCATCGACGATTTCGATTTCGACGTCGTGCACGACGTCATGCTGATGTCCTGGAATCCCGGCGAGGAATTGCGCGCCTATTTCAGCTCCAAGACGGCGAATCTGAGCGGCTCCCGTAATCTTGCGGGCATCGCCAATCCGGCGATCGACGCGCTTGTCGACAGGGCGTTGCAGGCGCAGACACGCGAGGAGCTCGTCGTGAGCTGCAAGGCGCTGGACCGGGCGCTCCGCTCGCAGCGCTACTGGATTCCGCACTGGTATAATCCGGTGAGCCGCCTTGCCTATTGGGATCTCTTCGGCCGGCCCGAACGCCCGCCCAAATTCGACACGGGCGTTTTGTCGACCTGGTGGTGGGACGAAGACAAGGCCCGCAAGATCAACTTCACGGGGCGCTGATCGCATGGGAGTCTATATCGCGCGCCGTCTGCTGCTGATGATCCCGACGATCCTTGGCATCATGCTCATCTCCTTCGCGATCGTGCAATTCGCGCCCGGCGGTCCGGTGGAGCGCATCATTGCGCAGCTGCAGGGCTTCGATGTCGGGGCGACCGGCCGCTTCTCGGGCGGCGGCGGCGACGTCGGACAGGGCGCGGCGAACCAGGCGAGCGCAATTGCGTCGGAAGGCGCGGCGCGCTATCGCGGCGCCCAGGGTCTCGACCCGAAATTCATCGCGGAGCTCGAGAAGCAGTTCGGCTTCGACAAGCCGGCGTGGGAACGATTTCTGCTGATGGTCAAGAATTATGCGATGTTCGACTTCGGTCGCAGCTATTTTCGTGACGAAAGCGTGATCAAGCTCATCGGCGAGAAGTTGCCGGTCTCCATGTCGCTCGGCCTATGGATGACGCTCTTGTCTTACTTCGATCTCCATCCCGCTCGGCATCGCCAAGGCGGTGCGCGACGGCAGCAAGATTCGACATGTGGACGTCGAACGTCGTCATCGTCGGCTATGCGATCCCGAGCTTTCTCTTTGCAATGATGCTTGATCGTGCTTTTCGCGGGCGGGTCGTTCTGGCAGATCTTTCCGCTGCGCGGCTTGACGTCGGACGATTTCGCGCAGCTCTCCATTCCCGGAAAGATCGCCGATTATCTCTGGCATATCGCGCTGCCGGTCAGCGCCATGACGCTCGGCGCCTTCGCAACCCAGACGTTCCTGACGAAGAACTCCTTCCTCGACGAAATCCGCAAGCAATATGTCCAGACCGCGCGCATGAAGGGCCTGACCGAAAACCGTGTTCTTTATGGCCATGTGTTCCGTAACGCGATGCTGATCGTCATTGCGGGCTTTCCTGGCGCTTTCGTTCACGCCTTTCTGACGGGCTCCGTGCTTATCGAGACGATTTTCTCGCTGGACGGTCTCGGCTATCTCTCATTCGAGAGCATCGTCAACCGCGATTATCCGGTCGTTTTCGCCAATCTGTATATTTTCGCGCTGCTCGGACTGATCGTCAATCTCATCTCGGACCTCACCTATACCTGGATCGATCCGCGCATCGATTTCGAAACGCGCGAGGTTTGAGGCCATGAGCGCGACGACGCAGCGCGAGCGACCGGCTGGCCCCTCCTTTATCGAGCGAGGGCCTGCTCAGGCTTTCGCCGCTCGAACAGCGCCGCCTCGCCAATTTCAAGGCCAACAAGCGCGGCTACTGGTCTTTCTGGATCTTCATGACGCTTTTCGTCATGTCGCTTCTGTCGAACATTCTCGCCAATGATCGCCCGATCTTCGCGTGGTACAAAGGCGAGCTGCTGTTTCCGGCTTTCGTCGCTTATCCGGAAGAGAAGTTCGGTGGCTTTCTCGCACGCACCGATTATCGCGACCCCATGATCGAAAACGAGATCAAAGCCCATGGCTGGATGATCTGGCCGCCGGTGCGCTATCTCCTACGACACGCATAATCTCGACCTGCCCACGCCCGCGCCCTCGCCGCCGACGTGGCTGCTGACCAAGGCGCAATGCGACGCCGCGGCCGCAAAGGTCACAAAGCCGGGAGACCCCAATCGCGGCTGCGCGGCGATCGAGTGGAACTGGCTCGGCACGGACGATCAGGGCCGCGACGTCGTCGCCCGCCTCCTCTATGGATTCCGCATCTCCGTGCTTTTCGGCCTGATCCTTGCGACCATCTCCTCGATTGTCGGCGTCGCCGCCGGCGCGATCCAGGGCTATTTCGGCGGGCGGGTCGATCTTGTGTTCCAGCGCTTCATCGAGGTCTGGTCGTCGCTGCCGCAGCTTTACCTGCTCATCATCATTTCGTCGTTCCTGACGCCGGGCTTCTTCGTCCTTCTCGGCATATTGCTGCTCTTTTCCTGGGTTTCGCTCGTGCATGTCGTGCGCGCGGAATTCCTGCGCGCCCGCAACTTCGAATATGTGAACGCCGCGCGCGCGCTCGGGCTTTCCGAACGCGCGCATCATCCTGCGCCATCTGTTGCCCAACGCCACGGTGGCGACGCTGACCTTTCTGCCCTTCATCCTGAACTCATCGATCACGACGCTTACCGCGCTGGATTTTCTGGGCTTTGGCCTGCCGCCGGGCTCGCCGTCGCTTGGTGAGCTGCTGCTGCAGGGAAAATCCAATCTTCAGGCCCCCTGGCTCGGCCTCACGGGCTTCGCCATCATCGCGTTGATGCTGTCGCTCCTCGTCTTCATCGGCGAAGCGGTGCGCGACGCCTTCGATCCCAGAAAGAATTTCCGTTGACCGACGACTGCAATGAAAACAGACGCGCTGCTCAGCGTGCGCGATCTGCGCGTCGCTTTTCTTCAGGGGGGACGCGAGAGCGTCGCGGTCGACGGCGTCTCCTTTTCGCTCGAACGCGGCAAGACGCTGGCGCTCGTCGGCGAATCCGGCTCCGGCAAGTCCATCAGCGCGCTCTCCATCGTCCGATTGCTGCCGCCCGGCGCGATCGCCTCGGGACAGGCGTTGTTTGGCGGAAAGGACATGCTGTCGATTTCGAAGACGCGTTGCGCGCCATTCGCGGCGCGCGCATCACCATGGTCTTCCAGGAGCCGATGACCTCTCTCAATCCGCTTCACACGATCGAGGGGCAGATCGCCGAAATTCTCGAACTGCACGGCATGCGCGCGCGCGAGGCCATCCAAAAAAGGGTCGTCGAGCTTCTGGAAGAGGTCGGCATACCTGATCCGCGTTCGCGCCTTGGCGCCTATCCGCATCAGCTTTCGGGCGGTCAGCGTCAGCGCGTGATGATCGCCATGGCGCTTGCCAACAAGCCCGATCTTCTCATCGCCGACGAACCGACGACGGCGCTCGACGTCACGGTGCAGGCGCAGATCATCACTTTGCTCGAGCGGCTTCAACAGACCTACGGCATGGCGATCCTCTTTATCACCCACGATCTGAATCTCGTGCGCAGGTTCGCCGACGACGTCTGCGTCATGCAGAAGGGCCGCATCGTCGAGAGCGGGTCCGTCGAAAAGGTCTTCAACGCGCCGAGCCATCCCTATACGCAGGCGCTGCTCACCGCCGAGCCCAAAGGCGATCCGATTGTCGAAGACGCAAACGCGCCCGTCGTTCTCTCGGCCGACAATCTGCGCGTCTGGTTCCCCATCAAGCGCGGCTTCATGCGGCGCACGGTGGATCACATCAAGGCCGTCGACGGCGTGACGCTGAACGTGCGTTCGGGCGCGACGGTGGGGGTCGTCGGGGAGTCGGGCTCGGGCAAGACGACGCTCGCGCTCGCCGTGTTGCGGCTCATTCGATCCGAGGGGCCGATTGTCTTTCTGGGTTCGCGCATCGACTGAAAGAGCGTTGCAGAGATGCGGCCGCTCCGCCGCGACATGCAGATCGTGTTTCAGGACCCTTACGGCTCGCTGTCTCCGCGCATGTCGGTCGCGGAAATCGTCGCGGAGGGGCTCACCGTCCAGCGTCCGGAGCTTGGGCTCGACGCGCGGCGCGAGATCGTCGCGCGCGCCCTGATGGAAACCGGGCTCGATCCCGCCACGATGGACCGCTATCCGCATGAGTTTTCGGGCGGCCAACGTCAGCGCATCGCCATCGCGCGCGCCATCGTGCTCGAACCCAAATTCGTCGTGCTCGACGAACCGACGTCCGCGCTCGACATGTCGGTCCAGGCGCAGATCATCGATCTGCTGCGCGACCTCCAGCGGCGCCGCGGGCTCGCCTATCTTTTTATTAGCCATGATCTGCGCGTCGTGAAGGCGCTCGCCGGCAGCCTCATCGTCATGCGGAACGGCAGGGTTGTCGAAGCAGGCCCGGCGGAAAAGGTGTTTTCGAGCCCTGAGAACCCCTACACGCGCGCCCTCTTCGCCGCGGCGTTTGGAAACAGGGCGGAGACGATTTAGCAATTTCTCAACGGAAATTGCTACATAAGCTCAGCTATCGTCAAATCCGCGCCAGCGAGGTCGAGGACGCGGGCGTTACAGCGAGAATCGATCAGAATCGAGCGCATGAATGGCCACCCTTGCCGAGCAGTCGGCTGCAATTATTCGATCCAGATGTTCGGTTGAAAATTTCGAAACGGCCGTCCTGCTCGATCGTGTCTTTTATGCCCTCGCGGATCTCGGCGAACGTCTCGCCTCGATCCCTTACGCGAATCTTCCTGGCTTTCCGACGGGGGCTGGTCTCGAGGATGCGGAGGCGATCGTCACGCTCTATGAGGGCGCGCCCACGCTTCTCCTGAAGGGCAAGACGAGCTTTCACGAAACCGGCGACCCCAGTCTCATGGGCGGGGCGATCGCCACGCTCGCGACGCTTGGCGTGCGTGGCGCGCTCTGCACGGGCCTCGCCCGCTCGGTGCAGGCCGATCTCTCGCCGAGCAGCCTCGTCCTGATCACGGATCACATCAATTTCACCGGCCTCAATCCCCTGATCGCCGCGGTCGACGGCGCGGCCAGCGTCAATATGAACGAGGCCTACGACAAGCGCCTGCTACGCCGGCTCAAGGGCGCGGCGTCGAATGCGGGCGTCACCGCGAATGAAGGCGTCCTGATGTGGTTCTCCGGGCCGAGCGACGAGACGCCGGCGGAGGCGAGAGTGGCGCGTCAGCTCGGCGCCGATCTTCTGGGATGGACGATCGCGCCGGAGGCGATCCTCGCGCGCCGCTATGGCGTGCCTTTCGCGGGATTGGCGATCATCACCGATTTCAGCGCCGGCGTCGTCAGCGGAAATACGCTGGCTGAGCGCGCGCGCGACCCGAGCATTGCGGGCGTCATCGCCACCAAGCGCCTGCTGCGCGCCATGATGAAAGGCCGCTGAGCGCGTCAGCGGTCGCGACGCGACGGATCGCGCGCGACAAGCATTGTCGCCTCAATCGTCTGGACCACCGCGCCCGTCTGGTTGAAGGTCGTCGCGTTGAAGGTCACGAATTCCATGCTCCGGCTGTGAACCCGAATCCTTCAAATTCGTGATCTCGCCCGCGATATGCAATTCGTCGCCGGGCCGCACCGGGCGCCGCCAGGCGATCCGCGCGTCGACGCCGACCGCGCCGCTGAAAAAATCCAGGCCGCAATCGCTCAGCAGAAGACGCAAGGTCAAGGCGCCGGTCTGCCAGCCGCTCGCGACCAGACCGCCAAACAGGCTCTTCCTGGCCGCTTCGGGATCGACGTGGAAATATTGCGGGTCGTTGTCCCGCGCAAAACGGATGATCTCTTCCTCGCTGATCGCGACAGGCCTCGATTGGAATCGTTGCCCGACGCGCAGATCCTCGAAATGGATTGGGTCCGTCATGCGCTTCTCGTCGTCAAAGGCGTCGAACGCCCGTAATATCGCCCGCGCCGGCGCGCAGATTGCGTTCGCGCACAAGCGCGAGGGGTTCGCTCGAGACGAGCATATGCGTTCCATTCGCATGAAGGAGCGTCTCGCCATCGCGCATCACGCCGACATGCCCCTTCCAGAAGACGAGATCGCCGCGAAGCAGCGGCGCGCCGCTCTCGACGGGCTGGCCGAGCTGCGCCTCCTGCATGTCGCTGTCGCGCGGCGCCGGCGATGCCCGCGGCGGCGAGCGCGATCTGGACGAGGCCGGAACAATCGACGCCGATCGATGACTTGCCGCCCCAGAGATAGGGCGCGCCAATCAATGTTTCGGCGACTGCGACAAAATCCTGCGCTGGCGCGTCGAGCGGCGCGAGATGACTACGCCAGATAAAACCCCAATCGCGCGTGACGAGAAAAGCGTCGCGCGCATCGACGATCGCCACCTCGGCGCTGAGCGGCAGCGCGAGGTGCGGCGGCGTTTTGATGCTCGCCGCCGGATAGACGAAGGTGCGCGGCACGCAGACGCGGTGGGTCGGCGCGCTCAATTCGCTCCACAGCGTGTTGGCGGCGATCCATCCGACGTATCCGTCATGCGCGAGCTGCGCCCAGGCCCAGCCCTCTTCCTCGTCGTAGACGGTGACGCGCTCGCCGTAGAGAACCTGCGTATCGACGGGGGCGTCGGGGCGCGGCTCGCGACGCAGGTCGACGACGCCCTCCTTCACCTCCATCTGCACCCCCTGCACGTAGCGTTCGGCCTCGACGACGCCCTTCAGATAGGCGGCCGCAATGTCGCCACGCGCGGGCGTCAGTCGCCGGTCGAAAGTCTGTGTCATTGCGCCGCCCTTTCCTTGGCGCGCGCCTCGATCAAATCATAGAGCAGCCGCGCGGCCTGCGCTTCTCCGCCTTCGGGCCGCCCCGGACGGGTCGCAGGGTTCCAGCAATAGACGTCGAAATGCGCCCATCGCGCCGGATCGCGCACGAAGCGGCGCAGAAATAGCGCCGCGACGATGGAGCCGGAGAAGGCTCCGCTCGTCACGCTCGTGAGATCCGAAATCTTGCCGTCGAGGCCGCTGTCGTAATTGTCCCATAGCGGCATGCGCCAGACCGGATCGTTCGCGGCGCGGCCATGCGCGGCGATCGCCTCGGCGAGCGCGTCGTCGCCCGTGTAGAAGGGTGGAAGCTCGGGTCCGAGCGCGACGCGCGCGGCGCCGGTCAACGTCGCGAAATCGAACAGCAGATCGGGCTCCTCCTCGCTCGCATAAGCGAGCGCGTCGGCGAGAATGAGCCGTCCTTCCGCATCGGTGTTGCCGATCTCGACGGAGAGCCCATTCCGCGCGCGATAAATGTCGCTCGTTCGAAAGGCGTTCGCCGAGATCGAATTTTCGACGATCGGCAAAAGCACGCGCAGCCGAACAGGAACCGCGCCGTCCATGAGCATGGCGGCGAGCGCGAGCGTCGACGCCGCGCCGCCCATATCCTTTTTCATGAGCTGCATGGCGGAGGACGGCTTGATGTCGAGCCCGCCCGTATCGAAACAGACGCCTTTGCCGACGAGCGTCACCTTGAGCCCGTCGTCCGGCCCATGTGTGAACTCCACCAGGCGCGGAGCCTGGGCGGCGGCGCGGCCCACGGCGTGGATCAGCGGAAAATTCTCGGCGAGCAGCGCGTCGCCGACGATGACGCGCGCCTGCGCCCCATGTTTAGCCGCGAGCGCCAGCGCCGCCTCGGACAGCGCCTCCGGCCCCATGTCGTTGGCGGGCGTGTTGATCAAATCGCGGCCAAGGGCCATGGCGGCGGCGATGCGCTCGAGGCGGGCGCGATCGACGCCCTGCGGCGCGCATAGGCGCGGCGTCTCGCCCCCGGGCGCGAGGTAGCGCCGGAAGGCATAGGACGACAACAGAAAGGCAAGCGCGCTTTGTTGCGCATCGTCGACGCCCGCCCCCAGCCGATAGAGGCCGTTCGGCAAGGCGCTCGCGAGCCTGCCGGCAAGGAAAGGATCGCGCCGCTTCGTCTTCGGCTCCTCGACGCCGAAGAAGACATGCGCCGCGCCCCCCTCGACAGCCGGCGCGATGAGGAGCGTCCCCGGTTTCGCCTCGAAACCCGCCGCCTCCGCAAGGGCGGCGACGATGGCGGGCGCGCCCTGCTTGACCCGCGGCCAATCGGCCTTGTTTACGAAATCAATCAAAATCGCCTCGGCTGACCAGTCCTCGAGCTTGAGCGCCATCAACTTCGCCTCGTTAAGTATCCATTAGGGTTAACGTTTTATTGCTAGCGGCCGTCGACCATTCTTGAAACGGAACACACTCTCCGTGACCCAGGCGCCCCACCCCGCTGCCAAACAGCCCGCTCGTCACGCCCTCGCGCTGATCGCGCTCCTCTGCCTGACCGCGTGCTAACAAGACGGCCTCCCTTGGCGACATCACCGGCTCGGTGGGAGCCGCCTCGACGACCATTCCGACCGATGAAGCGTCTTTGCGCCAATTCGCCGAAGAATGGGGACGCCGTTACGACCGTAACCCGGCGGACAAAGCCACTGCCATCACATACGCGAAGGCGCTGCACGCATTGGACCAGAACTCCCAGGCGGTCGCCGTGCTGCAGGGACTTGCGATCCAATATCCGGAGGATATGAAGGTGCTCTCCGCCTATGGCAAGGCGCTTGCCGACGCCGGCAGGATCCGGCAGGCGGCGGAGGTGCTCCAAAAGGCGCACACGCCCGAGCGCCCCGACTGGTCCGTCCTCTCGACGCAAGGTTCGCTCGCCGATCAATTGGGCGATCACGACGGCGCGCGCGGCTATTACGAATCGGCTCTGAAGATCCGGCCCAACGAACCGACGGTGCTATCCAATCTCGGCCTGTCCTACGCGCTGGCGAAAAATCTGCCGCGCGCGGAAGAGACGCTGCGTCTGGCGGCGGCTCAGCCCACGGCCGACAATCGCGTGCGTCAGAACCTCGCGCTCGTGCTCGGGTTGCAGGGAAAATTCTCCGAGGCGGAAGAAATGCTGAAGCGCGACCTCTCGCCAGCGGACGCCCAGCAGAGCGTCGCCTCCATCCGCCAGATGATCTCGCAGTCCGACACATGGCGGCAAATCCAGCAAAACGGCAGAAAGACCAGTCAGATAAACTGATGGCAGATTAATTGGACCGATAACCGAAGGCGTCGCGCAGCTATGCCCAGCAAACTGCCCGCAGTCGTGAACGCATGGGCGAAATCGGCCTTCGACCGGCTGTTTTCACGCCACCGGCGCGCGCGTCGCCCGGGGCGGAACACACCCTGGCCCGGCCGGCGCGAGCGCCTTATCGTGCCGATCCCGGCGAGCGCGGGTTGCGATCTCGATCCGGACCTTCACCAGCTTTATTGCGTCGCCCGCGTGCATATGTGGGTGATCGGGGAACGCCTCGGCGTCGTCGAGCCGACAAGCGAGGCAGCCCGTCGCGCCCTCGATTGGCTCGCAATGGGCGGCTTCCGATCCGATCAATATTGCGCGGCGCGCGATTGCGGACGCTGGTCGAAGGCGACGACCCTCGCCCGGATCGACGCGATGATCGCGGACCTCCAGCGCGCCGACGGCGACAGGCGAATTCTCGCGGCCCTCATCGACGAGCGCGCGGCGACCTGGCGCGCCGCCTAGCATCCGATCCTCGCGGCCCTGGCTGAAACAAGCCTCGTCGCGGCCGGCTCAAAGCAGCTGCTTTCATGACCACATTGCTTGTTTTTTAGGCTAAATCCGCCTATTCGCTGTGCTTTGTCGATTATCTGCCTCAAAAAAGTCGTTTCGTATACTTCTTACGCAATATTGGCATGGCGATTGCTCGTTAGCGCGTCAATTGCCTCTCAAACGGCCTGCCTGCGCCTTCACTGAAAGCAGCTTTCGAAAATGAAAATCGTCGCCGCCATCATTAAGCCGTTCAAACTCGATGACGTTCGCGACACGCTCATGGCGCTGGGCGTCAACGGCATGACCGTGACGGAAGTGAAGGGTTACGGCCGCCAGAAGGGCCATGCGGAAATCTACCGGGGCGCGGAATATATCGTGGCCTTCCTGCCCAAGCTGAAAATAGAGATTGCGGTCAGCGACGACGTCGCCGCAAGCGTCGCCGACTCGATCCGCCGCGCCGCCTATACGGGGCATATCGGCGACGGCAAGATTTTCATCTGGCCGATTGAACGCGCCCTGCGTATCCGCACGGGCGAGACCGACGACGCCGCGCTTTAGCGCCCCACCCGAAAGCTTCCCGCCTTGACGAAACGCTTTGCCGCGCGCGCCGCCTCATGTCTTTTCGCCACCCCCGCCCTCGCCGGGGACGCTGCTAAAATCGACGGCGCCGACACCGCCTTCATGATTGCCGCGACGGCGCTCGTTCTCATGATGACCCTGCCGGGACTCGCGCTGTTCTACAGCGGCATGGTGCGCAAGAAGAATGTGCTCGCGACCATGACGCAGAGCCTCATGGCGACGGCCATCGTCTCGATTCTCTGGGTCGCTTTCGCCTATAGCCTCGCCTTCAGCGGCGAGGGCGCCGTGATCGGCGACGGAGCGCGCGCGCTTCTCTCCGGCGTCGGTCTCGACACGGTGAGCCCGTTCGCCAAGACGATTCCCGAAATTCTGTTCATGGCCTATCAGATGACCTTTGCGGTCATCACCTGCGCACTGGTCGGCGGCTCCGTCGCCGAGCGCATGACGTTTTCGGCGTTCATGCTCTTTTGCGTCGTCTGGCTCTTCCTCGTCTACACGCCGTCCGCCCATTGGGTGTGGGGCGGCGGCTTCCTGCAAAAGATGGGCGTCCTCGATTTCGCCGGCGGCACGGTCGTGCATATCAACGCCGGCGTCGCGGGCCTGATCTGCGCGCTCGTGATGGGCAACCGCACCGGCTTCGGCAGAGAGAATCTCGCGCCCTTCGACCTGTCTCTCGCCGTGATCGGCGCGGGGCTTTTGTGGGTCGGCTGGTTCGGCTTCAATGGCGGGTCGGCGCTCGGCGCGAATTCCCGCGCCGTCTTCGCCATCGTCGCGACGCATCTTGCCGCCTGCTCCGGCGCGATCGTCTGGAGCGGCCTCGAATGGGTCCAGCGCGGCAAGCCCTCCGTGCTCGGCGTCATTTCCGGCGCCGTCGCGGGGCTTGGAACGATCACGCCGGCGTCGGGCTATGTGCTGCCCTGGCACGGAGTCGTCATCGGCCTTATCGCAGGCGCCGTCTGTTATTGGTTCTGCACCGTCGCAAAGCACAAATTCCGTTACGACGACTCGCTCGACGTCTTCGGCGTTCATGGCGTGGGCGGCGTGCTGGGCACGTTGCTGGCCGGCGTCTTCGCGACGCGCGCGGTCACGGCGTCAGCGAACGATCCAGGCGTTTCCGGCCTGCTCGAGGGCGATCCGCGTCAACTGGGAATTCAGGCGGTCGGCGTCGTGCGGACATCGCCTGGTGCGTCGTCGGGACGCTGGCGACGCTCAAAATTGTTTCGCTCGTCACCCCGCTGCGCGTGAGCGACGACGACGAACGCGAAGGGACTCGACATCGCGCTCCACGGCGAGGCGCTACATCAATAGGCCTTTCTGTGGTAAAATAATACCAGCATCACCGACCGCCACATTTTTCTAGCGATACAGCGGCCAGGCCATGCGCAAAATCGCTTGACCCGCACCGGCGCATCCCCTATCCACCCTCATCCGAACAGTTCGTTCAGACGGAATTCGACATCCCATGTATGGCAAGACCTATTCGGCGAAGCCCGCCGACATCGAAAAGAAATGGGTGCTGATCGACGCCTCCGGGCTCGTCGTCGGCCGCCTCGCGTCGCTCATCGCGCTGCGCCTTCGCGGCAAGCACAAGGCGACCTTCACGCCCGCATATGGACGACGGCGACAACATCATCGTCATCAACGCCGACAAGGTGGTTCTGACCGGCCGCAAGCGCGACCAGAAGGTCTATTACCATCACACCGGCTATCCCGGCGGCATCAAGGAGCGTTCAGCCAAATTCATTCTCGAAGGCCGCTTCCCCGAGCGCGTGCTGGAGAAGGCCGTGCAGCGCATGCTGCCGCGCGGTCCGCTCGGCCGCCAGCAGCTCGGCAATCTGCGCGTCTACAAGGGCGCAGAGCATCCGCATGCCGCGCAGAACCCGTCGCCGCTGGACGTCGCCGCCCTGAACGCCAAGAACAGCCGGAGCGCCTGATCATGGCCGAGACCACGCTTTCCTCCCTCGCCGACCTCAAGCCAGCGCGCCGCCGCCGCCGAGGCGCCCGAAATACGAGCAGAAGCTCGACAAGTACGGCCGCGCCTATGCGACCGGCAAGCGCAAGAACGCCGTCGCGCGCGTCTGGATCAAGCCGGGCTCCGGCAAGATCACGGTCAACGGCCGCGACGCTCGACGTCTATTTCGCGCGTCCGGTGCTGCGCATGATCATGCAGCAGCCGCTCGTCGTCGCCAAGCGCGTCGGCCAGTATGACCTCATCGTCTCGGTCGCGGGCGGCGGCCTCTCCGGTCAGGCCGGCGCCGTGCGCCACGGCCTCGTCCAAGGCGCTGACCCACTTCGAGCCGGAGCTGCGCGCGCCGCTCAAGAAGGAAGGCTTCCTCACCCGCGACTCGCGCGTCGTCGAGCGCAAGAAATACGGCAAGCGCAAAGCCCGCCGCAGCTTCCAGTTCTCGAAGCGCTGATCGGCGGTCCGCCTCCCTCGACATCGACGCAAAGCCGGGCCGCACGCCCGGCTTTTCCATGTCGAAGAGCGTCAATTTTCGCCAAATGCTGGTCAAAGCCCGTCATCTGCACGCGAACGCGCGCCGAGACAATGGAAATTCTCCCGCGTGGCGCCCATCTCGACGAAAGATGAGTTGCGCGCTGTTGAGGGGTGGAAAATGTCAAAAACGCTCGCGACGGTCCTTTACTGGGTCGGCATCGTCATTGCACTGCCATTCGTTCTTCTTGTCTTCGCCTCGATCATGCGGATCTTTTCCGAGGGACTCGAAGCGAAATACATCAGCTCGGCTTTTCTGGGTGTCGTCGGCGCGGCCTTTTCCTATTCCGTCGGCTATCTGCTTGCGCATATGCTGACGCAGGAAAACAATTCGCCATGAGAAGCTCGCCCTGAGAACAGGGATCATGGGCGCGACGTTTCTCCGCCCACGCCGACGACCGCCGCCGCCGCCGCCGCGAAGCCGAACCCGGCCATGAGCGCGAAGAAATCCACGTGCGGCAGCCGCGACCAGTAGCTCCCGATCCAGCCGGCGAGGAGATTGCCAAGAAACATCGAGGCGAACCACGCGCCCATCACCGCAGAACGGGAGCCCGCGGGCGCGAGCCGCGAGACGAGCGACAGCGCGATCGGTGAAAAATGTAGTTCGGAAAGCGTGATGACGACGAAATAGGCGAGAAGCCAGAGCCAGTTCGGCTTGCCCTCCCCGGTCATTGACGCCGCCAGCGCGAGAACGCAGTAGCTCGCGGCGACGCCGAGACAGCCGAGGGTAAGTTTTGCCCGCGTCGAGGGCTCGCGGCCCGCGCGCGACAAGCGCGCCCAGAAAGCGACGAGCAGCGGCGTGAAGAGAAAAATCATCAGCGGATTGAACGCCTGGAACCAGGTGACGGGAATCTCGCCGCGCCAGCCCGCGAGCGCGACGCCGCGATCGGATTGCGCGGCGAAAAGCGCGATCGTGTTGCCCTGCTGCTCGAAGGCCGCCCAGAACAGGATTGAGGGAATGAACAACGGCAGGATGCCCATGAGCGCGCGCCGCAAGGAATCGTCCGGTTGCCCGGCGCCCCCGCGCGCCAGAGCGGGATGCGCCGGCAGTGTCGGCGCGCCATAGAGATAGGTCGCCAATCCGAGCGTCATGCCGACGCCGGCGGCCGCAAAGCCGTAATGCCAGCCGACGCGCTCGCCGAGCGTTCCGCAAACGAGCGGCGCGAAAAAGGCGCCGAGGTTGATGCCGACGTAAAAGATCGAATAAGCGCGATCGCGCCGCGCGTCGGCCGGTGCGTAAAGCTCGCCCACCTGCGCCGTAATATTCGGCTTGAAGGCGCCGCAGCCGAGGGCGATCAGCGCAAGGGCGACGAGGAACAGGGACTCCGCCGCCATCATGAAATGGCCGGCGGCCATCAGCGCCGCGCCGAGCACGATGGCGCGCGCCCGCCCCAGCCAGCGGTCGGCGAGCCAGCCGCCGAGAACGGGCGTCAGATAAACAAGGCCGCTGTAGAGCCCATAGATCTGCGAGGCGAAGGGTTGCGGATCGAGCGGACCAAACAGTCCTTCGAGGACGCGCCGCAGGGAGGCGAGGCCAAGGGTCGTCGCGTCCCGCCCCGGCGTAAACAGGTAATCGACCATGTAAAGAACGAGAAGCGCCCGCATTCCATAATAAGAGTAGCGCTCCCACATCTCCGAGCCGAAGAGAAACACGAGCCCTTTTGGATGGCCAAGAAAATCGTCACGCGAACCGCCAATGGAATGGTCGGAAAAATCATCGCCGCGTCGCATTTTCCGTTGTTCCCGATTTTTCAGAACACGCCGGCGTCGAGTCCGGCGGCGACGGACATGCCCAGATCGCGGCACGACGGGATGAACGCCTCTCGCCACGCCCCGGCGCAGATCAGCGGCGGCTGCGCCATGCGCCAGCGCAGCCCCGTCACGATCGTCTCGACCGCGCGCCGCGCGCCGGAGCCGTCATTGCCTGCGCGGATGCAGAGCGCATAGGGCAAGCCCTGCGTTTCAGTGAGGCAGGGGTAATAGCAGCGATCGAAGAAATCCTTCAGCGCGCCGCTCATATAGCCGAAATTCTCGGGCGTCAGCAGAATGAGGGCCTGAGCCGCGCGCACGTCGTCCGGTCCCGTCTCGAACGGCGTGCGCGTCAAAGCCTCGACGCTCTCGACTTCCGGCGCCTGCGCGCCCTGCGTGATGGCGTCGCGCATGCGCTGCGTATGCGGCGAGGGCGCATGGGCGACGATGAGGAGGCGCTTTCGGGTCACGTTCGGACGGCTCGGCTTGACGGCGCTTCGAGAGCGCCATCATAAGCCGAAACGGCGGCGCGCGCGCCGTCACCGTGTTGACAAGGCGCCGCGCAACCATTCATCAAACCGCGCAAGGCCGGCGCGGCGATCCATGCGCCGACGAGAGGGACGCGCCCTTCATGGCAAAAAAAGTCTTCATCGACGGCGACGTCGGCACGACGGGGCTCGAAATCCGCGATCGGCTGGCCGGGCGCGCGGATGTCGAGCTTGTGGCCCTCCCGCATGCGCAGCGCAAGGACGCCAGCGCCAAGCGCGATCTTCTCGCCGCCGTCGATCTCGCCATTCTTTGCCTGCCGGACGACGCCGCGCGGGAGACCGTGGCGCTTTGTGACGCGCTCGGCGACACGGCCCCGCGCCTGCTCGACGCGTCGACCGCCCATCGCGTCGCGCCGGGCTGGGTCTACGGCTTTCCCGAGCTTTGCGCCGGACAGGCGGAAGCCATCGCCGCGGCGGCGCGCGTCGCCAATGTCGGCTGCTACGCGACGGGCTCAATCGCGCTTTTGCGCCCACTCGTCGACGCGGGCGCAATCGGCGCCGATCACCCGCTGACGATCAATGCGGTCTCCGGCTATTCGGGGGGCGGCCGGCAGATGATCGAGGCCTATGAGAAAGGCGCGGCGCCCGCCTTCGAACTCTATGGTCTCACGCTCGAGCACAAGCATCTGCCGGAGATCATGGCCTATGCCAAACTCGCCGCGCGCCCGCTCTTCGTCCCCTCCGTCGGCAATTTCCGGCAGGGGATGCTCGTCTCGATCCCGCTTGTGCTCGACGCCCTGCCCGGCAAGCCGAGGGCTGCGGATCTGGCGGCCGTTTATCAGCGCCATTACGCCGACGCCGCCCATGTGCGCGTCATCAATCCCGCCCCCGCGAGCGGACGACTCGACGCGCTCGCGCTCAACGGGACGGACGATATGGAGCTGTTCGTCTTCGCAAACGAATCGCGCGGCCATGCGCTGCTCGTCGCCCGGCTCGACAATCTCGGCAAGGGCGCGTCAGGCTCCGCGGTGCAAAATCTCGATTTGATGCTGCGCGGCTGAGCGCCGGGAGTTGAAAGACCCCCGCGCGCTTATTCCGAATAGGCGGTCACGCCTGCGGGCAGTTTCACGCCGACAGCCTCGTAGCGGCTCGTGCGGCTGCCCATCATCGACTCGAAAGCCTCATGCACTTCGCTCAGAGAGCGGTCCTTGAGGCGGCGTCCCTGCTGCTCGTAAAAGATCGGCTTGTTGGCGCGGGCGGGCCTCGGCAGGAGCGCGGCCGCCGACATCTGCGGCGACGTTTTCATCGCCGTCATGAAGCGCTCGGTGTCCTCGGGCCCGAGAAAATGAATGAGATAGGTTTCGCCCGCCGTGAGCTGGCGCCCGATCTTCTCGGCGATCTTGGCGCCATCCTTCTTGAGCATTTCCGCCGCCAGCGCCGCGGAGAGATAGGGATCGTTTCTCAGATTGAGAATTTGCGCGCGTTTATGCGGCGTGACGCTCGGCGGGAGGTCCTCGCCGCCGGCGATGGCCTTCGCCTCCTCCTCGCGGCCGTAGCGATGCCCGAAATTCTTCAACGCCTTGAACCAGGTCTTTTCGACGAACTGGAACAGGCCGCTCGCCGAGGAGGTGTGCGCTTTCGCGGTCGTCGAGAAGCTCGACTCCTTGTCGGCGATCGCCATGAGCAGCGCAGGGTCCATCTCGGTCTTGTTGGCCGCCTCGACGACGCGCTCGACGACGGATTGATGAACCCTCACCGGACCAAAGCGCATGAGGCCCGAACCGTCGGCGACGCCATCGTCTCCGCTCAGCCGATGCGCCCAGGTCAGCGCGGCCTGCTCGATCGAGAAGTCACTGTCGAGCGCGACGTCGACATCGCCATTGTCATTGCCGGCGCGCGCCAATTGCGTCAGCGGCGTCGGCGGGAGGCGCAGGCGGGCGGCGCGCCCGAGGCGTTCCGCGCGGGGCGCCTCTTCGCGGCGCACGGTGAGCGTCAGCGCCGCAAGCGTCGACAGGACAGCGCCGACGCAAAGGGTTCGCAGGAGAAGATGGAAGCAGCGCTCGTTCTTCAACAACGAAAGACGCTCGCCGAAACCCATCCTCGGCGCATGCTCGATCGATATCGGCGAATGACCCCTCATCCCTGGCGTTTGCTCCCTCGCTCCGCGCGCCGCGGCACGAAAGCAAGACTAATGGCGAGGCTGGGCGAAAGAGCGACAGGCGGGGGCGCCCGGAAGCCATATTTGGCTCGCGCGCCCGCATCGCTAATCAACAGAAATACAAAGAGAAACCGCGAGGATGCGGCGTCGCCGCCGGCATCCGGGCCTCAATTGCGCCACGAAGCGCGGCGTCGCGCCGTCAGATTGGGAGTTTTGAGAGAAGGCTCTGAATCAGATGGTATTCGGGGCCTGCGACGGGCGTCGTGCGCGAGATGAAGTCCACGGGCTTGCCATCTTCCAGGCCATAATCCGCGACTCGCTCGACCTTTTTGGATTTGTCGAAGTAAATCGCGAGAACGCGTTGATCGACGATGTTCTGGGGCATGAAGGCGAGCGAACGCTCGAGACGCTGGCTAACGTAATACCACGCCTCGCCGCCGACGGTGGACGTCGTGGAAGGCGTGCCGAGCGTCTGGAGAACCTGGGGCGCCGTCATGCCGGGCTTCACTTGCGCCAGCCTGCGCGAATCGATTACCGCTCCGCGATTGATGACGCCGTCATAGCCCAGGCACCCGGAAAGCGCGCCCGCAAGCGCGCAGGCCGTCGCCAGCCTCAGCGTCGTCGCACGAAAAAAGGCTCCGGAAAAACTGCGTAAGGCCCGCCCCGCCATCGTCGTCTCCAAACTCGCAAGCCGCCCGAGCGCGAGGCGCCCTCAGGCGCGTTACAACCGTTCGTGCGGCAACGCAAGATTGCGTAGCCTTCGATCGTGGGGAAAGCAAGCCGGTCCCGCGCACCGGCGCCGGGACCGCTGGCGCCGCGCGGGCGCGCCACGTATCTAGAGCGATGAAGCGCCCGCAGGCGAAAGGAGACGCGACATGACGCAGGAAAGGCCCCCCGGCGCGCCCGCGCTTTCCAGAACCCTCGCGCGAAGCGAGATTCCGGCGGAAGGAACTCGAGGTGACGATCGTCGCATCGCCGGCCGAGCGCGCTGCGCTCGCGCAAGTCAACGACCTGCCGGCCGTCCATTCTTTTGACGCCGTGCTGCGGGCGTGGCGCGTGCGCGGCGAAGGGATCGAGGTCGCCGGCGAGGTGCGGGCGCGCGTGCGCCAGATCTGCGTTGCGACCCTGGAGCCCTTCGACGCCGAGATCGTCGAGCCTGTCACAATGCGCTTCGCGCCCCCCGTCGAGCCGGCCGCGCCGCGGTCACGGCGCGGCGCGGCGGTCGAAACGCAAGAGCCGACGCGCGATCCGCTCGGGGAAGATCCGCCCGATCCGCTCATTGGCGGCGTCGCGGATGTCGGCGCCGTGGCGGCGGAATACTTCACGCTCGCGCTCGACCCCTACCCCCGCAAGCCCGGGGCGGCGTTCGTCGAGCCGGGGCGCGAGGAGGCTCCAACGACCGTTTCGCCCTTCGCGCCGTTGCGCGCGCGGACGGCCAAGCCGGGCGGCAAAGAATAGACCGGCGCTCGCGCCGCGGCGCCCCTTGCGCCGCCGCGCGGCAAATGGCAATCACCGCGCAGAACGCGGAGCCTCGGCGAGGGGCCGTCGCGCCGGACCTTGTAACGAGGCGGGCGCCATGCCTTCGCAAGCGACCTGCGTCGGCGCGCCCGTCCGGGGCGGCATGGCGAAAGGCGCCCTCGGCAATCGGGAGAAGGCAGGCCTATGGCGGATGAAGTTCGGATCGCGGTCGACGCCATGGGCGGCGATTTCGGCCCGTCGGTGACGGTCCCGGGCTGCGCCCTCGCCCTGGCCCGCCGGCCCGGGAGCCGCTTCCTGCTTGTCGGCGACGCGGGCGCGATCGGCGCCGAACTTGCGAAACATCCGCAGCTCGCCGAACGCGCCGAGGTCCGTCATTCTGACGTCGCCATCCGGATGGACGACAAGCCAAGCCAGGCCTTGCGTTACGGGCGGCGCGTCTCGTCCATGTGGATCGCGATCGACGCCGTGAAAAAGGGCGAGGCGGACGTCGCCGTTTCCGCCGGAAATACGGGCGCCCTGATGGCCATGGCGAAAATCTGCCTGCGCACCATGGCGCGCGTCGACCGGCCGGCGCTGGCCTGCCTCTGGCCGACCCTGCGCGGCCAATCCGTCGTGCTCGATGTCGGCGCGTCGATGGGCGCGAACGCCAGCCATCTCGTCGATCTCGCCATCATGGGCTCCGCCATGGCGCGGATCGTTCTCGGCCTCGAACGCCCGACCGTCGGCCTGCTCAATGTCGGCACGGAGGAGATCAAGGGCGTCGAGGAGGTCAAGGCCGCCGCCGCCATTTTGCGCGAATCGAATTTGCCCGGAATCGCCTATGCCGGCTTCGTCGAAGGCGACGGCATCGGCATGGGCGCGGTCGACGTCGTCGTGACCGAGGGCTTTACCGGCAACATCACGCTGAAGACCGCCGAAGGAACGGCGAAGCAGATCGCCGCGTACCTTCGCGCCGCGATGAGCGGATCGCTGCTCGCCAAGCTCGGCTATCTCCTCGCGCGCGGCGCCTTCGCCGAATTGAAGGCGAAAATGGACACGCGGTCGATCAATGGCGGCGTGTTTCTCGGGCTCGAAGGCGTCGTCATCAAGAGCCATGGCGGCACGGATTCTGTCGGCTTCGCCCGCGCCGTCGAAATCGGCCACGACATGGCCAGAAGCGACCTGCTCAACCGCATCCGCGACACGGTGGCGCTCGCCCATCGCTTCGAGCGTCCGGACAATTCCACGAACCCGCCTCAGGAAGCCGCCCAGTGACGGTTCAACCTCTCCTGCGCTCCGTCGTTCTCGGCGTTGGCTCCTACCTGCCCGCCAGAACCGTGACGAACGAGGACCTCTCGAAGGTCGTCGACACGAGTGACGAATGGATTTTTCAGCGCACGGGCATCAAGGAGCGCCATATCGCCGCCGATGGAGAGACGACCTCCATGCTGGGCGAGAAGGCGGCGCGCGCCGCCCTTGACGCGGCGGGTCTCGTCCCGGACGACATTGACCTCATCATCGTGGGCACCTCCACGCCCGACTGGACCTTTCCCTCGACGGCAACGCAAATTCAGGCGGCGCTCGGAATCGTCCATGGCGTCGCCTTCGATCTTCAGGCGGTGTGCTCGGGTTTCGTCTTCGCGGTGGCCACCGCGGATAAATTCCTGCGCTCGGGCTCGCACCGGCGCGCGCTTGTCATTGGCGCCGAAACATTCTCGCGCATCGTCGATTGGCAGGACCGCACCACCTGCGTTCTTTTCGGCGACGGGGCCGGCGCCATGGTGCTCGAGGCGCGGCCCTCCACAGGCGCGCTGGACGAACGCGGCGTTCTCACCACGCATTTGCGGTCGGACGGGCGCCATCGCGACAAGCTCCATGTCGATGGCGGCCCCTCCGCGACGCAGACCGTCGGTCATCTGCGCATGGAAGGAAAAGACGTCTTCAAATTCGCGGTCGGCAAAGTGACGGACGTCGTCGACGACGCTTTCGCGGCGACCGGAATCACGCCCGAGCAGCTCGATTGGTTCGTCCCGCATCAGGCGAATCGCCGAATCATCGACATGTCGGCGCAAAAACTGGGAATTGCGCCCGAAAAAGTCGTCGCCACCGTGCATCTCCACGGAAACACCTCCGCCGCGAGCGTTCCGCTCGCCCTCTCGGTCGCCTGCCGCGATGGACGCATCAAAGCGGGCGACCTCGTCATGCTGGAGGCGGTCGGCGGCGGCTTCACATGGGGCTCCGCCCTCATCAGATGGTGAACAGGAACAGCAAGATAGAGCGTATGCGCGGCTGAGCGCCGATTGTTTCTCACTTAATACAACCTTAACTTGATTTCTCGCAGAGATTCTGAATAAATCCGACAAGCATGCCTGCTAAAATCCTGTCGAATTTGTAGGACTTTAGCCGCTTGCCACCATTTGTCGGATAACATCAGACCGTCGTTCCGGGCAGGAACTCGCGGACCGAAGATTGTCCGGTAGGCAATTTGCGTACGTGGTTTCTGGACATGACTGAGGTCAAGACGCCGTCGCCCGACGAAGGCGCCCGTAGGAACGAAGAAGATCAGCTTTCGACGACGAACTCGGGTCCATCTCGCTGAAGCAATTCACGCCAAGACGGGAATTGGTCGCAGCGAAGCGTCGAAATACGTCGAGATCGTGCTCGATGAAATCATCGCAAGCATCGCTGCGCGCGAAGACGTGAAGCTCTCTTCTTTTGGCGCGTTTTCCGTGCGGGCGAAGCGCGAGCGGCAGGGTCGCAATCCCAAGACCGGCGAATCGGCGAAGATCACGGCGCGGCTCGTCGTCACGTTCAAACCTTCGAACGTCCTGCGGGCCCGCGTGAACGGCCTCGCGGCCGCGGAAGACGATAGCGAGGACTGAAGTCCGCGTGCGTCCCTCTTGACAAGGCTTTGCGTCGCATGCGCCAACCGCGCATGGCCAAATCTCGTTCCGCCTTTGTCTGCCAAAACTGCGGCGCGGTCACCACGCGTTGGCAGGGACGCTGTGAATCGTGCGGCGACTGGAACACGATCGTCGAGGAGACGGATTCGCCCCCAGCCGCTTTGCGGACGACGCGCGGTCGCGCCTTCGAACTCGAAGGGCTTGCTGGATCGGATAGATCCGCCGTGCGCATCGCAGTCGGAATGGATGAATTCGACCGGGTCACGGGCGGCGGCTTTGTTCCGGGATCGGCCGTGCTTCTGGGCGGCGAGCCGGGCATCGGCAAATCGACGCTGCTGATCCAGGTTTGCGCCGCGCTCGCGCAACGCGGCGAACGGGTGATCTATATTTCCGGCGAGGAGGCGGCGGCGCAAGTGCGGCTTCGCGCCGCCCGGCTGAACCTTGCCGACGCGCCGGTCGAACTCGCCGCCGCAACTCAAGTCGAGGATATTCTCGCAACCTGCGCAACCGGCAAGCGCGCCGCGCTGATCATTATCGACTCGATCCAGACGATGCACACCGAGATTGCCCCCTCGGCGCCGGGCACGGTCACGCAAGTGCGCGCCAGCGCCCAGGCGCTTCTGCGTCACGCCAAGACGACGGGGTCGACCGTCATCCTCGTCGGGCACGTCACCAAGGACGGCCAGGTCGCCGGCCCGCGCGTCCTCGAGCACATGGTCGACGCCGTTCTCTCATTCGAGGGCGACGCGGCGCATCACTTCCGCATGCTGCGCGCCTCGAAGAATCGCTTCGGCGCGACAGGGGAGATCGGCGTTTTCGAGATGACCGGGCTCGGCCTCGCGGAGGTCGCCAACCCTTCCGCGCTGTTCCTTGCGGGCCGCGACGCGGCGGCGCCGGGGGCGGCGGTGTTCGCGGGCATGGAGGGCCAGCGCCCCATGCTCATCGAAATACAGGCGCTCGTCGCGCCGACGTCGCTTGGCACGCCGCGCCGCGCGGTCGTCGGCTTCGACCAGAATCGCCTGTCCATGATTCTCGCCGTGCTCGAGGCCCATGGGGGGCTGAAGCTCGGCATGCATGACGTTTATCTCAATGTCGCCGGCGGATTGCGCGCCGACGAACCGGCCGGCGATCTCGCGGCGGCCGCGGCGCTCGTCTCCTCGCTGACCGGGGCCGTGCTGCCCGCCGATCAGGCGTTTTTCGGGGAAATCGGCCTTTCGGGAGCCATCCGGCCGGTGATCCATGCGGGCATGCGGTTGCGCGAGGCCGTGAAACTTGGCTTCCACCAGGCCGTCCTCGCGAAGGCGCAGCAGATCAATGACGACGATCGGCGGACCGGACTGGCGTTGCGGCCCTGCGCCGACGTCGCCCAACTCGTCGCGACCATCGCCAAGGAGGCGCCGCGCGCGCGCCCCGGAGGCTAACTTTCGCGTCTTTGTGCTTTTCGTCCGACCAAGAAGTTGCGCTAGAAGCATGCGTCGCACTTCGCCAGAGCGGCGTTCACGGCCGCATAGACTATTCGATGGCTGGCGCGCTTTCGAAAAGAGAATGGCGCAAAGGGCGCGCATGCGGCGCGCGACGAGTACAGGGCGTTCTTTGGGAATAGCGGGCGTCAGGACGAAAAGAAGAGGACAGCGATGCCGTCATACCTTGATCTGGCAGTGATCACGATCGTTCTGGTCTCCGGCCTGCTCGCGCTTCTCCGCGGCTTCACCCGCGAAGTGCTGGCCATCGCATCCTGGGTGGCCGCGGCGCTCGCCGCTTATTATCTTCATCATCTGGCGACGCCCTACATAAAACCCTACATTGCAAAAGAAGAGATCGCGCTCGTCGCCTCGGTTGCGGCGGTGTTTCTCATTGCGCTGGTGCTGGTGTCGATCGTCACGGTGAAGCTCTCGGACATCATCCTCGATTCCAAGATCGGCGCCCTCGACCGCTCGCTCGGCTTCGTCTTTGGCGCGGCGCGGGGAGCGCTGCTCGCCGTCGTGGCCTTCGTCTTCTACTCCTGGCTGGTGCCGGAGGCCAACCAACCCGAGTGGGTCCGCAACGCCCGCGCGAAGCCCTTCCTTGCGGCAGGCGGGGAAAAGCTGCGCGAACTTCTCCCCGACGACATCGACGCGATCGTCGCGAAAATAAAGGCAAAGAAATCGGGCGCGGCGCCGGTCGAAGAGACGCCCCCGCCGAATCCGAGCCTGACAAGCCGTCGGTCGAAGTCGCCGGGCGCCGCCCGGGCGAGAAGCCCGAGCCGCGCTGACGCGCGAACGGGCGCGCCAGGCGACGGGAGGCTCGACGGGACGATAGACGGGACGCTTGCCGGCGCGCGCGCCGGCTGGCACATTCGAACAAGGCGACGCGCACGCCGGCGGCGCCGCATCAAAGGAAACGGGATGACCGAGTCGACGCCCTCCGACCAATTCATTCCCGAACGGCCGGACGACGCCGACGGCGACCGGCTGCGCGAATATTGCGGCGTCTTCGGCGTCTTCGACTTCTCCGAGGCTGCGGCCATCACCGCGCTTGGCCTCCATGCGCTTCAGCATCGGGGCCAGGAGGCCGCCGGCATCGTTTCCTATGACGCCGGCCGCTTTCACGGCGAGCGGCGAATCGGACTGGTCGGCGACCACTTCTCGAAGGAAAGCACCATCAAGCGCCTGCCGGGCTCGGCCGCCATCGGTCATGTACGCTATGCGACGACCGGCGAGACGATGCTGCGCAACGTGCAACCGCTCTTCGCCGAATTGAACACCGGCGGCTTCGCGGTGGCGCATAATGGCAACCTGACGAATGCCCAGGCGCTGCGCCGCGACCTCATCAAGGAAGGCGCGATCTTCCAGTCCACCTCCGATACGGAAGTGATTCTCCATCTCGTCGCGCGCAGCCGCAAATCGCAGCTCGTCGACCGTTTCATCGAAGCGCTGCGCATGATCGAGGGCGCGTATTCGCTCGTCGCTCTCTCGAACAAGAAACTCATCGGCGCCCGCGATCCGCTCGGCATTCGTCCGCTCGTCATCGGCGAGCTTGACGGCAAATATATCCTGGCCTCCGAGACCTGCGCGCTCGACATCATCGGCGCGCACTTCGTCCGCGACGTAAAGAACGGCGAAGTCGTGGTCATCTCGGAGAAGGGGATCGAGAGCATCGCACCCTTTCCACCGCAACAGATGCGCCCCTGCATCTTCGAATATATTTACTTTTCGAGGCCCGATTCAGTCGTCCATGGCCGGCCTGTCTATGACGTGCGCAAGGGCATGGGACGGGAGCTCGCGCGCGAGCAGAAGATCGCCGCCGATGTGGTCGTGCCCGTTCCCGATTCAGGCGTGCCGGCCGCGCTCGGCTTCTCGCGCCAATCCGGCATTCCCTTTGAGCTGGGCATCGTGCGCAATCATTACATCGGCCGCACATTCATTCAGCCCACGCAATCCGTCCGCAGAGGTGGGCGTGCGCATGAAGCACAGCGCCAACCGCTGCGTGGTCGAGGGCAAGCGGGTCATCCTGATCGACGACTCGATCGTGCGCGGGACGACCTCGGTCAAGATCGTGCAGATGATGCGCGACGCCGGCGCGACGGAGGTGCATTTCCTCATCTCGTCGCCGCCGATCACCCATCCGGATTATTATGGCATCGACACGCCGCAGAAGGACAAGCTGCTCGCGGCGACGCATACGCTCGATGAAATGCGCGCCTATATCGGGTCCGATTCGCTCGCCTTCCTCTCGGTCGACGGCATTTATCGCGCCATGGGCTATCCGGGCCGCGACAACGCTCGCCCGCAGTTCACGGATCACTGTTTCACAGGCGACTATCCGACGTCTTTGACCGATCTCGTCGAGGAAAACCGCGCGCAACTCTCGTTGCTCGCCGAGGCGAGCTGAGCCCGCCCTTGACCTCGGCGTCCCAGCGCATCGCCCTCGTCACCGGCGCGTCGCGCGGCATCGGCCGCGCTGTTGCGCTGGAACTCGCGCGCTCAGGCGCCCATGTCGTCGCGCTCGCCCGCACGCAAGGCGCGCTTGAGGAACTCGACGACGAGATCCGCGCGCTCGGCGGCGAGGCGACTCTCGCGCCATGCGACATTGTCGACTTCGACGCGCTCGATCGGCTCGGCGCCGCCCTGTTCGAACGGTGGGGAAAGCTCGACGTCTTCGTGGGCAACGCCGGCGTGCTCGGCCCGCTGTCGCCGCTCGGCCATGTCGACGTCAAGGATTGGACGCGGCTCATGGCGGTGAACGTCACGGCCAATTGGCGGCTCATTCGATCACTCGACGCGCTGCTGCGCGCGTCCGGCGCCGCGCGCGTCGCCTTCGTCACCTCCAGCGCCGCCCATAAGGCGACGCCCTATTGGGGCCCCTATGCCGTCTCGAAAGCCGCGCTCGAAACGCTGGCGCGCACCTATGCGGCGGAAACGCGCGATGATCGGGGTGACCGTGATGATCGCCAATCCGGGCAGGATGCGCACGCGCATGCGCGCCCAGGCGATGCCGGGAGAGGATCCTGCGATCCTGCCGACGCCTGAGGAATTCGCAAAAAAATGCCTTCCGCTGCTGCAGCCGGAGTGGCGCGAGAGCGGAAGGCTCTATGACTTCCCGACCGATCGGTTGATGGACTTCCGTCCGCCGGCGTGAGACGCGCGAGGACTGGCCTCGCGCGACGACATCATCAGTGATGATGATGGTGATGCTTGTGATGCGCCGGCGGGGGCGGCGGCGGAGGCGGCGGAACATAGACGAGCTTCAGGCTTTCGACGCCGGCGTTCCAGCCCAGACCCGATCCTGCCTGAACGTTGAACGGCTGAAGCGAAAAAGTGTTGTTCGAGCCGCCGACGAGAATCGCGCCGCCACCGCCGACGCCGAATTTCGCGGAGACGCCAGGTCCGACGTAATTGCCGGCCAGCGCGCCGGGACCGACCTGATTTGTCGCTGCAACGACGCCCCAGCCCAGTTCGCCCTGACCGTTTACCGTGATGTTCGGGCCCCACCTTGGTCAAGACGCCGGTGTAATGCGCGGGGAAGGCGCCCTCCGCATCGTCGCGGTAATAGCAGTCGATCTGCTGGTTCTCGACAATCACGCTGATGCCGTTGCCAAGCAGCTTGCACTGCAGCGTGCCCAGGCGATCGCCCGCGAGAGCCGCCGCCGGCGCGAAGAGCGCCAAAACGGCTGCTCCCGCAAGCACGCGCCCCAGGTTGAACTTTATAGACATACTGAAACTCCTCCTGTTTCTTCCTGTGGGCGTTTTCGCCCCTTTTGCGCGCGCGCCTGCCGAGCGACTGCTACGCATAAGGCTTTTTACAGAACAACCGGCGAAATCGCCACACGATCAAAGCAATCGGCCTCCCGCTCTGCCCATGCGCCTGCGCACATGCACTTGCAAACGCGTGATAAGCCAACAATCTTCAGGTAAGCTCCCCATGCGGCGTAGCCTATGCGACGCAAGGACGCGGCGGAGGCCAAGTTAAATGAGCGCGCAGCTCCCTGTTTTATTCCAGGCCCAGCTCTCCCAATCGGACGTGGAGGCGTTGAGGGCCGCCGTCGCCGCGCTCGAGCGCCAAAGCTTTGCGGGGCGGATCGCGCGCCTCGCCGGTCGCCAGATGGGGCTGGCCCGTCGCCCCCTCCCCCCACAGATCCACGAGATTGCCTCTGCGGCGGCGCAAAAAGCGCTGATGGCCGCGCTCAAGGTCGCGCTCTCGAGTCTCGATGGCGCGCCTAAAGGCGACACCACCCGCTTCCATCGGCGCCTCGCGATGCTCGCGGGTGGCGTTGGCGGCGCAGTCGGCCTTGCGAGTCTGCCAATCGAACTTCCGCTCTCGACGGCGATCATGCTGCGCTCCATCGCCGACATCGCGCGCAACGAGGGCGAGAATTTGCGCCAACCGGAAACCGGTCTGGCTTGCATGCAGGTTTTCGCGCTCGGCGCCGACGGGGACGGCAATATTCTCGACGGCGGTTACCTGGCCGTGCGCGGACTTCTCGCCAAATCGGTGAGCGACGCCGCGCGCTTTGCCGCCGCCCGCGGCGCCGCGAGCGAAAGCGCGCCGGCCCTCACCCGCTTCATCAGCCAGCTCGCGGCGCGCTTTGGCGTCGTCGTCTCGCAAAAAGCCGCCGCGCACGCCCTGCCGATCATCGGCGCCATGAGCGGCGCGGCCATCAATCACGCGTTCACCGAACATTTCCAAAATCTGGCGCGCGGCCATTTCACGGTTCGGCGCCTCGAACGCGTCTATGATCCCGTGATGGTGCGCGCGCATTACGCCCGCATCGCCCGCGCAGAAGGTTTTTGGGAAGAACCCGCGGCCAGCTAACGGGCGACGGACTCGCGCGCCGCGCTTAACGCCTGGCCAAGCTGCTTCGTCGTGCCGACGCCCGATTTATTTTCCTCGAGGATGACGAGATCCGCCGCGCGCATATTTGCCGCGAGCGCTGCCGGTTCGGTCGACTCCCTGGCGCCGTTTTCGATCTCGCGGGGCTCGCGCGTGAAGTGTCCAAGCTCGACGCCATTGGACTCGGTGCGCATGTAGAACCAGTAATCAATTCTCGGCGGACAGGGCGCATGCGTCGCCGCAATGAGGATCTCATGCAGGAAGCTGCCGCCGACGGCGAGCAATCGCGGCGTCTTCGCGCAGTCGCCCGCCGCCCCGTCCGAGTTGACGATCGCCGTCGGATAGGAAAGATCCGGCCACAGGAGATTGAGTAGATCGATCAGATCGCGATCCACCTCGCCCGGCTGCGGCGCGAGCCGCCATGTGAAATCGAAACGCCCGATCGCCGACGGCGACACACGCGTCGCCTCGTGCAATGCGAGCGCGGCGCCGAGCAGATTCCAATGCGTGCCGCCGCGTGGAAAGAGCGCGATTTCGTAATCGGGACGCCTGGCGCTGATCAGTCCTGCGCCATCGACGAAGCGCACGCCGTTTTCGCGCAAGGCGGCGACATAGGGCGCGAGCTTGTCGGGAATTGTCGCGACCCGCGACGCGCAGGAGGCGCTCGCCGGCAAATCGTCGGCGTAACGGGCCGCTTTCGAGGGAGAGATCACAAAGATAAAGCTCTTGCCCGCGGCCTCCACGTCGTCCTGGATCTCGCGCAGCGACGCGGCCCATTGCGCGATGCGCTCGACGTCCGGCGCACTCCCGCGCTTGCAGAACTCCTCGATATAATTTTGCTCGAAGAGCTGCCCGCCGCGCCCGACGACGACACCCGACGCGCCGGAGTTGCCAAACAGCGAATAGACGAGCTGATTCTTGGCGCGCACCGAGATGGGGAAGACCGGAAGCGCGCGCCCGATATTATTGGATACGGCCTTCTGCGTTTCCCCGGAGAGAAAGGCCTCGAGCGTCCAGGGCGCCGGCCTCGGTTTGGCGACGCCGGCGAGCGGCGAGGCGCTGCGGATGCGCAACTTCGGCCAATCCCGCTCCACCGCAAAGTTCCAGATATTGGCAAGGAACAGGAAGGCGATGAAACCCGCGCAGCCGAAGATCGGCAGGCGCGTGAGCGTGAAACCTTTCATGCGCGATCCTCTTAGAAGCGGAAATAGATGAAGGGTTTGAACGGATCGGCGAGACCTTTCGCCAACGCCGCCAGGAACAGCGCGGCAAGCGCGCAGTTGACGATGAAACCGTAACGGCGCGCATAGGCGATCCAGTCGATCCCCTCGCTCGCTAAGACGCGCTGAGAAACGCAGACCGCGGCGGCGATAAGCGCGACGACCAAATATTCCGGCGCAATGGCGACAGGCGCGCGCGCCTGCGTCCAGGGCCTCGCCATCAGGGAGAGAAACGCGCCCGCCTGTTCGAGCGAGGCGGCGCGAAAGAGCGTCCAGCCGCAAATGACGATGAGCATCGTCACGAGATTGGCGAGCCAATCGGGAAACCGCTTCAGCCGGTCGAGGAGAAAAAGCCGATCGAGCACGAGGAAGACGCCATTATAGGCGCCCCAGGCGATATAGGTCCAGGCCGCGCCATGCCAGACGCCGGAGGCGAGAAAGCAGATCCAAAGATTGAGGTAGGTGCGCGCCTCGCCATGGCGATTTCCGCCGAGCGGAAAATAGAGATATTCGCGTATCCAGCTCGTGAGCGACATGTGCCAGCGCCGCCAGAAATCGGTGAGGCTCGTGGCAATGTAAGGCATGTTGAAATTTTCGAGCAGGCGGAAGCCGAACATGCGCGCGAGCCCGATCGCCATGTCGGAATAGCCGGAGAAATCGAAATAGATCTGGAGCGTGAAAAACAGCGCGCCCGCCCAGGCGTCCGTGAAGCCGAGCGTGGCGGGCTCGCGCGCGAAGATCATGTCGGCCCCGCTCGCCATCACGTCGGCGATCAGAAGCTTCTTGACCACCCCCAGCATGAAGCGCGAGAAGCCGTTGACGAAATCATTGACGTCCGCATGCGGGCAGGTCTCGAGCTGGCCCGCGATGTCGTGATATTTGATGATGGGTCCGGCGAGCAGCTTGGGAAAGAAAAACACATAGAGCCCATAGAGCAGCGGCCCGCGCGCGGGCGCGGTGACACCGCGATAAACGTCGACGAGATATGTGATCTTTTCGAAAACGATGAAGCTCACGCCAATCGGCAGCGCGATCTGCGGAACATGGATGCCGGGCAGCGACGCCGCCCGCAGCAGCGCGTCGAGATTGAGCGCCAGAAAGCCCGTATATTTGTAGTAGACGAGGATTGCGAGATTGCCCGCGACCCCGAGTGCGAGCCACAGGCGCGCGCCATCCGCCGTCTTCTCGTCGTGGCGCGCCGCGATGCGCTGCGCGGCATAGAGATCGAGCGCGATCGAGGCGATGACGACAAAAATAAACGCGGGCTCGCTCCAGCCATAGAAGACGACGCTGGCGACCAACAGGATGATCGCACGAGGTCTGCGATGCGCGCCGAAGAAGAGATAGAGAAGATACACCGCCGGCGCGAAGAGAAACAGGAACAGCGGCTCGTAGAAAAGCATTCCAGCCCTTCAGCTTATTGGCTTCGACGGCCTTGGCGGCGGCGCTCCGGCTTCTAGCAGGCCGTGCGCGCGAGCGAAACCCTCACGCCGGCCCGCCCCTCCCGGCATGTGTCCTCTCTTGCGGCTCTGCTTTGCGCCCTGTCTTGCGGCTCTGCCTTGCGCCTCGGCGGTCCAGCCCCTATCACCTGTGCCCATGGCCGACGACTTTTCCCCCAAATCCGACTTCCTGCGCGCGCTGACGACGCGCGGCTTCGTGCATCAGTGCTCCGATTTCGCCGGGCTCGACGAAAAGGCGCTGGCTGGGGGGCTTGCGGCCTATATCGGTTTCGACTGCACCGCGCCCTCGCTTCATGTCGGCTCGCTGCTGCCGATCATGATGCTTGCCTGGCTGCAACGCACGGGCGGCAAGCCCCTGCCCTTGCTCGGCGGAGGGACGACGCGCGTCGGCGATCCGTCGGGCAAGGACGAAAGCCGCAAGCTGCTCACCCTGGCGCAGATCGACGAGAACAAGCGCTCGATCAAACGCGTCTTCGAGCGTTTCCTGACCTTCGGCGCGGGGCCGGCCGACGCGCTGTTGCTCGACAACGCCGAATGGCTCGCGCAGTTGAATTACATTGACTTCCTGCGCGACGTCGGCCGGCACTTCTCGGTCAATCGCATGCTGACGATGGATTCGGTGAAGTTGCGGCTCGAGCGCGAACACGAACTCTCCTTCATCGAATTCAACTATATGTGCCTTCAGGCCTATGATTTCGTCGAAATCAACCGTCGCTGCGGCGCGCTGCTGCAAATGGGCGGCTCGGACCAGTGGGGCAATATCGTCACGGGCCTCGATCTTGGCCGGCGCATGGGGACGCCGCAGCTCTATGCGTTGACGTCCCCGCTGCTGACGACCGCCTCGGGCGCAAAAATGGGCAAGACCGCCGCCGGCGCCGTCTGGCTCAACGCCGAATTGCTGTCGCCCTACGATTATTGGCAATATTGGCGCAATACCGAGGACGCCGACGTTGCGCGCTTCCTGAAGCTGTTCACTTTCCTCCCGCTCGACGAAATCGGGCGACTCGCGGCGCTGGCGGGGGCCGAGATCAACGAGGCGAAGAAAACGCTCGCCACTGAGGCGACGGCGCTGATCCACGGCCGCGAGGCGGCGGAACGCGCCGCCGAGACCGCTCGCGCCACGTTCGAGGAGGGCGCGCTGGCGCTCTCCCTGCCAACGGCGCCCGTTTCAGCAGAGGAAATCGCGGCGGGACTGGGCGTGCTTTCCGCCTTCGTGAAGGCCGGGCTCGTGGCCTCGACCGGCGAAGCGCGCCGGCAGATCAAGGGCGGCGGCCTGCGCGTCAACGACGTCGTCGTCACTGACGAACGCGCGGTTCTCGGCGAGACGGCGTTCGGGGAGGACGGCGTCGTCAAGCTGTCGCTGGGGAAGAAGAAACACGTTCTGCTGACGCGCGCGTGAACCCTAACGGCCGTCGGGCGTGCGCGCCGTGCCGTCGAGCACGCCCATGATCTTGCGCATCAATCCCGGCGCGATCGCCGACAGCGGATTGACGTTGACGGTCGGCGCGGCAAGCGAACCCGTCACCCGATAATTCAGCGCGAAAATGCCCTCGTGCTGGCCGCCGGCGATGACGACGCCGAGCACCGGAATATTCGAGAGGAGACTGTTGAGCGCATAGGCCGGCACATAGGAGCCCGAAAGGTCGAGACGGTCGCGCGGAAAGTCGATGAAGCCGTCGAAGGTCAACCCGATCTCGGGGCCGGACATCACTCCTTCCCGCAAAGATAATTTTCCGCCGGACCAGGTGAAATTGGATTGCAGGCGGCCCACGCGCACGGAGTCGGGGTCAAAGCGCATGTTGCCGCGTTCGTCGGCGCGCGAGACGCCGCTCTGCGCCATCAACTGGCGTATCGTCGGTTCGCCCTTGACGTAGAAATCACGGATGGCCAGCGCGCCGTCCGCCCGGTTCTGGCCGAGCTGGACATTGGCGTTCAGCACGCCGTTCTCCATCTTTCGATAAATGTCGAGAAAGGACAGGAACGAGCCGGCGTCATTCGTCGAGACGTCGAGTTGCGGCGCGATGGTCGAGTTGCGGTTCAAGGCGACGGCGAGGTCTTCGCGCCCAAAGTTTCCGGTCAGCGAGACGGCGCGCGGACGTCCGCCCCGGCTTTCGAATCTGAGTTCCGCGTTGGAGAGAATCTGCTTTCCATGCCCGGTGACGATCGGCGCCTTGAAATCCAGGTCGATATCGTCGGCCATGCTTTTCCCCGAGGCTGCCGGGGGCTTGTCGCCTCCCGAGCGCATCAGCGCGCCGAGCATCGGGCGGGCGTCGAAATTTGCGCCGCGTGCGACGATCTTCGTCGCGTCGGACCCCCGCGAGACGTCGATCTTGAGATCGTCGCCAGGCGAAAGCCGGACGGGCGCGAGGCGGGCGGCGCGAAATGCGCCGTCCTTGGCAAGTTCGATGACGCCTTGCGCCTGCGTCGGCCCGGCATCGAAGACGAACTGATCGAGAGCCACGCCGTCGCCGCGCTTCGTCAGGTTGAAGGAGGCCTTTGCGGGTTTGCCAGGGGCCTTCGTCAGGCCGGGAACGGGATTGTCGAAGCCGGTCCGCGTGAGATCGAGCTCGATGTGGGAATTAAGCTCCTCCACCGGCAAAGGCGTGCGCACACTGGCGGAGACGGGACCGGTGACGCCTGAAATGGCGTAGCCGGCGCGTTGGCGCGCGGCCTCGTCGAACGTGAAGGTCACCTGCGCCTGGGCGGGCCCCTTTTCGCCGAAGCCGCGCTTCACGTCGAGCGTGGCGGGCGCGCCGTAAAGTCGGCCGGTCCCGTTGACGCGCAATCCCGCGCTGTCGGCGAAGACGCGCATCGTCGCGCCCTCGAGCCGCTCCTTGCCAATGAGCCGTTCGATGACGAGGTTGGTCGCCGTGGCGTCGATGGCGAACGTCGTCGCCTCCTCGCGCACATTGTCGCCGATCTCGAAATTGATCCTGACGGCGCCGTCGACCTGTCCCTTCATCGCAGACGCGTCGATGGGCACGCTCGCGTGCGACGCGACGCTCGGCAGGGACAGAATGTCGGCCACCGCCTCGACAGTGCCGCCCACCTTGAGGTCGAGCACGGCGGGCGTGGGCCGCAACGCGTTGTCGGCGACGGAAAAGCTTCCCGAGGAAAGGACGAGGCGACGGCCGGGCCCGGTTTCAAGGGCGCCGCTCTGCGCGGTGAATGCGGCGGTCCGACCCGTGACGTGCAGGTTACCGGAGACGCCGGTCAAAGGCGCCAGCCCCGGAAGAACGTCGACGACCGTGGCGTTGGCGATCTCGCCGACAGCCAGAAGCGACTCGTCCGACGGCGGGCGACCATAGCGCATCGCCGTCAACGCGGCGTCGTCGAAATCGCCCGTGCAATGCCCATTCTTCAGCACGCCGAGCGGGACATGGTCGACGAACCAGGCGCGCACAGGCGCGGTGACATGGGTTGGCCAGAGCCGTGCGAGGGCGCGGATCTGCGTGTCGTCGATGTCGAGCGCATAGCGGACGCGCAGATCGCCGCGATAGTCGAGGGCGCCGCTGGCGCCGATATGCACATCAGGTCCGGAAAAACCGAATTTGTCGACGATCACGCGGCCCTGGCCATGCATGAGGCGCGCCTCGAGGCCGCCTTTCTCGATCGAGACCGTCTTCTCGCCCGCGCGTTCGGGCACGACTTTCGTCGGCTCCGTCAATCGAAGCGCGATTGCCCAAGCGTCAGCGCCAGACGTCGCGCCTCCGGAAATGTCGGTCGGCGCCGCCGCCTCGCCCGCGATCGCCATGTCGAAGCCGCCCGCCTTGAACTGGAACGGCGACAGGACAATCTTGCGCGCCTGACGGTCCCATTCGGCGCGCGCCGCGACGCGGTCGATCAAGACCGGCTCATGGTCGGGATCGTCGAGACGAAAGAAACCCTTGCCGACCTCGAAACCGCCGCTCGCCTGGAGCACGGCGCCGTCGGGGGCGAGAGCGAAGCTCAGATTGACGCTGAGCGGCGCGTCCGTATCGAAACGCGTCGTTCGGAAACCGCCCACGAGCGACACCTCGTCGATGGTGACGTCGTGCAGCCTTGCGACGAAAACTCGCTTCTGGCCCGGCGCGCCTCTCGCCGCCGCGGCGGCGCTCCAGCGCCGCGAGGGGCCCGTCGCCGCGAAGTTGAAGCGCATCATTCCCTCGCCCTTCGCGAGGCTCAGCGTCACGTCCTTATACTGAATGACGCGGTCGATCGTCCGGTCGTCGATTGTCAGCCGTCCATGCTGCAAACCGAGCTTGTCGAGCGCCGCCCACTGGGCTGGCCGGATTTGTGGCGAAGTCCATGAGCGCGCGAAACGCGCCCGCGGCGGTCTTGAGCAAGGCGGCGCGCTCGACGGGCGCGGGCGTCGCGCCGGCGGCGTCCAAAGGCGGCGGCGGAGCCGCCGTCGCCAGCGAATCCGCGCCCGCGGAAATGGCGATGGCGCCGTTCGCCTGCACCGAAAGACGCAAATCCAGATCGAGCGCCTCGAGTCGGCGGGGCCGAATCCGTCCCAGAAGAAGAGAGGGCCAGTCGAGCGCCAATTCGGCGCGCGGCGCCGCAAGGATCGAATGTCCGCCCGATTTGATTACGAGCCCGTCGATCGTGATCGTCGGGCCATGCTCGCCGCTCGCGATCGCGGCGCCTGCCAGATTGAAGTCATAGGCGCCGCCGAAATGCTCATCGAGCGCCGCGACAATGCGCGGCGTGAGCCACGTCAGATCAATCGGCGCGCGCGCGAAGCAGCAGCAGAAAGCCGCCGATGGCGATGACGACGACCAGAATCGCGCCCAATCCCGCATAGGCCCCAGCACGCAACAGGCGCCGGCGCGCGCGGGGCCCCTGACGCGCCGGCAGCGCGCAAGCTACCGTCCGATCGTCGAAATCCTCGCCTCTGGCGTTTTGATCCAAAAAATCCTCGCTTCGGGCGACCGACGCCGGCGCCAAGAATATGCGCAGGCTGTCCAGTGGCGGGCTTGCCCCCCGGCGCCATCTCTGCATTGTTTAGCTCGATTTTAAATGCGGTTGCGACGAAAGGAAGGCGCGATGGCGACGAAAGCGGCGACATTGAAATCCGCGGCAGCAAAATCGACGGGAAAAGCAGCCCCAAATAAGGCGTCGAAGACAAAGACCCCGGCCGCAAAGGCGGCCGCGCCCAAGCAATCGACACAGCAAACGGCCACCAAGAAACCCGCGAGCAAAGCAGCGCCGTCGCCCCCCAAAGGGACGGCGCCCGCATCCGCCCCCCCGAAAGTCCCGGCGACCAGATCGGCCGCTTCGGCGCCGGCCGTCGCGACGCCACAGGGAGCCTTGGCCGAGGGCGATTGGCGCCGGCCTTTACTTGCCGGGCGCCGGCGGCAAGGAAATCTCCCTCGCCGCCTTCGCCGGCAAAAAGGTCGTCCTCTATTTCTACCCGAAGGACGACACCTCCGGCTGCACGAAGGAGGCGATCGACTTCACCGCCTTGCGGGACAAATTCGACAAGGCGAAGACCGTCGTCGTCGGCATGTCGCCCGACTCTGCCAAGAGCCACGACAAATTCCGCGAAAAATACGGGCTTGGCGTCTGCCGCTCGCCGCCGACGAGACCAAAGCCACGTTATTGGCCTATGGAGTCTGGGCGGAGAAAAGCATGTATGGCCGGAAATATATCGGCGTCGAGCGCTCGACGTTTCTCCTCGACGACGCCGGCCGGATCGCAAGAATATGGCGCAAAGTGAAGGTTCCCGGCCACGCTGAGGAGGTGCTGGCCGCGGCGCAAGCGCTTTAGCGAGCGCCGCCGCCCCCAGCGTCGACGGCGGGGGAAACCGGGGCGCTCAGTTGTGCTCGTGTTCCCCGCCGGCGGGCGGCCGCCGGCGCCGATTCCGGCGCGCTCGCGGCCCTTTTTGCCAATATCCTGCCCACGTCCTCGGCCCCTTTCCTGGCGGCCGGCAGATCGGGCTTCAGCGCGAGCGCCGCCTCGTAATCGTCCTTGGCGCGCTCGAACTCCTTCTTGCCCCGCCAGGCGTTGGCGCGATCGAGCAGCGCGGCCGGATTTTTGGGTCGGCCTTCACCGCCGCGTCGAAGTCGGCGAGCGCCTTGTCGTAATCGCCCTTTGCGTAATAGACGCCCCCGCGTCCGAGCAAGCGCCGAGACGAATTTGGGATCGCGCTTGAGCGCCTCGGTATAGTCGGCGATGGCGCGGTCGTGATCGCCTTTGGCATGGAAGTAAGCGCCGCGCGCGCGGTCGGCGCGGCCGGGAGATTTCTTGTCGAGCTTCAGCGCCTCTTCGATATCGGCGAGCGCCTTTTCGGCGTCGCCCTTGATCCGCCGGCGCCGAAGCGCGCGCCATAAAGGCCGCGGCGTTCTTTTTGTCCTTCGCGATGGCCTTGTCATAATCGGCGATCGCGGCGTCAATGTCGCCCTTGGCGTGATGCGCCGCGCCGCGCGCGATCAGCACGACCGTGGCGGAGCGGATCGACGCTCCAGCGCATTGCCATAATCGTCGATCGCCTGGGCGTAATCGCCCTTGGCCTGAAAGGCGCCGGCGCGGTTCACATAAGGCCGCGACCTGATTGTGTTTGGATTCCTTGCCGATCTCGGCGATGATCAGCGTGCAGCCCTTGATGCGCTCGTCAGGATCGCTGGATCGGCACGGCTTCCAGCCGGGATTGACGCCGGCGGCGTGGCGGCGGGCTCGCGGCGGCGAGAACGCCGGAGAGGGTGACGGATCGCCGTCGCGGCGGGCAGCGCCGAAGGAAAATGAGCAGCCATGTGTGGGTAAGCTCCGTGAGTCGAAAGTGGCCCGGTTAATCCTAATCGCTTGATGAGAGTTTCGCAACCCGCAATTCATAACGATGTTTGCGCCGCGCGGCCGAGGCGGATAGGCTAGAGCTGACCAAGTGGGCGGCCCATAGAGGGGGATTCGCCATGATCGTTTCGACGACGAATGAGATCGCCGGATACCGCGTCGTGCGGCATCTCGGCCTTGTGCGGGGCGTCACCGTGCGGTCGCGTTCGGTCGTCGGGAATTTTTTCGGAGGCCTCCAGACGATTTTCGGCGGCAAGCTCTCGGTCTATGTGAATTTGGCGGAGGCGACCCGGCAGGAGGCTTTCGACCATATGTGCGAACACGCCGCCAAGCCGGGGCGAACGCGATTGTCGGCATGCGGTACGACGCCAATGAAATAATGGACGGGGTCACCGAGGTGCTTGCCTATGGCACGGCGGTGATTGTTGAGCGCGTCTAGCGCAAAAGTTCTTCTTTCTGATACCAAAACTGGGTAGACTGGCGGCCGATGAGCCTATTGACCACAACTGACGAACTCGCGGCCGTTTGCGATCGTTTCTCGCGTCATCCTTTCGTGACCGTCGACACGGAGTTCCTGCGCGAGACGACCTTCTGGCCGAAGGTATGCGTCATTCAGATCGCCTCCGCCGAGGAGGCGGTAGCCATCGATGCGCTCGCTGAAGGCATTGATCTTTCGCCTTTCTTCGAGCTCATGGCCAATGACCGCCATCGTCAAGGTCTTTCATGCCGCCCGCCAGGATCTCGAAATCATCTGGCGACTTGCGCGGCTCATTCCCGCGCCCCTGTTCGACACCCAGGTCGCGGCAATGGTGTGCGGCTTCGGCGAGCAGGCCTCCTATCTCGAGCTCGTCAAGTCGATCACGCGCGCCAATCTCGACAAGTCCTCGCGCTTCACGGACTGGTCGCGCCGACCGCTTTCCCCCGCGCAAATCGACTATGCCATCGCCGACGTCACCCATCTGCGCGACATTTACCCCACGCTGCGCGCGCGGCTCGAACGCTCCAACCGGCTTGACTGGCTCGTCGACGAAATGGAGACGCTCACCTCGCCGGCGACCTATGAGCAGCATCCGGAAAACGCCTGGGAGCGTCTGCGTCACCGTGCCCGAAAGCCGCGGGACCTCGCCGTGCTCATGGAACTCGCCGCCTGGCGCGAAAGCGAAGCACAGAGCCGCGACGTGCCGCGCTCGCGCGTCCTCAAGGACGATATTTTGATCGAGATCGCGCAATCCGCGCCGCGCAGCGCCGACGCGCTCGCCAATCTGCGCTCCTTCCCCAAGGGTATGGAGCGTTCGCGCGGCGGCGCCGACATTCTCGCCGCCATCGAGCGCGGATTGGCGCGCGACCTTTCCGGCATGCCGCGGATCGAGCGCGACAGGCGCGGCTCCAATGGCGCGACCGTCGAGCTGTTGAAAGTCCTGCTGCGCCAGGTGACGGAGCAGACGGGCGTCGCCGCCAAGATGATCGCAACGGTCGAGGACCTCGAAACGATCGCCAGCGACGACCGCGCCGACGTGCCGGCGCTGAAAGGCTGGCGCCGCGCGATTTTCGGTGACAAGGCGCTCGAGCTGAAACATGGACGGCTCGCCCTCGCCGTCGAAAACGGGAAGGTCGTGACCTTCAACTGGCAGGATCATGATCCGCCGGAGACGCACGGCGACGCAAAGCCCCCCGCCTCCGTCGGCGCGGAAGCCTCCGCCCCCGGCTGACATGCCGACTGCGACAATGGGGCGCAGGGACGCGCTTTTTCAAAAAGAGCGACCGCACAACGCTCAGCCCGAGGTCGGTCGAGGCGATTCGCAACGACGTGATCACGAGGCATGATAGATTTCATCTATCGATGCTCGAGCCAGAGCGTTGTCTCAACAAACCTTTCCGCTCTTTGTGCACTGAACTGATTCTGAGCGATCGGCGACACGCCCGGTTCCATGCCGGCATAGCTTCGTTTGTCGTATCGCATTATAGATCAAAGCAATAAAACTTTATTTTGCGATGCGTCATTGAAATGCTGCGTTGCGGTGTTAGCTTTAGATGAGTGACGGATATGAGTCTCGCCCGGCGGACGGGCCTGAACAAATGCGGCTCTACGGAGCGCAAATCCGTCCCGGACTATAGAAGAAAGGAATAGACCATGAAAACACGGAACCTCGCGAAGGCGTTCGCTGGAGCGCTCGCTTTGGCTGCTGCGACGCCCGTGTCAGCCGGAGATTCCTGGTCGGAAACGACGATGAAGCCTTTGGCCGCGACGAGCCTCGACGCAGGCGGCGCCCATGTCGTGAGCTATTTCCAGTCGGCCAATGGCGCCTGCCGGCTGACAATGATGATTGCGGGACCCGACGTCGAGGCGAAGGGCGCCTCGCGCGTTCAGATCACGGTCGAACCGGGCCGGGCCGCCTATGTCGACGACGCGGACGGCAAGTCATCGCGCTTCACCTGCCTCTATCACGCCGAGGCGATGAATGTCGTACGCACGGAGCGCGTCGCGCTCTCCCCGGCGCGCTGACGTCCCTTTTGCGCGCCATCAGAGGCGCGGCCATAAATCGCCGCGCCTCGCGGAACTGGACCCGCGCGCCGAACGCGCGGGGATCAGTGCGAGAGCCTGGCCACCTGAGTGGAGACGATGGCGACGATGTTTGCGATCGCGGCCTGGAGTTCGGAGGTCGAACTCGCCGTCAAAGCGAGTTTCTCGGATGACGCGCAAGCCGCCATTCGCTCGTGCATGATCGGCAAGATGGTGTCCCGGATGAACGGAACATCGGGGCGACCGTTCTCGTTCGGCACGACATATTTCGCCTCGAGCGTGATAAACGAATAGCCCTTGTTCTTGATCGGCGTGCAATAGGTCGGATCAATTGGCTCAACCGTCTCGTAGGACTTGGCCCTTTTGCTGTAGTCGCCCGCGATGAACGCGGGATCTGAGAGCCAATTGGGCGCATTCATATGATAGGCGATCGAGTCCTGCACGCCGTCCGTCACGAAAATCACCGCGCCGACGGGAAGTCGATTGAGTCGCGCCCGCTCCCGTCTGGATGAGCTGTTGCTCCAATTGCTGTAACGACGCACTGATGTTTGTGCCGGCCTGGCCGTCCTCGCCGGTCAGATCGACTGCCGACAACGCGGATAAGGCGCTGTCGACGCTTGTCGTCAATGGCGCAACCGTCGTGAGCTTGTTCGATATCGTATGAATTGCAATTCTGAGATGATCGCTGAAGCGAACCTTTTTGAGCTCAGTGATAAGGGCGTTCTTCACCACATCGAGGCGCAGCATTGCGCCCGCGTTGCGCGCCCTCGCGTCCCCGCTCTCGGCATGACAGCCAAACTCACATCCGATCACCGATTTCATGAGCGACTGATCCGACGCGTCGGCGCCCAGTCCCATTGAGCCGGAAACGTCGACGACGATGTGCAGGTCCGAATAAAGCGCCTGCGTCGCCTTGACTTGCGCGGTAACCGTCCCGCCGACGTTCAATACGTCGAATCCGGCGATTTTCATGAGGCTCGTCGGCACGTAGCCGTAAAACAAGACGTTCGCCGAATATGTCCCGTTCACTTCCGTGATATCGATCCTGGGTTGATCCTTGACGTAAGCGGTCAATCCGACGCCGCGAACGCCGCCGTAGAAGGCGTTGACCCCAAACCTTTGGGAGGCGTCTTTCCAGTCGGCGTCGCCGGCAAGTTTACGCTGCGAAGCCGATTGCGCGGCCATCAAGGCGGATGAATCCGCGACCTGCTTGAGCGCGGTTCGGATCTGCGCTGCACGCTGGTAATCCACGGCGGCGCCAACCATGATCGCGATTGGCAACAAGCACAGGCCGAAAAGCAGCGCCGTGGCCGCGCGTTCATTTCGCCAGAACGATGACCATGAACGTATATTTCTCATTTCGCACACCGACCTTCTTGGCGCCAACAGCATTGACTGATTGGTAGCAGGAGATCGCTGCATTTGTATTTACTTTCTGGATTTAGCACTCCTTTGTCTACTTATATGACTTATGCGATTAAAGATGTATGCGCCGCATACGTGCGCTAACAACCATGCTATTATGTGTCTTGTCTTTTTTAGTTCGACGCGACGTCGTTCGCGCAACGCCAATCACGAAAAAGGCTGCAAGACGCGCGGCGCTTCGACCCGCAAAAATTTCTCTAGATCAGCAGGAGCCGCGTCGCTCTTTCAGACTTGCGAAGACGCGACGTCGATCGCCGCGTCGACGCCGAGCAAGCGCGCGAGCGTCTTGAGGCGATTGAATACGCGGTCACTCGCAAGGTCGACGCACTCGGGCGGGAGTCGGAGCGTCAGGCGATTGTCGACGACGACAAGGCGCGTGCGGGGCAGGACGCCCGGCATCGACGCCGACAGCAAATAAGCGACGCGCATGGCGGCGCCGAGAAGGCGCGCGCGCACGAAGAGCCGCGTCGTGAGCAGGCTGCGCACGGCGCCGATCCCGCCGGCGCCGTCCGGACCCTCGTGTCTCATGACGATGGCGAGCGACAGGAACGCGCGTCCAGGATGATCGACAGAGACGAAAGGACCCTGCGTGACGATATTCATCGCGCGCTCGGCGCGATATTCCGGATGCGCCCGCCAGGCGATGTCCGAGAGCAGGCAGGCGGCGTGGCGCAGGCGGCTTTCCTGCGACGTCTCGTCAATGTCGCTCGAACCGATGAAGGCGTCGGTCCAGACGATGAGGTCGTCGCCATAGCCCGCCGCGCGCGAAAACAAGACCTCGAGTTCGCGCGAGGCGACGAGCAGCGGATCGATGTCGCGCGCCATGGCTGGAAGTCGATCGTACAACATTCCTTCGCGTACGCCCGCCGCCGAGATGACGATTTCCCGGGGTTTGGCGCGACGAATGATCTCGTCGAGCACGATTGCGCCATACGCAAGGAGTGGGCGACGCGCCGCGGAAACGACGTCGATGTCCTCGAGGGCCTCGCTGTCGATATGCTCGACGAGCGCGGCGAAATCCGCCGCCTCATTGGTTTGAATGCGGTAATTGTGCATCACGCCGAGCGGATAATTGCTTTGGCGCATGTGCAGCTTCGCGAGCGAACGCCAGGTTCCGCCCACAGCATAGAAAGTGCGGCCCTTGAGATGGTCGAGCGGCTTCGCCTCGGCGAGCGCCTTGCGGACAATCCGCGTCGCTTCGCGCGTCGATTTTTTCGACGCGTCCATCAACGCGAGACCGCCGAGCGGCAAGGACAACCCCTTGCCGAGGCGTTCGCCTTTGACGTCGATGAGTTCGAGCGAGCCGCCGCCGAGATCGCCGACAACTCCGTCGGCCTCATATATCGCGGAAACGACGCCGAGCGCCGAAAGCTCGGCCTCGCGCTTGCCCGAGAGCAAGCGGATGTCGCGCCCGATCGCGGCGCGCGCGGCAGTCAGGAAAGCGGCGCCGTTCTCCGCGTCGCGCGCGGCGGCGGTCGCAATGACCTCGATGTCACGCACGCCCATGGTCTCGCACAAGGCGCGATATCGACGCAGCGCCTTCAGCGCCTTCTCGACGCCCTCCTCGGGAAGGCGGCCCGTCGTGAAGACGCCCTTGCCAAGGCCGCACATCGACTTCTCGTTGAAGATCGGCGTCGGCGCGCGCGAGGGCGTCTGATAGGCGACGAGACGCACCGAATTGGAGCCGATGTCGATAATGGCGACGGGCGCGGGCGCGGCGTCTTGCTCTTGCGCAATTGCGAAGGACGACAGCAAGTTTTTAGGCATCCTGCTTTCGCTTCAAAAGCGAACGCGGCCGCCAGTCCTTGAGCGACTTGCCGCGGCCCGAGAGGCTTGGATGCGTCATGAAATATTTATGGGCGTTAAAACGCTCCTCCCCCTCCGCGGGCGTCACGCGCTGTGACGAACCATCGGGGAGAACCCGGTAACTTTGTTCATTGTCGATGAGATTGGCGAGCATGATCTGATCGAGCAATTGCTGATGCACGGTCGGATTGGCGATCGGCAGCAGCACCTCGACGCGCCGATCGAGGTTTCGCGGCATGAGATCGGCTGAGGAGATATAGACGTGCGCGCGCGGATGCGGCAACGTGTGGCCGCCGCCGAAGGCGTAAACGCGCGCATGTTCGAGGAAGCGTCCGACAATCGATTTGACGCGAATATTCTCCGAAAGACCCGGAACGCCCGGCCGCAGGCAGCAGATGCCGCGCACGACGCAGTCGATGGATACGCCCGCCCGCGAGGCGGTGTAAAGCGCGTCGATGATCTCCGGATCGACGAGGGCGTTGCATTTGAGCCAGATCGCGCCGGGCTTGCCGGCCTTCACGAAGTCGATCTCCTGCTCGATATGGTCGAGCAGCCGCTTCTTGAGCGAGATCGGCGAAACGGCCATGCGTTCGAGCCCAGCAGGCTCGGCGTAACCGGTGATGTAATTGAAGATGCGCGAGACGTCGCGGCCTATCACCGGATCTGCCGTAAAGACCGAAATATCGGTGTATACGCGCGCGGTGACGGGATGATAATTGCCCGTGCCGATATGGCAGTACGGTGGCGAGCCCCACGCCTTCGCGGCGCACGACCATCGAAAGCTTGCCATGCGTCTTGAGCTCGATGAAGCCGAAGACGACCTGCGCGCCGGCGCGCTCCAGGTCGCGCGCCCAGCGGATATTGGCCTCCTCGTCGAAGCGCGCTTTCAGTTCGACAAGGGCCGTGACGGACTTGCCCGCTTCCGCCGCTTCGGCGAGCGCGCGCACGATCGGGCTGTTGTTGGAGGTGCGATAGAGCGTCTGCTTGATGGCGATCACATTGGGATCACGCGCCGCCTGTTGCAGGAATTGGACGACGACGTCGAAGGATTCATAAGGGTGATGAACGGCGAGGTCTTTCTGCTTGATCGCCAAGAAACAGTCGCCGCCATTATCGCGCACGCGCTCGGGAAAGCGCGGATTGTAGGGCTTGAACTTGAGATCGGGCCGGTCCAGCGCCACGAGTTCGGAGAGATCGTTGAGCGCGAGCATCCCGTCGATCTCAAACGTTTCATTCGCCGCCACGTCCAATTCATCGGCGACGAGCGCACGCAACGACTCCGGCATGTCGGTCGCGACTTCGAGGCGAATGACGGAGCCCCGGCGGCGACGTTTCAGCGCCGTCTCGAAGAAGAGCACCAGATCCTCGGCCTCCTCCTCGACTTCCAGATCGCTGTCGCGAATGACCCTGAAGAGCCCCTGCCCGCGCAGGAGATAGCCGGGGAAAAGCCGCTGCGCGTTCATGGCGATGAGCGTCTCGAGCGGCATGAACCGCTCGCGCGCGCCCCCTGCGCTCGGCAGTTGAACGAAGCGTTCGATCTTGGACGGCAAACGCACGAGCGCCTGCAATGTCTTTCGATCCCCCGGCCGAACCAGCTCCAGCGCCAGTGTGAAGCCAAGGTTGGGAATGAAGGGAAAGGGATGCGCCGGATCAACCGCGAGCGGCGTCAGCACCGGGAAGATTCGGTCGAGGAAATGGTCCTCGAGCCACTCGCGCTCCGCCTTCGACAACTCGGTCGGCTCGAGAATGACAATGCCGACTTCGGCGATCTCGCGGCGCAGCTCGCGCCAGCGCCGCAATTGCTCGTTTGTGAGCCGGACGACGCGCTCGCTGATTTTCACGAGCTGCTCGGAGGGCGTCAGCCCATCCTGTGAAACGGCCGTGAGCCCGGAGCGGATTTGTCCGCGCAGACCGGCAACGCGCACCATGAAGAATTCATCGAGATTATTCGCCGATATCGACAGAAATCTCAGTTGCTCAAGCAGCGGATGGTTCTTGTTGGATGCTTCCTCGAGAACGCGCCGGTTGAATTCGAGCCAGGACAATTCGCGATTGATGAATCGGCGCGGCGAGATCGCCAACTCGTCCGGGCGATCGAGGATTTCGCCCGCAGGGTCCATCACCTCGATCGCCTCGACAGCGATGTCGGTCGCCGCCCTCTGGTTTTTTTGCAAATTGGCCGTCATGCCGCCTTCCATTTTTTTCATCATGCCACATCGGCCCGGCGGACGGCAGCCTCAAAACGGCGCCCGGTTAATCCTCTCCGCCCGGCGGCTGAAACCCCTCCAACAACCTTTGCGGCGAGCGCGCGCGTGACCGGGCGGCCCTGGGCGAGCGCCTCGCGGTCGAGCGCCGCGACGACGGCCCGCGCCGCCCCGAGCGAGCGTTCGAGACGAAGCGCGACATAGGCCAGCGCCGGCGGCTCGACGAGAAGCTGCCGGTCGCCGAAGAGCTTCGCGAGGACCGAGCGCATGAGGGCGTCGTCCGGAGCGACCAACTCCACCACAGGCGCGCGACGCAAGCGTGACAAAAGATCCGGCAGCCGCACCGTCTCGGGGCTTGCGGGCCGCCGCGCGCTCATCAGCACGAAAGCGCGCGTCTCTGCGGCGAAATTCAGCAGGTGGAACAACGCTGCCTCGTCCCCGGCCCGGTCCACGTCATCGAGCGTGATCGCCGCAGGCTGCGCCTCGACGAGCGCCTCGAGGGTGGGCAGGCGCGCGGCGTCAGCCTCGAAAGCCTGCGCCCGCGCCGAGAAGATCGCGACGAGGTGGCTCTTGCCGCTGCCCGGCGGACCGACCAGGGTCAGAACGCGGTCGGGCCAGTCGGGCCAGCGCTCGATCATGGCGAGCGCGGCCTGATTTGCGGGCGCGGCGAGAAAATCCTCCCGGCCGAAACGCGGCCTCAGGGGCAGTTCCAGCGGAAGCTGCGCCGGCGGGCGAGCGCCCTCCCCCATGGCGCTAAACCAGACCCTGCGCGTCGGGCGAATCGCGGTAAATCGCGCTCGAGCGATAACGGCGCGCCAGGAAACGCATGAGCGCCCCGAGCGCCGCCGCCGCCGGCACGGCGACGATCAGGCCCGTGAAAGCCGAAGAGCGCGCCGAACGCGAGCAATGCGAACATGATCCATACCGGATGCAGGCCGACCGAGGCGCCGACGAGCCGGGGCGACAAGACATAGCCGTCCATGATGAGTCCCATCGACACGATCGCGATCGCTTCAACCGGCAGATTGACGTGCGGCCACGCCTGCACCACAGCGATGATGATCGAGAGCACGAAGGCGGTGATCGACCCGACATAGGGAATGAAGCTCAGGAAGCCGGCGATGACGCCGATGAGAAAACCGAAGTTGAGCCCGATCGCGGAGAGTCCGACAGCGTACCATACACCGAGGAAAAGGCAGACGAGCGACTGCCCGCGAACGAACCCCGCGAGGGCGCGGTCGATATCGCGCGCGAGAATGCGCACGTCCTCGCGATGGCGCGGCGGCACGAGTTCGTCGACGATTTGCACCATGTGATCCCAGTCGAGCAGCATGTAAAAGGCGACGACCGGCGTGATGACGATAAGCGAGATAACGTTGATGAGCGCATAGCCGCGCCACAACAGCGACTTGATGAAGTCGCCCACGAGCGCGGCCCCCTGGCTGGCGAGATCGCTGAAATATTTCTCGACGTCGAGCGTCGCCCCGGCGCCGCCCAAGCCGTATTTGTCGAGAAAATCCTTGATATATTCGCCGGTGAAGCGCGCGCTCCAATCGGAGATCAGCCCGTGCAGCGTCTGCAAATAGCCGGGAAGCGCCGTGAGAAAGCCCGCAAGCTGATGCGTGAGGATTGGCAGCAGCATGACGAGCGCCGTCACCACGACCCCAATGAAGGCGACGAGCAACAAAAGCGCGGCGCCGAGGCGCGACGCGCCCAGACGCTGAAGACGATCGGCGACGGGGTCGAGCAGATAGCCGAGCGCCGTTCCCGCCACGAAAGGGGCGAGCACGGGGCTGAGGAGGTACAGCAGCCCGGCGAGAGACAGGAGGGTCAGGCTCCAGAGAATGAGCTGACGCTCGAGACTGAGCCCCGCCCATGTGACATTGACCGGGCTGCGCAAACCGGGAACAGGCGACGCGGAGGCTTCGGCGCTCGCCGGAGCGACGGCGGTGGCGGGAGCTTGCGCGCTTGCCTGTGCGCTCGCGGCGCTCGCCCCCGCTGCGTATACGGAGGCGGGTTTAACCGCGCCCCTGGCGCGGGCGCCGGGAGGTTGCTGCTGCTTCGCCATGGCTCATGGCCTCATATGCTGGACCCAGAGCCACAGATAGACGCTCGCGGAAGCAACGGTCAATGCGGCCGCGCTTGCCGTGAAAACGTAATTTAGTTCCTCCAGCCGAAAGCCATAGGCCTCGCCCGCGAGCAACAGCCCGGCGAGCGCGAGCTGAGCAGCGGTGGTGACCTTCGACACAAAGTGCGGCCGCACTTTGATCGGACGCGCGACAAACCAGGCGACGATGACGCCCCCGACTATCAGCGCGTCGCGAAAGACGATCAGCACCACGAGCCAGACCGGCGCGGCGCCGGCGGTCGCGAGCGCCGCGTAAATCGAGATGATCAGCGCCTTGTCGGCCAACGGATCGAGCACGGCGCCAAGCTCGGACTGGAGGTTCCAGCGCTTGGCGATAAAGCCGTCGAGCGCATCCGAAAGGCCGGCGGCGAGAAAGATGAAAAACGCTGCGCGCCAACTTTCCTCCGAGATCATCACAATCGCAGCCGGCGTCAACAGCAGCCTGCCGATCGTTATGAGATTGGGAAGCGACGCAAACCAGTTAATCGCCATGGGGCCTATTTGGCGCGCGAGCCCCTCCTTCACAATCCCCGGCGCTTGCCCGCGCTGCGTGATCAGCGCCGAGACGCCGAGCGCCACGGCGACGAGGCCCAGCAGCAGGGTCGAGATCGCGTTGATTTGCGGCGAGACGCCAAGCCTGACCTGCGAATAAATCCGCATCGGCAGCGTCGTCGCGCCAGGTCCGGTCGCGAAACTCGCGATGACGAGATCGTCGAGGGAAAGGGTGAAGGCGAGGAGAAAGGCGCTGGCCAGCGCTGGCGCGATCTGCGGCATCGCGACGAGCAGGAAGGCTTTGGCGGGCGTCGCGCCGAGATCCATCGCCGCCTCTTCGAGGGCGAAATCGCAGCCGCGCAGGGCGGCGAGCAAGGCCGACGGTCGTGAAGCACATCGTGAGCGTCACATGGCCGATGACGAGAGTTGCAAAGCCGCGCCCGACGCCGAGCGCGACGAAGCAGGAGAGAAGCGCGAGGCCCAGCACCACCTCGGGCAAAACGAGCGGGGCATGAACGGCTCCGAAAAAGAGCATGCGCGTGCGAAAGGCGCCGAAGCGCGCCAGCGCGACCGCCGCAAGAAGGCCGAGCGCAGTCGCGATCGTCGCCGAAATCGCCGCGGCCGCAAAGCTCATCTTCGCGGACTGGATCAGCAGCTCATTGTCGAGCAAAGCGACGTACCACTTCGTCGAGAAACCGCCCCATACGGAGACGAGGCGCGACGCATTGAAACTCATCGCCGCCAATATCGCGATCGGCGCATAGAGGAAGACAAAGCCCGCGACGAGCGCGGGTCCGCGCGCCACGGGCGCGACGCGCCCGCTCACCGTCGTCGCTCCTCTTCCTTAAGTCGGGCGCGTTCCCAAAGCAGCAGCGGAACCAGCAGGATCGTGACGAGCGCCACCGCCGCGGCGGAGGCCGCCGGCCAATCGTGATTGGCGAAGAAATCGTTCCACAGGGTGCGGCCGATCATCAGCATGTCGGAGCCGCCGAGAAGGTCGGGAATGACGAATTCGCCGACCGCCGGGAATGAAGACGAGCAGCGCGCCCGCGACGACGCCGTCGCGCGAGAGCGGCAACGTCACGCGCAGAAACACCTGCGCCGGCGACGCGCCGAGATCCGCGGCCGCCTCGCGCAAACTCGCGTCCTGCGCATCGAGCGCGGCATAGAGCGGCAGCAGCATGAAGGGCAGATAGGAGTAGACGATGCCGACGACGACCGCGCCTGTCGTCGCGAACATTTGCAGCGGCGCGTCGATCAGGCCGAGAGCCATCAGCGCATTGTTGATGAGGCCTTCGTCCTTGAGGAGCGCGATCCAGGCGTAGACGCGGATGAGAAAGCTCGTCCAGAACGGCGCCACCGCCAGGCCGATGAGGATGGGCCGCCACCGCCGCGCGGCTGCGCGCCATGGCGAGCGCGAAGGGATAGGCGAGAGCAAGCGTCGCCATGGTCGAGATGGCGGCGATCCAGAGCGACGAGACATAGGCGTCGAAATAGAGAGCGATCGTTGAACAGCGCCCTGTAATTGTCGAGCGTCAGCGTCTGCGCCTTCACCCAAAGCTGCGCGAGCGAATCGGAGGGAAAAAAAAGCGGCTCGTAGGGCGGGCGCGCCAGCACGGAACGCGACAGCGAAATTTTCGCGATGAGCAGCCATCGGCGCCAGAAAAAAGGCGGCGATCCAGAAATAGGGCGCGGCGAGCGTCATCCGCCGGCCGAGAGATCGGCCAGGAAACCGATCGGGAAATCGGCGCAAGCGACCGGTCAAGAGAACGGCGTCTCATGACTCCTCCGCAAACAGCGATCCCGCCTGCGGCGGTATGTCGACGCGGACCGAAGTCGCCGATATCGAAGCGTTCGTGCGTCGGATCCGCAAGGCCAAATCCGGCGCGACACGAACGCGCAACAGGGTGCATTCGCCGCGAAAGACGAAATCCTCGACTCGACCGGGAACACCCCTCGCCCGCGCGCGATACGCCGATGCGTTCGGGCCTGACGCTCAGCGTCGCGCGCGCGCCGGCGGGCAAACGCTGTCGGCGCGCGGGAGGCGCCCGAAGATCGTGTCGAAGGCCGGGCCGCCGATGACGCACGACGACCCCTCGGATGAAATTCGTGTCGCCGACGAATCCTGCGACGAAACGCGTCGCCGGCTGTTCGTAGATCTCGATCGGCGGCGCGATCTGCTCGACGCGGCCGCTGCGCATCACCGCGACGCGATCGGCGAGCGCCAGCGCCTCATCCTGGTCATGCGTGACGATGACGAAGCTCGTCTGAGTCTTGCGCTGGATGTCCTTGAGCTGGAACTGCGTCTCCTCGCGAAGCTTGCGATCGAGCGCGCCGAGCGGTTCATCGAGCAGCAGCAGGAGCGGACGCGGCGCCAGGGCGCGCGCGAGCGCAACGCGCTGACGCTGGCCGCCCGATAGTTCGTTTATCCGCCGCGCCGCCAAGGGCGAAAGCTGCGCCATCTCGAGAAGTTCGCCGACGCGCGCCGGATCGCCGACGCCGTCTCGCCCTTGCGACGCAAGCCGAAGGCGATGTTTTCGAACACGTCCAGATGCGGGAACAGCGCATAGGACTGAAACATCATGTTCACGGGCCGGCGATGCGGCGGCATACCCGCGAGATCCGCGCCCTTCAGCGTCAGACGTCCCGCATCCGGCGTCTCGAAGCCGGCGACGCAGCGCATCAGCGTCGTCTTTCCGCATCCTGAGGGTCCGAGCAGCGCAAAAAATTCGCCCGCCCCGACGTCGAGCGACACGCCATCGAGCGCGACGACCGCGCCATAACGCTTCGTCGCGCCGTCGACGCGCAGTAGCGGCGCGCTCATGTCGCCGCCTTTGGCGCTTTCGGCTCGCGCGCCTTTTCAACCCAGCGGCCGGCGTCGTCCTGCTGTTGATAGACGAGCGTGTATCCGCCCTCGCGCAATTCTTTCCATTGCGCGCGCGCGTTCGAAAGCTCAGAATCGTCTTCGCCGTCGAAGAGCAGCGCAGCGCGCAGACGCGGCGCAGCCTCGCCATCGAGCAGCGGAGCCATCGGCAGGGCGCCGACGAAGAAACGCACGTCCGCGCCGTTGGGATTGTCGGCGACGCACGTCAGATAGATCGGCTGCGTCTCGGGCGCGGGGTCCGCCGCCGTCCCATGCGGCAGGAAGCTCTCCGGGCGATAGTCCCATAATAGCTGATTGAGGGCATTGAGCCGCGCCGCGCTGTCGGTTTGCACGACGACGCGCCAGCCTCGCGAGACGCATCTCTCGAGCAGCGTCGGCAATGTCTGCTCGGGCTTGCGGGTCTTGTGATGATAGAAACTGACCTCGATCCCCGGGTCCGGCATCGCCTCGCGCCCCCAGCGCCGACGCGGCAGCGCTGCCGGCGCGGTCTTTGATGGCCAATCTCGCGCGCATGCGCAAGACCCGCCCCAAGGAGACCCGCCGCAAGGAGACCCGCCACGAGGGCGCCTGCCACAAGACGCGCGCTGTCGCAGCGGCCGGGCGAAAGCTTCTGGACGCCCCTGCTAGATTTTGCCGAATCGGGACATCCAGCACGGCGGGTCGCTTGCCGGAAAGGATTCGACGCCCGCCTCATAGACGACGTCCTCGCCCGCTTCGAAGATCAGGGAAACTGCAAGGTCGCAGCGGTAAAGCGCGCGTCCGGAAACGCGCGCCACGGCTTCCTCCGTCAACGCCTTCTCCGCTGCGGTATTGACGGCGCCAGCGACGACGACCCGGTCTCCCACCGTGTCGACGACGATGCGCGCGACGTCAATCGCCTTTTCCCGCAACGCATCCAGAATGGCGGCTTTTACGTCCTGCGGAAGCGCGGTCATGTATGCCTCGAGAAAGCGCGCCGCGGCCTCGCCGCGGCGCGTTACGGGTTAAAGACGCGCGCTCGTGATGCGGTCGCGATTTTCTTCGGGCAGTCCATAGCCCGCCCACAGCAGCGCGATCGTGAGAATGAGATGAAGCCAGTTGTCCGGCTCATTGACCGCCATCCAGCTCAATGAATTAAGCGAGATGAAGCCCACGATCGTCACGAGCGCGTAGATGACGCCGATGACGCGAAGCGCGAGGTTCGAGGCGTTCGAATAGGGGCTCGCCAGCAGAATGCCGCCGCTGACCAGATGGACCACATTATGGATGGTGTTGACGTCGAACAGCCCGCGATAGGAGACGAGCGGGTTGGGAAAGAAGCCAAGAATCCCGACGATAATGAAGATGCCGCCGAAGATTTTGGCGAACAGATCGGCGTTCCAGCCCCGATCGGCCATCGTGCGTTCCATGGAGGGGTTCCTTTCGCTCTTTGCATCGCAGACGATGCAATCAACGGAAGGGGGCGAGAACCCCCGTCCGTTCACGGCCTGTAGTTGGGGCCGAGCGGAAGGTTTTCAAATAAAAACAGTGTTCTGCGCCGCGCTTCAGCCGCGATTGGCGCTGAGTCTCAGCCTTCGTAGTAGTCCCGCACCAGCCGGTCGAGCAGTCGCACGCCCCAGCCGGAACCCCAGCTCTGATTGACATCGCTCGCCGGCGAGCCCATCGCGGTGCCGGCAATGTCGAGATGCGCCCATGGCGTCTTGCCGACGAACCGCTGCAAAAACTGCGCGGCGGTGATCGAGCCGGCGTGGCGCCCGCCCGTGTTCTTCATGTCGGCGAACTTGGAGTCTATGAGCTTGTCGTATGTCGGCCCCATCGGGAAACGCCAGAGCTTTTCGCCCGTCGCGACGCCGGCGGCCGTCAGGCGTTCGGCGAGTTCGTCATTGTTCGAGAAAAGCCCGCCATACTCCTGACCAAGCGCGACGAGAATCGCGCCAGTGAGCGTCGCGAGATCGACAATGGCGACGGGCTTGTGCTTCTCGATGACATAGGTCAGCGCGTCGGCGAGCACGAGGCGGCCTTCGGCGTCGGTGTTGATCACCTCAATGGTCTGGCCCGACATCGATTTCACAATGTCGCCCGGGCGCTGCGCCTTGCCGTCCGGCATGTTCTCGACGAGTCCCAGGATGCCCACGACATTGGCTTTGGCCTTGCGCGCGGCGATGGCGAGAAGCGCTCCCGTGACGGCGGCCGCGCCCGCCATGTCGCCCTTCATGTCCTCCATGGACGCGGCCGGCTTGATGGAAATGCCGCCGGTGTCGAACACGACGCCCTTTCCGACGAAAGCGATCGGGGCCGCGTCGGGCGCGCCGCCGTTCCAGCGCAGCACGACCAGCCGGCTCTCGTTCTCGGACCCCTGGCCGACGCCCAGAAGCGCGCGCATGCCAAGTTCCGCCATGGTCTTTTCGTCAAGGATCTCGACCTCGACGCCGAGCTTCATCAACTCGCTGGCGCGCGCGCGCGAATTCCGCCGGAGAGAGGACATTGGCCGGCTCATTGACCAGCGTGCGGGCGAGCGCCACGGCCTCGGCCGTCTGGCTCGCCTCCCCGATCAGCGCCTTTGCGCTCTCGGCGTCGGCGACGCCCAACTTGACCTCGACCGGCGCGTCCTTGTCGGCGTCATCTTTTTTCTTCGTCTTGTACTGGTCGAATTTATAGGACCTCAGCCAGCCGCCGAGCGCGAACTGCGTGGCCGCCGACGCCGGCTCCGACGGAGCTTCGGGCAGATCGAAGAGAACGATTGCGGTCGAGCCCTGGCCGAGCTTGGCCCCGGTCTGGCCGCCGAGCGCCAGATAGTCATCGAATTTGCCGGGCTTGTCGCCGTCTTCGGCGCCACCGACGCCGATGATCAGCAGCCGGCTCGCCGGCACGCCGCTCGGTGCAAGAAGCTCGAATGAAGATCCAGACTTGCCCTTGAACTTCGCCGCAGCCGCGGCGCGCTCGAGCTGCGCCAGCGCGTCCTTGAGCAGCGCCTTGGCGCGATCCCCCAGCGCGAGATCGGCCCCCGCGAAGACGACGAGCGTGCGCGGCCGTCCGGCTTCCTCGGGCGTTCGCAGCGCCGCCTCCGCCGCGTCGAAGGAAAGAACCTCATATTTTGCGGAGAGAGACATGTTCAGCCTCGTTGACGGGTCGCCGGCCGCTCGGCAAAGAGCAGTCGCGCTGGAGGATTGTTGGGGGCGCAATATCCCGACCACGGGCGTGGGTCAAATCGCGCCCCCAAAACGCCGCGATTTCGCTCAAATGTGGCAGCGTTGCGGAAAAGCAACGCCCGTAAAATGAATGCGTTGTCGACGATCGGACCGGGCCCGCGCCGCTTGCCTGGGAGCCTGAGAGCGTCTAGCCATCAGCTCGGGCGCCCGAACCGGCGTCCGCGCGTAAGGGAAAGGGACGACGGTGCCGATGGCGAGAATGACGCGGAGCTGCGCGCCGTTTTGGCCAGCCTCTCGTCCGGCTGGAGCGCGCCCGTGATCGGCGTGACCATCACCCGTTATTTCGCCATGCGCTTCATGCGCACCATCCTGGCCATCTTCTTCACGATCTTCTGCCTCATGTTCGTCGTCATCTTCGTCGAGATGCTGCGGCGCGCGAGCGACAATCCCCAGGCTGGCGCCGGCACGGTCGCCCTGATGACCGCAATGCGGGTGCCCGCCGCCGCGGAGATGATCCTGCCTTTTGCCGTGCTTTTCGGCTCGATGGCGACCTTCGTCGACCTGACGCGCAAACTCGAGTTGGTCGTGGCGCGCGCGGCCGGCATGTCGGTCTGGCAATTCATCGCCCCGCCGGCGCTTACGGCGCTTTTCATCGGAATTGTGTCGGTGACGATCTACAATCCGCTTTCAGCCGAAATGAAGCGGCGCTCCGACGACATGGAGCTGCAGCTCTTCGGCCGGCCCGGTTCGGTGCGAATCGATCATGGCGTCTGGCTGCGGGAGCACGGGGTCGACGGCCTTTCTGTCATCCACGCCATGGACGCCGCGAACGGCGGCGTCGAACTCTCCACCGTCAGCGTCAACATCTATTCGCCGGCGGGCGGATTCGTCGAGCGCATCGAGGCGGCGACCGCCCGTCTCGAACCCGGCGCCTGGGTGCTCGCCAATGCGACGATCAGCGCGCCGGGGGAGCCCGCCCGACAGGTCGGCGCCTATCTGCTCGCAACAGACCTCACGCCCGAACAAGCCGCCGCCGCCACCACGCCGCCACAGGGCACGCCCTTCTGGGATCTGCCCGAGATGACGGCGCGCACGGCCGAGGCGGGCCTCGACGCCACCGGCTACAGGTTGCAGTTTCAGACGCTGCTCGCGCGCCCGCTGCTTCTCGTCGCCATGGTTCTCGTGGCTGCTAGTTTTTCATTAACATTCTTTCGATTCGGCGGCGTCGCCAAAACCCTTTCGGGTGGCGTGGTGGCCGGCTTCATGCTTTACATCCTTACGAAGGTCCTTTCGGATCTCGGCGGCGCGGGGATGATCAGTCCTCTCGTGGCCGCATGGTCGCCTGCGCTTGTCGGGAGCATGTTGGGCACGCTAACCTTGCTCTATTCGGAGGATGGCTGATGTCGCGTCGCCGCCTCCGCCGGCTTCGACCCTTTCTCTTCAGCGTCGCCGTCTTCGCCGCAGGCGCCCTTCTGCGCGCCCCGCCGGTCGTCGCCGCCCCTCAGGATCCCGGCGCGCGCATGGTCGTCGAGGCCAGGGAGATGGTCTACGACGAGAAGAAGAACACGGTCACTGCGAGCGGCGCGGTCCAGATCTTCTACAAGGGGCGGCTGCTCGAAGCGGACCACGTCGTCTACGACCGCACCACCGCGCGCGTTTATGCGGAAGGTCATGCGAAGCTGACCGAACGGGATGGCGCCATCGCGCGCGCCGACCGCTTCGATCTGACCGACGACTTTCGGACCGGCTTCATCGAAAGCCTTCAGGTCGACGCCGCCAACGACACGCATTTCAGCTCGCCGCGCGCCGAACGCGCCGGTGACACGACGACTTTCGACATGGGCTCCTACACGGCGTGCGAGGCCTGCAAGGACGACCCCTCGAGACCGCGCACTTGGCAGGTCAAGGCGAAACGGATCATTCACGACAACGCCGAAAAGATGATCTACTATGAGGACGCGACCTTCGAGCTCCTCGGAACCCCGATCGCCTACGTGCCTTTCTGGTCGTCGGCCGATCCCTCGGTAAAGCGCAAGTCCGGTTTCCTGACGCCGGTCTTCACCTATCGCTCGCAATTGGGGGCTGGTTTCGGCGTCCCCTATTTCTGGGCGATCGCGCCGGACGCCGATCTGACGATCACGCCGACGGTGTTTTCACGCCAGGGTCCGTTTCTGACCGGCGAATTCCGCAAGAGGTTCGAGAACGGCGGCTTTACGGTTCGCGCCGAAGGCACGCATGTGGGCGACCCGAGCGCCTTCGCCGCGGCGCCTCTGGGCGCGGGGAACATGCAGTGGCGCGGCGCGCTCCACTCCAACGGCGAATTTGCGCTCAATGACTATTGGCGGGCGGGCTGGGACATCACCGCGCTCTCCGACCGTTACTTCCTGCAAGACTACAAGCAATACAACTACCTTCTGCAAAACTACTTCTTCAGGGAGTCGTCATCGACGATCTATCTCACCGGGCAGGGCCCGCGCAGCTATTTCGATCTGCGCGGCTATTATTTCCAGGGCCTGTCGCCCAACGACGTGCAGGCGCAGCAGCCGGTCGTTCATCCGGTGGCCGACTACAATCGCGTCTTCGACATCGACCCGGCCAAGACGGCGGGCATTGGCGGCCAATTCCAGATCGACGCGAATGTGACGAGCACTTCCGCGGACGTCGCCAATTACGAGTTCGATCAATCCGCGCACCCTCGACCGCGTCTACGGCCTCTACAACGTCTGTCAGCTCTATGCGCGCGACGTCGTGCCCGAGCGCAGCCAATGCCTGCTGCGAGGCGTGGGCGGCAGTTATCAGCATGCGACGCTCAGCGGCGACTGGAAGCGCAAGGTCATCGACCCGGTGGGCGGCGTGTGGACGGCCTTCGCCTTCACGCGCCTCGTCGGCAGCTATCTCGATTATGACCGCACCGGGCACGTATCCCGTCTACAACAATAACTGGCAGCCCATTCCCAACGCCAATCAGGGCCTGTTCTTCAACGGACAGGACCAGCGCTTCCGCGGCCTCGCCACGCCGGGCTTCGGCGCCGAGTGGCGCTATCCGATTCTTGCACGCACGGTCGCCGGCAACATCGTCTTCGAGCCCATTGTCCAGCTCGTCGCCCGCCCCAATCAGACGTCGATCCCCTCGCTCGTCAACATGGACGCGCAGAGCCTTGTCTTCGACGATTCGAACCTGTTCGAATGGAGCAAGTTTTCGGGCTATGATCGATTTGAAACCGGCGTCCGGCTGAACTATGGGGGACAGGCGACGCTCTCGCTCGCCAATGGCGGATTCATCAACGCACTGGTCGGGCAATCCACCCAGGTCGCCGGCGCCAATTCCTACGCCACGGCGGACGCGGCCAATGTCGGCCTCAACTCGGGCCTCGACTCGCGCGTCTCCGACATCGTCGGACGCTTCGCCTTCGCACCCGCGAACTTCGTGAGCTTCGTGGCGAAGGGTCGCTTCGACAATAGCGACCTGGTCGCCAAACGCATCGACCTGTTCTCGACGTTCAACTTCGATCCCGTCAACCTGCAAATTCAATACGCCAATTACGCCTCGCAGCCGGCAATCGGCTTCGGCGTGCGCCGTCAGGGTCTTTCCGCAACCGGTCGCTACGACATCACCAAGAATTACTTCCTGAACGGCACCGTCACCTTCGACATGAGCCGTTACCTCTACAATAATCTGACCTCCACGCCGGCGCTCTATACCGGCTATACGGGCATCAACCTGATCGGCTCGGCCCCGCCCTTCTCTGTGGCGGCGCTTGGCGCGGGCGTCGGATACCATGACGAATGCACCACGCTGTCGATCAATTATTCCCAAATCTATCAGCCGCAGTCCTACTCCGGCCTGCCGGCGCGCAACCAGTCGGTAATGGTCACCTTGCAATTCCGCACCCTCGGCGAGGCGCGCTTCAACTACGGGCTCGGCTCGGTCCTCGTGAACGACGGCGTGCGCAACCCGACGACGGCGACGACGACCACCGCCTCGTCCTCGAACGGCGCGACCGCGCGCTGATTGCGCGTCAATGACAGGGGCGCCGGCCTCTGCTAAAAGCGCTCAACCCCCTTTTCGAGCCCAGGCAAGGAGAAAGATATGCGACTCGCCCCTTCCCCCGGCGCCCTCGCGCGCCGCGCCTTCGTATCCGCGGGCGTCGTCGCGGCGCTCGCGCTTGCGTCAGTGACGGCGTCGCGCGCCGACGACGCCTTCTCCACCCAGCAGAAGGCCGGGATCGAAAAGATTGTTCATGAGTATCTCCTCTCCAATCCCGAAGTGATCCGGGAGGCGATCGACGAACTCAAGAAGCGCGAGGACGCCGCGGAACAGGCGTCGCGCGAAAAGGTCGTCCTGGAACAGGCGGACAAGCTGGGTCATTCGGCGAATCAGGCGGTTGTCGGCAATCCAGACGGCGACGTGACGCTGATCGAGTTTTTCGACTACAACTGCGGTTACTGCAAGCAATCGCTGGCCTCTGTCGCCAAGCTCATCGAGAGCGACCCCAAGTTGCGCGTCGTCCTGAAGGATTTCCCGATTCTCGGGCCTGACTCGGTCGAGGCGGCGCATATCGCCACCGCCGCCCACAAGCAGCTCTCGCCGGCCAAATTCTGGGAATTCCACAAGAAGCTGCTCTCGACGCGCGGCCATATCGGCAAGCAGCAGGCGCTCGCGGCGGCCAAGGAAGTCGGCGCCGACGCCGACCGCATCGAAAAGGACGCGGCGAGCCCTGAAACCCAGGCTGCGCTGAAGGAAGTGGCGGCGCTCGCGGAGCAGCTCAAATTCGACGGAACGCCCTCCTGGGTCGTCGGCAAGGAGGCGATCGTGGGGGGCCTGCCCTATGCTCAGCTCAAGGCCAAGATCGACAATCTGCACAAATGCGGCAAAGCCGCCTGCTGACAAGCTTCCTCCACTCGAAGATCACGTTACGAGGCCCGTCGCGCCTTTACCGCGGCGGGCTTTCTTTGCGGCCGCAATGCGGCTAAGAGAGAGCGCGCGTAGCGCTTATCGAGGATTCGCCGATCGTTCGGGAACGCAATGCCAGCCGTACACGTGCTCAACGGTCCCAATCTCAATCTCCTCGGCAAGCGAGAACCCGGCGTCTACGGAACCGCCACCCTCGATGAGATCCGCGCGACGCTCGAGGCGCGTTGCAAGGCGCGCGGCGCGTCGCTGGTTTTCAAGCAATCGAACAGCGAAGGCGACCTCGTCACCTGGATTCAGGAAGCGGGCGCCGCCGGCGCGCCAGTGATCCTCAACGCGGGGGCGTTGACCCACACGTCAATCGCGCTCTACGACGCGATCAAGGGCGCGCAGGCCAACGTCATTGAAGTTCATCTCTCCAACGTCCATGCGCGGGAGAGCTTTCGTCATCATTCCTATATTTCTCCCGCGGCGCGCGGCGTCATCGCGGGATTCGGCCCTCTCTCCTATTTCCTGGCCCTCGAGGCCATTCTTGAAAACATCTGAGAAAGACTCGAGCACCCATGGCGCGTAAAGCACAAACGCCTTCCAAACCCTCGCGAAGCCAGCCATCGGCGCGCGTCGCCGCGCCCTCGATTGATCCCGAGCTTTTGCGCACGATCGCGGAACTCGTCTCAAGCAGCGATCTCACGGAATTCGAAGTGTCGAAGGGCGATCTGCGAATTCGCGCCGCGCGCGCGTCGGCCGCGCCCGCCGCGGTCGCGATCGCCGCGCCGCCGGCGCCGCACGCGTTCGCGCCGCAGGCCGTGGCGCCGCCGCCGCGGCACGCCCCGCCAGAGCCTTCCGAAGAGAGCGCCGCCGATCATCCAGGCGCGGTGAAATCTCCCATGGTCGGGACGGCCTATCTGCGACCCAACCCCAATTCAAAACCGTTCGTCGAGGTGGGGGCCCGCGTCGCCGAGGGGGACAAGTTGCTGCTTATCGAGGCGATGAAGACGTTCAACGACATCGTTGCGCCCAAATCCGGCGTCGTGACGGCGATCCTCGTCGAGGACGGGCAGCCTGTCGAATATGGCGAGCCGCTTCTGATCATCGAATAAGGGGCGCGCATGTTCGACAAGATTCTCATCGCCAATCGCGGCGAAATCGCGCTTCGCATTCTCCGCGCGGCGAAGGAGCTCGGCATTGCGACGGTCGCCGTGCATTCCACGGCGGACGCCGATGCGATGCACGTCAAACTTGCCGACAAGTTGGTCTGTATCGGACCGCCGGCGGCGCGCGATTCCTATCTCAACATTCCCTCGCTTCTCTCGGCCTGCGAGATCACCGGGGCGGACGCCGTCCATCCCGGCTACGGCTTTCTCTCCGAGAATGCGCGCTTCGCCGAAATTCTCGAAGAGCACAACATTACCTTCATCGGCCCCAAGTCGGAGCATATCCGGCTCATGGGCGACAAGATTGAGGCCAAGGCGACGGCGCGGCGTCTCGGCATTCCCTGCGTGCCGGGCTCCGACGGCCCGGTCCTGGGCGAAAAGGAAGCGCTCAAGATCGCGCAGAAGATCGGCTTTCCGGTGCTTGTGAAAGCGGCCTCGGGCGGCGGCGGCCGCGGCATGAAAGTCGCGCGCGACGCGCATGATCTTGGCGTCGCCATGGCCACTGCGCGCACGGAGGCGAAGGCCGCTTTCGGCGACGATACGGTCTACATCGAGAAATATCTCGAGAAACCGCGCCATATCGAATTCCAGATTTTCGGCGACGGGAAAGGCGCGGCGATTCATCTCGGCGAGCGCGATTGTTCGCTTCAGCGCCGCCACCAGAAGGTATTCGAGGAAAGCCCCTCTCCCGCGCTCAACGACGCGCAACGCGCCGAGATCGGCGAAATCTGCGCCGAGGCCATGCGCGAGCTGAACTACGCGGGCGCGGGCACGATCGAATTTCTCTATGAGAACGGCGCGTTCTTCTTCATCGAGATGAACACGCGCATTCAGGTCGAGCATCCTGTGACGGAGTCCATCACGGGCGTCGATCTGGTCTGCGAACAGATCCGCGTCGCTGCCGGTTCGCCTTTGTCGATGAAGCAGGAAGACGTCGTCTTCTATGGCCACGCCATAGAATGCCGCGTCAACGCGGAACACCCCTCGTCCTTTCGCCCTTCGCCCGGCCGCATCGCCTATTACCACCCGCCGGGCGGCGTCGGCGTGCGCGTCAATTCGGCCGTCTACCAGGGCTATTCGATCCCGCCCAATTATGACTCGCTCATCGGCAAGCTCATCGTTCACGGCCGCAATCGCACCGAGGCCTTGATGCGGCTGCGTCGCTCGCTCGATGAATTCATCGTCGACGGCATCGACACGACCCTGCCCCTGTTTCGAACGCTGGTGCGCAACGCCGACGTCCAAAATGGCCTCTATGATATTCACTGGCTCGAGCATTTCCTCGCGACCGGCGGAATTGAACCAGGATTCTGAAACCACGACGAACGGGGGCGGACGGCCTGGGCTGCAATTTTTGGGATATGAGCTATCCTGATTGGCATGTCCCGACCCACGGCGCCCTATGCGATGACGCCGCAGCTTCTGTTGCGGGCCTACTCGATCGGCCTTTTTCCCATGGCGGAAAATGCCGACGACGATCAGCTTTTCTGGGTCGATCCGGAAAAGCGCGCGATCTTCCCGCTCAATTCATTCATCGTGTCGCGCTCGCTCGCAAAGACCGTCCGATCGGATCGCTTCGACGTGTCGGTTGATCGGGACTTCGACGCGGTGATCGACGCCTGCGCCGCGCCGTCCCCGGATCGCGAAAAAACCTGGATCAACGCGGAGATCCGCAAGCTTTACCGCGATTTGTTCGACATGGGCTTCGCCCATACCGTGGAATGCCGCCGCGAGGGCAAGCTCGTTGGCGGTCTTTACGGGGTCGCGTTGCGCGGCGCCTTCTTTGGCGAGAGCATGTTCCACCGGGAGCGCGACGCCTCGAAAGTCGCGCTCGCACATCTCGTCGCCCGCCTGCGCAAGGGCGGGTTTCAATTGCTCGACACCCAGTTCATGACCACGCATCTCGCCTCGCTCGGGGCGATCGAGATTTCCCGCGCCGCCTATCACCGCGCCTTGGAAGATGCACTCGGGGTCACGGCCTTCTTTTATGCCTGGGGACCGGACGTCCGCGTATCCGGGCGCCAGGCCCTCGCCTCGCTCGAGGACTGATCAGAACGGCAGCAGCGGCGCCCCGCCCCCGCCGGCGCCGCCGTCAGCCGGCGCAGCCGCGGGCTTCGCTTTCTTCTTTTTCTTCTTCGCGGGGGCCGGTTGGGCGGGCGCGCCGTCGACACTGGCGTCCGGCGTTGGCGTGTCCGCTGCGGGTTGCGGCGGCGTCTGGTCCGCGGGACCGATCGGCGCGTTCTCCACGGGCGCAGGGGCCTTTGGCTCGACCTTGCGGGATTTCTTTTTCTTCGGGGCGTCGGAGGGCGGCGCGGCGGCGTCAGGCGTCGGCGCTGGCGCGGCGTCCGTCGCAGCGGTGGCGGGCGGTGGCGGGGCGGCTTCCTTGCCGCCCTTGCAGTCGACGAGCCAAACGTCATAGACGGGGTGCTCCACCCCGTGGAGACCGGGGCTTCCGGCGAACATCCACCCCGAGAAGATGCGTTTTGCTTCCTGCTTCGCGTCAGGCTTGGCGTCCGGCTTGGCGTCGACCTTGGACTGATCGAGCCGCACCTGCCGCTCCTGACGGAAAATGATCTCATCGACCTCGACGAAGCTCGACGTCTGTGGCGCTTCAGTCTGCGGGCGCGTGTTGCAGACGCGCGGGGTGACGTTGAGCGAGCCGAATTGCACGGTCTCGTCGATCGCCACGTCGAAATTGATGATGCGGCCCGTGGTCTTGTCCAGCCCAGCGAAGATCGCGGTCGGGTGCCGGATCGGATCGGCGGCGGCGGAGCCGAGCAGCGCGGCGGAAAAAGCGCCAATCGCCAAGGCAGAGCGGAAAGAACAGGTCATCGGATCACCGCGCCGCCATCGAGGCGGCTAGAGGGAAAGGCGACGGAACGAAATCAGGCAAGAAAGGCGTTTCCAAGGTCGGCATTTCCAGTCGAGGCTCAGCCCTCGGGCCGCCACGCCACGTAATCGCCGCCTGTGGGCGCCCTGACGCCGCTCGCAAGCTGCGATCCAGGCGGGCGGTAGGCAAGGGGCGTGCCCGTCAAATTTGGCTGATGGGGCAACTGCCACGCCTTGGCCTCATAGGACTCCTCGGTCGGCGGCGTGTCCACCGTGTGGTGGAGCCAGCCATACCAGCCTTCTGGAATGGCGGAGCCTTCGCAATAGCCGTTGAAGATCACCCAGCGCCGCTCGAAGCCGAGGGCCTTGTCCTTTTTGCCGCCGCGGCGACGGTAATAGACATTCCCGAATTCGTCGGCGCCGACCCGCTCGCCGTAGAGGATGGTCCAGAGGCCGGTCGACAGGGTCGCCTTGTTCCACCAGGTGAAGAAACGGACGAAATAGGACATTGGGTTTCCGGCCTCTTTGCTCGCGGCGCGCAGCGCCCGCGCGTCGGCGTCGTTTCGCCTCTTATGGCGTTGCGGCGCAGCGGTGTCTAGTCTCGCAGCTCATCTCCCCGGCGCGATGAAGGCCCCGAAGGCGCGCGGCCCGTCGCTCGTTTCGGCTTTGCCGACGATCGCGAGCGTTTTCGCGTCAATGGCCCAAAGCTCATTGGAGAACCAGTTGGCCACGAAGACCCTGCTTCCATCCCGGCTCGCGGCGATTCCTTCCGGATATTCGCCGACCTTGACGGTTCCCGCCGGGGCGAAGCTTGCCGCCTCGAAAACGCTCACGCTGTCCGCGTGCTGATCGGCGACGAAAATCCGCTCTCCGGCGAGCGCGACCGTATAGGGCCGGCTGCCGGTCGCAAGCCGCCCCACGACCTCCCGCCGGGCGAGGTCGATGACGCTGACGTCGTCCGATTCGACATTGGCCGTATAGGCGCGGGCGCCCACGGCGTCGATCGTCACGCCGAAGGGATGTCTTCCCACCGGAATCGTCGCCACGCGCAGGAAGCGCGCCGCATCGACGAAGGTGACGGCGTTGTCGTCGCGGTCGGCGACGAGGATTGTTGCGCCGTCGGGCGCGACTGCGACGCCCGAGGCCATGGCGCCGACGCCGATGCTGCGAAGCACCCCGCCCTCCGGATCGATCTCGACGAGTTGGCGATCAAAGGGAAGCGTCACAAAAACTCTGGAGCCGTTTGGCGCAACGGCGACGCCGAGCGGCGCGCCGGCGAGCCGGATCGTCCTGGCGATTGCGCGCCGTCGCGCGTCGATCACGGTGAGAAACGGCCCGTCCGGACTCGTCACGTAAACGCGCGCGCCGTCCGCGCTCACGGCGACGCCCGCCGGCTTGCCGCCAATCGCGAGCGTGGCGACCGTCTTCATGGAGTTGAGATCGACGACGCTCACCGCATTTGCGTTCTGCGCCGTGACGAAGGCTTCGTCCGAACGCGCGGGCGAAGCGAGCGCGAGCAAGGCCAGAACGCAAGCAGTCGTGCGCGCGTTCATTTTTCCTCGGCCCGCGCCTTCAGCGCGGCGATATTGGCGCGCAGCGTGGCGCCGACCGCCGCGAGGGCGACGTCGTCGTTGAGCTGCGGCGGCGGATCGGGATTGGGATGGCCGCGATAGAAGCGGGCCTTCCATTCGACGAGCGTCATGCCGTTCTCGGCGGAACGAAGCGTAACAATATTGGTGTAATTGACCGCTGGCAGGCGCGCGACGTCGTCATTCTCACGATGGACCCCGACCATCAATTTCTCGGCGTCCCAGCGCGTCAGCGTCTCGACGACGACGCCGCCATCGCGCAGACGCAATCGACGAGTCGCCTTGTCCGGCACATTGCCGCCCTCGGCCTCGATGCTGGCGACCCCGGGCAGCCAGTCGGCATGGGCGAAGTCGCTGACGATCGCCCAAACCTTGTCGACTGGCGCGTGGATCGCCCCCTGTTCGACCGCCTTCAACACGGAGGCGGCATGGGCGGCGAGCGCCGGCCGCGCCGCGCAAGAAAGCGCTGCAGCGAGCGCAAGGAGAAAGGCGCGACGCGATTGTGCGGCCATGGCGCCCCTTCCCCTGCGATGCGCTTTACTTGCCCTCGGCCTTGGCCTTCAGCGCCTCCAGTCCGGAGGTGTATACGGCGGTGACGGCCTTGATCGCCGCTTCGTCGGAAAGCTCCGGCGGCGGGTCGTTGTTCATGAAGCCGCGATAAAAGGCGCCCTTCCATTCAACGATGGTCTTGCCGCCGTCGTCCTTGACCGAGATCGTCGAGGCGTAATTATTCACCGGCAGGACTTTGACGTCGACGTTGTCGATCTTGTAGCTGATCGTCTTGCCGGCGGGATCGTATTTGGTGACCGACTCCTCGATGACGCCGCCGCTTTTGAGCGTCAGCGTGCGCTTGGCGCCCGTTTCATTGCCGCCCGTCCCCTCGGTCTTGGCGACGGCCGGGTGCCAGTTCAGATCCTGGAAATTGCCCACGATCTCCCAGACCTTGTCCGCCGGCGCCGCGATCTCGATCTTTTCGGCGACTTTCTGCCGCGAGGGGCCATGCGCGACGGCCGGCGCCGAGGCGAGCCCGGCGGAAAGAATCGACAGGGCCGCAACGACCAATGCGCGACGCGCAATCACAAAGGACATGGGAAAATCTCCTGAACCTCGCCTTGGACCGCCAGCGCGGCGGCCCCGCACATAAGGGCGCCCGATATGGCGGCGTCAAGGGCACACGAGCGCCGCCGCCGAGGGCGGGCCGCCTGCGATGGGAAGGGGAGCGCTGTCACACGCCCGTCGCGGCCGCGGGCCATCAGCGCCCCATGCCGCGTCTTCTGCCTTACCTTCGCGCCTTCGCCTTCCTCGTCGTCATGTCGCTCACGCTCTTGCTGCTGGCGCCCGTCCAGGCGCTGGCGCGACGACGCGGCTGGGCGATCCAAAATGCAATTCAGATGGGCTTCTGCCGCGCCATCTGCGCAATCCTCGGCGTCAGGGTGGTCTCCAGCGCCTTGCCGACGCGTCCGGCGCCGCGGCTGATCGTCGCCAATCACGTCTCGTGGACGGACGTCATCGCGCTCTCGAGCCTCGCGCCCTTCCTGTTTCTGGCGAAGAGCGAGGTCGCCCGCTGGCCCGTGCTCGGCCTTCTCGCGCGGCTGCAGGGGGCCATCTTCGTCACGCGCGGGGCGCGCATGGACGTGGCGCGGGTCAATGGCGAGCTCACGCGCGCGTTAGGGGAAGGCCGCGACCTCGTCGTCTTTCCAGAAGGCACGTCGAGCGACGGCGCGCGGGTGCTGCCCTTCAAGCCGGCGCATTTCGACGCGATGCGTGACGCAGCCGCAAGGGCGCGCGTCGTCCCCGCCGCCATTGTCTATTTGCAGGATGACGCGCCGGTGGACGTCGGCTGGTACGCAGAGATGACGTTTCTGCCGCATCTGTGGCGCTTGATGAAACGCGGCGGCGTGACCTGCCGGATCGATTTCGGCGCGGCGATCGATCCGCGCGGACGGGACCGCAAGTCTCTCGCGCGCGAGGCGCAGGCGCGTGTCGCCGAACTGCTCCAAGCCGCGCGCGATCAGAGGGCACGCGCGCGATCAGGACGCGCGCGATCAGGCCGCGCGCGCTCCCCGCCGCCGAAGTAATCGAGATAACGGGCGTCGATCTTGGCGACCGGCATGACGACGAAAACGTCGGTGGTGTTGAATTTCAGATCCACCACGGCGCCGTCGCCAAAGCGCGCGCCCAGACGCAGATAGCCTTTGACGAGGGGCGAGAGCGCATCGCGCGCCTCCTTGGCGTCAAGCGCGTCCTTGGCGATCAGGGCCATCTGCAAATGAAGATCGCTGCGCGCCCTCACCTGCCATTCGCCCTGCGCGCCGGCGTAATGGGCGAGGTAACTCAAGGCCTGCGCGTGCGCGAGCGGGCTCACGCCAGGAAAGCTCGCGCATCCGAACACGACGTCGATGCGATGGGCGCGAATGTAAGCGAGCAACCCGCGCCACAGGAGTTCAATCGCGCGCTTGCTGCGATGCGACTCCAGGACGCAGGAGCGCCCCAGCTCAAGGACGCGCTTGCCGGCATGACGCGCCAGAAGCGGCGCAATGTCATATTCGCCCGCCGAATAAAAGCCGCCCGCCTCGCGCGCCATGTCGCCGCGCAGCAGCCGATAGGCGCCGACGACCTTCGGCCTCGTCTTGCCGCGCGCATTCTTCCAGTCGTGGTCGATGACGATCAAATGATCGCAATATTTGTCGAATTGATCGGCGTCGCGACGGGTGAAGGCGGTCCTGGCGTCGGGAATTGCGCCGCCTTCCTTGAAGAAGACGTCGTAACGCAGGCGTTGCGCCTTGCGGATCTCCCCCTTGCCCCGCGCGAGCCGCGCTTCGAGCGAGCCAAGGCGACCCAATGTTTCGTCGAGCGCCGCTTGACGGGGCGACGGCGGCTGGAGGTTTGTCAAGGCTGCGATGGTGCGCCCGATATCCGCGCTGTACGTCCACATCCGCGAGAGGTCTCCTTTGGCGACGCTCCGTCACATCACGATTCCAAAAATCTTTTGTGACGCGGCCGTTGGTGACAGGGGAGCCGCCGCTCTCTACTGTCGCCAAAATCCTGAGGAGGCTCACGATGATCGCGCTTTTGCGAGGGACAATCCTTTTCGCCGGCGCGGCGCTGCTCGGCTCAGGGGCCTCGGCGGAAGAAATCGTGCCCCTCGCCGGATGCTATGCGCGGGTCTACGACGCCGCCCATCTCAAAGCGCATCCCGGGCAGATCGTGCGCCGCGCGCGCCTCTCCGTCCGGAAAACCGCCATCCCCCGGGAAGCCGGGGAAAAGCAGCCGATCCTCGCCGACGCGGCGCTTGCGCTGTATGTGGGAAAAGACGTGTTTGCCTCCATCGGCGCCTGCTATTGGGCGGGCGTCGGCCTGGTCTGCAACGCGGCGCTTTCGGCGCAGGAGGCGCGCCCCTGCCGCTCGGCGGACGACGGCGTGCGCGAATGCCGCGTGCCCGGCGGCGATCCGGGTTCCTTTGAACTCGCACAGAAGCCGGACGGGCTACGCGTCACCATTCGCGAGCGGCTGGAGCTGCCGGGACCGGAAGACCGCGGCTCCTATCTTTATCTCAGCCCTGACAATTCGGAGAATCGGGCCTTTCTGCTGCAACCCGCGCCCGACACCGCCTGCAAGTAGCGCTCGGCGTGGGGGTCGGCCCGGAAAACGCCGCTTGCCGAATCTCGCCTTTTGGTCGAGCCTGTTTTGGGCCCTACCTGGAATTGTCCCCAGTATCCACTATCTTGTCCACATGTTGTCGTCCTGTTGATATCCGACACAATATCTTGACGGCCTGTTGAGAACTCGCGCAGTGTGGGGCCACACGAAATGACGCGGCGACGGTTCTCCCCCCGACGCTTGGCGGTTTCCGGCGTGAGCCGGGCGCGTGCGGCGTTTCGGCTTTGCGTAATCCTCGTTCATGGCGTTCTGACCGCGCGGCCCTTCGGCCGCTGTCGGCCGGCGCGCTTCTTTCGAGTTCACATTTGGCGGATCTTTGCGTCGCTGGCCGGCGGACGGCTGTGCGCGAGCGTCGGCTCGCGCTTGAAGGAGATTTGAAACCATGAAAATCGAGCGGCGCTACACCACGGCGGGCGAATCTCCTTACGCGTCTATCGAGTTCCGCACGACGAAGAGCGAGATCCGCAACCCCGACGGATCGGTGGTGTTTTCGCTCGACAATATCGAGGTTCCCGCGCAGCTGGAGCCAGGTCGCCGCCGACGTGCTGGCGCAGAAATATTTCCGCAAGGCCGGCGTGCCGGCGCGCCTCAAGCGCGTCGAGGAGAACGCGCGTTCCCTCTTTCCTGTGGCGCTCCGTCGCGGATACGGAGGCGCTCGCCGAACTGCCCAAGGACCAGCGCCACGCCTGCGAGACCACGGCCAAGCAGGTCTTCGACCGGCTCGCCGGCGCCTGGACCTATTGGGGCTGGAAAGGCGGCTATTTCGACACGGAGGCCGACGCCCAGGCCTTCAGCGACGAATTGCGTTACATGCTCGCGGCGCAGATGGCCGCGCCCGAACTCGCCGCAATGGTTCAACACGGGCCTGCATTGGGCCTATGGCATCGACGGGCCGGGCCAGGGCCATTTCTACGTCGATTTCGCCAACGGCAAAATGGTGAAGTCGAAGTCGCCTACGAGCATCCCGCAGCCGCACGCCTGCTTCATCCAGTCGATCGAGGATGATCTCGTCAATGACGGCGGCATCATGGATCTGTGGGTGCGCGAGGCGCGGCTGTTCAAATATGGCTCCGGCACCGGCTCCAATTTCTCGAAGCTGCGCGGCGAGAAGGAAAAGCTCTCGGGCGGCGGCTCCTCCTCGGGCCTGATGTCCTTCCTCAAGATCGGCGATCGCGCGGCCGGCGCGATCAAATCGGGCGGCACGACGCGCCGCGCCGCCAAAATGGTCGTCGTCGACGTCGATCATCCCGACATCGAAGCCTTCATCGACTGGAAGGTGAAGGAGGAAGAGAAGGTCGCCGCGCTCGTCGACCGGCTCCAAGATCGTCAAGAAGCATCTGAAGGCGATCCTGCGCGCCTGCGTCAATTGCGAGGGCTCGGGCGACGATTGCTTCAATCCCGAAAAGAACCCGGCGCTCAAGCGCGAGATCAAGCTCGCGCGCCGCAACGAGGTTCCGGACAATTACATCAAGCGCGTCATCCAGTTCGCCCGGCAGGGCTACAAGGAAATTTCCTTCGACACCTATGACACCGATTGGGACAGCGAGGCCTATCTCACCGTCTCGGGCCAGAACTCCAACAATTCCGTGCGCGTGACGGACGACTTCCTGCGCGCCGTTGAAAATGACGGCGAATGGACGCTGACCCAGCGCCTCGACGGCAAGGTCGCCAAGACGCTGAAGGCGCGCGACCTATGGGAGAAGATCGGCTATGCCGCCTGGGCCTCGGCCGATCCCGGCATTCAGTTCCACACGACGATCAATGATTGGCACACCTGCCCGGCGGGCGGCGACATCCGCGCCTCCAATCCGTGCTCGGAATATATGTTCCTCGACGACACGGCCTGCAATCTCGCCTCGCTGAACCTGTTGCAGTTCCGCGATGCCGGCGACGAAGCGCATCGACATCGACTCCTATGAGCACGCCGTGCGGCTGTGGACCATCGTGCTCGAAATCTCGGTGCTGATGGCGCAGTTTCCGTCGCAGGGAAATCGCGCAGCTCTCCTATGATTACCGCACGCTCGGCCTCGGCTACGCCAATGTCGGCGGCCTCCTGATGTCCTCGGGCGTCGCCTATGACAGCGACGCCGGCCGCGCCATCACCGGCGCGCTGTCGGCGATCATGACCGGCGTGTGCCTACGCGACCTCCGCCGAAATGGCGAAGGAGCGCGGCCCGTTCGCGCGCTTCATGGAGAACCGCGAGGCGATGCTGCGCGTCATCCGCAACCATCGCCGCGCCGCGCATGGCGAGCACGCGGGATATGAGGGCCTCGCATACGCCGCCGGTGCCGCTCGATCGCGCCGCCTGCCCCGACGCGGCGCTAATCGAGCGCGCCGCCGCGCGCCTGGGACAAGGCGCTGGCGCAGGGCGAACTCTACGGCTATCGCAACGCGCAGGTCACTGTCGTCGCGCCGACCGGCACGATCGGCCTCGTCATGGATTGCGACACGACCGGCATCGAGCCCGATTTCGCGCTCGTCAAATTCAAGAAGCTCGCGGGCGGCGGCTATCTCAAGATCGTCAACCGCGCCGTGCCGGAAGGCCTTGCGCGCGCTCGGCTATCGCGAGAGCGAGATCGCCGAGATCGAGGCCTATGCCGTCGGCCACGCCTCGCTGTCCAATGCGCCGGCGATCAACACCGGCGTCGCTGCGCGCCAGGGGCTTTCACCGACGAAAAGCTCGCAGCGCGTCGAGAAGGCGCTGGCCGGCGGCGTTCGACATCAAATTCGTCTTCAACAAATGGACGCTCGGCGCCGACTTCCTCACCGGCGCGCTGAAGATTCCGGCCGCGAGCGCTCGAGGACAAGAATTTCGACCTGCTCGCGCATCTTGGCTTCTCGCGCGGCGAGATCGACGCCGCCAATATTCATATCTGCGGCGCGATGACGCTGGAGGGCGCGCCCTTCCTGAAGCCCGAGCATTACTCCGGTGTTCGACTGCGCCAATCCCTGCGGGCGCACCGGCAAGCGCTATCTCTCGGTCGAATTCGCATATCCGCATGATGGCGGCGGCGCAGCCCTTCATCTCGGGCGCGATCTCCAAGACCATCAACATGCCGAATGACGCGACCATCGAGGATTGCGAGCAGGCCTATCTCCTGTCCTGGCGCCTCGCGCTCAAGGCCAATGCGCTCTATCGCGACGGCTCGAAGCTCTCGCAGCCGCTGTCGTCGCAGCTCATTTCCGGCGACGACGAGGACGAGGACGAGCGACAAGGTCGAGGAGATGGTCGCCGCCAATACGCCGGCGCGCGCGGCGGCAGATGTCCGAGCGCATCGTCGAGCGCATCGTGCATCAGGTGGTGCGCGAGCGCGAGAAACTGCCGGACCGCCGCAAGGGCTATACGCAGAAGGCGGCTGTCGGCGGCCACAAGGTCTATCTGCGCACCGGCGAATATGCCGACGGGCGCCTCGGCGAAATCTTCATCGACATGCACAAGGAGGGCGCGGCCTTCCGCATCGCTGATGAATAATTTCGCCATCGCGATTTCGCTCGGCCTGCAATATGGCGTGCCGCTTGAGGAATATGTCGACGCCTTCACCTTCACGCGCTTCGAGCCGGCCGGCCCGGTGCAGGGCAATGACGCGATCAAGAACGCGACCTCGATTCTCGATTATGTGTTCCGCGAACTCGCGGTCTCCTATCTCGGCCGCAACGATCTCGCGCATGTCTCGCCGGAAGACATCGGCCATGACGTGCTCGGCAAGGGCGAGCACGAGGGCAAGGCGCCGGAGTCGGCTCGCGTGGTCTCGCGCGGCCTCGTGCGCTCCAAGACCGACCGGCTGACGCTGGTGAACGCACGGCGCGGCGGCCACGCCGCGGCGCATGATCGGAAGGCGCGTGGCGCTGAAGTCGGAGCTCGCGCATGAGGACGAACGCGCTGTCGTCTGCTCGGCTGGACCGAGCCGATGAAAGCCGTCGCAGGGCGTCGCCGAAAAACGCGCCGAAGCGCGCATGAAAGGCTATGTCGGCGAAGCCTGCCCCGAATGCGCGAATTTCACGCTGGTGCGGAACGGGACATGTTTGAAGTGCGAGACGTGCGGGATCAACGACGGGGTGTTCGTGAGTTTGTGAGCGCCTCGTCCTCCTTCGAGACGCCGCCTTTGGCGGCGTCTCGGGATGAGGACGGGGCGTGCGGGCGAATGAGTGAGTTGCGGGCGCTTCTCAGGCGCCCGCCCCCCCGATACGCGCCCCCTCACCCCGCCGAGCGTGCGTCGCACGCGTCTTGCAGGATGCGGGGCGTCCTCGGCTTCTCCTCACGCCACTTCGCGCACTGCGGCCCTCGCCTTGCGCGCGAGCGCCGCTTCGGCGTCTTCCGCGCGCATCGTCGAGAACATCTGCTGCAATTCGGCGCCGGTGTGCGGCGTGTAGCGCTCGATTCCCTCGCGACCGTAAAAGGCCTTGAACATCGCCCGCGCGCTCTCGATCGACAGCGGGCCGACTTCAATCACCTCGTCGATCCGTCCCGGACGCACGATCGCCGGATCGAGCCTGTCGAGATGGTTCGTCGTCACGATGAACTTCAGACCGTCGGGCGTCTGCATGCCGTCCATGGCGTTCAGGATTTCATGCAGGGGCGAGGCGCGCATGGCGACGTCCTCGGCCGGCCCCTTCGCGCTCTCGCGATTGAGGCCGCTCGCGATCGCGTCGATATCCTCGATAACGAAGAGATCCTTTTTCGTTCCGTGCTTGAACGCCGCGCCGAGGCCGTGCAGCGATTTGATATATTTGATGTCGAAACCGAAATCGGAGGCGAGCGCGTGGATGAGGCTCGTCTTGCCCGTGCCGGGCGGGCCGTGCAGCGCGACGCCGAACTTCCACGGAATGCCGCGCGCCGCATGCCATTCCTCGGCGCCCAGAAACCAGTTGACGCGCGAAACAAGCCGATCCTTGATCGCCCGATCGACGAAGACCGTGTCGAGTCCGCGCTTGCGGCGGCGCAGGCCGCCTTCGCTGCCGCCCACGGAATACATCGCCACATAGATCGAGTTCTTATATTCGACCGGCTTGCAATCGCGCATGAAGCGTTCGACCACGCCGCGATCGCGCGTCAGGAAGGAAATCGTGATCGTCTCGTAATGCGTGAGCTGCTGCGTGGATTTCGTCTTCGTGTATTTGAAGAGCTTGCCGTCATAGCTGCCCCATCCGCCGCCGAAGCCGGTTTTGAGGTCGCCGTCCTTCATCTCCAGAGAGCGACTGAAGAAGTCGAGCCGGTTGCCTTCGATGTAGGCGTCGACGTCGTTATATTCGTTGGAGAGGCTCTCGACGAACACTTTCGTCCAGAACGTGCGCTCGATGATGTCGAGCGCGCGCTCGGGAACGGCGCGCAGCACATACATCAACGCGCCAAAGGCCAGCGTGCCAACGCCGCCGACGAGAAGCTGGTTCGTCGCCAGCGCAGTGGCGAGTGTGTCGAGAAGGTTCATGAACGCCATTCCTGCCGCGCGCCGGCGACGGCCATGCCGCACCCGTAAAGCGTCGCGCGCCCTTCAGATGTGTGCGGGGCGCCGTTCGCGCAAGGCTCGAGCGGCGCGGATCACGCCGAGCGCATTGCGTCACGCCCTGCCCTTTGACACCCGCGCCGCGCCGCGGCCAAATTCTCACGCTCATCCTTGCCGCGGAGCCTTTCCTGCACCCTTTAACATGGCGGGCGCGTGATGTGCTGGCGGCCGCAGGGTCGCGCCGCGCTCGCGGAGCAAACGAAATGGACAAACCTCTCACTCCCGAACAGCGCGGCGAGGTGCGCGAGGTCGTTGGCGTTTTCAACGATCTGGATCATCTGCAATCGGCCATTGACGACCTTCTTACCGAAGGGTTCGACCAGACGACGATCAGCCTTCTCGCCCCGGAGCCTGTGGTGCGGGCCAAGCTCGGGGTCGACCATGCGCCCGAAAAGGAGTTGCAGGACAACGCCGCCGCCCCGCGCGGCGTCTACATCGACCCCGAGGCGCGCAACGAGGCCAAGGCCGGGCTCATCGGCGCGCTGATTTATATCGGCGCGATCGGCGGCGCCGGCGTCGTCATGGCGGCGGGCGGCGCGCTCGGCGCGACGATCGCCGCGGCGCTGCTCGTTGGCGGCGGCGGCGGACTCATCGGCGCAACGCTCGCACAGCTCGTCGGCGCGCGCGAGGCGACCTGGCTCAAGGAGCAAATGCAACACGGCGGCTTGCTGCTCTGGGCCCGAGTCTGGGACGAAGCGAAGGAGCGCGCCGCCATCGGCGTCATGGAGCGAAACGGCGGCCGCGACGTTCACGCCCATACCGCGACCGCGTGAAACGCAACGCCCTCTCGATGTGCGCGGGAGGGCTTTGCGACCTTTCGCGCGTCAACTCACCACCCGCCGCCCCAGCCCCAACCGGGACCGAAGCCGCCGAAGCCCGCCAAGCCGAGGCCGGGCCCGCCCCAACCATATCCCGCGCCTGGGTAGCCGCAGAAGTTCACCCAGGTCTGCCGCCACCCCCAATAGGTGCGGATGAGTCGCGGGCGCAGGCAGCCGCCATAATAGCCGTAATAAGGCAGGCCATAGAGACCCCAGCCATAACGGCGATACCCCCAACCGCCCCAGGGCCCATAGCCGCCAAAGCGCCGGTAGCCGAATCCGCCGAAGGGGCGGCCAACGCCCACGACCCCGCCCCGCCAGCCACCGAAGCCAGGGGCAAAGGCGCCGCGACCAAAGCCTCCGCCGCCAAAGCCGCCAAATCCGCCGCGGAAGCCGCCAAACCCGCCGCCGTGAAAGCCGCCAAAGCCGCCGCCGTGGAAGCCGCCGCCGCCGAACCCCCGCGCGTCGGCGACGCCCGCGTGTGTGAGAATCGCCGTAGCCAGCGCCGCAGCCGCGAGGACCGTCCGTGTTTTGGCGGCCCCGTTTTCCTGACGTAACATTCTCCGCCTCCGTCCTGAAAGCGGCCAGCATGGCGTAAACCGCGCAAACGCGCTCGCCACGCCGCCGCCACATCCGGCTAGATGCGTTTTGCGCAAGCCAAATCAAGCCGTGGTCATCGACCATGCGGGGATCGGGCGTGTCGTAGACTGCGGCAAGACTGTTTCTCAATTACCACAGTCCAATCTGACATCATCTCTTCATGAACGCGGCGTTTTAGCGTAGTATTCAGTTTAATTTCTATTATATTGGAGCGTATTGGCCCAGTTGGTTTACAACTATAAATTGAGATTGACGGTCTAAAGGCCTAAACGCCTTTCCTGATCTCGCCTTTATTTCGCCCAGACGCCTCTCTACGTAGCGCGGCCGGTCGCGTCAGTCGCCGGCTTAAAAGCGCGCACTCTCGCGCGCAGTGTAAGGAGATTGCAGTTGAAGCGTATCTTGTGTGGCGTTGGCGCGTTTCTCGCGCTGTCCTGCGGCGCCGAGGCGGCCGTCGTTGGCAAAGCCTCTTATTATAATCTGGGCGGACGCACGGCGAGCGGCAGCCGTGTCGGCGCCTATACGGCGGCGCATCGCACCCTGCCCTTCGGCGCGCGGGTGCGGGTCACCAATTTGCGGAACAACCGCTCCGTGGTCGTCGTCATCAACGACCGCGGCCCCTTCGCCGGCGGCCGGGTGATCGACGTCTCCGCTCATGCGGCGGACGCGCTCGGCTTTCGTTCCGCCGGCGTCGCGCGCGTGAAGGTCGAGCCGGTCTCGGTCGCCGAGGCTCAGTAGCGCCACCAGACCGCGCCGACAATTCCGCGCTCGGCGGGCGAATTCGCGCCGCTGAGCGCGGCCGTCACGCCGACCTGCACGAAGACGGAAGGCGCCGCCTCGACCACGGCGCTCGCCTGGAGCTTCTGTTGCGCAAGGCGCGGCGCCCCGCGCGGCGCGAGCGCCGAGAAGCTCTGGGCCATTAGCGTGAGGCGGGCGAGCGGTTGAAGTCCGAGCGTCACATCCGTGCGCAGCTCGTCGCCGTTCTGCCCTCTGCTGCGATAACCGATCTGCGTATCGGCGAAACCGGCGACGCCCAGAAAGCGGAACGCCCGGCCCATGAGGAGCCGAGCGTCAATTTGCGTCGCATCGCGCATGTCGAGAAATCGACGCGCATTGGAGGACGCCGCACGCATCGTCGCTTCGGCCGAAAAGACGTAATCGCCGTGGGTGAAGAGCCGAAGCCGCGCGCCCAGCGCGCCCAATCCAAGCCCCTGATATTGGGCGCCGGGCGGACCGCGAATCGACAGCGGCAGGCCGGCCATCGCTTCTGAAATCAGGAGATCGAGATATTCGGTCGGTGACGCCGCGCCATGAAATTGCATAGCGCTATCCTGCGCGACGACCGCGAGCCAATCCGTCAAACTATGTTCGAGATAGGCCTCAGTCTGGATCTTGCGATAGGCGGGCGTCGTGACGAGACGGCCCGTCGCGTCGAAGGCCTTGCGCGCTTCGGCGAATGTCGTGGCGAGGATGACCTGTCCATGGCCTTGCGGAAAAAGCCAAGCGCCGGCGCGAGCGACAGACGCGTCGAGCAGCCCCATGCACACCCCGAAGAACAAGACCGACGCACGCATGAGATCACGCCGACAGCCACGTCAAACGAGCTTGAACGCTACCTTAGAGGCGCAACCTTAGCAATAAGAATGTCAACACTGCGTTCCGATATGTTCCCCTTATGAGCCGCTCCTGTCCGAAGAAGTTAAGGTCGTGCCGCCGACGTTCCCGGCGTCGAAGATCTTGCCTTTGTAGGTGACGCTTTCGAGCTTCAGGTCGCCCTTGGGATCGAAGGCGTCGGCGCGCGGGCGCAGTTCGCCGTTCTCGAACTCGAGTCCGAGCATCGCATAGGCGGCGGAGATCATGCGCGCGGCGGCGCCGGTGTACCAGCTCCAGCCGCCGCGCCCGGCATAGCCTTCGCCCTCGTAGACGTCGGCCGGCTGCTGGTGCGGCGGCAGGCCGTAGACGTCGGCCTCCGCCGGAGTCGTCAGTTTCGAAATCGGCGAAATCGCGATCCATGTCTCAAACGCCTGACAAAAGAGCGCTTGCGCCGTTTCGTCGTCGCCCGCGCTCTTTGCCTGCGCGCCGAGTTTGGCGAGCGCATCCACGAACCAGGAGACGCCATGCGAATATTGACCGCCGTTCTCGCGCACGCCCGGCGGATATTCCGCGCTGCGGCCGGGATAGGGATCTGAATGTTCGTTGAAGGGCGGCGTGACGAGCAGCACGCGGTTCGTGCGGCCGAGAACCGCGAGCGCCTTCTCGATCGCCTCGCGCCCGCGCTCGAAGTCGACGGCGTGCGTCAGCGTCGGCCAATGCGCGGTCATGGCGCTCATCGACGAGATTTCACGGCCCTCGTCGTTGAAGTCGCGCACATAGCGATCGCCGCGCCAGCATTCGGCCAGAGCGGCGCGCAGCGTCCCCGCGCGTTCGCGATAGCGCGCCGCGCGCGCGCCGTCGCCCTTCGCGTCGAAAATCGGCGCGATGTCGAGGAGGATGCCGTGCAGGAAGAAGCCGAGCCACACGCTCTCGCCGCGCCCCTCGGCGCCGACGAGATGCATGCCGTCGTCCCAGTCGCCGGAGCCGACAAGCGGCAGGCCGTGGGCGCCGAAACGCGCGAGCGAATAGTCGATCGCCCGCGCGCAATGACCCAGAAGCGTGTCCTTGTCGCGCGAATTGAGCGGAACGGTCGCCTCGCCCTCCTGGCCCTTGGGCACGGGATTGGCTTCGAGGAAGCTTTCCACCGCGTCGAGGATGGCGGCGTCGCCCGTGCCCTTCACGTAGCGGATGGTCACATAGGGCAGCCACAGATGCGGATCGGAGGAATGCGTGCGATCGGCCAGTCCCGTGCCGCCATTGGGCGCGCGATGCCACCACTTGCAGGCGTCGCCCTCCAGATATTGGTGCTTGGCGTGCAGCAGGATCTGGGAGCGCGCGCGCTCCGGCGCGAGATGGATGAGCGGGATCACGTCCTGCAACTGGTCGCGATAGCCCGTCGCGCCGGAGCGCTGCGCCGGGCCGGTGCGACCCCACAGGCGCGAGGCAAGAAGCTGATAGGGCAGCCAATCATTGACGAGACGATCGACGTCGGGCCGATTGGTCTTGATGCGCAGCACGGAGAGCCGCGCGTCCCAGGCCTTTTCGCTCGCCGCATATTCGCCTCGCGCATAGGCGGGATCGCGCGCAAGCCGCGCGAGGCGGCGCGCTTCCTCGATCGTCGTCGTCTGGCCGAGCGCGACGACGATCGTCGCCTCTTCGCCCGCAGGCACGTCGATCGCGCCGCAGAATGCGGCGACCTTGCGCTGATGCTCGGGCGCCCCGGCGTCGGGATGGCCATGCTCGACCATGTAGGGAAGATAGGGATTGCGACTTTCATGGCCAAGGAAACGCCGTCGCGACGTCTCGGCGAATTCCGCCGCGATCGAGGTCGTGACGAAAGCCCAGCCCTTGACGAAATTATTTCGCGGATTGCGGAAGTAGATCGTGTGCAGATCATCGTCGATGCGGGACTCAACCGCGCCGAGGCTTTCGCCCGGCGTCTCGGCGAGAATGACCTCCATCGCCGGGACGATTTGCAGCAGCCTCTCGTGATCGCTCTTGTTGCGGATCTTGAGCAGACGAAACTCGATCGGCTCGGCTGGACTGACGAAGACGGTCATTTCCAGTTCGAGATTGTCGCGCTCGCCGCGGAAGATCGCGACGCCCGGCTTGAAGGTTACGTCATAGCGCGCGTCACGCCGGCGCAGAGGCACGAAGGTCGGACTATGCGCGTCGGCGCGGGCGAGATCGTAGACATAGATCATCTGCCCCGCCGGCGCCATGCGGCCCTCGCCCATGCGAAACGGCGTGAAACTGTTGAGGCGGGAATTGCTCGAATACGAGAAGATGTCGCCGTCATTTGTCAGCACGCAACCCTGCCCCACCGCATTGGCGATGACATGGGCGAAGGGTCGCGGCGTTCCCGGCGCGAGCGTCAGCGTCCGGCCGTCGTCGGAGAAAGCGTAACGCTGTTGCGGCGGCGTCGGCGGCATGATGAGCGCGCGCCTGCGGGACAGGGCCTTGTCGAGAATTTCCGGCGCGACCGGCGCGACGCCGAGATGACGCGCGACGGAATCCGTGGCGCGTCCCATATCGCGCGCCCAGCCGTCGACGATGACGAGTTCCGCCGTCGCGGCCGGCGCAATGTCGAGCTCGACGTGCAGACTGGCGCAAGGCTCGAATCCAAAGAGAAGACCTTCGTCGTCCGGCGCGCGCGGCGCCTCGCCGACGCCAACGAGACTGTCCGGCGCGTTGGTCGGACCCATGCCGTAAAAGCGCGACTTCACGTCTTCATAGCCGACGATCGTCAGTTTCGTGTCCGCGCCGGCGGCGATGGCATGGAAGGCGACCTCGGGCGACAGGCGACGGTCGATCTGTCGACGCGCGCCGCCTTTCAGCAGACGGTTCTGCGCAAAGATGGCGTTGAGCGCGCCGACATACCATGTGCCGACGTGAATGGCGTTATAGGCGGCGTCGCGAAGTTCGACGCCGGTTTCATTGAGCACCCATTCGCGCAATGAGGCGAGCCTGAGCTTGCGCGCGCGCGACTCCAGATTGACGATCTTGAGATGCTGAATCTCGACGGCTTCGTCCGGCGCGAGCGACACGCGCGCCTCGACCGCGAAGCCGTTCTGCTCGGCAATGAAGAAAAGACAATTCTCGCCCGCGTCGGTGAGCTTGGCGCTCACGCCCGGGCACCGCGTCGGCGCTTCGCCCACAGACCAGAGCTCGCCGCCCTCCTCGCGCAGAAACAGGAAACGCCCGCGCGGATGCGCGTGATCGTCGGGGCGGCGCGTCAGATCGATCGGCGGACCGCCGCGCGCGACGCCTTCGATGCGGATCGCGCCCTGGCCGTCCTGGAACCATTCGCTGCTCATCAGCCCGTTGGTGAGCGTCAGCGGTCGCGATCCCGGCACGCCGCCCGCGCCGGTAATGCCTTCGAGCGGAATCTTCTGCGCCTGTGCGAGTCGCGAGAGCAGGAAGAGCACGAGTCCGAGCGCGACGAGGCCCGCATAGGCGAGATAGCCGCCAACGAGATAAGTGTAGGAGGGCGGGCGCGTAACGCTCATTTGCTCGGCGGCGGTCCAGGCCTTGTCCCATTCGGCGCCGCGGGGAATGTAGAAGGGCAGAAGCAACGGCGCCCAGGTGCCGAAGCGGCGTATGCCCTCGGGAATCGCGCGGCTCACCTGTTCCTTGCCGAGGAAGCGCGCGGCCTTTTCGTCCATCACGTCGCCGCCGACGAAGGACAGGTTGACGAGCGTCGCGACGCGCAGGCCCATGTGATCGAACCAGATCAGCACGCGCAGCACGTCATAGGCGAGAAGGGCCGTGAAAATGTCGAGGCTCCAGGCGCGGAACTCGTTGTCGGGCAGGATGTAGCTCATCCATGTCGCGACCCCGGTGCGAATGAGGCCGTCCTGGTTGTACCAGGCCGGATCGGGCGCGGCCTTGAGGAAGGAGTAGATGACGGGCGCCATCCATAAGCCCCAGCGCAACACGCGCACGGCGTTCTCGACGAGCATGTCGAGTCCCTCCCAGCTTGCGAGCTGACGCAGCGGTTGAAGGCTGCGCTTCACGAGCGCGGTCAGGAAAAAGAGATTGATCGAGAAGAGCGGCGCCGCAAAAACCCATTGAATGACGCCCGACAACGACTCGTCGTAAAACAGCCGCACGCCGCCGTCGACGACGCCGAGATCGGTCGCGCCCCACTTCGAGAACAGGGGACGCACGATATAGGCGTTGAGCGGACGCCCGTCCGCGCCATAGTCGAGCGAGGTGTAAGCGAAGAACTTGCGTGTCACCGTGCCGAGCTGGTCGGCGTCGAAATACCAGGCGACTCCGCCCGCCACCAGGGCGCCGAGCAGCGCGCCGAGCGCATAGACGCGCCAACTGCGGAAATGCTGGCGGCGCACGCGCATGAGTTCGGCGAAATCGAAGGCGAGATCGACGCCCGCATAAGCGAGCGCGCCGGTGACGACCCCAAAGAAAAAGCGATTGGCGCCGCTCGCCTCGGGAAGGTTGATCATCAAGGCGACGCCGACCGCCGCGCCGGCGATCGCGCCGCGCGCGTAATTGAGCGGGCGCAGATAGGCTTCCTCGACACGCGCGAGAAATGGCGGCGTCGAATCCGTGCTCTCGATAATCGCGCGGGCGAGCGGATAAAGGCCGGCGCCGATCAGCGCCGCGCCGAGGGGTCCAGAAAGCGCGATGAGCGTCGCCGCCGGCGGGAAAGAGGCGATGAGCCCGACCGCCAGCACGAGCCCCATGAAGACGAAACCGTAGACCGCGCCCTTCTCCGCGCCGCTGCGCCAGTCGTGATAGACGACGATCGAGAGGGAGGGAGTCGCGCGCAAAAGGCCGGCGATGGCTTGCGTGACGAGATAGGTCTGGCCCCACAGTCCCGCTTGCGCAAGCGCGGCGGCGATGGCCGCGACGACCGCGGCGAGCGGGGCGGGAAGCGGCGCGACGAAAAGCGATACGCCCGTCGCGACGAAGGGCGTCAGCGACGCCAGGAAGGCGGACGCGAACAGAATGCCGTGAGGGCGCCATTGTCTTGGCAGAAAGCGTCCGAGCGCCAGCGGAACGCCGACGACCACGGCCTCGTTGAGCAGGAACAGCACAAGCGTGCGCCCGGCGATCTTGGCGAGCGTCTCGGGAACCGGAAAGCCGAGAAAAACGGCCGCGCCGATTTCGGTCACCGGCGGCGCGCCCAGAGCGATGAGCAGGCTGAAGAGCAAGGGCAAAAGGAAAAGCGCGACGCGCAGCGCCATGCGCGAGCGCGCCGTGATCGTCACCACGCCGAAGAGATAGAGGATCGTCGCGGCGCCGGCCCCAACGGGCGAGAAGCGGAAAAGCTGGTCGAGCGTCTCCGGCGCCCGCCACAACGAGCCGGAACGATCGCACAGCGCCGCGAAAGCGCCGACGACGAGAAAATCAACCAGGAAATTCACCGCCTGGCGCGCGCCCTCGCTCGAGGGGCGCAACAAAAAAAGCGCCGCGCCGGCAAAAAAGCCCGCGACGAGCGTATGATCCGGGCCGCCAGACGCTTCGAGCGCGGCGACGCCGGCAAAGATGGCTCCGAACAGGATGCGCTCGAACAGCGCGCCGCCAGCATCCAATTCGCCATGGGCCGCCATGGGGTTTTCCTCCGGGGGGTTCCTCCGGGCGCCGTTCATCGGCGCCGATTGTCGAATGACCGGCAACCTAGCCGATTCCCGCGCGAACGCGCGGGGAAAAAGTCGGTCCCCCGACCGCCAGGGCCGTCTCGCGCTTCGCATCGCTCTTTCGAGGGGCTATAGTGAACAAAGCGTTAATTCCACGCGCCGGCCCTCGGGGGCGAAGCACCCATGGCGAAGGAAGGGAGCGACATGGAAGATCCTTTGCCTGCGCCGTCCGAAGCCGCCCGCGCCAATTCGTTGCGAAAGCCGGCGTCCGGGGAGCGCGTCCCGTCGATCGTGGCCGGCGAAAACGGCCCCGCGAAGGCGACGGACGCGGAAAAGGCGGGGGCGGACAAGTCGCCGGAACAGCGGATGGCGAGCCTGGCCGCGGCGCTTCGTCGCGCTCGGATCGAAAACGCGGAGCATTCTGCCGCGCTTGCAGATTTGCGCGCCGCCGAAATCGCCCGGCTCGAGATTCTCGCCGACGCGCTTGCGCCCGTCCTCGCGCAACTTCCCGCTGATTGCGACATTTTCGACGTCGCCGTGTCGCCGGGCGAGCGGCCGCGCCTGTTCATCGACCAGATCGGCTTCGTCGAAATGGATCGCGACCGGCGCACCTACCGCTTTCTGCAGGACACCCGCCACGGCCGGATCACCTTGCGTGAAAGCGCCGATCTCGACGAAACGGTCGAAGCCGCCACCCACTACATCGCCCATCGCCTGATCGAACGCGAAAAGGCCCTGGCGGTCGATTACAAGAGCGGCGGCGCGGCCAAATGCGCTGCGCAAGAACGACGCGCCGCGCGCCCCGGGGCCCGCCCCATTCGGCGGGAGCGCTTACCGAGCCCTGCTCTTTGCCCTTGAATTCGTCGGCTCGGCGGCCTTTTTCGGCCTGCTGGGCATCATCGCGTTGTGGGTCTACCAGACCTATGTCGCCTCTTGAATGAAGCTTTGGGCGCCGGTGTCGACAATCGCGTCGCCTTCGCCCGTCCCGCGCTGGCGCAGCTCGATTTTCAGCCGACCGCCGTCACGCGCGATATCAAAGAGGTGGTAGGCCGCGCCCGGATAATGGCCGCCCGGCCGGGCGGAGGCGGAGGCGACGCCCGACGACCGGCGTTGCGCCCTCCGGCCCCCGAATATGCGCGACGCTCGATGTGTGATTGTGCCCGTGCAGCACCAGCGCCGCGCCGTGGCGGGCGATCACCGCCTCGAAATCGGCGGCGTCGTCGAGCCCGCGCAGGATTCGCGCGCCGCCGACATGGGGCGGATGGTGCAGGAAGACGACGCGCGCCAGCCCTTCGGCCCTCGTCTGCGCCAAAAGTTCGGCGAGCGCCGCAAGCTGGGCCGCGCCCAGCCGGCCGGAGGCGACGAAGGGGGCTGTCGGCACGCCCGAGTCGAGCCCGATCAGGGCTATTCCGCCGCGGCGGCGCAGATAGGGGAAGTTCGGCCCGCCCCATTCGCTCGTCGTCCAGGGCTCGAAGACGTTGCGCACCAGCGTCGCGGCGTTCGCGACATAGGCGTCATGATTGCCAGGGGTGAAGCTCACCTCCTGCGGCGCGCCGAGCGTCGCAAGCCAGTCCTTGGCCAGAGCGATTTCCGCCGGCAGACCGATATTCACAATGTCGCCCGTCATCACGACGTGATCGGGCTGCTGCGCGCGCAGGTCCGCCACGACATGGCCAAGCACGCCCATGTCGTGCTGACCGGCGCGCTTGTAAAGCCAGTTCACATAGCCGGTGACGCGCTTGCCCAGGAGTTCGGCGAGATTGGGCCGGGGTATGGGTCCAATATGCGCGTCGGAGAGATGTGCGAGGAGAAAGCTCACTTTTGGATACCTTTTCTGCGGATAGTCCTAGAGCCTCGACGCGCCATTTGCCATAGTCCGATCATGAGACAGGACGCACCCCTGACGACCAAGCCGGAGCCGAAGTCAGCGCTCTCGGCGCGCACGCGATTCGTCACCCGGCTCGTCACCATCGGCGCATTGTTCCAAAGACCCATGACGCTCGGCGTCCGCGGGCTCGTCGTCGACGCGCAAAACCGCGTCCTCCTCGTGCGGCACACCTATGTGTCCGGCTTCTATCTGCCGGGCGGCGGCGTCGAGAGCGGCGAGACGCTCATGCAGGCGCTCGCCCGCGAACTCGAGGAGGAAGGCGGCGTCCACCTTCTCGGCGCGCCCAGTCTCCATGGCGTCTATCTCAACCGGCAGGCGTCCTCGCGCGATCATGTGGCGCTTTTCGTCGTGCGGCATTTTCGGAGCAACGGCCTGCGCAGGCCAGACTATGAAATCGCGGAAGCGGCGTTTTTCGCGCTCGACGACCTGCCTGTCGACGCGACCCCCGCGACGCGCGCGCGCCTCGCGGAGGTTTTCGCAGGCGAGCCGATCTCGCCCTATTGGTGACGCGGCGACTCCATCCGGGACGAATGATGAAGCCTCTCCTCGCAGCGCTCGTGATCTTCTTCGCATTTTCCGCCGTCCCCGCGCGCGCCCAGAGCGACGCCGAGCATATTCTCGATGCCGTCTTCCAGGGTTTCGACGAAAATCGCGACGGCCGCGTCACGGCGGATGAAGCCAATCATTTCATCGACAAGACCTTTGCGGATATGGACGCTGGCCATACCGGAACGATCTCCCGCGAGGCCTGGATGCGCTTCTCCTTCGGTCTTGCCGACCTCGCCGCCGACCAGGGCCGCTCGGACGCTTATGATCGCGCCAAATACAAGATTTTCGAGCGCTGGGACCGCAGCGGCAAAGGGGCCTTGTCGCGCGAGGATTACCGCGCGGGCATATTCGCCGACGCCCGCGTCGCGCTGGGCGACAAGGCGCCCGCCGACGACGCCGCCATCTCGATCGACTTTGCAACTTTCAAGCGCGCGCCCTTCGTGCGCGCGCTGCTGGTCAGTCTGCGGTGACGCGCGCCAACTTGCGCAGGTCGCGCCAGACATAGGCCAGATCGGGATAGTCGATCCCCTCGACGCCCCAGACGCCCGCGAGCCCGATGTCTGCGCCCCCGAGCGCCTCATAGAAGCGACGCGCCGGATAATTGTCACGAAACACCCATGCCCCGGCCGCCGACACACCGCGCCGCAGGAGCCCCCCGGCCATGGCGCCCATGAGGGCGCGCCCCGCGCCTCGGCCTTGCAACGCGCGCAGGAGATAGATCGCGTGAAACTCTCCTGCGAAGCCCGCCTCGGCGAGGCGCTGCGAGCGGGGCGGACCATAGAGGGCAAAGCCCTCCGGCGGCGCGTCCCCAGCGGAAACGAGCAACGCTTCCAGCTCGTTTCGCTCCAATAATATTTGGCGCCAGACCGCCGCGCGCGCCGCGACGTCGAGGGCGGCCAGATGTTCCGCCGGCATGAACGCCGCATAGCTCTCCCGCCAGGAGGCGACATGGATTTGCGCGATTAGGCGCGCATCGGCGGGTCGCGCCGCTCGAATCCGGATTTGGGTCATCTCTGCTGTCGTCGAAGGGACCGAGGCCCATTCTTTCACCATGATCAACACGCCGCCAGAGGCGGATTTTGTCGCCCGCGGTCGGCGTGTTATGGGCTCGGCCCGGCTCATGATCGATCTTGTCATCAAATTTTTCCCCATGACCGCCGCGGATGAAGCGCAAATCGAGAAACTCGACGAGCGCGCCTTCGGCCCGGGACGCTATGCACGCACCGCATATCGACTGCGCGAGGGCGTCGCGCCGGATTTGTCTTTGTCTTTCGTCGCGCGCGTTGGCACGCTCCTTGTTGGCGCCAATCGCATGACGACGATCATGGTGGGCGAAACCCCCGCCCTGCTGCTTGGGCCGCTCACGGTTGAACCCGCCTTCCGTTCGCAAGGGGTTGGCGAGGCGCTGGTCAAACATTCGCTCGACGCCGCGCGCGCCGCGGGACACGGGCTCGTCCTTCTGGTCGGCGACCTCGATTATTACGCACGGCTGGGTTTCGATCGTGTGGCGCGCGGCAAAATCGTCATGCCGGGCCCCGTCGATCCCGATCGCGTGCTCTACTGCGAATTGCAGCCGGGCGCCTATGCGGCGGCAGGCGGCAAGATGCGGCGCGCCTGATCATGAAGCGCGCCCTCCTCGAGCGCTATGACGCGCTGGCGATCGAACGCGGCCTGCATCCCGACGCCTCTCAAGGCGACGCGGTGCGCAAGCTTCAGGCGCTCGTCGACACGCTTGGAAAAGAGAAGGGCTCGCTCGCACGCGCGCTACGCGTCTTCAGGCGCGCCGAGGCGCCGCGCGGCCTCTATCTGTGGGGGCCCGTCGGCCGCGGCAAGACCATGCTGATGAACCTCTTTTTCGAGCTCGCGCCGGTCGAGAAAAAGCGGCGCGCGCATTTCCATGGATTCATGGCCGACGTCCATGAGAGATTGCACCGGCTGCGGCAGGAGGCGGCGAGCGGCGTGCTCGACCCCGTCACACGCGTCGCCCGCGAAATCGCCGCCGAGACGCGGCTCCTCTGCTTTGACGAATTCGCGGTGACCGACATCGCCGACGCCACCATTCTGGCGCGGCTCTTCGTCACCCTTTTCGCCGACGGCGTGGTCGTCGTCGCGACCTCCAACGTCGACCCGCCGCGGCTCTATGACGGCGGACGCAACAGGGATCTGTTCCTGCCCTTCATCGCCCTTCTGCAATCGCGCATGGACGTGCTTCGCCTCGCCGCGCCGATCGATTATCGCGCCGGCGAGGATTGCGCCGGCGAAGTCTATTTCACGCCCGCGGACGAGCGCGCCCATGCGGCGCTGGACGCGCTTTTCCTCTCGCTCGCCGGCGTGAAACGCGGCGCGCCGGCGACGATCGAAGTCAAGCGTCGTACGGTCTTCATCCCACAGACGGCGGGGCGCGTCGCGCGGCTCAGCTTCAAGGATCTGTGCGGCCGTGCGCTCGCGGCGTCAGACTATCTCGCGCTTGCGCAACGCTTCGATGCGGTGATTCTCGACGACGCGCCGATCCTGGCGCCCGAACAGCGCAATGAAGCCCGCCGGCTCATCATGCTCGTCGACGTTCTCTACGAGGCCCATGCGCTGCTCGCCATCTCGGCCGCCGCCGAGCCTGAGGAACTCTATAGAGCGCCGCAGGGCGCGGAAGCGGCGGACTTCAAGCGCATGGTCTCGCGTCTGAGCGAGATGCGCGGCCGCAATTATCTCGAAGGCTGCGTCGCCGGAAAGGGGCTGACAGGGACCGCATAGCCTTTCGCCGATCAGGGCTTCGACATGCACTCCTTGATGTCGCTTTCCTTTTTCATCCGCTCGAACGTATCCGAACAATAGCGCTCGAGATCTGGACGCTTGGTCGGATCTTCGGCGACGGCGCGCATCCCCATCGCGCCATCGAGCAGCTCTTTTTGCGCGGCGTGGACCTGCTTGGGAGAGAGCAGCGAGGAGCACGCCTCATAGCGCTTGAGCAGCGCGTCGCACTGCGGAATGCCGGTCGGATCGACCGCATGGGCGGGCGTGGCGGCGACAAGGAACAGAAAGGCGAGGAGAGGCTTCACGACAGAAATTCCCTTCGGTTGCGTTTTTCGCCGCCGCATATAGCGCATTTTTGGCGGGAAGGGCGCGCCGCGAGGAAATTCGTTTGAAAGGCTCGAAGACAGAAACGGGCGGCGGGCCTGTCTTTGGACCCGCCGCCAGCTGTCTTCCGGGCGCAAGTGTCTCGCGAACGCCCGGAAGAGAACCAAATATGGGATCAGAGCCCCGCCAGATAATTGGTCGGATCGACAGGCGTCGAGCCCTTGCGCAGCTCGAAATGGAGCTGTGGGGAGCCGACATTGCCCGACTGGCCGGATTTGGCGATCGTCTGCCCGCGCTTGACCGTGTCGCCGCGCTTGACCTCGAGTTCGCCATTGTGGGCGTAGGCGGTGACGAAGCCGTTGGGGTGGCGGATCAGCACGAGATTGCCATAGCCCTTGAGTTCGCTGCCTGCGTAAGCGACCTGTCCGCCCTCCGCGGCCTTAACCGGCGTGCCCTCCGGCACGGCGATGTTGATGCCGTCATTGCCGCCCGTGGAGAAGCCCTGGATGATCCTCCCGCGCGCGGGCCATCGGAATTCGGGGCGATCGCTCTCGACGGCCGCGGTCGACACTTTGGTCTCTTCCGCCGGCGGGATGGAGGCGGTGGGCGCGCGATCGATCTGCCGCGCGGCAGGCGCCGCCTCGACCGGCTTGTCGGCCAGGGCGACCTTCTGCTGCTTCTCGGCGGGAGCCGCCGGCAACTCCTGCCTGGCGAGACGCTCGGCCTTCGTCGATTTTGCCGTCTCGGCCTTTGCCGTCTGCGCCTTGGCGGCCTCCCTGGCTTTCACGGCCTCGGCTTTGGCGACCTTCGCCTTTTCGGCTGCGGCCTTGGCTTCAGCGACCTTGGCCTCGGCGGCCTTGGCTTCGGCGGCCTTGGATTCAGTTGGCTTCGCGTCGGCCGATTTCCTGGCGTGCTTGAGATCGAGCGACTTTGTCTCGGCCTCGGCTTTCCTCGCGTCCTCGCGGGCAAGCTTGGCGGCGCGCTCCGCCTTGAGCTGCTCCTCATGCGCGAGCTTGGCGGCGCGTTCGGCCTTCAACTGCTCCTCATGGGCGGCGGCGGCGGCGGCCTTTGGATCGGGCTTGGCGGCGACGGGCTTGACGGGCGACGTCTTCGCCACCGGAGCCGGCTTGGCTTCCGCGACCTTCGCCTGCGAGGTCTTGTCCTGCGACGTCTTGGCTTCCGCGACCTTCGCGCTGCGGGGTCCTGGCCTCCAAGCTTCTGGGCTCCAAGGTCTTGACGGCTCCGGTCGATGCAGCGCCCGCAGCGACCGCCGAGGCGCGATAGACCGGAACGATCAATCGCGCGCCGGGCTGCACCTGCGCGGCGCTACTATAGCCGTTGGCGCGCAGCAGCGCATCGGTCGGGACGCCGTAGCGCGTCGCAAGAGCGCCCGCCGTTTCGCCCGCGCCGACCGTGATCGGCGTGCCGCCCTCGGCGGTCCAATGGGTGCCGCCGGATCCTGCCGAAGCGGCGGCCGCGACGACCGGCGCAGCGGGCGCAGCCGCGCGCGCCGTCGTTGCGGGCGCGCTGGGCGCCGGCAGCGGGCGCGTCTCGACGCGCGCCGGCGCCGCACTGGCGATCGCGCCCGTCGGGGCGCGGTCGATATTGCGGGAAGTCGCAATCTTCGGCGCGCTGCCGGAGGAGAAAGGATCGGAGAAGGGGTCGGAAAACCGCGAGGCGTCTGAACAGCCCGCCATCAGAGCCGCCGCCCCCACGGCCACCATGAGCCGCGCCGCGGCCCGCGAATAAGCAAGTTTACGCTCTACAGCCATAACGCGACCCACTTGTACATAAAACTCAACAGTGGCTGTTGTAACGGGCGCGGGTTAAGGAGCCGTTTAAGATGAACGCGCCTTCAACCCTTTCGCGAAAATCTTCGCGATTGAGGAAAAGAGGTTACAGCGCCTGCGCCAAGCCAAACACAGCGTTTGGCAGAGCGTGCCCACCAAGATCCGTCTCGCGCGTCTCGCCCTTCTCATTGCGATCAAGCTTAATCAATCGTTGATGCGCGCGCGTGTCCGCGCCTTGGGAAACATTGCGCACGAAAACGAGGACGCCGCCCGGCGCGAGCCGCGCGATGAGCGCCGGCGGCGGCGTGACGAGCGCCCCCTGCACGATGATGCGCTCGAAGATCCCCAGATCCTCCGTCGGCGCCAAACCGTCTCCGTGCAGCGCGGTCGCATTGGCGACTCCCGCCGCCGCGAGACGCCCCGCCGCTTCGATCGCGAGCGTTTCGAAACGCTCGAGCGTCACCACTTCCCGCGCGAGCTGCGCGAGTATCGCCGCGCCATAGCCGGAGCCCGCGCCCACCTCCAATACGCGATGCGACTTGCCGACCTGCAAGGCCTCGATGCGCCGGGCGAGTTCCGCCGGACGCGACATCGTCTGGCCGCAGCCGAGCGGCAGGGAGAGGTTGCGATTGGCGAGGTCGCGAAACTTATACGGCGCGAACGCTTCGCGCGGCGCGGCTTCGATCGCCCGCATCACGGCAAGGTCGCGCACGCCCGCCCGCCGCAAGGCGAGGAGCAGAGCTGCGCGCTCCTCGACGGCGACGTCCTGCGGTCTATCGCTCACGCGCCCGCCTCGAAGGCGGCCGCAAGACGCGTCACCGTCGGGTGGTCGGTCAAATCGAGTTGCAAAGGCGTGACGGAGATCTTGTTTTCCTCAACCGCAAGGAGGTCGGTGCCCGGCGCCGGGGTGAAATCGCCGCGCTGGAAGGAGATCCAGTGATAGTCGTTGCCGCGGCCGTCCTTGCGGTCGTCGATCCGCATGAGGTCGTTGCTGCGTCGCCCCTGCATCGTCACCGCGACGCCCTGCACCTCCTCCGGCAGGCAATTGGGAAAGTTGACGTTCATGAGCACGTTTCGCGGAATGCCGATGGCCAGCAGACGGCGCACGACATCGACGCCATGCGCGGCGGCGCATTCCCATCGGATGACGCGGCGGCCCGCGAAGAAATCATAGACCTGGGAAAGCGCGATCGCCGGAATGCCGAGAATGGTCGCCTCCATCGCGCCGGCGATCGTTCCGGAATAGGTCACGTCCTCGGCGACGATTCTGTCCGCTGTTGACGCCGGAAATCACGAGATCGGGCGGATGATCGAGCATGATCTTGCGCACGCCCATGATCACGCAATCGGTCGGCGTGCCCTTCACGCGCGAAATGGCGCGGCGAAATTTCGCGCAGCCGCAGCGGATCATTGATCGACAGCGAATGCGCGACGCCCGATTGCTCCAATTCCGGGCGCGACGATGAAAACATCGTCGGAAAGCGCCCGCGCGATCGTCTCGGCGACATGGAGCCCCGGCGCGTGGATGCCGTCGTCATTGGTGATGAGTATGCGCATCAGGCTGATCTGGCCTCCGGCTCCACGGCGCCAAGCCTTGGCATGAAAGCGTCAAGCCTTGGCATGACGGCGTCAAACCTTGGCATGGGGAAACGCGCATGTCCTTGACCCGATTCGCCAGCAGTCGCCCACCCGCGCCCCACGTCGCGGTCGGGACCGGGCAAAGCGGCGGGTCGTTGCAACGCCTTCAATGACTCGCGCCTCTTCGCACGGCCTCTATGCGTCCTTGCCGCACAAGATGCGTGAGCCCGCCCATATAGGGCCGCAGCGCGTGCGGCACGGTGACCGAGCCGTCGGCCTCCTGATAATTTTCCAGCACGGCGACCAGCGCGCGCCCGACCGCGACGCCCGAGCCGTTGAGCGTATGCACGAAGCGCGGCTTGCCGTCGGGTCCGCGCGGTAGCGCGCGTTCATGCGCCGCGCCTGAAAGTCGCCGCAGACCGAGCAGGACGAAATTTCGCGATACCTGTCCTGCCCCGGCAGCCAGACCTCGAGATCATAGGTCTTTTGCGAGGCGAAACCCATGTCGCCCGTGCAGAGCAGCACCTTGCGATAATGCAGATCAAGCGCCTGCAGAATTTTCTCGGCGCAGAGCGCGTCATGCGCTCATGTTCGTCGCGCGACTTGCTCGGGCGTCGTGATCGAGACGAGTTCGACCTTGAAGAACTGGTGCTGACGGATCATGCCGCGCGTATCCTTGCCGGCGGCGCCCGCTTCGGCGCGAAAGCAATGTGTGCCGGCGGTAAGCCGCAAGGGCAAGTTCCGCCTCGTCGAGATCTGATTCGCGCACGAGATTGGTCAGCGGCACTTCCGCGGTGGGGATGAGCCAGATAGCCGTCCCCGGCCGCGAATTGATCCTCGCGGAACTTCGGCAATTGCGCCGTGCCGAACATGGCGTCGTCGCGCACGAGCAGCGGCGGATTACCTCCGTGTAGCCATGCTCGCTCGTGTGCAGATCCAGCATGAATTGCGCAAGCGCGCGTTCGAGCCGCGCGAGCGGCCCTTGTTGACGACAAAGCGCGCGCCCGGAAAGCTTCGCGGCCGTCTCGAAATCCATGAGTCCCAGGCGCTTCGCCGATGTCGAAATGCTCTTTCGGCGTGAACGTCGAACGCGCGCGGCGTTCCCCAGCGCGCGATTTCGACATTGTCGTTCTCGTCCTTGCCCTCGGGAACATCGTCGAGCGGCGTGTTGGGAATGCTCGGCCAGCGCCTTGTCGAGTTCGGCGACCGCGTAACGCTCCGCCTGCTTCCAGCGCCGGCCAATTGTCCTTGATCCGCGCGACTTCCGCCTTCAGGCCTCGGCGCGGCGCCTCGCCCTGCTTTCAGCGCCGCGCCGATTTCCTTCGAGGCCGCGTTGCGCCGTTCCTGCGCCTGTCTGCGAATTCGGCGATGGCGGCGCGGCGCGCGTCGTCGAGCGCGATCAGCTGCGCGGACAGCGGCTCCAGCCCGCGCCGCCGGCGGCCCGCGTCGAAAGGCTCGGGGTTTTCGCGAATCCATTTGATGTCGTACATGTGCGCTCGAAGCGCAAAGAGTGATAGCGCGCGCAATCCCGTCAACGCCGGGCTTGTCGGCCAATAATGCGCGGCCGGAGTGAGCGCAACTTGTCCCGCAGCCGGGACAAGGGGTCAAGCGGCGAGATGTCGCTTATTGCTCCGCCGCCGCCTCGTCCGCCGCCCGCTTTCGCTCGATCAGTCGCACCGAATAGATCGACGCCTCGTAGAGAAGCAGGCCCGGCAGCGCGAGCGAGAGCTGGCTGAACACGTCCGGCGGCGTCAGGATCGCCGCGACGATGAAGACGTCGACGATGGCATAGCGGCGCTTCTCGGCAAGAAACTGCGGACGAGACGATGCCGACGTGCCCAAGCAGCGTCAGAATCACCGGCAGCTGAAAGACAATGCCGAAGGCGAGAACCAGCGTCATCATCAGCGACAGATATTCGGCGACCTTGGGCAACAGCTCGATCTGCGCCTTGCCCGGCTCGTTCGCCTGCTGCATGCCGATGAAGAAGCGCAGCAGATTCGGCATCACCAGGAAATAGACGACGAGCGCGCCGAGCGCGAAAAAAACGGCGTCGCGAACAGATAGGGCCGGAACGCCGCGCGCTCGTGGCGGTAAAGTCCCGGCGCGACAAACATGTAGATCTGCGAGGCGACCACCGGGCACGACAGAAAGGCCGCGGCGAACATCGCGAGCTTCATCTGGGTGAAGAAATATTCCTGCGGCGCGGTATAGATCAACTTCGCCTCCGGCCCGGCCGCATAGGTGTAGGGGCCAACCAGAAGATTGTAGATGTCCTTGGCGAAGAAGAAGCAGAGGACGAACATCGCCAGAAAGGCGAGCAGCGCCTTGATCAGCCGCGCGCGCAGTTCGATCAGATGCTCGATCAGCGGCGCCTTGCTGGCTTCGATCTCGGCGTCGTCGACGCTCAGTCATTCGTCGGCCTTCTTTGGGACGGGTGCGCCGCCCTGGCTCTCGACGGGCGCGCTCGCGGGGGGCAGGCGCCTTCGACCACGCTCTTGATCTGCTTGCGCGCCTCCGCCAGCGGATCGAATGCGGCGTCGACTTTCACGCTGTCGACGATGCGGATTGCGCCGCGTCGACTTCCTTCCAGATCATCGAGCTCGGCCTCGCGCATGGCCTCCATGAACTGGCCCTGGAATTCGCTCGCAAGGCGGCGCATCCGGCCGGCCACCTGCCCGAGCGTGCGCAACACGCGCGGCAAATCCTTCGAGGCCGATCGCGATCAGCGCGACAACGCCGATGACGATGAGCTGCCGGCGTCGAGGTCGAACATTGTCTCTTCAAAAGCTCAGGTCGGCGAACTTGAATGGGCGCATCCGCCCGCGAAGGCGCTGCGGCGCGCGCGAAGGCCCGCTCCCGTCAAGCCTTGTTGCTGTCGACGGACTTGTCCGCCTCGATGGCGCGACGCGCGGCCGGCTGGCTCGACGGCTTCGCCGCCTCGGCGGGCGTCTCATCCTCCGCCATGCCTTTCTTGAAGGCCTTGATGCCCTTGGCGACGTCGCCCATCAGGTCGGAAATCTTGAACTTTCCGCCGAACAGCAGAACGACGACGCCGCCCACGATGATCCAGTGCCAGATCGACAGACCGCCCATGGCGGAACCTCCATCAGCCGTTTCGAGCCGGCCGCGGAACGATCGGCCGAATGGAGCGAGAAACTAGGCGGTCTGAGCGTGCGCAAAAACAAGGCGACAGACCACTCGGCCGCTCGCGATCTTGAGCGCGGGCGAACCGCTTGGGGCCGCGGTCGTCAATCCTGGCGCTGCTCCGTCGTGCGTTGAGCGGCTCCGGCCGCGGCCTTGCAGCGCCGATCCTGCTCGGCGGAACTCGCGTCTCAAGCCCAGTTCGAGGTCGCCGGGATCTCCAGCGGATCCTCGTCCTCGCGCAAGCGCCGGGTCGTCCGACGGGCTGCGGCACGCGGAAGCCCGTCGGCAGCCGCCCGTCGAACAGGCCGGTCGCCCTTCAGCTCCTCGAGGCCCGGCAGATCGCTGAGCTGCTCCAGCCCGAAATGCGACAGGAAGGCCTCGGTCGTGCCATAGGTGATCGGCCGGCCCGGCGCCTTGCGGCGGCCGCGCAGGCGAACCCAGCCGGTCTCCAGCAGCACGTCGAGCGTGCCCTTGGAGATGGCGACGCCGCGGATCTCCTCGATCTCGGCGCGCGTGACCGGCTGGTGATAGGCGATGATGGCCAGCGTCTCGATCGCCGCGCGCGAGAGCTTCTTCTCGTCGACCTGCTCGCGCGCCAGCAGCCAGGAGAGATCGCCCGCGGTGCGGAAAGACCATTTCTTGCCGACGCGGGCCAGATTGACGCCGCGCGACGCGTAATCCGCGCTGCAGCCGCTCCAGCGCCGCTGACGTCGACGCCTTCCGGCAATCCGTGCGCGCCAGCTCGGCTTCGTCGAGCGGCTCGCCGGCGGCGAACAGCAGCGCTTCGAGCAATGCGCTCGGCGCTCGCGCAACGCACTCCGTGCGCGCTCGGCCTCGTCGCTCGGCGTCGAACAATTCGACTTTTCCGCGGCCTGCGCCAATCGCGTTCCTCCTCCTCAAATTCTACGCATGCGCTCCGCGGCGCGCCCGCGCCGTCGGCGCCGGTGTCGCGCCGGTCTGCGCACGCAGAGCGGCGCGAAAGCCGCGTCCTGCCGCAATTCGAGCTGGCCCTCCCGCACCATTTCCAGCGAGGCGCAGAAAGCTGGACGCGCGCACCGTGCGCGCTGTCTCGGCAGATCGACCAATATTGCAGCAGATAATCGTCGAGCACGGTCCATTCCTCGGCGACGCCGACCAGCCGCTCCAGCGCCTCGCGCGCCTCGGCGAGCGACCAGACCGTGCGCTGGCGCAGATGCACGCTGCGACATCGCGCTCTTCTGCCGCTGCGCGCGCATAGGCCGAGAGCAGATCGAACAGGTTCGCCGATAATTCGGCTGCGATGATCGTCTGCGATCGCCCTCGGGCCGCGCCGCGCAGGAACATGTCGCGGCCGAGCTGCGGGCGGTTGAGTCAGCTGGTCGGCGGCGCGCGCGGATCGCCTCCAGCCGGCGCAGCCGCTCGCGCCAGCGCGGTCGCCAGATCCGCGGCGGAGGGCTCGTCCGCCGCCCTTAGGCGGCTCGGGCAGCAGCAGGCGCGATTTAAGATAGGCGAGCCACGCCGCCATCACCAGATAATCGGCGGCGAGCTCGAGCCGCACGTTCCGCGCCGCCTCGATGAAGGCCAGATACTGCTCGGCCAGCGCCAGGATCGAAATCTTGCGAGATCGACCTTCTGCTGCCGCGCCAGCTCGAGCAGCAGGTCGAGCGGTCCTTCAAAGCCATCGACGTCGACGAGGAAGGCCGCTCCGCGTTCGGTTCGTCCGCCAGACCGAAGGAAAGCTCCTGCGCCATTGATTCCCGCATGACGCGCATGCGCAAGTCTGCGCAACTGTCCCTTGCGGCCATGCCTGGAAGCGTTCTGGCCGCGCAGGGACGAAATTCACGGCATAGACGCGGCTCATGACTGCCCCGGCTTCTTAAGGCGATCATCGCAAGCGCGGCCAGTCCAAACCAGCGCGCGCCATCCACAGCGTCGAATTCAGCAGGCGCCTTCGCGGCGTCGAAAGCCGCAAACTCCAGACGCGCGAGCGCCGTCTCAGCCCGCTCCAGCGCGCGGTCCAGAGAGGATGCGGCGCGCCTTCGGCGACGGGCCGCGCTTCGGCGAGATCGCCATTGCAATGGAGGACCACATCGCAGCCCGCGGCAATCGCGCGCTTCGGCGCGGGTCCTGAAACCGCCCGTCGAGCGCCTTCATCGAGAGATCGTCGGTCATCAGCAGGCCGTCGAAGCCGATGTGCTCCGCGAATGATCTCGTCCGATCGACGGTCTTCGACAGCGTGCCCGGCGCGGCGGGTCGATCGCCGTGTAGACGACATGCGCCGTCATCGCCATCGGCAGGTCGGCGTTGGCCTGCGAAGGGCGGGAAATCGACGCGCTCCAGCTCGTCGCGCGAGTCGCCTCGACAACCGGCAGCTCCAGATGGCTGTCGGCGCGGGCGCGGCCATGGCCGGGAATATGCTTGATCACCGGCAGCAACGCCGCCCGCGAGCAGCCCCTCGGCCGCGGCGCGGCCAAGGCGCGCCACGCTGCGCCGGTCACCGCTATAGGCGCGGTCGCCGATGATATCGTGGGCGCCCGGCTGCGGCGCGTCGAGCACCGGCAGGCAATCGACGGTGATCCCGACCTCGCGCAGATCATGCGCCATCAGCCGCGCGCCAAGCCAGGCGAGCCGGTCCGCCCCCTCGGTCGGAGGTCCGGGCGACGCGCTCAAAGGTCGCGGCGCAGGATAGGCGCGCCAATGCGGCGAGGTCGAGCCGTTGCACCCGCCCGCCTTCCTGATCGACCAGCACCGGCGCGTCGCGCGCCCGAAGCGCGTCGCGGATGTGTCCGTGAGCGCCGCGCAGCTGCGCGCGGCGATCTCGACATTGCGGCTGAACAGAATGACACCCCAGGGCTGCGCCTCGCGCAGGAAGGCGCGCTCCTGCGGCGTCCAGCACCGGGACCGATCAGGCCGCAGATAAAGGCGCGCATGTCATCCAAATCGTCTCGCCGAATAAGGCGCAGCGCGGCATAAGCGCTCGCGCCGAGAGGCCCGGAAAAGCGCCCACGCTGTCATGATTTCGCGCGGGCGCGGTCGTTGCGCCGCTCAGTTGCCGGCGACGAAGCAATTGCCGCCGGAAGCCTTAACCTTGTCGCAGACGGCGTGCGGCGGCTTCCTTGCTGATGCCGCCGACGCGCACGCGATAGACGGTCTTTTCGCCAACCTTGGCGATTTTGAACGTCGGCTGATGGCCACCAAGCTGCGGCGTATTTCGTCGCGACTTTCGTCAACAGCGCGCGCGCCTCCGCCTCGGTGCCGCTGCGCCGAACTGAACGGCAAAGCCGCCCGGCGCCGATGACGTCCGCGGCTTCGTGGCATCGGCGCCGGCCTCGCCGCGCTGCTCGTGCGGCACGGCGGCGGCCTGCTCGGGCGCGGCTGCGGCTTGGCCTTGGCTTCGACCGTCGGCTTGGTCGGTCGCGTGGCTTGGCCGGGCTCTTGAGCGTCGTCAGGCTCTCTTGCGCGGCGGCTTCGCGCGCGGCGGCGCTCGGCTCGCCTTGGCCACCGCCGGCGGCAATCGCTGCGTCTTCGATCGCGGCTGCCGTCGGGACGGACGGAAACCGTCTTCACCTTTTGCGGCTCGGGCCGGTGTCGATGCGGAGGCTCATGCGCGGCGTCGACCGGGCCCGCGCCCAGCTTGACGGCGCGAGGCGCGACTTTCGGAGTCGACGGCCTGTTCCTGATGCGGAGACGACCTGCTTCACTGGGTCGGTTTCATGCCGGTCGAGCACGGTCGCGTCGGCGCTGTCGTCCGCGCTGGCGTCGGCCTCGGCGCGCGGCTGCACCTTCGCCGGGCCGTCCGGCGCGTTGATGGTCGGCGATGTCGCGCGAGCCGCCGACGCCGCCGCGATGAGCGAAGCCCCAGCCGATGCTGCCCGTGGCCACGACGCGCGATGCCGCGACGGCGTGCCAGGGACGCACGAAGCGGGCAAGCGCCGCGCGGGCGGCCGGGCGGCTCCCGCCGGCTCGCCTTCGGCGCCATAGTCGAGATAGGCGTTCTGGTCGTCGGCCCAGGTCGCCCTCGCGCGCCTGCCGCCGCGCGCCGTGCTCGTGATTCCGAGGGGTCGTGCGCGTGGGTCGCGTCGGGATAGTCTGCGGCATCGGGGTAGCGCGTGCGTCCGGCGTGCGGCTACGGCGCTCGGCGATAATGCGGCTCATGGCGAATCTTCCGGCGCGACCGGCCGTTCCGGCGTCGAAGCGCGCCGCGCAGCTCAGGCGAGTCTCCTGACACATGTTCGGGCGCGCGCGCTGGCCGTCGCGCGGGCCGCGGCAGGACATCTCGTCGTAACGATGCTGCCCGCGACCCTGATCCTCGCCCTGCATCAGCCGGGCGAGTTCGCTCAAGCGGATCGTTCACGCGACTTTTCGCGGGGTCCGCGCGCCCGCAGGCGCCGCTCGAAATCGCTGATGTCGATCGCAGCGCCTCTGTCTGATGGACTCGCGCATGGCTACCTCGCAGTTTCTGCAGGGCGTGAAAGATCTAGGGCGGCGCGCCGCTCTTTCCACCGCTCCATGAGGCTCCGGCGGGAGAGTCAACGCATTTCGTCGGGCGCACTCACGCCAAGAAGCCTAAGGCCCGACGCCAGAACGCTGGCTAAACGAAACGACCAACGCGACACGGGCGCTGGTTAAATCTCTCTCTGCGTCATTAACAAAGCGTAATTGTGGCCGATCTTTGCCCCGATTCCAATGGGCATGGAAAGCGCTGGCGAGTTCATGAGATAAAAGGCGACGCGATGCGGCTCATGGGCCGCCGCCGCGGCCTCGATCAGACGCGGATATTGCGCGATCGCATGCGCCAAGCTGCAATTCGCCGTCGTCGGTCAGCAGCTCAAGCTGGGCGCGCAGCAGCGCGCCGGCGCTGCCACATCGAGATCCGGAAACGCCGCCAGCGCCTGCCGCAGAACCGATTTCGCGCGCGCATGGGCGTATTGCACATAGAAGACCGGATTATCCTTCGACTGCTCGATGACCTTGGCGAGATCGAATTCCAGCGGCGCGTCATTCTTGCGATAGAGCATCATGAAGCGCACGGCGTCGACGCCCACTTCGTCGACGACCTCGCGCAGGGTGACGAAGTCGCCGGAGCGCTTCGACATTTTCACCGGTTCGCCGTCGCGCATCAGCTTGACGAGCTGGCACAGCTTCACGTCGAGCTCGACCTTGCGGTCCGACAGCGCGGCGACCGCCGCCGCCATGCGCTTCACATAGCCGCCGTGGTCCGCGCCCCAGACGTCGATCAGCGTGTCGAAGCCGCGGTCGATCTTGGCCTTGTGATAGGCGATGTCGGCGGCGAAATAGGTGTTGCGAGCCGTCCGACTTCTTCAGCGGCCGGTCGATGTCGTCGCCGAAATCGCGTCGATCGGAAAAGCGTCTGCTCGCGATCCTCCCAATCCTCGGGCAATTGCCCCTTGGGCGGCGGCAGACGCCCCTCATAGACGAGGCCCGCTGTCGCGCAGCTCACTCGATCTGCGCGGTCGATCTCCGACACGGCCGTTGCTCTTCTCGTGCAGCGTGCGCTCGGAAAAGAACACCTCATGCGTGATGTCGAGCGCGGCGAGATCGTCGCGGATCATCGTCCATCATCGCGTCGATGGCGATGTCGCGCACGATCGGCAGCCATTCGCTCTCGGGCTTGTCGAGCAGCGACGGCCGAATGTGGCCTTGGCGAGCGTTCGCGCCGCCGGCCTTGAGATAATCGCCGGGGTAAAGCCCCTCGGGAATCGCGATCGTCTCGCCCGAGCGCCTCGCGATAGCGCAGAAAGGCCGAGCGGGCGAGCACGTCGACCTGCGCGCCGGCGTCGTTGATGTAATATTCGCGCGTGACCTCGCAGCCGGAAAACGCCAGCAGATTGGCGAGCGCGTCGCCGAACACCGCGCCGCGCCCATGGCCGACATGCATCGGGCCCGGTCGGATTGGCCGAGACATATTCGACATTGACCTTGCCGGCGAGCGACGCCCGCCCGCCCTCTTCGACGCGGCCGTAATCGTCCGGCGCGCGCAGCGCCGCGCGCAGACCTGCGCGAAAACCTCGGGCTTGAGGCTGGATGTTGATGAAGCCGGGCCCGGCGACTTCGGCCTGCGCGACGCCCTCGCTTTCGGCCAGCGCCGTGGCGATCTCGACCGCGAGCTGGCGCGGATTGGAAAATGCGGCCTTCGCGTCCTTGGCGAAGACCATGGCGGCATTGCAGGCGAGATCGCCGAGCGCCGGCGTCCTTCGGCGGCTCGACGACGAAGCGCGCGGGATCGAGCGCCGGCAGGCGGCCCGCGGCGCGCGACGCAGCGAGAATCGCGGCGATGCGGCCGTGGAAGATATCGAAAGATGTTCATGAAGGTCCGATTGGCGAACAGGTTCGGTCGACGACGATTTGCGCGCCGGGTTTAGCAGAGGGCGGTCGGCGCGCAGCACCTCGTTCCCCGCTCACGCCCGCCTCAGATCGACCGCGCCGAAAGAGCCGCGCGACCTCCTGCGAGCGCATAGCGATCGGTCATGCCCGCGATATAGTCGGCGACGACCACCGCCCGCGCCGCGTCCCCAGCCGCACCCGCCGCGCCTCATGCGCGCCCGCAAGCGCTCGCCCATTCCGGCGGCATCAGCGCCGGCTTTTCGAAAAAGGCGGGAAAGAGTCGCGAAATCGCCTCGCGGGCGCGCTCGCCAGACACCGATGACCCGGGCGATGGCGATACATATTGGAAAAGAGGAAGCGTTTAAGGTCGCGCTCGGCGATCCGCCATCGGCGGCGAGAGCGCGACCATCGGCTCCTGCGCGCAGCGCACCGCCTGCGGCGCTTTCGCGGCGCGAGACTGCGCGAGCCTCGCTTGCGCGGTCGTCGATCGCGTCCTCGACGAAACGCGTGATGACGCGGCGGACCAATTCATGGATCGGCCGGGTCCGTTCGAGGCCGCGGATGAAGCGCCTCGATCTCGTCAAGCAGCGCGGCGATGAAGGGAGCGCTGCGCGATATCGTCGAGCGTGAACAGTCCGGCGCGCAGCCCGTCGTCGATATCGTGGGCCGATATAGGCGATGTCGTCGGCCCGAGCCGCGGCTTGCGCCTCGAGCGCCGGCGAAACTCTCGCAGCTCCAGCGGAAAGCAGCGCGTCGAACTCCGCGACATAGCGTGGCAGCCGGGCGCGTGGCGCGCGGGCCCTTGCAGCGGGCCATTGTGCTTCACGAGCCCTCCAGCGTCTCCCAGGCAGAGGTCGAGCCCGTCATAGTGCGGCGTAGCGGCGCTCCAGCAGCGTGACGACCCGCAGCGCCTGGGCATTGTGGTCGAAGCCGCCGAAAGGCGCCATGCAGGCTTCGAGCGCCTCCTCGCCGGCGTGGCCGAAGGGCGTGTGGCCGAGATCATGGGCGAGAGCCACGGCCTCGGCGAGGTCTTCGTCGAGCGCGCAGCGCCCGGGCCAGCGCGCGGGCGATCTGCCCGACCTCGATCGTATGGGTGAGGCGCGTGCGAAAATGATCGCCGTCGAGCGGCACGAAGACCTGCGTCTTATGCGCCAGGCGGCGGAAGGCGGTCGAATGGATGATGCGGTCGCGGTCGCGCTGGAACTCGCTGCGGGTGCGGCGAGGGTTCGGCGGCGAGAGCGCGCCCGCGGGACTGCTCGGCGTCGCAGGCGTAGGGCGCGAGAGGCAGTCGCGAAGCGCCAAGGTCGCGGCTCCAGTCATTGAAAGGCCGTGAACAGTCGGACCTATGTTGCTGCGCATAGTCGCGCGCGCAGAGCGACGCGGCAGGCAAGACTCTTCGAAAGGGCCGAAGACATGACGGCGATCGCCGGCAAGGCGACGTTCGCGATGACCGAACAAGCGGCGCAAGCGAATATCGGCGACGCTCCTCGCGAGCCAGGCGCCGGAGCGCGGTGTTTCGCGTCGGCGGTCGAGGGCGGCGGCTGCTCGGGCTTTCAGTATCCGTTCGCGTGGACCAGGCGGCCGGCGCGGAGGACGCGCTCGTCGAGCGCGACGGCGCGCGCGTCGCGATCGATCCCGCTCGCTCGGCTTATCTCGCCGGCGCGAAAATCGACTTCGTCGACGATCTGATGGGCCAGGCCTTCCGGATCGAGAACCCCAACGCTGTCCTCCTCCTGCGGCTGCGGCACAGCTTCTCGATGTGACGTCGGCGCGCCGCGAGCGGACGACGGCCTAGGCGCATTGCCGTCTTAACCGCGGAGATTAGCCTTGGAAGCGCTTTTTCATCGGCCACGCCTATATCGACGTCACATGCTGGCCGACGCCATGCCCGCCGGCGACGAGAAAGACGGTCGCGCAGAGATTATGCGGTGTCCTTCGGCGGCAACGCCGTGACGGCCGGCTTCGCCTGCGCCAAGCTCGGCCATCGACGGACTTGCTCACGACGCATGGCGCGCGACTGGCTCGGGCATATGTTCATGGACATGGCCGACGGCCTATGGCGTCCGCGTCCATCCGCGGCGGGTGGCGCGCTCGTCCCTGTCTTTCGTCTGCCCAACAACGGCAAGCGCGCCATCTTGCGCGCGCGCGACGACACTTATCTGCAATCTTTCCCGCGTCTCGACATTTCGTGCGCGCGGCTGCTGCATCTCGACGGCCACATGGGCGACGCGGCGCTCCATTACGCCAAGGCGGCGCGCGCCAGCGCGGCGTTCTGGTCTCGCTCGACGGCGGCGCACTGCGCCCGGGCCTTGAGGAACTCCTGGATTACGTCGACGTGGCCGTCGTCGCCGAAGAAGCTATGCGAGCAAATGTCCCTCAGCGAAGCGCGAGATGCTCGACTGTCTGAAAGTCGAAGGGCTGCCGGATCGGCGCGGTCACCGATCGGCGAGAAGGGAATGCTCTGGTATGACGAGGACGGGCGACGTGCGCGCATCTGCCGTCGCTGCACGTGCCCGCTGAAAAGGTCATCGACACCTCCGGCGCCGGCGACGTCTTCCACGGCGCCTATTGCGCGTCCTATCTGGAGCGGCCGCGAGCGCGCCCTGGCGCGATCATTTCGAATTCGCCCGCGCGGCCTCGGCCCACAAGGTGCAGCATCTCGGCAATGAGGCCGGGCTGCCGAGTCACGGCCGACATCGCCGCCAGCCCGGCCGCTTTCTCGGCCGAGGCCCCGGCCTGAAGCCGCAAAGTTGACGCGTTATCAACAGTCGGCGTAAAGGGGCTTGGCAAATCGTCCCCTGCCTTGCTATACGCCCGCAACCAAGATGTTCCCCGATAGCTCAGCTGGTAGAGCACGCGACTGTTAATCGCTAGGTCGTAGGTTCGAGTCCTACTCGGGGAGCCAATCAAAACAAAGACTTAATTCGATTTTCCGAAGCGGCCGCGACGCCTCTTTTGTGCTGGGGCAGCCTGTGGGGCAGCATTGGGCGCCCACAAAAAAGCGAGGCGCAGGCCGGGCCTTGATCGTCACCGCCGAGGCGATCAGCTCCGCCTTCGGGCGTCACACCGCGGCGGCTTTAAATTCACAAGTGCAAGATGTTATATGCTCGGGACGCTTTGAGAAGCGACTCCCTCAAGGTAAAAAATCGGCCCGAGCGCGGATGCAGCGACGGGCCGTTTTGCGTTTCAGCTCAGCTTAGACGCCAACACGTCCAACTTTTCGATTTTTGGTGGCGCTGCGAAGAGTTCGGGAGCCTTTGCCATAAGCGCTTTCGCTACCTCGCCACCGAGATGAGCATCTCTGTCGGTTTCACTTGGGAAAACATCGAATATCCCGAAGGTTTTGGGCGACGTGCGAGTTGCGAACGACGCGGACGTCCCCGGTTCCGCCTCGACGAGCGGCAGAGCAGATTTCAAAAAGGCCGCAACTTCTTCCTCTTTCCCGGACTTCGCTTCCAGCGTAGCTAAAATTGCGAACTTGACCATATGACCCTCCTCAATGTTCGACATCCTGTTCCATAGATTGCGCTGCCTCGCGTAGTTTCCATGACGATTGGCAATGAGAGGGGCCCCGTGCGGTCCCGCTACGCCGGCCCAGCCATGGATCTCGCCCACCTGCGCGCCCTCGGCATGCGCAGCGTGGACGCGGCCCGCGCGTGCGGCTGGATTGATTGCTCACGCAGGATCGCTAATGTCGAATTATAAATACAAAGTCGCGGAATGCGACGTGCCATCGGAGCGTTGCGGTGCGCTAGAGGCATACCGTGATAAGAGATGCCAGTGGGTCTCTTGGATCGGCACGGATGAACATCACGCGATCTGGTCGACAATACAGGCGATGGTTTGGAGGGAGGTTGCCTTTAAAACCATCGCGAGCTTTGGGGCGGAAATAAGCAATCCGCTGAATAATTCCCTGCTAGCTGAAATGTTGCTGGAAGGGCACGTCGCGACGCAGGTGCTTGCCATTCGCAGATTGGTCGATGCAAGAACGGACGTCATCTCTCTGCGTAGACTCGTGGACGACGTTAAGCGTAATTATAAGCTTTTAACCCGAGAAAATTACGTTTGCTTTGATGGTCTCCCCTACGATTATGAAGCTGCTCGGCAGAATTGGCTGAAAAATAACGCGGGAAATTTACGACAAGATCTTTCTTGGTTCTCTGTTGATGCTCACGAAGATGACTCTGCTTCAGAGTGCGCTCACAAGCAATTCGATATCCTGAGCGGTATCGATCCAAAATGCCGGAACCGCGACGATCATCTCCCGGCGTCGTTAATCGAAACAATTGAGCGATGGATAGACGAAAGCGGCGCCGAAAATCTGAAAAAGTGGAGCCACAAATATCTTGCCCACGCAGGCGACCCGAGGTCACGGAAAGAAGTTGCCGACTTGAGAGTAACGGCAAACAATATCGGAGAGGTGATCAGAGTTGTTGCCCGGGCAACCGAAGCAATATCGAGGCTCCTACTCAATGCGGACGGTCGATCGAATGCGCTTATGCCCGTCGAGCAGTTCGATATTTTCGAAAACCTCGACAAAGCAATTTTGGAAGCAGGCAAAGCCGACGCTGCCTTTGACCTTTGGAAAAATCTCGGACGTGAGCGCGATGGGTATCTAAATGGTGGGAAGAGGAGCTGCTACGCGAGTTGAGATCCAATGAGCCTACCAAAAAAAAATGACGACGGCTCATTTATCTTTGGAGCCTCAGAGTTTGTCCGCGAACATCATGTTGGATTGCATAGCTTTCGAGCATGAGGCGGATTGAGGCGATGCGCAGAAATGCGAGCGCCTTTCGGTTGAGGCATTCCCAATCCTTAGCCAATCTTCGACACCGACCGAGCCAGGAAAAAGTTCGTTCGACGACCCACCGCCTTGGCAAGACCTCGAAGCCTTTCGCTGTGTCAGAACGCTTGACGATTTCCGTCACGAGGCTTGGCAAAGCTTTCTTCTGCGCCTCGCAAAAGATTGGTCCCTGATATCCGCCATCGGCGAACAGCTTTTGCAGAAACGGAAATCTCCCAAACATTGTGCGCAGAACAAGAACGCCGCCGTCTCGATCCTGAATGTCGGCCGGATGAACGATCGCATGAAGCAGCAGGCCTATCGTGTCGACGAGAATATGCCGCTTCTTGCCGTTGATCTTCTTGCCCGCATCATAGCCGTGCGGATCAATGCAGCGCCCCCTTTTTCCGCCGCTTTCACGCTCTGGCTGTCGATGACGGCGGCAGTCGGACTGGCGTCGCGCCCGGCGGCCTCGCGACACTTCACGTAAAGCGCGTGGTGGAGACGATCGAGCGTGCCGTCATAGGTCCAAAGGTCGAAATAGCCGTAAACTGTGCTCTTGGGCGGCAAATCCTTCGGGATCGCGCGCCACTGACAGCCCGTCGAGAGAACATACATGAGGCCGTTCACGACCTGCCGCATGTCCACCCTGCGCTTGCCGCCGCCGCGCTTTGCCGGCGGGATCAAGGGGGCGATCAATGCCCACTCCGCGTCCGTGACGTCGCTGGGATAACGCAGACCGCTACGGTCGTAGCGCGCACGATTTTCGTTCGTCCACATCGGCGACCCCTTCGAGAATCAGGCCGCCACATCGAATCATAAAAGACTTATTCGACTCAACTTCTGCTCGGACAGACACTCAGAGAGCCCCGCTGGCAGGTTTTGAGGGCGACAGGTGCCATAGCCGCCGCGCTCCTCCCCTGCATCGCGACGCAATGATTTCTTGGTCTGCCGCGCGATCTTCTCCGAGCGACTTTTCTCCGCGCCCCGGGCGATGGCGATCCCTCCCTTTTCCCGCACGCGGGTTATAGCGCCCTAAAGTAAAGCCTAGCCAAAGAATTTGCGCGCGCTACACTGCCCCTGATCTGCCTCAACGAAGGCGGATTTTTTTCAAGGAGGAAATCAATGCCTAAGGATATGAAAGCGGCCCTGTTCGGCGCACTCTGCGGCGGTCTGCTCATCGCTGCGAGCCCCTCAAATTCGGCGGTCCTGTCGAATGCGGCCGACCTTCGCGCCGATCGGGTCTCCGCATCCTCTCTCGTTGAACAGGTCGCGCACGGGGCTCCTGCCGGGTCGCGATGCGTCAAATGGACTCGCCGGTGGAATACGCGACACGGCTTTGGACATCGCCGCTGCGTGCAATGGCGGTAAGATCGCAGCTCGCCTCTGACAACGCCCCGTCACGGACACAGGCGGGGCGTCATTTTTTTTTGAGGTCGCGCAAACGGTCGGCGGCCGTTGTGTCCCGGGATTGCTCTCGCCCCTGATCCGCGACGACATGGCGGAAAGGTCGCGACGCGCGACGCAAAAAAAACCGTCAGCGCAATTTGCGCTGACGGTCTTTGAAACCGCAGTGCTCAGTCTAAGCCGACAGCTCTGATAAAAATCAGAGACGGGTCAGGGTGACGGCGGCGATGACAACGGATGCAAGCATCGCGAGCGGAATGAGCCAACCCATAGTATCCTCCCTCAGGCATACGCCGTTTATGGCGTCGTTATTCACATTTTACGCGCCTGCATCACACCGGAGGGCATGGTCTTTGTCAAGCCCTAACCGGGCTCAAACGCCACCGGCCAAATCGGAAACTCCCCTCCCGCCGTGCTGGGCGCCTCTATCACATAGATCGATAAGGCACTG
>CAVQNJ010000033.1:0-28338 GCA_963713845.1 uncultured Alphaproteobacteria bacterium
TCCGCGTCGTATCCACAGCCATTCGCCCCGCGGCGCAAAATCAGTGGTTGGATGAACGGCGGTCAATGCTATCTTTGGCGAGGTGATTTATTCGCCGTGCAGCGATCTCGAGATGTCGATGTCCCCGACTCCTGCGCTGGTCGAATGCTCTGGATCAGCACTGGGGGAGTTGGTCGATTGGGAGCGAAGGTGACTTTTCAGGACGAATTAGGCCCCGGTTCGGCCGCTGAAGGCGAAGAAGAGCTCGATCTCGTCGAGGTCGCCGGACGCATCAAATGGTTCGACGTCGCAAAAGGATACGGCTTCGTCGTACCCGATGACGGCGCGCCCGACATTCTGCTCCATGTGACGATACTGCGCCGCAGCGGATTGCAAACGGCGCTCGAAGGCGCACGCGTGGTCTGCGAGGCGCAGAAGCGTTCAAAAGGCATGCAGGTTTTCCGCGTTCTCGCCATGGACGAGACCACGGCCGTTCATCCGTCTCCAGACCGCCGTAAGCCGCACGCACGTGCAGGTGACTCCGACGAGCGGATACGAGATCGCGATCGTGAAGTGGTTCAACCGCGTCAAGGGATTTGGCTTTTTGACGCGCGGCGAAGGCACCGAGGATATCTTCCTGCACATGGAGACGGTGCGCCGGTTCGGGATGACCGAGCTCAAGCCTGGCGATAGCGTGCTGGTGCGATATGGCGATGGCCCGAAGGGGCTCATGGCGGCGGAAGTTCGGCCGCTCGAGGCGAAGAATCCGTCGCATTGACCGCAAACCCCCCGACGCATTAGAGAGACCGCGCGCGATCATCGATATCGGGGAGGGCGCATGGCCTTATTCGCTCCAGCCATGAGAAGCGTCGTCCGCGTCGCGGCGGCTCCGGTACGCTTTCTCGCGCTTTGGACGCTGCTCATCGCCGTTTTGATGACCGCCGCGCGAGCTGAAGCTCCGCTTCAGCGCCTCGAGTTCGTCACGGCCACGGGCGCGCATGAATTTCGTGTCGAGGTCGCCGAAACCACGAATGAACGCGCCAGGGGATTGATGTATCGGCGCGAGATGCCGCAAGATCACGGGATGTTGTTCGACTTCCATCACGAAACCCCGGTGATGATGTGGATGAAGAACACCTACCTCCCGCTCGACATGATCTTCGTTTCGCGGCAGGGGATCGTCACGGATGTTGCGCCGGACACGACGCCGCTTTCCGAAGATGTGATTTCGTCGGGAGGCCCGGCCTATGCCGTCATCGAACTCAATGCGGGCGTCGCGAAGCAAATCGGGCTCAAAGCTGGCGATGAGGTGCGTCATCCGGGCGTTCAAACGCTAAAGGCGGCGCAGGCTCCGCCTTGTGAGACGCGGCGTCGCGTGCTAGCCAAGGCGCCAGTCGCACGGGAGTTGGCGCGACGTCGTCGTGCGGCGGGGTATAGCGCAGCCTGGTAGCGCGGCAGTTTTGGGTACTGCAGGTCGTTGGTTCGAATCCAGCTGCCCCGACCAGCGCCTTTTGAGCCGCCTCCCATTCCCCGGCGCGCTCGGCCCGCCGCCCGGGAGTGGCCGGACGGAAAAGATCGGGTTGCAAATTGCGGTCGTCGCATTACGAAAGGGGCGCAGCCCCAAAATCGAGGCGGCCCCGCAGAAGTCGAGCAAGAGGTGGACATGACGGCCCGCATTTTTCGTCAATCGCCGAGCGTGACCCAGTCCGGTCCTGGCCCCGCCAGGCCGTGGCGACTCGCTTTTTGATCTCGAGGCCGCACGTTCCATCGAGCCGCTGATGGGCTGGACAAGCTCGGGCGACATGAAGCAGCAGGTGCGTTTGCGCTTCGAGACGAAGGAGCAGGCGGTGGCCTATGCGGAGCGCGCCGGCGTGCCCTATCGGATCGAGGAGCCCAAGCCCGACACGGCCTCGCGGCGCACGGCCTCCTATGCCGATAATTTCAAGACCAGCCGAATTGGCCTCTGGACCCATTGACGCTCACGACCCCGTAGCTCAGCTGGATAGAGCAACTGCCTTCTAAGCAGTAGGCCGCAGGTTCGAATCCTGCCGGGGTCGCCAGAAATGACATAATTCTCCTGGAGTGTGGTTTTCGATCAGCCGCCGTCCGTTCCCGCGCGTTAACGGAAAAGGAAGGCTCCGTAGCTCAGCTGGATAGAGCAACTGCCTTCGAAGCAGTAGGTCGCAGGTTCGAATCCTGCCGGGGTCGCCAGACGGCGCGCAGGGGATGAGGAAACGGCACGGATGCGGCTTCATCGTAGCGCCCTGATCGTCTACGCGACCCTGTTTGGTCTCGGCTTGCTCGCGGGCTCTGGTTCTGCCCGCGCCGAGAGTTTTTTCGAGTTTCTGTTCGGCGCCGATCCAGCGCCCCAGAGCGCGCCGCAAGCCCAGTCCGCGCCGCGCCGCGCGAGAGCCGTCGGGCGAGCTTCGCTTCGCCAAGCCGAAGGAAGAACGGGAAGCGCCTTCGCGACAGAGCCCGCTGCGGGCGGTTTTTGCGTGCGCACCTGCGACGGATACTTCTTTCCGCTGATTAAATCGACGCGGGCCACCCGTCAGCAGTCCTGCGAGCTGGCGTGCCCGGCGGCGCAGATGGCGATCTACGACGGCGGCGCGATCGAGTCGCGCGAAATGACAAGGGCCAGCGTTATACGGCCCTTCCGGCGGCCTTCGCCTTTCGCAGCAAGCCCGTCAACGGCTGCGCCTGCAACGATCCCACGTCATCGCAGGCGTATTTCGAGAAGAGCGCTCGAACCGATCCAACGCTCCAGTCTGGTGACGTGATCGTCGAGACGGACGGCGCCTTTGTTTACAGTGGCCGACGCTTCGTGCCGCTCGGAACCGCCGCCATGTCGACGCAGCTGCGCGAGCGGCTGCGCGCAATGCTCCGCCGCACGCATGGCGCGAAGTCGCCCCTCGACGACGGAGAGATCAACGCCGCAGAATCTCACGTCGAAGTGAGCAAGGACGAAAGGGCGGCGACGACCCCGCGCTGACCACGCAAATTAGGGGCACGACGGCGCGGCCTTTCGCGCTGGCGGCAATTTGACGCTTTGCAGCGCGGCGTGGCCTCGTCTATCTGCCCTCGATCTTCTATGACAATTTTGTGACGATCGCGTAAGACGTGATTTGACGACGCGGAGGTCGCGAATGCTGGGATGGTTTCAGGCGCTCATGCCGAAGGAAGAGCGCTTCTTCGATCTCTTCGAACGACATGCGGAAACGCTGGTGTCGGGCGCCCGCGCGCTGCGCGCCCTGCTCGAAGGCGGCGACGGCGTCATCGCGCATGCGTTCGAAATCGCGCTTCGAGAATCAGGCCGACGACGATATACCCGCGAGTGCTGCTGGCCGATCCGCCGCACCTTCATCACGCCCTTCGACCGCAGCGACATCCGCGATCTCATCACCGCGATGGACGACGCCATCGACCAGATGCACCAGACCGCGAAGGCGACCCAGCTTTACGAGACGAGCGAATTCGAGCCGCCGATGCGGCGCATGGGCGACATCATCGTGCAGGCGGCGGAGCTGACGCGGGACGCCGTGCCGCTGCTGCGGGCATGGGGCCGCAACGCCGCGCAAGCTCAACGCCTTCAGCGAGGAGATCACCCGCATCGAGGACGAGGCCGACGCCATCCACGATCAGGGGCTGAAGGATCTGTTCAACGCGCATCGCCGCAACGATCCGATGGCCTACATCGTCGGCGCCGAGATCTACGGTCATCTCGAGAAGGTCGTCGACGGTTTCGAGGACGTCGCCAACCGGGTCAGCGGCATCGTCATCGAGCATCTCTAGGCGGCGAAGCCGCGATGCATGACGCTTCCTTCGCGCTTGTCGGCCTGATCCGGTCGCCCTGGCCTTCGATTTCCTCAACGGCCTGCACGACGCCGCGAACTCCATAGCCACGATCGTCTCGACGCGCGTGCTGCGGCCGCAATACGCCGTGTTCTGGGCCGCCTTCTTCAATTTCGTCGCCTTTCATGTTCTTTCGGGCTGCATGTCGCGCAGACCGTCGGCTCCGGCATCGTGTCGCCGGAGATCGTCGACGACAAGGTGATCTTCGGCGCGCTCATGGGCGCGATCGCCTGGAATTCGTTCACCTGGGCGCTGGGCATTCCCTCTTCGAGCTCGCATGCGCTTGATCGGCGGGCTCGTCGGCGCGGGCGTCGCCAAGGCGGGCGCGAGCGCGATCGTCTGGAGCGGGCTGTCAAGACCGGCTCGGCGATCGTGCTCTCGCCGGCGCTTGGGCTTTGTGCTGGCGCTGCTGCTCGTGCTGGCGGTGTCGTGGCTCTTCGTGCGCAGCACGCCGGCGCGCGGTCGACGCATCTTCCGCTCGCTGCAGTTTGTCTCCGCCTCGCTTTACTCGCTCGGCCATGGCGGCAATGATGCGCAGAAGACGATGGGCATCATCGCCGTGCTTCTTTACTCGCACGGCGTCTACGGCGGCGAGTTCCACGTGCCGTTCTGGGTGGTGTTGACCTGCCAGACCGCGATGGGCGCTTGGCACGCTGTTCGGCGGCTGGCGGATCGTGCACACCATGGGCTCGAAGATCACCCGGCTGACGCCGATGCAGGGATTTTGCGCCGAGACCGGCGGCGCGCATCACGCTGTTCCTCGCAACCGGGCTCGGCGTTCCGGTCTCGACGACGCATACGATCACCGGCGCCATTGTCGGCGTTGGCGCGGCGCGGCGCGCGTCGGCCGTGCGCTGGAACGTGGCAAAGGACATCGTCGTCGCCTGGATCGTCACCATGCCCATGTCGGCCTTCATCGCGGCCATTTTCTATACAGGAGCAAGCTTCTTCTGATGAAGCAGGCAAAGAAGGCGCCTCAAACGAAGAAAAAGCTCCATCCAACGGCGCCGCGCACGCAATATGCCGCGCTGCCCTGGCGTCTGCGCGACGACAAAAGCGTGGAAGTCCTGCTCGTCACCTCGCGCGACACGAAGCGTTGGGTGATTCCGAAGGGCTGGCCCATGAAAGGGCGCAAGCCCCATATCGTCGCCGCCATCGAAGCAATGCAGGAAGCGGGCTTGCACGGCAAGATCGACAAGGCGAAGCTTGGAGAATACCCTTACGAGAAGCGGCTGAAGGGCGGGGCGGCGGTCGATTGCCGCGTGGAGGTGTTCGCCCTGCGGGTCGAGCGACAGCGCAAGAAATGGCCGGAAAAGAACGAGCGCGCGACGCATTGGTTCCTTTACGCGCAGGCGGCCGAACAAGTGGACGAGCCTGAATTGCGGGAGATCATTCTCGCCTTCGGCGCGGCGCCAAAGAGCTAGCGCGCAAGACGCGGGAATTGCGCCGCGAGATCCTCCTTGAGATCGTCGACGTCTTCGAGGCCGATCGAGAATCGCAACGCGGGCCCCTCCGGTTCCCAGCGCGTCGCGCTGCGCATGCTGGCGCAATCGAAAGGCAGGACGAGGCTCTCATAGCCTCCCCAGGAAAATCCGATCCCGAAGAGTTCGAGACCATCGACGAATTCGTCGACGGCCTGTTTCGACACCGGCTTCAGAATAATCGAGAACACGCCCGAGGAGCCGAGGAAGTCGCGCTTCCAGAGGTCGTGTCCCGGATGGTCGGCGAGAGCGGGATGGAGCACGCGCGCAACCTCCCCGCGCGCCGCGAGCCAATGCGCGATGTCGAGCGCGGCGCGCTCCTGCGCGCGCAGACGCAGCGCCATTGTGCGAAGGCCTCTGAGCGCGAGCGAGGCGTCGTCGGGCGAGGCGCCGATGGCGAACAGATTGAACGTGTGCCGCAGCCGCCGCGCCCACTTGGCGTTCGCCGAGACGATTCCCAGCAGAATGTCGGCGTGGCCCGAGAGATATTTCGTTCCCGCCTCGATCGCGAGATCGCAGCCGCGCGCGTGCGGCGGGAAAAACAGCGGCGTCGCCCAGGTGTTGTCGATGATGACGCAAACGTCTTTCTCATGCGCGGCGGCGGCGATGGCCGGCACGTCCTGAATCTCCATGCTCTGCGAGCCGGGCGATTTAAGGAGGACGGCCGTCGTCTCGGGCGAAAACAGATCGGCGACGCCGGCGCCGAGCGTCGGATCGTAATATTGTGTCCTCACGCCGAAACGCGCGAGAAAGCCGTCGCAGAACATGCGCGTCGGCCCGTAGGCCGAATCCGAAACGAGAAGATGCGCCCCCGCTTTGGTCGCGGTGAGAAGGGCGAGCGCGATCGCCGCGAGGCCGGAGGGGACGAGGACCGCATCCTGCGCGCCGGCGATTTCGCGCCAGGCGGTTTCCAGCGCGCGGGTCGTGGGAGTCCCCTTGGTGCCGTAGGTATAGGGTTGACGCAGCCCCTCGAGATCGGCGACGGTCGGGAAAAGGACGGTGGAGCCGCGATAAACGGGCGGGTTGACGAAGCCAAAATGGTCGAAAGGCGCGCGCCCTGCCTGGGTGACGACAGTCGCCATACGCTTCTTCGGCCGTTTTTCCTGTTTGTCGCGCGTCATCGGTCCTGGCTCCGCGGGAGGCGGCGCGCTTGCGTCGCCTGGGGCGGGACGTAATATACACGCCATTGGATCCGAACCCGTCATGATCGCCCGACGCTTTCTTGCCGCCGTCGCCGCCGCGATCAGCGTGATGGCGTCGGCCCCCCGCGCATCGGCCCCGACCGACGCCGGCCCGACTCTCTCCGACGCACCAGGCGTGGCTACGTCTCTTGCGGCGTCACCGAGGCGCCGGGTTTTGCCCAGCCCGACGGCGCGGGGAGCTGGCGGGGGTTTGACGCCGACATCTGCCGGGCAGTCGCGAGCGCCATTTTCGACGACCCGACGAAGGTCCAGTTCGTGGCGCTCGGGGCCAAGGAGCGGGTCGGGGCGCTCCAGTCGCGCTGGGTCGATGTTCTCGCTTCGGCCGCGCCCTGGACGCAGTCGCGCGACGCCGGACAAAAGACGCTTTATGCGGGCGTCTCCTTCATCGACGGCCAATCTTTCCTGGTGCGACGCCAACGCAGTTTCGCCTCGGCGCAGGACCTCTCCAACGTGTCGGTCTGCGTGCAGCAGGGCACGTCCCAGGAGCTGGAGCTCGACGACTTCTTCCGCTCGCGCAAAACGCCATACACGCCCAAGTCTTTTGCAAGTTTCGAAGAGGCGACGGCGGCCTACGACAAGAACGAGTGCGACGCCGTGACGGCCGACGCCTCGACCCTCTACGCCATGCGCGTGAAGCTGACCAATCCTGCCGATCACGACGTTCTGCCCGATCTCCTGACCAAGTCCCCGCACGGGCCGGTCGTGCGGCAGGGCGACGACCAATGGTTCGCTATCCTGCGCTGGACGCTTTTCATCCTGATCGACGCCGAAGACTTGCAGGTTGGAAAAGCGAACGCCGACGCGGCCCTGAAGTCCGACGACCCCCGCATTCGCCATCTGCTCGGCGTCGAGGGCGACCGCAGCGCCGGACTTGCGCTGCAAGGCGACTGGCCCTATCGGATCATCAAGAACGTCGGCAATTACGCCGATGTCTTCGAGCGCAATCTGGGGCAGGGATCGCCCCTTGTCATGGAGCGGCGGGTCAACGCCTTGTGGGGCAAGGGAGGGCTCCTTTACGCCCCTGCCGTTCGCTGAAGGCGCGTGCGGTCAGCGCGGGCCCGAGACGCGCGCCCACCATTGCGCGAGCGCCGCGCGATCGGCGGCGACGTCCTCCGCAAGAGGTCCGGCGAAAACGCGCCACTCCTCGCGAAAATGGGGCGAAACCGCCGCAACGACCGGAATGCGCGCCGACATCGCCGCGCGGAAGGCGTCGCAAAGACCGCCGCGCTCGGCCTCCTGTTTGGAGAATTTGCTGACGACGATGAGGTCGGCGCCGCCTTGCGCCGCCGCCTCCACCGCGGCGCAGGCCATCGCCAGTTCGCCCGCGTCCAGATTGCAGGCGACGGAACCTGGCCCAAGATCCTGCGAGATGACGAATTCCGCGCTCGAGGCGACGTCGCGCAGGAAGATCCGGGGCGCCCCGCAGCGTCCTTACCCCGCATCTGCGTCACGCCGGCGACGCGCACGCCCGATTCGCGCAATTGCGCCGCGAAAAGCCGCATCAGGGCCTGAGCCGTTTCGCTGTCCTGGCCGGGCAGCGCGGCGATCGGGGTCGGCGGCAAGCTTTCCCGTGTCATAACGCGCCTCTTACGCTTGCGGTCGGAGCCCAAGGGAGGGATGATGGATTCGACCGTCCCCGGCCACTTGCTTTATAGGCGTCGAAACCGATTTTATATATCGTTACGGACAAGCGACGTGAACAGTCTTGGGCGATGACCTGACGAAGGCGCCGGCGCCGCGCGCGGCGGCAAATAGCGCCGTCGACGCCTTTCTTCAAAAGGCGCGCGACGTGGCGGAGCCTCGGGCTTCCCGCGGTCGGCTGATCTTCGCGCTCGACGCGACCATGAGTCGTCAGCCGACATGGGACGTCGCACAGGCGATCCAGGGCGAAATGTTCAAAACCACTGCGGCGCAGGGCGGGCTGGACGTGCAGCTCGTCTATTTTCGGGGCTTTCGCGAGTGCCGCGCCTCCGGCTTCGTCTCTCAAGGAGAGGGACTGGGAGCGCTGATGGCGCGCATTTCCTGCCGCGCGGGCCAGACCCAGATTGGCCGCGTCCTCGCCCACGCCCGCGACGAAACGCAGGCGCATCGAGTCGGCGCGCTCGTTTATGTCGGCGACGCGATGGAGGAAAACGTCGACACGCTCGCCGGACTCGCCGGCGAACTCGGCCTCCTCGGGGTCAAGGCTTTCATGTTCCAGGAAGGGGCCGAGACGGCCGCCCGCTCGGCGTTCGTCGAAATCGCCCGGCTCACGGGCGGCGCCTATGCCGCCTTCGATCTGACTGCGCCGCGGCGTCTTGCAGAATTGCTCGGCGCCGCTGCTGCTTATGCCGTCGGCGGACTGGCGGAACTGGAAAAACGCGCGGGGCGGGGCGAAGAGGCCGCACGCCTGCTGCTGTCGCAGATGGGGTCACGGTAAGCCATGCCGGTCTTGTTGGGATTTTTCGCGCTCGCCGTAGGGCTCTTTGCGATGAAGGCCTTCACGCAGGCGTCGCCGGCTCTGCTCGCGAATTTGATAAAGCGCGGCGGCGGCTTTCTTCTTCTGGCGCTCGGGGGTCTCCTCCTGGCCCGCGGCAGGCTTGATTTCGGCCTCGCGCTCGGGGCTTTGGGCGTATGGGCGATGGGGATGGGCGGCGCGTCGGGCCTGCGCAACGTCGGCGCCGGCGGCGCGGGGGTCTCGCGCGTGCGCTCCGCGATGATCGAGATGGAGCTCGATCACGCAACGGGCGCCATCAGGGGAATGATTCTGGCCGGCAAGGACGAGGGAAAAAGGCTCGACGCGCTGACGCGTCCCGCGCTCTTTGACCTCTACAACCTTTGCCTGCGCGACGATCCCGACGGCGCGCGGCTGCTAGAGGCGTATCTGGACCGCAGGTTTGCCGGCTGGCGTGCGGCAGGAGATGCGCACCGTGACGCGCGCGGCGCCGGCGACGCGGCGCGCGCGCGCCGCTCGGGCACGATCACCGAGGATGAAGCCTACGAAATCCTCGGCTTGAAAAAGGGCGCGCCCGCCGCCGACATCGCGCGGGCTCATCGCGATCTGATGAAAAAGCTTCATCCAGATCTTGGCGGGACGACGGATCTGGCCGCCCGAGTGAATGAAGCCAAGGAGGTTCTGATGCGGCGCCATCACTGAGGCGCGGCGCAGGGTCTCGAGGTCGTCCCAGGTCGCCGACATGCGGGTCGTTCTCAGTTCTTGGTGGTGAAACAGGCGAAGCCGGACCGCTTGAGCGCCTTGCAAGCGGAAGCGGCGCTCTCTTCTTCAAGTCCCGCGAAGCGCGCGCGGTAAAGCGTGCCATTGCCCTTCTGAACCTTCTCGGTAAAGGCGCGCGCGGAAGCGGGAAAGCCCTGAAGCTGGCTGCGCGCCCGCGAGAGAAGCTGGTTGGCTTTCTCGGGGTCTTCGGCGGCGCCGATCTGGATCATCCAGCCGGGCTTCGTCGGACGGCCGGGCTCGGCTTTGGCGGCGCTCGTTGCGCGAATGGCCGAAGGCGTCGTCGTCGCGCTCGTGATCTCGCGCGTCTTGCCGGCGCGCCCGGAGGTGGAGCCGTCGACGGCGGCGACGGTTTCCGGCTTGCCGGCGCTCCTGGCGTGGCCTTTCCTGGCCTCTTTGGGGCTGGCGGGCGGCTCCTCCGCAATGTGCTTCTGCCCGCCCGACACGAAGGCGGGACGCACTTGCGGTTGAGCCGGTTTTTCCTGCGGGGGTCTTTCGCCGGCGATCGACGCGGGCGGAATGATGGCGGCGACGGCGTGGCGCGCCAGACGCGCCGAGGCGGCGGTCTCCCGCGGGGCCGATGCGGGCTCCGCGTCATAAGCGTCGCGTCCCGCGCCGCGGTCAGCGGCCGTTTCCATCGTGGCGCGCTCGGGGAGGTCGGGCACGGCGGGGCGCTCGACGACTCTCTCGACGGGGCGGCGCGCGAGCGGCGCGTCGTCGACGTCCGCATCGGTCTCCGCGGAGATATTGGCGGCGGTGCGCGCCGTCGAGCCGCCGCGGATATGCTCCTCGATCAGATTGGCCATGATGCGGTCGCGGCCGCCGGCCGTGGCGCCGCCCATGACGACGGCGACGATATGATGGTTGCCGCGTCGCACCGACGTCAGCAGATTGAATCCCGACGCCCGCGTATACCCGGTCTTGATGCCGTCCATGCCCTCGACCCGGCCGAGGAGATGGTTGTGATTGCGATGCAGCCCGCCATTGTAGGCGAAGCTGTGCGTCGAAAAGTAACGATAGTAGCGCGGGAACCGGTCCTGAATTGCGCGGCCGAGGACGGCGAGATCGTAAGCCGTCGTGATCTGGCCCGGATCGGGCAGGCCCGAGGCGTTCTCGTAATGCGTGTCGCGCATGCCGAGCGCATGCGCCTCGCGCGTCATCATCTGCGCGAAACTGTGCTCGTCGCCGCCGATGTTTTCGGCGATGGCGCAGGCGATGTCATTGGCGGATTTCGTCACGACCGCCTTGATGGCGTTTTCGACGCTGATCGTCTCGCCCGGTTCCAGACCGAGCTTGGAGGGCGCCTGGGCGGCGGCGTGCGCCGAGATCATCAGCGGCGAGTCGAGACGCAGACGGCCTCTTTCGAGCTGCTCGAAGAGAAGATAGAGCGTCATCACCTTCGTCACCGAGGCGGGATGACGCAATTCATGTTCGTTGCGGCCGTAGAGCGTTTTGCCGCTGGCGCCGTCGACGACGATGGCGGCGAAGCCCCGGTGCTCGCCGACGACAGCCTCGCCGCCGCCGGCCTCGAAGCGACGCAGGCGCGCATGCCGCATAGCGCCGCGATGATGGGCGAAGTGATGATGATAGGCGTGGTGGCGCTGGTAGCCATAGGCGCGATGGCCGTGGCGGCGCGCTTCAGCAGGGATGGAGGTGGCGGAAACGCAAGCGGCGATGACGGCGAAGAGGGCGGCGAGTGAACGGGGCTGCGCCAGGCGGTCCAACAAACGCGTTCTGAACATTACTACACGCCCCTACAAACGGCACATACGCGGAGTGCGACAACCGGGGATAGGCGTCGCAAAATCGTTACAGCGATTTAGGTTAAGAGAACGCAGTTACCTGAGGGTTAAGCGGCGCGCGTTTTTTTTCATGTAGATTTTGCAGCGCAACATTTTTATTGACGTACTTTTGTGCAGCGCATATATTGTGACGTTGTAAGCGGGCGCGTACGCCGCGCCGCCAGGGGGCGGCGAAATGAGGATGGGCGCCATTTCATGAGGACGAAGCCAATGGTGGCCAATTTCGAGAGCGTGCAGCAGATCGGCAAAGACCAATTCGAAGCCGTTTCCGCCGCTGCCGCCGCCGTAACGAAGGGCTGGCAGAGCATTGCGGCCGAGACGACCGACTATTCCAAGAAGTCCTTTGAAAAGAGCCGCCTTCTTGCTGAAAAGCTCATCACCGTGAAGAAGATCGACGAGGCCGTCGCGCTTCAGACCGATTTTGCCAAGAGCGCTTACGAAGACTTCGTCGCCGAGGCGACGAAAATCGGCGAGCTCTACAGCTCGATCGCCAAGGAAGTCTTCAAGCCGATCGAAACGGCCGCCAAGAACTTCACGCCGGCCGAATAGGCCGAGCGACGTCAAGAGCCGACCGGCGCTCCGGTCCGGCGCGGCATGAAGCCCGGCCATAACCCCTTCAGGGGACCCCTGGCCGGGCTTCATCTTTGTGAATCCCCAACGTTCATCGGTTTCGGACCGGCCCGCGAGCGGATACACTCGGCGCCATGACCGTCGCCGAAGCTGGCTTTGTCCATCTCCATGTCCATACGGCCTTTTCCCTTCGCGAAGGGGCGCTGACGATCGGCAAGCTGGTCGATCTCGCGGTGCGCGACGCGCAGCCGGCCCTCGCCGTTACCGACACGAATAATCTCTTCGCCGCCCTGGAGTTTTCCGAAAAGGCCGCGAAGGCGGGCGTACAGCCGATCGCCGGGCTTCAGCTCCGGGTCGATTTCCCCGATGGCAAAGCAGGCGGACTTGGCGGCCGGGACGAGGGCCAGGCGAATGTCGTTCTGCTCGCCAAGAGCGACGCCGGCTATCGACATCTGATGCGGATCGCCTCGCGCGCCTATCTCGACGCGTCGCCCGGCGATGCGCCGCATGTCTCGCTTAACGCCCTCGCGGAAGACGCCGACGAGCTGATCGCACTCACCGGCGGGCCGGATGGCCCGCTCGACCTCATGCTGGCGGCCGGCCGGCCGGACGACGCGCGGCGGCGGCTCGATGACCTGACTCGCCTGTTCGGCGACCGGCTCTATGTCGAGATCCAAAGACACAAGCTCGCGAGCGAGCAGGAAATCGAGGCGCAGCTCCTCGACCTTGCGTATCGAAGCGGCGTCCCGCTTGTGGCGACCAACGAGCCCTATTTCGGCGCGCGCGGCGATTTCGAAGCCCATGACGCGCTGCTGTGCATCGCCGAGGGGACAGTGACCAGCGTCGCCGACCGCCGTCGCCTCTCGCCCGAGCATTATTTCAAGACGCGCGCCGAAATGCGGGCGCTTTTCGCCGATCTGCCGGAGGCGAGCGCCAATACGCTCGAGATTGCGCGGCGCTGCAGCTTTCGCCCGCAAACGCGCAAACCGATCATGCCGCGTTTCGTGCAGAGCTCGGCCGATGCCGCTTCGCTCGATGCGATCGAGGCGGAGGAATTGCGTCGGCAGGCGGTCGACGGCCTCGAGGCGCGGCTCGCGGCCCATGGCCCCGCGCCTGGCCACGGGCGGGACGAATATTTCAAGCGCCTCGACTTCGAGCTCAGCACCATCGCGAAGATGGGCTTCCCGGGCTACTTTCTCATCGTCTCGGACTTCATCAAATTTGCGAAATCGAAGGGGATTCCGGTCGGTCCGGGGCGCGGGTCGGGCGCTGGTTCGCTGGTCGCCTATGCGTTGACCATCACGGACCTCGATCCGCTGCGCTTCGGCCTCTTTTTCGAGCGCTTCCTCAATCCCGAACGCGTCTCCATGCCGGATTTCGACATCGACTTCTGCCAGACGCGGCGCGGGGAGGTGATCGATTATGTCCGCGCGCGCTATGGCGCCGATCGCGTCGCGCAGATCATCACTTTCGGCTCCTTCCTGGCGCGCGGCGTGCTGCGAAGCGTTGGCCGCGTGCTGGAAATGCCGCTGGGTCAGGTGGACAAGCTCGCCAAGCTCGTGCCGCAGAATCCGGCCAAGCCCGTGACGCTGGCGGAGGCGGTCGCGGGCGAGCAGAAGTTGCGCGAGGCCGCCGAGCAGGACCCGCGCGTTGCCCGCCTTTTCAAGATCGCCGGGGCGCTGGAGGGGCTCTATTCCAACGCCTCCACCCATGCCGCCGGCGTCGTTATCGGCGACCGGCCGCTGCATGAGGTGACGCCGCTCTACCGCGACCCGAAGTCAGACATGCCGGCGACCCAGTTCAATATGAAATGGGTCGAGCCTGCGGGTTTGATCAAATTCGACTTTCTGGGGCTCAAGACGCTGACCGTGCTCGCCATGGCGGGCGATCTCGTGCGTCGGCGCGATCCCGCCTTCGACCTCGCCAACGTGCCGCTCGATGATCCGCAGACCTACGCCATGCTCGGGCGCGGCGAGACGGTCGGGGTGTTCCAGCTCGAAAGCGCCGGCATGCGCAAGGCGCTCGTCGAGATGCACGCCGACCGGTTCGAGGACATTATCGCTCTCGTCGCGCTCTATCGGCCGGGGCCCATGGCCAATATCCCGACCTATTGCGCCGTCAAGCTCGGGGACGAGGAGGCCGACTATTACCATCCGGCGATCGAGCCGATCCTCAGGGAGACGTTCGGAGTCATCATCTATCAGGAACAGGTGATGCAGATCGCCCAGGCGCTGTCGGGCTATTCGCTCGGCGAAGCCGACTTGCTGCGTCGCGCCATGGGCAAGAAGATCAAGGCGGAGATGGACGCCCAGCGCGAGCGCTTCGTCAAAGGCGCGCTCGAACGCGCGCTCACGCCAGAGCTCGCCAATGTCATTTTCGATCTTCTGGCGAAGTTCGCCGACTACGGCTTCAACAAATCGCATGCCGCCGCCTATGCGCTGATCGCCTATCAGACGGCCTGGTTCAAGGCGCATTATCCGGCTGAGTTTCTGGCCGCCTCGATGACCTTCGACAAGAGCCAGACCGACAAGCTCGCCGAATTTCGCGACGAGGCGCGCCGACTGGGCATCGCCGTCGAGCCGCCCTCGATCGCGCGTTCCGGGACGGACTTCGACGTTGCCCCGGGCGCCGATGGCAGGCTCGCGATACGCTACGCGCTTTCCGCGATCAAAGGGGTCGGGGAGGGGCAGGCGGAGGCCATCGTCCGCGCGCGGGGCGACCGGACCTTCGCAAGCCTCTCCGACTTCGCGCGACGGATCAATCCCCGCGAGGTGAACAAGAAAGTTCTCGAAAATCTGGCTGCCTGCGGCGCGTTCGACGAATTGGAGGGCAATCGCGCCCGGGCCTTCAACGCGATCGAGACGGTGCTCGCCACCGCCAATCGGCATGCGGAGGACCGCAAGGCGGGGCAGAACGCCCTGTTCGGCGAAGCCGAAGCCGAGGATCTGGCCCTGCCCAGGCCGCCGCCCTGGTCCGCCGCCGAGACGCTGAGGCGGGAATATGACGCGGCGGGCTTTTTTCTCTCCGGACATCCGCTCGACGCCTATGCCGGCCTCCTACCCAAATTGAGGGTTTCGCGCTGGTCCAAATTCATCGCGGACGTGAAGGGCGGGGCGACCGCCGGCCGGCTCGCGGCGGTGGTTCTCGATCGCGCGGAGCGGCGCACCAAGTCGGGCTCGAAGATGGGCATCGTCCAATTGTCCGATACGACTGGCCAGTATGAGGCCATTCTTTTTCAGGAAGGACTGAACCAGTTTCGCGACATATTGGAGAAAGGCGCGGCCGTGCTGGTGACCCTTTCGGCCAACATTGAGGGCGACGATGTGCGCGCCCGGATCGTCACGGTGGAGCCGCTGGCCGCCGCGGCCGCGCGCGCCCAGCGCGGACTGCGGGTCGTGGTCGGCGACCAGGGGCCGATCGATAGGATTAAAAACAAGCTCTCCGGCAAGGGCGAGGGAGAGGTTTCCGTCCTTATCAAGCGGACGGTCGCGCCCGAAGAAATCGAAATCCGCCTGCCGGGCGGCTATCCGGTAACGGCGGAAGTCGCAACGGCGCTGCGCGAGATACCTGGCGTGCTGGAGGTCGAACATTTATAGAGATGACGCGAGACAGCCTAATTTTATTGTTTAACATTAATTTATAACTTATTGTTTTATTGTAATATTTATGGCGCGCTTAATGTATGAGTTTAGCTATTGCTTCGACGCTGCGCTGCCGGGCCTGTCTCGCCCGGCCACTGTCCCGCGTCGCGCGCCGCGTCTGCGTCGCGTTGTCAACTCCGGGCCATGCGGCGCGGGCAGCCCCGCGACGAGACGCGCTGATGGACCGTAGCGGCGTCGTCGAATATAGGTATCCTATCCTATATATTGCGCCTTGCGACAATGCGCACAGGAACTCTCACGGGCGAAGCGCGTTGAAGTACCGGCCGCGTGTGCGGCCTGGGGCGGGGGCCATGTCGGGGGATGCTCATGTCGGCAACGGCAGGTTGGGCGCTGGGCGCGCCATCCGCGACAGCGCAACTCCAGTTTCTCGTCTTTCTGGTCATGGGCGTCGCGATCGGCTGGGTTCTGGCCGAACGCCCGCGCTGGTCGCTGCGTTGTGCGTCCATGATCGTGATGGCGGTCTGCGGCGCATGGCTGGGAGCGGAATTCGCCCACCTCTTCGGGCAGGCTGAAACAGGCGGGCGGCATCAGTTGGCGGCGGCCGCGATCGGCGCGGCGGCGCTTGCCTATCTCTGGCGACGCTGGCATCGGCGACCGCAACGCGGCAGCGATGGCGATATTGCCCTGGAGCCCCCGCATGCGTAGATAGGGTGCAGGGAGCCCGCCCTGTGCCCACGATCGACCTCCTCAACGACGATCCTCGCCCCAAGGGCGCCGCAAGGCATCCTGAAAAGGCTTCGCGGCCGGATCAGCCCGTGCTCAGAAAGCCGCCCTGGATCCGGGTCAAGGCGCCGGGTTCGGCGGCCTGGGCGCAAACGAGCGCTTTGCTCAAGGACTCCGGCCTCACGACCGTCTGTCAGGAGGCGGCCTGTCCCAACATTGGCGAGTGCTGGGAGAAGAGGCACGCAACCTTCATGATCATGGGGGAGGTGTGCACGCGCGCCTGCGCCTTTTGCAATGTCGCGACGGGCCTGCCGGCGCCGCTCGATCCCGGCGAACCAGCCAGGGTGGCGCAGGCGTCGCTGGCGTTGGGGCTCTCGCATGTGGTCGTCACCTCTGTCGACCGCGACGACCTTCCGGACGGCGGGGCAACGCATTTCGCCCGTACGATCGAGGCGATACGCGAGATATGCCCAGGGACCACGATCGAGGTTCTCACGCCCGATTTTCTCCGCAAGCCCGAGGCCTTGGCGCGCGTCGTCGTGGCTCGGCCCGATGTCTTCAACCACAATCTGGAGACTGTGCCGTCCCTTTACGTCACGGTGCGGCCCGGCGCGCGCTATTTTCATTCGCTCCGGCTCCTGCAAAGGGCGAAAGAGCTCGATGCGTCCCTTTTCACCAAATCCGGTCTGATGCTCGGTCTTGGCGAAACGCGCAACGAGGTCATGCAGGTGATGGACGACATGCGCGCCGCCGACGTCGACTTCATCACGCTGGGTCAATATCTCCAGCCGACGCGAAAGCATCATCCGGTCGCCCGTTTCGTGCCGCCAGACGAATTCGAGGCCTATAAGGCGCTGGCGCTCGCCAAGGGCTTCGCCTATGTGGCGGCCTCGCCCCTGACCCGCTCATCGCACCATGCGGGCGACGATTTCGAGAAATTGCGGGCGCGCAACCGCCGCTGATCCGGAAATAGAAATAAAAGCCAACGGTATAACTTTTGGTAGGCCTTCGCGCGATTAACCAGCGCCGCGCGGCGCTGTTAAATGGGTCTTGAGCTTTACCATTCATATTGTGTGTGGAAGTTTTCTGGAAGCGCCTTGGGCGGAGAGGGCGCGAGATGATGGAGAAGTCGCAATGCTGAATAAAATCATGGAGTTTACGCGAAACAACTCGGGCGCCACCTCGATCGAGTATGGCCTCATCGCGGCGTCGATCGCCGTCGTCATTATCACCGCCGTAAAGTCCATCGGCACTAAGACGTCGGGCACCTTCGCCAAGGTTTCGGGCAACCTTGCCTGAGTTTCAGTCTCTTCCACTTTTGTTCAAAACGACGCCTGACAGGGGCGGCGAGGGGTGTGGCGGCCAACTTCGAGTTGGCGCGCCATGCCCGTTAACGCGGCTTTGAGCATTTGCTAATTAGATTATTTCTCATTCGTTGCCGATTATGTGCACGACGGATGGGGCAGGACGGGGTACTCACATGGCGGAACGGATCAAACATTTTCTGCGAGACGACGCGGGCGCGACCGCAATTGAATACGGCCTCATCGCCTCACTCGTCGCCGTCGCCATCATCGCCAGCGTAAAGTCCGTTGGAACAAAGGTTTCGGGCACTTTTGCCAAAGTCAGCGGCAATCTCGCGTAACCGCTGGTCATCGCCGTCGTCTGAACGCCGCCTGATTTCGGCGGCGTTTGCTTTTCAAAGTCACGCCGAATTACGCGCAAAACGAAATAACTTATCGGTAATCATCGCCGAAATTTCCTTTGTGGGCGCGTGTTTATACAATCCGTTTAACGCTTAGTTTGCGGGCCGGCTCTAATTCTTTCCGCAGGCGAGCAGCCGAAAGCCAATCGCATGCGCGCCGTTAGAATACTGAGGAGCAAGCCATGTCCAAATTTTTCATGACCTTCATCCGTAATAAGTCGGGCGCAACGGCGATCGAATACGGGCTGATTGCGTCGCTGATCGGCGTCGCCATTATCGCCGGCGTCAAGGCGCTCGGCACCAATTTGTCGGGCACCTTCGCGAAGGTTTCGGGCAACCTCGCCTAAGTCGCGTCAGCGCGCCGCGCGGGAGCCTCGCACGGCGCGGAACGACCCCATCCGGCGGCGCGCTGTCAACGCGCCGCCGGAATTTTTTTTACACCCCCAGCGCGGCTGAAATCTCGGCGAGCGTCGCGCGCTCCGCCGCGCTGACCCTGACCCCGCCAAAACCGAGGACGCCGCCCTCCGTCGCGGCCTCGGCGACTCGGACGGCAATTTCGTTCAGCCATTGCTTGAACGGACGCAACTCGATCGGCGCGGCCGAGGTCGAGAATCTTGCCGGTGTTGCGCAATTCCTCCAGCGTGCGGATTTTGATCTCGGCGATCTCGGCGCCCTGGACGAGGCGCCCGACATCCTCCCGGGCGGACAGACGCCCTTCCGGCGTGAGAAGCTCGTCGACGACGGCTTTTATCAGCGCGTCCGCGCCGGGGTCCGCTCTGGCGGCGGCAAACGCCCGTGCGCTCGCCATGCCTTCCTGGAGCGTTCCGATCAATCCGCTTGGATCGCCGGCGGTGACTGCGAAAGCGGCGAGCAGAGGCGCCTGCAGGATCTTGCGCCACTGCTCGTTCGTGAAGCTCGACCTGTTCGCCATCCGAACGCCCCTCTTGGAAGAATCGCCCTAAAGCATAAAATCTGCAACGCGCCTGGCGCCCTTCGTGGCGGGCCGGCTTTCCAAAAGCGCGACGAATGGCTTACAAGCGCTGCGCCATGAAGAGCTTTCGCACCCGCCGCCATGTGCCGCACAGCGCCGCCGACATGTTCGCGCTCGTCTGCGACATCGAAACTTATCCACAATTCGTGCCGCTTTGCGAGGGCATGAAGGTGCGGCGCCGCGCGGAGATCGCGCCGGGCGTGGTGGAGATCGTCGCGGAAATGCAGGTCGGCTTCAAGGCCATCTGCGAGCGCTACACGAGCCGGGTGAGGTGCGATTCGCGCATTTTCGAAGTGAAAGTCGACTACATCGACGGCCCGTTCCGCAAGCTGGACAATCGCTGGACGTTCCGGGACGAGGCGCCCGGCGCGGACGGTCAGGCGCGCTCGGTCATCGAATTCTATATCGCTTATGAGTTCAAAAACCTGGCGTTGGGGCTTCTGATGGGGGCGATGTTCGACAAGGCGTTCCAGAAATACGCCGACGCCTTTGCGGCCCGCGCCGACGCCATCTATCGACGCCGGTAAACGCGAAGGCGTAGGCGCCGCGTGGCGCGATCGCCTCAGACCCCTGCGGCCTCGGCCAGCAGATCGAGCGCGGCGTCGACGGCCGCCCGCCGCACGGCGTCCCGGCCAAGCGCGCCAAAGCGCCGTTCGGTCTCGATCACGCCGCCGCCGCGGCGGGCGCAGGCGAAATAAACGAGACCGACCGGCTTTTGCGGCGTGCCGCCGCCAGGCCCCGCGACGCCGGTGACGGCGACTGCGATGTCGGCCTGGGAATGGGTCAGCGCGCCGAGCGCCATGGCGCGGGCGGATTGCGGGCTGACGGCGCCATGCGTGGCGATGAGCGCCTCAGGAACCCCGAGCAGCTCGATTTTCGCCGCGTTGGAATAGGTCACGAAGCCTCGGTCGAACACCGTCGACGCGCCCGCGACGTCGGTCAGCGCGGCCGCCACCAGTCCGCCGGTGCAGGATTCAGCCGTCGCGATGCGCAGCGACAGCGTTTTAGCGCTTACGATAATCGTATTAGCTTTTTCGTTACTCGTAAAACTCATGGTTTTTCAGTCCTCCGCCGGTCTGCCGCGCAGAGATTTCACGTCGCCGCGCAATTTCTTGCCTTCGAGACGTCGCATCTTGGAGCCGAGCGTGGGTTTCGTCTTTCGGCGTGGTGGCGGAGGCGGCGCGGCGGCTTCGCGAATGAGGTCGACGAGACGGTCGGTCGCGTCGGCGCGGTTGCGCTCCTGCGTGCGGTGGCGTTGCGCCTGGATGACCAGCGCGCCGTCTTTCGTCAACCGCGCGCCGGCCATCCGCGCGAGGCGCGCCTTTACGTTCTCCGGAAGACTTTGCGAACGACTTACGTAAAAGCGAAGTCTGACCGCCGTCTCGACCTTGTTCACATTCTGCCCGCCGGGACCCGACGCACGCAGGAATTCGAAGGAAATCTCCCTTTCATCGAGGGAGAGGAACGGCGTAATCCGGATCATGATCGAAGCCCGCGTCGCGCCGGGAAAAGTCCCCGTGCGCTTCCTATCGGGGACGCCGCGGGCCGCTTGTCAAGAAACTTGATCGCGCTCCGGCGGGGATTCGCGCTCAGTGATCCTTGCCTTGGATCCTTGCCCTGGAGCCATTTCGCCGGCGCGGGGGCACGGTTTCAGGGGCGAGCGTTCTCACGGCCGTTAGAACTTCTGGCTCCGATGCAATTCCACGGCGACCGGCCGGCCCCCGCCATGCGCGAACAGCGGACCCTCCAAAGCGCGCCGTCGCCGCGCCCTTCGTCAGCCCGGCAGCCGCACGGTCGCGACGGCGAGGGCTGCGATCCCTTCCCCCCGGCCGGTGAAGCCGAGCCTTTCCGTCGTCGTCGCCTTGATCGCGACGCGGTCGATCTCCAGCCCCATGAGGCGCGCGAGATTTTCGCGGATCGCGTCGCGGTGCGGGCCGACCTTCGGCGCTTCGCAGACGACCGTGGCGTCGACATGAGCGATGATGCCGCCGCGCGCACGCACGAGCGCGCAGGCTTTTTCGAGGAAAATGGCGGAGGCCGCGCCTTTCCACTGCGGATCGGAGGGCGGGAAATGCGCGCCGATGTCGCCAGCCGCAATCGCGCCGAGCACCGCATCCGTTACGGCGTGCATCAGCACGTCCGCGTCCGAATGTCCGGCGAGCGCCGCGCTGTGGGGAATCGAAACGCCGCCGAGCCAGACCCTGTCGCCCGGCGCGAAAGCGTGAACGTCATAGCCCTGGCCGACGCGAACGTCCGGCAGAGCGGCGAGAGCGGGGGGTTGCAGCCGATCCATGGCGCGCGCGAAATCCTCTGGCGTCGTAAGTTTGAAGTTGCCGGCGTCGCCGGCGAAGACATGAACCGCGCAACCCGCCGCCTCGACCACCATCGCATCGTCGGTGAACTCGCGTCCCGAAGCGGCGGCGGCGCGATGCGCCTCGAGGATGAGCGGAAAACGGAAGGATTGCGGCGTCTGAACAGCGCGAAGCCGCGCCCGGTCGGGCGTCGCCAGGACGAAGCCCGCCGTGTCCGTCTCCTTGACCGTATCGGCCAGCGGAACGCCCGGCACGCCGGCGCCGTGCTCGAAGGCGGCGTGGACCGCGCGCGCGACGAGGCCCGGCGGCACGAAGGGGCGCGCGGCGTCGTGAATGAGGATGATCTGTGGCGCGCGCGCTTTCGCGGCCGCTTCGAGCCCGTTGCGCACGCTCTCCTGGCGGGTCGGCCCGCCGAAGACGGGCTCTGAGAGGGCGGCGCGCGCGGCGACGTCGAGTTCCGAGACGGATTGGGCGTAGTGCGCGACATCGTCGGGATGAATGACGACCGTCAGCGTCGCCGTCGGCGCGGCTGCGTGCAGGGCGCGAAGCGTGCGCGCGAGCACGCTCACGCCGGCTAGCGGCCGGTATTGTTTGGGCAAGCCGTCGCCGGCGCGCGCGCCGCGACCGCCGGCCACGACAATGATGGAGATGTCCGGGTCGCGAGACCATGCCGCTCTGTGTCGCTTTTCCCCGATCGCGTCAAATCGGCCGCTGAGCCGTCGGGGAAGAGAGTATATTGCAACTGCGAAGTCCGCTGCTTATAGTGTGGGCACGATGACTAGTGCTGAAATATTGGGCTCAGGAACCATGCGCGACGCGCTGCGGATCGGCTCCATCGCGGTGTCGGGTCGCGCCTTTCTCGCGCCGATGGCTGGCGTGACCGATCCCGCGATGCGCCGCATTGCCGAAAATTTCGGCGCCTCCGTGACAGTCAGCGAGATGATAACGGCCGCGGGCGTCGCGCGGGGCGACCGGGAGACGGCGCTCCGGCTTGGCCCGGTGGGCCGGGAGAAGACAGCGCCGCGCGTGATCCAGATCGCCGCGCGGGATCGCGCGGAGATCGCGGCCGCCGCCAGGCGCGCTGAAGCGGCGGGCGCCGACTGGGTCGACATGAACATGGGATGCCCCTGCAAGCGCGTCACCGGGGGCCTCGCCGGCGCGGCGCTGATGCGTGATCTCGATCAGGCCGCCGCGCTGATCGCGGCGGCGCGCGCGGCCATTAAAGCGCCCCTCAGCGTCAAGATGCGGCTCGGCTGGGACGATGACGCGCGCAATGCTCCCGAACTGGCGCGGCGCGCCGAAGCCGAGGGCGCGGCGTTGATAACGGTCCATGGCCGCACGCGTCAGCAGTTTTACGCGGGCCACGCCGATTGGGCGGCGATCGCAGCCGTCAAACAGGCCGTGCGCATCCCGGTCGTCGCCAATGGCGATTGCGAAAGCGCCGCCGACGCCGCCGCGATGCTCGAGATTTCCGGGGCCGACGCGGTGATGATCGGGCGGGCCGCGCAGGGACGTCCCTGGCTTGTCGGCGACATCGCGCATTATCTCGCCACCGGCGCCGCTCAGGGCCGAGCCGGGGCGCGCCGAACGCGCGGCGCGTCGCCCGCGCCCATCTCGACGGGCTCTTGACCCAGATGGGGGCGGCCGCGGGCCTGCGTCATGCGCGAAAGCATCTCGCGTCCTATGTCGACGGGGCCTTCGGCGCCGCCTGCGCGGGGATCGCGCCGAACTGCGCCGCGCCCTCGTGACCACGGAGGGCGCGCGCGAGGCTTTCGCCCTGATCGACCGCATATTCCTCGAAGAGCGCCCGACGCGGGGCCCCGACCGCCGCGCGGCGGAAGCAGAGGCGGCAGCATGAGCATGTCAGATCGTTCTGGACGCAATGGATTGAGGCAAAAGGATTTCTCCCCGCTCAAGATCCTCGACGAACGCGGCCGGAGCTGCGTTCTCGAGGCCCTGCCCAACGCGATCCTCACCGTATCGCGCGAGGGCTTGATCGAGGACGTGAACGCCGCCGCCGAATCCTTCTTCGAACTGGGCAAGCCGCTGCTGATCGGCCAGAAGATCAGCCGCCTGCTGCCTTTCGGCTCCCCGTTGATCACGCTGATCCAGCATGTGCGGGACCGGGGCGCGGCAATCAACGAATATAAGGTCGACCTTGGCCGTCCGGGACAGGAGGGCGACCGTCGCGTCGACGTTCATTGCGCGCCCTTGTCGGACACGGATGGCCTCGTTCTGGTGGTGCTGCAAGAACGTACAATTGCCGATAAAATAGACCGACAGCTTAGCCATCGCGGCGCGGTGCGCTCGGTTTCGGGGCTCGCGTCGATGCTGGCGCATGAAATCAAGAACCCGCTGTCTGGAATTCGCGGCGCCGCACAATTGCTCGAGAGCGGCCGTCAGCGACGCCGATCGGGCGCTGACGCGGCTGATCTGCGAGGAGACGGATCGCATCGTTCGCCTCGTCGACCGTATGGAGGTCTTCTCGGACGCGCGGCCGCTCAAGCGCGAGCAGGTCAATATCCATTCCGTGCTCGATCACGTGAAGCAGGTCGCGCAGACGGGCTTTGCGCGGCGCATCCGATTCGTCGAGAATTACGACCCCTCGCTTCCGCCGGTCCTCGCCAATCGCGACCAGCTCGTCCAGGCGTTCCTCAATCTCGTGAAGAACGCCGCCGAGGCGATCGGCGACGATGCGGTGGACGGCGAGATCGAACTTTCGACGGCGTTCCGGCCTGGCGTCAGCCTGCGCGCCATGGGCGCGCGGCAGCCCGGTCGGTCTGCCGCTCGAATTCTGCGTGCGCGACAACGGCCCCGGCGTTCCCGAAGACATCGCCGCGCATCTCTTCGACCCTTTTGTCACCACGAAGTCTTCGGGAACTGGCCTCGGTCTTGCACTGGTGGCCAAGATCATTAATGACCATGGCGGCGTTATTGAATGCGAATCCCTTCCCCGGCGCACGACTTTCCGAGTCCTGATGCCGATGTATCGCGCCAAGCAGTCGGATGCGTGGAGAGACGGGACGCTCATGACAGATGGTCAGCGCGGGGAGCGATTTGATGACGAGAGGCGAAATTCTGGTCGCCGACGACGACGCGGCCATCCGCACGGTCGTCGCTCAGGCCCTGTCGCGCGCCGGCTACGAAGTGCGCACGACGGGCACGGCGGCGACGCTGTGGCGCTGGGTGCAGTCGGGCGAGGGCGATCTCGTCGTCACCGACGTCGTCATGCCCGACGAAAACGCCTTCGAACTGCTGCCGCGCATCAAGAAGCTGCGTCCCGAACTGCCGATCATCGTGATGAGCGCGCAGAACACGTTCATGACGGCGATCCGAGCGTCGGAGCGCGGCGCCTACGACTATCTGCCCAAACCCTTCGACCTCAAGGAGCTCGTCGGCATCGTCGGCCGCGCCATGGCGCGAGCCGCGCAAGAGCGGGCGAACGAGCGCCGCCGGAGGAAATCGAGGGCATGCCGCTCGTCGGCCGCTCGCCGGCGATGCAGGAGATCTACCGCTCGCTCGCGCGGCTGATGCAGACCGACCTCACCGTGATGATCAACGGCGAGTCGGGCACCGGCAAGGAGCTGGTCGCGCGCGCCCTTCACGATTACGGAAAGCGCAAGAAGGGCCCTTTCGTCGCGGTCAATATGGCGGCAATTCCGCGTGACCTCATCGAGAGCGAGCTGTTCGGCCACGAGAAGGGCGCCTTCACCGGCGCCAATCAGCGCTCGGCCGGCCGTTTCGAGCAGGCCGAAGGCGGAACGCTGTTCCTCGACGAGATCGGCGACATGCCGATGGAGGCGCAGACCCGGCTTCTGCGCGTCCTGCAGCAGGGCGAATATACGACCGTCGGCGGCCGCACGCCGATCAAGACCAATGTCCGCATCATCGCGGCGACCAACAAGGATCTGCGCATCCTCATCCAGCAGGGCCTGTTTCCGCGAGGATCTCTATTTCCGGCTGAATGTCGTGCCGTTGCGCCTGCCGCCGCTTGCGCGAGCGCACCGAGGATATTCCCGATCTCGTCCATCATTTCTTCAAGGTGGCCGTGAGCGAGGGCCTGCCGCAGAAATACATCGAGCAGGCCGCGCTCGACCGGATGAAGAAATATCGCTGGCCGGGCAATATCCGCGAACTTGAAAATCTCATCCGCCGTCTCGCCGCGCTGCATCCGCAGGAGGTGATTTCGGATGCGCTCGTCGAGGCGGAGCTCGATCACGAGCTCAGACAGGCCTCGACCGAGAAGCTCGCCGCCCCGGGCGGCCGCGCCGTCGCGCGAATTGGAGAACGGGCAGACGCTGTCGACGTCGGTCGAGCAGCATCTCGCCAAGCTCTTCCGCGACTGCGGCGACCAATTGCCGCCGCCCGGCCTTTATCACCGCATCATCCGCGAGGTTGAAATCCCGCTGATCTCGGCCGCGCTGTCGGCGACGCGCGGCAATCAGATCAAGGCGGCCGAACTTCTCGGGCTGAACCGCAATACGCTGCGCAAGAAGGTCAACGACCTCGACATCAGGCTGATGCGCTCGCCGCGATAGGGGACGCGTGCGGCCAAGATGCGCAATGGGAAAGGGGAAGCTACAGGTTGCCCCGGCGATCGGCGTTCCGCCAAACGCTTGAGGGACCCGCATGGTCAAGGAAGCATCGGCGCGCTTCGAGGATTATCTCGCGGGTCTCGCGCCGTTGGCCGCCGGCGCGACAGAGGCGGGGGAAATTCGCCTCGTCAAGGACCCTGCCGAGATTGCGCGGATCGAAGCCGATTTTGGCGCGCGGCTGCAGGCCAGGGGATTGCCGGCGCAATGGGCGCGGGTCGGCGTGGTCTACCGGGATCAGTATCTCAGTATTTTGCGCGACGCCGTGGTTTTCCCCAATGGCGAGGGCGGAACGTATCTGCGCATCGACGTGAGCAACGCGCCCATCGCGGGGGTGTGCGTCATCCCCGTTCACAACGGTAAAATCGCGTTGCTCAGACAATTCCGGCACGCAACCCGCGCATGGCATTACGAAGATTCCGCGCGGCTTCGCCGAAGCCGACGCCGACGGCGAGGAAAATGCGCGGCGCGAGCTGAGGGAGGAGTTGTGCTGCGATCCCACGTGGATCACGAAGCTCGGCGCGCTTTACCCCGACACCGGCCTCCTCGGCAAGCCGGTGATGGTTTATCTCGCGCAAACGCCCTTGCCGCCGAAGATGGGCGGCGACACCGGACGGGCCCCGATAAGCCTCGCGTCCGTCGGCGACGTGATCGATCTGATCGCTGCCGGCCAGCTCGACGACGGGATAACGCTGGCGGCGCTGATGCTCTTCCTCGCGCGCCGACAGAAGGGCGAGGGTCGCCAGACCTGATCGGGCCTGTGTGCAAAGGTCTCCCGCCGAACGCGAGAGCGTTGCATAATTGCAACAGTCACGCCTGGGGCCTATAAAGCCTGCATGGATCCGACAGCGGAAAAGACCCTTCGTGAAGGGGGAACGGGGGCGGGCGCGCGCGCCTGATTGGTCCGGTCATAGCTGTCGGCGCCGTCGGCTGTGCCTTGGCGACCTTTCTTGTCACCGCCGAATTCGGCATTTTTTCCCCGACCGACGACCGGCTCCTGGCGCTTCTCGTCGCCAATGTCGTGTTCGTCAGCGTCCTGCTCGTCATGGTCGTCGTCAAGGCGCCGCGACTCTATCGCGTCTGGCGGCGGGGCGAGGCGGCGGCGCGACTGCATGTGCGGCTTGTCGGCGTCTTTGCGGTCATCGCGCTGCATTCCCGCCGTGCTTCTCGCCATCGCCAGCTCGCATGACGCTGGAGCGCGCGCTCAACCCGGCCTTCATGTCGAGCGTCAAGGTCTTCGTCCACAACACCGCGCAGGCCGCCGAGGCCTTCCAGTCGAGCCAATGCCAGGCGCTTCTTCAGGAAGCGCAGCTTACCGCGTCCGATCTCGACCGGGCGCGCGTGCTCTTCATCACCGACCGAAACTACTTTCACCAGATCTTCGTTTCGCGGGCGAACTTCCTGGGCTTCTCCGTCGCCGCGCTGGTAAAGGCCAATGGCGAGGTGATCGATCGCGTGGACGTCGCCAAGAACGGCTCGGCCATCGTCATCGCGCCGCCGCAGACTGAATTTGACAAGCCCGCAAAGGCGAACCGCTCTGTCTGATGATTGACGACGGCAAGAGTTTCGTCGCGCTGCGGGCGCTCAACGCTTTCGAAAACACTTTTCTCTATGTCACCCGTCCAATCGATCCCTTCGCGATCGAATTTCCCAAGCAGGCGCAGACGCTGATCAGCCGTTACGACGCTTTCGACTCCTATCGCGCAGCCGTGCAGCGCGCCTTCGTCCTGATGTACGCGCTGCTGACGACGATCATGCTGTTGTCCTCGATCTGGTTCGGCCTGGATTTCGCCGACCGGCTCGTCTCGCCGATCCGCACGCTCATCGCGGCGACCGATCAGGTCTCGGCAGGCAATCTCAACGTGCAGGTCAAGGTCGACCGCGTCGCATGGCGAATTGGCGCGCCTCGGCGACGTCTTCAATAATATGACGACCGAGCTGAACCTCCAGCAGAGCCGCCTGCTCGAAGCCAATCGGCTCAACGACGAACGCCGCGAATTCACGGAGGCCGTGCTCGCGGGCGTGCCGGCGGCGGTCATGGGCGTCAATTCCGGACGGGATCGTGACCATGCTCAATCGCTCGGCCGAGGAATTGTCGCTCAACGAAGCCAAGGGGCAGGCGACGGTCGGCGCCAATATCGCCGACGTCATGCCCGAGCTCGCGCCGCTTCTTTCCGACGCCGTGGAGGTCTTCCCGCGCGCCGTGCAGAGCCAGATCACCATCAAGCGCGGCGTCGCCGAGCGAACCTTCAACATTCGCATCACCTCGGCGCGGCGCGCCGACGATGGCCACCCGAACTTCGTCGTGACGCTCGA
>CAVQNJ010000034.1:0-65000 GCA_963713845.1 uncultured Alphaproteobacteria bacterium
AAATACTGGCAGCCGTCGCAATATAGCCCGTCGGCATCGTAGGAATCACCCTCGCCCGCATTCTTGATCCCGCTGATGCTGTAGATAGTATTGCCGCTGACCTCTCCGTACGATGCCCGATCGTAGCCAGGCCGGCCCAACGCCCTCCCCACCAATCGCAGCAAAACCAATGTTGTCGTTATTGTGAATTACATTGTTGCTGACGGTGAAGTAAGTCACATTGCCATCGACATTCACGGACTCACTATTGCCAGTCTTAAGGTTGTAAACCTGGTTGCCGCTGATCGTGATCTGGGTGATCGGAGTGACCGCCGTGCCATGCACGGCAATGCCGAAGGCATGCCGGCCTTCTCCGAGGTGGTTGTGATGTTGTGTACGAGATTGTTGAGCAATTGCACGCCCGTGCCGAACCTGTAACCCAGATGCCTGTCGGGGTTTGCCCAGCGTTTGCCGTCGTGTAATTGCGGATTTCAAAACCGGAAATGGTGACGTAGCTCTGATTCACGATATTGATCAGGCCCTGTATGCCGCTTACGCTCAGCTTCGTGCCGTCGATCACGGGCCTTTGCGCCGGGTAGCTCGCGAAGGTGATCGGATTTGCCGCCGTCCCCGACGTGAGGAAATTGACCGATTCCCTGTATATGCCCGCTTCCACATAGACCGTTGCTCCGGCAGTAACTGAATTGGCAGCGTGCTGAATGGTGAGCCAGGGAGCCGTGTAAGTGCCAGGGTTGCTGTCGTGTCCGTTTTTCGCAACGTAGAATGTCGAGCCCGGCTGCGCTGCAGCCGGTATCGCACTGAGCGCGATCAGGAACAGGCGCGCTTTCCAAAGTGATTTCATGGTTTCCACCATCCAGAAGAATACGCCGCCAAAGACGAGCAACTCGACGAGCAATTGCGCAACAAAAAGTAGCGTATCGAAACAATATGAAACTTTCAAGATCTCGCAGAAATCGGTCGTTCATTCTGCCAGGCTTCATTCGCTCGCGCCCGCCATCCCTCCATACTTTCCCAGCCACTTTAATTCTTCTCTTACCTTGATCTTCCCATGCCACGGATTTTTGTCCAGGCTGTGCCCTTCGCCGGGAAAAATCAGAAGGTCACTGGGAATATTCAGTTCGTGCATGGCCCGGTCGAGCAGATAATCCTCAGCCACAGCCACCCGCACATCATCGGCTCCTCCGACCATGTGCGTAGGCGTTCGCACTTTGTTCATCTGATAAATCGCAGCCTCGCTCCGGTAGCGGTCCGGAGCTTCCCACGGCAGCCCGCCCAGGAAATAAACGTCGTCCATCACCGTGTCGTCATTGCCCCAATTCGCCACATGCTCCACCGCCCCCGCCCCGGTTACCGCGGCCTTGAAGCGCGTCGTTTGCGTGATCAGCCAGTTCGTCATGTACCCGCCGTAACTGTAACCGCCAATCGTGAGACGGTTCGAATCGGCAATGCCGTCTTTCACCAGCGCATCCACTCCGCTAAGAATGTCGCGCCCGGGCGCGGAAACGATCTCCGGCACAATGGCAAGTGCGAACTTGTCTCCATAGCCGGTCGAGCCGCGATAATTCGGCTCAAACACAAGCCAGCCAGCCGTTGCCGCCAGCCGGTCCCACTGATACCAATCCGCCTCAAAGTGATTGCCGTCGGCATCCGCTGGCCCGCCATGAATCAGCACAAACACGGGCAGGTTCTTCGCCTCGAATTTGCCCGGCGGATACATCAGCATGCCTTCAACCGAAGTCCCATCGTTCGATGTCCACCGATACGGTTTCGCCTTCGGCAGATCGCGCTCCGTGAACAGCTTGTTGAACGATGTGATCGCCCGCGCCGATGAGAGTTTATCGGCGTCGTCGGCGACATAAACCTCGGTAGGCCTCTCCGTCGCCGAGTAAACAAACGCGATCCGCCCCGAATTTCGCGCCGACGCGGCAATTTCATACGTTCCGGGCCAACCATCTTTCTTTGTTAGGGGAGCCGTTGGCGAAGCCTGCGAATAGAGTTGCACCTCCGTCCCCATCCGGCAGGCGCAAAGCACCGAGCCATCGGCCATCGATGCGTAGTGCACGACCTCGCCCGAAAACGCCGCAAACCAGCGCTCGACTTTCCCGCTATCCGCATCCACCCAATAAAGCCGAGGTTGCGGATCCTCGTACTTTTTCTCCACCGACCCGGTTTCGGTCTGAAAGAACAAATGCCGATTGTCCGCCGCCCACTCCAGATTCTTCTCGACCGCTTCATTGTGAGTCAGTCGGCTCGGTGCAACCTCGGCCGTGCCGCCCGCCAGGCTAACCAGATAGAGCTCGATCGTCTCGACCTTTTCCTCACGTTGCGAAACGGAATTACTCACGAAGACCAGCCGCTTCCCATCGTGCGCCACGCTCAACTGGGCCACGCGCAACTCCGAGCGCGCCACCACCACCGCTCCCGGTGTTGAATTCGAATCTTTCTCCGCATCCGGCGCTTCCCGCGACCCGGCTGCGGCACGTCGCGCCAACGCCTCATCGAGGCCGATCCGAAAAATCACGTCTCCGCGCTCATTCCCGCGATAGCGGATCACGTCCTTCCATTCTTTTTTATGATCGTCCGCCTGTTCCTTCGACCACGGCTGCCGCGTCGCAAAATAAATTGCCTTGGAGTCTGCCGCCCAGGCGAACGCATGCACTTCCTCGCTCCCCGAAGTCACCGCAAACGCCTCGCCGCCATTGGGAGAAATCAGATACAGCTGAGCGCTTTCCTTATCGGCGCCGCTTTCGCCTCCGCTTTCCCCCGCATCGCTGTCCTTACCCGACGCGATCTTCCTTTCCGAAAGAAAAGTAATCCAGCGCCCATCGGGAGACCACTCCGGATCCGTGTCGTGCCCCCCTTCCGTCAACTGCACCAGCGTTCCGCCCGCACCCTCGATTCGATACAACCAAATCTCCTTCCGGAAGATTTGCCGCTCCCAATCCGCACGTTCCGCCGAAATCAAGACCGCTTGCCCATCCGGCGAGACCTTCACCGAATCGAAGCCGATGGAGTTGAAGAACTCGTCGAGCGTGAGTTTGGGTTTAGCCGCCTGCGCGGCAACCGCAAAGGGAAAGACGCACGCCAGTAAGCCAAGTATCAGGAATTTATGCATAAGGAACTCTCGCAAGGGCAACTAACCTCCGCAGGATTCAAAGATCGTAATTCCGATCGCGTCGGCTCCACATCGTAACAGCAGCGCTCCAAACAGGGGAACAACCCGATTTTTCCCCTTGACAACGCCAGCCTCCGCGTCAAAAATAGTCAATCGTAACCAATCGTAATGAAACGTAATCACAGTCAATAGCCACCGTAATCGAAACTGGTGGCCAGGCAGACACTCGGAGGACTCTTATGCGGGCGTTTCGGCGAATTCTTTCCCTGATGTGGGTGGTGAGCCTCGCAGCCTTCGTCCTTGCTCAAGGCAATTACCGCGCGCAGTTGCGCGGCGTTGTCACCGACGCCTCGGGCGCCGTCGTTGCTCATGCTTCCGTCACCATCCGCGATGTCGGCACCAACATTGCCAGCACCGCCCAGACCGACGACAAGGGCTTGTACTTCTTCACCGGCCTGCGCCCGTCCACCTACGCCGTCAAAGTCGAAGCTGCCGGTTTTCGCGCCGCTGAAAAAACCGGCGTGGTTCTCGCCGTAGACCAGGAGTCCTCCCTCAACTTCAGGCTGGAAATGGGCGGCGTCTCGACGACCATCGACGTCACCACCACCGCGCCCCTGCTCGATACCGACAACGGGACCCTCGGCACCGAAATCACCAACGAATATGTGAAGGAACTCCCTCTCGTCAACCGCAATTTCTTCGGTATGGCGTTCCTCTCCGCCGGTGTCACCGAAGTCGCCGGCTCGGGCGCGGCGGACAACTATCCCTCCGGCACCAACTTCGTTTCCAACGGCCAGCGCAACGCCACCGCCGAGGTCCGCCTCGATGGCGCCCTCATCAGCGCGCCCGAACAGGGCGAAGGAGGAAACTCCAACGTTTACTACGAGCCCCTGGTCGAGAGCGTGCAGGAATTCAAGGTCCAGAACAACAGTTTCTCGGCCGAATTCGGCAACAATGGCGGCACCGTCGTCAACATGGTCCTCAAGAGCGGGACCAACGCCTTCCACGGCAGCGGCTGGTATTTCCTGCAGCGCTCCGGGTTGGACGCCCGCGACTTCTTCAACCCAGCGCCCAATGCCAAGCCAAACTCCAAGCGCGACCAGGCCGGCTTTCTCTCGGCGGCCCCATCAGAAAGAACAAGACTTTCTTCTTCGTCGATTTCGAAAAAGTCCGCTGGGATACTGCGATTAGCGGCTTAGCATCGGTGCCCACCCTGGCAGAGCGAACCGGCGACTTCTCGGCGACGGCCAACAACATTTACGATCCAACGAACAAGGGTTGCGGGAATCCCTGCAACTTTCCCCGGCCTCAGGTCCAGTACATGGGGCAGTTAAATGTGATCCCGCCGGGCGAAATCGACGGCGTCGGACAGGGCATCATCAATCTCTATCCCAAGCCCAACGTGGCGGGGGCGGGGGAATTCAACAATTTCAGCTTCAGCGGCGTGGGTCACCAACCCGATTACCAGTTTGACATCAAGGTTGATCATCAGATCAACGACAAACACCGAGTCAGCGGCCGCTACAGCCGGTCGCAATCTAATTACACTACCCCTTACATCCTTGGCGATAGCTTCGATAATAACGGGAGTGGCGACGGCATTGGCAACACCCCAACGCGCGCTCAGAATGCGTCTCTCGAATACACCTGGACCATCAATCCGCGCACCATCTGGACCAGCCACCTCTCCCTGGATCGCGTGCATGAGATAGAGACACCCAACATTCCCACCATTTCCAGCTTCAACGCCGCCCAGCAACAGGCCGGTTTGCCCGGACTGCCTTCGGTTTTCCAGCAGGCCAACGGGGTTGACCGCATGCCCGCTTTCTACATGACCGGCGCATCGACGTGGACCGATCTATTCGATCAGTCCGCACTAAACACCACCTTCGCTCACACCCTCGTTACCTATTCGTCGCAGCTCGTTATTTCCAAGGGGTCGCATCTCTTGAAGTTCGGCGGCGAGCAGCGCCTTTTCTACAACAACTTCTGGCAGCCGCCCGATCCCACCGGCGTCATCAACTTCACCGATCTCGTGACTTCGCCAACTCCCAACAGCGACACGGACTCGTCTAACAATCCCACCGGCAACCCCTTCGCCAGCCTTTTGTTTGGTTATGGCGACAACGTCAATTCCTATGCCTTCGAACCCACCTCGCTGATCGTCTATCCGTCAGTGGCGAACCGATCATTGGAGACAGGCTTCTATTTCCAGGACGATTGGAAAGTCACCTCCAGACTTGCTCTCAATCTCGGCCTGCGCTATGAGTGGAGCACTCCCTACAACGAACGCCACAACCACATCGAGTTCAGCGATTTCACCGGCAGCACGGGTGTGAATCTCGACCTGAGCAGCGCCCAAAGCGCTCTTCAGTCGTATGGAATCAGCTTCCCTTCCTCGGAACCATTGGTCGGCACCACCGTATTTCCCACTTCCAGTACGCGCAGCCTCCCCGTCTATCGCAAGGATGTCGGCCCGAGGCTGGGCTTCGCCTATCAGCTCGATTCCAAGACCGTCGTGCGCGGCGGCGCCGGTATCTATTTCGGCATGAGCCCGGCCACAAACTTCCAATACGCCGGTACCGCTTTCCGCAAGACCGCCTCAATTTTCTTCACCACCGACAATTTTGCTACTCAGTCCGCCAAACTCGAAAATCCTTTCCCCACCGGCTTCACCGGACCGCAAGGCACGCAATATGGCAAGCTCGCAAATTGGGGATATTCCAACAACAACGACCTGGGCACAACCGCCGCGCGCGATGCCGACCTCTACCAATGGAATCTTGGTTTCCAGCGCGAACTGCCCGGCCAGATTGTCCTCGGCGTCGACTACTCCGCCAACCGAACCACGCATCTGCCGTGGGCGGGTACCAACAACCGCGATTTCATGTCATCGGCCCTTCTGGCAAAGATCGCCGCCGCCGTCACTCCTACGGATCCAACTTGCTCGGCGGATGGTTGTGTCACCGGCTTCCTGAATACGCAGGTGGCCAATCCGTTCTATCCAATGTTTGGCACTCCGTGCGCCACCGCTCCCTGCTTCAACGAGCCCGATTCCATTTACAGCCAACCTCAGATTGCGGTCGGCTACCTCCTGAATCCCTATCCACAATTCACCGGAGACTTCGAAGGCCTGATGCTCGAAGAAGCCAGCTCGTGGTATCACGCCATGCAAGTTCGCTTTCAAAAGCGCACCTCGCACAACCTCAGCTTCGAAGGCAGTTACACCATATCGAAATCCACCGACTACTCCTCCGCCGGCAGGAACAACTGGGTCGGAGGGCTTAGCAGCGGCGGCGGGGTCAGCGTTGGCCTTCCCCAGCAACTGGATCGGCTGAACCTGGAGCACTCCATCGGCGCCAACGACACGCCGCAGCGTCTCGCAGCCGCCGTCGTCCTCGACCTGCCCATTGGCCGCAAGCAATGGATTGGCGGCGACATGAACCGCCTCGCCGATGCCGCCATCGGTGGCTGGTCCATCGCCACCACAATCACTGAGCAATCCGGCCAGCCCATGGGCCTCGGACTGGACAATCCGCGTCTCGCCAACGGCAGCCAGCGTCCCAACGTTATCTGTCCGCAGCTCAGAACCGGCCTGAGCATGGATGCCGTCGCTCGCGCCTATGGGAACGTCGGCGGCTCGGGCCAGCTTTCGTTCCTCAACCCAAACTGCGTCGCCGCGCCCGGCGACCAGGTCCCCGGCAATGCGCCGCGCTATTTCTCCAATTTGCGCGTGGATGGCATTCATAACGTGGATTTGAATATCTACAAGTCGTTTACGCCGAAAGAAGGCATGAAGCTCGACGTCCGCGCGGAGATCTTCAACCTCGCCAATCATCCCCGCTTCGGACAGCCGGTTTCAGGCGTGGACGACTCCGCTTACGGGACCATCAGCTCCAGCGCCGCCGGCTTCCTGCCCCGCTACTTCCAGTTCGGCCTGCGCTTCGAGTTCTGAGAGGAGGCTGCGGAAAAAGTAACGCATGTATGCGCTACCGCGGAAGAGTGGCCCTTCAGAGCCTGCCCTGAGCGAAGCCGAAGGGGCCGTCGACCTGTCATCCTGAGGAGCGCTCTTTGCGACGAAGGATCTGTGTACCTTGCCGCAGCACCGCACCCGTCGCTACTTCGGCAATGATGGCCCAAATGTTATGCGAGGAATTTCTGGGACGGCACACTCGGGAACCTCTGATCACGCCTGAGCATTTCCCAGCCGCTGTTTTTCTTCTTGACCTAACTTTTCGCTCAGCGCCATTGTTGACTTACAAGTAATCTTAATCGCGCAGCTATGGGGTGGCACTCGATCCGCCAGCAGGGGACGGATACAACAACAAATTGCTTTAAATCAGTATGATGCAAGTTAAGTTATTGACAAATAAATACTTTACGGGAGATGTAATCAACTAAATTAAGAATCAATGACATACAGTCAAAGTATTGAAAAATAAATACTTTACCGAACATTCTTGACTAATCTTGACGCTAAGTAATTGTAAATACAAATAGTTACTTCGACTAAGTCTAAGTTTAAGTTTCTTAAATACTTTACAAGTCTACTTAGACCAAGTCCTTTGTTCTCAAAGACCGGGGCAAGAAATATCGAAGGAAGGGGGGGGTAGGGGTACCACACAGTAAACAAGGAAGTGTTCCGATTCGGGAATGGCACGCGACTTGGACTCTCAGCCCGCGAACTTACGGCGTTCCGATTCGTGAAGACCTGACTCCAAACATTCGGAGCCATGCCGCTGCATCGAATCCGAACCGGCCGGAATCCAATAGCAAACGGAAATCGAAACCACCGCCGGAGGTTGTCATGGCTACGCTCGAAGTCACTTTCCTACAAAATCAGTTGGAGGCGCGTAAACAGCGACTGGAGCAAGCCATCGTGCTCGCGCCGCAGAATTCGAGCCTCGCCGGCCTGCTGCGTGAAGTCGATGCGGCGCTGCAGCGCATGGATAAAGGCACCTTCGGCTTCTGCGAACAGTGCCACGATACGATTGAACAGGATCGGCTGCTGTCCGACCCGCTGGTTCGCTACTGCCTGGACCATCTGAGTTCGCCCGAACTCGCCGCCCTGCAACGCGATCTTGATCTGGCTTCCGAGATCCAGCGAAACCTCTTGCCGCGGCTCGGCTTGCTTGCCGGCGGCTGGGAGACCAGTTATCACTATGCGCCGCTTGGTCCAGTCAGCGGCGACTACTGCGACTTGATCCCTTCCGATGGAAAACTCTTCTTCGCACTGGGCGACGTTTCCGCAAGGGATCTTGGCAGCGTCGATGCTAATGGCCCAGTTGCATGCCCCTCTTTCATGGCCTCGGCAAACCCCCCCCCCCCCCGCGAGGGACTCAGGTGATTTTTGGAAAGCCGCACGGCATGAGTGACGTTGGAGCAGCGTGGCCATTGTGGAGGTCTTGTAACGCACGGAGCCGAGATCTTGATAGAGATACTCGGCTTTGAAACTCAGGTTCGGCCCAAATAGCCATTCGAGACCCGCGCCGAGCGCCCACCCGAAACGCACGTCGGAATAGTTTCCAACGGCATTTGTTGGATACTGGATATTGGGCGGGAGACTGCTGACGGTCTGGTCTGCGATGTTGGTTTGTGCAGAGGCAAGGCCATAGGCGAAGCCGCCCGTGGCGTAACCGAGCAAAGTCGGCGAAATTTGGTAGCCCGCCCGCCCGCGCACCGTTCCAAACCAGTCCAACGATTTCGTGTTTTCGACAACTGTCGACGCCGCGCCGACATTCGCGCCCAGAAATGTCAGCGGCGTCGCCGTCCTGAAACCGGACCGGCCTTTGAAACTGGCGCCCTGAATGTCCGTTTCGACGCCAACCATATATTTGTCGATGAAGTGATTGTAACCGATCTGGCCTCCGCTCAGCATGCCGTCTGCGCGCGCCGCGACGAGGCCCGTCGTTCGAACGACGCTCATCGGCGAGAAATCTGCTCCGATTTTGTCGTCGACGCCACTGCTCACGACCGCGGCGTTTGTGCCGACCGCGGGAGTCGCGTCCCAGGAATAGCCCGCATTGAATCCGGCGTAGAGACTTGATCCGAAGGCCGCGGGCGGTGACGTTGAAGCCTCTAGCGTCGAGTCGTTGAAGTGATAATTCAATCCCAGTCGTGCGATGTCGCCGGCAAATTGCGTTCGCGTGGTGGCTTGCGCGAAATTTGCCGGCGTCGGTCCGAACAGGTTTGAAGAGGTCGCGAGCGGGCTGAGTTTGTACGTCACGCCGCCGAGGTCGTAATACAGATATTCGAATTTGAGGCTGAGATTGCGCGCGAACATCCATTCGAGGCCGCCGCCGAGAGTCCAGCCGACGCGCGTGGCCGCATAATGGCCCGCCGAGCCTGCAGATTGCAAAAACAAGTCGAGCGAGGCGGCTGCCGGCAAAGGCGGCAGAACATTCGTCACCGGGGAGCCGCCCCAATGCTGCGTCATAAAGGTGCTGGCCGAGACGCCGCCATAGGCTAGACCCCCGGTGACATAGGCGAGCAGCGTCGGGGTGACCGTGTAGCCCACTCGGCCGCGAAGCGTGCCGAGCCAGTCGACGCTCTTCTCGTGCTGAACCGACGTCGTGGCCGGAAAATTGCGGTAGAATGCGACGGGCGCGCCGGGCAGGACGTCTAGGAAGTCGGCGTTCGTGACATTTGTGAACCCGCTCCGCGCGCGCAAGTTCGAACCCTGCAAATCTGTCTCGAAACCAACGACAAACCTGCCGGACTGGTAATTCTGCCCGAGCTGCCCGCCGCCTGCGAAGCCTCCAGCCGAGGCCCGGGAAATGCCTGACGCGCCGAGGACGGAGGCGGCCGCAAAATTCGAGATGGGGAAAAGGGTCCCGCCAATGGGAATCAAGCCAAAGAAATTGTCGAGCTGTTGTCCCGCGGGATATCCGAGCGTGACGAATTCGGGCCGCGGGTCCCAGGAGTAGCCGGCGTTCAAGCCCGCATAGAAGCCGCTCCAAAGTTGCGGCGACGTGGAAGGGGCCGGGTCTCCCTTTGTGACCCCGGTCGGGGTTTGCACGACATCCGGATCGAGCGGATTTCCGGCATAGTGGATGTTCAACGCGAAATTCGTTCTGAAGCCGCTCTCGCGGAATAAAATGTTCGAGAAGGACTTGCCGAATTCGAGGGTGAAGGTTTCGCCAAAGGGCGCGCCTGTAATGGCGGTGTTGGCGCGCAGGCCGCCGCCGTAGGTATCGGCCCAAAAGCTTGGCCGCTCTCCGGGGTAGGGGACCTGATGCACGCCGCGTCCCCAGGCGAAGAAGGCATAGGGCGAGATCACGCCGGGCGCCTCCATGAGTTCGATGCGAAGCGGGCGGGTGATTTCGCTGCGGAACGTGAAGCCGCGATCCGCATTGAGCGTGCCGGACGCAAAGCCCGAGACGGCTTCGAGACCGTCGAGCGACATGTTCTCCGTGATCATCAGCGACTGATCAAAATTGGTCTGCGCCCTGGCGATCGCGGTAAATTGAAAATCCTCCGGCAATCCGAGATTGAGGCGCAGCTTTCCCGCGGATCTGTTGAAGATCGGCTGCGCGTTGGGACGCGACAGCGTCGGATCGAAGAAAAGCGGGCCAAGTGTGGCGCGGCCGCCGAGGCCGTGCGAATAAACAGCCAGCCCGTTGAGGGAGCCGCCCCATTCCCAGGGCAGTCGATAGGCGCCGTCCGCCGATACGCGGATGGCGTCATAGCGATCGCGATAGCCATCGAAGACAGGACCCAAAGGCGCAACGACCAGAGGATCCGGCCAACTGCTCGAACGCGAGAAGATATGGTCGAACGTCAATTGCGACTTCAACGTGCGCTCGGCGCTCAGAATAAGTGGATAGGCGGCGCGCGCGGAGACGCGTTCATACAGGCCCGTATTGCGCTCGCCGAGAACTTCCAGCTCCGGGGGCAACGCATTGGGCAGAGGCGAGGCGCGCGCGCGCGCCGAGACATAGCTCGCGCCGATCATGAAGCCGTCGGGCCCGATGGGAACGCCAACGTCGAAAACATAGGCCTGGCTCTTTGCCGCGCCGGCGAAATAGCGGTTGAAATCGGGGCCGGACGCAGCGGTGAAGGAAATCTGTTCCCCAAACCCGAAAGCGTTGTTGAGCGCGGCGGACTGCGAGAACTGCCAGGGCCCCAAATATTTTGGCAGACGATTATCGATGCTGGTGGTGGCCGAAACGCGATTTTCTCTCGCGCCGACCAGGAGAACATATGCCCCGGCCGTATCCGACGGCTTGATCGTCGCCGCGCCGGAGACGCCCGCGAGCGTTCCGACCAGCATTGTGCTGCGTTGATACTCGCCTAAGGTGAGATGCCGCTTTCCCAGAAGGTTCGCGACCCGCGCGCGTATGAGGTCGCGGGACCTTTCCGGCGCTTCGGAAAGGTCGATGCTCTCGATAAACCCGTCCTCGACGTCAATTCGGACCACGCCATCCGCGAAATTCTGGGCGGGAATAGAAATTTCCGCGAGCGGAAACGTTTTGCGATAGGTGTCCTCAAGTTCTTGCGCTGCGGCGTAAATTTCCGCGACGCTGAGACGTTGGCCCGCCAATCTTTCGGCGAAGGCGGCGTTTTCCGCCGCGAGTTCGGGAAAGGCGTCGCCGATCGATATTCGCCGCACCCTGACGAAAGTTTCCTTCGCCCGCTTTGGCGGCTCGAGCCTCGGCGCGCGCGGGCTGACGCTAAGGACGCCGCCCGCGCGCGGTGGAGCCTGGGAAGGCGAGGTCAGTTCCGTGGGGTTGAACAACTGGGCTGCGGCGGGGGCCGCCGAGAGCGCGGCTGGCGCGAGGCAGGTGGCGACAAGCCAACGCGTCAGCGCAACCTTCTGCTTTCTCGCCATCCCGCTATCCCGCCTACAGTCTCTGTTCAGGACCAATCTCGAAGAAGCAACGCCTCACGAGCGAACTGAAGACTGCCCCGACATCGGCAATTTTCGTGCTCTGAGCGCCGCTTACCGACCACAGGAAACATCGGCGTCACGAAAGAAAAGCGTAAGAGCGTCGCCTATTCATCGGTTTTGGCCTGGAAATTTGGCGCGATGTATAAAAAATACTTAATGCAACGTGTAAAAATTCGTTGCGTTAAGTAAATCTCTTGGCCAATGCCGCGCTCAAAAGGCTGATCCGCAGCGGTCGACATGGATCGAAAGTGCCCGTTGGCGGATCAAAAGATCGAGCCTGCGCCGTCCGTTCGTCGCACGCCATCGTCAAGTCGTCAGTTTTGTCCAAAAGATGTAGGGATAAAATTGCTCATCGCGCCGAGAATAACCTTTCGATAGCCAGCTTATCGAAGGACGCCTAAAATATTCAGGCTTATTGCCAAATTCACTCAGCCGACGATTACGTCTAGTGTTGCCTTCGAAGCGTAGATGAAAGCTTCGGGGTGCGCCGAGCGCACTTGTTCTTTTGTCCCTCTTGGGAGGATTGTCATGAAAAAGATGCTTGTTATTCCTGCGGCTCTTGCGCTCGCGATGGCGTCGTCCGCTGCGTTTGCTCTTGAATTCAATTTCGGCGGCAGCACCGGGATCTACAATGGCGCGCAGGCTTCGGCGACTGTTCATCAGTCCGCGACGGCCACGGGCTTTGGCAAGTCGGTCGGCTCCGCCAGTAACGACCTGGTGATCGCCCAGAACTCGCCGAGCTTCTCCTTTGGCTCGACGTTGAAGAATTCCTTCAACAAGGCGACGGCTACCGCCAACGTCACGCAGACGGCGACCGCGGGCAAGGGCAGCGTCGCGACGAACGGTCTGCAAGTCATCCAGAACTCGCCTTCCTGGACGTCTATCGCCCCGTAATTGTGGCAGTCACTCGGCCGTCGCTCTGCATCGAGCGGCCCGACATCAGCAAACAGCCGCGACGGGTTATTATTTGTAGCCGTCGCGGCTGCTTCATCGGCAAGTGAGGGTCGCGCGATGAATTTTCTCAAGAAGTCGATTGCGAATCTTGGCGCGATTGCGTTGATCAATTTTCCTCTTTACGCCCACGCTCAGGATCCCGCCTACACCTATATTTACAGCTACGTCTCCCCCGTTCTTAACCTCAAGGCGGGCGTGACCTTGAATTCAAACCAGCCCGTTACGGCTGTCCAGACAAGCCAGCACAACGTCTTCAACGTGACGCAGTACAGTCCGGGAAAGACCAACAATGCCGGTGTCGCGCAATCTGGCCAAAGCGATCTGGCGATGCTCCGGCAGATTGGTCGGTTCAACAACGAAATCGTCATTCAGGAGGGCCCGCACACCAGGGCCTACGTCACGCAGATCGCAAACGACACGGCCTTTATCTCGACCGCCCCTTGAACGAAGCGGATTGCGTGACGGCGGCTGGAAAAGCGGATTTTCCTGGCGCTCCCTAGGGGACTCGAACCCCTGTTTTCGCCGTGAGAGGGCGACGTCCTAGACCGCTAGACGAAGGGAGCGCGGAGGGCGTTCTATAGACTGGCGGTCTCGCCTCGGCAAGGCCCGTGCGGGCGGCTTTCGCGCATCTTTGTTGCGTGGTAGCCAGAGGCGTCGTCCATCTGTCGGATCTTTTTGAGCATGACCGAGCTGCTGATCAAGGAAGCGCCTGACCCCGCGGACCTTGCGCAGGCCCTGACCGCCCTCGGGCGCGCCGCCCGCAAGGCCGCGCGGGGCGTTGCGCTGGCGTCGGCGACGGCCAAGGACAGGGCCTTGCGGTTCGCCGCCGCCGAGATCCGGCAACAGGCCGGCCCCATTCTCGCCGCCAATGCGCGCGACGTCGCCGACGCCACGGCGCGCGGCACGGCAGGTTCCTTCATCGACCGCCTGACGCTCGACGACGCACGCGTCGAGGCCATCGCCCGCGGCCTGGAGGAGATCGCCCTGCTGCCCGATCCCGTCGGACGGCTCCTCGCCCGCTTCGAGCGGCCGAACGGCCTCGTCATCGAGCGCGTTTCGACGCCGCTTGGCGTGATCGGCGTGATTTACGAGAGCCGGCCCAATGTGACGGCAGACGCGGGCGCCCTTTGCCTGAAGTCAGGAAACGCCGCGATCCTGCGCGGGGGATCGGAAAGCCTGCGCTCCTCCCGCGCGATCCACGCCTGCCTCGCCGCGGGGCTGAGGGCCGCCGAATTGCCCGAGGCGGCAATCTCGCTGGTCGGCACGCCAGACCGCGCCGCCGTCGGCGCCATGCTCTCGGGTCTCGACGGCAATGTCGACGTCATCGTCCCGCGCGGCGGCAAAAGTCTCGTCGCGCGCGTGCAGCATGAAGCGCGCGTGCCCGTTTTCGCGCATCTCGAGGGGATTGTGCATGTGTTTGTGCACGCGGACGCCGATATCGACATGGCGGCGCGCGTGCTGCTCGACGCCAAGATGCGGCGCACCGGGATTTGCGGCGCGGCCGAGACGCTGCTCGTCGATCGTGCCTGCGCGCGAACCCATCTCGCGCCGCTCGTCTCCTTGCTCATCGACTCGGGCTGTGAGGTGCGCGGCGACGCCGCCGTAATGGCCGCCGACTCGCGCGCGAGCGCCGCCACTGAAGACGATTGGCGCGCGGAATATCTCGACGCGATCATCGCTGCGAAGGTGGTGGATGGGATCGAGGGCGCCATCGCGCATATCGAAACCTATGGTTCGCATCACACGGATTGCATCGTCACGCGCGATCAGGCGGCGGCGCGACGCTTCATGGACGAGGTCGACTCCGCCATCGTCCTGCACAACGCGTCGACGCAATTCGCCGACGGGGGCGAATTCGGCTTTGGCGCAGAGATCGGCATTGCGACAGGGCGCATGCACGCGCGCGGACCTGTCGGCGTCGAGCAACTGACGTCTTTCAAATATCTCGTTCATGGCTCCGGGCAGATTCGCGGGTGAGCGCCCCGCGCCGTCCGCTGCGACTCCCGCCGCATGCGCCGGGCATGCGCATCGGCCTTTTCGGCGGCTCCTTCGATCCCCCGCATAACGGCCATCTGCTGGTCGCGCGCCTGGCGCTGACGCGCCTGGCGCTCGATCGCCTCTGGTGGCTCGTCTCGCCTGGCAATCCCCTCAAGGACAGGAGCGGACTTGCCACGCTCGACGCAAGGATCGCCGCGGCGCGCAGACTGGCGCGCGACCCGCGTATCGTCGTCACGGGGTTCGAGGCGGAGATCGGCGCGCGCTATACGGCCGAGACGCTCGCCTATCTGCGCCGACGCTGCCCGGGCGTGCGCTTTGTCTGGATCATGGGCGCCGATAACTTGCTGCAATTCCACCGTTGGCGGCGATGGGCCGAAATCATGCGCAACATGCCGGTCGCCGTCGTGGATCGGCCCGGCGCGACCCTGCGGGCCGCCGCGGCGAAGGCGGCGCAGCGTTTCACGCACGCGCGACTCAGCGAGCAGAATGCGCGGCTTCTGGCCGGCAAGTCTCCGCCGGCCTTCGTTTACCTGCATGGGCCGAGAAGCCCCGCGTCCTCGACCGCGCTCCGGCGTTTGTCGCGCGAATGATCACTTCTTGTCGAAGAGCGGCAAAATCCAGCGCTTATAAGCCCAGAAGCTCGCCGGTATGCCAATGAAGATGGCGACCCACATTATCGCGGAATTATCCACGCCGTTCTCATAGAAGCTGCCGCCCTCCTGCACCGATTGCGTATAGGGGTTGCGGGCGAAGAGGGTCAGCGCGAACGAGCCGATGACGATCGCGCCGACAATGTAGAAGTAGCTTTTCGGGATCAGGAGCACCGGGCCCTGAGCGCCCCTCTTTTGTTCCTTGCCGGGCGGCGGGCTGGCGTTCGGTTCTTCCGTCATTGTCCTGCTCCTTGAGGCTTTTCCCAGACCCATCATATGGCGCGGGCCGGAGGCGCGCCATAGCCGGCTCGAGCGCGTCGATAATACAGGAACTACGCGCCCCGCGCGGCTCTTGCAGCGCCTTTTCTCGCCAAACAGCAGGCGAAAGGGACAACCCCGCCCGCCGCGGGGCTTGGTCGATCAATTTTGCAAGCTTCCGTGAAGGCTTTGCCCCCTAGTTTCTGTCTTTGGCCATGGGGCTGGCGAATGAATGTTGACATGCCTTCCCTGCACGCGTTCCTTGACGGGATCGTGCAGTCTTTGCTGCTGTGCGGGGTCGGGTTCATCGCCTGGGGGGTGATGTTTTGGGTTCCGCTTGGCCGCCGCTGCATCCGCACGAATATCGAGATCAAGAGCGAGATCGCGCGCGTTTGGGCGGCCTGCCTTCTCGCGCCTTCCCCGCCGGGCGGCTGGAGCGGCGCGCTGGAAATCGAGCGGCAGGGTTTCGAGGGCGATCCGCCGTCGCGCCATCGCGCCTGGGTGCGGCATGGCGGCGCCGGACCGTTCCGGGAGTCCGTCTGGCTGGTGACGCGCTACGCCCCCTTCGCGCTCTACGAGGGCAAACACATAGAGATGGATAGCCAGCCGCTGGAGCCGGCAGACCACGCCTGGGCGCGGCTGCGGCTCACGTTGCGCGGCGACAAGGTTCTGGTGGAACAGGAAACGCGGCGTCTTTCGCGCGGCCTGTTCGGGCGCCTCTATGTGCCGCGCGCCAATCGCCGGTTTCTCGAACATCTGCGCGCGGTCTGTGAAGGCGCCCCGGCGACTTCCCGCGCCGCCATCGTCGGCCGGACGGCGAGCGCCGTGCTGGCGCTTCTGGCCTTCGTGGCGATTGTCGCTCTTCTAAGCGCCGGCTATCCCGAACTCTGGGAGATCGCCGTTTTCGTCGCGCTCATGTTGCAATCCGCGCTGTTCGTCCACGAATATGGCCATCTGCTCGCGATGCGCTGGTTCGGCCATAAGGACGCGACGCTCGTGCTCGTCCCACTTCTGGGCGGGACTGCGATCAATACGCGCGCCGCAAAATCGCGCTTCGAGGACGCGGTCGTCGCAGTGATGGGGCCGGCGCTGTCGGCGGCGGTCGCGGTGGCGCTCGTCCCCGTGGCCGCGTGGGGGTTGAGATTTTTCACCACAGGCTGGAGCGCTGTTGCGACCGATTGGTCCAATCCGGCGACGCTGGAAACGCTGGCCGGCGTCTGCGCGATTGGTTTTATCGCCATGTCCATTGCGATCAATCTCTACAATTTGACGCCCATCGGCTTGCTCGACGGCGGCCGCATCGTCTTCGCGCTGGCGCGCGGACGGCTGGCGCAGGCCGCGCTGGCCGCCGCGATCTTCGCCGCGCTCGCCTATGCCTTCATCGGCGTCGCGGGTCCAAGGGACCTTGGCGCGGCGCTCGCATTTGTCGCGACCGCCTGGGCTGTCGGCCAATTCGCCGTGAAGCCGCCGACCGACGCGCTCGCGCCCATGACCGCGCGCGAGCGCGCCGTCGTTCTGGCTGCGCTGATCGCGACGTTGCTGGTCTTCGTCGGCGCGTCGCGGACGCTCTCGCCGATGCTGTTGGCCGCTCTGCAAGAGGGCGCGGCGCCGAGCGTCGCGCGCCTCGATCAGGCGACGACGCCATAGACGTCATAGGCGTCCGCGCGCTCCACCTTCATCGTCACAATGTCGCCGGGTCTTAGCGGACGCCGCGAGTTCGATGAAAGCGGAGCCGTCGATCTGCGGCGCGTCCGCCCTGGTGCGGCCCTTGGCGGGCGCGCCGGATCGGCCGCCGCCCGCCTCATCCACGATAACTTGCAGCCGCTTCCCGACCTTGCGCCGCATGAGGCGCGCGCTGACCGCCTGCTGCGTCTCCATGAAGCGCCGCCAACGCTGCTCCTTGATCTCCTCGGGCACGGCGGCGAGTCCGAGATCATTCGCCGGCGCTCCGGCCACGGGCTCATATTTGAACGCGCCGGCGCGGTCGATTTCCGCCTCTTCGAGCCAGTCGAGCAACGTCTCGAAATCTTGCTCCGTCTCGCCGGGGAATCCGACGATGAACGTCGATCGCAGCGTTAGATCGGGACAGGCGGCGCGCCAGGCTTTGATGCGGGCGAGGGTTTTTTCCTCGTTGGCCGGGCGTTTCATCGCCTTCAGCACGGCCGGGGCCGCATGCTGGAACGGGATGTCCAGATAAGGCAGGATCTTTCCCGCGGACATCAGCTCGATGACGGCGTCGACATGGGGATAGGGGTAGACGTAGTGCAGTCGCACCCATATCCCCGTCTCGCCGAGTTCGCGCGCGAGTTCGAGAAAGCGCGTGCGCACGCTGCGATCTCCGAACTGACTCTCGGCGAAGCGCAGGTCGCGCCCGTAGGCGCTCGTGTCCTGCGAGATGACGAGCAGCTCCTTGACGCCCGCGCGCACGAGCTTCTCCGCTTCCCGAAGCACCTCGCCGGCCGGACGCGAGACGAGCGGCCCGCGCAGATGCGGGATGATGCAGAAGGAACAGCTATTGTCGCACCCTTCCGAGATTTTCAGATAGGCGTAGTGCCGCGGCGTAAGCCGCACGCCCTGCTCGGGCACGAGGTCGAGGAAGCGGTCATGCGCGGGCGCGGCGGCGCGGCGCACGGCGTCGACGACGCTCTCGTATTGTTGAGGGCCAGTGACCGCGAGGACGTCCGGAAAACGCGCCACGATCGCTTGCGGCTCGGCGCCCATGCAGCCGGTCACGACGACCTTGCCGTTCTCCGCGAGCGCGGCGCCGATCGCCTCGAGCGACTCCGCCTTTGCGCTGTCGAGGAAACCGCAGGTGTTGACGACGACGACGTCGGCGCCGGCATGCGTGCGCGCCAGCTCATAGCCCTCGGCGCGCAATCGCGTAACGATGCGCTCGCTGTCGACGAGCGCCTTGGGGCAGCCGAGCGAGACAAAGGACACGCGCGGGGCGGGGGCGGAGCGCTTCGGGTCTTCCTGCATGCGCCCGATTGCCACGCCCGGGCGCCGAACGCAATCGACGATGGCCCGCGCTCAGGCGGTAAGCGCGCCGAAAAGGGCATAAAGCGCGACGACTGCAAAAATGAGGGCGTGGATCACGGCAAAGCTCCATTGGCCGCGCAGAAGGGATGCGCAGCGGCGGCGGGTTGAAATCGGGGGCGGCGGGCGATGTCGCGCCCGCAGGTCGTTAATATTTCGGCGGCCCTTAAAAAAGCGTTTTCAACCACACGAATCACCGTCGCGCACGGAAGCCTGCGGCGGCCCCATGCGCATAACAATTTGTTTTCGCGACGTTCATCGGCAAAAAGAAAAAACGTTTGCGCTTGGCCGCCGCGTCCCTATGAATAGCCGCGCCGGAGCCGACCGGGCCAAAAAGGTCTCGGGACACATTAACGCCGCGCCGGCAAGTCCCAAGAAAAAGCTGATCATTCGATAGCCATCCATCAGAAAGAACGCGCCTTGCCGAACGCCATTATTCTCGGAACCGGGTCTTATGCGCCAGAGCGCGTGCTCACCAACGCCGATCTCGAGAAAATGGTCGCCACCAACAGCGAGTGGATCGTCAGCCGCACGGGCATAAAGGAACGGCGGGTCGCCGCCGATCATGAGGCGACCTCCGATCTGGCCGCCGCCGCCGGCCGGAAGGCGCTTGAAATGGCCGGGGTGCGGCCTGAAGACATCGACATGATCGTCATTTGCACCGTGACGGGCGATGCGCCGACGCCTTCCTGCGCCGCCTTCGTGCAGGCCCAGCTCGGCGCCAGGAACGCTTTCTGTTTCGACGTCGCGGCCGCCTGCGCGGGATCGCTCTACGGCCTCGTCATCGCCGATCAGTTCATTCGGACCGGCGCCGTCAAGCGCGCTCTGGTCATCGGGGCCGAGACGCTGAGCCGCTTCGTCGACTGGACCAATCGCGAAACCTGCGTGCTTTTCGGCGACGCCGCGGGCGCCATCCTGCTCGGCGCGAGCGAGGAGGAGGGGCGCGGCCTGCTCGCCGCGACGCTGCGCACGGACGGGACGCTCACCGGCATTTTGGGGATTTTCGGCGGCGGCAGCCGGCGGCCGATTTCGCCCGAGCTCCTCGCCGACAACGGCAACAAGATCAAGATGCGCGGGCGCGAGGTCTACAAGGTCGCGACCCGCCTTCTCCCCGAAGTCGTCAGCGAAACTCTCGCCAAAGCCGGTCTCGACGCCGCGGACGTGACCCATATCGTCGCGCATCAGGCCAATCAGCGCATTATCGAGTCCGTCCTCGACAATCTGGGCGTGCCGCGCGAGAAATGCTGGATCAACATCGATCGCTACGGCAACACGTCCAGCGCCTCCATGCCGATCACGCTGGACGAGGCCAATCGCGCCGGCAAGCTCAAGAGAGGCGACGTCGTCGCCATGATGGCGATCGGCGCCGGCATGACCTGGGGTGGCGCGGTGCTGCGCTGGTAACGACAGCGGCAGGCCTTTCCGCGCCGGACGCTGGCCCTTTATGCCCGACTGGTGTAGGCATGGCGCGCCACTGAGGGACGGATGAACACGGACGCAGACGGGTCAAAGAAGCGCGGCATGTTTTCGCGCCTGTTTGGAAAGGGCGGGGAGTCCGCCGCCGAAGCGCGCCCGCAGCCCGAACCGGGGCCGACCGGGACGCAGCCCGTCGAACCGGTCTCCTGGTGGCGCCGCCTTTCTGGCGGGCTCTCCCGCACCTCGCAGGCGATCACCCAGGGCGTTTCCGACGTTTTCACCAAGCGCAAGCTCGACGCGCTGACGCTCGACGAGCTGGAGGACGTACTCTTGCGCGCGGATCTCGGCGTGGGGGCCGCCACCCGCATCGTCGAGGCCGTCGGCAAGGCCCGTTACGAGCGGGACATCGCCCCAAAGGAAGTGCGCGCCATCCTTGCGCGCGAGGTCGAGGCGACGCTGGAGCCCATCGCCAGGCCCTTCGAGATCGACGAGAACAAAAAGCCCTTCGTGGTTCTGGTCGTCGGCGTCAACGGCTCCGGCAAGACGACGACCATCGCCAAGCTCGCCTCCAAATGGACGGGCGAGGGTCGGCGCGTCGTCCTCGCGGCGGGCGACACGTTCCGCGCCGCCGCCGTCGCGCAATTGCAGATCTGGGGCGCCCGCCTCGGCGCCGAGGTGGTGTCGGGCAATGACGGCGCCGACGCCGCCGGACTCGCCTTCGACGCGATCAATCGCGCCAGAGAGACCGGCGCGGACATTTTGCTCATGGACACCGCCGGGCGCCTCCAAAACCGCGCCGAGTTGATGGCGGAGCTCGAAAAAATCGTTCGCGTCATGCGTAAGGCGGAAGCGGGCGCGCCGCACGCCGTGCTGCTGGTGCTCGACGCGACCGTCGGGCAGAATGCGCTGACGCAAGTCGACGCCTTCGCGCGCACCGCGGGGGTGACGGGCCTCGTGATGACGAAGCTCGACGGCACGGCCCGCGGCGGGATATTAGTCGCGATCGCCGACGCCTATGGACTGCCGATTCACTTCATCGGCGTCGGCGAAGGCGCCAATGATCTCGAACCTTTCACGGCGCGCGACTTTGCGCGCGCCATCGCGGGCCTCGACCAAGACGACGACGCCGAGGCGTCGACGGAAAGCTGACCAGATGACGCAGGACGACACGACCACGCGCACCGCTCCGGCTCCCAAGAAGAAGCTCAACCCTCTTCTCAAAGTCGCGCTTGAACTCGGCCCGCTCGTCGTTTTCTTCGTGGTCAATGGCAAACTCGGCATCTTTTACGCGACGGGCGTTCTCATGGCGGGCGTATTGCTGACGCTGGGGGTCTCCTGGGCGATCACGAAGCATCTCCCCGCCATGCCGGTCGTCACCGCGCTATTAGTGCTCGTCTTTGGCGGCCTCACCGTCTTTCTCCAGAACGAGACCTTCATCAAATTGAAGGTCACGATCCTCTATTCGCTCTTCGGCGCGGCGCTCATCGGCGCGCTCTATTTCGGCAAGCTGCTTTTGCCCATCGTCTTCGACATGGCGATCCATATCGACGACGCGGGGTGGCGCAAGCTCACCTGGCGCTGGGGCCTGTTCTTCTTCGCGCTTGCCGGATTGAACGAAGTCGTCCGGCGCGTCGTGTCGACGGATCAATGGGTGAATTTCAAGGTCTTCGGCATATTGCCGCTGACGATCGCCTTTGCCCTCGCCCAGGCGCCGCTGATCATGCGCCACGAAATTCCGGCCGAGGATGAGGACGCCGAGTCTCATTTCTAGCGGGCGGCCGGCGACGCGCAAGCATTCGTTAATCACGCATCTTCATACGGCCATAACCAAGTATTGTTGACGTTCGCAGTTTGATAACCATGCTGATTTCTTACGATTTACCGTAAAAATACATGGTATATGATGACAGGCGTCGTCACGAGCGTGCGGGCCAAGCAAACCCGCACGCGAATTACCGGTTTTTATCATGTCCGCACGTTTTGCCCATCTCGTCTTCGCGGCGTCCGCGTCATGCGCGACGCTTCTCGCGGGTCCGGCCCTTGCCGGCGCGGCGCTTTCCGCCGCGCCCGTCGACCAAAGCGCCTCTTATCCGCATTCGGGGGCGGCGCGGTCCTATGCCGACGCGCCGCGTTCGAGCGACGCTTATGCGCAGCAGAGCGCAGCGTATCCGCAGCAGAGCGAACTCGGCGGCGGGCTGATCGAGGCGCTCGTCGGGGACAACCGCGCGCCTGTGCGCTATGCGGCGCCGCCGGCGGCCGAGCCGACCCGCAACGTCCATCTTGCCGCCTATGCGCCGCAGCCGGCCGACATTCAGCGCGGCCCCGACCCGATGTTTGCACGCACGGAAATCGACTACGATGGACCCGAGGCGCCCGGCACGATCGTCGTCGATACACCACGCAAGTTCCTGTATTTCGTCCATGGGCGCGGCCGCGCCATCCGCTATGGCATTGGCGTTGGCCGGCCTGGCTTCGAATGGGCCGGCGTGAAATCGGTGAGCCGCAAGTCCGAGTGGCCGGACTGGACGCCGCCCGCCGAGATGCTCGCGCGCCGTCCGGATCTGCCGCGCCACATGGATGGCGGCCCCGCCAATCCGCTCGGCGCCCGCGCGCTTTATCTTGGCTCTTCGCTCTACCGCATTCACGGAACCAACGAGCCGCATACGATCGGGCAGAACGTGTCCTCCGGGTGCATCCGCATGATGAATGACGATGTGGTCGATCTCTACGACCGCGTGCATGTCGGCGCGAAGGTCGTGGTGCGCTGAGCGAGTGCGGTTGCAATTGCTGGCGCTTCGCGCAATAGCTTGCGTGAGGTTAATGTTAACGGGTCGAATCCTTGCCGAGCCTTCTTCGTTTCCTGGCCCTTGTCGCCGCCATCGTCGCTCTGGTCTATGGGGGGATGCTCGCCGTCGTGTCCTTTGTGACGCCGCAGCCGCGCGAGATGACTTACACAATTCCGGCGCAACGCATCAACAAATGAGGCGCCCAGGGTGAACGCGCCAACCGCCCGCCAGCTCGACGCCTTTCTGGACATGTTGGCGGCCGAGCGCGGCGCGGCGCGCAACACGCTGGAAGCCTATCGCCGCGATCTTCTCGATTACGTCGCCTTCCTTCAAGCGCAGGGTTGCGATCCGGGCGCTGTCACGACAGACGGCTTGCGCGCCTATCTGGGCGCGCTCAATGCGCGCGGCATGTCGACGGCGACCGCCGCGCGGCGGCTCTCCGCGCTGCGTCAGTTCCACAAGTTTCTTTTCGTCGATCGCCATCGCGCCGACGATCCGACGACGGCGCTCGACGGGCCGCGACGGGCGCGCAGCGCGCCTTGCGTCATGTCGGTTGCGGAAGTGGACCGCCTCCTTGCCATCGCCGCGGAAGGAGTGGACGACGAAAAGCGCCCGCCCCGCGAGAGAGTGCGCGCGTCGCGCCTCGTCGCTTTGCTCGAGACGCTCTATGCGACGGGGCTTCGGGTGTCGGAACTCGTGTCGCTGCCAAAAAGCGTGGCGCGCGCGCGCGATCCGTTCATCACGATCAGGGGCAAGGGCGGGCGCGAGCGTCTCGCGCCGCTCAGCGAGCGCGCGAGGCTCCGGATTCGCGCCTATCGCGAATTGCTCGACGCGGTCGCGCCCGGGCTTGCCGCCAGTCCCTATCTTTTTCCCGCCGAGAGCGAGGCGGGCCATCTGACACGGCAGGCCTTCGCGCGCGAACTCAAAACGCTCGGGACCGCCGCCGGCCTCTCTGCCGCGCAAGTGCATCCCCACGCCCTGCGCCATGCTTTTGCGAGCCATCTGCTGCAAAACGGGGCGGATCTGCGCGTGGTTCAGGAACTGCTCGGCCACGCCGACATTGCGACGACCCAAATCTATACGCATGTCCTAGACGAACGCATGCGCGCCATGGTCCGCGACCTTCATCCGCTCTCGGATTCACGCGGAAACGAAGACTAAGTTCTATCCCTTACAGTTGAATTACAGTTTTCAACCTATTTGTTTTGCCGCGCGCCACAATCGGCTATGCTCCACGACTGGAACGCAACTGTGATTCGATGATTTCGACTTGCAGCGAACGCGACCATGCATGAGGCATGACGGGGGAGACGAATGGCCGCCAACGGAACCGCGAGCTTCAGGCCAGATCAGGAAAACGTCGTCTATATCGGCGAGGGCGTGACCCTCAAGGGCGAGCTGTCCGTCCCTGATCTTCTTATCGTCGACGGCCTCGTCGAGGGCGCGGTGACCGCGCGCGTCGTCTGGGTCGGCCGGTCGGGCGTCATCCGGGGCGCCATCTCCGCGATCGAGGCCGACGTCAGCGGCTGGATCGGCGAACGCATCGACGTCAAGCAGCTTCTTGTCGTCCGCGCCACCGGCCGCATCGAAGGCGACACGACCTACGGCGAAATCGAGCTGGAGAAGGGCGCCGTCGTTGCGGGCGACCTGACGGCCAACGCCGACCATCGGACCGCGGCCAAGCCAAGCGCCGGCCGCCAGGTCCTGGCAAGACCCGCACTTTCCCGTCCTGCTCTCGCCAAGCCTCTGCTCAAGCCTGCGCTGGTCACGTCGGCGGTCGCGGAGTTCGACGAGGAACCGGAGGAGGTCGCCGCGCCGCTCGACAGACAGGCGGCGTCGATCGTCAAGCTGAACGAAGCCGTGCGCGCCGCGCGGGAGGCATCCGCAGAGGGCCGCCCGACCCTCGCGCCGGGCGGCGGCTCGTTGCGGCGCAACGTGCTGCGGTCGCCGCTTTCGAGCCGCTAGATCGAACCGCGCCAATTCGCCTCGCCCAGCGAGACTGTCGGCGCGAGTGATTTTCGTCGCTCCCGTCGCCGCCCGCCTTATCTATGACTGGCTGAACGGCTTCGCGAGGGAGCGGGATGTCATGGCCACGTCGGCGCGCAGCTTCTGGAAGGGCTATCTTCGTCTGGCGCTTGTGTCGATTCCGGTCCGGCTCGTGGCGGCCGAGAAGGCCGAGTCGGAAATCAGGTTCCATCAGGTCGACCGAAACTCCAATCAGCGCATCCGCTATCTCAAGGTCGCGCCGGGCAAGGGCGAGGTGAAGAGCGAGGATATCGTGCTCGCCTATGAGGTGGAGCCGGGCAACTACGTCTTCATGGAAGACGAGGAGCTCGAACTCGCTCAAGCTGTCCTCGCGCCACACGATCGAGCTCTCGCAATTCGTCGACGCCGACGAAATCGAACCGCTGTATTTCAACCGGCCGTATTTCGTTCTGCCCGACGGCGAGGTCGCGGAGGAGGGCTACCGCGTATTGCGCGACGCGCTTTGGTCGAAGCATAAGGTCGGCATCGGTCAGCTCACGCTGCGCGGACGGGAGAATCTCATCGCCCTGTTTCCGGTCGCGGACGGGCAGGGGCTCGTTGTCGACACGCTGCGTTACGAAAGCGAACTGAAAAACGCCCAGGAGATCTTCGCCCCTCTCGGCCGCGAGAAGCCGCGCGCCGACATGGTGCAGATGGCGGAAGATCTGATCGAGCGGCGCAGCGAGCCTTTCGACGCCGCGAAATTTCGCAATCACTACGCCGAGGCGCTGCGCCAACTGGTCAAGGAGAAGCTCGGTCGCGGCGAGACCATTCCCGTCGAGGAGCAGGCCGAACCCGGCGCCAAGGTGCTCGATTTCATGGAGGCTTTGAAGCGTTCGGTCGCCTCGAGCGGGCGGCGAGACGCCCCCGCAGCCGCCCGGGAAGCGCAGGCCCGCCAAAAAGCCGCCGCCCGCCAAGACGGGCGCGAGGACCGCGAAGGCGCCAGCGCGACGGCGGGCGTGAGCGATGCCGGGGCGCGCCAAAAGCGAGGAGCCCGCGCTGACGGCCTATCGCGCGCGGCGCGACTTTGCGGCGACCCCTGAACCCCGCGGCGGCCGCCCGCGCGGTGGCGCTCCGCGCCTCGTCGTACAGCGGCACTTCGCGCGGCGCGAACACTTCGACCTGCGTCTCGAAATGGATGGCGTCCTGAAAAGCTGGGCCGTCACGCGCGGCCCCTCCGCCAATCCCGCCGATAAGCGACTCGCCGTGCGAACGGAGGACCATCCGCTCGACTATGCGGATTTCGAGGGGCTGATTCCCAAGGGGGAATATGGCGGCGGGACGGTCATGCTGTGGGAGGACGCGGCCTATGCGCCCGAAAACGGCGACCCTCTCGCCGCGCTGGAGAAGGGGGAGATAAAGTTCCACGCCATGGGTTCGCGCATGCGCGGCGTCTGGGTTCTCGTGCGCATGAAAACGCACGAGAAGGGCGAGAACTGGCTACTCGTGAAAGAGCGCGATTCCTTCGCCGAAACGGACAGCCATCTTGTTGACCGCTTCGATACGAGCGTGGCAACCGGGCGCACGCGCGAGGAGATCGAGCGCGGCGTGAAAGTCCCGCGCCACAAGCAGTCCAGCGCGCGCGCCAAGGCTGCTTATTGGTCGCGAAAGCCGATCGCCAGCGCGCAAACGCCGGCCTTCACGCCCCCGCAATTATGCGAGACGGCCGAGCGTCCGCCGCAGGGCGCGGACTGGGTATTCGAACTCAAATACGACGGCTATCGTCTCGAAATCGCGACAGGCGCTGACGGGGCGGTCGTCTATACGCGCAGCGGCCTCGACTGGACAAAGCGCTTCTCCGGCCTCGCGCGCGCGGCCTTTGCGTTGCCCTGCCGCAATGCGCTGCTCGACGGCGAGGCGGTGGTCTTCGACGAGAAGGGATTGTCCGACTTTTCCCTGCTCGTCTCGGCGCTCGAGGCCGGCGACGGCGCGCGGGTCGAATTCGTCGCCTTCGATCTGCTCGTGCTGGACGAAACGGATTTGCGGCGCAAGCCGTTGCGTTTTCGCAAAGAGCGTCTCGCGCGGCTTCTCGCGGGGAGCGGCGGCGCCATCCGATATGGTGAGGATATCGCGGGCGACGGCGCCGCCGTCTTTCGCGAAGCGGCGCGGGCAGGCGCCGAAGGCGTGATCGCCAAGCGCGCCGGCGCGCCCTATCGTGGCGGACGCTCGGCGGATTGGCTCAAGATCAAGGCGGACTTTCGCGAAGATGTGCGCATCATCGGCTACCGGCCTTCCGAGAAGGGCGAGACGTTCGCGTCGCTCGTCGCCGCCAAGGAGACGCCCGAAGGACTGCGCTATATCGGCCAAATCGGCACGGGTTATGGCGCCCAAATGCGTCGCATCCTGGCGCCGCGCCTCGCCGCAACCGCGTCCCGCGACGCCTTGCGACAGATCGGGGCCGCCGAAAAGATTCCAAAGGACGCCGTCATTCTCGCCGATCCCTTTGCGGCCGAAGTGCGTTTCGGCGGCTGGACGATGGATGGGCAAATGCGGCAGGCGCGTTTCCTTGGCCCACGTGACGACATGACGCGAAAACGAACGATCGCCGCGCCGCCGACAGCGCAGTCGCTCGCGCCCGTCACCCATGCCGCGCGAGTCGTTTTTCCGGCCGATGGCGTCACAAAAGGCGATATCGCCGCCTATTACGCCGCGATGGCGCCCCGCATGACGGCGCATCTCGATGACCGGCCGGTGAGCCTTTTGCGTGCGCCCGACACGATCGCGGAATTATTCTTTCAGCGACATCCTCTCAAGGGCATGACGAAAGGGATTTTGACCGTTCCCAGCGACGGCGAACCTTATCTCGCGCTCGATGGCGCGCTTGGACTGCATACGGCCGCGCAATTCGGCGCGATCGAAATTCATGGCTGGATGTCCCGCGCCAGCGATCTCGATCGACCCGATCGCCTCGTCTTCGATCTCGACCCCGACGAAGACCTGCCGTTTCGGGAGGTGCGCGGCGCGGCCTCGGATCTGCGCGACTATCTGAGCGATATCGGCTTGCGCACCTTCGCCATGGTCACCGGGGGAAAGGGCGTGCATGTCATTGCCCCGCTCGACCGCTCCCTCGCCTACGCCGACACGGAGGTTTTCGCGTCAGGCTTCGCGCGCGGCCTCGCGCGGCAGGAGCCCGAGGCGCTTTGTCGCCAATATGAGCAAGCAGCGGCGTCAGGGACGCATCTTCGTCGACTGGCTGCGCAACAAGAAGTCCGCGACGGCGATACTGCCCTGGTCTTTGCGCGCGCGGCCGGGCGCGACGGTCGCGACGCCCGTGTCCTGGGAGACGCTGGCGGCGCTCGACCGCGCCAACGCCTATACCATCAAAAGCGCGCCGGACGCCGTGGACGCCTGGCGCGATTTTTTCGACGTCAGACAGACCATCGCGTCCGGCGCGCTCGCCTTTATGCGGGAAAATCAGCGCTGAGGTCAGGCGATGAAGCGTTTTTTGACAATATTGTAGAGCGTCGTCACGACCGCGCCTGTGACGCCGCCGCCGACAGCCTGTCCCAGCAGAACCCCAAGATCGAAGCCGCCGCTGCTTGCCGCACTCGTCAGCGCGGGAATGAGGGCGCTCAGCAAGTGACCGCCAATGCCGCCGCCGAGCGCCCCGCTGATGAGGTCGCTGATCGGATTATTGCTCTTCGTCGCCGTGCCGGCCGCTTTGCCGCCGAGGGCGCCGGCAACCACTTGAACGAGGATATCTGTAAGTAGGGACATGAAAAAACGCTCCATAAGAGAACGCGGCGTCCGCCGCGCTTCAGATAAGCGTTTTCATCGCGCTTTGGTTCCCTCGCTTCAGGCGGCGAGGTCGGCGACAACGGCGTCGAGCACTGGGAAACCCTCAGAACTCACGCGCAAGCGGTTTTCGCGCGTGATTTCGACGAGGCCGTCGCCGATCAGCTCGCTGATCCGCGAGGGCGAGAGCTTCTTGCCCGTGAGCATCAAAAAGCGCTGGGGATCAATGCCTTCTCTCAAGCGCAGGCCCATCAGAAGGAATTCGTCGCCTTCCTGCTCGGCGTTCAAGACCTCGTCCTCGATGAGGCCGTGACCTTCCGTCTCGACGCAGGTCAGCCACATCTCGGGATGGCGCTCGCAGGCCTGCGCGCGGCGGCCGCGAGTCGTGACGATGCGGCCATGCGCGCCCGGACCGACGCCCACATATTCGCCGTAGCGCCAGTAGACGAGGTTGTGCCGGCACTCGGCGCCGGGTCCGGCGTGGTTTGAAACTTCATAGGCGGGCAGGCCATGGCGGGCGGTCACCTCCTGGGTCACGTCCCAGAGGGCGCGTTGGGTGTCCGCGTCCGGAATGGTCATTTTGCCGCTGTTGACCATGCGCTCGAACATCGTGTCCGGCTCAATGGTGAGCTGATAGAGCGACACATGCTCGGGCGCGCGGGAGAGTGCGATTTCGAGCTCCTTGCGCCAGGCGGCCGGGGATTGCCCGGCGCGGCCGTAGATGAGGTCGAAAGAGGTGCGGTCGAAGACGGAATTGGCGACGTCCACCGCCATCAGCGCCTCGGCGACCGAGTGCTGACGGCCGAGCGCCTTCAAATCGATGTCGTTCAGAGCCTGGACGCCCAGCGAGACGCGATTGACGCCCGCCGCCTTGAAGCCGCGAAAGCGCGACGCCTCGACGCTTGTCGGATTGGCCTCGAGCGTGATTTCGACGTCCTTGGCGAGCGCCCAGCGGCTGGCGATCTGCGCCAGAATGGCCTCGACCGTCGAGGGCGACATGAGCGAGGGCGTGCCCCCGCCGAAAAAGATCGAGCGCACCTCGCGGCCTGGGGCCAGTTGGGCGCGATGCGCGATTTCCGCCGCGAAGGCGTCGACGAAACGGTCTTCGTCGATGTCGCCGCGCCGGACGTGGCTGTTGAAGTCGCAATAGGGGCATTTCGAGAGGCAGAACGGCCAGTGGACGTATACGCCGAAGCCAGGGTCGAAAGCATTCCGAATCGTCGCCATCACTCCTTATCGCATGAAATGACCGAGAACGCAGGGCTTGGGCGCGAAGACGGTCCGATGGCTCGCGAACGAGGGCGCGTCGGCGCGGTCCGGCATGACCGCCTAAGCCATCGCGAGCGCCACGGAAATCTCGCGCAGCAAAGTCTCGAGATCGGGATCGGAATAGGCGTCGCCCGAGGGTTCCAGCCGCACGACGGGATCGCGCGTGCAAAGCCTCAGGCAGTCGCGCGTCGCGAGCGCCAGCCGCCCGGCCGCGAGCGCCTCTGGAAAAGCCGTACGCAAGGCGGCCTCGACATCGCCAAGGAGCGCCCGCCCGCGCCCCTGCGCGTCGCAGCGCGGACCCACGCAGACGAGAAGACGGATTGTCGCGGGAAGTCTCCACGCCGCCGTTTACACGTCGAGATTGGCGACGTTCAGCGCATTGTCGTGGATGAATTCGCGGCGCGGCTCGACGACGTCGCCCATCAGCTTCACGAAAATATCGTCGGCCTCGGCGGCCTCCTTGACCTTCACTTGCAGGAGCGAGCGTGCGTCGCGGTCGAGCGTGGTCTCCCAGAGCTGCTCGGCGTTCATCTCGCCCAGGCCCTTGTAGCGCTGAATGGCGAGGCCCTTGCGGCCAATCTGGTTCATTGCGTCATAGAGCGCGATGGGGCCCGAAAGCTGCGCCTCGTCGCCGCGGCGGATCAGCATCGCCGGCGCCAGGAAGACCTCGCGCAGACTCTCCGCCCGCTCGTGGAGCTTGCGCGCTTCCGACGAATTCAGCATCGCCGCGTCGAGCACGACCACCTGCGCGACGCCGCGCAGCGTGCGCTGGAAGGCATAGCCGCCCTCGCGCGTCTCGCCGGTCCAGCCCCGCTCGGTCTCCTCCGCAATCGCGTCGAGCCGCCGCGCGACGTCGTCCGCAAGCTCGGCCGCCGCCGCAGCGTCCGTCTGCGGCGCGAGCGCGCCAGCCATGGCGGCCTGTTCGACGACGGCGCGGTCGTAACGCGAGTGCAGGCTCGCCATCACGCTGCGAAACGCCCGCGCCTCCTCGAGCACCCTGCGCAGATCGGCGCCGGCGCGGTCTTCCGTACCCGTGCGCAGCACGGCGCCGTCGAGAAGGCTGTCGATGAGATAATCTTCGAGCGCGCGCTCGTCCTTGAGATATTGCGTCGATTTGCCCTTGCTGACCTTGTAGAGCGGCGCCTGCGCGATGAAGATATGGCCGCGGTCGATGAGCTCCGGCATCTGACGGTAGAAGAAGGTCAGGATCAGCGTGCGAATATGGGCGCCGTCGACGTCGGCGTCGGTCATGATGATGATCTTGTGATAGCGCAGCTTGTCCGCGTTGAACTCGTCGCGGCCGACGCCGGTGCCGAGCGCGGTGATCAACGTGCCGATCTGTTCGGAGGACAGCATCTTGTCGAAGCGCGCGCGTTCGACGTTGAGGATCTTGCCGCGCAACGGCAGGACAGCCTGGAAGGCGCGATCGCGACCCTGCTTGGCGGTGCCGCCCGCCGAGTTGCCTTCGACGATGAAGAGTTCGGCCTTGGCGGGGTCGCGTTCCTGGCAGTCGGCGAGCTTGCCCGGCAGATTTGCGACATCGAGCGCGCCCTTGCGCCGGGTGAGTTCGCGCGCCTTGCGCGCCGCTTCGCGCGCGGCCGCCGCCTCGACGACTTTTGAGACGACATTTTTCGCTTCCGCTGGATGTTCCTCCAGCCATTGGCCGAGAAGATCGTTGACGACGTTCTCAACTGCCGGCCGCACTTCGGAGGAGACGAGCTTGTCTTTCGTTTGCGACGAAAACTTGGGATCGGGCACTTTCACCGATAGCACGCAGGTCAGGCCCTCGCGGCAATCGTCGCCGGTGAGATCGACCTTTTCGCGCTTGGTGAGGCCCGAGGAGTCGGCGTAGCCCGTAATCTGGCGCGTCAGCGCCGCCCGGAAGCCCGCAAGATGCGCGCCGCCGTCGCGCTGGGGGATATTGTTGGTGAAGGCCAGCACATTCTCGTGGTAGCTGTCGTTCCACCAGAGCGCGACTTCGACCGATATATGGTCGCGCTGGCCGCGAATGAGGATCGGCGCCGAAACGAGCGGCTGCTTGGCGCGATCGAGCCAGCGCACGAAGGCTTCAAGTCCGCCTTCGTAGAAGAGCTCCTCGCGCTTGACCTCCGCGTGGCGGGCGTCGGTGAGAAGAATGCGCACGCCGGAATTGAGAAAGGCGAGTTCGCGCAGACGATGCTCGATCGTTGCATAGTCGAACTCGACCATCGTGAAGGTCGCGGAGGAGGGGAGGAAAGTGACCTCCGTTCCCCGCTTCGCGCCGCCGTCTTCGATCGGCGCGTCGCCCACGACCGCGAGAGGCTCGACGGCGTCGCCGTTCGCAAAGCGCATCGCATGTTCTTTGCCGTTGCGCCATATGCGCAGCTTCAACCAGACCGAGAGGGCATTGACGACCGAGACGCCGACGCCGTGGAGGCCGCCAGAAACCTTGTAGGAATTCTGGTCGAATTTGCCGCCCGCATGGAGCTGGGTCATGATGACTTCGGCCGCCGAGACGCCCTCTTCGCGATGGACGTCCGTCGGGATGCCGCGCCCGTTGTCCGTCACCGTGCAGGAGCCATCGGCGTTCAAGGTGACGGTGACGCGGGTCGCATGGCCGGCCAAAGCCTCGTCGATCGCATTGTCGACGACTTCATAGACCATGTGATGGAGGCCGGTGCCATCGTCCGTATCGCCGATATACATGCCGGGGCGCTTGCGAACAGCGTCCAGGCCGCGCAGCACCTTGATGGATTTGGCGCCATATTCGGCTGGATCGCTCGGCTTCTCGTTCTCGTTCATTTCGCTCGCTTTTCCGGGGCCGGAACAGCCCTTAATTCGTGATGCGCATTCTACGCCGGAACGGCAGGCGATTGCACGCGGATAAAGGCCTTTCCCCGTTGATGTAACAATCTGAGAAATATCGAGCTTTGTCGTCTGGCGCCGTTGCGCGGAAATCGACGGGCGAAATGGCGCCCCAAATCGCGTCCAAAGCGTCGTTGGCCAGCGAAAGCGCGAGCCTCCTGAAGTCCTATCGATACCCTTCTTCGGCAAGCACCTGCCGCACCGCGGGCCGCGTCCTCATGCGCTGATAGTGGGCCTGGCAATTGGGCGGCAAGGCGAGGCCGGTCTTGTCGGCCCAGAATTCGACGTAGAAGAGCGCCGCATCGGCGATGGAGAAGTCGCCGGCCACATAGTCGCGTCCGGCGACCACGGCGTTGACCGCCTCGAAGGCGGAGGCCGCGACGGCGCGGCCCTCGGCGATGATCTCCTCGCGGTCGCCGCCATAGCGTTCCGGCGTGAAGACGCGGCGGAAGCCTTCCCCGTGGATGTGCCGCGTGCAGAAATTGAGCATGTCCCGCGCTTCTTGCGCGAGGGCCGGATCCTCGGGGAGGAGCTTGCGGCGCGGGTGGCGCTCGGCCAGCCATGTCGCAATGGCGCCGAAATCGGTCAGCGCCGCGCCATCGTCGAGCACGAGCGTCGGGATTGTGCCTTGCGGATTTATGGCGAGATAGTCGGGCTTGAGGTGATCGCCGCGCGGCAGATTGAGCACATAGGCCTCGAACACGAGGCCGATTTCCTCGAGCAGAATATGGATGCCGGTCGAGCAGGAGCCGGGCGTCATGTAGAATTTCATCGGGCGCGCGCCTTTCGGTTGCGCTCGTCCTGCAACCGAGGCGCCAGGGCGGCCGTTGCGACCGCCCGAGGCGCGGCGGCGTCAGCCGAGCGCCTCGCTGAGCGCCTCCAGAAAAGCGTCGCCGTAGCGGGCGAGCTTGCGTTCGCCGACGCCATGGACGCGAAGCATCGCGTCGAGCGTCGGCAGGCCGCTTCTCGGCCATGTCGATCAGCGTGCGGTCGGGGAAGATCACATAGGCGGGAACCCCTTCCTCCTGCGCCAGCGCGCGCCGCTTGCGCTTCAGCGCGGCAGAGGATCATGTCCGCGGTCGCATCGAGGCTGGGGGTTTCCTTGCGTTTGCGCTCGCGCGGCGTCAGCGCGTCGCCGCGCAACAGGATCGTCTCGCGGCCAAAGAGAATATCCGCGCCCTTCTCGGTCAGCGCAAAGCCTCCATGCTCGGCGCTCGCCGTCTGCAAGGCGCCGGCGGCGAAGAGCTGGCGCAGGATCGCGGCCCATTCGTGCTTTCGAGCGCTCCTTGCCGACGCCGAAGGTCTTGATCGCGTCATGGCCGTGTCGACGCACGGCCTCGGTCGCGTCGCCGGTCAGCACGTCGGCGATATGGCCGCCGCCGAAGCGTTGGCCGGTGCGATAGACCGCCGACAGCGCCTTCTGCGCAAGGATCGCGCCGTCGAAGACAGCGACAGCCCCCGTGCAGACGTCGCAGCGTCCGCAGGGCTCCGCCGCTTCGGCGAAATAGGCGAGCAACGTCTGGCGCCGGCAGTGCGGCGTCTCGCAGAGCATGGCGAGCGCGGAAAAGCGCTGATGCTCGATGCGCCGGCGTTCCTCGCCGACCTCTTTTTCGTCGATGCGGCGGCGCCGGAAGGCCATGTCGTCGAGACTGTAGAGCGTCAGGGAGTCGGCCGGCAGCCCGTCGCGGCCGGCGCGGCCGATCTCCTGATAATAGGCTTCCACGGAGGACGGCATGTCGGCATGCGCGACGAAGCGCACGTCGGGCTTGTTGACGCCCATGCCGAAAGCGATGGTCGCGACGGCGACGACCGCCGTCTTCGCGCAGGAATCGATCCTGATTGCGGTTGCGCATCTCCTGGTCGAGGCCCGCGTGATAGGCGAGCGCGTCATGGCCCTGTTCCCGAAAAAAGCGCGCGAGATCTTCGGTGCGCTGGCGCGAGGCGCAATAGACGATGCCGCTTTCGCCCTTGTGGCGGTCGAGAAAGCGCGAAAGCTGGCGACGCGGCTGATCCTTGGGCGCGAAGTTCAGCGCAATGTTGGGTCGGTCGAAACTATGCAGGAAGAGCTGCGGCGGCGCGGGGAAAAGCCGCCGGGCGATGTCCTCGCGCGTGGCGGCGTCGGCGGTGGCGGTGAGGCCGATCACCTGAACATTGCCGAGCAGCTCGGCGGCTCGCCCGATTTCGCGGTATTCGGGCCGAAAATCATGTCCCCATTCGGAGACGCAATGCGCCTCGTCGATGGCGAGGCGTCGTGGGGCGGGCGCGGCGCAATTCGGCGATGAGCCCGTCCGTCAGCAGTCGTTCCGGCGAGACAAACAGCAGGCGCAACTCCCCCGCGCGCATGGCGCGGCGCGTCTCCTCATTGTCCTCGGCGTCGCTCGTGGAGTTCAGCGTGGCGGCGGCGACGCCGACCGCCTGCATCTGCCGCACCTGGTCGCGCATCAGCGCGATGAGCGGCGAGACCACGACCGTCAGCGCCTCCTCGATGATCGCCGGGAGCTGGTAGCACATCGACTTGCCGCTTCCGGTCGGCATGATGGCGAGCACCGGGCCGCCCGCAAGCGCCGCCGCGACGATCTCGGCCTGGCCAGGCCGGAAATCGTCGTAGCCGAAGACGGATTTGAGAAGCGCGCGGGCCTGCGGCGGAAGCGAGGGCATGGTATGGCGCTCATAGCACGGGCGGCGGCGCAGCGGCCAATGCGGCTCACGCTTTCGCCGGACTGCGGGGATTGGTCAAGAGTTCTGGAACCTCCTGCGGCTTTGGCAGGTTGCGCACGAGGGCGGGGAGCCGAATCGGGAGCTGAGCCACATGAAGGCGCTCACTTTTCATGGCAAAGGCGACATTCGCTGTGAGAGCGTCCCGGATCCGCAGATCGAGGATCCGCGCGACGCCATCATCAAGGTGACGGCTTGCGCCATCTGCGGCTCGGACGTCCACATCTACGACGGCGTGATCCCTCAGATGAAACACGGCGACGTGCTCGGCCACGAAACAATGGGCGAAGTCGTCGAGGTTGGCTCGGAAGTCAAGAGCGCTCAAGGTCGGCGACCGCGTCGTCGTGCCATTCACCATCTCCTGCGGCGAATGCTACTTCTGCCAGCGCGGCTTCTATTCCGCTTGCGAGCGCACCAACCCCGATCACGGCAAGGCGGAGACGCTCTGGGGCCATTCGCCCGCCGGCCTGTTCGGCTACTCGCATCTTCTCGGCGGCTATCGCGGCGGACAGGCGGAATATCTGCGCGCGCCATTCGCCGACTCGGGGCCGATCAAGGTGCCGGATGCGCTCACCGACGATCAGGCGCTGTTTCTCTCGGACATTTTTCCCGACGGGCTACATGGCGGCGGAGTTCTGCGACATTAAGCCCGGCGACGTCATCGCGATCTGGGGCTGCGGTCCGGTCGGGCAGTTTGCAATCAGAAGCGCCTTCATGCTCGGCGCCGAGCGGGTCATCGCGATCGACCATGTGCCGGAGCGGCTGGAGCTTGCCGAAACAGCCGGCGCGGAGACGCTGGATTTCCACAAGGTCGACGTCTACGAAGCGATACAGAGCATGACGAAGGGTCGCGGCGCCGACGCCTGCATCGACGCCGTCGGCACCGAGCCCGACCCGACCGGAAGCGTCGATTCCTTCATCGACCGCGTGAAGGTCGCGGCCTATCTGGGCACGGATCAGCCGCATGTGCTGCGTCAGGCGATCCATTGCTGCCGCAATTTCGGCGATCGTTTCCGATCGTCGGCGTCTATGGCGGCTTCGTCGATAAGTTCCCCATGGGCTCGGCGCTCAATCGCGGGCTGACGCTGCGCATGGCGCAGACGCCGGTGCAGCGCTACATGCCGCGCCTGCTGGAGCGCATCGAGCGCGGCGACATCGATCCCTCCTTCGTCATCACCCATCGCGGCGCGCTGGAGGACGGCCCGGAGCTCTATAAGACCTTCCGCGACCGCACGGACGGCTGCATCAAGGCGGTAATGCGCCCCTAGGCGGGCGCGAGGGCGCCGGGCGTCACACGCAAAAGCTGCGCGCGCCCGGCGAGCGCGGCGAAGAGCAGCGGGTCCGCGCCCGTCATCCAGACCTGGCCGCCCAGTCCCTCCAACGCGACGAAGAGGGCGTCACGCCGCGTGGGATCGAAATGGGCGGCCACTTCGTCGAGAAGCAGCAGCGGCGCCGTCCCGGTCATATCGCCGACAAGGCGGGCGTGCGCCAGGGTAAGACCCATCAGCAGCGCTTTCTGTTCGCCGGTCGAGCAGTCGCGCGCGGCCTCGTCCTTGGGGCCGTGTCGCACTGCGAGGTCGCTGGTTTGCGGACCTGTGAGCGTGCGCCCGGCGGCGGCGTCGCGTCGGCGCGTCGTCGCCAGCGTCTCGCGAAATCGCTCCTCGACGACCAGCGCGGGCGCGTCGGCGAGCATGTTCTCGATCTCGCCTTCGATCGCGAGGCTTGCCCAAGGAAAAGCGCTCTCGTCGGCGACGATGAGCCCTGAGAGCCGCGTCACCGTCTCGCGTCGCGCCGCCGCAACCGCGACGCCGAGGGCTGCGACTTCCTGCTCGACGGCGTCGAGCCAGCGGCGGTCGCTGGCGCCGTCCTCGAGCAGGCGGTTGCGATTTCGCAACGCGCGTTCGAGCTTGTTGACGCGCGCGCCATGATCGGCGTCGACGCCGAGCGCGAGCCGGTCGAGGAAGCGGCGCCGCTCGCCGGCCGGCCCATAGAACAGGCCGTCCATCGCGGGCGTGAGCCACAGCACGCGCAGATGATCGGCGAAGGCCCGCGCCGAGCCGGCGGGCGCGCGGTCGATGCGAAATTGCCGCTCGCCCTGCGGCGTGAGGCCATGGCCGAACCGGCGCGCCGCGCCTTCGGTCTCGACGTCGATGGAGACGGCGAAGCCGCCCGGCCCGTCCCGCCGGGCGCAATCGGCGAGTTCCGCGCGCCGCAGGCCGCGGCCGGGAGAAAAGAGCGAAAGCGCCTCCAGAACATTCGTCTTTCCGGCGCCATTCTGGCCGACGAGGGCGACGAGCCGCGCATCGACGTCGCAACGCGCCTGCGCGTAGGAGCGGTAGTCGGAAAGCAGAAGGCGCTGAACGCGCGGCGCGGGCGTGGGGCGCGTCATCGACGCATTTACATCATTGCGGTCGCGCAACCCGCCGGGCCGGCGACAGAAAACTGTAACTATGCGTGCCGATGAAGGACGCGGCCGTCGCTTCAATGACGGGATCGTCCGCGCCCGTTACGTTCGACCAGTCCACCGTGAAACTCGCGCCGACGCCGGCGCGCACGTCGTCTTGCGGAATGATCACCTGCATGGCTGCGTAGGGCTTGAGATAAACGGTCTCCGGCAGAAAGCTCTCGACGAGCTGCCCGGTTCCGCTGTGATACTCGATTTTCTCGACGGCGAGCGGCGCCGTCGCCGACGAATTATGGATCGACAAAGCGCCGGAAAAATTGAGCCGGGTCGCGCCGCCCTGACCGATGAGCGTCGAATGCAGCGGCACGAAACTGCGGCCGCGGTTCGCAGGCTTGGGCTCAGGGGTCGGCGCCACAGCGTCGGGCGCGATGACGACGGAGGCGGAATTCTCCCGCGCAACGGCTCCGCAGCGAAAGCAGAAGGCCGAGCGCGACGAAACTCAACGCAGATGAAGATGATGCGTGACGGGCCATGGCTGTTTCGCGAGGTGAAGCGGGGAAGGCGGCGGCGCGCGAAGACTAGTCGCCCGCGACGCAAAGGTCCAATCCTGAACGTTTCGCGCGCCGGCGCATGGTCGCTTTGGCCTTGCGCCCAAAATCTGTATTCTCCGCGCGCAGGGAGCGAGGGAGCGGCGAAGTGTCAGGGTCAGAGATCACGCAAAGCCTTGAAGGCAAGCGTATTCTGCTCATCGTCGGCGGCGGGGTCGCAGCCTATAAGTCGCTCGACCTCGTGCGCCGGCTGCGAGAGCGCGGCGCGCGGGTGAGCGTCGTCATGACCGCGGCGGCGAAGAACTTCGTCACGCCGCTCGCGTTTACGAGCCTCGCCAACGAGAAGGTCTACGACGATCTCTTCTCCGCGACCGACGAACAGGAGATGGGACACATTGCGCTCTCGCGCCGCGCCGACCTCATCGTCGCGGCGCCGGCGACGGCGCATCTCATCGCCCGCGCGGCGCAAGGGCTGTGCGACGATCTCGCCACGACCCTTCTGCTGGCGACAGACACGCGGGCGCTCTTCGCCCCGGCGATGAATCTGCGCATGTGGCTCGCGCCGGCGACACAGCGCAACGTCGAGACCTTGCGTCGCGACGGGGCGCGCTTCGTTGGCCCCAATGAGGGCGAGATGGCGTGCGGGGAATTCGGTCCCGGACGGATGAGCGAACCCTTGGAGATCGTCGCGGCGGTCGAGGCGGCGCTCGACGGCGACACGCGCCTGCCGCTTCCCCTCGCCGCCGCAGGCCGCCCCGGCGGCGCGCTGTCGGGGCGCCATGTGATCGTGACGTCCGGGCCGACTCATGAGCCCGTCGATCCGGTGCGGTATATCGCCAACCGATCGTCCGGAAAGCAGGGCCACGCCGTCGCCGCGGCGGCGGCGCGGGCGGGCGCCAGGGTGACGCTCGTGTCCGGCCCGGTGACCTTGCCCGACCCGCCGGGCTGCGACGTCATCCGCGTCGGCAGCGCGCGCGAAATGTTTGCGGCCGTCGAAGGCTCCTTGCCGGCGGACGTCTTCATTGGCGCGGCGGCCGTGGCGGACTGGCGCGTCGACGCCGCGTCGGAAAAGATCAAGAAGGTTCAGGGCGCGGGAGCCCCGCAACTGGCGCTCGTCGAGAATCCAGACATTCTGGCGCGCGTCGCCGGCGGCCCCAACCGTCCGCGCCTTATCGTTGGCTTCGCCGCCGACACCCGCGATCTCATTGCGAACGCCAAGGAAAAGCTTGTTCGCAAAGGATGTGACCTGATCGTCGCCAACAATGTCGCCGAAGGATCGGGCGTCTTCGGCGGCGACGCCAATGAGGCGCATCTCGTCTCGCGCGCCGGGGTCGAAAGCTGGCCGCGCATGAGCAAGGAGGCGGTGGCGACGCAACTCGTCGCGCGGCTCGCCGGGATTCTCGCCGAGCGCGAGGCCGCCGAATGAAAATCTCGATCCGTCGCCTGACCCATGCGGAAGGACTGCCGTGCCCCGTCCTACGCCAGCGCCGGCGCCGCTGGCCTCGATCTTTACGCCGCGCTTCCCGCTGGCCAGAAGCTGGTGCTCGAGCCCGGCGCCCGGGATCTTATCCCGACGGGCGTCGAGATCGCCCTGCCGCCAGGCTATGAAGCGCAACTGCGGCCACGCTCCGGCCTCGCGCTGAAATTCGGCGTGACGGTTCTCAATGCGCCGGGCACGATCGACAGCGACTATCGCGGCGAGATCAGGGCGCTGCTCGTCAATCATGGCGGGCAGCCCTTCGAATTGACCCGGGGCATGCGGATCGCGCAACTCGTCATCGCGCCGGTCGCCCGCGCGGACATTATAGAGTGCGACGCGCTCGACGAGACCACCCGAGGGTCCGGCGGCTTCGGTTCGACGGGGCTGCACGGAGGCGGCGACGTATGAGATTTCTGCCGCGGCCGGCGCGATTTGCGCTCATGGCGGCGCTCGACGTGGCGCTGCATGCCCGTGGCCGTCCAGTTTCGTCCAAAGCGCTCGCGGCGCGCCACGACCTTCCGCCCCGAAGGCTCGAGACGCTGCTTCAGGCGCTGGTGCGTGCCGGGGTTTTGAAAAGCGTTCGTGGGCCGGCGGGCGGCTATGAACTGGCCCGCGAGCGGCGCCGTCTTTGCGTTGGCGAGATTGTCCGCGCCGCCCTCGGCGCCGAGGAGGAAGAGGATCGGGCGCCCCCTTGCTCGTCGCAGTTCTGGAGCCGCTGATCGTTCAGACAGAGGAGGCGGCGCTCGCGCGACTGGACGACATAACCCTCGAAGATCTCTACGCGCGCGCCCTCGCACAGGGCTTCGGCGAGGAAGAGGCGGCGAGCGACTTCGAAATATAGAAATCGCGCCAGGCGAAGGAGGAGGCCGGGATGAGCTATGAAACAATCGAGGTGGAGACGCATGACCGCGTCGCGCTGGTGCGACTCAACCGCCCGAAGGCGCTCAACGCGCTGAACGCCACGCTGATCGCCGAACTCGACCGCGCGCTCGCGGGTTTCGAGGCGGACGAGGGGATCGGGAGCGTCGTCCTGACCGGATCGGAAAAGGCTTTCGCGGCGGGCGCCGACATCAAGGAGATGGCGGAGAAGAGCTTCGCCGACGCGTTTTTGAGCGATTTCATCGGCCGCTGGGACGCGGTGGCGCGTGCCCGCAAACCGATTGTCGCCGCAGTCGCGGGCTTCGCGTTGGGCGGCGGCTGCGAACTCGCCATGATGTGCGATTTCATCATCGCCGCGGACACCGCGCAATTCGGTCAGCCCGAGATCAAACTCGGCGTGATCCCCGGCGCCGGCGGCACGCAGCGACTGACGCGCGCGGTCGGAAAGGCCAAGGCCATGGATCTGGTGCTCACCGGCCGCCTGATGGGCGCTGAGGAGGCGGAGCGGTCCGGCCTCGTCGCGCGGATCGTTCCCGCCGCGGACCTCGTCGCGGAGGCGCTCAAGGCGGCCGCCGCGATCGCCGCGATGTCATTGCCGGCGGCGCTGATGGCGAAGGAGGCCGTCAATGCGGCGTTCGAGACGACGCTCGCGCAGGGCGTGGCCTTCGAGCGGCGGCTTTTCTACTCCCTCTTTGCGACGTTGGACCAGAAGGAGGGCATGGCCGCCTTCGTGGAAAAGCGTAAACCGGCCTTCCAGAACCGCTGAGCGCCCGTGCCGGGCGCCATTGACGCCAGAGAGGGACGCGCATATAAAGCGCGCCACGTGGCCGCGCTTTCGCGGCCGCATTGATTTTTGGCCGCCGAACGGCGCCGCTGCTTCAGATTCGAGGATAGATCAAAGATGGCCAACACCACCTCGGCCAAGAAAGCCGTTCGGAAAATCGAACGCCGCACCGTCGTCAACCGCGCGCGCCGCAGCCGCATGCGCACTTATTTGCGCAAGGTTGAAGAGGCGATTGCGGCGGGCGACGCGTCGCTCGCGGCCACTGCATTGAAGAACGCCGAGCCGGAACTGATGCGCGCCGCGCAGAAAGGCGTCATTCACAAAAACACCGCCTCGCGCAAAGTGTCGCGGCTCAGCGCCAGCGTGAGAGCCCTCGCTGCGAAGGCCTGAGGCATTTTGCACCTTTAACGTGCATCGCCTGATCATGCGGACGACATTGTAAAGCTCGGCTATGCCGGGCTTTTTTTGTGCGTATGCGTCGCGCGACTGTCGTGTGACGCAGAAGCGACACGGTGACGAAAAATTTTCTCCATCGAAAGTTGCGCGCAACCAAACGGCTCCCGATTTAAGCTGTTGTAACCAAGCTGTCGCAAGCAGGCTGAACGCTCCCCACTTGACAGCGCCATGGCCTCGGTCACGGCGTCAGCTTTGACGGAGCGCGCGCTCTTCTTATCTGCAAATCGTATCGGCGATGAATTATCGGTTTACACGCTGCGCTCGCCTGGGTGCGGTGCATCGGCGCCACACAAGAGGCGAATCAATGGCGATGCGATGCTGAGGATCGTTGCGCGAAAGGAAGGGCGCGTGTAGGTTCCTTTGGTCGAACGAAAGCGGTCGACGTCGAGAAAACAGTTGCCGGCTGAACGCGGAAAAGGAGCCACGAGTTGTCGGTGTCCTGTCGCAAAGAGCCAAGGGTTCTCGCGTGCGGTCTCTTCCCTTCCCGTTCGATTTGACATTCAAGAGATCGTTTCGCAGGGCGCAGAGTGGCGTTGTTGTGCCCTTGTGACGTATGACTCCGCGATCCTCGCGATCGCGGAAAACGGGGGCATGGTTATGACTGGATCGCGGCGAGCCGACATCATTTATCAGACGCCAGTATTGAGCGCGTTTTGCGCTTCTTTTTCTGATCCTGTCCTGTCTCGATTGGCGAGCCTGCCGCCGTGGTTTCACGGGAATGGCGAAGTCGCCTCGTAAGGCGTTCGTCGGCGTTATCCGCATTAAGTGCATTCTTCACAAGCGTGCGCAGCCAACTTGAATCGTTGGCGGCGAACGATGGTGGTTTTCTTTGAATAGGTCGCGAATGTCTGATCGTGAACTTGCGAGCGCGCCGATTTGCGCGGAAGATCAAACTCGATGGGAGCGCGTTCGAGAGCGGTTGCGCGCCGAACTCGGCGACGCGGTTTATAATTCCTGGTTCACGCGATTGGAGCTCGATCGCCTGGACGGCCGCGCGATGCATCTCTCCGTGCCAACGAAATTTCTCAAGAGCTGGGTGCAGTCTCATTATGCGACGCGCATCAAGGCGCGCGTCGCCAACGAATTTTCCGCCGTCGAGCGGGTGGTGATCGACGTGCGTTCGACGGCGCGCAAAGCGAAGCTGCGCGACGCCGCGGAACGCGAGGCGGAAGCGTCGACCGCACAACACATAATCGAAAGGCCTCAAAGCTTCGCGGCGGTCGCCATCGAACCCGCAGACGCTTCTTTCGCGCAACGTCGCGCGTCGAGAGCGCCGGCGCGCGGCGAAGGCGACCCCTTCGTTGGCTCGCCCCTCGATCGCCGCTTGTCCTTCTCGACTTTTCTGGTCGGCCCGTCGAACCAACTCGCCTATGCCGCCGCCTGTCGAGTTGCCGAGGCGCGGCCGGGCGATACGCCGATGTTCAATCCGCTATACGCGCATGCCGCGGTAGGTCTTGGAAAGACGCATCTATTGCAAGCGCTTGCCCATGCGACCAACGACAATCGCCGCCGTGCGGTCTATCTCACGGCGGAACGATTTATGAGCGGCTTCGTGTCCTCGCTTAATACGCAGACGTCGATCGCATTCAAGGAGCGCCTGCGCGCGATCGATATGTTGATCATCGACGACGTCCAGTTTTTGCAGGGAAAGTCGATCCAGCAGGAGTTTTGTCACACGCTGAACGCCCTGATCGACGCGGGGCGGCAGGTCGTCGTCGCGGCGGACCGCCCGCCCTCGGATCTTGAGACGCTCGACGAGCGTGTGCTCTCGCGTCTGAAAGGTGGGCTTTGCGTCGACATTGGCCCGCTCGACGAGTTGCTTCGCGTCAAGCTGCTCACCGCGCGCATTGCCGCGGCCCAGGAGACGCAGCCGGGGTTCCACGTGCCGCCTGACGTGATCTCCTATGTTGCGCGCACCATCGTGACGAATGGCCGCGATCTGGAGGGCGCCGTTAATCGACTTCTGGCGCATGTCACGCTGAACGGCGCGCCGCTGACGGTGGAGACGGCCGAGACGGCGATCCGTGATCTCGTGCGCACGCAAGAGCCCAGGAGAGTCAAGATCGACGACATTCAGAAGCTCGTGGCGTCGCACTACAATATTTCGCGCGCAGATATTCTGTCCTCGCGTCGCACCGCGAATGTCGTCCGCCCGCGCCAGATCGCCATGTATCTCTCGAAGGTGCTCACGCTCCGGTCCCTGCCGGAGATCGGACGTCGCTTCGGCGGCCGCGATCACACGACGGTTCTTCACGCCGTCCGCAAGATCGAAGAACTGGTTGGCAAGGACAAGAGCCTCGCTGAAATCGTCGATCTGCTGAAGCGCATTCTGACCGAGCAATGATCCGGCGATGGAAGCGTCCTCCGGCGGCGCGCGCTTTGTCTGTTTTCAGCGACCGGTCTTCACCAATGTCCAGAGGCGGGTCATGAGCTTTTGCTCGGGCTGGGTCGGCGTCGTCACCGTGAAGAGGCGGCCCATGGTCGCTTCGCTGGGATAGACCGACGGGTCGTTTGCGATCGACTTGTCGATGAGGGCGCGCGACTGCAGGACGCCATTGGCGAAGTTGGTCGCCTTGGTGTTGCGGGCCGCGACGTCGGGGCGCAACATGTAGTCGATGAACTGATAGGCTTCGGAAAGATGCGGCGCATCGACGGGAATTGCGAAATTATCCATGGACATGAGCGTGCCTTCGCTCGGGATCACATAAGCGATCTCGACATCCGCGCCGGCCTCCCGCGCGCGGTTGCGCGCCTGCAGGCTGTCGCCCGCCCAGCCGATCGCGACGCATATGTCGCCATTGGCGAGCGCATTGATGTATTCGGATGAATGAAACTTCTTGATGTAGCGACGCAGGCCCGCGAGGTGATCCGCGGCGCGACGCAGATCCTTCTCGTTCTTGGAGTTGGGATCGAGCTTGAGGTAATTCATCGTGATGGCGTACACGTCCTCGGGGCTGTCGAGGACATAGACGCCGCAATCGGCAAGCTTCTTGAGGTTTTCGGGACGCAGAACCTGGTCCCAGCTCGTGATCGGCTTGCCCAGGCGCTCCTTGATCTTCGCAACATTGTACGCGATGCCCGTCGTATACCACATGTAGTTGATCGCATGCGCGCTGCCTGGGTCGTAACGCGATAGGCGCCCGTCGATCTCGGTCCATATGTCGCCCGCGTTTGCGAGCCGCTTGCGATTGATCGGCTGGAGAACGCCGGCCTTGATCTGACGTTGCAGGAAGGTCGCGGAGGGCACGACGATGTCATAGCCCGTCGCGCCCGCGAGCAGTCGCGACTTCGAGCATTTCATTGGAAGTCATAGGTGTCGTAGACAACCTTGACGCCGGTCTCCCGGGTGAAATCCTCCAGAACGCCGGGGTCGATATAATCGCTCCAGTTGAAAATATTCACCACGCGCTCGGCGGCCGCGGCAGGGGCGCAGGCGAGGGCGATCGCGAGAGCTGCGAGAAGTTTTTTCATCTGCGATTTTTTCAAAAGTGCGGCTTGCCCTTCGAGGAGGCGGCGGGAGATTATCACGCTCGCGGGCGAATTGGCGACGCACGAGGCAAATCATGCAGAGGAGCCTTTTTGATGCTGACGGGCTGCCGAACAGCCGGCCGCAGACGACGCGCGACGTCACCCGCGGCGCGCGGCGGTTCTTGCGCGCCTGCGGCTTTGCGGTGATCCTCGAGGCCCCGCTCCCGAACGGGTTGCGGGCCGACCTCATCGCGCTGGCGTCCGATGGTTCGCTTCGCATCCTCGAGGTGAAGTCGTCGCACGAGGACTTCCTTGCCGACCGGAAATGGACAGGCTACCGGGATTACTGCGATCGCTTTTATTTCGCGGTTCCGATGGCGTTCGAGGCGGCCCTTTTGCCCGAGGACGCGGGTCTCATCGTCGCGGACGCGCATGGGGCCATGCTCGCGCGCGAATTGCCGCTCCTGCGGCTCGCGCCGGCCCGCCGACGCAGCATGCTCGTGCGTTTCGGCGCCTTGGCGGCCGAACGCTATTGGGCCTTGGCCTTCGCCGAGGAACGGCCGGGCCGTTAGCGCGGCGCGCGCTTGGCGAGGATGCGCTGTAGCGTGCGTCGATGCATGTTGAGGCGCCGGGCCGTCTCCGAGACATTGCGATCGCAGGACTCGAAGACGCGTTGAATATGCTCCCAGCGCACGCGATCGGCCGACATTGGGTTTTCCTGGGCGTCGGGTTTGTCGATCGTGGTCGCCATCAGCGCGTGGTAGATTTCATCCGCATCGGCGGGCTTGGCCAGGTAGTCGAAGGCTCCGAGCTTCACCGCCGTTACGGCCGTGGCGATATTGCCGTAGCCTGTCAGAATGATGCCGCGCGCATCGGGACGCGACTCCTTGAGCTTGTGAATGACGTCGATGCCATTTCCATCGCCCAGTCGCATGTCGATGATGGCGAAGGCTGGAGGCGTCCTCTCCAGAGCCGCGAGACCCTCCGCGACCGATTCGCATTGCGTGACCACGAATCCTCGCGACTCCATGGCGCGCGCCAATCGATGCAGGAAGGGCTTGTCGTCATCGAGGATCATGAGAGACCGATCCTCGGGCACGGCGGGCGCGGCGATCGCGTCTGCTTGGTCGGCGTCGCCGATGTCATCGCGGCTCATGTTCCGTCATCCCCCAGCGTGATTTTTGTCAAGGAGACTACCGCAAGGTTTGATCGCCGTCGACCCCGGGAGGTTTACGCGCGCTCGGGCGACTTGAGCTTTGCCGCGGCGATTTCGAGCGCGGTGCGCGGCCAGGTGACCTTGACGACAGCGCCTGTTCGCGGCGGGGAAACATTGAAGGTTTCCACCATCGCGCCCGAGCGTTCGAGCAAAGTCTTGGCGATAAAAAGACCAAGGCCCAGGCCCGACTCACTGTCGTTCTTGGTGCGCCGGTCCATGGGTTTTCCGCGAACGTAGGGGTCGCCGAGGCGGTCCAGAATGGTTGGCGAGAACCCCGGGCCGTCGTCCTCGATCGTGATGGTGACGAGATCGCGTGACCACCAGGCGTCCACACGCACGCGAGATTCGGCGAAGTCGATGGCGTTTTCCACGAGATTGCCGAGGCCGTAGAGGATCCCCGGGTTGCGCGCAAGAGCGGGCGGCGCCGCCGCGCCGTTGCCGCGTTTGGAAATCTCCATCTTCACGCCGAACTCGCGCTGAGGCCCGACTACCTCTTCGATCAGCGTGTCGATCGAGAGGACATTCATCATCGTGCCCTGATCGGCGCCGAGCGAGGCGAGCTTGCCGAGGATCTCTCGGCACCGGGCGGCCTCCTGCGCGAGGAGATCGATGTCGTCTCGAATGTTTGATTCCGGCGCTTGCGCCAGGGTCTTTTGCATCTCGCGGGTAATGAGCGTGATTGTGGCAAGCGGCGTGCCGAGTTCATGCGCGGCGGCGGCTGCGAGCCCGTCGAGCTGCGAAAGATGCTGCTCACGTTCGAGCACCAGCTCGGTTGCGGCAAGCGCGGTGGCGAGCAGGCGCGACTTCGTCGGAGACGCGCGCCGCATAGAGTGCGATGAAGGCCGCACTCAGCGCCAGCGCCGTCCAGATGCTCGCGCGATACAGCAGCGGGAAATTCAATTTTTCGTCCGCGTGCCACGGCAGCGGCTCGAACTCAACACAAAGAAACGTCGCCGCGACGAGCATGATGATGCCGATGAACAGCGTCAGATTACGGGGCAGGGAGACCGCCGAAATTGTGACCGGCGCGAGAAGCAGCATGACGAAAGGGTTCGTCACGCCGCCGGTGAGATAGAGCAGAAAACTCAATTGCACGAGATCGTAGCAAAGGAGCACGACGGCTTCGAGATCGCTGAGGCGAAACGTGCCCGAGGTGCCAAAGCGCAATCCGAAATTCAGCGTCGCCGACGCGACGATGAAGACGAAGCACAGTCCGACCGGAAACTCGAAATTGAGCGCGAAATAGACGAACAGGCAGGCGATGCTTTGACCAACGATTGCGATCCAGCGCAGCGTGATGAGCGTGCCGATGCGCAGGCGGCGACTGTCAACGTCGTAGACTTCGGGGTTCATCGCTCACTTCCCACCTTGGCCGTCTGTCGCGCGCGCGGCTCACAAGCCGACGCCGCGGGCCGCGCGCCACAGGCGCCATTGACGCTGCAAAGGCGAAGGCTCCGCCACGCCGCGCAAGGGAGTGTAGTCCTTTCGCGTGAGGCCTTCCAAATAAAGCGGGAACCGTCGCCGCCGGCAACAAGGCTTCGCGCCCTCCAGCGAGCAACGCCGCCTCGCGCCGCGCCGTCTCATAATGATCGCGCGTCCTTTGGCCCAATTGAGCGAGCGCCGCGCGCAGACCGGTCGAATCCTCATGAATGGTCGCGCCATGCGAGGCGAGAACGTCAGCCGGAACGAAAGGGCCCGCAGGCGCGCGCAGCACACGCGCCAGCCCGAGCGCGAGGCCCGCCTCCTCGAAGGCCGACGACGTCTGCGCACCGAGAATGCGCGCGGCCCAGCGCATCGGCGCGGCGCTCGTGGCGCTCGCGTATGCCTCGAGCGTTGCGAGGTCCGGCGTCTGGTCGTCGTAGAGATCGGCGACATGCGCCGCCGCGAGTGCGATCAGCTCATCGCGTGGCAGGTCGAAACGCGCCGCCGTGTCGATCAGCGCGTCGGCGACTGGATGGGCGCGCGCCCCCTCTGTCGCCTCGCCTTCAAGCGCGTCGATGAACCAGCGAAGGCGCATTTCGCCCAGCAGCGGTTGCGAGACCTTCTCCCGAACGTCCGCGGCTTCGAGGGCATAGGCGTAGATGGCGTGAACATGCTGGCGCGCCGGTTGCGGCGTAAAGAGCGTGGCGAGCCAGAGATCGCGGTCGCGCGCACGCAAGAGCGCCTCGCAATGGGCGTAATGCTCGGGCGCGGCCGCGGCCATCAGACCGCGATCAAAAGCGCGCCGACGCGACGGCCTTCATCGAGCAAAATATTGTAGGTGCGCACGGCCGCGCCCGTCGACATCGTCTCCACGCCGACGCCGGCGGCGCGCAATTTCGCCCGCAGCGGCGCGGCGAGCGGCATGAGATCCTTGCCGGCGCCCACGATGAAAATGTCGAGCCCCTCTGGATCGGACAAGGCAAGATCGATTGTCGGCGCATCAATCTGCGTCCACGAGGCGGCGCTGATCGCGCGCACCCCGCCTGGCAGCGCGAGGATGGAGCCGCGATGCGACATATCGGCGAAGCGGAAGCCGCCATTGCCATAATCGTCGATCTTGTGGCGGCCGGGCACATAGCCCTTCGGGTCGGTCATCTGCGCCCTCTCGAAGCGCGGCCTTATTTTGGACGGCGCCGCGTCGACGACTTCGGCTTGCCCGCCGGTTTCGTCGCGGGGCGCTTTGGCGCCGGCGCCGCCGGGACGGGCGCGTCTCCGACATCGTCATAGAGCGCGGCGAAAGGCTCGGGCTCAGCGTCGATCGCGCCTTCGGGCTCGGGCGCCGCCTTTTGCTCGGCGCGTCTTTCGCCCTCCTCGTTGCGCAGGCCGAGATAAATCAGCATCGGCGAGCAGATGAAGATCGAGGAGTAGGTCGCGACGAAAATGCCCCAGATCATCGCGAGAGAGAAGGAGCGGATCACCTGACCGCCAAAGGCGACAAGCGCGAACAGCGCCAGCATCACGGTGGTCGCTGTCATGATCGTGCGCGGCAAAACCGCGTTGATCGACATGTCCACCATCTGCGCCGTCGCCATTTTCTTGTATTTGCGCATATTCTCGCGAATACGGTCGAGGACGACGACGGTTTCGTTCAGCGAATAGCCGACGATGGTCAAGATCGCGGCGATCGACGTCGTGTTGAATTCGAGCTGCGTGATCGAGAAGAAGCCCACCGTCAGCAAGAGATCGTGCATCGTCGCGATCACCGCGCCGATGGCGAATTGCCATTCGAAGCGGAACCAAAGATAGGTCAGAACAGCGAGGATAGAGAGTACGACGCCAAGCGTCCCGGACTGCACCAGCTCGCCGGAGACGCGCGGGCCGACCACTTCAATCCGCCGCAGGTCGTAGTCCGCGCCGACGGCGCCGCGGACCCGCTCCACGGCGTCCTGTTGAGCTTTGTCGCCGCCAGCCTGCAAGCCGAAGCGCAGGGTCGCGTCGGCGGGATTGCCGAAGGCCTGCACCTCAATGTCGCCGAGCTTTAGATTTTCGCCCAGCGTGCGTAGCGCGCCGACCTCGGCCGTGCCGGATCGGGCGCGCAATTCGATCACCGTGCCGCCGGCGAAGTCGATGCCGAAGTTCATGCCCTTGAAGATGAACAGGGCCACGGCGACGAGCGACAGAAATGCGGAGAACGGATAGCTCACGCGCCTGAAGCGCATGAAGGGGAATTTCGTGTTCTCCGGGGCGAGGCGCAGGAGTTTCATTGGTCTGTTCGCCTCTTAGATGGGCAGCTTCGTCGGACGCGCGTAGTGGTACCAGACCGCGATCATCATGCGGGTCATGGTCACGGCGGTGACGATCGTCGTGAGAATGCCGAGCGCCAGCGAGACGGCGAAGCCGCGAACGGGGCCGGAACCAAGGAAGTAGAGGATCGCCGCCGCGACGAACATGGTGACGTTGGAGTCGACGATGGTCGCGAAGGCGCGGTTGAAGCCTGCGTCGAGCGAGGCAAGAATCGATCGACCGGCGTGATTTTCCTCGCGGATGCGCTCGTAGATGAGAACGTTGGAGTCCACCGCCATGCCGATGGTGAGCACGATCCCCGCAATGCCCGGAAGCGTCAGGGTCGACCCCAGCAGCACGAGTCCGGCGAAGATGAACGCGATATGGACGAAGAGCGCGAGATTGGCGAAAACGCCGAACACGCCGTACGTGATGAGCATATACACAACGACAAGTCCGGCGCCGACGAAGGCCGCGCGCTTTCCGGCGTCGATCGAGTCCTGCCCGAGGCCGGGCCCGACCGTGCGCTCTTCGACGATGTTGAGCTTGGCCGGCAGCGCTCCGGCGCGCAGCAGGATCGAGAGATTATTTGCCTGCTCGACCGTGAAACGTCCTGAAATCTGACCCGAGCCGCCCGTGATCGGCGTCAGGATGCGCGGCGCCGAGATGACTTTGTTGTCGAGCACGATGGCGAAGAGCCGGCCCACATTCTTTGACGTCACGTCGCCGAATTTCTGCGCGCCGCGAATATTGAAGCGGAAATTGACGACCGGCTCGCCGCTGCGTTGCTGGTCGAAGCCGGGCTGGGCGTCGGTCAAATCCTCGCCCTGCACCATAACCTGCTTTTCGATCGGCAGCTTGGTCTGATCCTCGGCCTGTTCGAGTTCCTCGACTTCAGACGGGTTCTGGCCAGGTTCGGCGACGAGGCGGAATTCGAGTTTTGCGGTCTGGCCGAGAATGTCCTTGAGCGTCTGCGGGTCCTGAAGACCTGGGACCTGCACCAGGACGCGGTCGTCGCCCTGGCGCTGGATGCTGGGCTCGCGCGTGCCAAGCGCGTCGACGCGGCGTCGGATGACCTCGATCGACTGCTCCACCGCCTTGCGCGACTTGTCGCGCAGGCCCGCGTCCGTCACGGTGATGCGGACGAGGCCCTCTGGCGTGGCCTCGACGTCGAGCGGATTTAAGCCGCCGACCGCCGCAGGACTGAAACTATTTCGAAGCTGGCGCAGGCGCGGCAGTATTTTTTCGCGATCGGCGGCGTCCGAAACCCGCAGTTGCACGCCGCGCGGCGTCGCCCCGATGCCGCCGGTGATCGCCACTTTTTCTTCGCGCAGGATTCGTCGAACATCGTCGCGCAGGTTCTTGACCTGCGTGTTCAGAAGGTCAGCTTGATCGACCTCCAGCATCACGTGCGAGCCGCCCTGCAGGTCGAGGCCGAGCACGATGGTGGGCGGGGTGAGCCAGGAGGGCAGTCGCGCGGCGAGCGCCTGATACGCCGACGGCGACAACAGGCTTGGGGCCACCACGAGGACGGCGGCCAATGTCATCGCCACGATGGCAAGAAATTTCCAGGTCGAGAATCGCAGCATCGTGTCGCTATTTTGTCAGAGAAGGCCGCGTGGGAGCCGAAAGGCCGTCAGGATTTCGCCTTGGGGTCGGACGCCGATTTCGCCGTCCTGGCGGCAGGCTTGGCCTCAGTCGCGGGCTTTGCCGGCGCCGGGGCCGGCTGATCCTTCACCGGCTCGCCCTTGGTGCGCACTTCGACGATGGCCGAGCGCAAAAGGCGGATCCGCACATTTGGCGCGATCTCGAGTTCGACCTCGTCGTCGTCGATCGACCGCGTCACCTTGCCGACCAAGCCGCCCGTCGTGACCAGCGTGTCGCCCCGGCGCACGTTGCGCAAGGATGCGAGCTGCTCGCGCTCGCGACGCGCGCGCGGCCGGATCACGAGAATATAGACGATGCCCATGACCACGAAGATCGGGATGAGCTGGGCGAGGAGATCTGGCAGCGACGGCGGCGTGACCTGAGACTCCGGCGCGCCGGGAACTGCGACCCCGCTCTGGGTGGCTGGCGGATGGGCGGCCCCAGGAGCTGGCGCGCTCGGAACGGGAGCGGTCTCGGCGGGAGGCGACGCGGGCTGTTCGGCTTGCGCCATGGCGTCCGGGATCAGTTTCATCGAGGCATCTCTATCTGGCGGCGCGACGCGAGCGGCGCGTCGGTCGGGCGTCGGAATGGGCGCGGACTATAGCCGCTCAACTTACGAAAGCAATGCCGGGCGGCGCAATCCGCGCCTTTGCGGCGCGGCGCCGACGCGCGCCCGCCAACAATCCGCCGTTGAGGCGGCGGATAAGCGAAAATCCGGCGCGCGCCGGCCGGGCGACGGCCGGACCGCAGGCGAGGAGCCGGCAATGTCGGCGAGTCGCCATAGATAGATTGAATGCGCGCACGTACGCGACATCTGCGGGAGACGCTCATGAGAAATATGATTTGCATCGCGCTTCTGGCCACGGCGCTCGTCGCGCCCGGCGTCGCGCTCGCCCGCGGCGGAGGCTGGCGCGGGGGCGGTTGGCACGGGGGCGGTTGGCATGGGGGCGGGTGGCATGGCGGCGGTTGGCAAGGCGGCGGTTGGCATGGGGCAGGTTGGCGCGGCGGTTGGCGCGGGGGCTATGGGTATGGGTCCGGCTGCTGGCGCTGGTGGTACGGGCGCTGGGTGTGGGCCTGCTGATCGACGATCAAATTGGTCGCGGGCGTGCGCACTAGCGCTCCCGCGACTCTTGCTAGGTTTCGAGTTCGCGCGCCAATGCGCGCAGAAAGTCGACACAGGCCGCGAGTTGGACAATCTCGATATATTCCTCGGGCTGATGCGCCTGATCGATGCGGCCGGGGCCACAAACGACGGTCGGCAGGCCGACTTTTTGAAAATGCCCCGCTTCCGTGCCATAGGGCACCGCGATGGTGCTGTTGCGGCGCGCCAGCCGCAGGGCGAGCGTTTCCGCGCTTGATCCCGGCTGAGGAGAGAGGCCGGGCACTTCGACCACGGTTTCGGTCACGATCCCAGTTTTGGGGAAGTTGGCGAAGATCGTTTGGCGCAGTGTGTGCGCGAATGTCTCGAGCCGGTCGTTCGCGAGCGTCGGCGTAACCCCTGGCAACGCCCTGAATTCCCAGTCGAACGAACAGTCCTTGGCCACGATGTTGCGCGCCGTGCCGCCTCTGATGACGCCGACATGGACCGTCGAATATGGCGGGTCGAAACGGCCAGATGGGTCGCCTTCGGCGCGAAGTTCGGCGTTGATGCGATCAAGCGCCGCGACGAGTTGGCAGGCCACATGCACCGCGCTCACGCCGCGATGCATGTTGGCGGAATGAATTTCAAAGCCGGTGACGTGGGTCACGTGAGTCGTGATTCCCTTGTGCGCGTCGGCGACCTGCATGGACGTCGGCTCGCCGACGACGACGGCGCCCGGCAGGGGCAGATCGGCGCCAAGCCGCGCGATCATGTCGAGCGGGCCGAGACAGGTGGTTTCCTCGTCATAGGACAGAAAGATATGGACGGGACGCTTCAAGTCCGCCTTCTTGAAGACCGGGATCATGGCCAAAGCGGCGGCTCCGAAGCCCTTCATGTCGACGGCGCCGCGTCCATAGAGCCGCCCGTCCTCACGGCGCAGCACGAAGGGGTCGGCGCGCCATTCCTGTCCCTCGACGGGAACGACGTCGGTATGGCCGGAAAGCACGACGCCGCCGGGGACCATGGGTCCGATCGTGGCGAAAATCGCCGCCTTGTCGCCGGCGGCGTTGGGCGCGCGCGTGAATGTCACGCCCTGTTCACGCAGATAGCTTTCAACGAAATCGACGAGCGGCAGATTCGATTTGGAGCTTTCGGTGTCGAAGGCGACGAGCCGGGCCGTCATGTCGATTGCGCGTTCGAGATCGTCCATCAGTTCAGCGTCGGTTTGGACAGCGGGCTGTCGAGGGAAAAAGCCGGCACTTCCACGTCGAAACTCTCGCCGGTATCCGTGACCATTCGATAGCTGCCCTGCATGAGGCCGGAGGGCGTCGTCAATGGACAGCCGGAGGCGTAACGAAACGTCTCGCCCGGCTCAAGCACGGGTTGCTCGCCGACCACGCCCGGGCCGCGAACTTCCTCGCGTCGACCATTGGCGTCGATGATGATCCAGTGCCGGGAGAGAAGTTGCACGCGCACCCGTCCGAGGTTGGCGATCTCGATCGTATAGGACCAGAAGAACCGGCCCTGATCCGGATCGGAACGGTCGGGCAGGAAATCGGGCAGCGCCGTTACCTGTATGTCTCGTGTGATTGCGATGTACATGGCGTTCATGACATTAGAGCGGCGCAATCAAAAGGGGAACGCTTTTCTGGCGCGTCGCCAGGCCGCGCGCCCTGTGACAGATTCAACAGGCCGCGCGAATTTTCCGTCCAGCGGGGGCTAAACCCCTTGGCCTGAGCCGCAGACTGAGCCAAGTTTGGACGGAACCTTAGCCGGTGGAATTCTTATGCGTCTGTCCTCGTTGGCGCCTATGTCACCTTGGCCAACGTCGACTTCAACCACAATAACTATGGCAGCGTTGACAGCGAATATCGCGTGTTCGACGCCAAGGTGAACTACAAGGTCGAGAAGGATTGGACCTTGTCCGCGGGCGTCGACAACATCGGCAGGTGGAAATATTACGTCAATCCGAATCCCTATAATCAGCGCACCTTCTTCATCGGCCTGCGCTACGATCTCGGCGGACCCGAGGGCGGCGCGAACTCTTGCGGGTCTCGGCGCGGGAGCCGGCGGCGGCGCCTCGGGGACCGGGGCGCCCGCGGCCAGATAGGCGACACAAATCGCGCGTCGCGAACGAAAGCGGCGCGCAGTTCTTGACCTGATGGCTTGCCGAAAGCGCGGGATTTTGCTTCTATCCGGCCTCGCGCATTTCCGCGCGCAACGGAAATCGATCGTCGACTTATGTCTCGCCGCTGGCTTGCATCGCTCCTTTTCGCACTGGCGTTGGCCGTTCAGGCCTTTACGCCGGTCGCAAACGGCGTTGCGGCGGCGCGCGGCGTCGATCTCCACGCGCTCGGTGAAAATTGCCTGAACGCGGGCGGCGCGGACCAACGGACGCCTCACGCGCCCGGCCATGTCCACGGTCATCACGACTGCGCGCTCTGCCAGGCCTTCTGCGACGGCGTCGCCTCGGACGCCGCCCGGCCCCTGCCGTTCGCGCTGGCGCCCTTGTCCGATGGACTGAGCTGCGCTGGACTCTGGCGGACCGCGCCTTGCCGGCGTCGCCGCGCGATTTCGCGCGGCAGGCCCGAGCGCCGCCCCACTTCTCCTGATCTTCGCAAAACCGGCCGTCGCGCTTCAGCCGCGTCGTTGATGTGCGCGCCTCATGCGTGACGGCCAGCGATCGACCGCTTTCAAAGCGGGTAACAGGAGAATCAACTTATGAGCGGCGACAAACGGCCGGACGGCCGGCAATGCCTGCTGGCGCAGACGGCGCTGACGCGTTTGAACCAGCGAGAACGTCGCGAACGGGAATTGACGTCTTCGAACGCGCCTTTCCCCTTTGCGGCGGCCTGGGTCGAAGCGCGGCGCGGGGCGATACGCCTCATCGATCTCGAACGGCGCGCGCGCTTCGCGCGTGTCGCGTCCTAGAGTCGACGCCACGCGATGACGCGCGACACCGCCATTTTCCCGCGCGGGGGCGCGGCCGGCCTGATCGGCCGCGCCACGCTTCTGGCGGCGGCGCTTTTTGCGAGCGCGCCCTTCGCGGCGGCGCTCGCGGCGCGAACGCTTGCGGGAAAACCGGACTCCGTGGCGTCAATCTTTATTTGCTTCGCGTCGGGCGTTTCATTGCCCGACGCGCTGACGGGGCGACCGGGCCCCATGAGCGACCGCGGCATTGATTGCGTCCTGTGTCAGACGCTCTGCTGCGGCGACGCGCCCCTGCCGGCGCGTCCCGGTCTCGTCGGCGCGGCGGCCATCCAGAGCGAATCCCTCAGATGGATGGTGGCGGACTACGCCGCGCCGACGACGCGGCCCCGATTGTCTCACCGCGCGCGCGCGCCGCCGACATCGATCGCCTGACCCCCAGGCGGATTTGCGTCGGCGCTGGCTCCTCCTTGCGGCGCCGACGCGAATCCAGGCGCCCGCGCCCGCACGCCGCCGCTTAGACCTTCGCGGCTGCGGCGAGCCCGTCGGCGAGATCCTCGATCAGGTCGTCGACGTCCTCAAGGCCGACGGAGAGGCGCAACATTCCATCGGTGATCCCGAGCGTCGCGCGCGCTTCAGGCGTCAGGCGCTGATGGGTCGTGGTCGCCGGGTGGGTGATCAGACTTTTCGAGTCGCCGAGATTATTGGATATTTTTATGACTTGAAGCGCGTTGGCCAATTCAAAGGCCGCGGCCTTGCGCGTCCAGGAAAAAACTCACCAGCGTGCCGCCGCCCGTCATCTGCTTGCGCGCCAGCGCCTCCTGCGGATGATCCTTGCGGAAAGGATAGAGCACTTGCGTCACGCCTTTCTGCTCGGCGAGGAAGTCGGCGATTTTCGCCGCGCTCGCGGTCTGCCGGGCGACGCGCAAAGGCAGGGTTTCCAGCCCTTTCAGCATCACCCAGGCGTTGAAGGGCGACAGGGCCGGGCCGGTCTGGCGCAGAAAATTATGAATGCTCTCCTCGATCAGCGCCTGCGAGGCGAGGATGACGCCGCCCAGACATCGGCCCTGGCCGTCGATGTGCTTCGTCGCGGAATAGACGACGACATCGGCGCCAAAGTCGAACGGCCGTTGCAGCAGCGGCGTCGCGAACACATTATCCACGACGAGCTTTGCGCCGGCGTCATGGGCGAGATCGGCGATGGCCCGCAGATCATAAACGTCGAGCGCGGGATTGGTCGGGCTCTCGAGAAAGAAAAGCTTGGTCTGCGGGCGGATCGCCGCCTTCCATTGCGAAAGATCGGCGCCATCGACCAGCGTCGAGGCGACGCCGAAGCCGCGGCAGAAGGTCCTCGACCACATAAAGGCAGGAGCCGAAAAGCGCGCGCGCCGCCACGACGTGATCGCCCGCCTTCACCTGCGCGAGCAGGCTCGCCGTCACCGCCGCCATGCCGCTCGCCGTGGCGCGGGCGGCCTCGGCGCCTTCGAGCAGGATCATCCGCTGCTCGAACATGGCCACCGTCGGATTGGAAAAGCGCGAATAAATGAAGCCCGGATCGTCGCCCTTGAAGCGCGCTTCGGCGGCCTCCATCGTCGGATAGGCGAAGCTCTGCGTCAGAAAGAGCGCCTCGGACATTTCGCCGAAGGGCGAGCGCAGCGTGCCGCCATGGACGAGCTGCGTCGCCGGCTTGAGCTTTCTGCGCGGGGCGTCCGTCATGTTTCTCTCCCTGTGGCGCGTTGTGCGGCTCCACGCGCCTTATTGCGCGCTGTGGCCAAAAGGGACGGGTTTCCTTGAGGGAGACCCGGCCTTTTAGCGCTTTATTTTTCGTGGCGGCAAGCCGGCCGGCTCAAATAACCACAGGGCACTAATCCGAAAAGGAGGCGGGCCTGTCAATCTTCTCGTCGAATTCGGCGCCCGCCACGCCCGTGGGCGCTGGAATCCCCGCCCGAAGCTTGTAAGGTCGCGCCGACGACTTTCTCGAAGTGAGGCAGGCCGGGGCATGGCGCCTTTGGAATTGACGCGGGGGCGGCGTGCTCTCGGGCCGCCAGATCCAGTCCATGGCGGCGGCGGGGGCGATCGGCGTTTCCGAGCCCCTGGCGCCAGGACAGGTCCAGCCCGCGAGCCTGGATTTGCGGTTGGGGCCCAAGGCCTATCGCGTGCGCGCGAGCTTTCTGCCGGGATCTTTTCGCGGCGTCGAGGATATTCTCTCGGCGCTGGCTTACGACGAGATGTCGCTTGAGGGCGAGGGCGCCATTCTCGAGCGCGGGTGCGTCTATGTCGTGCCGCTTCTCGAGCGTCTCGCCTTGCCCGCCCATGTCTCCGGCGCCGCAAATCCCAAAAGTTCGACCGGCAGACTGGATATTTTCACGCGGCTTATCGCCGATCACGGCGAGCGTTTCGACGAGGTCGGCGCGGGTTATCAGGGCCCGCTCTACGCCGAGGTCTCGCCGCGCAGCTTTTCCGTGCGCGCGCGCGAAGGGTTCGCGCCTCAATCAGTTGCGTTTTCGCGTCCATGCCGCGCGGGCCGGGGCAGGGCGGTTTCGCGCTGCCCGACGCGGCGCTTGCAGAAACTGCATACGCGAAGCCCGCTCGTCGACGGCCCCCTCAATCTGCGCGATGGCGTGGTGCTGCGCGTCGCGCTCGGCGCCGAGGCCTTTGGCGGGGTGGTGGGCTATCGCGCGCAGAAACACACGGACGTGATCGACGTCGACCGGATCAACGCCTATCGGATCGACGACTACTGGGACCGGCTGCCGGCGCGCGGCGAGACGCCTCATCCTCGACCCCGGCGATTTCTACATTCTCGCCTCGCGCGAGCGGCTCGCCATCCCCTCCGATCTCGCCGCCGAAATGGCGCCCATGGACGCGGCGATCGGCGAATTCCGCGTCCATTACGCGGGCTTTTTCGATCCGGGCTTCGGCGCCGGCGCCGATGGCGGCCCGAGCGCCCGCGCCGTGCTGGAGGTGCGCTCGCGCGAAGTGCCGTTCATTCTGGAAGACGGGCAATATATCGGCCGGCTCGTCTATGAGCAGATGGCCGAGGTCCCGCAGGCGCTCTATGGCGAAGGCGGCGTCTCGAACTATCAGGGCCAGGGGCTGAAGCTCTCCAAGCATTTCGCGGACGGGTGAGCGCGCGCACGGCGACGCCGTTGAAACCCGCCCCCACACGGGTTACACATGGAGCTGTGCGGGCGTAGTTCAGTGGTAGAACGACAGCTTCCCAAGCTGTATGTCGAGGGTTCGATTCCCTTCGCCCGCTCCAGACCACTTTCCGCGCGCCCGCCGCGGCGCCGCAGCGGGCGCGGGCGGCGCGCCGCATGCCAAGGGCCCGCAATTTGGACGCCGCCTCTCACGCTCCCGCCGCGCCGTTGCGCGCCTCCCCCTCGGGCCCGCTCACGGGCCGCGTGCGGCCGCCCGGAGACAAATCCGTTTCGCACCGGTCCATGATCTTCGGCCTTCTCGCCATTGGCGAAACGCGGATCGAGGGGCTGCTCGAGGGCGACGACGTGCTGCGCACGGCGCAGGCGGCGCGCCAGCTCGGGGCCAAAGTCGTCCATCATGCCCCGGGCGAATGGAGCGTCTGGGGCGCGGGGCTCGGCTCGCTGCTGCAACCCGTCGAGACGCTCGATTTCGGCAACGCCGGAACGGGCTCGCGCCTGATGATGGGCGTCGTCGCCGGCCATCCGATCGTCGCGCGCTTCGACGGCGACGCCTCGCTGCGCAAGCGACCGATGAAACGCATTCTCGATCCGCTGGCGCTTCAGGGCGCGCAGGTGCTCGAACAGGCGGAGGGCGGCCGCCTGCCGCTCGTCCTTCAGGGCTCGGCCGAGCCGCTGCCGGTCGAATACAAGACCCCCGTCGCCTCCGCGCAGATCAAGTCGGCGGTGTTGCTCTGTGGCCTCAACTCGCCCGGACGCACCGTCGTCATCGAGTCCGAGGCCTCGCGCGACCATACCGAGAAAATGCTGGTCCATTTCGGCGCGCGGGTCACGAGCGAACCTCATGGCGCGCATGGCCGCAAGATCACGCTGGAAGGGCGGCCGGAGCTTGTCGCGCGCAAGGTGCGCGTGCCGGCGGACCCCTCCTCGGCGGCCTTTCCGCTTGTCGCGGCGCTGATCACGCCGGGCTCCGACGTTATCGTCGAAGGGGTGATGACGAATCCGTTGCGCAGCGGCCTGCTGACGACCTTGCAGGAAATGGGCGCGCAGGCGACGCTTTCCAATGCGCGCGAGGAGGGCGGCGAGGCGGTCGCGGACGTTCGCGCGCGTTTCTCCGCGCTCCAGGGGGTCGACGTTCCGGCCGAGCGCGCGCCCTCGATGATCGACGAATATCCGATCCTTGCCGTGGCGGCGGCTTTCGCGAAGGGCGAGACGCGCATGCGGGGCCTCTCCGAATTGCGCGTCAAGGAATTGGATCGCCTCGCCGCCATCGCGGCTGGGCTTGCCGCAAACGGCGTCGACTGCGAGATCGTCGGCGACGATCTCGTCGTGCGCGGCGGGCGCGTTCCGGGGGGCGGCCTCGTCGAGACGCATCTCGATCACCGCATCGCCATGAGCTTCCTCGTGATGGGTTTTGCGGCGCAAAGGCCGGTCACCGTCGACGACGAGACCATGATCGCGACGAGCTTTCCTTCCTTCCGGGCGCTGATGGCGCAGCTCGGGGCGCGTTTTTCGTGAGCTTCGTCATTGCCATCGACGGCCCCGCGGCATCGGGCAAGGGCACGCTCGCGCGCCGCCTCGCCGCGCATTTCAGCCTGCCGCATCTCGATACGGGGCTGCTCTATCGTGCGACCGCCCGCGCGCTCATCGACGAGGGGCTGCGGCTCGATGACGTGGAAGCGGCGGTCGAGGCGGCGCGCGGGCTGTCGCTCACCGATTTCGACGAGACGCGGCTGCGCGCGCGCGAGATGGGCGAGGCCGCTTCCATCGTCGCCGCCATGGGGCCGGTGCGGGCGGCGCTCATCGACATGCAGCGCAGTTTCGCGGCGCGGCCGGAGGGCGCGGTGCTCGACGGCCGCGACATTGGCACCGTGATCTGCCCCGAGGCGTCGGTCAAGATCTTCGTCACCGCGTCGCCTGAAACGCGCGCGCAGCGCCGGGCGCTCGAACTCGCCGCGCGCGGCGAAACGGTGGATTACGGCGCGATTCTGGAGGACGTCAAAAAGCGCGACGCCCGCGATAGCGCGCGCAGCGCAGCGCCATTGCGCGCCGCGGACGACGCGGTGACGCTCGACACCAGCGAACTCGATCGTGACGAGGCTTTCGCGGCGGCGCTCGCCTTCGCGCAGGCGCGGCGCTGACGCGGCGGTCGCAAGGGCCGGGAATGACAAAGTCACGCGTCTTCCGCTTCGCGCCCTCGCCAACTGGCTATCTTCATCTCGGCCACGCTTATTCCGCGCTGTTGAATTTCCACCTCGCGGCGCGCTGCGGCGGAAGGTTTCTGCTGCGCATCGAGGACATCGACGTCTCTCGGGCGCGGCCCGAGTTCGAGGCGGCGATCTATGAGGATCTCGCCTGGCTCGGGATCGTCTGGGAACGGCCCGTGCGCCGCCAGAGCGCGCATTTCGAGGATTATGCGTGCGCCCTCGATCGGCTGGACGCACTGGGCCTGCTCTACGCGTGCGACTGCGCCCGCGCGGATATTGCCCGCATCGCGCAAACGCGCCCCGGACTGGCCGCGCGATCCCGACGGCGCGCCGCTTTACCCCGGAACGTGCCGCGAGAAGCCGCATCCTCCCGCACGCGAGATTCTCGCCTCGGGCGGCGTCGCGTTGCGGCTCGACATGCGAAAGGCCCTGGCGATCGCGGGCCAGTTGAGCTGGCGCGAGGTCGGGCCGGGCGACGACGAGCGCCGCATCGGGGCCCGTCCCGCGCAGTGGGGCGACGTCGTGCTCGCACGCAAGGACACGCCCGCAAGCTATCACATTGCGGTCGTCGTCGACGACGCGCTCCAGGGCGTCACGGACATCGTGCGTGGCCGCGACCTCTTCGACGCCACGTCCATCCACCGGCTGTTGCAGCGACTTCTCGATTTGCCGGAGCCCCGCTACCGGCACCATGAGCTGATCCTTGACGCGGCCGGCGAGAAACTGGCGAAAAGCCGCGGCGCGCCGCGCCTGCGGGATTTACGCGCACAAGGGTTGAGCCCTGCGGAGATCGCGCGTCGATTGACTCTGGCCGGCTAGATCCCTCGGGCCGATTGCAGGCTTTTCCTCGCCATGTGCGCCCGCGCACCAACTTTGCGCGCGCCCGTCGCTATCGTTTCACCATCGAATTTGAAAAGCGGCACGGAGAGAACAATGTTTGCGCAGATCCAGAGCCTCATCGACCAGGAATTCCGGCTGGCGATTCCGGCGGCGCATCTGACGCCGCGCGCCGATCTCTTCGAACTGGGGCTGACGTCCTTCGACGCCATCCGCCTGCTTGTCGCAATCGAGAGGGCCTTCAAGGTGGAGTTTCCCAAGAGCGCCTTGAAGCGCGAGACGATGGGGTCGATCGAGTCGATCGTTGCGGCGCTCGCCCCCCTCACGACGGCGCCGGAGGCGACCAGCGCCGACCGTATGGCCGCCTGACGGACGAAGACAGGGAAGGGAGCGAGACATGCGTGCCATTATCGAGCGACTGATCGACGAGGAAGGGCGCCTCCCGGTCCATGCGGCGAATTCGACGCCCACCGCCGATCTCTATGCGGCGGGCCTCACGCCTTATTGCGCCGTCCGAGTCCTGCTCGCGCTCGAAAGGGAGTTCAATGTCGTCTTCCCCCGCGAGGCGCTCACGCGCGAAACGCTGGGTTCGCTCGAAGCGATCGCTGAGGCCGTGCGCCGCGCAGGATGCCTTGCCGCAGCCTGACCGCGCACGCCCGACCGCTCTTCTATCGGCTCGCGGTGGGCGTCGCGCCGCCGCGGGCGGCGATCTTGTTGCTGTTGGGCGCTTTGGCCATCAGCCCGTCAATGCGGTCACGTTCCCGCTTGAAGTCGAGCAGCATGCGCCCCTCGATCTCGCGCGTGCGCGCAAGCTTCACGCGCATCGGATCGACGAAATGGCCGTTGACCATCACCTCGTAGTGCAGATGCGGTCCGGTCGAGAGGCCGGTGGAGCCCAGAAAGCCCACGACCTGCCCCTGCTTGACGCGCACGCCCTCGGCGATGCCGCGCGCGAAGCCGCTCATGTGGTTATAGGTCGTGATATAGCCGTTTGCGTGCTGGATCTCGACGCGGCGGCCATAGCCCGAATCCCATTGCGCCTTAATTACCGTGCCATTGCCGGCGGCGAGAATGGGCGTGCCGATCGGCGCGGCCCAATCCACGCCCGTATGCATCTTGTAATATCCGAGGATCGGGTGGCGCCGCATGCCGAAGCCCGATCGCGTCTCGCCCATCGAGATCGGCTTGCGAACGAGGAACTTGCGGCTGGAGCGGCCGCTCTCGTCGTAATAGTCGACGAGGCCGTCGTCCGACGTCTGGTAGCGGTAATAACGATAGGTCTCGTTATGCGTCGTCAGCGAGGCATAGAGGAGCGAATCGCGTCCCGGGGATGAGCCGTCATCGGGTTCGTCGTAAAACACGTCGAGCGCGTCGCCGCCGCCGACGCCGCGCTGAAGATCGACGTCATTGGCGAAGACGCGCACAAGCTCATTGACGATCGGTTTGGGAATCTGCTGTTTCAGCGCCGTCTCATAGAGAGAGTCATAGAGCCGCATGGCGCCGGAATCGTCGTCGTCGTCATTTGCGAAATCGTCGATGGCGGGCGCGGCGCGCTTGCCGCCTTTGCGGGGGGCGGAGGGCGCCGTCGGCGTCTGCACGAACGTGCCCTTGTCGGTCGCGGCGACGATGGATTCGGCTTCGTCGTCGTTGTACACGGACATGCGCGCGAGCTGCATATTCTTGCCGGAACCGTCGAAATCAGCGAAAAGCAGTTTGACCCGTTGACCTTCGCGGACAGGGTCGCGCTTGCCCTTGTACGCGGCGGCGACGGCCGCGATACGCGACCTGGGAACGCCGTTGGCGGCGAGTATGTCGTCGAGAGTCTCGCCGTGGCGCACAATCGCGAGCTTTTCCTCCATCTGGGTGGGCTGCGGCGAGTCGCGCGGCACGACGGTGACATTTTCAGGCACCATGCGCACTTCGATCGAGGAAAAGGGCGCGGTCAATGACGAGCCCGGCGTCGCATAGGCGAGCGCCTGGGGATCGATCGCCGCGCGGCTCGTGCGCGAGAGCAGCAACTGGCCGGGCAGGGGCAGCGCCGCCTTGGCGCCCGCCGCGATCGCGCTCTTGACCTGCTCGAGGACCTGCGCCTGAGCCTCGTCCAGGGAAAGCTGCGCGGTTTGCGTGGCGATGTCGACCGCCCCGAGATCCTTGGTGACGAAAGAGACTTCCGCTTCATCGAGCGCGATGTCGGAATCGCCGCTGCTGTCGGGCGCGCGCGCGTCGCTGACGAGCTTCAACGGGTTGAAAACGGGCACCTCAGCGGCGAAACTGGTCGGGGCGAGGGTGAGCGTGGCGGCGACATGGGTGAACGCCTTGGTGCGCACGACTTCCTTTTCGCCGGATTTCGACGTTGTGGCCGCGCGAAAAGTCTGCTTGGCGGCGACGACGTCCACGGCCCGCATGAGCCGGTCGCCCTTTTTTGGGTTAACGAGATTGCCGTCCGCCTCATCCTGACGCGCAGGCTGGGCGCGCGTCGGCGCCTCGGCGAAGCGCGTTTGCTGGTCGAGT
>CAVQNJ010000034.1:70000-105794 GCA_963713845.1 uncultured Alphaproteobacteria bacterium
GGAGAGGTGCAAGCCTTGAATTGAAGCCCCGGTAAACGGCGGCCGTAAATATAACGGTCCTAAGGTAGCGAAATTCCTTGTCGGGTAAGTTCCGACCTGCACGAATGGCGTAATGACTTCCCCGCTGTCTCCAACGTCAGCTCAGTGAAATTGAATTCCCCGTGAAGATGCGGGGTTCCTGCGGTCAGACGGAAAGACCCCGTGCACCTTTACTGTAACTTTGCATTGGCATTCGTGTCGGCATGTGTAGGATAGGTGGTAGGCTTTGAAGCATGGGCGCCAGCTCGTGTGGAGCCACCCTTGAAATACCACCCTTATCGTCATGGATGTCTAACCGCGCTCCGTCATCCGGGGCCGGGACAATGCATGGTAGGCAGTTTGACTGGGGCGGTCGCCTCCCAAAGAGTAACGGAGGCGCGCGATGGTGGGCTCAGAGCGGTCGGAAATCGCTCGTCGAGTGCAATGGCATAAGCCTGCCTGACTGCGAGACAGACAAGTCGAGCAGAGACGAAAGTCGGTCATAGTGATCCGGTGGTCCCTCGTGGAAGGGCCATCGCTCAACGGATAAAAGGTACGCCGGGGATAACAGGCTGATAACCCCCAAGAGTCCATATCGACGGGGTTGTTTGGCACCTCGATGTCGGCTCATCACATCCTGGGGCTGGAGAAGGTCCCAAGGGTTCGGCTGTTCGCCGATTAAAGTGGTACGTGAGCTGGGTTCAGAACGTCGTGAGACAGTTCGGTCCCTATCTGCCGTGGGTGTCGGAGAATTGAGAGGATTTGTCCCTAGTACGAGAGGACCGGGATGAACATACCTCTGGTGGACCTGTTGTGGCGCCAGCCGCAGTGCAGGGTAGCTATGTATGGACGGGATAACCGCTGAATGCATCTAAGCGGGAAACCCACCTCAAAACGAGTTCTCCCTCGAGAGCCGTGGAAGACGACCACGTTGATAGGCCGGGTGTGGAAGTGCGGCAACGCATGGAGCTGACCGGTACTAATCGCTCGATTGGCTTGATCGCTCTCATTTATCAACGCCCATCCAATGGGCCAACCGAAAGACCAGCGCCAAAAAAACCCGCGCCAATTTGCTTCGACAATGTGTTTCGCCGGCCTGGTGGCCTTCGGCGAAGCGATCAGACCCGATCCCATCCCGAACTCGGCCGTCAAACGCTTCCGCGCCAATGGTACTATGTCTCAAGACCTGGGAGAGTAGGTCGTCGCCAGGCCTGCCAAACACATCTTTCCTCTTCCCGAACCCCTTCGCGCCGATAAACCGGCGTCATCGTCTTGGCGCGGGGTGGAGCAGCCCGGTAGCTCGTCAGGCTCATAACCTGAAGGTCACAGGTTCAAATCCTGTCCCCGCATCCAAGAATTAGCAAAATCAAAATATAAATCATAATAACCGCAAGGATGACGAGCCTTGCGGCATCGGGTCGCGAGCTTCGTGAGCGCCGCCCCCATTGAGCGCGCACGCTCCTTTAGAAGTCTCCATACTCATCGAGCAAGTCAGCCGTGCGCGTTCGGCATTGTCGACGATGTGCGCATGGCGCCGATATCGGCTCTTTCGCGCCGTCGTCGCGAACTCGGCGCCGCGAACATGCAGATGCTGTTGACTGGCGCGGCAGTCGGCGCTCGGTGCGCGAACGCAATCTGCCCTGCTTTGGCGCGCCGCGCTATGCGACCGTAAGCGAGACATTCTCAACAGCGCGCAGCGCGAGTCAGGGCCAAACCCATGCCGCACAACTATATCCACCATGCGCCAAAAAATATCGTGACGATCGTCAGCGGCGCACCGACGCCGAAATAGGCCCAGAAGCCGAGCGCGACGCCCTGCGCCGCAGCCCTCTGCGCGACGATGAGATTGGCGACGGAGCCGACCAGGGTAAGGTTTCCGGCGAGCGTCGACGCCATCGCGACGATGAGCCACGACCTTTGGGGATCAGGCGCGCCGGAAATAAAAGGCTTGAGCACCAGGACCGCCGGAACGTTGCTGACGACATTCGAAAGAAGGGCGGTGACCGCCGAAAGGGTGATGGGGGCGCCGAGATCGAAGCGGCTGACCGATGAGAGTAGCTCCGGCGTGACCACCGACTTTTCGAGCCCGGCCACGACGATGAACAGGCCGACAAACATGAGGAGCAATGGCCAGTCGATTTCACGATAGACCTTGTCAGATTTAATTTTGCGAGTGAGCAGCAGAAGCGCCCCGCAAACGATCGCCACCTTGGGGACCGGGGCTCCGGCGAAGAACAGGACCATCATGACTGTCGTCACTCCGGCGGCCTTGAGGATCAAGGCCAGATGATAGCGGGTCTGCGACGGCGTCACGCTCGACAGCGCGTCACGGGTGAAAAATTCGCGGCGATAGGCGAGTGCGATAAAAAGGGCCGTGCAGATCAGGCCGACCAGGGCGACAGGCCAAAGGGCTGCGGCGAACGCGCCGTACGGAATGTGCGAAAATGAGCCGATCATCATGTTTTGCGGATTGCCGGTGATAGTCGCGACGCTTCCGACGTTGGAGGCCATTGGAACGGCCATAACATAGGGAACGGGTTCGCGCCCGAGCCGGCGGACGAGTTCGAGCACCAGCGGCGTCATGACGAGGCAGATCGTGTCATTGACCAGAAAGGCTGAAAGCAGCCCCGAAACCATCACGATCGCGATCAGCAGCAGAAGCGGATGGGCAGCGCGTGCGACAACGAAATCGCTGACGACGCGGAAGAACCCGGAGAGTCGCAGATTTGCGACGACGATCATCATCCCGAGGAGGAGCGTAATCGTATCGAAGTCAATCGCGCGATAGGCGTCGTCGAGGGTCAAAACTCCGGCGCCGACCATCAGGCTTGCGCCAAGGAGTGCGGCTCCCGCACGATCAAGCTGAAAACCGGGCAGCTTCCCGATCGCGATGACGGCGTAGGTGGCCGCAAAGATGAGCGAGGCAAGGATGTGCCTGCCGCTATTCCAATTCGGCGAGATATGCACGGCGGCCCGGATCAGAAGCGCCGCGCCGGCGCCCAGGAGGTAGACCACGACGCTTGCGAGGAGCGCGCCAATTGCGGTGACCATGACGGCCAGGAGCGCCGTCACGGTTTCGCGCTTGGCGGGCGAGTCGTCGCGCGCGTCCCCGAAGCGGATTGGCGGAGAACGTTTAATCATTCCGCTCGGTTCGGACATTCTGCCACCCGCGTCGTGGAAAAGCGCTCGGAACCAAGTCAAGGCCGCATCCCATCGCATGCGTTGAGAAGATAGGGCGACGCGTGGGAACGGAACGAATCGTCAAGAAATAGAATGCGCGAATTTCATTCACGCTCCGCCGACATCGCTCGCGCCTGGGGCGCCGAGACGAACAGATCCAAGCCAAGCCGCTGGGAGAGATAACGCGTCGCCAGTCGCCCTCTCACGCTATTGCCCGCGCGATCCAACGGCGGCGCAAAAGTGGCGATTCCGCCTTTTCCCGGGGAGACCGTGACGATGCCGCCGCTGACGCCGCTCTTGCCCGGCAGGCCGACCTCGTAAAGCCAATCGCCGGAAGCCTCATAGAAGCCCGCCGTCGCCATGACCGCGAGCGCATAGTGGCAAATATGCGCATCAACCACCCGCTCGCCGCTGATCGGATTGACGCCGCCGTCCGCGAGCGTCGCGCCCATCGCCGCCAGATCTCGCGCCGTCACATTCAGGCAGCACTGTCGCGTATAAAGATCGAGGGCCTCGTCGGGGTCGCAATAGATTCGGTCAAAGCTCTCCAGCATTCGTGCAATGGCGCGATTGCGGAAGTTGGTTTGCGAGGCGCAGGCGTAGACCTCGTCGTTCAGCCGCAGCGCCCTTCCGGCGAATTTGGACAGGCAATTCTGGATGAGACTCCACTTCGCCTCGGCGTTAGCGCCGGGGATGAGGCTGGTGGCGGCGATCGCGCCGGCGTTCACCATGGGATTGGTCAGTCCATCGGGCGCAGCTTCAATCGCGGCGATCGAGTTGAAGGAACGTCCGGTGGCGTTGGCGCCGAGCTTTTCGCGCGCCTCCGCCGGACCGATGAGCGCACAGGCAAGCGCAAAGACGAACGGTTTCGAGACGCTCATGATGGAAAATTCGCGATCCACGTCGCCCGCCGCATGAATCAGACCTGACGAACTGACCAGCGCCACGCCGAAGAGATCGCGCGGCATGGAGGCGAGCGCGGGATACACCTGCGCGTTTTCGCCGTCGTCGTTTGTCCTGAATCGTTCGTATGACTGGCGGACCAGTCGCGCGACGAATTCCGGTTCCGGCAGGCGACCCGTGGAGGCGTGCGTCGGTGCAAATTCGTCGTCGTTTCTCGGCGGCGTCATCTCCAACCTCACATTCGCCAAAACTCAAGAACGAGATCGAACTCTTAAACCCGCGTGCGCTGCAACGCATCGTAAATCAAATGCGCGGGCGTGCGCGGCGCACATGCCCGTGGAAGGGCGTTGAACGGCTCCCGCCGCCTTCTCTGGCCATTGGCGCACCGGCGTGTCAGAGTCACGGGATGGCGCGGATCAAGATTACCCACTCAACCGAATATGCGTATCGCAATCCTGTAGGCCTGCTGCGGCACCAACTGATGGTTCGCCCCGACGACAGCCACGATTTGCGCCTGCACCGATGTGAGCTCAAGGTTGAGCCCGAACCGTTGGCTGTGCGCTGGAAGCACGACGTATTCAACAATTCGGTCTGCTTCCTCGAGTGGCCGGAGAAGTTGCGGACGACGCGGCTGAGCATCGTCACGACGCTCGATCTCACCCACCATCCCGAAGGGCCCCCGCTGCCGTGCTACAGCCTCGAACCTTCCGCGGCGATCTTTCCTTTTTCCTATACTCAGAACGAGAGCCCCGATCTTGCGCGACTTGTCGAAAGACAAACGCCTGACCCAAACCGGACGGTCGACGCCTGGGCGCGGCGCGTCGTCGCTCAGGCCGGCGTTTCGGATACCCTCGCGGTTCTCGAAACGATGACGCATACGATCAAGAATGAATTCCGCTATGGCGCGCGTTATGAAGAGGGCACGCAGAGCGCCGCGCAGACCATCGAGCTGGGCTCGGGCACCTGTCGCGACTTCGCCGTGTTGATGATGGAGGCGCTGCGCAGTTATGGGCTCGCAACGCGCTTCGTCACGGGATACCTCTACGACGACAGATCGGGCGTCACGCGCGGCGGCGGCAGCACGCATGCATGGTGCAGCGTTTATCTGCCGGGCGCCGGGTGGGTCGAATATGATCCAACCAACGGTCTCGTCGCCGGCGCCAATCTCATCCGCGTCGGCGTGACTCGCGAAGCCGCCCAGGCGATTCCTGTCTCGGGCGGTTTCATCGGCGATGCGGATGACCCGACCGGCATGCATGTGGACGTATCGGTCAGCAATTCTTCTTTGGCCAATTGAGAAACCGGTCGGCCAATATCGGAATCCGATCAATCCAGGACAGTGTTCATTGGCCGGCTTGGCGGCTCGGTTCGCGCAGCGCGATTTTCCTATGGTCCTATCGGCGCGACAATCTGTGGCGCCATAAGGCTGAGGCTCGGCGGATTTTGACTTGACACTTGTGCAATGCAGCATTATAAAAAATGCATCGCAGCGAGATGTTTCTCGCTCCGTAGCCCTCCTTGGGCGTTTCCTCCCTTGACTTGGGCCGCTGGTCTTCCAGCGGCCCCTTTTTCCGTGCGCGCGGCGCTCAGGCGATCGCATGGAAAAAAGAGCCGGAAACCTGATCCTTTCTCAACCCGACAGGCGCCTCGGCCGCGCTATAGGCATCGCGGGCGAAGGCGAAAGGCGCACCTGATTCATCCAGGATCGACGCATAATGGAATTCGTGTCCGCGCAGCAGACGTCCAGCGGGACCGAGACGATGGTCCGCGGCGATTCTGGCGGCCCGATAGCCGAGATGAAGTTTACGCGTAAAGAAGCTTGTCTCGAGGTCGAGCAGCCCCGCCATGCCATGCGCGTTTCCCGTCCGCATCGATGAGAACGCGACCAAGCGTCATATAGCCCCCGCATTCGCCGTGGATCCATCCGCGTCGCGCGAAGCGCCTCAAGCCGGAAAGGAAATTTGCGGCTGCCGAGATTCGCCCCGCGTGCAGCTCCGGGATATCCGCCCGGCAGCCAGACGAGATCGCAGTCTTCGGGAGGCGCCTCGTTTGCGAGCGGCGAAAAGAAAGTCAGCGCCGCGCCCGCCGCGCGCCAGCTCTCGGCATGATGAGGATAAAAGAACGAGAAAGCCGCATCGCGCGCAATCGCGATGCGTTGCGCGGGCGGCGCGAGGCCGACGACGCCAGCGGGCTGGAGACCGGCGGGCTGCGCGGCGATTCCGTCTTCGGCGGCCGAGGCGAGGCCGTCGACATCGAGATTGGCCTCGACGAAATCCGCGAGCGCGTCCAGTCTCGCGTCGAGTCCGTGCGTCTCTTCAGCCTGGACGAGGCCGAGATGTCGCTCGGGAAGCCGAAGTCTTTCATCGCGGGAAGCGCGCCGAAGAGCGTCATGCCAAGGCCGGCGACGCCCTGCGCGACGAGACGGCGGTGCCGCTCGCGCCGGCCGCATTGGTCAAGACGACGCCCGCCACCTCGAGGCGGGGGTCGTGGGTCGCCAGGCCCCGGATCACCGCCGCCGCCGTCTGCGCCTGGCCTGAAACATCATGGACCAGCACCACCGGCCAGCCCAGCCGTGCGGCGATGTCTGCGCTGGCGCCCACGCCCGCGGCGCCGCCCGGCGCGCCGTCGAAGAGGCCCATCGCTCCTTCGGCGATGATGATATTCGCGTTGGCGCCCGCACGCGCGGCGAGCGCGGCGATCATCTTCCCGTCCATCGCCCAGGAATCGAGATTGAGGCTGCCCGCCCTGTCGCGGCTGCATGAAAGGCCGGGTCGATATAATCAGGCCCGCATTTGACGGCGCTCACGCGAAGCCCGCGGCGAGTCAACGCGCGCATCAGCCCGAGCGCGAGCGTGGTCTTGCCGGAACCAGAGCGCGCGGCGGCGATCAACAGGCCCGGCGCCGTCACAGGCCGCCCCGCGGGCGAAAACGGCGGTCGTAGCCCGCGTCGTAGAGCGCGCTCTCGCGAAACTCTTCTGTGGCGAGCGCCGGCCCGACGAGGATGAGCGCGGTGCGCTCCATGGGCGCTTCGGCCGCGCGGGCTTCGATGTCCGCGAGCGCGCCGCGCACGATCGCCTCGTCGGGCCAGGAGGCGCGATAGACGAGCGCGACCGGACAGTCGGCGCCATAGAACGGCGCGAGTTCATCGACGACCTGCGGCAGGACATGAATGGACAGATGGATGGCGAGCGTTGCGCCCGATTGCGCGAACGTGGCCAGCGTTTCGCGTTCGGGCATCGCCGAGGCGCGACCAGAGGTGCGCGTGAGCACGACCGATTGCACGAGGCCGGGAAGCGTCAACTCGCGCCCGAGAGTCGCCGCGGCGGCCGCGAAGGCGGGAACGCCTGGCGTCAGCGTATAAGGCACGCCGATCGCGCGCAGGCGACGCGTCTGTTCGCCCACCGCGCTCCAGATCGACAGATCGCCCGAATGCAGACGCGCAACGTCGCGCCCTGCGTCATGCGCGGTTTTTATTTCCGTAATGATGTCGTCGAGCGACAGCGGCGCCGTGTCGACGATGCGCGCATCTGCCGGGCAATGCGCGAGAACTCCCTTGGGCACGAGCGAACCGGCGTAGAGGCAGACCGGGCAGCGCGCGATGAGATCGCGGCCGCGCAGCGTGAGCAGATCCGCGGCGCCGGGACCCGCGCCGATGAAATGGACCGTCATGCCGTCTCCTTCGGGCCCGCGGCGAGCGCGCAGGCGACATAGGACGTCGCGATGCGCGGCGCGAGCAGCCGGCTTCCAGGGCCCGCGCCGACCAGCGCGGCCGCTTCCGCGACGCTGCCGACGCCGAACATGGCCTGCACGCGCGGCGAGTGCGTGGCGGCCGCGCCCTTGCGTGCTTTGAGCGCCTCGAGCGGCAGAAAGACGAGATCGAGGCCGAGCGTCTTTGCCGCCTCGTGGAAGCCCGCCTCTTGCCGACTTGCTCTCCAACGCACAAAGCCTGACGCGCGAGAGATCGATCGCGTTTTCGCGTGCGACGCGCCGAACGATCTCGACGATCGCCACGGCGTCGACGCCGCGGCGCGCGCCAATTCCGATCGCATAACAGACGTTCGCGCTTTCGTTCATGTCTTTTCAATCCGCCATTGCGTCACCGGCATGGCCGGATCGAGCGCATGATAGCGCCCGACCGGCCGGGCGCGGGAAATCTGGATTTGGATGAGTTCGCCGCCCTCGGTCTCGAAAGATCGCGCGAGCAATTGTTGCGTCTCGAGCGTCACGGCGTTGACGACGAGTTGCCCCTGCGCCGGCAGCACACGCCAGGCGGCCTCCAGCATCGCCGCGTTGGCGCCGCCGCCGATGAAGATCGCCTGCGGCGTCGGCAACCCGGCAAGCGCCTGTGGCGCGGCGCCGGCGACAATGTCCAGATCCGGAACGCCGAGCGACAAGCGCATTGCGCGCAATACGCGCCGCCCGCGCCGGATCGCGTTCGATCGCGACGGCGCGATTGGCGTTGTCCGTCAGCATCCATTCGATGGCGATCGAGCCTGCGCCGGCGCCGATGTCCCAGAGAGTCTCGCCCTTGTGCGGCGCCAAAGCGGATAAGGTGATCGCGCGAATATCGCGCTTGGTGAGCTGGCCATCATTTTCGAAGCACTCGTCCGGCAGGCCGGGCGCGCACGGAATGGTCGGCGCGCCCGCTTCGGCCTCGACGTCAATCGCAACCGTGTTCAACGCGTCGACGTCGTCGAGCGCATAAGCGTCGGCGCGCGTCTCGCGAACGCGCTCTTTCGCGCCGCCGAGACGTTCAAGCACGATCAGGCGCGAGCCGCCCATTCGGCGCGCGGCGAGATACGCCGCGATCCGCGCCGGCGTCGTTTCGTCCCAGGAGAGCGCAAGGATGCGCGCGCCCGGCTGAAGATGGCGCGCGATGCGTTCGAAGGCGCGTCCATGCAGCGAGACGAGCGCGCAGTCCTGCTGGCTCCACATAAGGCGCGCGGCGGCGAGCGAGAAGGCCGAGGGCGAGGGGATGCAGAACATTTCCGCGCGCGCGACATGACAAGTGAGGAGATCGCCGACGCCATAGAAGAAAGGATCGCCCGAGGCGAGCACGACGGTTGGGCGGCCGCGTTGTGCGAGAATGCGGGGCAGGGCGTCCGCGAGCGGGGAGGGCCACGGCAGCCGCGCCGCCGCGGTCTCGCCGATGAGCGCGAGGTGACGCGCGCCGCCGACGATCAGCGTCGCCTGCGCGATCAGCGCGCGCGCCGCGGGCGTGAGCGAGGGCGCGCCGTCTTCGCCGATTCCGATGATCGAGAGCCAGGGCTGCATCATGTCGCCTTCCGCGACGTATAGACCCAATCGCGCGCATTATCCCGCGCGATCCGTCGCGTGCCGCTCGCGCCGATGACGACGAGCGTCGACATGTCGACCTGCGACAGGTCGACGTCGCAGAGGTTTGCCAGAATAATGTCTTCCTCGGCGCGTCCGACAGATTTGGCAAGCGCGACAATGGTCTCTTTTGGAAGATGGCGCCGCAGCAGCGTGAAGGCGTCGGCGATGCGTGTCGGCCGCGCGCGCGAGGCGGGATTATAGAGCGCAATCACGAAGTCGCCGCGCGCGGCGTGTTCCAGCCGCTTCTCGATCAACGACCACGGCTTGAGATTGTCTGAAAGCGAGATGGCGCAGAAGTCATGGCCGAGCGGTGCGCCGAGCCGCGCTGCGGCCGCCTGCATTGCAGAGATGCCGGGAATGACGCGTATGTCGAGATCGCGCCAGGCCTGCGGTCCGCCTTCGACAGCCTCGAACACTGCCGCCGCCATGGCGAAGACGCCGGGATCGCCGCCCGACACGACGGCGACGATGCGTCCCGCCGCCGTCCGTTCAAGCGCGTCGCGCGCGCGGTCGATCTCGACACGATTGTCGCTCGCAAGCTTTGTCTGCCCCTCGCGGTCGGGCACGCGCGCGACATAGGGCGCATAGCCGATCACATCCTGCGCGATTGCGAGCGCCTCCTGCGCCTCCGATGTGATCCAGCGCGCATCGGCGGGTCCAAGACCAACGACATAGAGCCGTCCGCTCATGGGCGGCGGCCTTCGCCTGGCACGAGCGCCATGGAGAAATAAGGCGCGACATCGTCCCGCTTCTCGCAAAAGCGCATGATCTTCTCGCCCGACATCGTGCCGCGCTCGACATAGAGCGCGCGCGACAGGAGGCCGGCGCGTTCGAGCGCACGCCTGAGTTTTGCGAAATTGCCGCCGAGTTTCATGACGACCGCGGCGTCCGTGGTCGCGAGCCGCTTGGCTAGCGTGTCTTCGTCGAGCGTCGCCGGCAGAACGGTGAGGATGTCGTCCCCCCATGTCATGGGCTGACGCGCTGCGGCGAAACAGCCCGACATGCCCGAGACGCCCGCGCAGATCTCAATGCGGAAATTCTGGCCGAGGCGCGTGAACATATGCATGAAGGAACCGTAGAGCAGCGGATCGCCTTCGCAAAGAAGCGCAATGTCGCGTCCCTGTTCGAGGCTCACGCGAAGCCGCGCGGCGCTTTCCTCGTAAAATTCGGCGAGAAGCCGCGCATATTCGGGCGCGGCGAACGGAACTTCGGTCGTCACCGGATAGAGCAGCGCGACTTCCTCGCAACCCTTGCCGAGATAACGCTCGGCGATCGTGCGCGCGTGGCTGACGCGCCCGCGCTTGGCGAAATAGGCGACAACAGTCGCTTCGCCGAGAAGACGGGCCGCCTTGACTGTCACGAGTTCAGGATCGCCCGGCCCGAGGCCAACGCCGATCAGAACGCCGCGCGCGGGGCAGCCCTGGAACGCTTGTTCCGGACTCGTGTTCATTCCGCGTCGCTCGCCAGGGCGTTGACGGCTGCGGCGGCCATGGCGCTGCCGCCCTTGCGGCCGCGCACGATCGCGTAAGGCGCGCGCCCATCCGCGGCCAGCGCCTCCTTCGAACTCCGCGGCGCCAACAAAGCCGACGGGCATGCCGATGACGGCGGCGGGAAGCGGCGCGCCCGCGTCAAACATTTCGAGAAGTCTGAAAAGCGACGTTGGCGCGTTGCCGATGGCGACGACGGCGCCTTCGAGCCGATCGCGCCACAGTTCCATGGCCGCGGCGCTGCGGGTCATGCCGCGTTCGACCGCGAGCGCTGAGACGCCCGGCTCAGCGAGCGTGCAGACCACCGGGTTATCCGCTGGCAGCCGCGCCCGCGTCACGCCATGCGCCACCATATTGGCGTCGCAGAGAATGGGCGCGCCCTTGCGCAGGGCTCGACGTCGCGGCGTCGACGAAATCGGGCGAGAACGCGATGTCGGCCGCAAGCTCGACCATGCCGCATGCGTGGATCATGCGCACCGCGACTTTCTCCTGCTCGCGCGAAAAGCGCGCGAGATCGGCCTCAGCGCGTATGATGGCGAAGGAGCGCTTGTAGATTGCCGCCCCGTCGCGTACGTAGCTCAAGCCGTTGGACATCGCGTTTCCTCTGCGCTTTCCGAGAGCGCGCACGCGACGGCCTCTATGTCGAGTCCTTTTGCACTCGGCGCGTCGTGCGCGCAGCCGTTTCTGATAAGATCGAAGCGCGCGCCATCGACGAGAAGCGTCACCGGCGCGGCGCGCGGCTGCGCGCAGCCCTTCGCGCAGCCCGCGACATGCACGCCGACGCCATCGGCCCCCGCGAGCTTTTGGGCGAGCGGCGCCAGTCTCGAAAGATGGCTTCGCGTGTCGCCGCGCGCCTGAGGACATTCCGGCGCGCCGGGGCATGCGGCGACGGCGCCGCGCGGATCGTTCATCGAGAGGATGAGGTCGTGCGTGCGCAGCGCCGCGATCAGACGCTGCGCGCTCTCAAGGTTGCTGGTCGGGATGAGAAAGGCGCGCCAGGGCGTAATGCGGATTTCGCCTGATCCAAGCTGCGCGGCATAATCTGCGAGACGGCCGAGATCCTGCGCGCGCCAGCGTCCAAAAGGCGCCGCGACGCCGGCGAAGGAAACGCCTTCCAATGCCTGCGCGCCGAGTAGCGCGTGCGGCGCGCGCGCGCGCGGCTCATAGGCGGCCCACTGCTGTCCCGCCTCGCGCAGAAGCGCTTCGAACCCCCGCTCCGAGACGAGTCGGCTCATGCGCCGAAGATCGAAAGCGCCGTCTCGCAGCGCGACAAAGGCGCGCGCCAGCGCGCGCGCGGCCCTGAAGCAGTCGCCCGTTTGCGCAAAAACGGCGCGATCGGGCGCCCCCGCAACGCGGATCATTGCCCGGGATCCAATGAGATCGATGCGAATATCCGCCTCGACGTCGGCCAGCGACGGCGCCCCGCCGTCATCGACGATGAATAGAAATTTCGGCGGCAGCGCCTTGAGCATCGCGTCTGCGCTCAACGCCGCCGCAAGGTCGCGGGCGAGGGCGTTGGCGTCGTCCTCGCTCCGCAAACCGGCAAGCGGCGACACGAGAATATTGGTCACCCGCTCGGCGTCCGCGTCACGGGGCAGCACGCCTGCGGCGTCGAGCTGCGCGAGCGCGGTTTGGAGCGTGGCGTTGCTCACGCCGCGAATTTGCAATTGTGCGCGCTGTGAGAGATCGATGAGGCCATTGCCGCAGTGTTGCGACACTTGCGCGATCGCTGCGAGCTGCCTGGCGCAAAGACGCGACCCGACGATTTTTGCGCGGATCAGGAGTCCGTCGTTGCTTGCCATGGGCGCATAGGCGCCGGGGCACCAGCCCCTGATTTCAGGCGCCGGCGGCATGATCGCCTCCCGCTTCGGCGAGCGCTTCCCGTACGCTATTGCGTCGCGTCCGCCAGAGATCGCGTCTCAACGCCTCATTGAAGGCGCGGATGAGCGCCTCGAGCGCGCGCGGATTTTCATGCGCGATGAAGCTGCGCACCAACTCGTCGCCGAGCGTGGCGGAAAAAGCGAGGTCGAATTGCGCGTCGCTGACAAGCCCGCTCGTCGCGGCGAAGGCGATGAGATTATCGACCCCTTCCGCAATCTCGCCCGCGCCGCGATGTCCGTGCCGCATCTGGCCGGTGAGCCAGCGCGGATTTGCAAGCCGCATGCGCAGGACACGGGCGATCTCTTCTTTCAGGGATCGCGCTCGCAGGCGTTCGGGCCGCGTCGCGTCGATATGTACGAGTTCCGCGTCGCCGCCGAGCAGCTTGTTGGCGGCGGCGAAGCCGCCTTCGAAATCCGCGAAGGCAGGCCCCGCGAGAAGATCGACATCGGCCATGTCCTGCACATGGACATGCGCGTCCGCCCGCGCCACTTGCGCGCTGAAGGCGTCGAGCGCCTTCGTGCTCTCTCCCGCGCGGTCGAACGCATGACCGCCGGCGGCGAGAAACACGCGGGCGAGATCTTCCCGGCTTGACCCGTCTCCGCGCAAAATCGCGTCGCTCACGCCGAGTCCATACGCGCCGGGCGCGCGCCGAAGATGCGCCCAAGACTCTGCGCTTCCTTCAGGGGATTGAACTCGACCTCTTCATCGATCGCGGCGACGGCCCGCACGGCGTCGTCGAAGAGCGCGATGAGGCCGGGAAACATGTCGCGAAAAAGTCCCGACACATGAAGCGTCACGTCGACGCGCGGGAATGAAAGCTTCGGCCTGCGGCAGTATTTCAAAGCCAATGACGCGCGCCGACGACACATCCCAGCGAGGGCTGACGCCGAGCAACGCGAGCGCCTGTGCGAAATCCTCGCCGCCCGTGCGGACCGTCGCGCTTCCCCAAAGATCGAGCATCACATGGCGCGGAAAGTCGCCATGCGCTTGCGCGTGGCGGGTCATGATTTCCGCAGCCGCGCGTCGCCCGATGTCGTAAGCCGTCTGTGTCGGCGCATGGCGCGGGTCAATGCAGAACAGATTGCGGCCCGTCGGCAGAACGTCGGCGCGCCCGCGCGACGGCGCGCCGCCCGGACCGGGCTCGATGAAGCGACCGGCGAGCGCATCGACAAGCGCGCGTCGCTCGGCTCTGGCGCACGCTTCGCGCGCGGGATCGCCGTCGGCGCGCGCGAAGATGTGCAGGCCGTCGCCGATGCGCATTTCCTTGAGATCGCACATCCAGGCGTCGAGACGCGCCAACGTCTCGCCGAGATTGGCGTCGCGGGACACGCCGCATTCCTGCGCAAGGCCGCTTCGCTCGGCTTCGTCCAGAACGGCGCCGGCGACGAGCTTCGCGCGGCGCGGATCGAGCGCCGCAGCGGCGGCATATTCGTCGAGAAGCGTTTCAATGTGCGCCGCCGCGTCGAAGAGCTCTCCATCGACAAGCGGCGGCGTCAGATGGCCGATCGTCACGGCGCCGATGCGGCGTTTGGCCTGCGCAGCTTCACCGGGATCGTTGACGATGAACGGGATAGATGACTGGCGTCGCGCCGAGGACGGCCTCGGGCGCGCAGCTTTCCGAAAGCATCACCGATTTGCCCGGCAACCACTCCAATGTGCCATGGGCGCCCAGATGAATGAGCGCGTCGATTTTTTGGATGTGGCGCAGCCAGAGATAGAAGGCGACATAGCCATGCCGCGGCGCGCGCTGCATGTCGTGATAGGTTAGGTCGCGTTCCTGGCGGCTTCCGCGATCGGGTTGCAGGGCGACGACAAGTTTGTCTGCGACGATGCACGGGAATCGGAACGCGTCGCCGGAGAGGCACGGATCATCCTGCGGCGCGCCCCAGGCGGAGACGACGCTCGCGGTGAACTCTTCCGGCAGCGCGGCAAGGAGACGCACATAAGCGTCGAGGGGCATCGCCGCCGTTTGCCCGCCGACCTCAAGTTGGCGCACGAGATCCGGCGCGAGCGAACTTTCCAGTCGATAGCCCGCCTCGCGCAATGCGCCGATGATCTCCACGACGCTCGCTTGCGCGTCGAGCCCGATGGCATAGCCGCTGCGACCGCGTCGCGCGGGATAGTTCGAGAGGATGAGGGCGAGGCTTTTCTCATTGTTGGGCTTGCGACGCAAGCGCGCCCAATTGGCGGCGAGATCGGCGACGAAAGCGATGCGCGAGTCGTCGGGGGCGTGGCGCGGCTCGTCGAATTCCGCGGTTTCACGACGCGACGCTTCCTTGAAGGAGATCGCGCGCGTGAAAATACGTCCATCAACCTCGGGCAGGACGACGTTCATCGCGAGATCAGCGCCGTTTGCGCCGCGCGCCGACACCGCCCATGCGGCGCGCGAGGATGTGGCGAGCGCAACTTGCAGCACCGGCGCGTCGGCGCGATCGAGCACGCCGCCCCTCTCGCGCCGCGCCGAGAAGGCGGTGGCGTTGAGGATTACGTCGGGCGCGAACGCGTCGAGCGCGCGCGCAACGAAAGTCTCGCTCTCAGCATCTTTCAGGCTCGCAACATAAAGGGCGTCGACCGCGAAGCCGCGTTCGGCGAGGGCGTCGGCAAGCGCAAGGATCGGCGCGACGTCATCGGCGAGGTAGAGCGCGCGGTAAAACACGATGCTCGCGCGCGCGGCGCACTCAGGCGCCATGCGCCGGGCCGCATCGAAACGTCCGGCGTTCGCGACCGGCGCGCTGTCGCGCCATTGCGCGGGGCGGCCCGCGAGCGTCGAGGCATAGCCGAGGAAGGCGCGAAGATTGTCCGGTCCGCCGTCCTGGAAAAAGCGCCAGACGCGGTTCAGCGCCTGCGCGTCGAGCGTTGAGGCTTGCACAAGTCGCGCGTCGTCGACGATGTCGCCGGGAACGATCGCGAGCGGAATGGATTGTGTGCGCGCCAGCGCCGCAAGCTGCTCGACGCCATAAGCCCAATACTCCTTGCCGCCGAGCAGGCGAACAATGATGAGCTTTGCAAAGCGCGCCACTTTGTCGAGGTAGAGGTCGACGGAATAGGGATGCGTCAATTGCGCGAGCGGCGCGCAGCGCAGCGTCGGCAGCGCCGCGCGTCGCGTTCATGCAGCCGCGCAACAAGGCGCAGCTCGGAATCCGAGAAGGACAGGAAAATGATGTCGGCGGGAGTTCTGGCCGAGGTCGCTCGCCGCGCCGGCGTCGTCGAGACTATGAAGATCGCGCGGGAGGAGATGCATGGCGCGTCACGGCTGCGCCAACAAGGCGACGATGGCGTCGCGGTCCAGACCCTTTTCGCCGATGACGACGAGACGGCTCGCGCGCGTCTCGCCGGGCTTCCAGACGCGATCGAAATGATGCTGGATGCGCCCGCCGACGCCCTGCACGAGAAGGCGCATGGGCTTTCCGGCGACCTCGACGAAACCTTTCACGCGCAGGACGTCATGCTCGCGCGCGAGGTCGGCGAGCCTGGCGACGAGCGCCGTCGGGGTCGGCGATCGACGGCGAGTTCGACGACGAAACTGTCGAAATCGTCGTGGTCATGCCCAGGCTCGGCGTCGTGATGCGAGGGACGATTGGCGAGATCGTCTTCCGCCGCCGCCGGCGAGTCCGAGCAGAATGCGCGGATCGACGCGGCCGTCGCGCGCATGCACGATGCGCACCGTCTCGCGCGCGCCCCGGGAAAGCTGCGCGGCGACGCCGGCCTCCTGCGTCGCGTCCAGAAGGTCGGTCTTGTTGAGAATGACGAGATCGGCGCAGGCAAGCTGATCCTCGAAAACTTCTTCGAGCGGATTATCGTGGTCGATCGTTTCGATCGTCGGCGCGTTCGCGGGCGATCGCGTCGAGGTCGTGCGCGAAGCGTCCTTCCGCCACAGCACTGCCCGTCGACAACCGCAATGACGCCGTCGACGGTCAGTCTGGAGCGGATCGCTGGCCAGTCGAACGCCTTCACCAGCGGCTTCGGCAGCGCCAGGCCCGAGGTTTCGATGATGATGTGATCGGGCCGCTTTTCATGGGCGAGCAGGGCCTCGATCGCGGGAATGAAGTCGTCCGCGACGGTGCAGCAGAGGCAGCCGTTCGCGAGTTCGACGATGTTTTCGTCGGGGCAGTTGTCGACGCCGCAGGCTCGCAAAATCTCCCCGTCGACGCCCACGTCGCCGAATTCATTGATCACGAGCGCGAGACGCCGGTCACGCGCGCGTTCTCCAGCACATGACGGATGAGCGTTGTTTTGCCCGCGCCGAGAAAACCGGTGACGATCGTTGCGGGAATCTTCGCGGCGCTCATGGGGCCTCCGACGCGTTGCGCGACAGAAATCGCCACACGAAGCCCGCGAGCGCGCCCGCCAGCACCCAGCAGGACGCCTGAACCGTGAGCGAGGCGGCGGCGAAGCGCGCTGCGAGTTCGGCGGGAACCATACTCTCCGGCGCGGCGGGCGTCGGCCAGAAGAAGTGGGGCGCGACAAGCAAAAGCGCGCCGGCCAACTTCGCCGCGGCCCGGTCGATCCGAAGCACGGCGTAAAGCCCCGCGCCCGTCGCGAAGGCGGTTGCGATCCACCAGAGTTGGCGGCCAGCGAGATCGGTTTCGGCGGCGCCCGGAAACTGCGGCGCGAGTCCAAGGCTTGTCGCGAGACCGGTCGCCGCGAAGGCGCAGGCGCCCCAAATCGCGGCGCGACGCGCTCCGATCGTTTCTCCGCTCACAAGCATGGCGGCGAGAAGGATGAGCGCATAGCCGATGGAGACGGAAATCGTTGCGAGGCTTGTCGAGGCGGTGCGCGCCAGGCCCTCGAGGGGGGCGTTCGCTTGCACGGGGTCATGCGCGTGCTGCGCCGTTTCAAAAACTTCGGCGGCGAGGATGAGCGGAGTCGTGGACACATGCTGCAGGGCCGCGACGGCGAGGCCCGCAACAACGCCGGCGACAAGGCCGGCCGCCAACAGGCGCGTGATCACGGGGCGCGTGTCGAAGCGGCTAATGGCAGGGGAATGACAGCGCGTGGCGCGAGTCATGCGCCGCGTCGTGCAAACCCTCAGTGCTGGCGAAGCCGGCCGCGTAGACGAGGCCAAGTCCGAGCATGAGCGCGACAAAGGCGGCCTTGAGGGTGTCGAGTCTGGCGTACGAGCGGCGAACAGCGGCGGTAGTCATCATAGAACGTCTCCCTGCCGCCCCACCGGCGGCGATTGAAGCGAAGCAGTCGCGCGACGGCAGGTCTCCTGGCTTCCGGGAGCATCACTCGCGCCGCCTTCCCAAGCGAGCTGCTCAGTGGCGGATGGCGCGACTTCCCGGTCACAGTTGCGGGGGCAGCCGCGGTTTTGGGGTGAACCCTCACCGCGTTCCCTATTCACCTTCTTGCGAAGGACCGTCGGTCTCAGTCATATGCGCGCATTGGCATGACGTCAAACGCCAGGGAGTTCTTAATGAGCCAAGACGCAAGCGGCGACGCCGCGCGCCGACATCGACAGAAGATGGAGAAGCGCAAGGCGGTTCAGGACGCCGAGGTCGCGAGCAAGACCATCGCCCACAAGGGATTGCTCATGGTCCATACGGGATCCGGAAAGGGCAAGTCCACCGCCGCTTTCGGCCTTGTGCTGCGTGCGCTCGGCCACGGCTGGAAAGTCGGCGTGGTGCAGTTCGGCAAGGGCGGCTGGCGCAGCGGCGAGCGCGATGTTTTGGAAAAAATCGGCGAGGTCTCGTGGCGCACGCTCGGCGAGGGCTTCACCTGGGAGACGCAGGATCGCGCCCGCGACGAGGCGGCGGCCCGCCGCGCCTGGGAGGCCGCCTGCGCGCTCATGGCGGATCCGGACGTTCGCCTGCTCGTGCTCGATGAATTGAACATCACGCTGCGCTACGACCATCTGCCGTTCGAGGAGGTGCTCGCGAAACTCCTCAGCCGGCGAGAGGCGCTGCACGTCGTCGTGACGGGCCGAAACGCCAAGCCGGAACTCGTTGCGGCGGCCGATCTCGTGACGGAGATGACGCTGATCAAGCATCATTTCGCCGCGGGCGTGAAGGCGCAGGAAGGCATAGAATTCTAGCCCCTGTCTCAATTCAGGACGAAACGCCGCCTTGACCGCGTGGCGATGTCAGACGCTGAGCTTCAGGCGGTGAAAGAATGAATTCTTGATCAAGAGAAGCGCGCGCCAAAGCGCGAGAGCGGCTTTGATCAAAGGCGCAATCAGCATCCCTGTCGCGGAATGGGGATCCATCCCCCCCTCGTCGACGCCATAGGTCAGGCGGGGGTTTTTCTGCGTTGGAACCTCGAGCGTTCCAAACATCCAATCCCAGATCGCCAGGACGCTGCCGAGGTTGCGATTGAAATGAGCGGGATCGTTCGAGTGATGGATTTGATGATGGGCAGGGCTGAGAAGAATGCGACCCCAAACGCCGCGAAACGGAATCCAGAATTGCGAATGCTGAAGATGGCCGAACGTCCAGAGGAACATAATGAAGAGGATATTTTTGCCGTCGATCGAAAATATTTCGACACGTCGCCCAAATATCCAGTCCAACACGCCCGACGCGCCGCCGATAAACATGGCGAGCATATAGCCGAACACCAGGCTGTCGATGGGGTGATTGCGAAAGTTGGTTAGAGGCGTCAGGACTTCGGCGGTGTGATGCAGCTTGTGAAGCTCCCACAAGAACGAAACGCGATGTTTGAGATAATGATCGACCCAATAGCCGATCTCATAGGCAAGAAACAGGACGAGGGTGGAGACCAGCTTTATTGTCAAATCGCAGCACTCGAAGGGCGCGATCAGGCCGAAGCCGTTCCTGAGCGCGCCGCTGACGATAGCCGACACCGTATTCATGGAAATGACGAGGCCGCCCACGACCGCCGGCATGAACACGACGCTCAGGACGAAGAGTTCGACATCCGCGAAGAAGGACGGCCGCGTCAGAATGCGGCTGGAAAATATCGCACGGCGCAGCGCCCCGAAATTGACCCGCCCGCGTCGCGTCCGTTGACGGTACGCCAATGCGCAAACCGCGAAGCCGAAAGTCGTCGCCAGCGAATAGACCGAAAAGATGGACCCTGCGGAAAACAGTTCGTTCGACAGTCGTTCCTGGGAAAAGCGGAGAGCGCTGTGCAGATCCATGGAATTCCGGTCCGGAGGATGATGGCGTTCGTTCAGAGCGAAGCGTCGCAAAACGGCGGCTTGAGACAAAGCGCGGGTCCCCGCCGCGTTCGACCCAATGGCGGCTCCAACTGTCTGACCGAAAGCCGTATTCTCTTGCAGCGCCATTGCCAAGAGACATGTGCGGGCCGCGCGACGCATATATCGGGTTCTCCGCGATATCGTTCAACGCGGGTTTCGCCGATTGCTCCTGCGCCCGAAGTCCTGGAGGGCGGGTCCGGTCTCGACGCAAACAACCCCGAGCAAAATGAGCGCGCAGCCGAAGGCCGCCGCGGACGTCAGGCGCTCGGATAAAAAAAGGGCTCCCGCGAGAGCGGCGAAAATGCTCTCCAGCGACATGATCAAGGCGGCTTCCGGCGCGGGCGTGTGCTTTTGCGCGAAAATCTGGAGCGTGTAGGCGATACCGCCGGAGACAACGCCGGCGTAGAAGATGGCGGGAAGCGCCGGTGATAGACCCGCCAGGGAAAATGATTCAAAGCTGAGACCGCCAACAAGGCCGAAAACCGCCGCGACGCCATATTGGGCGCAGGCGAGGAAGAATGGCCGGTCCGCGCGAGCGAGAAATACGGGGACCAGGCTGATCGCGGCGGCCCATGCCACGTCCGCAAGCAGGATGTATCTGTCGCCGGAGACCCACCGCGGGAGACGGCTATTTTCCGTCAGCATCCAGGCGCCCGCAATGGAGACGAACGCCGCGACGAAAACCACAAGCCTTGGCCGGGCTCCGTTGATCGTCCAGACGATCAAGGGTACGAAAATCACATAAAGCGCCGTCAGAAATCCGCCGTTGGTGGCGGTCGTCGCCATGAGGCCGATCTGCTGCAGGGTGGCGCCGAGGAAGAGGCAAAGGCCAATCACGCCCGCGAGTTTAACGTCTCCCGTGTTCAGGTCTGCACGGCCCCCCTGACGACGCTCGTAGAAAGCCAGCGGCGCGAGAACAATCCAGGCGAGGAGAAACCGCGCTCCGACGAAGCTTATGGGCCCCATGGTCTCGATGGCTTTTTTCTGGGCCATAAAGGATGTTCCCCAGATAACGGCGACGAGCAGCAGCAGAAAATCGGCGCGAATCCGGGTCAGTCTACTCTTGTCTCGGCGCATGGGGCTCATGGCGCATAAAGCGGTTTGGCTGTTCGACGCGCGGTGCTTCAGGACCGGACCGGCTCAAGCGCTCAAATGCGCCGCCGCGCGCAAGACGGCTTTGCGCGTGCGGTTTGCGCAAGCGCCAGAACCTTGACGGAAGGTAAAGCGCGCACGACGCGCCAGATCCGCGCATGGCGAGAGGCGCGCGCAGACGCGCTCGCTGCGGACGGCGCGGCGTTCTACCCTCCTTGCGGCGGGAAAACGGACGCCCAGAAAAGCGGAAGCCGACGCCCGAACGAATCGAAAGCGTCGGCTCCAGATCGATCTGCGCCGTGAACCGACGGATCGCCCTCCCAAAAAGACAAGGCCGGAGCTTTGAGCCCCGGCTCGTCATTGGCGAGGAATTACTGAATCATGCGAGCCGTCGAGCCGACGCCGGACCCTTCGATACCATTGCGGTTGCCGGTGCCGTTCGTGCCCTCGGGGGAGATCCAATCCGGAACCCAGGTGAGAGCGACGATGACGAAACCGACGAAAGCGGCGACCCAAATCAGCATCTTGCCAATGTCGCCGGAGTTGTGAACGTTGACGGCCATGCGTTTTCCCCCTGTTGTTTCTTTATAACCAGAATGCTTGCCGCATCGAGGTAACCCTAGCTCGATTCAAAACGGTTGGCAATGCGCCTGCCGGCTCAAATTTCAGCGGTTCAAAAACAGGTTTTTATCACTGAAAAACAATGATATAACATGCGACAACTGGTCGCGGCCGTTTTGAATTTTGTGGCGTGAAAGTGAAAGATTTCCGGCGCGGGCCCTCGTCCTGCGACACGGCGGGAGGCCGCTTGCGGCTCCTCGTCCACAGGGGCCGGGCGGCGCTATTGCTCCTTTCGGCTGCATCGCTTATAAGCCCGCGCATCCCACAGGCGAAGGTTTCGCGGCGTCTGCTTCAAGACGTCGTTTCCGGTGGTCGGTCATCCGGCCTCTCTCCTCCTTCGCCGAGGCTCAACCGGAGAAAAAAAATGGCGCTTCCCGACTTCACCATGCGCGGCCTCCTCGAGGCCGGCGCCCATTTCGGCCACCAGTCGCACCGCTGGAACCCGAAGATGTCGCCCTTTATTTTTGGCGCGCGCAACAATATCCACATCATCGACCTCGCGCAGACCGTTCCGCTGCTGCATCAGGCGTTGAAGACGGTTTCCGACACGGTCTCCAAGGGCGGTCGCGTGCTTTTTGTCGGCACCAAGCGGCAGGCTCAGGACCAGATCGCCGAGGCGGCGAAGCGCAGCGCGCAGTATTACATCAACTCCCGCTGGCTTGGCGGCACGCTGACGAACTGGAAGACGATTTCCGGCTCCATCAACCGTCTGCGCAAGCTCGACGAGCTCTTGTCGGTCGGCGCGGCCGGCGTGACGAAGAAGGAGCGTCTGCTCCTGACCCGCGAACGCGACAAGCTCGAGAAGGCCCTCGGCGGCATCAAGGACATGGGCGGCACGCCCGACCTGATCTTCGTCATCGACACAAATAAAGAACAGCTCGCGATCAAGGAGGCGAATCGCCTCAAGATCCCGGTCGTCGCGATTCTCGACACGAATTGCGATCCGGACGGCGTGACCTTCCCGATTCCGGGCAATGACGACGCCGGTCGCGCGATCGCGCTTTATTGCGACCTCATCGCAAAGGCTGCGATCGATGGCATTTCGCGCAGCCAGGGCGCGCTCGGAGTCGACATCGGCGCCGCGGACACGCCTGCGGCCGAACCGGCCGTTCTCGCCGACCTGGCCGCCGAGGCCGCTGGCGGCGCCGAGGTCTTCGAATTGCTGGCCGCGCCGCGCGGCGCGCCGGACGATCTTGCCAAGCTCAACGGCGTGGGCCCGCAGATCGTCAAGAAGCTCAACGACGCCGGCATCTACCATTATTGGCAGGTCGCCGCGATGACGCCCGCAGACGTCGAGAAGGTTGACGTCGAGCTCAAGCTCAATGGTCGGATCGCCCGCGACGGATGGATTGATCAGGCGCGCGCGCTGACTTCCGCTTAAGCGCCGGACCGTCACTTTTCGACCTTATCTGTCGGGCGCCGGCTCTCACCAAGCCGGCGCCCGTCGCCATAGACGCCCGCCCGCCAGAAAGCCGCTCATTTCAGCGACAAGCGCGCGCGGCGCCCAATAGAAGGATATCGACAATGGCCACAATTTCCGCCGCTCTCGTCAAGGAACTGCGTGAGAGCACCGGCGCGGGCATGATGGATTGCAAGGCCGCGCTCACCGCGACAGAAGGCGAGTTCGAGGCGGCGGTCGACTGGCTACGCAAGAAGGGGCTCTCCAAGGCCGCCAAAAAGGCCGATCGCGTCGCGGCGGAGGGGCTCGTCGCGGCGCTCGCCGCAGACAAGAAAGGCGTCGTCGTCGAGGTGAATTCCGAGACCGACTTCGTCTCGCGCAACGCCGACTTCCAGACGCTCGTCAAGAAAGTCGCGGAGGTCGCGCTCGCCACCGGCAAGACCGACGCCGCCGAACTCGGCGGGGCGGCGTATCCGGGGGGCGGAACGGTCGCCGAGAACGTCACCAGCGCCATCGCGACGATCGGCGAAAACCTGACGCTGCGCCGCGCCGCCGCGCTCGCCGTCACAGACGGCGTCGTCGGCCGTTACGTCCATGGCCAGGTCGTCGACGGCCAGGGCAAGATCGCCGTGATCGTCGCCCTGGAATCCACGGGCGACAAGGAAGTGCTCGCCAAGCTCGCCCGCGAGGTCGCCATGCATGTCGCCTCCGCCAATCCGCAGGCGCTCGACGCCTCGGGCCTCGATCCGGCGATCGTCGAACGGGAGAAGAAGCTCCTCGCCGAGAAGAACGCCGGCAAGCCGGCCAATGTCCTCGAAAAAATCATCGACTCCGGCATCAAGACCTACGCCAGGGAAGTCTGCCTGCTCGATCAGGCGTCGAACCACCCCGAGCACAACGGGAAGACGATTGCGCAGGCGGTCAAGGAACTTGAAGGCAAGGCGGGCGCGCCGATCGTCATCAAGGGCTTCCATCGCTTTGCGCTGGGCGAAGGCATCGAGAAGCAAACGAGCGATTTCGCGGCCGAGGTCGCGGCGGCGGCGAAAGCCTGACATCTGCCTGCGCGCAGCGCTGGCGGGTTGACGATGAGCCGGGGCGCGCCCCGGCTCTTTTCAATTTTGGGGTTCCGTCGTCGCCGCTCCCTTGCGGCGGTCGTGAAACTTTCCTGTTTTCTCCGCGTTGGGCCGGACCGGCGCTCGATTGGCTGGGCGCCACAGGGAAAGTGTGGGCGGCGCGGCCGGGCACTGAAGCGCTTTTCGCGCGCCAGAGGCGGGATTGGGCCCGAGGTCACTTGCGGCGCGGGCGCGCGGTTCGTATGAAGGTCGCGCCCCGCCCAAGCAGCAAGCCCGCCCAAGCAGCCCGCCCGAGCATCAACCGAGACTCCGACATGCCCGCCGACCACGGTCCGAAGCGATTCAAACGCGTGGTCGTCAAGCTCTCGGGCGAGGCTCTCCAGGGGGCGTCCGCACATGGGCTCGACGCCGCGACGCTCGCGCGGATCGCCAAGGATCTTGCCCAAGCCTCCGCCCATGGCCATGAGGTGGCGGTCGTTGTCGGCGGGGGCAATTTCTTCCGCGGCATCAAGGGCGCGGACAGCGGCATCGAACGCGCCCGCGCGGACTCGATCGGAATGCTGGCGACGGTGATGAACGGATTGGCGCTCGAGCAGGCGGTCGAAGGGCAGGGCCGTCAGGCGCGATGCCTTTCCGCCGTTCCCATGCCCTCGCTCTGCGAGTCGTTCTCCCGCCGCGCGGCCTTGCATCATCTCGCCAAGGGACGGGTCGTGATCGCCGCTGGCGGGACCGGCAATCCATTCTTCACCACGGACACGGGCGCGGTGCTGCGTGCGGCCGAGCTTTCGGCTGACGCCGTGTTGAAAGCCACTCAGGTCGACGGAGTCTATACCGCGGACCCCAAGCAGGACCCGGGAGCCACGCGTTACGAGCGCCTCACGCACGACGAGGCGATTGCGCAGAACCTGGCGGTGATGGACACCGCGGCCTTCGCGCTGGCGCGGGAGAATCGCATTCCAATCATCGTTTTTTCGATCGCCGAGCCAGGCGCTATCACCGCGGCGCTCGCCGGCGCCGGGCGCTCGACGCTCGTCGCCCCCTGACCCGGACCTCGCCTCTTTGATCGCGCGCGGCGGGAAAAAACATGCCATAAGGGGCGCCGCCCGCGCCGGGTTCCGCTGGCTCGCCGCGCGAGCGGCGGCGAAAGTCCTGCGTGCGACGCGTCCAGCGCATAGAAAACAGGTTGTGGAGAAATGACGGACAAGTTCGATCTCGCCGATTTGAAGCGCCGTATGCAGGGCGCGGTCGCGACGTTGAAGCACGAGTTTGGCGGACTGCGCACGGGCCGCGCCTCGGCGAGCCTGCTGGACCCCGTGCATGTCGACGCCTACGGCCAGCATTCGCCGCTCAACCAGGTGGCGACGGTCAGCGTGCCCGAGCCGCGCCTGCTCTCGGTGCAGGTCTGGGACAAGGCGCTGGTGATCGCCGTGGACAAGGCGATCCGGGAGGCCAATCTTGGCCTGCAACCCACCGTGGAAGGGCAGATTCTGCGCATCCGCATGCCGGAGCTCAACGAACAGCGGCGCAAGGAGCTGGTCAAAGTCGCGCATAAATACGCCGAGGAGGCGCGTGTTGCGGTGCGCCACGTGCGTCGCGACGGAATCGACGTCCTCAAGAAGCTCCTCAAGGATCACGCGATTCCCGAGGACGACGAGAAGCGGCAGGAGACCGAGGTCCAAAAGGCTACCGACGAGGCCATCAAGGAGATCGACGCGGCGCTGGCCGCCAAAGAAAAAGAAATTATGCAGGTATAGTTTTGCTATGAAGGGTTGAACGCGGCCGCCGGCGGGCCCCGGAACACCCACCGGCGATACGGATTGCAACGATGGCGGAAGGCGATTTACTCGAGATGGGGACGACCGCGTTCGGCGTGGGTCTGCCGCCACGGCATGTCGCGCTCATCATGGATGGAAACGGCCGATGGGCGTCGGCGAGGGGACTGCCGCGGTTCGAGGGCCACCGTCGGGGCGTCGAGGCCCTGCGTCGGGCCGTGCGCGCCGCCATCGACCTCAACATCGCTTATTTGACCGTTTATTCCTTCTCGGCGGAGAACTGGTCGCGCCCGCGCGAGGAGGTCCAGAGCCTCCTGGGGCTCCCCCCTGCCGCCGCGCAAGCCCGACGATATCGCGGCCGCGCAGCGCGCCGCGACCGCTGCGCCGCCGCTGCGTCCCTCCGAACTCGCCTTCGCGCCGGCCGCGCAGGCGACGGGAGGAGCCGGAGGCCGGCGGTCGAGACCTGGTCGCGGCGCTGCTCGAACGGGGCGGGTTGCCGGGCGTGATTACCGCGCGGCGTCGGCGCCCCGCGCGCCCTGACGCTCGCGCCGACGCCGGCGAACGAGCCGCCGGATCGGCCGGCGTTGCTCGCTCGCGCCGGCCGCTCGCCCGCTCCGCTGCCTCCGGCCCTGTCGCCGCGGTCGCCGCAGCGCGCCGCCGCCTCGGCGCCGCCCGCGAGTTCGACCGCCCCGCCGAGCGAGACCTCGATCGCGCCGGCCAGGACCGTCGCCGCGCCGCCGCCAGCGCCGCGCGCTGTCGCCTTGCTGTCGGCGGGCGAGGCCGCCCTCAGGCCGAACCCCTACGGCGCTCTCGTTTATGACGCCTTCATCCCCGCGCCCGCGTCTTCGCCGCAGCGCCTGACCAGCGTCGACGGTTGCGCGGCACGCAATAGGCCGCGCGATCCTTCCCCCTTTGCGGGTGTCAGGCGAAGGTCTCGTTCGCTGAGAGGCGGCCGGCGGCGCCGGCCGCGTCTGCGGCTTGTCAAGCCCGTCAAAACCCGGGGCAGATGTTCGCTCGCGCCGACGCCGATCCGGCGACCGTCGGTCAAATCCACACGAGAGAGCCCCATTGACCCTGATAAAGCCCTTTCGCGCGTTGCGGCCGGCGCCGGGACGCGCGGCGGAGGTTCTCGCGCCGCCTTACGACGTGCTGTCGAGCGCGGAAGCGCGCGAGCGCGCCAAGGGCAAGCCGTGGAGCTTTCTGCACGTCTCCAAGGCCGAGATCGATCTTGATCCGGCGATCGATCCTTACGACCCCGCGGTCTACGCCAAGGCCGGCGAGAATTTTCGCCGCATGATCGCCGCCGGCGTGCTCGTGCGCGACGACAAGCCCTGCTACTACGCCTATCGCCTGACCTGGCGCGGCCGCGTCGAGACCGGCTTCGCGGCGGTCGCGTCGCTCGCCGCTTACGCCGAGAACCGCATCCGCAAGCACGAGCTGACGACGCCGGCGAAGGAAGACGACCGCGTGCGCCAGATCGAGGCGGTCAACGCGCAGACCGGCCCGGTCATGCTGGCCTATCCGACGGCGCCGGAGATCGACGCCCTGCTCGCGCGCGCCGCCGCGGGGACGCCGGCGGTCGACGTCACCGCCGACGACGGCGTGCGCCACCAGCTCTGGGTGATCGACGACGAGGCGACGATCGCGGCGCTGACGCGCGCCGTCGACGCCTTGCCCGCGCTCTATATCGCCGACGGCCATCACCGCTCGGCCGCCGCCTTGCGCGTGGCGCAGGCGCGCGGCGAGAAGGACGGCTATTTTCTTGCGGTGCTGTTGCCGCAGCAGCAGATGACCATTCTCGATTACAACCGCGTGCTGCGCGATCTGAACGGACTGACGCCCGAAGAGGTTTTGAAGAAATCGGGCGCCGCTACACGATCGAGCCGAGCGATCAGCCGGTGCGTCCGGCGCGCGCCGACGAGGTCGGCATGGTTCTTGGCGGACGCTGGTATCGTCTGGCGCTGAGGCCCGAGATCGCGGCCGAGAGCCGCGCGAAGCGCCGACCCGGTGGCGCGGCTGCCGGTCACGCTGCTCGCCAAGAACATCATCGAGCCGATCTTCGGCGTCGCCGATCCGCGTCGCGACAAGCGCATCGACTTCGTCGGCGGCGGCCGCGGGCCTCGGGGAGCTGGAGCGGCTCGTCTCCTCCGGCGCGATCGGCCGTCGCCTTCGCGCTCTATCCGACGCAGATGAGCGATCTCATGGCGGTCGCCGACGCCGGCGCGATCATGCCGCCGAAATCGACCTGGTTCGAACCCAAGCTCGCCGACGGCATGGTCAGCCACATGCTGGATTGAGTCTCGGCGCGCGAGCGAGCCGCGCGCTCTCTCCGCGCGCAGGGGAGAGGGCTAGGGGGTTGAGGGGCTGGGCGATTGGCGGCGCCGTTGCAGGCTCATCACCTCAGCCCCTCATCCTAACCATCTCCCCGCAAGCGGAGGAAAAGGGACGAAGAACGCGAGTTGATGTCATGGGCGCTTCGATTGCAGCATGGCGGTCAGGGCGATGACTCGCGCGCTGCTCATCGCCGGCCCGACGGCGAGCGGCAAGTCGGCGGTGGCGCTCAAGCTCGCCAAGCGAACGGCGCGACGATCGTCAACGCCGACTCGATGCAGGTCTATCGCGATCTTAAGGTCCTCACCGCGCGCCCCAGCGAGACGGACGAGCGCGAGGGCGCCGCATCGGCTCTACGGCGAGATCGACGGGGCCGAGAATTTCTCGGTCGGGCGCTGGCTCGAGCGCGCCGAGCCGTCCTCGCCGAAAACGCCGGCGTCCCAGCCGATCCTCATCGTCGGCGGCACGGGCCTCTATTTCCGCGCCCTGACGAAGGGCTCTCCGAAATCCCACGCGTGCCCGAGGCGGTGCGCGCCGAGGTGCGCGCCGAGGCCGAGGGCGAGCCGACGCCGGACCTGCACGCCAGGCTCGCGGCGCGCGATCCGCTCACCGCCGCGCGGCTCAGGCCCAGCGACCGGCAGCGGGTGTTGCGCGCGCTCGAAGTCGTCGCCGCGACCGGGCGTCCGCTCGCCGAATTCCAGGGCGCGCGCGCGGCGCCGGAGCTGGCGGCGGGCGAATGGGCGGGCCTGTTCCTCGCGCCCGAGCGCGCGGCGCTCAACGCGCGCATCGCGGCGCGGTTCGCCCGATGCTGCGCGAGGGCGCGCTCGAAGAAGTTGCCGCGCTGATGCCCGCGGCCTCGATCCGGCGCTGCCCGTCATGCGCGCCCACGGCGCGCCGCAACTGATCGCGCATTTACGCGGCGAGCTTTCGCTCGCACGAGGCCGCCGAGCTCGCCGGTGCGCGAAACCCGCCGCTACGCCAAGCGCCAATTCACCTGGGCGCGCCATCAGATGCCCGACTTCGCCTGGGTCGCGCCGGAGGCGGCGGAGGCGGCGGGGGCGAGGGCGCTCGGGTGAGTGGTGGAGAGTTCTGTGCTTGGCGGGCGCGGGCGCGGCATTCCGCCCAGCCGACCGGCCTGCGTATGTGACGCGCCGCCATGCTAGAAGGCTCGCCGGGCGCGCTTTGCCCGTCGCGAGCGCGCGCTAATCACGCTGGAAGGGATTGACGCTATGACGGCCGCAGCGACCAACGACTTCGTTCGGCCCGCGGAACCCGCCGGGAATCGCCGGTGCGCCGGCCTTGTGGCTCGGCGCCGCGTGCTTTCTCGTCCATCTCGTCGCCAACGCGCATTACGACGTCTTTCGCGACGAGCTCTATTTCATCGTCTGCGGCTTGCATCCCGCCTTCGGCTACGTCGACCAGCCGCCGCTGATTCCACTGATCGCCGCCGCTTCCTATAAGCTGTTCGGGACTGCGCTCACGCCGCTGAAGATTTGTCCCGGCGTTGGCGGCGGCGGCGATGGTCGCGCTGACCGCCGATCTCGCCCGCCGTCTCGGCGGCGACCGTTTCGCCCAGATGGCTGGCCGGGCTCTGCGTCCTGCTCGCGCCGGCGCTGCTCGCCGGCGGCGTGCTGCTGTCGACCGACTGCCTGCAGGCGCTGACTTGGCTCGGCTGCGCCTGGATTCTCGTGCGCCTCGTCGATAGCGGCGACGAACGCTGGTGGCTCGCATTCGGCGCCGTCGTCGGCGTCAGCTTCGAGAGCAAGTATCTGATCGTCCTCTACATGGCCGCGCTCGCGATCGGCGTCGTCGCGACGCCGCTGAGACGCAGCCTGGCGCGGCCGTGGCTCTACGCCGGCGCTGCGCTGGCGGTGGCGTTGGCGGCGGCCCAATGTCATTTGGCAGGCGCATACATGATTGGCCGTTCGTCCAGCATCGCCGGCGCCGACGCCGCGAGAAGCGTCGGGCTGTCGCCGCTCGTATTGCTGCTGCAACAGGCGCTTTTTGTCGGCCCCGTCTCGGCGCTGGTCTGGCTTGCCGGCCTGTGGCGCCTCGCCGCGCGGCCGTCCTATCCGCATCTTCGGGCGCTGGCGATCGCCTATTTCGTTGTGACGGCGGTTGTCGTCGTCGTCCACGGCAAGGCCTATTACGGCACGCCGATCTATCCGGCCCTGTTCGCCGCCGGCGGCGTCGCCTGGGAAGCGTGGCTCAAGCACTTCGGCCGCGCGCTGGGCGGCGATCGCGGTCGTCGGCATTCCCGGCCTCGTCACCGCGCCAACAGTTCTACCGCTGCTGCCCCCGGACGCGCTTGTGGCCTATATGCAGGCGGTCGGCTTCTCGCCCAAGGCGACGCAGACCGAGAGCATGAAGCTCTCCGCGCTGCCGCAATATTTCGCCGACATGTTCGGCTGGCTCGAAATGGCCGCGGCGGTCTCCGCCGTCTATCGCGACCTGCCGCCCGACGAGCGCGCCAAAGCGGTGTTTTTCGCGCTCAATTACGGCGAGGCCGCCGCGCTCGACATCTACGGCCCGGCGCTCGGCGGCCCGCCGGCGATCAGCGCCCACAATTCTTACTACCTGTGGGGGCCGGGGGGCGCCTCGGGCGACGTGGTATATCACCTTGGGCCGCGACGCCGAGCGCTTCGACCGCTTCTATGGTGACGTTCGCGCGGTCGGGCGCACCGACAGCCCTTACGCGATGCCCTACGAGAACGGCCTGACGATCTGGGTCCTGCGCCAGCCTCGCGCGCCGCTCGCCGAATACTGGAGCGCGCTCAAACATTACGACTGAGCCCGGCGATGTTTTCGCTCGCCGAGGCCGCCGACCGAGATCGCCGCGCGCGACGCAAGCCGCTACGCCAAGCGGCTTTTCACCTGCGCGCCATCAGATGCCCGATTTCGCCGGGGTCGCGCCGGAGGCGGCGTGCGCGTCCGGCTCGCCGCCTCGCGCCGGGACGACGGACTTCGGCTCCGGTGCTTTCGGGCGCCCGGCCTGCGGCGAAGCGCCGCGCCCGTGCGGCAGTGCGCGCAGCCGACCAGCCGCTGTATATGACGCGCCGCTATGCTAGAAGGCTCGCCGGGCTCGCTTCGCCCGTCGTGAGCCCGCGCAATCACGCTGGAGGGGGCTGACGCTTGACCGCCGCAGCGACCAACGACGCCGTTCGGCCCGCGAAGCTGCCGGGAATTGTCGGCGCGCCGGCGCTGTGGCTCGGCGCGGCGTGCTTCCTCGTTCACCTCGTCGCCAATGCGCATTACGACGTCTTTCGCGACGAGCTCTATTTCATCGTCTGCGGCTTGCATCCCGCCTTCGGCTACGTCGACCAGCCGCCGCTGATCCCGCTGATCGCCGCCGCTTCCTTCAAACTGTTCGGGACCGCGCTGACGCCGCTCAGGCTCGTTCCGGCGCTGGCGTCGGCGGCGACGGTCGCGCTGACCGCCGATTTCGCCCGCCGCCTCGGCGGCGGCCGCTTCGCCCAGACGCTCGCCGGGCTCTGCGTTCTGCTCGCGCCGGCGCTGCTGGCCGGCGGCGTGTTGCTGTCGACCGATTGCCTGCAGGCGCTCTCCTGGCTCGCCTGCGCCTGGATCCTCGTGCGCCTCGTCGATAGCGGCGACGAGCGCTGGTGGCTCGCCTTCGGCGCCGTCGTCGGCGTCAGCTTCGAGAGCAAGTATCTGATCGTCCTCTACATGGCCGCGCTCGCTATCGGCGTCGTCGCGACGCCGCTGAGGCGCAGCCTGGCGCGCCCGTGGCTCTACGCCGGCGCCGCGCTGGCGCTGGCGATCGCGCTGCCCAATGTCCTGTGGCAGGCGCAGCACGGCTGGCCGTTCCTCGGCGTCGTCGGCGCCGACGTCGGCGGCAAGGCCGTCGGGCGGTCGCCGCTCGGCTTCCTGCTGCAGCAGGCGTTGTTCGTCGGGCCGGTCTCGGCCTTGGTCTGGCTCGCCGGCCTGTGGCGGCTCGGCGTGCGGCCGCCGCGTCCCGAACTGCGCGCGCTGGCGATCGCCTATGTCGTTCTCCTGGCGATCGTCATCGTCGCCAACGGCAAGGCCTACTACGTCACGCCGATCTATCCGGCGCTGTTCGCCGCGGGCGGCGTCGCCTGGGAGGCGTGGCTCAAGCGCCCGATCGCGCGCGGGATCGCGGTCGCCGTCGTCGTCGTTCCCGGCCTCTTCGCCGTGCCGACCGTCCTGCCGATCCTGCCGCCCGATACGCTGGTCGCCTATATGCAGGCGAGCGGCTTCTCGCCCAAGGCGACCCAGACCGAGAGCATGAAGCTCTCGGCGCTGCCGCAATATTTCGCCGACATGTTCGGCTGGCGCGAGATGGCGGCGGCGGTCTCCGCCGTCTATCGCGACCTGCCGCCCGAAGAGCGCGCGCAGGCGGTCTTCTTTGCGCCCAATTACGGCGAGGCCGCCGCGCTCGACATTTATGGGCCGGCGCTCGGCGGCCCGCCGGCGATCAGCGCCCACAATTCCTATTTCCTCTGGGGGCCGCGCGGCGCCTCGGGCGAGGTGGTCATCACGCTGGGCGGCGACGCCGCCGGCTCAGAGCCGCTACTATGGCGACGTTCGCGCGGTCGGCCGCATCGAGAGCGCCTACGCGATGCCCTACGAGAACGGCCTCGGTCCGGCGCTCGGCGGCCCGCTGACGATCAGCGCCCACAATTCCTATTACCTGTGGGGGCCGCGCGGCGCCTCGGGCGAGGTGATCATCACGCTGGGCCGCGACGCCGCCCGCTTCAACCCCTATTACGGCGACGTTCGCGCGGTCGGCCGCACCGACAACGCGTACGCGATGCCTTACGAGAACGGTCTGACGATCTGGGTGCTCCGCCATCCGCGCGGGCAGCTCGCCGACGTATGGCCCAATCTCAAGCACTACGACTGAGCGGCGGCGAAGATCGTCAGCCGGTCGGCGGCGCCGCGCAGTACGGCGCGGATCGGCATCTCTTCGATCGCCCCGGGTTCCAGCGCCCTGTCGAGCGTCGCGAGCTTGTCCGCGCCTTCGATATGCAGCGCGACGGCGCGGGCGCGCAGCAGGACCCGACCGGTGAGCGTCAGGCGCGGCTCCGGCGCGCCCGGGGCGCGGATCGGCGCGACCAGCGCGCGCGCGGCCGGGTCCATCGCTTCGGCGAGCCCGTCGGCGCCGGGGAACCATGAGGCGGTGTGGCCGTCGTCGCCCATGCCGAGCGCGACGACGTCGGCGGGCATGGGCAAGTTGACGATCCGCGCATTGGCTGCGGCGAGTTCCTGGGCTTCGTCAGCCGCACGTCGGCGAGCGGAACGAACTGAGCGACGGCGGCGCGCCCCTTCAACAGCGCTTCCCGCACCAGCTTGGCGTTGGAGCGCGGGGAGTCGTCGGCGACGCGCCGTTCGTCGGCGAGCGTCACGGCGACGCGCGACCAGTCGATCGGCTGATTGGACAGGGCGCGAAAGAAGCGCGACGGCGTGCGGCCGCCCGAGACGATCAGCGGCGCTGCGCCGCGCGCCGCGATCCCAGCGACAAGCCGATCGGCAGTCCATTGGGCGAAAGCCGGCGCTAGCGCCGCGCCGTCGGGAAAGTCGCGGCGAGTGAACGCGGTCATTTGAATTCCTCGTTCCAGGAGTCGGCGGCCCGGGGGCGCGGCGGCTCGTGCGACCCGTAACGCGCCTCTCGCAGCAGAGGACGAGGCGGGCTCAGGGGCCGGACGAAACGGCAGAAGCGCGGCGGCCCGACGGCGGCGGCGCCGCGCGGTTGGAGTTCGCCCGGCGCATCCTTGAACACCAGTTCGCGGTCACGCGCAAAGGCCTTGATCAGCGGCAGCGCGGCTCCCCCGATCGCCCGCGCGTCGGCGCAGATCGAGCCAGCGACGATTTCGCTTCCGACAGGCCGCGGCGGTCGAGCGCGTCGACTTGGGCTGCGACCCTCAGGCGCAGGCGCTCGCGCACGTCGGAAGGCATCGCGCCGTCGATGATGATCGCCTCGACGTCGATGACCGACATCGCGGCGAGCGAGGCGTAGGCGAGCGCGTAGGCGGCCTCTCGATCCAATCGTCGAGCAACGGGCCGAAATCGTCCCAGGTCTCCGGTGTGCGCCAGAGCGAAGAAGGATCGCGTCCCGCCTCCTCGATCCGCCGCTGGAGTTGATAGATCGAAGCGCGCGAGATCAATTGTGAGGTCGGGGCGCGCCGCCCTCGGGCGCGGCGATCGGCATCGAGCCGACGGCGGCGGCGTTGCCGGTGCGGCCGGGATAGAGCGCGCCATTGAGGACCAACCCGCCGCCGACGAAGGCGCCGAGGAAGAAGTAGAGGAAATCGCGGCGCCGCCTGCCTCGCCGAAGAAGAACTCGGCGGCGCAGGCCGAAGTGGCGTCGTTGCACAGCGTCACGCTGAAGGGCGCGATGCGCGCCAGCTCCTCTTCGATCGAGAACGATCGCCAGGCGTCCATCTTGTCGGCGGGAGCGCCGATCTCGGCCGCCCAGTTCCAGAGTTGGAACGGCGCCGCGACGCCGAGGCCGGCGATGCGGCGGCGCTGTCTGGGCGTCAGCGAGCCGACCGAGGCGCGAGCTCGTCGCCGACGAATTCCATGACCAATCCGGGGTCGGATAGCGATAGGTGCGGTGGGCGCGACGGCGCACGGCGCCAGCTGAAGTCGATCAGCACCAGGTCGAAACTGCGGCGGCCGATCTTCAACCCGATCGAAAATGCGCCTTCGGGATCGAGCGAGACCGGTACGGTCGGTTGCCCGACCCGGCCGCGCAATGGCGCTTCGCGCTTGAGCAAGCCGTCGGCCTGCAGACGGTTCATGATCGTCGAGGTCGACTGAACCGAAAGTCCGGTCATGCGCGCGACTTCGATCTTCGACAAGGGTCCAAATCGGCGGGCGAGCGACAGGATCAGCCGCTCGTTGTACAGGCGCACACCCGCTTGGTCGGCGCCGCCGGCGTTGGCCGGCGACGGCAATTTATAGGACACGCTCTCGTCGTCCGGCGCCGGCATCAAATTCCTGTCGCGGTTCTTCTCGCCGGCGGGTGACCTCGCCGCGCCGGCCGTCGCTGCATGTCGCATGCCGCGTCCGCGATCAATGTCCTTAGCATGCAGGCGCCGACGCTCCGCGTCAATAATAAATCAGGTCGAAATAATTATCCTTGACTCGCGCGTCCGGGGCGCCCCTAATGTCGGCGACGGCGCGAAGCGGGTTGGCCCAAAAAAGGCCGCTTCGTCGCCGCTACGATGCGGGCGTGAGACGCGGGAAACGCCGCCGACCCCGCAGTTCAGGGAGGAATCGCATGTCGAAAACAATCGCACTTCTGACGAGCGCCGCCGTTGCAGCTCTCGGCATCGCCATCGCCACGCCGTCCTATGCTGGCGACATCGTCGGCCTCGTCACCAAGACCAACACCAACGCGTTCTTCGTCAAGATGAAGGAGGGCTTCGAGGCCAAAGCCAAGGAGCTCGGCCTCACCCCGCAGGCCTACGCCGGCAAGGCTGACGGCGACAACGACGGTCAGGTCCAAGCGATCGAGCAGCTGATCGCCGCCGGCGCCAAGGGCATCCTGCTGGTGCCGA
>CAVQNJ010000035.1:0-38710 GCA_963713845.1 uncultured Alphaproteobacteria bacterium
GATCAAAACGCATACGACCCTTTATCCGTTGGAGCGGGCAAACGAGGCGCTTGCCGATCTGCGCGATGGGAGTTTGCAAGGCGCGGCGGTGTTGATTCCGTAACGCGCGTCTAGGGCGGCGCGCCTTTGAGCCGCGCTTCCTGCGTCATTGTGACGAGTTCTTCGGCGACGTGCGCAAGCGGGCGCGCCGCGTCGACGCGGCGCCACGCAATCTCGCCTGTCTCTTTGCGCATTTGCGCGGCGAGGACGTCTCCCGTCGCGTCCGAGACGTCGTGCACGCGCGCCGCGACGCGGTCGAGTTGCTGCGACAAGTCGGCGTCGAGCCAGAAGCCGGCAAAGGGCGCGCCCGCCGCGCGCGCGGCCATCTCGATCGCGAGGCGATCCGCCGCCCGGTCAAATACGGCGTCGACCACGACGGGCCAACCGGCGTCCATGACATGCCCGGCCGCGTCGACCATAGCGCGATAGACTTTTTTGGATACAAGGGGCGCATAGGCCGCCTGCGGCAGGCGTTCGGTCGCGGCGGCGCCGAACAAGCGCTTGCGTATCCTGTCGCTGTTGAGAATGCGGGCGCCGGGCGCGGGCGTGAGCAACGGCGCGAGCGCGGCGGCCACGCTGGACTTTCCCGAGCCGCTGAAGCCGCCGATCGCAACGAGCGCGGGCTGCGCTGGCGCGAGCAGGGCGCGCGCGAGATCGAAATAAGCGCGGGCGGAGGCCGCTTTTTGTTGGGAAGCATCGACATGTGCGCGCACCGTCGCGCGCAGCGACAGGAAGAACGGCAGGAGCGGAAAGCCGTCGTCCTCGCTCGATTCGCGTGCGTCGAGATAGCGGTTGAAGGCGACATTGGCCAGATCGCCGCGACCGGCGCGCGTCAGATCCATCAACAGGAACGCCAGATCATAAAGCACGTCAATCGTGGACATGTCATCGCAGAATTCGAGACAGTCGAAAGGGGTCGGCTCGCCCTCGAACAGGCAGATGTTGTGCAAATTGAGATCGCCGTGACAGGACCTCACCTTGCCGTGCGCGCGGCGCGCGTCGATCGTGTCGGCGCCGGCGTCGAGGCTTTTCGTGAGATCGGCGAGATGCGCGTCGATCTCTTCTGCTTCGGCGGGCGCGGCCGACCGCAGGCTCGCCGCCATATTCGCGACGACCGCCCGCATCATTGCGGCGCCGCCGCGCGTCAGATCGGGGGCCGCGGCGTCATGCGCAAGCGCGACGCCTTGCGCCAGGCGCTCGATCAAGGGCTTGGTCAAGCGCCCGTCTTGCGCCATCTCGTCGAAGAGCGCGCCGTCGGGAAAGCGGCGCATCTCGACGGCGCTTTCGACGAAGGCGCCGGCGCCGTCGAGGGCGAGGCGCCCGTCGGCGTCGCGCGTGACATGCCGAACGCCGAGATAAAGCGCCGGAGCGAAGCGCCTGTTGAGCTCGACTTCGCGCGCGCACATCTCGCGCCGGCGCGCCGCCGTCGAGAAATCGAGATAGGGCAGTCGAACGGCGCGCTTCACCTTGAAGACGCGCGTGCGCCCGAGCAGGGCGGTCGAGATATGAGTTGTGACGACGCGCGTCGCGCCGATCTCTTTGGCGAGGAAGTCGAGGATCTCGGCCTGCGGATCGGCTGCCATGGCGTCACCGGCCCCGCAGACGGCGCGCGGCTTCGCTCGCGCTCAAGTCGTCGGGCAAGGTTGCAAGCCGGCCATAAATGGCCGGAAGGTCGCTTGCCGAGGCGACGTCGATCGGCTCATGCTCCCGGACGGCAAGGTTCATGACGCTCCCACTGCCTCGACATGATCCTGTTCACGATCGCGTAACCGCTGCGTCATAAGATACAATACCTTTCTCCCGATGAAAGCCCAGCCGATGCGTCTCTTTCCGACATTCAAAGACGCCGCGGCCCGCTCCGTCGCGCCGGCGTGACGATGCGCGTCGTCATCGTCAGCGATCACGCCCATGTCAATGGCGGTCTCGCCAAGGTCGCGATCGAGTCGCGCGAAGGGTTTCGCGGCGCGTGGCGTGAGGGTCGATTATTTCGCCGCAGTCGGCCCGATCGATCCAGGCCTGATCGAGGCCGGCGTCGCGGTCGCGTTGCTCGATCAACCCGACGTCGCATCCGCCGCCTCGCTTGCGCGCTTTGGATCGCAATGGCTCTGGAACGTCGCGGCCGCACACGGCCTCGCACGGCTTCTTGCCTCCTGCGATCCCTCGCAGACGATCGTTCACGTCCACGGCTGGGCCAAGGCGCTGTCGCCCGCGATCGGCGTGGCGCTTCGGCGCGCGAATTTGCCGGTGGTCTTCACGCTGCACGAATATTACCTCGCCTGTCCCAATGGCGGCTTTTACGATTACGGCGCGGCGCGCAACTGCGACTATGCGCCGATGTCGGCGGGCTGCATCGCGCATAATTGCGATTCGCGGGGGTATCATCGCAAGCTGATGCGTGTCGGCCGCCATGCGCTCATGCGCGGCGCGAGCGGTCTCCATGCGTCGGCGCGTCATCTCATCACGATCTCGACGCTGCAGCGCGAGAAAATCGCGCCATACATGCAAAAGGGCGCGACCTTTTATAATGTCTCCAATCCCATCGACGCGGCCGATCTCGGCCCGAAGGAGGAGCCGGCGGCGGGAGAGTTTCTCTTTGTTGGTCGCCTCTCGGCCGAAAAAGGTCCGCGATATTTCGCGCAAGCCGCGCGTATCGCCGGCCTCACGCCGGTATTCGTGGGCGATGGTCCCGAACGCGCGGCGCTCGCTCGCGCCTTCCCAAACGCCAGATTCCTTGGCTGGCGGAGCCCAGCCGACGTGCGCGCCCTCCTGCGGGCAGCGCGCGCGCTGGTCTTTCCCTCGGTCTGGTACGAAGGCCAGCCCCTCACCGTCTATGAGTTGCTCGCGCTCGGCACGCCCGTGATCGTGAGCGATCTTTGCGCGGGACGCGAAGCGGTGAAGGATGGGGAGAACGGCTTCTGGTTCTCCTCAAGCGACACCGATGCGCTGGCGGCGGCGATGCTGCGGCTTCAGGATGACGATGTCGCGCGGCGCCTGTCGGCGGCGGCCTATCGGCGCTACTGGAACGATCCGCTGACGCTCGCACGGCATCTCGACGCGCTTGCCGACGTCTATGAACGCGTGCGCGTCGATTGGCGGGCGCGCGCGCGCGGCGCGCCCTCGCTTCAAGATGACCTTTCGGCGCGAAAGGCGGCGGGATGAGAATCATCGTCGCCATCGCCACGACGGGACGACCGCATATTGTCAGCGAAGCGATTGCGCGCTTTTCCCGGCAATCGCCCGCGCCCGACGGCGTGCTCGTCGTCGGCGCCACGCCTGAAGACGCCCCAAGCGCGCCGGGCGACGCCCGCTTCGTCGTCGCGCCGGTCAAAGGCTCCGGCCCGCAGCGCAACCATGCGCTCGATCTCATCGGGCTCGATGCGGACATCGTGGTCTTTGTCGATGACGACTATGCGCCGGCGCCGGGTTTTATTGCCGGCGTTGATCGCTTGTTCGCGCAATGCGCGGAGATCGTCGCCGCCTCGGGTCATCTCATCGCCGATGGAATTGGGTGCGGCGGCCTCACATTCGCGGCGGCCGACGCATTGATCGCAGAGTATCGCGCTCCCGAAGCGGGCGAGATCTGGATGCGTGACTCGACCGGCGTCTATGGCTGCAACATGGCTTTCCGGCTGGCGGCGGCCCCGCAACTGCGCTTCGACGAAAGACTGCCGCTCTACGCCTGGCTCGAGGACACGGATTTCTCCGCGCAATATGCGCGCGTCGGCCGCGTCGTGCGGACAAATCGCTTCGCCGGCGTGCATCTGGGCGTTGTCAGCAGCCGCGCGTCGGGCTTGCGCCTTGGCTACTCGCAGATCGCCAATCCGCTTTATCTCGTGCGCAAGGGCACCGCGTCTTTTCGCTTCGCCTTTAATCTCGCCGCGGGCAATGTCATCGCCAACCTCGTCAGATCGCCCTGGCCCGAGCCCTGGATCGACAGGCGCGGGCGCCTGCGCGGCAATCTTCTCGCTTTCGCCGACATTCTGCGCGGCCGCATCGATCCCCGCCGCATCCTGGAGCTTTAGGGGCGGCGCGCTCTGAGAAGACGCGGCCGTAATTTGAGCTTTGGGCCCAAGGCGGCGCGCAGGCCAGCAATGTCGAGCGCGAAGGCAAGGGCGCCATAGACGATGACGCCCGCCGCGATCTGGGTCACGAGCGTCCCGAACTCCGGGCGGCAGATTACGGAGCGGCGCGCCCAGCACAAGCATTGCGCCGGTCGCCGCGACGACTCCGAGCGCATCGCGCGCGCGCGGCCACATCGGCTCCAGCAGCAGGAGCATGGCGGCGAGCGCGAGCAGGCCGCTCATCGAGGAGAGCGATTGCGCGTAAACGAAGCGGGTCGCGTCCGCCGTCGCCGGCAGCAGCGCCACGGCGACGACATTCACCGAGAGAGCGACGAGCGCCGCGACGACGAGCGGCGCAAGTTTATGCGTGAGCTGGAAGGCGGTGTTCACTCCGAAATTGATCATTGCGAAGGCGAAGAGCGCCGGGATCGTCAACGCGAAAAAATGTGCGAAGGGGCCCCGAAAATGTTCGGGAACGAGCAGCGCCTCGAAACTCGGGAGAATGAGCCAGCTCCCGGAAACGGCAGGCGCGACGACGGCGAGGACGACGCCGAGATTGCGGGAAATCTGCGCGCGCGCGGCGCCCGCGCCCTCGTGCGACTCGGCGCGTATCGCGATCTGGAACAACAGCGCATCCACGGCGGAGCCGATCGCGCCGACGATGCGTATGCCGGTCTCGAAAGCGAGCGACATCTGTCCGACCTCGGCGAAGCCATAGTCGTGCGCGGCGAGGGTGCGATTGATGAGCGGGACAGCCTGATAAAGGACATTGGCGAACACGATTGGCAGTCCATAACGCAGAAAGCGCAGGGCGATGCTCTTCTGCGCCGCGCTCATTTGCGCGCCAGAGTCGAGGAGCGCGCCGCGCGCGACGAAGAGGCCTCCCGCGACCGACGTGATCATGCCGACAAGCGCCACATTGGCGGAATGGAACAGGAAGGCGCCGCCGACCGTCAGGACGAAAGCGAGAATGTGTTTGGAAATCACCAGCACGCCATAAGCTTTGTCGGCAAAGCGCGCCCGCACGAGCGCCGTCGCAAAATCAAACAGCGCATTCGAGATCGAGACGCCCACGGCGAGCGCCGCGAGATCGTGGCTGAGCGGAAGATCGAGGCGCAGCAGCCATAGCGCGAGCGCCGCGATGAGGGCGAGCGCGGCGAGCGAGGCGAAGCAGGCGTCGAGCGTGGCGCGTATCTGCGGGCGCTCGATGCGCTCGCGTTCCGAATAGAAACGCGTCGCGGCGAGGCGCAGCCAGTCGAAGAGCAGCGTCTGCAACACGACCGAGACCGAAAACGCCAGGACAAAGCGGCCATATTCCGCCGGCCCGAGAAATCTTGCGACGAGCAGGCTGACCGCGAAGTTCAAAAGGCTGTTGAGGATGAAGGGAACCATCATCAACATGACGCAAAGCCCTGCGTGCGTGCGCTCACAGTTGGAACCTCAAGCCGGCGAGATATGTATTTGCCGTGTAGTCGGCGTTGGGAAACGAGCTGTTGAGCAGCTCATGCGTGAAGCTGCCGCGCAGAGAAATCGTGCGCGTGATTTTATAATCGAGTTTGACGCCGACGCTGCCGCCGCGCTCCTGCACGTCCGCGCCCTGATAATTGTTATTGAAGTAGCTCGCGGTCACCGAAACGTTCAAATTGCGCAGCAGATCGTGCGACAAGGTCGCAGTGATCGCGCGCGTCAGGACGCCGCTCGCATTGGCAAGCGTCGTCTCGTTGAGCGCCGTGGTTCCGCGCAGCGTCAGTGTCGTCAGGGCGGAGGGCGTATAGATCAGCGCCGCGTCGACCACGCGGGCCGCGCAGCGGCGGCAGGCGCCAATCAGCATAATTGCGCTGGCCGTAGCCGCCCGAAACCTCGCCCCTTACGAGCTGGGTGATGTTGACGTCGGCGCCGCCGCGGATGATGAAGCCGGCGCTGTCCCGATAGAAGCCGTTGAAGTCCGTCGGTGAATCGTGGACGCGCTTGTCGTACGTTCCTTCAACGAAAGGTTTGACGTCGGGCGTCGCCTCATAGGCGGCGCGCAGCAGCACGCCATAATCATTGTAGCTCGTCTCGGCGAGATTGAGCGTCGTGCCGTTGGAATATTGCGCGTCCTGATACCAGACGCGGTCATACGTTCCGCGCAACGACACATCCAGGCGCCCGAATTTCTGCGTCGCGCCGGCCTGCGTTCCCATGCCCAGGATGATGGGGCGGTTGACCACGAAGACGGTCGCCTGGCCCGGCGAGATCGCGGGCGCTCCCGGTCGCATCGTATCGAGCGACAGGCGGCCGAGCAGATCGAGCGCCGTGTCGTGGGTTACGTCGTAGCGTCCGGTGAACTGGCCCGTTGCGTCGGGGCGGCTTGCGGCTGGGTAGTCGAAATACTCTGAATAGCCGCCGCGCAGCTCGCCCTGGAGACTGTGGCGATCCCAGTCGGACTTGACCTTCAGTCCGCCTTCGCCGCGAAAGAAGCTCGAGGCGCGCGGATTGAACTGGGGCGCGAGTCGATTGGGATTGTCGTCGTAGCCGCCATTGGTCTGCACATAAGGGTAGACCAGCGTCGAGCCGACGGGGACGCCGAGCGGATCGAACGGGTTGAGCTCCGCCTTGGGCTTTGGCTTGACCTTGATCGTCGGCGGGACGGCGACTGTCACGGGCGGTTGCGCGGCTGGCGCGCCGGGATGGTTTGTCGGTCGCAGCCGCAGCGCCTGTCTGGCGACGCCGGAGGTCCGATAGGGCTCGAGCGGCGGCAGCGGGTTCTTTGGCGAAAAGGGCGGCGGGGAGGGCGGACGGGGTCTTGGATAGGGCTTTGGCGCGCGCGCCCGCGTGACGGGCCGCCCATAATTGGCCCCGATCGAGACGGCGGGCTCCATTTCTGAGACAGGGCCGCGCATCAGCGGAGGCGGATCGTCGGGAGCGCCGAGTTCCATTGCCGGTGACGGGCCCGCGGGCGTCTTTGTCGCCAAAGAGGAACGGTCGGCGACGCCCGCAGGACCCCGGGTGGCGAGCGGCGTCGATTGCGCGTCGGCAGGCGGCGCGGCAAGCGTGGTCGAGGCCGCGCAGAGCGCGGCCAGAGCGACGCGGCTCCCCAGGCTTCCCGACCGCACGTTGTCCCTCGCCAGCGCGCCCGACGACCGCGCGAGAGCGCGCGGCGGGCGACGCTTAGCGTTAGGACGTCATGGTTAACGAGAGCTTATCGGCCCCTCTTTACTCCATCCCCAAAGCGGAGAGGTAAAGGTCGAGAATCTCTTCTTCTTCCTGCCGCTTATGTTTGTCCAGCCGGCGCAGCGAAACGATCTTGCGCATCACCTTGGGATCGAAGCCCGTGCCTTTGGCTTCGGCGTAGACGTCCTTGATGTCGTCGGCGATGGCGCGCTTCTCTTCCTCGAGCTTTTCGATTCGCTCAATGAAGGCGCGCAGATGGCCGCCGTCGACGGCGTTGGTGTCCATGGTGCTTTCCTGCGAAGGGTGCTGTCCTGAGAATATGCGTCCGGCGCGAGGCTTGGCGCGTCGACGATCGGCCGGAAGGCTTGCGACAGCAAAGAGACCCCGTCAAGGCGGCGTCGGGTGTAATCCCCAAATTCATTGGCCCGGTTCGGCGGCTTGAAAGGTCGGCCCCGCGCGCCGACATTGGACGGGCGCGGGAGGTTTTCTCGCTCGGGAGCATCGATTATGACCGGCGACGGCGATTTTTCGGGGGAGGCGTCGCGACCGCCCTTTCCGCAGGGCGAGACCCATGTCCCTTACATTCCGGCCCCGGCGCTGGACGGGGTGCGCACGCGGCGCATCCTGGCGGTGATGCTCGATCTGATCCTGGTCTCGGGCCTTTCGGTCGCGCTGTTCTTCGGGCTTCTCATCCTCAGTTTCGGCATGTCGCTCATTTTGCTGCCGCCGATTTTCCCGATCGTCGCATTCTTCTACAACGGCTTGACCGTATCTGGCCCGCGTATGGCGACGCCGGGCATGTCGTTCATGGATCTCGAAATCCGCACGATGCAGGGAGAGCCCGTCGCCTTTCCTCCAGGCGGCGGTCCACGCGGTTCTGTTCTACGTCACCTGGATGTTGCCGCCCTCTTTCTCGTCTCGCTCGTGACGAGCGACAAGCGTTGCCTTCACGACATCGTCGCCGATGTGGTGGTGATCTCGGCGCTCGGCGTGAATTGACCATTGGCGCGGACGCTTTTCTCGCCCTATTCTCACGGCGTGAGACAGGAATCGAGACGAGCGTGACCAAAGAACTCCGCGACACGCCACAGTTCTACCTCACATCGCCGGCCCCGTGCCCCTATCTGCCGGGACGCTCGGAGCGAAAGGTTTTCACGCATCTCATCGGCCTGCGCGCGCCCGCCCTCAATGACACTTTGACCCAATCGGGATTTCGACGCTCGCAGACGATCGCCTATCGCCCGGCATGCGAAAATTGCCGGGCCTGCGTCTCCGTGCGCGTCAAAATCGGCGAATTCGAGCTCTCGCGCGGCCAGCGGCGCGTCCTGAGCGCGCAACGCGACCCTCGTCGGCGAAGGCGCGCCCGCCGCGCGCGACGCCCGAGCAATACGCGCTGTTCCGTCGCTATGTCGGGGCGCGGCACGCCGATGGCGGCATGGCCGACATGAGCCTGGTCGACTATCAGATGATGATCGAGGACAGCCATGTCGACACGCGGCTCGATCGAATATCGCCTTTCGCCCGACGCCAGTGGCCGCGACGCCGACCGCCTCGTCGCCTGCTGTCTGACCGACCGGCTCGCCGACGGGCTGTCCATGGTCTATTCGTTCTACGAGCCGGAATTCGAGCAGCCGCTCGCTCGGCGCCTTCATGATCCTCGACCATATGCAGCGCGCGCAGGCCGCTGGGCCTGCCGCATCTCTATCTCGGCTATTGGGTCGAGGGGTCGCGCAAGATGGCCTACAAGGCCCGCTTCCTGCCGCAGGAACGGCTTGGCCCCGACGGCTGGATCCGCGTCGACGCGAATTAGCCGCATGCGCCGTTTACGGGGCGCTAACCTTGATCCTAAAGACGCAGGTTAGGGTAACACATTGTAAAAGCCGGCCGGCGACTCTCCTCGCAAAGAGGTTCGCCATGGCGCTGTTGTGGATTATTCCTGCCTGCATCCTTGCCGCCGGCGCGGTTCTGCTTCGCGCCTACTTCCGCCTCCTCGCGCTCGACGGTCGCTGCGTCGCCGCCGCCGCCGACGTCGAAGCGGCGCTTGACCGCCGACATGCGATGCTGCCGGCGCTCGTCGGACTGGCCCGCGCTTTCGCGCCGAATCAACGTGATGCGACGGACGCCGTCGTCAAACTTCACGCCGCGGTTCGGCGGGCCGCCACGCCTCAGTCCAGACTTTTCGCGCAGACCCGCCTCGCGGACGCCATCCACAGGCTGCTCGTGAAGACTGAGGCCGTCCCACAGTTAAGAAATCTGGAGGACTTCAGCGCCTTGCGCGCGGCCCTCAGTCAAAACGAGACGGATCTGACGGCCGCGCGTCGGCGGCTGGGCGCGGCCACGGAGGCCTATAATCTTGCCCTCACGCGATTCCCGATGAACCTATTTGCGATTGGCTGCGACTTGCGCACCGCGTGTTTTATGATATTGGCCTGGAACAGCGGTGTGCGCCCGAGGCCTGCGCCTGAAACGCAGGGAAATGGGGGGGCTCACGGGCTCCGCGGCCACAAAATCGCCGATAATTCGCGCCTTGTTAACCTTGAAGCTGCACATCATGTAGACCTTCAGTCGGCGCAGGCTTGAGGGCGCGTCGGGCCCCTTGAGACGTGCTTCCCGCCGCGGCGGCGGAACCGACTGCGACTGGAGTGAACAATTGCAGAAAATTGCGATCCTTCCGCTTTCGTTTGGGCTTGCTCTCTTGGGCGCGGCGCAGGGCGCGGGCGCCGTCGAGACGGGGCAGGCCGAATGGGCCCAGCGCTACGACGCCGACGCGCGTCTGACAGTGTCGCGCTCGACGACGCCCATCCTTTCCGAGCAGACGGTGCAAGCCACCGAATCCGCCATCGAACACTTCCGCGAGATCGTCGCGAACGGCGGCTGGCCGGCGGTGCCGTCGCAACAATTGCGGCTGGGCTCGAACAGCGGGGCGGTGTCGGCGCTTCGACGCCGCCTCATCGTCTCTGGCGACATCGGCCAGGAGACCGGCACGAGCCAGGTCTTCGACTCCTATGTCGAAGCGGGGGTGCGGCGCTTCCAGGCCCGCCATGGCATCATCGAGACGGGCGTCGTCAACCAGCAGACGCTCGCAGCGCTGAACGTGCCGGCCGAGACGCGGCTGCGGCAGCTCGAAACCAATCTCGTGAGGCTGCGCAGTTTTTCGCGCGATCTCGGCAATCGCTACGTGACCGCGAATATTCCGGCCGCGCAGGTGGAGACGGTGGAGAACGGCTCAGGTCGTCACCCACCACATCGCCGGCGTTGGAAAAATCGACCGCCAGTCGCCGGTGATGCAGACGAAGGCCTATCAGGTCAATTTCAATCCGTTCTGGACCGTGCCGGCGTCGGTCATCCGCAAAGATCTCATCCCGAAGATGCAGGCCGATTCAAACTACCTGCATGACAATCACATCCGCGTCTACAACAAGGAAGGCCAGGAGCTCAGCCCGAGCAGATCAACTGGCGCTCGCTCGACGCGCTGAATTACAAGTTCCGGCAGGACATTGGCGGCGACTTCAATTCGCTCGGCGTCGTGCGCATCGACATCGCCAATCCCTACGGCGTCTATATGCACGACACGCCGGCCAAGGGCGTCTTCGGCGATGATTTCCGCTTCGTCTCCTCGGGCTGCATCCGCCTGCAGAACGTGCGCGACTATGTCGCCTTTCTTTTGCGTGACACGCCCGGTTGGGATCGCGAGGCGATCGATCGCGCCATCGCATCCGGCGAACGCCTGGACGTCAAAATCTCACCCGCCGTTCCGGTTTACTGGGTCTATATCACCGCCTGGGGACGCCCCGACGGGGTCACCCAGTTCCGCGACGACATCTACCAGCGTGACGGTTTGACCGCGCAGGCGGCTGCCGCAGATTTCAGCCGGGAGCCGGTGACCCAGGCCGCGGCGCCACGGTCCTCGCAGCGCGAGCCTTTGCTGCCGCGTGAGGAAGAGAACTGATGAGACGGGCGGGCGCCGAACGGCGACGCCTACCTCAAGGCGCCGCGCCAGGTGCCCCCGCACATATCCGTCGAGGACGACCAGGCGCCTGAGCCTTTTCCGCCTTTCAACAGGCCATGGAAGCGGGCGACGCGTCCGCCTTCGCCGGTGAAGCGCGCGACGATATTGCCGCTGTCGTCGACATAACCCCAGGTGGTGACCTCGGCCCCCTCGGCGCGCTCGAGCTTGTTGTCGGCGATGGTGAGCGCGGTCGGGATCAACGCGGGGCAGGCGCCGACGCTGGTCGTCGTTTCAATGGTCCAGGAGCCGTCCGGGCTGCCGGGGGTGACCGGCGCCGTCGCCGCCGCCGCGCTCCTGTGGCGCTTATGCGTCTTGGCCTGCGCGCCGCCCGCCGCCGCCGCGCACAGGACCAGGATCAACCAGAATCTCATTTGGCCTCCTCGAGCGCGCGCCGCAGCAGGTCATGCATGTCGCAGCCGACGTAGATGAATTCCGACACGCCCGCGCCCCGCAACGCCGCTTCCAAATCCCCCGGACGACCCGCGGAATAGAGCGTCGCTCCCGCGCCCTTGAGGGCGATGGCGACCAGCTCGGCGGAATCGGCGTAAGTCCGGTCAGACGCGCAAAGGCAAGCGAGTTTTGCGCCACAGTCGCGGAATGCGGCGACGATCTCAAGGGTCGATTCCGTCTGCGGGCCGAAAACGGCTTCGATTCCGCCGGCTTCGAAGAAATTCTTGGCGAAGTTCGCGCGCGCGGTGAAGGCCGCGACCGAGCCGAGATTGGCGAGGAAGACGCGCGGCCGGGCGCCTGTTTCCTGAGCATAGGCGTCAGCTTCGTCGCGGAGCCGCTCGAAGGGCTCGGCGAGGCGGCGCGGCGGGAGAGGCGCGCTGAGCGACGCGCCGGGCGGCGCCGCGACCCTGATTCGAGAAGCGTCGAAAGGCGCGAGCACGGCGAGCGCCTTCTCGTGGATATCCGGAAATTCATTGACGCCGGTCAGCTTCTCTTTCGCCCGCGCGATTCGCTCTGGCGCGCTCTCCCGCGACGGCGGCGACACGGCCCTGAAAAGTCCCCTTCTCGAGCGCCGCCGGCAGGCCGCCCTCCGTTTCGATTTCCTGGAACGCCGCCCAGGCGCGTTCACAAAGCGCTTGCGTCAGCGCCTCGAAGCCGCCGGCGCCACTGGTCGGATCATCGACGACGTCGATATGCGATTCGTCCTGAAGCACGAGTTGCGTGTCGCGCGCGAGCCGATGGGCGAAGCCGTCAGACGCGCCCAGCGCCTGGGTGAAAGGCAGGACGGTGATCGTGTCCGCGCCGCCGACGGCGGCAGAGAACGTGGCGAGCGTGCCGCGCAAAATATTATTCCACGGATCGTGGCGGGCCATGGCGCGCCAGCCCGTCTCGGCGAAAATCAGCGCCGGCTTGGGCGCCAGACCGCAGGCTTCCTCGACGCGCGCGAAGAGGCGGCGCGCGGCGCGGAACTTCGCGACGCCCAGAAATTCATCGGCGTCGGCGGCAAATCTCAATGCGATGAGCCCGCGCGCCGCGTCGACGTCCAGCCCGTTCTCCGTGAGCGCGCGCAGATAAGCGACGCTCGCCGCAAGCGCAAAGGCGAGCTCCTGCGCTTCCGATCCGCCCGCGGCATGGACCACGCGGGCGTCGGCGACGACGGCGCCGGCGGCGAAGCCGGCTGTCGCGGCGGATTTGGCGGTCTGGGCGAAGCTTTTTGCTCCCTGCGCCCAGGGCGTCGGCGCGAAGCCGTGCAGCGCCTGCAGCCCCAGCGGATCGAGCCCGAGGGAGATGCGCGTGATCGAGGGGTCGATATGGAGGCTGTCGACATAGCGCAAGATCGCGGCCGTCGCGTTCTGCGCCCGCGGCGACGCCTCGATCGCGACGGGAATGCCATAGTCGAGCCGGACGTTGGCGAAGAGATGGGCGATGGCCTCGGCGCTGTCGCTCGTCAGTCCGGCGCCGTAGGAGCCTTGCGAGCCGGCAAAAACAACATGCAGGCCGTCCGCGCCGCCGTCCAGGTCCTCGAGCGCAAGCGCATTGGCGGCCTCCGCCTCGGCGAGATCGACGCGTCCCAGAATTGACCAGCGTCCGGGCGTCTTGCGAAGGGCCCGCGGGCCGCCCGCGCGCGCGCGGGGATAGAGGGGCGCGAGGGAGACGCCGTCATAGCTCTTGGAGAGAAGCTGGTCGAAAGCGCCGCCCTTGAGCGCCTTCTCGACGAGTTTGCGCCACTGCGCGTCAGTCGGCTGTGGAAAAACCCCGGCGATCGCATTTTCGTTGGCGCTCATTTGATGCTGGACCCCTCACGTTTTATGCGCCTTTTGCCATGACGCGCCGACTTAAGGAAGCGCCCGCCGCCGGCGGGGATTTTCACCCGGACTTTATTTTCGAGCTCAAAACCCGTAACCAAGGCCTGCCGCCCGCTCGGGGCGGAAGGGCGCGCGGATTCCTTCGCGCTTGCCCACGGCGGCCTGCGTCAATGCGCCGCGCGCTGGCGCGCATCGCTTCCGCATGGGCGGAGAGAGACCCTAACGGAGGGACTTCGTGGCTGATAATCCTCAGGACACTGCCAAGCTCAAAGAAGAAATCATCGAAGTGATCGCTTCGGAAGGCATGGTGGACCGCAACAAGGTGACGCCGGACGCGACGATCGAAAGCCTCGACCTCAAGTCGGTGGACATCGTCATGATTCTGACCGCGCTGGAAGAAAAGTTCAACGTCTATATCCCCATGGACGGATCGCTCCAGGAGGCGAAGACGGTCGAAAGTCTCATCGACGCCATCGCCGATCATATTCGGAAAGAGCGCGAGAATCAGTAGAATGGCTGTTTCGCGAGGGGAGGGCCGGCGCCGCGTCGTCGTGTCCGGGATGGGCTCGGTCTGCGCCGCCGGCGTCGGCGCGGGCGCGCTTTGGGCGGCTGCGCGCGGGGGGATCGCACAGGTTCGCGCGCTCAAAACCGAGCGGCCCTACGATGGCCGCATCCGCATCGCCGCGCAGGTCCCGGATTTCGATCCATCGGCTTATATCGAGCCGAACCTTCTCCCTTTTTGCGATCCGTTCACGCAATTCGCGGTCGTCGCCGCCGACGAGGCGATGGCGCAGGCCGGGTTCGGCCGCAAGGACATCGCGGGGCCGCGCACTGCCGTCATCATGGGCACCGGCATTGGCGGGATGACCACGATCGAGGACGGCATCTACAAATACTATGTCGAGCGCACGCGGCCCGAGACATTGAGCGTTCCCAAGCTCATTCCGAGCGCGATGCCGACGACGATCGGCATGCGTTTTTCGGCGCACGGCCCGACCTTCGCGATCGGGAGCGCCTGTTCGTCCGCAAGCCAATCAATCGGCCTGGGCATGCAGATGATCCGTTCGGGGCTCGTCGACCGGGCGATCGTGGGGGGCGCCGAGGCCTGCGTGATCAACGCCACCATCCGCGCCTGGGAAGGGCTGCGCGTGATGACGCCCAATCTTTGCCGGCCCTTTTCCATGGGGCGCAACGGCATGTCGCTTGGCGAGGGGGCGGCGGTCTTCATTCTCGAGACGGATGAGTCCGCCCGCGCGCGCGGCCACGCGCCCTTGTGCGAAATCGCCGGCTACGGCACGACGAGCGACGCCAAGGACCCCGTGCGCCCGGATCTCGACGGCGCGTCGAGCTGCATCGCCCTGGCGTTGGCGGACGCCGGTATGGCGGCGCGGGACATTGATTACGTCAACGCCCATGGCACGGCGACCCACGCCAACGACATCACGGAATCGGAGGCGATCCTGCGGGTCTTCGGCGACTATGGCCGCGAAGTCCCCGTCTCGTCGACCAAGCCCATCCACGGCCATGCGCTCGGCGCGAGCGGCGGCCTTGAACTCGTCATCGCGATCGAGGCGCTGCGCGAACAGATCGTCCCGCCGACGATCAATTTCCTCGAGAGCGATCCGCGCTGCCCGATAAATGCCGCGCCCAATGTCGCCCAGCCACACAAGATCGACGCCGCCATGTCCAATTCCTTCGCCTTCGGCGGGATCAACGCCGTTCTGGTCGTCCGTCATGCCGATTGACCCGCCAAAGACGTTCGGCCCGTTCCGCCTGCGGGTCGACCCGGTGCGCGCGGCCGCCTTTGCGCGGGAGATCGGAGCCGATGAACGGGAGGCGCCGCTCGCCTATCCCGCCATTTGGATCGTCGATCCAGAGCTGTTCCAACCAGTGCGCGAGATTTGCGCCATGCTCGACGTCGTGCCCGTGCATGAATCGCAGAGCTTCTCCTATGCCGCGCCGCTCGCCCTAGGCGCACTCTATGACGTCAGTCTTGCGTTGCGGCGCGAGGAAACGCCGCCGCGCCTGATCGTGGACGCCACGATCGCCGCGCTCGACGGCGAGACAATTGCGTGCAGCGAAACCATGTTGCGTCTCGTGCCGCGATCCGGTTTCGGAGGCGCCGCGCCATGACCGAGCCCGTCAAGGTTGGAGACAAGCTGCCCGAGGCGGTCATCGGTCCTTTCGACGCGCTGGCGCTGGCGCGCTACGCCGAGGTTTCCGGGGACGATAACCCATTGCATCTCGACGACGCGCTTGCCGCCCGCATCGGCCTTGCCGCCCCGCCGGTCCATGGCATGAAGCTGCTCGCCGCCTTCGAACCCATGCTGAAGCGCTGGCGCCCGGATTTCAGGCTTGTCGGCCTCGCCGCGAAATTCATCCAGCCGATTTTGCGCGGAGAGGCCGTGACGCTCTCGGGCCGGGTGTTACGCGTCTCCTCGACCGAGATTTTCGTGCGCCTCTTCGCGCATGGCGCAGCGCGCACGCCCGGGATCATCGGCGAGGCGACGCTTCGGCCCGCCAAGCGATGACGAAACGCGTTTTCATCACCGGCGCGTCGAGCGGCATAGGCCGGGCGCTCGCCCTCGCCTATGCCGAAGACGGGGCAAGCCTTTGTCTTCTGGGACGCGACGCCGCGCGTCTCGAGGGCGCGGCCGCGGCCTGCCGCGCGGCGGGCGCGCGCGAGGTCGAGACGCACGTCGCCGACGTGCGCGATCAGGATGCGATGTCTCGCCTCGTCACCCAGGCTCACGCGGCGCGTCCGATCGACGTTCTCGTGGCCAACGCCGGAGTCGCCACCGGCCTTGGCCCCGGACAACTGCGCGAAGTCGCCCGAAGCGGTGCGGGCGATGATGTCGATCAATGTCGCGGGCGTCTTCAATACTGTCGAGCCTGCGATCCTCGCCATGTGTGAACGCGGCCGCGGGCAGATCGCCGTCGTCGGCTCCATGGCGGGCGTGCGCAGCCTGCCCTATTCGCCCGCCTATTGCGCGGCCAAGGCCAGCGTCCATATGTGGGCGGATTGCCTGCGCGGGCGGCTCGCGCCGCATGGCGTGAAGGTGAGCCTCATCATCCCGGGCTTCGTCGAAACGCCGATGTCCACCCGCACCAAATCCTGGCAGCCCGGCGCGCTCTCCGACGCCCGCGCCGCGCGGATCATCAAAGGCGGGCTGACGCGCGGCCGCGCCGTGATCGCGTTCCCGCTGTTCATGTATTACGCCATGCGCTTTTTCACCTTTCTCCCGCCCGGCCTTGTCGACGGCGTGATGCGGCGTTTTCACGTCGACGTGCCGGAAACAAGCGAGCGGGAGTTTTTGTGACCTTTTCCGTCATCCTTGGCGCGGCTGCGTCCGCCTATTGGTCCGTCGCCATCGCGCTTCTGGCCATTTCCATCGTCGCGACCATTCTGCAACCGCGCATCGCCGGTCGCCGCGCCCGGCGGCGCGACCAGCCGCAGGTTTCGCTGGTGCTGCCGGTGAAGCTCCTCGAAGAAGGCTTCGAGCGCACGCAGGAATCCGCCTTGGCGCAGGAATATCCGCGATTTGCCGTGACCGCTTCGGCGCTCGACCCCGACTCGCCCGCGCTGAGCAAGATGCGCGAGATTTTCGCCCGTCATCCGAAAATCCCCTCACGCATTCTGGTTTCGACCGCGCATTTTGCGGCGAGCCCCAAGGTCGATAATCTCTACGCGCCCTTCATGGAGGCGGAGAACGACGTGATCTTCATGAAGGACGCCAACGTCCTTCTCGAGCCGGACGCGCTGACGGAGCATTTGCGCCAGCTCACGGAGGACGTCGGCCTGGTCTGCGCCATTCCCTATTGCGCGGGGCTCGAGAACTTCGCGGCCCATGTGGAGGCCGCCGTCATCAACGGCCCTCATGCGCGCATGCTGTTCCTCGCTTCCTGCCTGGGGCAGGGGCACGGGGTGGGAAAGATCATGCTGTTCAGGCGCTCGGATTTCCTGCGCGCGGGCGGTTTCGACGCCATCTCCCATACCGTCGGCGAAGATAACGCCCTGGCGAAAGCCATGAGGCGAATCGGGCAGCGTCCTGTTTTCTCTCACCGGCCTGTGCGGCAGGAACTTGGCGTAAGGGGCTTCCGCGATGTTTATCAACGGCAATTGCGCTGGAGCGTGATCAGGCGCAATGACGAGTTGATTTCGTTCCTCGCGGAGCCGATTTGCCAAGCGTTTCCAGCGCTTGTGGCGGGCGCCGCGGCCGCGCCCCGGTTCGGGATCGCGCCGATTTGGGGCTTTGCGGCGACCTTTGCCCTCTGGTTTGCGCTCGAGACATTGCTTTCCATGGCAAAAGGATGGCAGTTATCCTATGCGGCGCCGGCGGTCTTCGTCGTTCGAGAGGCGATGATGATCGCGGTCTGGGTGAACGCCTGGATGACCGACCGGGTGGTCTGGGCGCAGGACAAGGTCCACGCGCGCGTGGCGGCGCAGCCGGCGCCCCCCGCGAAGAAAGAAGGATAGCCTTTTGCTCTTCGGACTCCTCCTGCTTCTTGTGGATGCGGCCGCATTCCTTTGCGCGTCGGTCCTCGTCGCCATCGGCCTTGGCTATCTCGTCGTCATTGGCCGCTTCCTTTATGATCAGCTCCGTGGCGCGCGCGATCCGGAGGCTCTTGTCCCCGCCGACGGCGATCTGCCGCATGTCCTGCTGCAAATTCCGGTTTTCAACGAGCCGCTCGTCACCGAACAGTCCCTGCGCTGCGTCGCGCTGCTCGATTGGCCCAAGGACAAGCTGCGCATCCAGCTCCTCGACGACTCCACGGATGAAACGAGTCGTCGCGCGGAGGCGGTCGCGGCCGAGCTGCGGGCGGGCGGCGCCGTCATCGACCATGTGCGCCGCGCGGATCGCTCGGGGTTCAAGGCGGGCGCCTGCGCCCATGGGCTCGCGCTCACGCATGAGCCGTTCATCGCCATGCTCGACGCGGATTTCCGTCCCCCGCCGAATTGGCTGAAGCGGACCGTGCCGCTGTTTCTGACCGATCCCCGCGCCGGTTTCGTGCAATCGCGCTGCGAGTTCCAAAATTACGAGACCAACTGGCTGACCCGCGCCCAGGGTCTGGTGCAGGACGGGCATTATCTCGTCGAGCAACGCGCCCGTGCGCTTGCCGGATGGCTCTTCCAGTTCAACGGCACCGGCGGCATCTGGCGGCGCGCGACGATCGAAGACGCCGGCGGCTGGTCCGATTATTCGCTTTGCGAGGATCTCGATCTTACCGTACGCGCCGAGCTTCGAGGCTGGCATGGACTTTTCGTGTCCGAGCCCCCCATTCCGGGCCAGGTGCCGGAGGGCATTCGCGATTTCCGCCGCCAGCAGCGGCGCTGGTCGAACGGCTTCGTGCAAGTGGCGCAGAAGACGGTCCTGCCGATCTGGCGCGCCCCCTGGAGCCTGGGTAAGCGCGTGATGGCGATTTCGCTCGTCGCGCATCAAATCTTCTTCCCGGCGGCGGCGATCGGCCTCATCGCCTTCACCCTCGGCGCGCTGCTGCACGGCACGGCCGCGCCTTATGCGGGCGTCCTGCAACTGATCCTCGTCATGACGCTGCTCGTGGCGCTTGGCATCACGCTCGCGCCCTATCTCGCGCTCAAGCGCGGCACGGTCGTCGATTACGCCAGGACCGTCGCGTCGGTGCCGCCGCTGATGATCTATCTCGCCTTCGCCAATGGCGCGAAGATTCTGCAAACGCTGCGCGGGCGCAAATCGACCTTCAAGCGCACGCCCAAGCAGGAAACGGCCGTTGCGAGCGAACCGGCCCCGGTCGACGCCGAAGCGGAATGAAACCTCACTCCAGCCGGGCGGGCGCCTCGAATGCGCCCCGCTCGGTCACGACCGTCAGCGTCGTCTCGGCGCTTTTCGGCAAAGGCCCGGTCGAAAAGAGCGTCAAGGTGAAATTATCGCCGTCGCGCCGACTTTCGACGAAGAGCGGGTCCGCCGCCTCGGCAAAGACGTCGGCCGGCTTGTCCGGGCCTGCGACGCTGAGACGCCAGGACGGATCGGCGTTCGGCTTTTTCAGCACGAGGCGTTTACGGGCCTCCTCGGCCCCGATCCGGACGGGCACGCGTTTTTCCGCGGCGGCGATGGCGCTCGCGAAGGGCGAGGCGCCCGATTGCGGGAGCGCGAGCGCGAGCGTCGCTTTCGCGGGCAGGCAGATCTTTCCGCAGGCGGCGTAATCCAGGGTCAAGGCGAGTGTCACCGGCGCATTCGCGTCGTTGGGCGTAATCTTGAGCGGCAGAATCACGGTCTCGTCGTAGCCGGCGACGATGGATCCTGCTTCCTCGATATGTTTGGGCGCGGGAAAGGCAGTCTCGACCTTGGCGACGTTGGTCGAGGCCGAAAAGTCGAGAACCGGCGGCGACCCCGCTTCGCCGGGCTGGCGCCAGTAGGTGATGGTTTTCGGGGCGAGGCTGATTTCAACCCCCGCGCGATAGGCGCCGCCCTCGAGGCCGCCCGCAGCGAGCAGGCGGACGGCCGAGACGGTTGCTTTGGCGGGCGCGGTCGCGAATTCCGCGGCGCGCGCCGGCGCCGGCGCAAGGCAAAGGGCCGCACTCGCGGCCAAAGCCAGGGGGAACATCGCGCGCGGCGCGGATTCTTTTGATTTCATGGGCTTTGGTTTCTGATACGTCCAGGCGACCCACTTAACCACGCCGCTTGTTAAGGGGCCGTTGCGAGCGTAGCATGTCCCGATGAGCGCTTTGGACAGGAAGCAAGATTGGGCGGCCCCGGGTCGCGTGGGCGGCGGCGGCGGCCGCAGTTTTCTCGACGGCCAGTTACTTGTCGCCATGCCCGGCATGATGGACGAACGCTTCGCGCGTTCAGTGATTTATCTTTGCGCCCATTCGGAAGAGGGCGCAATGGGCATCGTCGTCAACCAGCCTGCGCGGGTGAAGAACTTTCCTGATCTGCTTGTGCAGCTCCAAGTGATCGCCCCGCAGGAGCGCATCAGCCTGCCGCGCGGCGCGGAAGAGATTCAGGTTCTCTCCGGCGGCCCCGTGCAGACCGATCGCGGCTTCGTTCTGCATTCGCCGGATTTCTTTCTCGACAATTCGACGCTGCCCATCGACGACGGCGTGTCGCTTACGGCGACAATCGACATTTTGCGCGCCATCGCCGCCGGCGAGGGACCGAACCGCGCGCTGCTGGCGCTGGGCTACGCCGGCTGGGACGCAGGTCAGCTCGAGGATGAAATCCAGCGCAACGGATGGCTGCACTGCCCCGCAAATCCCGCGCTGCTCTTCGATCGGGATTTGGGCGGCAAATATACGCGCGCCCTGCGCTCGATGGGCGTCGATCTCGAGCGCCTCTCCTCGAGCGCCGGACACGCGTGAGAGCCGCTACGGCGCCGGATTGCTGTGAAGCTGGTGAATCGCGTCGATGCGGGCCTCGATCTGCGGCGTGATCGCAATCTCCAGGGAATCGAGATCGGTTTTGAGCTGCGCCATTGTCGTCGCGCCGATGATGTTCGATGTCACAAAGGGGCGCGAGGTCACATAGGCGATGGCGAGTTGCGCCGGATCGACGCCAATGTCGCGCGCGAGCGCAAGATACGCGTCGATCGCCGCTTCGACGCCCGGCTTTTCATACCGCTGCGCCCTCTCGAAGAGAGTCGTGCGCGCCCCCGGCGGTCGGGCGCCGCGCTGATATTTTCCGGTAAGATAACCCTGCGCCAAAGGCGAATAGGCAAGGAGGCCCACGAAATCGCGCTCGGCGAATTCCGCAAGCCCCATCTCGAAACTGCGGTTGATGAGGCTATAGGCGTTCTGGATCGACGCCACGCGCGGGCCGTGGCCGAGTTCCGCTGCGCGCAGGAAGCGCGCCACGCCCCAGGGCGTCTCGTTTGAAAGGCCGATATGGCGGACCTTGCCGGCCTGCACAAGTTCATTCAGCGCCGCCAGCGTCTCCTCGATCGGAACCTCGGCGCGCCGGCTCGGGCGTCGATAGGTCGTCCCGCCCGCGCCCCAGAGCGGGAGCGAGCGGTCGGGCCAATGCAACTGATAGAGATCGACGTAATCGGTGCGCAGGCGTCGTAGCGAGCCCTCTATCGCATAGAGGATATTGCTGCGGTCGAGCGTCGGGCGCGCGCCGTTCTCGCGCAGCCAGTTGGCGTCGCCGCGTCCGGCAACCTTGGTGGCGATGACGACCTTGTCGCGGTTCTTGCGCGCCGCGAGCCATGAGCCGATGACGCGCTCTGTGGAGCCTTGCGTCTCGGGCCGCGGCGGAATGGAGTAGATCTCCGCCGTATCGATGAAATTCACGCCCCGCGCGAGCGCGTAATCGAGTTGCTCATGACCGTCCGCCTCGCTGTTCTGCTCGCCCCAGGTCATCGAACCGAGGCAAATCGCGGAGACGGAGAGGTCAGTCGCGCCGAGTTTTCTGTATTCCATGGAGAGCGCCGCCTAGAGGAATTCGCTGGATTGCAAGTCTAGCCGCAATTCCAGGCTTTGGAACTGGGTAAAGATCGGCACGAGCCAGGCTTTGAGCGCCGCGCGCAGGACAATCGACATTGCAGGCGGCGGATGTGCGAGAAAATCCGCAAAGGAGAGGTTCGAAGTCCTTGAGCGTCTCCGCGATGGCGCTTTCGAGTCTGGGGATCACGAGCTTCCCGCGCGCCGCATAATGCGACAGAATCTCATGCGCATGGGGGGCAAGCGGCGCAGAGCCCTCATTGTGGATCGCGGTGAGCCAAAGTTTCGGCCAGGTGGTGTTGAGGAGGCGGGCGTTGCTCGCGGCGGTCGCGGTGCTGTCGGACTGATAGAGAACGATCGGCTCGACGCCGGCGCGGCGGGCTTCTTCGAGAAAGCCGATTTCCGCAATGGTGGCGAAGAACTGGTCGAAGGCGCGGCTCCAGACGTCGACGATTTTTGGCGCGCCGTCCGCGACCAGCAGCCGGTCGAAGAGGGAAATCTGTCCCCTGACGTCATAGAGGTCGACGACACGGGACAGATGGGGAAAGCGCAGGGCGTAGCAGGGCTCGCGCGAATCCGTGTCGAAACCTTCAACGGGAACGCCGCGCGAGAGGTAATAGTCGGTCAGAAGACGCGCCGCCGTCGTGACGCCCGTGCGCGAATGCGGAGAGCATATGAAGAAGACGAGGGTGCGGCGACTCATCTATTCCTCGCGGACGAGGGCGGCGCCGCCTCCGTCTTAACGTGCGTGCCCCGCCCCGTTGATCAGGTCGAGAAGCCCGACCCGTTCAAATTCATCCGCAACCCGCGCGAGCCAGGTGCGGACATAACCGCGCAGCACGAAGGAATGTTGCGCCGGCTCGCCTTCCGCCGTCTCATTGGCGATGAAGGTCGAATAAGGCGTACCGGCGAGTTCGACCTGCTCATACGCAAGTTCGCCGAGTTTCGGGATGGTGATCTCCCCGGTCGTGTTGACGTCCTCGAAATATTTCGCGTGGGTCTGGGGATCCCATTCGAAAAAGGTGGTGTCGTTCACATGGTTCTTGACCATGAAATAATTGGCGTCGGTCATGTAGGGCGCGATCTCGGCGATTTCGTCGAGGGAAGAGATCGACGGCCCGATGACGTGCAGGAGGATGAAGCGGAACTCGCCGCTCTTCACCGCGTCGAAGAAGCCGATTTCATCGAGCGCTTCCAGCGCGGGGCTCAGCCCGCCCGCGCGCACGTCGATGACGCTGACACGCGCCTGGGACGCATTCAGCGTGTCGATGATTTTCATCTGGTCCGCCGTCGAGGTGAGATCGACGATCGCCGTCTCCTCGGGATGGAAACGATGCAGCGTCCCGCGCGGAGTCTCGGTGTCGAAGGCCCGCGCCTCGATGTCGTTGATCGCGAGAAAGTCGAGCACGGCGCGCGCGATTGTCGTCTTGCCCACGCCGCCCTTGTCGGCGCCGACCACGATGACGGTCGGCTTGGGCGCGGCAGCGACCGGCTTCGCGACGTCACGGGGGCGTGATTCGGGCGGTCTTTTCGGGGGCGGCGTTTCTTTTGCGGTTTTAATTGGCCTTTTTGCCATGCGGTCTCCTAAATGGCGCTCGAGCGTCCGCAGCTCCGTTTGGTCACCCAATTCTTAACAAACATACATTTTGGGCCGTTGTCATGTCCTAGGCGCAAAATTGCATCAACTGGACATTCAACTGAAAAAAAATGTTATATATGGGATTGGGCGATTTTCTCTGTGAATTGACTTACGGGCATTTTGGAGTATCTAACCGCTCCGGAAAACAGGCGCACATCCGCAGCCCAACGAAACACGCGCATGAGTATTGCATTGGAGATCGCCGCCGGCCCGCCCGCCACGCAATCGGAGACCGAGACGCCGTTTCTGCGCGTTGAGGATCGAGACGGAGTCGTGCGCGAACTCGCGGCTGTGGAGGGCTGGCGCCTGATGGAAATTCTACGCGACCATGGGGTTGGCATGGAGAACACATGCGGGGGCGCGCTCGCCTGCGCAGAGTGCCACGTGATTCTCGCTCCCGACTGGGCGAACCGCGTCCCGCCCCCGCGCGACGATGAACTCGAGAAACTCGACGAGTTGCCAATGCTCTATGAAAATTCGCGCCTGAGCTGCCAGATCATATGGTCCGACGCGTTCAACGGCTTGTCGCTCAAATTGGCGCAGGCGACGTGATGCCCGAGCTCAAGCACCCCCAGATCCTTCTTGCCTCCGATCTGCGTGACGGCGAGGCGCTGTTTCTGGGCGCCGAAGGCTGGGAGCGGGACATCCGGCGCGCCCGGGTCGCCGGGACGAAAGGCGACGCCGACGCGCTCGAGGCGTTCGGCGCGTCGGAGATTGCGGCCAATCGCGTCGTCGACGTCTATCTCGCCGACGTCGAGATCGACGCCCGCGGCGTTCCAACTCCGCTGCATTATCGTGAGAAAATGCGCGCGAAGGGACCGAGCGTGCGTCTCGATCTCGGCAAACAGGCCGCGGGAGCTCGCTGATGACCGCACATGATCCTCACGCGCGGGCGCGGCAGAACGCGCCGACGACGACCTACCGCTACGATGAGTTCGACGCCGCCTTCGTCCGCGAGCGCGTTGCGGAATTTCGTGAGCAGGTGCGCCGCCGGCTCGACGGCAAGCTGACGGAAGACGAGTTCCGTCCGTTCCGGCTGATGAACGGGCTCTATCTTCAGCTCCACGCCTATATGCTGCGCGTCGCCATTCCCTACGGCACGCTGACGGCCAGCCAGATGCGCGCGCTCGCCGACATCGCCGACAAATACGACCGTGGTTACGGCCATTTCACGACGCGCCAGAATCTTCAATTCAACTGGCCTCGGCTCGTCGACACGCCGGATATTCTCGAAGCTCTGGCGGCCGTGGAGATGCACGCCATTCAGACCTCGGGCAATTGCATCCGCAATGTGACCGCCGACCATTTTGCCGGCGTCGCGCCAGACGAGATCGAGGATCCGCGGCCGACCGCCGAATTTCTGCGCCAGTGGTCGAGCGTGCATCCGGAGTTTTCTTTTCTGCCGCGCAAGTTCAAGATTGCGGTGACGGGCGCCGCGCATGATCGCGCGGCAGTCATGGTTCATGACATCGGCCTGCGCATCCTCGCCAATGATGCGGGCGAAATCGGCTACCAGATCGTCGTCGGCGGCGGATTGGGGCGCTCGCCCTTCGTCGGCAAAATCATCCGCGATTTTCTGCCGCGCGTGGATCTCCTCGCCTATCTCGAAGCGATCATGCGCGTCTATAATCGTTTCGGGCGCAGGGACAACAAATACAAGGCGCGCATCAAGATTCTCGTTCACGAAAAAGGCCTTGAGGAAATTCGCCGCGCCGTCGAGGCGGAGTTCGCCGAGATGGACCGCGCGCCCTTCTCTTACGATTCCGCCGAATTGGCGCGCGTCGCCAGCTTTTTCGCGGCCCCGCCTTATGAGGCGCTGCCCGCGCAATCGTCGTCTTTGCACGTGGCGCGCGTCGAACATCCGGCCTTCGGCAATTTTGTCGAGGTGAACGTCGCGCCGCACAAGGCGCCGGGCTATGCCATCGTCACCGTGTCGCTCAAACCCATCGGGGGCGTTCCTGGCGACGCCACCTCGCAGCAGATGCGCGTGCTCGCCGAGGCCAGCGAACGTTTCGGCTTCGGCGAATTGCGCGTCTCCCATGAGCAGAACGTCATCCTGCCGCATGTGAAGCAGGACGATCTTTTCGACCTTTGGCGCCTTCTCGACGACGCCGGCCTCGCCACAGCGAACGCCGGCCTCGTTTCGGATATCATTTCCTGCCCGGGGCTGGATTACTGTTCGCTCGCGACGGCGCGCTCCATCCCGATCGCGCAGGCGATCTCGCAGCGCTTCTCCGATCTCTCGCGCCAGCGCCGCATTGGCAAGCTGGGCATCAAAATTTCCGGCTGCATCAACGCCTGCGGCCACCATCACGTTGGCGCGATCGGCATTCTCGGCCTCGAAAAAAAGGGCCAGGAATCCTATCAGATCACGCTTGGCGGAGATCCCACTTTCTCGGCCGCGATCGGCGAGCTTCTCGGTCCGGGCGTGACCGCGGAACAGGTTCCCGACGTCATCGAGCATCTCGTCGATTTTTATCTGGGCGAGCGCGCGGAGGGAGAGACTTTCATCGAAACCTGGCGGCGTTTGGGCCACGCGCGCTTCAAGGACGTGATGCGACGGGAGGGCCAAGATGGCGCTGATATCTGACGGGCGCTTCATCGACGACCGCTGGCGTCGTCTCGCCGATGAGGAGGCGCTGCCGAAAGGCGGTCACGCGATCGTCTCTTTCGATCGGCTCACCCAAGCCTTGACGGCTAAGAGCGCGGAGCTTTCGCTCGGGGTCATCATCCCCAATACGACGACGCCCGAGGCGCTCGCGGGAGCGCTGGCGCGCCTCGGCCTCGTCGCAATCGCTTTTCCCGCCTTCGCCGACGGGCGCGGCTTCTCGCTGGCGCAACTCATCCGCCGCGAGGGCTTTACCGGCGAATTGCGCGCAAGCGGTCGGCTGCTCGCCGACCAATACGCGCATGCGCTCGGCTGCGGCTTCGACACGATCGAAATTCCCGACGACATCGCCGCCCGTCAGGATGAAGCGCAGTGGCGCGCTGCGCGCGCCGCACACGCGCGCAGCTACCAGCGCGGTTATGTCGCGCGGGGCTCCATTCTCGAGGCGCGACACAAGGCGCCGACGCAATGAGCCCGACGCTGCCTGAAATTCTTGGTCCGCGCCTTGCGCCGCTCGATCTCGACCGCCGTCTCGAACTCCTGCGCGCTTTCATTCCCGGCCGCATCGTCTTCACGACGAGCTTCGGCATAGAGGATCAATTCATCGCCCATTCGATTTTCACGCAAGGACTCGACTTCGACGTCGCGACGATCGACACGGGACGCCTTTTCCCGGAAACCTACGACCTTTGGGAGCGCACCGAGGCGCGCTACGCCCGGCGAATCCGCGCGGTCTATCCGCAGGCGGCTCCGCTCGAGGCGCTCGTCGAAGAGCAGGGAGTCAATGGGTTCTATAAATCGGTCGAGGCGCGCAAGGCCTGCTGCCATGTGCGCAAAGTGGAGCCGCTCGGGCGGCTTCTCGCCGGGGTTTCGGGCTGGATCACCGGCCTTCGCGCCGATCAGTCGCAGGCGCGCTCCGAGGCGCCGCTCATCGCTTTCGACGCGACCCGCAAGCTTCTCAAGATTAACCCGCTCGCCGATTACACGCGCGAGCAAGTCGTCGCGGCGACGCAGGAGTTTTCCGTGCCGGTGAACGACCTTCACGCGAAGGGTTTTCTCTCCATCGGTTGCGCGCCCTGCACGCGCGCTTTGGAGCCGGGCGAAGATGAGCGCGCCGGACGCTGGTGGTGGGAGCAGGACGACAAAAAGGAATGCGGCCTTCATGTGGGAGAGGACGGCGTGCTGCGACGCGGCGCGCCTGCGTCCACCCCGGAGGCATTTCGATGAGCGCGCTACCCACACGTTCGCTCGGCCATCTCGACAGGCTCGAAGCCGAGAGCATCCACATCATGCGCGAGGCGGTCGCCGAATGCGAGCGGCCGGTCATGCTGTTTTCAATCGGCAAGGACTCCATGGCGATGCTGCATGTCGCCTTGAAAGCCTTTTACCCGTCGAAACCGCCTTTTCCGCTGATGCATATCAACACGACCTGGAAGTTTCGCGAGATGATCGCGTTTCGCGACCGGATCGTGAAGGAATGGGGGGTCGAGCTCATCGAATATATCAATCCCAAAGGGGTTGAGATGAACATCAGCCCCTTCACGCACGGCTCGAAGCTTCACACCGAGATCATGAAGACTGAGGCGCTCAAACAGGCGCTCGACAAATATCAATTCGACGCGGCCTTTGGCGGCGCGCGCCGCGACGAAGAGAAGTCCCGCGCCAAGGAGCGCGTCCTCTCCTTTCGTACCGCGCAGCATCGCTGGGACCCGAAGAACCAGCGCCCGGAGTTCTGGCGCCTGTATAATGCGCGCAAATCTCCGGGTGAGAGTCTGCGCATTTTCCCCATGTCCAATTGGACCGAAGCGGACATCTGGGACTATGTCGCGCGCGAAAACATTCCCGTGGTGCCGCTCTATTTCGCCAAGGAGCGTCCGGTCGTGCGCCGCAGCGGCACGCTGATCATGGTCGACGACGACCGTATGAAACTCGAGCCGGGCGAGACGATCGAACACAAGATGGTGCGATTTCGCACGCTCGGATGCTATCCGCTCACCGGCGGCATCGAGAGCGAGGCCACCAATCTTGAGGCGATCATCGCGGAGATGCGCGAGAGCCGCTCCTCCGAAAGGCAGGGCCGTCTGATCGACCACGACGGCTCCAGCTCCATGGAGCAGAAGAAGCAGGAAGGGTATTTCTGACATGCATGGCGCCGAGGTCACCGAAGCCCCCGCCCATGCCGCCGTCACGCGTATCGCGGCCGACAAGCCTCTGTTGCGATTCATCACCTGCGGGTCGGTCGACGACGGCAAATCAACGCTGATCGGGCGGCTTCTTTATGACGCCGATCTCGCGCCGGACGATCTCATCGCCGCGCTCGAAGCAGATTCAAAAAAGCACGGCACTCAAGGCGACGACCTCGATTTCGCGCTGCTCGTCGACGGTCTCGCCGCCGAGCGCGAGCAGGGCATCACGATTGACGTCGCCTATCGCTATTTTGCGACCGACATGCGCAAGTTCATCGTCGCCGACACGCCTGGCCATGAGCAATATACCCGCAACATGGCGGTGGGCGCCTCGACGGCGGACCTTGCGATCCTGCTCGTCGATGCGCGCAAGGGCATCTTGCCGCAAACGCGCCGCCATAGCGTCATCACCTCCATGTTCGGCGTGCGTCACGTTGTGGTCGCCGTGAACAAGATGGACCTCGTGGGCTATAGCGAGGAGGTGTTCCGTCGGATCGAAGCGGATTTTCGGGAGTTCGCCAGGAATCTGCGTTTCACCTCCATTTATGTCGCGCCGCTCGTCGCCAAGGACGGCGACAATCTGGTGCATGGCAGCGCCGCTATGCCCTGGCACGAGGGACCGCCGCTCCTGACCTATCTCGAAGGCGTGGCGATCGAGGATGTGATGCGCATTGCGCCCTTCCGCATGCCGGTGCAATGGGTCAACCGTCCCAATCTCGATTTTCGCGGCTTCTCCGGTTTCATCTGCGGCGGCAACATCCGGCCCGGCGATATCGTTCGCATCCTGCCCGCCGGGCGCGACACGCGCATCTCTCGCGTTGTAACCTATGACGGCGATCTCGACGCCGCCGTATCCGGTCAGTCGGTGACGGTGACTTTCGCGGAGGAGATTGATTGTTCGCGCGGCGATCTCCTCAGTTCGCCCGTTTCGCCGGCAAAGATCGGCGACCGCCTCGAGGCGCGCGTGCTTTGGTTGGTGCGCGAACCGCTGGCGCTCGAGAAAAGCTATCTTCTCAAGATCGGAACGCGGACGACGCCTGCGAAAGTGACCGTCGTCGAGTCCCATATTCAGATCGAATCCGGTCTTGCGGCGCCGCTTGGCCCCGGCGAGACGCTCGCGTTCAATGAGATTGGCGAGGCCAAGCTCTCGCTCGAAACCTTTGTCGCCTGCGACCTCTACGTCGAGAATCGCGAGACGGGCGGTTTCATTCTCATCGACCGCATCAGCAACGAGACGGTCGCCGTCGGCATGGTGAAATCTGTCGAGGCGTCAAAGCGCCTGCCTGACGCGCCGCTGACGGATTTGAGCTACGCCTCGATGGAGGGCGTCGCGATCGAGCGCGACGCGTATCGTCCGACGCCCAAGCGCAGCCTTGCCAAAGCCTTCTCCTGGCTGCTGCCGGCGAGCGTCTCGACTTATTTGATCCTCGTCGCTTTCGTGCATGACGCGGCGCTCGCGGCGCAAATCACGGGCGTCGAAATGATTGCGATCTTCGCGCTTTATTATTTTCATGAGCGTTTCTGGTCGCGCTACGGCTATGGCATCGCCGCCGACAAGGCAAAAGCGCCCGACGATCCGGGCTTGTAGGCGCGCCGACCGATTCTTTCAGTGCGCTTCGTCCCAATTCTTCGCGGCGCGCGCGTCAACGTGCAGCGGCACGGAGAGATGAACCGCGGGCGTCGGCGCGTCCTCCATCACGCGTCGCGCCACGGCGATCGTCGCCTCGGCCTGCGGCTCGGGCGCTTCGAAGACCAGTTCGTCATGCACTTGCAGCAGCATCTGCGCGTCGAGTCCCGCGCCGACGAGCGCGGCATCCATGCGCGTCATGGCGCGCCGGATGATGTCGGCGGCCGCGCCTTGGATGGGCGCGTTGATCGCGGCCCGCTCATAGAAGGCGCGATCCGACGGATTGGCTGATGAAATGCGCGGGAAATGGCAGGCGCGACCAAAGATCGTGGTGACGCAGGCTTTCTCGCGCACGAGCTTTTTCGTGGCCTCCATATAGTCGCGGATGCCGGGGAAGCGCTCGAAATAGCGCTTGATATAGGCGCCCGCCTCTTCTCTCGGGATTGACAACTGATTGGCGAGGCCAAAGGCTGAAATGCCGTAGATGATCCCGAAATTGATCGCCTTGGCGCGACGGCGCACCTCGGGCGGCATCCCCTCGACCGGAACGCCGAACATCTCGGACGCCGTCATCGCATGAATGTCGATATTGTCCGCGAAGGCTTTCTTGAGCTGCGGAATGTCGGCAATATGCGCAAGCAGCCGCAGCTCGATTTGTGAGTAATCCGCGCTGATCAGCACATGGCCGGGCGCGGCGACAAAGGCCTTGCGAATCTTTCGGCCCGCCTCGTTGCGCACGGGTATGTTCTGCAAATTCGGCTCGGACGACGACAGTCTCCCCGTCGTCGTCGCGGCGAGCGAATAGCAGGTATGGACGCGTCCCGTCTCCTTATTGACGAATCCCGGCAGGGCGTCCGCGTAAGTGCTCTTGAGCTTGGAGAGCTGGCGCCAGTCGAGAATGCGGCGGGCGAGATCATTGCCCTCCGTCGCAAGGTCCTCGAGCACGCTCGCCGACGTCGACCAGGCGCCGGTCGCGGTCTTCTTGGCGCCGGGCAGGCCCATCTTGCCGAAGAGAATGTCTCCAAGCTGCTTGGGCGAGCCGAGGTTGAAGCTCTCGCCCGCGAGCTCGAAAATATCGGCTTCCAGGCGCGCCATGTCTTGTGCGAATTCGCCGGAAAGGCGCGACAGAAGCGTGCGGTCGATCGAGACGCCGCGTCGCTCCATCCGCGCCAGCGTTGTAACCATCGGGCGTTCCAGCGTCTCATAGACGGCGGTTTTCTGTTCCGCCGCAAGGCGCGGCTTGAGCGCGCGCCACAGGCGTAGCGACACATCGGCGTCCTCGGCGGCGTATTCCGTCGCCCTGTCAAGCGCAACCCGCGCGAAGCCGACGAAACTGCGGCCGGAGCCTGCGACCGAGGCGAAGCTTATGTTCTCATGGCCCAGATGTTTCTTCGCCAATTCATCGAGGCCATGATTGTTGCGGCCCGAGTCGAGCGCATAGGACATCAGCATCGTGTCGTCGAGCGGCGCGACGTCGACGCCGTAGCGGGAGAGCACGAGCAGATCATATTTCATGTTCTGCGCGACTTTCAGAACGGCGTCGTCCTCGAGCAGCGGCTTGAGTTTTTCGATGGCCGTCGCGAGCGGAATCTGCCCCTTGAGGAGCGTTGCGCCGCCAAAGAGATCGCCGTCGCCGGCCTCGCGATGCTGCAAGGGAATATAACAGGCGCGCCCCCTTTCGAGCGCGAGCGACACGCCCACGAGGTCGCAGTCCATCGGATCGAGCGAGGTCGTTTCCGTATCGAGCGCGACGACCCCTGCCGCGAAAGCGTCGGCAATCCATTGTTCGAGCCGTTCGACAGACAGGATCGTTTCATAGCTCGCGCGGTCGATCGTGGTCGCCAGGGCTTCCGCTTTACGTCGCGCGGCGAGCGCGGCGGGCGCGAAATCCTCAACGTCCGGCGGCGCGCCTTTGGCGGCGGCGATGCCGCCCTCCAGCGTGAGCGCGGGCGGCGCCGCGCGCGTCTCGCCGTCTCTCCCGCGCCAGCCCGAGGCGCCGACAAATTCTGGATCGGGCGCAATGTCGGCGACGTCGACGCCGTAAAGTTCGGCAACGCGGCGCGTGATCGTGGTGAACTCCATCGCCTGCAGAAAGGCGACAAGCTTCTTGGCGTCGGGGTCGTGGAGGCCCAGATCGTCGAGGCGCGTTTGGAGGGGCGCGTCGCAGACGAGTTCGACGAGGCGCCTTGGAGAGACGGATGCGCTCGACCGACGTCGGGGTCGGTCAAGGCTTCCCGGCGTTTGGGCTGCTTGATGTCGGCCGCCTTTGCGAGGAGCGTCTCGAGGTCGCCGTATTCATTGATGAGTTGCGCCGCTGTTTTCACGCCGATGCCCTTTGCGCCGGGCACATTATCTGTGGAATCTCCGGCGAGGGCCTGCACGTCGACGACCTTGTCGGGCGTGACGCCGAAGTAATCGACGACTTCGGCTTGCGAAATCAAGCGCTCTTCGCGCGAGCCCTTGGCGCCCGCCGTGCCGGAGGCTGGATCGTACATCGTCACGCCCGGCCCGATGAGCTGCATCAGGTCCTTGTCGGCCGAGACGATGAGAACGTCCGCGCCCTTCGCACGCGCCTGCGTCGCGTAAGTCGCGATGAGGTCGTCGGCTTCATAGACGTCCTGTTCGATCGGCGTGAGGCCGAAGGCGCGGACCGCGGCGCGCATGAGGGGGAATTGCGGCACGAGATCTTCCGGCGGCTCGCTGCGATGCGCTTTGTATTCGGGGTAGATTTCCTTGCGGAACGAGTTCTCGCTCTTGTCGAAGATGATGGCGAGATGGGTGGGCTTTACGCCGGCCGCGCCCTCGCGCACGAATTGCAGGATCTTTGTGCAGAAAAGCCGCACGGCGCCCGTCGGCAGCCGGTCGGAGCGATAATTATATTTCGCATCCTGCCGGATCGACTGGAAATAGGCGCGAAAGACGAAGGACGAGCCATCGACGAGGAATACATGGCTGCCGGGGCCGACGGGTTCGTGCGTGAGGGTCATGGGCCCATTGTAACGCCGACTTCGCCCCGCGTCATGGCCGCGCTGCGTCGGAGAGCGCCGGCGCCTGAGGGAAGACCTAGCCCAATCGTCCGAGCGCCGCGGCCAGCTTCTCGATTCGCGCCAGCGCGTCCTCCCGCCGCTCGCTATGTTCGTCGATCACCTCCTCGTCCGCTTTGGCGAGAAAACCCGGATTGGCGAGCTTGGCGTCGACCTTCTTCACCTCGCCGTCGAGCTTGGCGATTTCCTTCCCGAGGCGAGCCCGCTCGGCGGCGAAATCGATCACCCCTTCGAGCGGAACGGCGACAACTCCGCCGCGCACGATGATCTGCGCCGCAGGATTTCGGGCGGCGCCTCCGCGAAGCCGATGCGTGATATTCGCGCGAGCCTGCGGATCGTCTCCTCCCAATGCGTCGCGCGCGTCTGCAAGGCGGCGTCGGCTCCGACGAGAACAAGCTCCGTTTCGCTCGTCAGATTCATTTCCGCGCGAAGCGAACGAATGTCGGAGACGAGATCGACCAGCCAGCCGATTTCGCTTTCGGCTTCGGGGTCCTCGCAGCCCTTCGAGCGTCGGCCATGGGCAAGGGCCAGAAGGCTTTCGCGCTTCGGGCCTTCCGCGCCCTTGATCGCCCACAGCTCTTCGGTGAGGAAGGGCATGAAGGGATGCAGCAGCGCGTAGATCTGGTCGAGCACGAAAGCGGTCGTCGCCGCGGGTTTCGTCCTTTTCCGCGCCGTCGGGGCCGATCAGTAGCGGCTTGGAGAGCTCCACATACCAGTCGCAGAAGACGTTCCAGACGAAGCGATAGGCGATGCCGGCGGCGTCGTTGAAGCGATAGGCGTCGATCGCGCGCGCTCACTTCCGCAGCGTGCGCGCCGCTTCGCCCACGATCCAGCGGTTGAGCGGCGATCTTATTGGCGTGCGGGTCATAGCCCGCGACCCGCGCGCAGCCGTTCATCTCGGCGAAGCGCGAGGCGTTCCAGATTTTGGTCGCGAAATTGCGATAGCCCTCGACGCGCTGGGTCGAGAGCTTGATGTCGCGCCCCTGCGCCGCCATGGCGGCGAGGGTGAAACGCAGGGCGTCCGCGCCATAGTCGTCGATGAGATGCAGCGGGATCGATGACATTGCCCTTCGACTTCGACATCTTCGCGCCCTTCTCGTCGCGGACGAGGGCGTGGATATAGACGTCGCGGAAGGGAATCTCCTTCCTGAAGTGCAGGCCCATCATCATCATGCGGGCGACCCAGAAGAAGATGATGTCGAAGCCGGTGACAAGAACGTTGGTCGGATAGAAGCGGTCGAGCTCCGGCGTCTCGTCCGGCCAGCCGAGCGTGGAGAAAGGCCAGAGCGCGGAGGAGAACCAGGTGTCGAGAACGTCTTCGTCGCGGGTGAGCGTGACATCCGCGCCGCGCTCAGCGCGCGCGACGACGTAGGCGGCCTCTTCGGTCTCCTCGACATAGACATTGCCGTCGTCGTCATACCAGGCCGGGATGCGATGGCCCCACCAGAGCTGGCGCGACACGCACCAGGGCTGGATGTTCTCGAGCCATTCGAAATAGGTCTTTTCCCAGTTCTTCGGCACGAAGCTCGTGCGGCCCTCGCGCACGGCGGCGAGCGCCGGCTGCGCCAGCGTCTTCGCGTCCACATACCATTGGTCGGTCAGGCGCGGCTCCAGCACGGCATGCCCGAACGGTCGCCGTGCGGGACCATGTGCTTGTGGTCGTCGATGCCGTCGAGAAGTTCGCGCGCCGTCCATCATCTCGACGACACGGTTGCGCGCCTCGAAACGATCCAGCCCGTCGAGCGCGTCGAGCGTCGCGGCGAGTTCTCGGCGAGGGCGAGGCCCTCATGAAAATCGGCATTGGCGGCGAGAGTCGTCTGGGCCTGCGAGTCGAAGACATTCACGAGTCGAAGCCCGTGCCGTTTGCCGACCTCGAAATCGTTGAAGTCATGCGCCGGGGTGATCTTCACCGCGCCCGTGCCCTTCTCGGGATCGGAGTATTCGTCGGCGACGATCGGAATCAGGCGCCCGACGAGCGGCAGGCGCAGGCGTTTGCCGACGAGCGACCGATAGCGTTCGTCTTCGGGATGAACGGCCACGGCCGTGTCGCCGAGCATGGTCTCGGGACGCGTCGTCGCGACGACGATGAATTCGCCCGTTTCTTTCCCGCCTCATCGACGACGGGATATTTGAAGCGCCACAGATGGCCCTTCACCTCGATCTGCTGCACTTCGAGATCGGAGATCGCCGTGTGCAGCGAGCGGGTCCCAATTGACGAGGCGCTTGTCCTTGTAGAGCAGTTTGTCGCGGTAGAGCTGGACGAACACCTTCGCTACCGCGCGCGACAAGCCTTCATCGAGCGTGAAACGCTCGCGCGACCAGTCACAGGAGGCGCCGAGGCGCTTCAACTGCTCGACGATGGCGCCGCCCGACTCCGCCTTCCAGGCCCAGACGCGCTCCAGAAATTTTTCGCGGCCGAGCGCACGGCGGCCCGGCTCCTGCCGTTCCATGAGCTGGCGCTCGACGACCATCTGGGTCGCAATGCCGGCGTGGTCCGTGCCAGGCTGCCAGAGAACATCCTCGCCCTTCATGCGATGGTAGCGCACGAGAATGTCCTGCAATGTATTGTTGAGCGCATGGCCCATATGCAGGCTGCCGGTGACGTTGGGCGGCGGAATGACGATGGAATAGGGCGCCGCGGCGGCGCGTTCGGGGCGGCCGGCGCGGAAGGCCTGCGCGTCCTCCCATGTGCGGCGGATGCGGCTCTCGATGGAGCGGGGATCGAAGGTTTTTTCCATGGTCATCGAAACGTCGCGGCATTGCCGCCGTCCCCGCTGAATACGGGAAGGGCGGGGGTGAGCGGCCAGGGCCCGGCCGAGGATAGATGCGGGGCGCGCCGCTCGAACAGGCGGCGCGCGCGCCGACGCCCCAGCCCTCGGCCTGAGTCTCTCCCCGCATGCGGGGAGCGAGAGAACGCGTCGCGTTACGCCAGCGCCTTCAGCGCGCTCCTGCCCGCATAGACAGCGGCGTCGCCCAGCTCCTCCTCGATCCGGATGAGCTGGTTGTATTTGGCGGTGCGGTCGGAGCGGGCGAGCGAGCCGGTTTTGATCTGGCCGCAATTCAGCGCGACGGCGAGATCGGCGATGGTGGAGTCCTCGGTTTCGCCGGAGCGATGCGACATGACGCTCGTATAGCCGGCGCGATGCGCCATATCGACCGCGGAGATCGTTTCCGTGAGCGTGCCGATCTGATTGACCTTCACGAGGATCGAATTGGCCGTGCCGGTCTTGATGCCGCGCGTGAGGCGCGTGACATTGGTGACGAAGAGATCGTCGCCGACGAGCTGCATCTTCTTGCCAATGGCGTCGGTGAGTTTCTTCCAGCCTTCCCAGTCGTCTTCCGCCATGCCGTCCTCGATGGAGACGATCGGATAGGACGCCGCCAGCTTCGCGAGATAGGCCACCTGCTCGTCGATCGAACGCGTCACGCCTTCGCCTTCATAGACATATTTGCCGTCCTTGAAGAATTCGGTCGCGGCGCAGTCGGCGCCGAGAAGCACGTCCACTCCAGGCTTGAAGCCCGCCGTCTCGATCGCCTTCACGATGAAATCGAGCGCCGCTTCGGCGGAGGGAAGATTGGGCGCGAAACCGCCTTCGTCGCCCACCGAGGTCGACAGCCCGGCTTTTTTCAAAGCGCTCTTCAGCGTGTGGAAAATCTCCGCGCCCCAGCGAATGGCGTCGCGGACGTTTTCCGCGCCGGTCGGGAGAATCATGAACTCCTGGAAGTCGATGGGGTTGTCGGCATGCACGCCGCCATTGACGATGTTCATCATCGGCGTCGGGAGGACGCGCGCCTGGGTCCCGCCGACATAGCGGTAGAGCGGCAACGCGCTCGCTTCGGCCGCCGCCTTGGCGAGCGCGAGCGAGACGCCGAGAATGGCGTTGGCGCCCAGGCGCGCTTTGTTCGGCGTTCCGTCGAGCTTGATCATCGTCTGGTCGATGCCGACCTGATCCTCGGCCTCGAGGCCAAGCAGCGCGCCGGCGATTTCGTCGTTCACATTGTCGACCGCCTGCAGCACGCCTTTGCCCAGATAGCGCGCCGGGTCGCCGTCGCGCTTTTCGACCGCCTCATGCGCGCCAGTCGAGGCGCCGGAGGGGACCGCGGCGCGGCCGGACGAGCCATCCTCCAGGGTGACGTCGACCTCGACGGTCGGATTCCCGCGCAAGTCCAGAATTTCACGGGCGTGAATGTCGATGATCTCAGTCATTTATGGGGCCTCTTTTTTTGCGGCGCGGGGCAGCGCCGCCTTTTAGCCTTAATAACCGGCGCGGAAAAGCCTCGCGGCGGCGATAAGCCCGGCCTTGACGCCTCGCGCCCGCCGGCGCGCGAGAGCGCCCCGCGCGGAAGGGTCCCTGCGACGCGGTTGACTGGCGCCGAAGGGCCGCTACCTTGAGCTTTATCAAACATAAAGCGCGAGCTGTCGGTCGCTTTCGGATTTTCAGCAATAACCGGCGCGCAGAGCGGAAAAGATGTCGCGGGGAGAAAAAATGGCGTTCGGCACAAAAAAAATCGCGCCCCTCGGCGCGCTCGTCCAGCCGGCCGCGGTCGCGGCCGCCATCCTGTTCCCACCCCAGAACGCGCTGGCGCAGACGGCGGAACACGCGGCCGGCGTGCGCGCCGCGTTCGAAAAGTCCCCGGTCCGCGCCGGCGCGTGCGCGCCTGTCGCGGCCGATTTCCAGGGGTGGCCCGCCGCGCTCGTTCAGCGCTGCGACTATCGCCAGGGCGAAGCGCAAGGACTCGCTTATGTCCTGGACGTGAAGCCGGAGGTCATGGCGACCTGGATCGAGACGGCTTGCGCCAAGCAAATGGCGGGGGTCGCAGCCTGTTTCGATCGCATGTTGAAATGCGCCATGGAGAAATCCAAGGCAACCTTCGTGATCGGCGGCAATCTGCTCGCCGAGCGCAAGGGGGTCGTGCAAAATCTCTTCTATCGAAATGGCGTCGTCATCGCCACGCCGCATAACGGCAAGGCGGAGCCCGTGCCGCTCGACGCGCAGGAGAAGCTCGCCGCGACGCCCGAATCCGGCGTGGAGGCCATGCAGGGCGGGGGCGCCGTCGCCTTCTGGCATACGATGCCCTATCAATTCGCCGTGAAAGCGATCGACCTCGGCGTGCCGGCCGAGATGAATACGCCGGAGCGCCGGCAGAATGGCTCGAAGTGGTCCGCGCCGAAATGCAGGCGGCGCTCACCGCAGAGAGCAATCGCTTTCTTTCCGGCTGGATGACCGCGCATCCGATCACCCTTCGCACGGGCGAATGTGCGGACGATCACGACCCCTGACGACTTGACGCCGGCGGCGCGCCGTTATCTCTAGCCGTCATGACGAAAACTCACGACGGCGCGCATCTTCTCGGCGAAAAGGCTGCGCTGCCCGCGTCTCCCGACGAGGCCGAACTCGACCTTGTGCCAAATCCGCATAGGGCCGCGACTTATCTCGTTCGGTTCACGGCGCCCGAATTCACATCGCTCTGCCCCGTGACGGGCCAGCCCGATTTCGCGCACATCGTCATCGATTACGTTTCCGCCGAGCGTCTGGTCGAGTCGAAGTCGCTGAAGCTCTACCTGGGAAGCTTTCGCAACCATGGCGCCTTTCATGAGGATTGCACCCTGCGGATCGCGCGCGACCTCGTTGCGGCGCTAACGCCCAAATGGCTGCGGATCGGCGGCTACTGGTA